>NZ_SCRP01000016.1 GCF_004298475.1 Paraburkholderia sp. | reverse complement strand
TGATCCACGCGCAAATCGCCGCAGGACCCGCAATCTTCGCCGCCTTCCAGGCGCCGAACAGCCAGCCCGAGCCGATAATCGACCCAAGACCGGTAAACATCAGCGCAAACGGGCCGATATTCCGTTGAATAGAACTTTTCACACGTTCTCCTCTATCTCCAAGAACGGTTCGACGCCGATAACCCCGTCGGTATATAAGGCAGGCGGGTTTTCACAGCAGTCGCAACCTCGTGCGTACCTTCACGATTGCACCCGTAAGTGCAACCTCTACGCGGCGCGTAGTTTAACCGGTTGCACCGTTCAGTGCCGCCAAAATTATCTTGTCAAGTACGAAATAATCATTACGTAAGCAAGATTCGTAAGAATTTGATACGACCCTAACGTTAAAAAAAAACGTTTTCGTATCCCGCTCCCCAGTTGACCTTCACGCGAATTCGCCGTATAAAGTCCGAGCAGGATTTCAAGTGGCGAGTGTGAAGTGGTCTTTCGTAGTTCGCCCATCAACGGTACTCCGGTTGGTCCCATACCCCTTCCTTGATTTTCGTGCACCTCTCGGGCTTCGGCCTCAATTCATTTTTAGGAAAGTAATATGGAAACCGGTACCGTCAAGTGGTTCAATGACGCAAAGGGCTTTGGCTTCATCACTCCGGACGGCGGCGGCGAAGATCTGTTCGCGCACTTCTCGGAAATCAAGGTCGACGGCTTCAAGACCCTGCAAGAAAACCAGAAGGTTCAATTCGAAGTTCGCACCGGCCCGAAGGGCAAGCAAGCTGCGAACATCAAGCCGGTCTAAGCTCATGGCTCACCAGGATCGCTGGAACGCGGTCCTGTCAGGCTAGCTGACCGAGAAACCCCACGCTTCTCCCTGAAGGTGGGGTTTTTTCATTTCTGCCGTTTTTCTGCCGTTTTCCTTCCGCTCGCCAGGCCGCGTCAGACTGGCCCGCAGACGCTCCCGCTTCAGCCGAACAGACGCTGGGCGTGAATGCCGAGGCCCGTCGCCACGCTCGCCAGCCTGTCGCCGAACACCGGTTGCGCCTGCGAAAACGCCTCCGACAGCGCCTCGGTCAAGAACAGCAAACCGGTCGAGCCGCCCGTGAAATACAGTGCGCCGACCTCGGCGGGCGCAACGCCCGCAGCCTGCACCGTATCGCGAGCGGCCTGCACGATGCGGCGCGTTTCCTCACGGCCCGCTTCGATCAGTTGCGCGTCGCAGAAGGCCAGACGCAGATCGGCCTCCACCGCGTCCAGATCGATCATCGTCTCCCCGCCAGCCGAAACGCCGATCTTCGCCTCTTCGCCCCGCGCCGCCAGCGCATGTCCAAGACGCTGCTCGATCACGCGCATCAACCGGTCGTGGTGCCGCACGTCGCCGTACAGGTGGCGCATCAGTTTCAGTTCGGCCGTGCGCTTCGGCGTGTAGATCGTGTTGATCAGATGCCAGGTCGCGAGATCGAAGTAGACCCGGTTGGGGATTTCGCGGCCTTCCGGATCGAGCGTCTGGTAGCCGAGTTCGGGCAGGATCGTCGAGAGTTCCACACGGCGGTCGAAGTCGGTCCCCGCGACGTGAACGCCGTGGTGCGCGAGCACGTCGTCCTTGCGTTCGAGCCGCTGCATGCGCTGCGGTCCGACACGCACAAGCGAAAAGTCCGACGTGCCGCCGCCGATATCGGCCACGAGCACGAGCCCCTCTTGCGTGAGGCGCGATTCGTAGTCGAATGCGGCTGCAATGGGCTCGTACTGGAACTGGATGTCGCGAAACCCCACGGCACGCGCGGCGGCTTCGAGCTGTTCCTCGGCGAGGCGGTCGGCGCGCGCGTCGTCGTCGACGAAGAACACCGGGCGGCCGAGCACCGCACGCGTAATCGGCGCGCCTGCGCAGGCTTCGGCGCTGCGCTTCAGGTGCTCAATGAAGATCGCGATGATTTCGGTGTAGCGGATTGCGCTGCCGTCGCCGAGATCGGTCGTGCTGGTCGCAAGCGGCGAGCCGAGAATGCTCTTCATCGAGCGCATGAGGCGCCCGTCGAAACCGTCGATGTACGACGCCAGCGCCGCGCGGCCGAACTCGCGGGTGTGTTCGTCGGCGTTGAAGAACACCGTCGTCGGCAATGTGGTGTGCTCGCCTTCCACGGGCGCGAGCCGCATTGCGCCGCCAGCCGGGGACACAGGCAGCGCCACGGCCGAATTGGAGGTTCCGAAGTCGATCGCGCAGAACGTGGTCATGGCAGATGGGCGCCACGCAGAGCGCGCGCAAGTATGGACGGGGAGGACGGGCTTTGTATCACAGAAGTCCGGCGCGCGGCAATCGCAGCACATCACGCGCCAGCACCCATTAAACGCGCGGCCAGGCCGCGCATTTAATGGGTGCTCATGGGGATTTATTAAGGATTTATTGGGGGTTTATCGAGGATTTATCAGGGATTTATCGAGGGGTTTATCGCGATTTTATGGGCGGCGCAAAGCCCTGCCGCGCGTCGTGCCGGATGCCGGTCACGCCTTGAAGGGCTGCTTCCACGCGTTCGCGTAGGCCACGTCGCCCACCGCCGAGCGCGTGCGCTCCGCCTTTTCACGATCGCGCAGCACCGGATCCAGCTTGTCGACGTCGCCGTAATGGCCGATCGAGATGATGGCAAGCGGTTCCACATCGTTCGGCAGCGCGAACTCCTTGCGGAACGCGTTGACGTCGAAGCCGCTCATCTGGTGCGCCGCGAGGCCGAGCGCGTGCGCCTGCAGTACGAGCGACATCGCCGCTGCGCCCGCGTCGTATTGCGCCGTGCGGTTCACCTCGCCCTTTGCGTTGAGCGTGAGCGCCGTCACGGCGATCAGCACCGGCGCGGGCGCATTCCAGTTCTGGTTGAACGGCACGAGCGTCGCGAACGCGCGCTTGAAAGCCACTTCGTCAGCCGTGCGGTCGAACACGATGAAGCGCCACGGTTGCAGGTTGTAGCCCGACGGCGCCCAGCGCGCTGCCTCGATGACCGCATGCAGCGCCTCGCGGCTCACGGGTGCGCTCGAATACGCGCGCGGGCTCCAGCGCCCTGCGATCAGTTCGTGGATGGGCACGGCTGTCTGTGCGGTTTTTTGCTTCGTCATGCCTGGTCTGTCCTCGGTGTGTGAGGGCGGCTCGCCCGGAGCCCATAAGGATAACCGCGCAGCGTGAAACCCGCTCGACGTAGATCAGCAGTTCGAACGCCCGCGCTTATGCGGTTTGCACAGCAACGGCGCGCTCGCCGCGGTTGATCCGCAAAACGAGGAACGAAGCGACGAGGCACAGCCCGCCGGAGATCATCGACGCAACCGTGTATGTGCCGAGGCTCGAGCGCAGCAGCCCCGCACCGTAGGCCGCGAACGCCGCGCCAAGCTGATGCCCGGCCACCACCCAGCCGAAGATCACCGGCGCGCGTTCCTTGCCGTAGACATCGGTGGCGAGACGCACCGTCGGCGGCACGGTCGCGATCCAGTCGAGTCCGTAGAACACCGCGAAAATCGGCAGACCGAAAAATTCGATTCCGAACGCATGCGGCAGATAGATCAGCGAAAGCCCGCGCAAGCCGTAGTACCAGCAGAGCAGCCAGCGGCTGTTGAAGCGGTCCGAAAGCCAGCCCGAAAGCGTCGTGCCGAAGAGATCGAAGATGCCCATCGTCGCGAGCAGCGACGCGCCCTGCACCTCGGTCATGCCGTAGTCGCCGCACATGGCGATGAGGTGCGTGCCAACGTAACCGTTCGTGCTCGCGCCGCAAATGAAGAAACTGAAAAACAGCAGCCAGAAGTCGCGCGTGCGGCTCGCCGACGTCAGCGCGCCCAGCGCGATCTTCAGCGGATTCTCCTGTGGCTGCGGCGGCGCGACCGGCATGTCGTGCCCTTCGCCGTAGGGGCGCAGATTCAGGTCGGCGGGCCGCTCGGGCAACAGCAGCGCGACGAGCGGAATCACCACTGCCGCAGCCACGGCAACCACCAGCACGACCGGCTGCCAGCCGTATTTCTGCGCAATCGCCGCGAGGAACGGCAGGAACACAAGC
Source organism: Paraburkholderia sp. (assembly GCF_004298475.1). Lineage (GTDB taxonomy): Bacteria > Pseudomonadota > Gammaproteobacteria > Burkholderiales > Burkholderiaceae > Paraburkholderia > Paraburkholderia denitrificans. The sequence continues at coordinate 105,725 of NZ_SCRP01000016.1, read as the reverse complement.
TGCCCCGTGGCCGAACTTGCGGTGAGGATGCCCATTGCGAGGCCACGGTGCGTCGTGAACCAGCGCGTCACCACGGTTGCCGACAGCGCCAGTGCCGCGACGCCCGTCGCACCGCCCACCATCACGCCCCAGATCAGCACCATCTGCCACGGGTGCGTCATCATCGACGACAACGCCACGCCGCCGCCCATCGTGGCGAGCGCGGCGAGCAGCGTCGGACGCATGCCGAAGCGCTGCATCGCCGCGGCTGCGAACGGCCCCATCAACCCGTAGAGCGCGATGTTCACCGAAATCGCGAGCGAGATCGTCGCGCGGCTCCAGCCGAACTGGTGTTCGAGCGGCACCATCATCACGCTCGGCGTCGCGCGCGTGCCGGCGGCCGCCAGCAACACCAGAAACACCACCGCCACGACGAGCCATCCGTAGTGAAAACGCCCGCCGACCCACCTCGCTGCCCAGTTCATTCGCGCTCCTGTCGCTCCTCGCGGAGCCGCATCCTGCCCGATTTCGTCCGCCTTATTTCTTCTGCCTTGCTTCGCCTGTACGCTGCACCGCCGGCTTGTTACCGACCGGTCACAAGGGCGTGTTGCGATACTAGTTACCGCTCGGTAACATGTCAAGCAGATCCCTTTTATCGAGCATGTCATGACCGAACTCGAACCGACCGCCACCGCCCGCCGCACGGGCAAACCGCGTACGCAGACGGCGGGCGCGCGCGCGCATGAGCATCTGCTCGATGCAGCGGGCGAGCTGTTCTACTGGGAAGGCGTCCGTGCCGTGGGCGTCGAAGCCGTCGTGGAGCGCGCGGGGCTCAACAAGATGAGCCTGTACCGGCAGTTCTCGTCGAAAGACGATCTGGTGGTTGCTTATCTGAAGCGTTGCGACGATCGATTCTTCGAGCGCTTCGAATCGAACCTCGCCAGATATCCCGGCGAGCCGGTCAAGCAGCTGGTCCACTATTTCGAAGACCTGTCGCGGCGTGCTTCTGTGCCCCACTACCGCGGCTGCCCGTTCGTCAACGTCGCGGCGGAATTTCCGGAGCCGTCGCATCCGGCGCGGCTCGCGGTCGCCGACAACAAATCGAAGCTGATCGCGCGGCTCACCACGCTGGCCACCGAGGCGCAGGCGACGAATCCCGCCGCGCTCGCCAACGCGCTGGCGCTCCTGATCGAAGGGGTTTATGCGGCGAGCCAGACTTACGGCCCCGGTTGCGGCCCGATCCTCGCTGCGCCGCACACCGCAAAGCTGCTGATTGAAGCGATGTGCCCGGCGCCGGGTGTGGCGGCGCGGCCAGACGAAACGTAGAAGCCGGGCATCGCTTGGGCATCGCGTCACGCGAGGCCCACCGTGCAGGCCTGCCGTGCAAGCCCGCTTCACAGGCCCGAGTCACAGACCCACCTCGCAGGCCCGAGTCACAGGCCCGAGTCACAGGCCCGAGTCACAGACCCACCCCGCGGGCCCGGTAGAATCACGCCATGAACGCTATCGCCGCCCAGCCCTCCGACGCCAACGCCGCACACGCGGAAATCCTCACCGCAACCCGCCACTGGCTCACGCGCGCGGTGATCGGCCTGAACCTGTGCCCGTTTGCGAAGAGCGTGCATGTGAAGCAGCAGATCCGCTACGCGATCAGCGAGGCGACCGATCTGGAGGGCGTCCTCACCGATCTCGAAGCGGAGTTGAAGACGCTCGATGCAGCCGATCCCGCGCAACTCGACACGACGCTGCTGATCCTGCCCCACGCGCTCGCCGATTTCGCCGACTTCAACGACGCGACCTGGCTCGCGGATCGCCTGCTCGAACAGTTACGCCTCGAAGGCACGCTGCAGATCGCAAGTTTTCATCCGCAGTATCAGTTCGCGGGCACCGCGCCCGAGGACATCGAGAACTATACGAACCGCGCGCCCTACCCGATCCTGCATCTGCTTCGCGAAGCCAGCATCGAGCGCGCGGTGGAGGCGTTCCCCGATGCCGCCGACATCTACGAGCGCAACATGGAAACACTGCGCCGCCTCGGGCTTCAAGGCTGGCGCGACTGGATGCGCCGTGACGGCGAGGAGTAGAAAGAATCAGGCGCCGGTTTCGGCAACGCTCGCGGCTGCCGCGCCTTCGTCGATGAAGAAGCGCTCCTTCAGGTCGGCCAGGCCGAAGGTATTAAGGATTTCCGTAAGCCGTTCGGCGGGCCGCCGCCGCGGCAAATTCTTGTACTGGGCGATGATCAGCTCGTTCTTCATCGAGTGTTCCCAGCCCACCAGCTCCGTCACGCTCACCTGATAGCCGTGCGCCTCCAGTTGCAGGCAGCGCAGCACGTTCGTGATCTGACTGCCGAACTCGCGCGTATGCAACGGATGACGCCAGATCTCGGTTAGCGCCTCGCCGAGCGACTTCCCCTTGTTCCGCCGCAGCACGCCCGCCACCTCGGCCTGACAGCAGGGCACGACGACGATGTAGCGCGCGTGTTTTTTCAGCGCGAAGCGCAGCGCGTCGTCGGTGGCCGTGTCGCACGCGTGCAGCGCGGTCACGATATCGACAGTGGACGGCAGCGCTGTCGACGCAATCGAATCCGCGACAGAGAGATTCAGAAACGACATGCCCCCGAAGCCGAGCCGCTGCGCCAGATCGCGCGAGCGCTGTACGAGTTCGTCGCGCGTCTCGATGCCGAAGATGTGTGACCCGTCGAGCAGTTCCTTGAAAAACAGGTCATAGAGAATAAAACCCAGATAGGACTTGCCCGCGCCGTGGTCGACGAGCGTGACGTCATGCCCGTCCTGCTTCAGGTCTTTGAGAAGGGGCTCGATGAACTGGAACAGGTGATAGACCTGCTTGAGCTTGCGGCGGCTATCCTGGTTCATCTTGCCGTCGCGCGTCAGGATGTGAAGCTCCTTGAGGAGTTCGATCGACTGGTTCGGGCGGATTTCGTACGTCTTGCTGGACATCGGGTCAGGCACAGGTAGTGAGTCATTTACCGCGAAACGTGCGACAGATGACGGAAGGAGTAGGGTTGGCCTGCCATTTTACGTAAAAAGCGTGACCAGGCTGTCAATTGGCCCGCGACGCCCGAAATGCGAATCCGCGTTCGGGCGGCAGGAAGGGGTTGATTACACGGCACGGCGGACATCGATCCTCCATGTCAACAAAGGACCGGTAGTAGCACCGGCGGTGAGCGCGACTGGACGGCCACTGAGCGGCAACGGGCCGGACAGCGCGTGCGGGAGATCACTCCGGCAATGACCGGCGTCGACAGGACAGGCACGTCGCAGTTCACCGGTACGCAACATGCGCCCGGCGCTGTACGTCCTTGCATGGGGCACGCAATGAATACGATACCCGACGGAAACGCCGAACAGAAATTTCAGGAACTGCTCACGAAGCTGGTCACGCTTCCTCAGTGGACGGAAAAGCAGCAACTTGAGCTCGAGATGGCGCGCGACATCTCGGTACAGATGCTGCAGATCGCCGAAGTCATGCGTGACGGCACCGCCGATCTCGAGACCTGCCTGATCCTGCTGAAGTATGCAAAGGTTCTCGAGTTCGTGATGTCGTCGCTTGCAGCACGCCGCGAAATCAAGCCACAAACGTTGCGCGTGATTTTCAAGCTCGCGGGCCTGACGGTCGACGAGGCCTATCCGGGCTGATGCGCTTGCGAGCATCGCGCGCTGGACTGTGCCGATGCCGCAGCCTCACGCTGACGCACCATTGCACCAGTTCACCAGTGCACCGGCCAGGCCACTTTGTCCGCGGCGCCTGGCCGTGCGCGCGAACAGCGGCACCTGGCCGTGCGCGCGAATAGCGTCGCCTCACCTCACCTCGCCTCACGCGCCGCGAACCTTCAAACGCCACAGCGACGTCACTTCCTTCGCGCGCGCTTCGTATAGCGGATCGGTGCGGTCCGTTGCCTTCGGATGACGCGCGCGGATATCCTCGCGGCCAACCACTTCCAGCCCCGCATTGACGATCATCTCCATGAGCGCCTCGCGCGTGCGCAGGCCAAGATGCTCGGCGAAGTCGGAGAGGATCAGCCAGCCTTCGCCGCCGGGCTCCAGGTGATCCTTCAATCCGGCCAGGAAGCCGCGCAACATGCGGCTCTCCGGATCGAACACGGCATATTCGATCGGCGACGCAGGCCGCGCAGGCACCCACGGCGGATTGCAAACGACAAGCGGCGCGCGCCCGGCCGGAAACAGATCCGCTTCCACCACCTCGACCTGCCCGCCGTAACCGAGCCGCGTGAGATTCTCGCGAGCGCAGGCGAGCGCGCGCGGGTCCTGATCGGTCGCAACGATCTGTCTCACGCCGCGCGCCGCCAGCACCGCCGCGAGCACGCCCGTGCCGGTGCCGATATCGAACGCCTTGTCGAGCGACGGCAGCGCCACGCGCGCAACCAGATCGACATACTCGCCGCGTACCGGCGAAAACACGCCGTAGTACGGGTGAATGCGCGCATGATCGAGCGCCGGGATTTCGACACCTTTCTTTCGCCACTCGTGCGCACCGATCAGTCCGAGCAGTTCGCGCAGCGACACTGCGGACGCCTCGCCCGTCGCGGGTCCCCAGGCCTCCTCGCAGGCGAGCTTCACGTCGGGCGCGCGGCGCAGGGAAATCGTGTAGTCGCCTTCCAGCGGAATCAGCACCATGCCCAGCGAGCGTGCGCGTTGCGACTGCGCCTGGCGGTGCAGATTGAACGCGTCGAGCAGCGAGTCCGGCGCCTTGCGCGGCTTGCGATCGGCGCGGCGGGCGAGCGCCTGCAACAACTGGCGCGCGTTCTGGTAGTCGCCTCGCCACAGCAACGCCGTACCTTCGCAGGCGAGCCGGTAGGCGGCGTCGGCGCTCGTGCGGTCGTCTGCGAGGACAACACGCTTCGGCGGTGCAACGCCCGCCTCCGAACGCCAGCGGACACTGCGAGGGCCGTCCGTGTCGGGCCAGGTGAGAGTGGGAAAGTCGGTCATAGGCAATAGGTAGCAAGCGATACGGCAAGAGCGGCGCCATCATATAGCAGAGCAGGAAGGCATGTTTCGCCGCCCCCGCTTGCCATGATCATCGTCCACCTGCGCGCTGGCGTCGACTCGTCCGAAAGTCGTAGGACTCGTATCGACGGAGCGGGCATGGCGAAGCACACGAAAGCGCACGAACGCGCGCGGTAACAGTCTTGAGGCCAGGCACCGCGAGACAATCAATCAGCCATACGAATCAATTGCGCGCGCAAGCAATCGATTCCGTAAGCGCCCGAAGCAGACATAGCGGACAGGCGCGTGAAAAGCAAAAAGGGTTGCAACCGAAACGCTGCAACCCTCTATGTCGCGGCCCTATCCACATGAAATGCGACGTGGCTGCGGAACACGAAAACCACTTACCTCACCGGCCGCCACCCGCGGCCCCGGCCTGAAATATCTTCACCGCTTCAACGAGACGGCCCGTACGAATCTGCAGATCGTCGGCAGCGTCGGCCGACTGCTGCACCAGATTGGCGTTCTGCTGGGTCATCTGATCAAGCTGCGTGACCGCGACGTTCACCTGGCTGATTCCGGAGAATTGTTCGTTGGTCGCCGAGCTGATTTCGCCGATCAGGTCGGCGACGCGCGTTACCTGCCCCAGAATATTGCGCATCGCGTCGCCGGCCTTGCCGACGAGTTCGCCGCCCGAAGCCGTCTTGGCCACGCTGTCGTTAATGAGCGCCGTGATCTCTCTGGCCGCGGACGAACTCCGTTGCGCGAGCGTGCGCACTTCACCGGCGACCACGGCGAACCCGCGTCCGTGCTCGCCCGCGCGCGCGGCTTCGACGGCGGCATTGAGCGAGAGGATGTTGGTCTGGAACGAGATGCCTTCTATCAGGGTGATGATCTCTCTGATCTTCCTGCTCGCTTCGGTGATCTCGCTCATCGTTGCGATCACGTCGCGCGCGACGGCGTTGCCATCCGAAGCCGCCTGACTCGCCGATGCGGCAAGCCGGCTTGCCTGGATAGCCGTATCGGCGTTGTTTTTCACGGTGACCGTCATCTGCTCCATCGAGGCGGCCGTCTCTTCGAGGCTGGCAGCCGACTGAAGGCTGCGGTCATTCAGGTGCTGGTTACCCGCAGCGATGTCACTGCTGGCCCGCCGGAGCCCGCCGAGTTGCCCGCTCACATCGTCCACCAGCGATCGCAAGTTGAGCCCTGACTGATTGATCGCCCGCAGGATCATGCCGATCTCGTCGACGCGGTTCAGGTGCCGGTTTTCGCCAGGCTGGCCTGCGGCCACGGCTTGCGCCTGATTCAGCACCGCCTGGAGCGGCCGGCTGATCTGTGCATCGAGCCAGAGCGTGGCAAGCAGCGAAATGACTGCCGCCGCGCCGCAGAACGCACCGAGCATCGGTCCTTGCAACCCGGCCAGCCAGGCCGCGAGCACGACGAGCGCAAGCGACGCGAGCGTACTGGCACCGATTCGCCAACGCACGGACAGGGTTTGCAGCAGCGACATCCAGCCGAGAATCCCGGTTCGCACGACAAGCCCTTTCCGAAAACGACGCAGACCGACCTTGTTCTCGCGAAAGTCGCGGTAGAGGGATTCGGCTGCCTCGACTTCTTCACGACCCGGACTGGTGCGAACCGACATGTAACCGACGGTTTGTCCGTCGTGGATGACCGGCGTTGCATTCGCACGCACCCAGTAATGGTCGCCATCCTTGCGCCGGTTTTTGATCAGCGCAGTCCACGAAAGGCCTGCTTTTAGCGTCTCCCACATATCCGCAAACGCCTGCGAAGGCATATCCGGGTGACGTACGAGGTTGTGCGGTTGCCCCAGGATTTCGTCGGTATCGTAGCCGCTGACCTCGATGAATGCCTCGTTTGCGTAGGTGATGTGGCTGCTTGTGTCCGTCGTGGACAGGAGCGTCGCATCGGGAGGGAAATGAAATTCTTGCTGCGTGATCGGTAGATTGGTGCGCATTTCGTAGTGTGAGAAAATTTCTGACACCGAAGCATGCTTGCCCGGTTGACCTGCCCGCCCTGTTTAGACGTGCCGCGACGGATGTGCAGGGTGCGCTCGACGCCCCGAATCCCGCCCGGCAGCCATCTATGCGCATCGCATGAAGTATTCACATGCTCCTGGATCGACATCAAGGTTTACAAGAATTTTCGTTGCGATTGTGGCTAAAACCATGTAGTGACATCGCGCCGCAACATTGCCGGGGATTTTCTGCTAGCGGGAAGTTCGGCCAGGTGAGTTTGCTGTGGCGCGTGGTGCGTGGTGAAGCTGCTGCAATCGTGCGGAAATTGTTCGCGATCCTGAGTGCGCCGATGAACGGAGGCAATCTGAAATGCCCATATCGCGCGTGCGGATTACCGGACTTGAATCCGGCATTTGAACCGCAGACATTTTGACGCAGATTAATAAATCATCCACTATCACACGCATGCATGCACCTGTGCAGACACATATAATTCATTAACATTCAAATACTTAACGCAAATACGTGAAAACAACGCAGAGCCGCGGGGTCTTTACCTGCGCCACAGCGGCGAGGCGTAAAATTCGCAGCTTCAGGCAATCTGTGTGCGGCGTTACATGCCGGTGTGCACGATCCCCCTAATCTGGCTTTAAAGGAAGTTCACATGACCGAAACTGGCACTCACGTTTATCAGTTCGACGCACGCGGTCTCTCGAAGCGCCTGCGCCACGCATCCATTTTCGCTGCCCTCGAATCGCTCGATCACGGCGAAACGATGCGCTTCGTCAACGACCACGATCCGCTGCCGCTGCTGCAACAGATCCAGCAGCGCTATGGCAATCAGGTGCAGGTCAATTACGTCCAGCGCGCCGCAGAAGGCGTTGTCATCGACATGCTGATCTCCATCCCCGGAGCCGAAACGGCAGCCCCGGCGCGTACGAGCTGCTGCGGCGGCGGTTGCGGCGGCTAAGCCGGCAGGAACGCAGCCAGGCAGCGCGCGATTTCGCGGGGCGGTAGTCGAACTGCCGCTCATGTAACGCGCCGTGAGACTTGCTTGCAGAACAAAAAAGGGTCCCCGAGGGGACCCTTTTTTGCGTGTACGCGCTTTGAATTTGGTGCGGCTGCAGCAATCGAACCCTGAACCAAACCCGTCACTTGGCGCGGCTTTCGGCAATTTCGATCCCAAAAATACCAACAAATATACCAACAAAATTCGTGCATTCCCCTGTCCAGCAACGGAATCCCGAGTTCCTGCAAGCATCGCGACAGAACTCCAACGCTGGGCATAGACGGCGAAATTCGGCCGTGGACCCCGTACCGGCAGGCCGAGATCAAGGGGACATGACGCAATCATCACATTCGCTCGCGTCATGTCCATCGTCGTTCAGTCAGCGTACTCATCTTGCCAGCCATCGAATGCGCCCTGCTTTGGCACCGGGTCCGACCAGTCATCTACAACGTCGGCGGATTCGCCGCTGGCACCCTGCGCCTCATCGGCACCGGAGTGAGCCCCCGCGCGCAGCAGTTCAGCGGTCAGTTCCTCCAAGCGCTCGTAGGCCGCAGGGGCAGTCGTCTTCGAGTAGACGACGGTCCGGAGGTGCTCGTGCGGCTCGAACTCACCCGGATACTCGAACACACTAGCCAGCCCCGGGCGCACCCCTGCTTGCTGCACCCTCCACGGAATACGCAGGTCGATGCCGGTTTCGTCAAAGACCCGCTTGCGAATCGCAGAAAAGCGCTTGCTTCTCGCGTTCGCATCTGGATACACATTCAGCACCGGATAATCGCCAGGGTCCTTCCCTGAAAGATGCAGAAGGAGACAGGTTTTATCATCCTGTGACAACGATAAATTTCTGACAGACGTTTTCTGCATTCGCTTGACCCTCCACGACCGACCTAATTGAATTTTCACCCTCATTAAACCGAACACCTTCTTATAGGCATCAGGGTTATTACGCCAATTCTCCGGCTTGTCGAGGTCATTTTCTGCCAGCCACGCTTTGTGCGGCGTGACCTCTATTCGCACAGTACGCCCTGACCGTTCGGCCACCTCGGATTCTAGTTCCGGCTCATCAATCTCCCTCGAAAATGCCTTCGCCACACCGGGCTGTTTCACATAAAGGGCAATCCCGAATTCTCGATCCCGAATATACAGCGTGAAAACATCCTCGGGCCATTCCGCACCATCCGGCTTTACGTAAGCAGCCTTCATTCCTGGCCGCGAGTGCGGGCCATGATTAAGAACTGCCTCAACGTGCTGTCTAATATCGTTCAGCAACTCAAGCGCGGCATCCCTACTTTCGCACTCTTCCAAATAGGTCAGCGTGAATGGGCCAATAAAAACGTTTCCCCACTCAATATACGACAAGCCTTTGACAGTGCAGCCACGGCTAGCAAGAAAGTTCCGGAGAAGCGCAAAGCATATTTTTGCAGCCCAATACACGCCATTAACTAGCTCCCGGTTATGCCCGACCACACAAGCGGGGATATTGGCGCTGAGCCAGTATCCGCCAATACGGCCATGCCGGATACCACCTACGCCAACTGCCTTGATTTTAAATCCGGCGCCAGTGATCGGACTTTTCATCTCAAACTCATAGAACTCTCCACGGACACCATTAGATCCTTCAGGCTCCCATGGAAAGCGGCACGCCTCGTACTCGTCGTCGGGCATATCCGGTGCGAGGCCAACAAATATTTGCATTGAATCACACATGCAAGTTTCCTTGGTTATAAGGTGACTGCACGCTGATTATCCGCGGCAAGTAGCTACCCCTACGACTACTGGTCCACACACTGGAACTGTCCAGCGCTATGTAGCCGATACTTATGTACCCTCACACTGAAGCTTGATACTGCTTGGCTAGCTGTACGTGAGGGTTGGCTACTGGTGAGCTGTAGGCTGATTAGTGTAATAGTTACTATTGCTGCATTTTTCGGTTCCGCTCGACCGCTGAAAGCCGCTCAAAGAGCTACCTCTGAGCCTTTTTTGCAGGGCGCCTACGCGACCAACGGCTGGATGCGAAGGTCTGGCGCGTGGCGCAGCGTCACGAGCTTCCCGCACATACCCGCGACGAAAACTTCGCGGCCTTGACGCGCGTTTTTCGGCATGGTGCTGACCGAAAAATACACGGCTTTCACGCACACTGTTCAGTCCGACCAGAACTGAAAAATGCACCATTTCTGCGTGCATTTTTCAGCCCTGCCAACCCGACGCCGCGGATAGTCAGCACGATCATTTCAATAGGAACGATATTAATGTGCCTCACCTCGCTCTTTACGACGAAGCTCGATCCACTCAATGACCTCACCATAAACCCAGAAACTTGAACGGCCGTTTTTAATCGGGGACGGGAATAGTCCTTTTTTGACAAGAGCGTACATATAAGCCGGACTCATACCGGTCAAGGATTTCACTTCCGATTTTTTGATCAGGGCAAACCAGTTTCTGCTCATACTGCGGCATCTCCTTGCTTCTTCAGTTGGCTGTGCGGATTGCACAAGACGCAGCTTATTCTTCGGAGACACGCATGTAACCTGTATCAGGCACGCTGACACACCAAAACCCCCTACCGCCTCAGCTTGCTTTCTGGCCTGAATTGCTCGAACACGTCAACGAGCGCAGAAGGCAACTCATCCGCCAGACCGAAAGAAATTTCGGGCCAATCGAATTCAATGGAATCCACTCCCTCCAGGATAGCAACTCCGGTATTAAGCTTGCCTCGCCCGAAAACAAGGGCCGATTTGGCGCCATCCAGAATTTCACTAACAGTGACATTCCCCATAAAATCGATTGAAATCCTACTCCCCAATCCCCTGAGCATTTCTCGGTCCACACGCAAATCGGCATCCTTAAATTTCCGCAGCAACCAAGACGCCCACAAATGGGCTACGCCATCGAAATCCCCGAAATACTCCCTGACCAAAGTCAACCCGATTTTTGTCATTTCGGCCACGGCTTTTTGAGCCCCAGCCTTTCCATCACCATATCGCCTCACAAATTTATTCTGAAAAGAGCAACAGACAAGCAGAATTAACCCCGAAACAACTCCTTTCCTGAATAAGAGATCGATATCTGCGCGTCGCAAGAAATTTTCGTAATCCTCGAAGAATTCAACGATTTTATCCGGCGATCCGATCAAGGCAGGCCCGGCTTCTTTAGCCGATAGGTCCGGGGTATTTTGTTCAATCGCAATCATTTCGCCCCCGGATTTGACCCATTTATATTTCTGTTCTGCTGGGTCAATTGACTGGCCCGCGTCTTTCAGGATATGCATAACGCGAACGTGCTGAATCGCGGAACGGTACAGGCGTCTCAAATCGTCATCTTCTGGCCGGGGAAATAGCATCCACCCTGCAATAGCCAGTCTTCTTGAAACGTCGTGCTCCGGGAGTTTGATCAGCATGTTGCACGCGAGAAGTCGGTTGTCGTCTGCGTGCATAGAGTAACCGCATCGCCGTGCGTGACTCAACCCCATAACAAATCGAAAGGTCGTCCTTGGCTGCCGCCGTTATATGTTCACGCTTCGTGGATGACTTGTGTTCGCCGATCTAAATGCCTCAGCCCGCGACCGGTAGAGTTACGACGAACGTCGCTCCACTCGGTTCGATTTTGGTCAGCGTAACGGTGTACCGTTTGCCAGCCAGATCGAAGGGTAGTTGGCCGCCCACGTCAAGCAGATGCGGTGCCCCGTTGAAGGTCGCCTCAATATAGCTTCTATCGACGGAAGTTACACCGATCGTGACCAAGTTCGGAACAATCCAGTGCGCCTCGCCAACAGGCACCTCGATTTCCGTATTTTTTTGGAGCATCGAACTCACAGTAACTTTGAGGCTGTCGCGGTCACGCGTCACTTCATCGAGCCTCGTTTTCATATCTGTGTTCGCCTTCATCAGAGCCGGGAGCTGCCTATCTAAGGCGGTTAGTCTTGCTCGCTCGTCAGACGTTAGCTTTGCGGCCTCGGCGTAGCTCGAAAGGGACGAAATAGCATCCTTAAGGTGTAGTTCCTGCGCCGCCTTATAGCCTTGCAGCTCGTCAGACTGCGTTTTTTGACAAAACTGCCAAGTTGCAGCAACGCTGGCTGCACTTACCGCCCCGGCCACCGTCACTAAGAGCGTAATAAGTTTGAAGGGTGTGATGTCTTCTAGGACTTTCATTTTTCTCGTTCTGTCTCAATCCGACTATGGACGCCGGCAGGTTGCTTTAGTGCCGCAGATCATGACAGCGCATGCATAAACTGTCCAATACCACTCGTCCAACCGTAACCGTTCGGATGGGTGGATTGCTGACGTTCGATAGTTGTTGTTGGATTTGGGTTGCCGAGTGGAGCTGCCGTCTGAGGGTCCTAGCGCCCCTTTGCATGAAAGACCCCTCAACGGCCGACGGCCGCCTACCGATTCGATTAACGCTCGGCCAGCATCATTGCGATACGGTCTCGAAGTGGTATTGCAACAGCAACCGCCGTTATTCAACAGTTTTCGATACAGTGCGACACGCAGTTTCGGGTGTGGCGTATCGGTAAAGCCAAATGCAACGGCAGTGGTCGAGCGTTGCTCGAATCAGTCGGCGGCAGTCGGGCCAGGTCCGGCCATTCTCAACCGAGCAAAGACGGACATCCGAACGACCGTTCCCCCTTTGGTCATCGGCCGATCGCTGTGGCCCCGAGAGCGATTTCGGCTTCACCACCAGCGCGGAACTGCGATTTATGACCTTGCTGCAGATCTGTCTGACCGCACTGCATAAAATGCAATGCCGCTAACTCGAGTTAGCGGCATTGAGGCGTTTGCAAACAAACCCGGGCGAAGCCGGGCTGGTGATGCCTCACGTCTCTGTCGTTGGTGGCCGCTCCCATGGCTGCCGCCACTGGAAGCAGGGGATCACTCGGTCGGCTCGTCAATGAGGACCGTCTTCGTGCCCGGTTCCTGCACCAGCAGGACATAAGTCTCCGGCAACGCCTCCAGCCAATACCCTTCCTGTGCGCTGCATGGATACATCGCTCCGACGTGCCCCGTCGTCTGGCCATTGAAGCGCAATTCGCCCTGCAGAACCACTTTCAGGTTGTCACCGCTGTGGTTGTGCCGTGGCGCCCTCGCACCGGGCTCGTAGCGAATTACCTTCGCTTCAAATCCGTTGAACGCAAACGTTTCTGACGCGCTCACGCCATCATAGAGCGGCGTATATGTCAGGTCTTTGTAGTTCTTTATCTCCATTTTGTTCTCCTAGTTCGCATGGAAGCCTTAGGGACATGGTGGCTCCGCCCTTGGAGCCGTCGCGAAGCATAGGCGACGGGTATTTGCATGCGCTTTCTACTTTGTGCGGTACACCACACAAGGACGCAGTTAGGTTCGCGCATGGCCGTTCAATACGGTTCGGCCGGCGGTAACGGCGGCCCCTGCACGCGCGTTAGGACGGGGGTGGGGGTTGTTCAAGGGTGTGGAAGAGTTTTCGCGCGCCACGCTGCGGGTGATGCTGTTATTCCCATCAGATCTCATTCACCCTTACCCTTATGCTGTCCATTCCGAAGCCCATCCTCCAGCGGACCAGCGCTGCTACCCATCACGACATGGCGAAATACGACGCCCTTGAAGCGCATCTGCGCAGCCTGACCGGCGATACCGTCCGGCTCACCTTTGAAGAGATCAACACTATGCTTCCGAAGGGGCTGCCCCCCTCCGCTTACGAGCACCCGCCGTTCTGGAGCAACACGGACTCGCACGTCCACGCCGTGGCGTGGCAACGCGCAGGATGGCGGACGGTCGGCCACAACCTCGAGCAACAGTACGTGGACTTTCGCCGATTCGCGTCCGTACCACCTGACGGACCTCAAGCGGACGCCGAGCCTGCAGACGAAGCTGCCGCGTTAGCGGCCAGTGACGACGCGGCGGCGGACGGCACCGCCGACGACAGCAAGGACGGTGAGAACCGGCAACTCGTCGCCATCAAGACCCGCCGTGGCCAGCCCGAATTCCGCGACCGTCTTCTCAGCGCCTACGACAGCACCTGCGCCGTCAGCGGCTCAACGGTCGAACCGCTGCTCGAGGCGGCTCACATTGTCCCGCATGCACTCGAAACGAACTACACGACCTCCAACGGGCTCGCGCTGCGCGCCGATATTCACACGCTGTTCGATCTGCACCTGATAGCCGTCGATGCGGGCGGGCGAGTGGCCGTTTCGCGGTCACTGGAACGGACGGAGTACGCGCAGTACCGCGGCCGCCGCCTCGTTGCGCTTCCTGCCGATCCGGACGATCAGCCGTCCCCGGATCGGTTGAAGCGCCACCACGACCTGTTCCTTGCGCGCGAAGACGCGCTGGATGCCTGACGATCCGCCGCCTATGGAAACTGAGACCCTCTTTCTGCTCGACCGCAACGCTGTCTCGCTCATCAAGGACGCCGTCGCCGGCAGAGAGCCACCAAACGCCAAGAAGCAGGCCGACCTTGTAACGTTGCGGGCGCTCGATGTCCCGCAGCACAGCATCAGCGCACTGCTGTCCATCATGGAAGGGGCGCGCGGTAACGCAGATAGCATCGGGGAAAAGGTTGACTGCCTTATTGAGGAAACAGATGCGATCGCAGAGTTCTTTTTGCGGGCACGCACAGATTCGGTCTATCTCCGGGTGCTCAGTAACTTGGTGGCCCAGATCTTTACCGGCTCGCGAGAAAGCCAGTGGGATGAACGGGCGGAATTCCTCGTAAAGGCAGCGCCGCTCGTTGTTCAGAAGATCGCCGCGCGCAAGCGTCGTGGCGTCGAAAACGAACTCGTTTCGCTCGCGCTAGAAACCAGCCTGGCCGCCAACGACGCGATCGTGATGCTCTTCCTTGCCTGCCTTTACGGGAACGACGCTGCGCGCAAGGTGATCAAGCCCACGGAGCCGAACGCCTACAACGTTCTCTCGGATGTCCACGCAATATCCCGCGTTGGCATGGTCAAGGCAGCAGCTCGACAGATTTCAAGACCCATCAAGGTCCGGTTCCACACACTTGACGAAGGTTTGCGGGACGTGCTGAAACACGTGGACATCGTGCGTCCGCGATTCACGAGCGCCGGCGGGCTGGCGATGCAGATGCGGTACGGCCTCCGGCTTTTTCCCGAGCTTGCCGCTACGGAGTCGATTGCACTGCTGCAGCGGCTTGAAGATGCTGCCGTGAAGTAGTGATATTCGTCGACGAACACTAGGTCAAAGCCATCACGCTCGCGCAAGGCTCTACCACCAGAGTAACCCGCCCGATGTTGGGCTTTTTGCGCCCAGTGGTTGCCGAGTCGTCTTGCAGTCGGCGGCACCGTGTGCGGGTGTCCGCAAGACGATTCGGGGCCCGCAGGCGGTGGGCGACATGCGGGAAGCGTGCATTTTGTTGCACTCTCATGCAACCGTGCGCCGTTCTTATGCCGCCTCGTAGGCTTCCCATGGTTGATGGTAGCGTGATGACCGATGGCTCATGTCGGGGGGAACAAGTCCCTCCGAAAAATATACGAGTTCGGTGCCACGGCGTGCGTTCCCGTGCGCGCTGTAATGAAAATTCATTTCGCCTTCGGTGTGGCCGCCATAGCATTCGCGGATAAGTGGATGCGCGTCATACGAGACCATCCAGGGACGGCGCAGCTTGGTCGCCACCCATTTAGCCAGCGAGCGATGATCTTCTTCGCCATAGTGGTTCAGGTACAGGCCCGGGCCCTTTTCCACATAGGGTGGGTCGAGATAGATCAACGACTTGCGCGGCAGGTCCGGTTGCAGGGCTTTCAAGAATTCAACGGCCTCTTGGTTATAGACGTGTATCCGCGAACGAAACCGCCCTATTGCTTCGATTCGCTCGATCAACCGGTCACGGTTGTAGCGGGCATCCAGTTTCCATCGTCCCGTCTGGTTTTTCCCGCCAATGACACCCGCATCAAGTATTCCTGATCTGTTGGTTCGATTAAGAAAAAAAGTTGCAAAAGCAAGGTCGAGCAAATTCGATTTTGCACGGTTCACCCAGACAGCACGTTGCTCGTGCCACGTGTCGATCGAGCAGGGCGTGTCGCCGATTCGTGTGCACAACGCGTCTGTGCGTCTCGTTGCGCTATACCAGAACGCGTAAACGGCCCGATCAAGGTCGTTTATATGGATCGTACTGACCGTGTAGTTCATGAGTAATTCGAGCGCCAAGCCAGCTCCACCGCAGAACGGCTCGACGTAGTGAGCATCGTACAGGTGGTTTTGCTCGATCAATCGTTCGAGGTAGGGGCGCAAGCGTGCCTTGCCGCCTGGGTACCGAAGAGGGGTGCAATTGGCCATTGATGCTTATGTATTACTTAGGCGACCGCCGTTGCTTTCTGCGCGCGAGCGACTTCAGCAGCATGGATTCTTTTCCACAAAAGTTCCATTCCGCCGCCTAGATTATTCCATGTTGCGCGAAGGTGGTCAGCGCTGAGATCAGTCAGCTTGCTGTGCGCAGTCGACGACAATTCCTCATAGGTCTGCCGGAATTGGTTGAAGTTCTCGGCGATGTCTCGCTTATCGCCTGGATCTGTCGGATGCGAATTTCCTAGGAGGTGCTTTGCGGCTGCGTCAATGTTCGCGCTGCGGTTCGTTGGCTTCTGGTTAATCACAGTCGATACGTAAATCTCTGCCGTCAGCTCTTGGAGGCAGCGCATGAGCAGGGCACATCCGTAAGGTGCATATTGCACCGGCACTGTTTGTTTCAGCTCAGAAACGATTTCCCTGCATTTGGGATTGGTCACCGTTGTGAGCTCATGTTTTGCCAGGAGGAATTTCGACACGCGTTTCTTCCGTACGGGCGGAAGGGTTGCTCCCGAGCCTCCCGCGCTTGCCGTTCCCGCAGAGCTTCCCATTCCGCCGGAACTTCCGGTGCCAGCCGCGGGAGGCGCAGGCGGTATGAACGTTGTGTGCGAACCACCTGAGCCGGCACTCGGCTGTGAGGGCGGCGGCTTTGCAGGATTTCCAGCCGCGGGTGCCGCCGTTTGAGCAAAATGGTCATTTACACCTTTCTCAACCTCATCGATGTAAGGCCCCATGGACTTCGCTTCTGCGAATTCCCCCCGAGAATGCACGCGGCCAGTAGTCACATCATTGGCGACCCGCGCGAGAGCCTTTAGCGCTCGAGGGGCACCAGCACCGGCATCGAAGGTATTCTTCCCTATCGAGCATCCGAACCGTCGCTGGAACTCTTCGGAGGTCACCACACGATCGAAGCTCGTGATATTAAATTCACTACGGTCGAGTTCGCTCAAAACCGCCAAGCTGAGTTCTTTGGCAGCGCGGAGGCGATCGAGACACTGCCAAAGTCCGGTATTGTCGAAACGGGCAATTTGCAAGGCCGACCAAGCGCTGCGGCCTGCCCCTGCGTTCTCCCCAGTGTGTCGCAACCGAATGAAATGGTCCGCCGCATCACGGTTGTCGAAGACAACGACGTCGACCTCGGTAGGCCAACGATTTGCGTAGTCAGTTTGTAGTCGTTTGAAGCGATTTTTTAATGTAGGTGTAATCCCCACGTCGTCACGCTCAATAAGTCCCGGCTGGGAGAGCAAGCGTAGCGCGGCCAGGCGGCGATTACCATCGAGCACTGTGAAGCGATTTTTTGACTCTGATGGGACCACGTACAGCCGATCGCCTGGATCGAGCATCTCTGTCTCGCAGATGTCCTTGGCGAGCTCGTAGACTTTCTCACCATCCCGCTCCACTGCGAGCAGTCCGCGCAGAGCGTCAGTCTGATTATCTTCCGGCTTAGCTCGCGGATTGGTGACGTCTAGATCGAGCTGCGTGACACTTAGCGTTCGTTTTGTGGCCATCTGTCGATTCCCCGTATCTTCTTCGTGCCGCCGAGATTAGTGGCTGATGTTGGTCGCCATATTGTAAGCGTTGATGCTCGACGGACCGGCGGGAGGTGGCGACGAGGATCACTTCGGGCCCGAGGGCGCCCATAAAAGGCGGAGTCGAAGGACTGCAACTGGTCGGCGATGAGCCTGATTAGAGGGCGCCGCGGTGACGTAGCGCCCTTTTTTCCTGATACGTTGAAAATTCGGATGGCAGGTCAATATCCGGCAGCAGTCTTGCGGCTCGCGGCGGAGTCAGCGTCCCCTTCGGGCCCGAACGGAGACAAACACGTCTCAATCGCCAACGCCAGCGCAATACCTGTGGACCGTAACGCGATCAATGCCAAAGTCCCGCGCGAGCGCGCTGCGGTTCTCGCCCGCCTCAAAACGCTGTCTTAGCTCAGCCTGCTGCCCTGCCGTGAGTTTGGGTCTACGGCCCCGATACTTTCCTCCCTCCGCGCGGGCGCGGGCAATCCCCTCGCGCTGGCGCGCCTTGCGTATGCCGTTCTCGAACTCGGCAAACGCCGCGAACATCGTCAGTGCCAGCTTGCCCGCTGGCGTACCAGTGTCGAATTGCTGCTGGATCAGGATGAGTCGCACCCCACGCTCGTGCAACGCATTAATGGTCGAGAGTACGTCAACGGTGCTACGGCCCAGCCGGTCGAGTGCATACACAACGAGGGTGTCGCCCTCGCGAAGATATTGCGCACACGCGGCCCAGCCCTCCCGGCTGTCGGCGGCGGTCGTCCCACTCGTCGCAGCATCGATAAATTCCCTCCCGGTTTTCAGGCCCGCGGCGGCTATGGCCTGCCTCTGATTTTCCACGGTTTGCCCGGCCGTCGATACGCGCAGATACGAAATGATGCTCATGGCACTCCCTCTGTCATTGCGGGCCGAGCGGTGCATCAAACCGCTCAAGCATCCACTGCGCGGCGCGTCCGAGCGCCATGTCTTCACTTTCAGTCATTTCTACGTGTTCCCGTGTACGTGGGCGAATCAGGGGAGCGATTCGTCCGATGATGTTGAAGCGATCGCCTTCGCAAACTCGTCCTCGAACCATCGCTGGAAGGGTGCGAAGACCTCGTACCACCACAGCCGGTACAGGTCGTGGTACACAACGACGTGCTCTGGCAACAGGCCATCATCGACGTAGCCGCCTGCGACCTTGCGCGGATCGGATTCGAAGACTCGCAATTCGCAGAAGCGGCCCGCACGGAACGTCGATACGCGAATGCAGGTCGCCGAGACAAAAAACGCTACGGGTGGCCGGTCAACGCGCAAAACCATGTCAATTCGCGTTTGGCGTAGCGCGACGGTTGCCCCGGGTATCATCGCGTGCCGGTTGGCCCATGCCAGAAACGCCCGTCGCCGCAGGCTGTGCTGCTGGTGCTCGCTGCGCATGGCGGACGCCTTGCCCCCGGCGCGCTCGTGCAGGCCGCGTGTCGGCTCCCTCTCGCGGGCAGGCCGCTTGCTGCGGAGCCTTCGCTTCATCAACCGCGTGAAAAACCACGCCTGTTGCGAATGGGTCACGAGCCTCATGTGCAGCGCCCTCCGGGCTGACGCTGGCCGGTACTGCCAGTACCACGGGCGATGTAATCAGCCGTATGGCGACGGCAGGCCACGGCAAGCGCGTAGGCGTATGCAAGTGCCTCACCGAGTTCAACCTGTAACCGGCCAACGGCTACGATGTGTTCGGCGCGTAGTTCGCCGTCCGCGATCCGTTGCGCCGTGAGCGCATTCAGCAACCCGATGGATGACACGCCGTCGTGAATGATCTGGAGCACGAGTTCAGCCGACTCGGCCAAGCTCACCAGCAGGTCCGCATCCGCTTCGGCATAGTCGGGCACACCAGTCTCCGTCGTAGGCAACTGAGGCAGAAGCGCCAGCATGTCGCGCAGCGGGCGGCGCAGCCGGTTCGTTAAGGCCATTTCGGGCGCGGCAGGGTGAATGCTGCTCATAATCAGTATTCCTCGGGTAGGAGGAGCGTCGTGACGGATCGATCAGCCTCCGTGATGATCCACACGCGCTCATTGGCAATCGAATAGCTCGACAGGATGCGCCCGCCGTGCGCGACGGCCTGCCGGTTTGCCTCCGCGTCTTCGGGCGGAATCGCCCCCCAATCCCCCCAGGCATGCATCCGAAGGTAAGACACGGCGTCGATGCCGTGGCGTTCGAGATGAAGGGCGACGCCGCGTGTCGCAACGACTCGCCCCAACGGGAAGAACGGCCAGGACGGCGGCGGCGGCACGTCAGTGCGATCATCTGGCGTGCTCGATGCTGAGTTGTTGCTGGACATAAAAAGGTCTCCATTGATGGGAAAACACCCGCCGCCACGAATTCATGAGCCGTAAACGCACGAAGCCGGAGCATGACGCTCCGGCTTCGGCTTGGTGCTACGGTAACGGGAATGATTTGGGCGATCAGGCCCGGTTGTTTAATTGCGTGATTGCACGCCCATATTCAGGTTGTCGTGTTGCACGCGATCAGTTCAGCTTCGATGCGATCCAGGCGTCGGAATCGGCCAGGGCCTTGGCCTCGATGCCGAGGTATCCATGCGGCGATTCCGGGCCGCACTCTTCACCGCCGTCTTCGGTTGAAGACTCGGTTATGAGCGTCAGGCCGTTCTTGCTCACGAGGCGCTGCGCGCCCGAATACCGGGCTGCGGGGCACCCGTCATTCTCGTTGGACATCAGCATGGTCCTGTCACGGTACGCTTGCGGAACGTCCAGATCAGCGATGCCGATGTACTTCCGGGCAATCGATACCGGCGAAGTCAGCACGTACAGGTCTGCCAATTCCGGCGCGCCCATGAGGATATTGCCCTCGGTGGCGGTGCCGTTACTCGTCCCATAAAGCACGACCTTCACGCCGGGGAAGCGCTTGCGAATTTCGGCAGACACGACCTTCTGGTCGGCAAGGATATCGGGAGTTCGGCGCGTATATGCACTCAGGCCATCGCGCCAATGATCGGACGGCACATCGACCTGCACCACTGCGTAGCCGTGGTCGATCCAGTAGCTCGCCGTGCGGATCACGAAGTTGTCGCGGGACTTGCTCGGACCGTCGGCCTCCAGGTGCAGGCGGCCCTCTCCCCCCGAATACAGCACCATGACGGCCTTCGGCGGCGTCTGCCGCGGTGTCGTGATGAAGATGCCTTGCGTCACACCGGGTCGCGTGTCGAGTTTGACGAGTTCGCCCTGGCCAAGCGGTTCAGCCAGGGAGACGAGCGGGATAGCGATGAGCAAGGTCCCCAATGCATATCCAATACGTTTCATTGTTCTTGTCTCTGTTGGTGTAGGCAGGTCGTCAGCCATCCACGTGGAAACACCCGCCGTATCAGGGCTTCCATCACGCGTTATGGCTGGATTCGTTGGTTCAGTTTTGGCTGAAAGTGTAGGTATAGTCCCCGCTGTCAGCCTTGACCTCGACTTCCATCACGTTACACATGCCTGTCAGGATAATGGCCCTTTGCCCGAATTTCAGGGGTTCTTTCACTCCAACGTAGGGCGTAATTTCACAATTACCTCGATTGACGATGACCTCATTAATCGTTTCCCTGTCACTCGTTACCGTGATATTGATACTTGGCGGCCGTGGATTCGTCACCACAGAAAAATGAGGCTTATCGTCTGAGCACCCAGACAGAAGGATTATGCCGATACCTACGATTGCGGCGGTAACGAATTTGAATTGATTCATGGTAATTTGAATTTCCAGTTACTCTTTCCGGATTGCCAGGAATCGGCTGCCCGCCAGCATCAGTTTTCGGCCATTCACCTTGTAGGTGAGCTGGGTTAAATGGCTCGGGAAGTTCGGCGAATCTTCCTGCCCGACTTCAAGGCTTTTAACGACGATCTGGTCGTCACTGAACGCAAGCGAGTCCAGTTGATTGGGTGGCTGGTTCGTCTGGCTGCTGCTGCCGTCGGCGAAAAATACCCAGAGCCAGTTGCGCGGAGCCTGCCCACCCGCACAGCCGTTCGACCCCGCCGATATGACGGTCACCGGCCCCACGCCAGCGAGATTCCCCGAATACGCCGTCGTGGCGACCCCATCGCCGGTATCGCCATCGCATTCCCTGGTCGCTGCCTGCACGACCTGCTTTTTATAGTGGGCGATCTGCGATTGGCCGACCGCATGGGAATCGAGTTGAGCTGCGTCGTTGGTGTATTTCTGTATGCGGCCGACGCGCGCGGCAAAGTACGCGGTGGTGTCATCGTTGCTGGCACTCATGCCGTAACGCCGCAGAACCGCATTGATGCGGTTTGCCGCTGCGACCTCCATAAAGCGCGGGTCGCGCGGGAAATGCTCGGCGCTTGCCACCTCGGAATCGATGACCACCCCGCCGATATCGAGCGCGACGCAAAACTCGACGCTGCGCTCAAGCGCTTTCTGACCGGGACGCAAATGCCCGTAGCACTGGGTGACGGCCGTATAGACCCCGGTTATGCCGCCCTGCCGGTACGTCTTGAATGCTTTCTGCCCGGCAGCCATGAGATTGATGTCCTGATCGGAAAAATTTTGCGCACTGGCAAGCGATGCCGACGCGGCCAGGACTGCCGCAAGAAAAACTCCTCTCATTGATGCCCCCGCAAGGTTTGTTAACACTTTGAGTTTGGTTATTCGCGAATATAGCCCAAACCAAACTCAAAGTGTGTGGATTAAGGGTCACAGCCCCGGGACACTCCGGGCATGACTCACCCAACGCAAAAGTGTGATGTCCAGCAGCTGTTCGGAAGTAATGTGCGACGCATCCGCCACGCGAAGGGACTGACACAGGAAAAACTGGCCGAAGCGGCCGACCTGCATCCGAACTACATCAGTTCGGTGGAGCGTGGTGAGCGCAATATCTCAATCGGTAATATCGAGCGCATCGCCAAGGCGCTTGGCGTCACGATGGCGGAGCTTGTCGCGGAGGGTGCCCGGTAATGGCCCGGTGCTTACTTGCTGGTTTTCGCTTTCTGCTGCATCGCGTGGATGCCGATGAAATAGGCCGTTGGCGGTAGAGCGGCCCGAACGTGGTCCTGTGGCCTGATCCAGTACGCCGGGTCGATTATGTAGTGCACGTTCACGTTCGGATCATGAGACGCGCGTCCACGGTGGTAGATCACGTGGCGACCCATTTCGAGTTCTGGCAAGTAGTCAGTGAGAAGAATCGCCAGCGGTGGCAATTCGCTGAAGGAAGTAAACTCCTTGTAAACCGTGGCGACGTACTGGTAGTGCGCCAGCAGGCTGCAGATCAAATCCTCGGTAATCCAGCGCGGCGGATGTGCCGGGAACCTGAACGCCTCTATGGCCGCCGTTCTCACCTCGTCGAGTGTCTTGCCGACGATCATGGCGATGCAAGCGAAGGCGCAGTCTGCCTCGCCCTCCTGCTGCACCCGCGTAAATGCGGGTGTAAAACTCTCCGGGGTGCTGGTCACGGTGGCGGGAATGCCTGACATATACGCTCCTGAAAATGCAAAAGAGAAGCGCGCAGCAACGCCTGCCTTGGCGGCATCGGACATTTTGGGTAGATCAGAAGGGAAAATTCGAGGAGAAATCCGACCAAATTCCGGCGGATTTGCTCAGGCATGCGCTGCGGCGCGAGCGGCGAGCCGAAAACCGGTCAAACGACGGTTTTTCGGTCGTATTGACATGCTACCAGGGTCAAATCAAGGCATCAACGGCCAAATAACTTTGACAGACAAGCGAAAAGACGCCGATTTCCGCTAATTTTCACTCCGTTTCTGCCGAAATTCACTCAGCACGACATTCTCCCCGCGCGAAACGGCGTCCAGATAATCCGACCATACCTGCATCATCTGCTTACGCTCGGAAAGATATTGGGCACGGTTATACGCCGCGCGGACTTTGTTCCGTTCCGCGTGGGCGAGTTGCCGCTCGATCCAATCAGGATGGAACCCCATTTCGTTCAGGATCGTCGACGCTGTCGCGCGAAAACCGTGCCCTGTGGCTCGGGAGTGATAACCCATCCGGTACAGTGCATAGAGCAAGGTGTTCTCGCTGATGCACTTGTCGCGACGTCCATTGCCAGACGGAAACACGAGTTCCGAATCGCCATTGATGCACTCCAACTGACGAAGCAGGGCAACCGACTGCCTCGACAGCGGAACAATGTGCTCATCGCGCATCTTCATGCGTTCGGCAGGGATGCGCCATTCGCCCAATTCGAGGTTGAATTCAGCCCACCTAGCTGCACGCAACTCGCCAGTCCGGACAAACGTGTGGGCCAGTAACTGAAGCCCGATGCGGGTCTGAAAGTCGCCATCGTACCCATCCACGTGAGACATGAACGCAGGAAGTTCGGCGTGTGACAACGCAGCATGGTGCTTTCGCTCAGGCGTCTTCAAAGCGCCCCGCAACTCGGCCGCCGGATTGGCGGTGATCCGCCCCGTCGCGACCGCGTATCGAAAGACCGCGTTGCAGCGCTGCAATACGCGCCCAGCGATTTCTAGTGCTCCACGACTCTCGATGACTCGCAATGCCGCCAGCAGGTCGGGGGCGCTGATCGCGGCAATCGGGCGGTCGCCAAGCTTCGGGAAAATATCTGCCTCAAGCGAATTCATGATCTTTTTCGCATGAGACTCCGTCCAACTCGATTGCTTCGTCCTATGCCAGTCGCGGGCAATGAGTTCGAATGTGGTTGCCTGCTCGTCGTATTTGCGACGTGAAGTCTGCTTTCGCTCGACAACTGGATCAATTCCCTGCTTGATGAGCTTTTTCGCCTCGTCTCGCATCTGCCGCGCCTCGGCCAGAGAGACCTGAGGATAGACGCCGAGGGCGAAAATCTTCTGCTTGCCGAACAGGCGATAGGCTAGCCGCCAGTATTTGCCGCCGTTCGGCGTGACGTGTAAATACATACCGCCGCCATCAGACCGTTTGTATGGTGCGGCTGCAGGCTTGAGATTCCGAACTGCCGTATCTGTAAGGGGCATATTCCTGATACCAACATTTTGAACGTCGATACCAACCAATATACCATCATCGATACCAGCAATCAGTGCACGACCACGGACACCGAAAAACAAAAAACCCCGCAAAATCAACGATCTCACGGGGTTTTCTGGTCACCACCATACAACGGCGGATAAATATGTGGTGCCGGCTGCAGGACTCGAACCCGCCACCTGATGATTACAAATCAACTGCTCTACCAGATGAGCTAAGCCGGCGTAGCCCGCGATTTTACTTCATTTCACGACCTTGAGGTGCCCCTTGCCGCCCTTCGCGCCCTCGTCTGCGCCCTTCTCCGGAGCGGACACAGCCGGTTCGCTGACAGGTTCATCATGCGCCGCTGGCGCATCGGCAGACGCTTCGTACTCGTCCTGCGCCGAAGGCAGCACTTCATCGGCGTCGCCCGGCGCCATTTCGACCGGAAACGCCATACCCTGCCCGTTTTCACGCGCGTAGATCGCGAGCACGTTCGCCACCGGCACCTCGATCTTGTGCGACTTGCCCGAAAAGCGCGCGTTAAACTCGATCAGCTCGTTGCCCATCTGCAGCTGGCTCGTGGCCTCGAAGCTGATGTTCAGGACGATCTCGCCGTCGCGCACGAACTGGCGCGGCACGCGCGTCTGGTTGTCGACCCGCACCGCGATATGCGGCGTAAAACCGTTGTCGGTGCACCACTCGTACAACGCGCGAAGCAGGTACGGCTTCGTGGAAATCTCTTGCATCAACGATCCTTGTCGGGAACCGCATGCGGCGTCCAATCCGCCGCACACCGCATGCCGCCCCTGGTTGCCTTGCCCGCAGGCGTTTAGCGACGCATCACCTTTTCCGAGGGCGTCAGCGCCTCGATGTAGGCCGGACGGCTGAAAATGCGCTCGGCGTACTTCATCAGCGGCGCAGCATTCTTCGACAGTTCGATGCCGTAGTGATCCAGGCGCCACAGGAGCGGTGCGATTGCGACGTCGAGCATCGAGAACTCTTCGCCCAGCATGTACTTGTTCTTCAGGAAGATCGGCGCAAGCTGCGTGAGGCGGTCGCGGATCGCGAGGCGCGCCTTCTCGTGATTCTTCTCGGCGGCCTTGCCCTTCTCGTTTTCGAGCGTGCTCACGTGCACGAACAACTCTTTCTCGAAATTGAGCAGGAACAGCCGCGCACGCGCACGCTGCACCGGGTCGGCCGGCATCAGTTGCGGATGCGGAAAGCGCTCGTCGATGTATTCGTTGATGATGTTCGATTCGTACAGGATCAGGTCACGCTCGACCAGAATCGGCACCTGGCCATACGGATTCATCACGGCGATGTCTTCCGGCTTGTTAAACAGGTCGACGTCGCGGATTTCGAAGTCCATGCCCTTTTCGAACAACACCAGCCGGCAGCGCTGGGAGAACGGGCAGGTAGTGCCAGAGTACAGAACCATCATGATTTACTTTTCCTCAATAAACCCAAAAGGCCAGCGTGCGAACGAATCGTCAGACGGCTTCCAGACGGTTCGCTCGCGGCGCCGGCCCCACGTCGGTACGGACGTGCCTATTTGATATCTTTCCAGTATGCAGCGTTCAGTCGCCACGCAAAAAAGCTCAGGACGCCGAGAAACAGCAAGACCCACACGCCAAGCTGCCTGCGGGTTTTCTGCGTCGGTTCTGACATCCAGCCGAGATATGCCACCAGATCGGCCACGGCAGCATCATAATCCACCCGCGATAGCTGCCCCGGCACAACCTGTTGGTACCCCGCAAAACGATGGACCTTTTCCCCGGTTCGTTCGTCCACCGTATCCTCGAACTTCGCCGTGCGGATTCCCTGCAATTGCCACAGCACGTGCGGCATGCTCACGTTGTCGAATACCAGGTTGTTCCAGCCGGTCGGGCGCGTGTCGTCGCGGTAAAAGCTGCGCAGGTACGTGTACAACCAGTCGCGGCTGCGCGAGCGCGCAATCACGGAAAGGTCCGGCGGCGTCACGCCGAACCACGTTTTCGCGTCGTCCGGCCGCATGGCGACCGACATCGTGTTGCCGACCTTGTCGGTCGTGAATAGCAGATTGTCCTCGATCTGCTTCTGCGTAATGCCGAGATCCTGCAACCGGCTGTAGCGCATCAGATTCGCACTGTGGCAGCTGAGGCAGTAGTTTACAAACAATCGCGCGCCATGTTGCAGTGAAGCAAGATTTTCGCCGTTATCGGGAGCACGGTCGAGCGGAATGTTTTCCTGGGCGTGCGCCGGCGCAACCGCCAGCGCGCAGCCGAGCGCCAGCGCGGCCATGCCGAATCCGCGCGTGAGCGCCGCCAAGAGGGATTTCGTCGTCATGATTTCCTCGCTCCCGGGTTAATGGGACTTGAACCGCACGCGCTCGGGCGGCTGCTTGAACGTGCCAAGCCGCGTCCAGAACGGCATGCCAAGGAAAAACGCGAAGTAGATCAGCGCGCAGATCTGGGCGATCAGCGTCGCAGCCGGCGACGGCGGCCGCGTGCCGAGGAACCCGAGCGTCAGGAACACCACCACGAAAATCGCGTAGAAGACCTTGTGGAAGAACGGCCGATAGCGAATCGACTTCACCGGGCTCTGGTCGAGCCACGGCAGGAAGAACAGTGAAATCACGGCCGAACCCATCACCACGACGCCCCAGAACTTCGACTCCGTGAAGTACATCGCAAGGATCACGAGGATGGCCAGCACCGGCAAGCCCAGTTTCCACTTGCCGCGTGCACGCACGAGTGCGAGCACGCCGAGCAGCGCGATCACGACCATCAGCACGATCTTGAACGGGTCGGTCGTGGCGCGCAGCATCGCGTAGAACGCCGTGAAGTACCAGACCGGCGCAATTTCAGGCGGCGTCTGCAGCGGATTCGCGGGGATGAAGTTGTTCGCTTCGAGGAAGTAGCCGCCCATCTCCGGCATGAAGAACACGATCGCCGCAAAAACCATCAGGAAGATGCAGACGCCCAGGAAATCGTGCACCGAATAGTAGGGATGAAAAGGAATGCCATCGAGCGGAATGCCGTCGGCGTCCTTTTTCTCCTTAATTTCGATACCGTCCGGGTTGTTCGACCCCACTTCGTGCAGCGCGATGACGTGCGCGATCACGAGCGCGAGCAGCACGAGCGGGATGGCGATCACGTGGAAGGCGAAGAAGCGGTTCAGCGTAACGTCGGAGACCACGTAGTCGCCGCGGATCCACAGCGACAGGTCAGGCCCGATGAACGGAATCGCCGAGAACAGGTTCACGATCACCTGCGCGCCCCAGAACGACATCTGTCCCCAGGGAAGCAGGTAGCCGAAGAACGCTTCGGCCATCAGGCACAGGAAGATCGCGCAGCCGAAGATCCACACGAGTTCGCGCGGCTTGCGATACGAGCCGTACAGCAGCCCGCGGAACATGTGCAGATAGACGACGATGAAGAACATCGACGCGCCCGTCGAGTGCATGTAGCGGATCAGCCAGCCCCACGGCACTTCGCGCATGATGTACTCGACCGAGGCGAACGCGAGCGTCGCATCGGGCTTGTAGTTCATCGTGAGAAAGATGCCCGTGACGATCTGGTTCACCAGCACCAGCAGCGCGAGCGAGCCGAAGAAGTACCAGAAGTTGAAATTCTTCGGCGCGTAGTATTCGGACAGATGCTCGCGCCAGAGCGCGGTGAGCGGAAAGCGCCTGTCGATCCAGCCAAGCAGGCCCGTCGTTTCTACCTTGTTCGCGGTTCCCGTCGCCATCACGCTTCTCCTTGTTCGTCGCGGCCGATCGAAATCTGCGTCGGGGACGTGAACATGAACCTGGGGATGTCGAGATTCTGCGGCGCGGGCTTGTTCCTGAACACGCGCCCGGCGAGATCGTAGGTCGAGCCGTGACACGGGCACAGGAAGCCGCCCGGCCAGTCGTCGGGCAGGTTGGGTTGCGGGCCCTCCTGAAACCGCGGCGTCGGCGTGCAGCCCAGATGCGTGCACACGGCCACCGCGACGAGAATGTTCTTGTGCTCGGCACGCGACCGATATTCGTTGCGGCAGTAATCCGGCAGCGGCATCGAGAACGGGTGCGTGGAATTGGGATCGGCCAGTTGGGGAACGGCCTTCAGGACATCGGCCATCATGCGGTCGGTGCGGTTCAGGATCCAGACCGGTTTGCCCCGCCAGGCCACCGTCATCATGCTGCCCGGTTCGAGATTGCTGATATCGGCTTCAACCGGCGCACCGGCGGCGCGAGCCCTTTCGGACGGCGCAAACGAAACCACAAACGGTACGGCTGCCGCTACGCCTCCGACGCCGCCTGTTACGGACGTCGCAATCAGCCAGGTACGGCGGCTGCCATCGACGCGGTCATTTTCGTTGTCTCGCATCACATCGCCCCACTTCTGAGTTGGATTCTTCCGCCACGGCCCGCCTACCCGCGCTGCAGCCGAACGCTAGTTTGCTCGAATGGAGTTGGCATTTACAAGGGGCCGCTTCGAAAAAGCGATTCAAGCCATTGATATGCATGGCTTTTCCCGTGCAAAAAAAGGCGTCTCCGTTTTTATGTTGTAAGTGTCTTTTGAATAAATCGCGGGTTATCGAACCCGGGTCAGGCAACCGTCGATGTGCCTGAGCCGCTCAAACCGGATTGTGGATATCGATAAACAGGTGCTCGACATTGAACACTTCCGAAAGGTGCGTGCCAAGCGCCTGCACGCCGAAGCGCTCGGTCGCGTGGTGACCCGCCGCAAGAAACGCCACGCCGCTTTCGGCCGCCGTATGGGTGGTCGGCTCGGAAATCTCACCGGTCAGGAAGACGTCGGCGCCCGCGTCGATCGCTGCGTCGAACAGGCTTTGCGCCGCGCCCGTGCACCAGGCCACGCGGCGCAGTTGCCAGTCCGGATCGCCGAGCACGAGCGGCGCGCGGCCAAGCGTATGCTCGACCTGCGCTGAGAAGTGCGCAAGCGTGATGGGCATCGGCAGGGTGGCCATCCAGCCGAGATCCTGGTCGCCGAAGCGCTGCTCGCCGATCCAGCCGAGCTTCGCGCCGAGCTGCGCGTTGTTGCCGAATTCAGGATGGCAGTCGAGCGGAAGGTGGTAGGCGAACAGATTGAGGTCGTTGGCGAGCAGCGTTCTCAGGCGCCGGTACTTGCGGCCCGTAATTTGCGGCGTATCGTTTTTCCAGAAGTAGCCGTGGTGGACCAGCACGGCGTCGGCGCCCCATTCGAGCGCGGCTTCGAGAAACGCGAGCGACGCGCTCACGCCCGTCGCAATCTTCTCCACGCGGCGTCGCCCTTCAACCTGCAGGCCGTTGGGACAATAGTCCTTGAAGCGCGCGGCTTCGAGAAGATTGTTCAGATACAATTCTAGTTCGATCCGATCCATATAATCCTCTAATCATCAGATGCTTAGACGCTTTTGGCTGTTCTTCGCCCAGGCGGTGACGGTCCTGCTTGCGCTGATGTTCATCATCGCAACGCTCAAGCCGCAGTGGCTGCAGCATCAGGGGCAATTCGGCAAGCAGCTTGCCGAGCCGATGGTCGCACTGCGAGAGGTGGCGCCCGGGATCGGCAGCGGCCCGGCGCAGGGCTCCTATGCGGACGGCGCCCAAAAGGCGATGCCCGCGGTCGTCAATGTGTTCTCGAGCAAGGACGGGTCGCTCCCGCCCGACGCGCGCCAGAACGATCCGCTGTTTCGCTACTTTTTCGGTGATCGCAACCACAACCGCAAGCCGCAGCAGCCGCCCGCCGCGAACCTCGGTTCGGGCGTCATTGTCAGCCCGGACGGTTACATTCTAACGAACCAGCACGTGATCGAAGGTGCGGATCAGATCGAAATCGCACTATCCGATGGCCGCACCACGACTGCGAAGGTGATCGGCATCGACCCCGAAACCGATATCGCGGTCCTCAAGATCAACCTGCCGAACCTGCCCACCATCACGCTCGGCCGCATGGACCGGGCGCGCGTGGGCGACGTCGTGCTCGCCATCGGCAACCCGTTCGGCGTCGGCCAGACGGTGACGATGGGCATCATCAGCGCGCTCGGGCGCAATCACCTCGGCATCAACACGTTCGAAAACTTCATCCAGACCGACGCGCCGATCAACCCCGGCAACTCGGGCGGCGCGCTCGTCGACGTGAACGGCAACCTGCTCGGCATCAACACGGCCATCTACTCGCGCTCGGGCGGCTCGCTCGGCATCGGTTTCGCCATTCCTGTCTCCACCGCGCGCAGCGTGCTCCAGAGCATCATCACGACAGGATCGGTCACGCGCGGCTGGATCGGCGTCGAGCCGCAGGATGTGACGCCCGAGATCGCCGAATCGTTCGGGCTGCACCAGAAATCGGGCGCAATCGTCGCGGGCGTGCTGCAAGGCGGCCCCGCCGACAAGGCCGGCATCAAGCCGGGCGATATCCTGCTCTCCGTGAACGGCCAGGAAATCACCGATACGACGCGCCTGCTGAACGTGATCGCCCAGATCAAACCCGGTACCGACGCCAAGGTCCATCTCGCACGCAAGAACCACGACATGGATCTGGACGTGATGATCGGCAAGCGCCCGCCGCCGCCGAAGCAGGCCGATCAGGAAGACGGCGAAGGCGACAGCGGCGGCTGATCGGGCTGGCGAGGTGGTCATCGCCCGCACTACCGGCACAACCCGCAGCACAAACAAGAAAGGCCGCGAACTCACCGTTCGCGGCCTTTCTTTTTGATGCGTGCGCAGGGCGTGATGCGTACACCCGGCGGTTCGGTGGCCGATGCGCGGACGCTTGTGCCCGCGCGCCCGGCTAGCTGCTCGCCGTCTCGCTATTGTCGGAATCGGGTGTCTTCTCGCCCGTGCCGATGAAGACCCGTGCGGCGATGATCCCCGCCTCGTAGAGCACGATCAGCGGCAACGCGAGAATGAGCTGCGAGAACACGTCCGGCGGCGTGACGACGGCTGCGACGATGAACGCGCCGACGATCACATAGGGCCGAATCTCCCTGAGCTTCTTCACCGTGAGCAGTTTCATGCGCACGAGCAGCACGACCACAATCGGCACTTCGAAGGTCACGCCGAACGCGAGGAACATGGTGAGCACGAAGCTCAGGTAGTTGTCGATGTCGGTGGTCATCTCCGCGCCGAGCGGCGCGTTGTAGTGCGCCATGACACGGAAGATGGTCGGAAACACGACGAAGTAGGCGAACGCCATGCCGCACAGAAACAGGACGTAGCTGCTCGCGACGAGCGGCACCACCAGTTTCTTTTCGTGCTGATAGAGACCAGGGGCGATGAACGCCCAGATCTGGTAGAGCACGAATGGCAGCGCGATCACGAACGCGACGAGCATCGTGACCTTCATCGGCACGAAGAACGAGCCGGTGACGTCGGTGACGATCATCTTTCCGTCGCGCGGCAGGTTCTGCATCAGCGGACGCGCGAGCAGACGGAAGATATCGGGCGCCCAGTAGACGAGCCCGATAAACACGACGATGACCGAAATGCCCGCGCGGACGATGCGATCGCGCAATTCGACGAGATGCGAGATGAAGGACTCTTGAGCGCCTTCATCCTGGTTTTGCTGGGGGTCGCTCACACCGGCCCTCGGTTGGATGAGTCCATGCCCGTTGTGGGCATTAGAAGAAGCGCACCGGCCGCCGCAGGCTGGCCGGTGTATGTTGTGCGACGCGTGCCGCGCCTGACTGCACGCGCGTGCGCCGCTGCGTCTCGCGCTTGTACCACTTCGGAGCCGCAGCCTGCTTCACGCGCCAGTTCTTGCGTTTGGCCGGCCGCGCACCTGCGTTGCTGCTGCGCCAGAACGACGACGTACCAGCGCTTGCGGTGCTTGCAGTGCTCGCAGTGCCCGACGTGCTTGCGGAACTGGTCGCAGTTGTCTGCGCGCCGATCACGGCGCCTGGCGACACCGAAGTGCCTCCGCCAAACGCCTCGTTCAGTTCGGTCTCCTGCTTGCGCAGATTGTCCTGAACCGTCTTCTCGACGTTCTGCGCCGCCTGCTCGAACTCCGTCTTCACACGGCGCAGTTCGTCCAGTTCGATCTCGCGCGAAACTTCCGCCTTGACGTCGTTGATGTAGCGCTGCGCGCGGCCGAACAGCGCCCCGGCAGTGCGTGCCACGCGCGGCAGCCGCTCCGGTCCGAGCACGACCAGCGCAACTACGCTGATCAGCGCCATCTTGGTTAGACCCAGATCGAGCATGAATGCAGATTTCCGTCAGCCAGTGGTAGGGCAAGCCGCCGCGTTAGCGGTAGTCGTTCGAACGCGGGGTTTTGTCCCGGGCTTCGACGTCGACCGTGCTGCCATCGGACGGCAGTTCACGCTTTTGCTGGTCGGCTGCGGGGGCATCGCCCTCGCGCATGCCGTCCTTGAAACCCTTCACCGCACCGCCAAGATCGCTGCCGATATTGCGCAGTTTCTTCGTCCCGAAGACGAGCGCCACGATCAGCAAAACGATCAGCCAGTGCCAAATGCTCAATGAACCCATGATTCCAATTCTCCTTTACCCCGTCGTCACCCAGCTTGTGCGGCGATTAACGCTGGCGCGCCAGGAGCGCGCCTCTTTTGCGCCCACCGAAAATCCGGAGCGACGCGATTCAAAATAGTGCCTGGATACCGCAACCTCAGCCAGGCGACCTCCGCGCGGCGCTCAACCCATGCGTTGCCAGGGCCGCGGCCCGGCGAGCAGATGAGCGTGCAGGTGATACATCTCCTGACCGCCGCCCGGCCCCGTATTCACGACCGTGCGAAATCCTGTTTCGCCGCCCGTGTACGACACGCCCAGCTCTCTTGCGAGGCGCGCGACCAATACCATCATTCTACCAAGCAGAGGGGCGTCACTTTCAAAGCAATCCGCGAGAGTGGCAATATGCCGTCGTGGGATGACAAGCACATGTGTTTGCGCCGCAGGGCGAATGTCGCGGAAGGCGACGAATTCGTCATCTTCATAAACGCGCGAGCTCGGAATTTCGCCATCGGCGATCTTGCAGAAAAGACAGGTGCTGCGGTCGTGAGTCATGGTGCTCCTGGTGAGCATGGCGCGCAATGGATGTGGATGGACTACCCGGAAAGCCGGCCCGGCGGACCTTCAGACCCACCCGCGCGGGTTGGCGAGCGGCTTGTTGTCGTAGAGATACAGCCAGCCTTTGATGATACGGTACAAGGTCCAGATCGCGACAGCCCACAGAATCGGAATGCCGATCAGTGCGATGAAGAGCGCAATACCGATCAAATGCCCCGCGAGCCCCAGCCAGAAGGTGCGGATCTGCCAGGTGAAGTGCTGCTCGTACGGCGTGCCAAGCACCTCGTCGCGCTTGAGGTAGTTCAGGATGATCGCGATAAGCACCGAAATACCGCCCGTGAGCCAGTAGATGGCGTAGAGCGCGTAGAGAACATGCGTGAAGGTACGCAGGCTGCGCAGACGCTCCGCATCGAGCGGATCGCGAACGGTCTGGGGCGGAAAATCGCCGGGCATGGACATGCTGTTCGTCTCCCTGTCGTTCCGGAGTGAATGCTTCAGCACTCGTGCCGGCCGCGCTGCCGGCACTTCAGTCATCAGTTAACGACCGATCGGCCGCTCATCAGTCGCCGTTTTGCTCGCGCGCGCGGCTCTTGCGCAGCGCCTTTTCCTCAAGGCCCGACAGGCCTTCGCGGCGTTCCAGTTCCGCCAGCACGTCGGCCGGGCTCAGGTCGAAATGCGAGAGCGCGACGAGGCAGTGGAACCACAGGTCGGCCACTTCGCCGACAAGCGCCGTCGGCGCGCCGCCCTGGCGCACGTCCTTGGCCGCCAGCACGACTTCGGTGGCCTCTTCGCCGATCTTCTTGAGCACCGCATCGTCGCCCTTGTGGAAGAGGCGCGCGACGTAGGATGCGTCCGGATCGCCGCCCTTGCGGCTGTCGATCACCGCCGCGAGGCGCAGCAGCGTGTCGTTGGTCGTGAGTTGCGTCATTTGTAGATGTGTTCGGGGTCTTTCAGCACGGGATCGACGGCGACCCAGCGGCCGTCGTCGACGGTGCCGTCGAATTGCTGGAAAAAGCACGAGTGGCGGCCGGTATGGCACGCGATACCCGAGACCTGCTCGACCTTGAGCAGCACGACGTCCTCGTCGCAATCGAGACGGATGTCGCGGACCTGCTGCACGTGGCCCGACTCCTCGCCCTTGAACCACAGGCGCTGGCGCGAGCGCGAAAAGTACACGGCGCGGCCCGTTTCGACCGTTTTCGCGAGCGCCTCGCGGTTCATCCACGCGAACATCAGCACGTCGCCCGTCGAGGCTTCCTGCGCAATCACGGGCACGAGACCGTTGGCGTCCCAGTTGATCTTGTCGAGCCAGGCAGCGCCCGGCGTAGCGTTCGTCGTCACGATTACAACCTCACCGAGATGCCCTGCGCGGCCATGAAGCGCTTCGCCTCGCCGACCGTATGTTCGCCGTAGTGGAAGATGCTCGCGGCCAGCACGGCGTCGGCATGGCCTTTTACGACGCCGTCGGCCAGATCCTGCAGGCCGCCCACGCCGCCCGAGGCGATCACCGGAATTGGCACTGCGTCGGAGACCGCGCGCGTCAGTTCGAGGTCGAACCCGCTCTTCGTGCCGTCGCGGTCCATGCTCGTGAGCAGGATCTCGCCCGCGCCGGATTCGGCCATCTTGCGCGCCCATTCGACGGCGTCGATGCCCGTCGCCTTGCGCCCGCCGTGCGTGAACACTTCCCAGCGCGCAGGCTCACCGGCGGCAGACACGCGCTTCGCGTCGATGGCGACGACGATGCACTGAGAGCCGTATTTGCCGGAGGCGTCGCGCACGAGCTGCGGATTCGCCACCGCCGACGAGTTCATGCTGATCTTGTCCGCGCCCGCGTTCAGCAGCCGGCGCACGTCCTCCACGGCGCGCACGCCGCCGCCGACCGTCAGCGGAATGAAGACCTGCGACGCAACCGCTTCGATGATCGGCAGGATCAGGTCGCGCTGGTCCGAGGTGGCGGTGATGTCGAGGAAGGTCAGTTCGTCCGCGCCCTGCTCGTCGTAGCGGCGCGCGATTTCTACGGGATCGCCCGCGTCGCGCAGCTCGACGAAATTGACGCCCTTGACGACCCGCCCGGCAGTCACGTCGAGACAGGGGATGATGCGTTTGGGTAGAGCCATGATCTTGCCGATGTTGCCCGTCGATTGAATCAGTGGATGTGCCTGCCGGCGATGGGTCTGCAACCTGACGCGTCGTGGCGGGCGCAGCCGGTTGCGGCCGGCCAGACAGCGCGTTACGGGTCCGTTACGGGTCCTTATGCGTCCTTACGCGTCGTCGGATTCGCGCAGGCTGTCCGCCCGCGTCTGTGCTTGCGCGAAATCAAGGTCGCCCGAATAAATCGCGCGGCCGCAGATCACGCCTTCGACGCCCTCGCCTTCGACCTCGCACAGCGCGTCGATGTCGGCGAGATTCGACAGTCCGCCGCTCGCGATGACCGGAATCTTCACCGCGCGCGCAAGGCGCACCGTCGCGTCGATGTTGATGCCCTGAAGCATGCCGTCGCGGCCGATGTCGGTGTAGATGATCGACTGGACGCCGTAGTCCTCGAACTTGCGCGCGAGATCCACGACTTCATGGCCCGTGAGCTTGCTCCAGCCGTCGGTGGCGACCTTGCCGTCCCTGGCATCGAGGCCGACGATGATATGCCCCCCGAATGCCGTGCACGCTTCCTGAAGGAAGCCGGGGTTCTTCACGGCTGCGGTGCCGATGATCACGTACGAGAGGCCGTCGTCGAGATAGCGCTCGATCGTGTCGAGATCGCGGATGCCGCCGCCCAACTGCACGGGGATCTGGTCGCCGACTTCCGCGATGATCTCGCGGATCGCGTCTTCGTTCTTCGGCTTGCCCGCGAATGCACCGTTCAGATCGACGAGGTGCAGACGGCGCGCGCCGCGCTCGACCCAGTGTCGGGCCATGGCCGCCGGGTTCTGGGAGAAAACCGTCGCCTGGTCCATATCGCCTTGCTTAAGGCGCACGCAGTGACCGTCTTTGAGATCGATGGCCGGAATCAGCAGCATAGCTATCGGGGGATATCTGGGAAATAAAGTGGAATTCAGCCGACGCCGGGAAAAAAGGTCAGATCCGGCGCCGCTTCGCTAGTTTAGTACAACTCTTTCCGCACGCTTGCAGACGCAAGGGCGACAAGGCTCGCCCGCGCAATCACGGGTTCCATCACGGGTTCCAGTGAACGAAATTGCGATAGACGCGCAAGCCCGCCGCGGCGCTCTTTTCCGGGTGGAATTGAGTGGCGAAGATGTTATCCCGCGCCACCGCCGAGGTAAACGCTGCGCCGTACGGCGTTTCGCCTACCGTGTGCGCCGCATTGTCCGGCACAACGTAATAACTGTGCACGAAGTAAAAGTAGCTGTCGTCGGGCACGCCTTCCCAGAGCGCATGGCCGCGCGCCTGGTGGACGATGTTCCAGCCCATCTGCGGCACCTTGAAGCGCGAGCCGTCGTCCTGAAGCTGGTCTTGCAGCTCGAAGCGCACGACCTTGCCGGGCAGCAGGCCGAGGCCCTTCGTGTCGCCCTCGGCGCTCCAGTCGAACAACATCTGCTCGCCGACGCACACGCCCATCAGCGGCTTCGTGCGCGAAGCCTCGATCACGGCTTCCTGCAGGCCCGATTCGGCGAGGCTGCGCATGCAGTCGGGCATCGCGCCCTGGCCGGGCAGCACCACGCGGTCCGCTGCGCGAATCGCCTCGGGATGCTCGACGATCGCCACATCCGCTTCCGGTGCAGCCTGCCTCAGCGCCTGGGCCACCGAACGCAGGTTGCCCATCCCATAATCCACAATCGCAATTGAAGTTTTCATCTCGAATCAGGCCGCCTGGGCCTTGCCCTTCGCTTTGGCTTTACGTGACTTCTCGTGACTTTGCATGACACTACGTGACATTACGTGCATTACGTGCATTACGTGGCGACGGAAACGCGCGCGTGCGCCTGTGTGCCGTCCCAACCGATCCCGCCCGAGCGCTCGCGGTTCGCATTCACGAGACGTCACACGCAATGTGACCCGTGCGCCGCGCACCAAGGCTTCATTCAGCCCGACGGCCGCATAGTCGCGCGACGCGTGCCGCTTCGCGAATCCGTTCGCCCGGATGGGTGTTTCGCTCGTTAGAGGCTGCCCTTCGTCGACGGGATTTTGCCCGCCGCGCGCTCGTCCAGTTCGCTCGCCATGCGCAGCGCGCGGCCGAACGCCTTGAATACGGTTTCCATCTGGTGGTGAGCGTTCAGGCCGCGCAGGTTGTCGATGTGAAGCGTGACGCCCGCATGATTGACGAAGCCGCGGAAAAACTCGATCGACAGATCGACATCGAACGTGCCGATGCGTGCGCGCGTGAACGGCACGTGGAATTCGAGGCCCGGGCGTCCCGAGAAGTCGATGACGACGCGCGACAGCGCCTCGTCGAGCGGCACGTAGGCATGGCCATAGCGGCGGATGCCCTTCTTGTCGCCGATGGCCTGCGCCACCGCCTGTCCGAGCGTGATGCCGACGTCTTCCACCGTATGGTGGTCGTCGATATGCGTGTCGCCCTGCGCCTCGATCTCGAGATCGATCAAACCGTGTCGTGCAATCTGGTCGAGCATGTGGTCGAGAAACGGCACGCCGGTTGCGAGCTTTTGCTCGCCGGTGCCGTCCAGATTGATCTTGACGCGGATCTGCGTTTCGCTGGTGTTGCGAACGACTTGCGCGACGCGCATGGCAATTTCCTTCATTCAGCCGCTCAGTCAGCCGGTCATTCAGCCGGTAACAGGAGAGTTAGAGAACGGAGCCCGTCACTTGAGCACGAGCTTCAGTGCGGCGAGAAGCTGCGCGTTTTCGTCGGGCGTTCCGACAGTCAAACGGACGCAATTCGCCAGCAATGGGTGCATTTTACTCACGTTTTTGATCAAAACCCGCACGCCCAGCAGCGTATCGAACACAGCGGCAGCGTCGGGCACGCGCACGAGCAGGAAATTGCCGGCGCTCTCGAACACCTCGGCGCCCGGCAGACTCGCCACCTGGGCGGCCAGCACCGCGCGCTCCGCACGCAGTTGCGCGGCCTGCGCATCGAGCACGTCGATGTGGTCGAGCAGGAAGCTCGCCGTCGCCTGCGTGAGCACGTTCACGTTGTACGGCGGACGCACCTTGTCGAATTCGTTGAGCCACGTCGCCCGCCCGGCGAGATAGCCGAGACGGATCCCGGCAAGTCCGAGCTTCGACATCGTGCGCATCACGACCACGTTGTCGAACTCGCCCGCGCGCGGCATCCAGCTTTTCTGCGCGAACGGCTGATACGCCTCGTCGATCACGACGAGGCCCTGCGCATCCTGTGCGGCCGCAACGATGCGCTCGATGGCGGCGTCGTCGAAGAGCGTGCCGGTCGGGTTGTTCGGGTAGGCGAGCCAGATCACCGCAGGGCGGTGTTCGGCAATCGCGGCGAGCATCGCTTCGGTATCGAGCGTGAAGTCGGCCTTGAGCGGCACGCCGACGAATTCCGCCTGGGCGAATTTCGCCGAAATCGCATACATCACGAAGCCCGGCACCGGCGCGAGCATCTTCGCACCGGGCTTCGCGCACGCCATCGTGATCATGCTGATGATTTCGTCCGAGCCGTTGCCGAGCAGCACGTCGCACTCGGCGGGCACATGCATCGCGGCCTTGAGCTTCGCGATGAGCGTCTCGGGGCGCGGCGCCGGATAGCGGTTCAGCGCGACCTGCGCCAGATGCTCGCCGAGCTGGGCGGCCAGCGCGGCGGGCAGCGAAAACGGGTTTTCCATGGCGTCGAGCTTCACGAAGCCGGTGGCGTCGGGGACCGGATAGCTCGTCATCGCGAGTACGTCGCGACGGATGATGTCTCGTGGCGTTGTCATATTGGGCAGGCCCGCCCTCGCGAACGGGGCAAGCGCTTGCGAGCGGCTTCAAGGCCGCTCTGGTTGTCGTCAGGTCTCGCGCTTGTGGTACGTCGGCTGTCCGTCCTGGTCCCGCACGGCGAACTGGCAGGCGCACGGCGCTTGCCAGCGAGTTCAAAGCGGGTTCAAAGCTGCTTCATGCGGTATTCGGCGCTGCGCGCATGCGCCTGCAAGCCCTCGCCGTAAGCCAGCTCCGCGGCGATCTCGCCGAGCGTCTGGGCGCCTTCGGCGCTGACCTCGATGAGACTCGAACGCTTGATGAAATCATAGACGCCGAGCGGCGACGAAAAACGTGCAGTACGCGACGTCGGCAGCACGTGATTCGGGCCCGCGCAGTAGTCGCCGAGACTCTCGCTCGTGTAGCGGCCCAGGAAGATCGCGCCTGCATGGCGGATCTCGGTCCCCCACTTCTGCGGCTCCAGCGCCGAGATTTCGAGGTGCTCCGGCGCGATCTCGTTCGCAATCGCACAGGCTTCCGCCATGTCGCGCACCTTCACGAGCGCGCCGCGGTTCGTGAGCGACGTGGCGATCACGTCGGCGCGCGGCATCGCGGGCAGCAGCTCGTCGATTGCGTCTTCCACGCGCTTGATGAACGCCTCGTCCGGGCACAGCAGGATCGACTGCGCGAGTTCGTCGTGCTCGGCCTGCGAGAACAGATCCATCGCAACCCAGCGCGGATCGGTCGTGCCGTCGCACAGCACGAGAATTTCCGACGGCCCCGCGATCATGTCGATGCCGACCGTGCCGAACACGCGGCGCTTGGCCGACGCGACATAGGCGTTGCCGGGGCCGCAGATCTTGTCGACGGCCGGGATCGTGGCGGTGCCGTAGGCGAGCGCCGCCACGGCCTGCGCGCCGCCGATCGTGAACACGCGGTCGACGCCGCCGAGCAGCGCCGCAGCCAGCACGAGCGGGTTCTTCACGCCGTCCGGCGTGGGCACGACCATGACGATCTCGCGCACGCCCGCAACCCGCGCCGGAATCGCGTTCATCAGCACCGACGACGGATACGCAGCCTTGCCGCCCGGCACGTAAAGCCCGACGCGGTCGAGCGGCGTGACTTTCTGGCCGAGCACGGTGCCATCGGATTCGGTGTACTGCCAGCTATGCGAGCCGCACTCGATGCGCTGCTTCTCGTGGTAGCCGCGCACGCGCGCCGCCGCCGCTTCGAGCGCCGCGCGCTGCTTGGGCTCGAGGCTCTCCAGCGCCGCTTCGAGCTCGCTGAACGGCAGCTCGAGCGCCGCGACGCTCGCCGAAGCGAGACGGTCGAAGCGGTTCGTGTACTCGAGCACGGCGGCATCGCCGCGCGCTTTCACGTCGGCGAGGATCTGCGCCACCGCGCGCTCGATCGCTTCATCCTCGCTCGCCTCGAACGCGAGCACCGCGTGCAGCGCCTTCTTGAAGCCTTCGGCGCTGGAATCGAGTTTGCGAATCGTGATTGCCATGCTGATATCCATCCGTATCGGTTGTGCGCGGGTTATGCGCGTGACGCATGCGCGCGCGGGCGGCGCTTTTGCCTTATGCAGCCTGTTCGCCGCGGTGCGACGCGCGCTCGAACGCGTCGATGATCGGGCGCAGCGCGGTGCGCTTCAGCTTGAGCGCCGCCTGGTTGACGACGAGGCGCGACGAGATCGGCATGATCTCCTCGACTTCGACCAGATTGTTCGCGCGCAGCGTGCTGCCCGAGCTGACGAGGTCGACGATCGCATCGGCGAGGCCGACGAGCGGCGCCAGTTCCATCGAGCCGTACAGCTTGATGAGGTCGACGTGCACGCCCTTCGCCGCGAAGTGCTGCCGCGCGGTTTCCGTGTACTTCGTCGCGACGCGCAGACGCGCACCCTGGCGCACGGCGCTCGCGTAGTCGAAGCCCGCCGCCACCGCGACCGACATGCGGCAACGGGCGATGTCGAGGTCGACCGGCTGGTACAGGCCGCTGCCGCCGTGTTCGAGCAGCACGTCCTTGCCCGCCACGCCGAAATCGGCGGCGCCGTATTCCACGTAGGTGGGCACGTCGGACGCGCGCACGATGATGACGCGCAGGTTCGGATCGGTGGTCGGCAGAATCAGCTTGCGCGAGGTCTCCGGATCTTCGGCCACGTGTACGCCCGCGGCGGCGAGGAGCGGCATCGTCTCTTCGAAGATGCGGCCCTTCGAGAGCGCGAGCGTGAGCGGCGCGGCTGCGGCCGGCGTCGTAGGCGTGCTCATGCTGCGTTCCCCTTGATGCGCTTCACGTTCGCGCCGATTGCGTTGAGCTTCGCCTCCATGCGGTCGTAGCCGCGATCGAGGTGATAGATGCGGTCGATCAGCGTCTCGCCCTCGGCGCACAGCCCCGCGATCACGAGACTCGCCGACGCGCGCAGATCGGTCGCCATGACCTTCGCGCCCGACAGCTTCTCGACGCCCGTCACGAGCGCGGTGTTGCCGTCGATCGTGATGCGCGCGCCGAGCCGGTTCAGCTCCTGCACGTGCATGAAGCGGTTCTCGAAGATCGTTTCGACGACCTGCGAGGTGCCGTCCGCGAACGCATTGAGCGCCATGAACTGCGCCTGCATGTCGGTCGGGAATGCCGGATATTCGGAAGTGCGCACGTTCACGGCGCGCGCGCGCGCGTTCATGCGCACGCGCATCCAGTCGTCGCCCTCTTCGATCGTCGCGCCCGCTTCGCGCAGCTTGTCGGTGACGGCGTCAAGGATGCGTGCGCGCACGTGGCGCAGCGTGACGTCGCCGCCCGCCGCCGCGACGGCGCACAGGAACGTGCCGGCCTCGATGCGGTCGGGAATGACCGTGTGTTTCGCGCCGTGCAGCTTCTCGACGCCCTGGATCACAAGACGGTCCGTGCCGATGCCGTCGATCTTCGCGCCCATCGCGACGAGCAGATGCGCGAGGTCGCCCACTTCGGGCTCGCGCGCGGCGTTTTCGATCACCGTCTCGCCATCGGCGAGCACCGCGGCCATCAGCAGGTTCTCCGTGCCGGTGACCGTGATCATGTCGGTGACGATGCGCGCGCCCTTCAGGCGCTTCGCGCGCACCTCGATGAAGCCGTGCTCGATGTTGATCTCGGCGCCCATCGCCTGCAGGCCCTTGATGTGCTGGTCGACCGGGCGCGCGCCGATTGCGCAGCCGCCCGGCAGCGACACTTTCGCCTCGCCGAAGCGCGCGACGAGCGGCCCGAGCACGAGGATCGACGCACGCATGGTCTTCACGAGCTCGTACGGCGCGACGAGGTTCGTCACGTTCGCGGCATCGAGCTGCACGCGATTGCCCGACTGCTCGGTGCGCACGCCCATCTGGCCGAGCAGCCTGAGCGTCGTGCGCACGTCCTGCAGATCGGGGACGTTGTCGAGATGGACCGGCTCCGCGCTCAGGAGACCCGCGCAGAGAATCGGCAGCGCGGCATTCTTCGCACCCGAAACGGCCACTTCCCCCGCGAGCTTCTGCCCGCCGACGATGACGAGTTTGTCCATGCCTGAGGTTTCCTGATCGGTGCGGCCAGCCCGCGGCGGCGCATCTTTCGTGTGAACGGCGCCACTGGCGGCGCCGTCCTTATCCTGGGTATCCTGGGTGATTCGCACTGATGTTCCAGATTAACCGTTCTGCCATTCGGCGGGCGTGAGCGTTTTCATGCTGAGCGCGTGCACTTCCGCGCGCATGCGCTCGCCGAGCGCTGCGTAGACGAGCTGATGGCGCTGGATCGGGCGCTTGCCTTCGAAGGCGGCCGAGACGATGGTCGCGTAGAAGTGCTGGCCGTCGCCCTTCACTTCGAGGTGCTCGCACGGAAGGCCTGCGGCGATGTATTGCTGGATCTGATCTGGAGTCGGCGACATGGAAAGAGGCTCCTGTGCGAAGTGGTTCAGTGGCGCAGCTTGTAGCCGGTCGCGAGCATGCGCATCGCGAGCGCGGCCAGCGCCACGAAAAAGACGAAAACAATCGTAAGGCTCACGAACGGGTTGATATCGGACAAGCCGAAGAAACCGTAGCGAAAGCCGTCGATCATGTAGAAAAACGGGTTGAGCCGCGACACTTCGCGCCACACGGGCGGCAGCGAATGCGTCGAGTAGAACACGCCCGAAAGGAACGTGAGCGGCATGATCAAAAAATTCTGGAACGAGGCGAGCTGATCGAATTTTTCGGCCCAGATGCCCGCGATCAGGCCGAGCGTGCCGAGAATGGCCGAGCCGAGCACCGCGAACACGATGATGAAGAGCGGTGCCGCGAAGCCGAGCGGCACGAACCAGATCGTCACGATGAATACGCCCGCGCCGACCGCGAGCCCGCGCAGGATCGAGGCCAGCACGTAAGCCGCGAAAATCTCCGGGGCGGCCAGCGGCGGCAGCAGAACGAACACGAGGTTGCCGGTGATCTTCGACTGGATCAGGGACGACGAACTGTTCGCAAACGCGTTCTGCAGCACGCTCATCATCACGAGGCCGGGAATCAGGAAGCTCGTGTACGTGACGCCGGGATAAACCTCGACACGGCCGGAGAGCGCGTGCCCGAAGATCGTCAGATAGAGGAGCGCTGTGACGACCGGCGCGAGCACGGTCTGGAAGGCGACCTTCCAGAAACGCAGCACTTCCTTGTAGAAGAGCGTGCCGAAACCGCTATAACCGCTCATGCGAGCCCCTCGATGGCTTCCGGCGCGCTCATCATCTGCACGAAAACATCCTCCAGATCGGCCTTGCGCACTTCGATTTCATCGAGCGTGCAGCCGTTCTCGCGGCACAGCGCGAGAATCCGCTCGACGTCTTCGTAGCCCGCAAGACGCAGCAGATGCTCGCGCGCGTTGACGTTCGACGGATCGACTTCGAGCGCGCGCAGCTCGGCAGGCA
Organism: Paraburkholderia sp.; assembly: GCF_004298475.1. GTDB lineage: Bacteria > Pseudomonadota > Gammaproteobacteria > Burkholderiales > Burkholderiaceae > Paraburkholderia > Paraburkholderia denitrificans. Next base: position 61,362 of record NZ_SCRP01000016.1, on the reverse strand, counting down.
GCACGCCCGCGGAAAAACGCACGAACAGCTGCATGCCCGCGAAGCGCCGCAACAGCGTGCAGGTGCGCTCGAGCGCGACCACCTCGCCGCGACGCAGCATCGCAATGCGGTCGCACAGTGCCTGCGCTTCTTCCAGGTAGTGCGTGGTCAGCACGATCGTGTGGCCCTCGCGGTTCAGGCGCGAGATGAATTTCCAGAGCGTCTGGCGCAGCTCGACGTCCACGCCGGCAGTCGGCTCGTCGAGCACGATCACGGGCGGACGGTGCACGAGCGCCTGCGCAACCAGCACGCGGCGCTTCATGCCGCCCGAGAGCGCACGCATGTTGACGTCCGCCTTTTCGGTGAGATCGAGGTTCGCCATGATCTCGTCGATCCACGCGTCGTTATTGCGCAAGCCGAAGTAGCCGGACTGGATGCGCAGCGTCTCGCGAACCGTGAAGAAGGGATCGAACACGAGTTCCTGCGGCACGACGCCGAGATTGCGGCGCGCGTTGCGGTAATCGTGGACCACGTCGTGGCCGCGCACGTCGATCGAGCCTTCGTCGGCGCGCGCGAGTCCCGCAAGAATGCTGATGAGCGTCGTCTTGCCCGCGCCGTTCGGGCCGAGCAGCCCGAAGAACTCGCCTTCTTCGACCGTGAAAGTGACGCCTTTGAGCGCCTGAAGCGCCTTGTAGCTCTTCTTGACGTTACGAAAATCGATGGCTGGCATGACTTGAGCGCCGCCCGTCTCATGCCGGTGCGGCCGAAAAGTACATCAATGCTGCGGGGAAAATCCGGAATTCGGGGACAGCCTGTGTTGTGATCGCGTTGCCGTCCGCAGCGTCGAACGCCCGGCGGCAAATCCCAAAAAACGTTTGATTATAGGGCAAAAGGCGGGGGTGAAAGGCCGGGGCGAAAGTCGGACAGCCCGGCTGGCCCGAAAGGCAAAGCGGCGGCGGACCCTGTGTTGCCGTGGCCGGCGGTCCGCCGCGCGCGTCACGCGTGCGTCAGTGCCGCTCGTTCAGGAGCGGATCGACGCCGTAAGCTTGCGCGAGGCTCGCGAGCTTGGGCGGGAGGTTGAGGACGTCGAGCGCGGCGCCGCGCGCCCGCGCGGCGCGCTGCCAGGCGATCAGCACGGCAAGCGCCGACGAATCGAACTGCGAGAGTTGCGCGCAATCGACGGCGGTCGCGCCCGCCGCGATCCGCGCGAGGCCCGCCGAAAGCACGCTGTTGGCGCTCGCGTGAGTCAGATTGACGCCCGCGTCGAAACTTGCGCTCACGAGTTCTTGCCTGCGGCGAGCTGCTGGTTGCGCTGCGTGAGGAACTGGATCAGTCCGTCCACGCCGCCCTGCTGGATCTTTTCCTGGAACTGCTGCTGGTAAGCCTGGATCAGCCATGCGCCGAGCACGTTGATGTCGTACACGCGCCAGCCCTGCGGCGTCTTGTAGAGGCGGTAGTCAAGCTCGATCGTCTGGCCGTTGTTCAGCACGGTCGAACGCACGACCACATCGGTATCGTCCGGATTCGCGCGGAACGGCTTGTACTGGATCTGCTGGTCGCGCACCTGAGCGAGCGCGCCCGAGTACGTGCGAATCAGCAGCATCTTGAACTGGTCGATGACCTGAGCCTGCTGCTCGGGCGTCGCGGTGCGCCAGTTACGGCCCATCGCGAGCTGCGTCGTGCGGCGGAAGTCCATGTACGGCAGGATCTTCTGGTCGACAAGCTGCGTGATCTTCGTGATGTCGCCCGACTGGATCGACTTGTCGCCGCGGATCTGGTCCATCACCTGCTGCGTGATGGTCTTGACCATCGCGTCCGGATTGCTGGTGTCCACCGCCTGGGCCGATGCCGACGCCGCGCCGGCCGTCGCAAAAAATGCTGCAAAAAGCGCAAACAGAAAGAATTTTTTCATATCGAATCCTGCAAGTTGGGGAGGAAGCCCCCGGTGGAGCCAACGATATCACGCGAGTTCAAGCGCGCTCCAGCCTTAAACTGCGACGATTGTGCGACAAGCGTTTCCGGCTGTTACGTCAGACAACGCCGCACAGCCGGTGTGCCAATACATGGCAATACATCAGCGCAAGCGCAATGCCGGGTAGCCGAAGCGCGCGGGCGGAATCATCTGATCGGCCGGAACCGTCGTCGAGCCGGGGCCCGAGGCGCCTTCCGGAGCCGCGGCGCCCGGCGCTCCACCCGGCGCCTGACCGCCGGCGGGAACCGCGGGCGCCGAGGCGCCAGCCGGAGCCGCCGCACCCTGATCGCCCTGGTCGTAGTTCGGCGGCGGTGCTTCGCCGTAGTCCGGCAGATTCGACGACGATGCGCCCGCCTTGCCGTCCGACAGCAGATATTGGCGACGCTGCAGGTAGGTATTGCGCACGAACGAATACTTGTCGATCGCGGCGCCTTCGAGCAGCTCGCTCGCGCCGAGCAGATTCGCCCGCGTGCTGACGACGTTCAGACCGTACAGCCCCCAGCTGAGCGCTGCGGGATCGACGTAGCTGAGCGGGTTGATGAAATAGTTGCCCGCTGAGCCGATGCCGTCGCGCACCGTGCTCGGCCCGAGCAGCGGCAGCACGAGGTACGGACCGGCCGGCACGCCATAGTGGCCGAGCGTGAGACCCAGATCCTGGTTGTGCTTGGGCAGCTTCGCGAGCGTCGCCACGTCGAACAGGCCGCCGACGCCGAAGACCGTGTTGATCACGACCCGCATGATGTCCGAGACGCCGTCGGCGATCTTCAGCTGCAGCAGGTTGTTCGCCGCGTTGTAGACGTCGCCGATATTCGAGAAGAAGCTCGTGACGCTGGTGCGCACCGGCTGCGGCGTCACCTTCACGTAGCCCTTCGCGGCCGGCTTGAGCGCGTATTGGTCGACCTTGTCGTTGAATGTGAAGACCGTGCGGTTGAAGCCTTCCCACGGATCGTCCTTCGACGGCGTCTGCACTGTCGCGCAACCCGCCATCGTCATTGCCGCAACCCCTATTGCCGCGGCGCGCATGCGCATCGTGGTCATTTTTACCCCCTTACTTGCCAGCCGTGTCCGAGCCTGCTGCCGCGGGAGCCGAAGCCGGTGCCGGTGCAGCACCTGCGCCGCCCGCCGGCTTGTTTGCCCCCGAATCGGCCGCCTTGCTGTACAGGAACTGGCCGATGAGATTTTCGAGCACGATCGCGGACTGCGTCATCGCGATGGTGTCGCCCGCCTTGAGCATTTCGGAATCGCCGCCCGGCTCGAGGCCGATGTACTGTTCGCCGAGCAACCCGGCGGTCAGGATCTTCGCGGACGTGTCCTTCGGAAACTGGTACTGCTGGTCGATGTTGATCGTCACCAGCGCCTGGTAGGTGTTCGCGTCGAAGCCGATCGACGCGACGCGGCCCACCGTCACGCCCGCGCTGCGCACCGGCGCGCGCGGCTTGAGGCTGCCGATGTTGTCGAACTTGAGCTTTACCGGGTAAGTCGACTGGAACGACAGCGAGCTCATGTTGCCGGCCTTCAGCGCGAGAAACAGCAGCGCGACGAAGCCCAGCACCACGAACAGCCCGACCCAGAAATCGAGAGCATTCTTTTTCATCGTCATCCCAATCAGAATCCATTGCGGCGGCGAGCGGACCTGCGGCCCGGCCTAGCTAAACATCAGGGCAGTGAGCAGGAAGTCGAGGCCGAGCACCGCGAGCGACGCGTACACGACCGTCTTCGTGGTCGCACGCGAGACGCCTTCGGGCGTCGGCTTCGCCTCGTAGCCCTGGTAGAGCGCGGTGAACGTCACGGCGAAGCCGAACACGATGCTCTTGACCACGCCATTGCCCACATCGGCCCAGACGTCCACGCCGCCTTGCATCTGCGACCAGAACGCGCCTGCATCGACGCCGATCAGCACCACGCCAACCACATAGCCGCCGAGGATGCCGACCGCGCTGAAGATCGCTGCGAGGATCGGCATGGCGACCACGCCGGCCCACATGCGCGGGGCGATCACGACGCGCACCGGATCGACGGCCATCATCTCCATGGCGGTGAGCTGCTCGCCGGCCTTCATGAGGCCGATTTCGGCGGTGAGCGACGTGCCCGCGCGCCCCGCGAACAGGAGCGCCGTGACGACCGGCCCGAGTTCGCGCACGAGCGACAGCGCGACGAGCAGGCCGAGCGCCTGCTCGGACCCGTAGCGGTTCAGCGTGTAGTAGCCCTGCAGGCCGAGCACGAAACCGACGAAGAGCCCCGAGACGGCAATGATCAACAGCGAATAATTACCGACGAAGTGGATCTGCTTCGTGACAAGGCGCGGGCGGCGCAGAAGCGGGAAAAATTCCAGCACGAGGCGCACGAAGAATCGTGCCGCATGCCCCGCGCGTGTGATCGTCTCGATCACCGTGCGCCCGAGCAGGCTGATTGCGCCGGTCATGTGCGATCTCCGCGAATGCCGAAGTCCGCCGGAAGCGGCACGTTCGCCGGGTAGTGAAAATGGAACGGACCGTCGGGTGCGCCGTCGATGAACTGGCGCACGGTCGGGTCGGTCGAGGCGCGCAGTTCGGCGGGTGTGCCCTGTGCATGCACCTTGCCGTTGGCGAGGAAGTAGACGTAATCGGCGATGGCGAACGACTCGGGCACGTCGTGCGAGACGAGGATGGACGTCGCGCCGAGCGCGTCGTTGAGCGTGCGGATCAGATTGGCCGTGATGCCGAGCGAAATCGGATCGAGCCCCGCGAAGGGCTCGTCGTACATCATGAGTTCCGGGTCGAGCGCGATGGCGCGCGCGAGCGCGACGCGCCGCGCCATGCCGCCCGAGATCTCCGAGGGCGCGAGGTCGCGTGCGCCGCGCAGCCCGACCGCGTTGAGCTTCATGAGCACGAGGTCGCGAATCAGTTCTTCGGGGAGATCGGTGTGCTCGCGCAGCGCAAAGGCGACGTTTTCGAACACGGACATGTCGGTGAAGAGCGCGCCGAACTGGAACAGCATGCCCATCTTGCGGCGCAGCACGTAAAGGCCTTCGCGCGACTGTGCGCCGACATCCTCGCCATGGAACAGCACCTGGCCGCGCTGTGCGCGCACGAGGCCGCCGATCAGGCGCAGCACCGTGGTCTTGCCGCCGCCCGAGCCACCCATGACCGCCACCACCTGGCCGCGCCCAAAGCGCATGTTCAGGCCGGACAGGACGAGCCGGTCGCCATAGCCGAAATCGACGTCGCGCAGCTCCAACAGGGTCTCAGAGGATGATGGCACGTAGGCTGACAATGCATTTACACGAAGGCGGGATTATAGGGCCATCATTCAAAAAATGCCGTGATGCGCCCCGTCCCGAACGTCGGCCGGTCACCACAAAACAACACACACCGGCCCCCTTGACCAGCGGCGCATATAAGTGCGGCTCCGCCGTCCGGTCGAAGGGGCATTATTGCGTAAACGCGTTTTGCAGCGCAGCGACCGCCACAGCCGGATCGGCCGCCTCGGTGACGGCACGCACAACCGCCGCGCTGCCCACCCCCGTCGCGAGCACCTGCGGCAGCACCGCGCCGTCGATGCCGCCGATCGCCACCAGCGGCGCAACGCCGTTCAGCAGCTTCACGTAGCGCACAAGGCGCGCGAGGCCCTGCGGCGCGGTCGGCATGACCTTGGTCGTCGTGGGGAATACCGCGCCGAGCGCGACGTAGCTCGGGCGGAAATGCATCGCGATCAGCATTTCGTAGTAACCGTGCGTCGACAGGCCGAGGCGCACGCCCGCCGCCGCCAGCGCGCCGAGATCCGCATCGCGCAGATCCTCCTGGCCGAGGTGCACGCCATAGGCGCCTGCCGCCAGCGCCTCGCGCCAGTGGTCGTTGATGAACACGCGGGCATCGGCATGCTTGCGCCCTGCCGCGACACAGCGTTCTATTTCACGCATCAATTCCGGCGACTTCGGCTGCTTGCTGCGCAATTGGACGGTCCTCGCGCCGTAGTCGAGCACGCGTTCGACCCAGTCGGCCGTCGGCAGCACCGGATAGATGCCGAGCCTTTCGGGGCACGGCGCAAAAGGCTGCGCCGGCGCGTCGGGCAACCCCGGCACGCGCGGAAAGCGCGAGAAGTCGACGGGCCAGGCATCTTCGCGCGCTTCGTCGCCGTCACGCCAGGCGAGCGCCAGCACGAGCGCATCGTGCGGATCGAAACCGCAGTCGAGGAACGCCGCCAGCGCGGGGATCCAGTCTTCGGCGAGTTCGCCTTCGAGCGGATAGCGCTCGCCGCCGAGATGCAGCGTCGCACGGCCAGGTGCGGCTTCGATCACGCCCGCGCCGTCGAGCATCCAGCGCGCGATGTTCGCCAGGTGCGGCGCGGCGTCGGTCACGACGATCAGATCGCCGCCGTTCGGCGCGTCCGGCGGCGAGTTGGGCGGCGTCAGGCAGATGCGCCACGGCGCGTGGGTGGGCGGCCAGTCGCCGAGGCGCGAACGGATGCGCTCGGTCGTGGCCGTCAGGCCGTCGGCGGGCGGCCAGAAGAGTTCGCGCGCCTGCAGTCGCAAGGTTTCGGTCATCACTTGCCTCCGTCCTGGTTCCAGAACGGCATGCCGACGACCGGCGTACTCGCAACCGCCGCCTCGCGCTCGGCCATCGGCCCGGCGAGATACGCGGCGCGGCCCGCCTCGACGCCGAGCGCGAACGCGCGCGCCATCGCGTCGGGATGCGTGGCCTGCGACACCGCCGTGTTGAGCAGCACGCCGTCGAAACCCCACTCCATCACCTGCGCCGCATGCGACGGCACGCCGAGCCCCGCATCGACGATGAGCGGCACATCCGGCAGGCGCTCGCGCAGCACGCGCAGACCGTACGGATTGATCACGCCCTTGCCGGTGCCGATCGGCGCGCCCCACGGCATCAGCGCCTCGCAGCCCGCATCGAGCAGGCGGCGGCCCATCACGAGGTCTTCGGTGCAATACGGCAGCACCTTGAAGCCGTCACGGACGAGCCGCGAGGCCGCTTCGATCGAGGCGACCATATCGGGCTGCAGCGTGTAATCGTCGCCGATCACTTCGAGCTTGATCCAGTCGGTTTCGAAGATTTCGCGCGCCATGTGCGCGGTGGTCACCGCCTCGTCGACGGTATAGCAGCCCGCCGTATTCGGCAGGAGCGGCACGCCGTGGCGCTTGAGCAGATCGAAGAAGCCGTTGGTGGTCGCGCCGTTGGCCAACTGGCGGCGCAGCGCGATGGTGACCATGCCGGGGCGCGCAGCATCGATCGAATCGGAGAGCGACTGCAGCGACGGATAGCGCGACGTGCCGAGCAGCACGCGGCTTGCAAAGGTTTCGCCGTACAGCGTGAGCGCTTTGTCGGTCGGAAGAGTGGTGGTCATGGAGATGGGATTCCTGGAGTCTGATTTATTGGATGTATCGGGATGTGCTTCGATATGTTCGGCGCCCGGTCAGCCGCCCGCGACCGGGCTCACGACGTCGAGCCGGTCGCCCGCCTGGAGCGTGCGCACGGCATGCTGCGCGCGCGGGACGAAGTCGCAGTTGACCGCCACGGCAAAGGGCGGGCGCGCACCGTACGCGGCGAGCGCGTCGGCTACCGTCGCGCCTTCGGGCAGCGTGAGCCGCTGCTGGTTGACGTCTATGTCCATGTCGATTCTGTTCAATGTGTATTGCTGAATGTATTTCCGACTCCGACGATGCGGGATCAATCGGGCTCAATCGGGCTCGCCCGCGCCGTGCGCGTGCAGCATCGCACTCCAGCGCGATTCGCGGCGCAGTGCCTCGAACGCATCGGCATCGGCAATGCGGCCCTCGATGAGCGCCTGCGCGCACCGCACCGCCTCGTCGGCCACTTCGGGCGCAATCATGAAGCCGTGCCGGTAGAGCCCGTTCACGCGCAACGTCCGCGCGCCGTCCCAGACCAGCGCGGGAAGGTGATCGGGCAAGGTCGGCCGGCACTGCGTGTTGAGTTCGAGAATGCGCGCCTCGCCGAACGCCGGATGCACGGTATAGGCAGCGCTCAGCAGTTCGAGCGCGGAGCGCACGCTCATCGGCGACAGGTCCTCGCCCTCGATCTCGGTCGCGCCGATCACGTAGACATCGTTCTGCTTCGGCGCGACATAGATCGGGTAACGCGGATGCAGCAGGCGCACCGGCCGCGTCAGCCCGATGCCGGGCGCGTGAACGCGCACGACCTCGCCGCGAATGCCGCGTAACGCGGGCAGCGCGGGTTTCGCGCCCAGCCCGCGCGTGTCGATGGTCACGCGTGCGCGCGGCGGATCGGCGTCGTCGACTGCGGTGTTCCAGTGCGTTTCGACGCCCCGCTGCGCAAGCCCCGCCGCCAGCGCGCGCAGCGCCTGGCGGTTGTCGAGCTGGCCGTCGCCCGCCAGCAGCCAGCCGCGCCCGAAGCGTCCGGCGAGTGCGGGCTCCGCCGCGTCGAGCTGCTCGCCCGCGAGCGCGATGAAGCGCTCGTCGGCGAGCCAGTGCGGCGCGTTCGCACGCATGTGGCGCTCGAAAAGCGGAGCTTCGGTGCGGTCGGCGCGATGCCAGACGATGAGCGTGCCGTTGCGCTGGAAGAAGACCGGCTCGGGCAGTTCCGCAAGAATGCGCGGCCAGGTTTCGAGCGATGCGACGCCCAGCTCGGTGACGAGCAGCTCGGCGACGGCAGATTCCGCGAGCGGCGCGAGCATCGCGGCTGCGACCCAGGCCGCCGAGTTGGAACCGTCGGCGCCGCCGCGCTCGTAGAGCGCGACGCGATGGCCCGCGCCCGCGAGGCGCCACGCGACGAGACGCCCGCACAGGCCGCCGCCGAGGACGGCGAAATCGGGCATCGATGAGGGGGATCGAGCGCCGTTCATGACGGCGCCCTGATGGACGATCCGACACGCGCGAACGCAAGGCTGCACGGCGCGCCGGAGCACACGCCGAAGCACGCAGGACGGGTTGATTGAATCGAGAAATAAGCGGTCATCGCATCCTTTCCGTACGGTAACAACAGACGTACCCAAGGACGAAACCGGCTGGCAAGGCCGGCCGGACAGGCGATGCACAGATGGGACGCTGGTCCCGCGCTTGCCCGGCGGAGAGCTGGATGGGGTTCCAGCTAGATCTTCCAGAAACTTCCCTCGCCGGTATTACCCGGATCGGGTGCAAAGGGTCTCTCTCAGCCTCGCTGCGACATGCCAGCAAAGCACCCCTGTTTCGTCAGCGGCCATTAGACCATAAAAGCCGCGAGCCCAGCAAACTCTGACGGGCGTGGCCTTCGGCGCGCGATTGGTGCAAGCGCGCACGGTGATCTGCGCACGCGCTCTGGCACAATGCCTTCTGACAGCGCGATACGTCAGGCGCTCGGTGCCAGTGGGACAATGAGCTTCGCAATCGATCTCCGATTAAGCCCCGCTTAAGCGCGCCCCGACAGAATCGCTGCACCGCGCGCCTCGCTGCACGCCTGGCCCATACCGGCTGCTGGCCGGACCACCCATCGGGACATACATGACCAACCTTTCTCCCCGCGACACGCCGGATCAGGATGAGCGGATCTCGGCCTGGCGCCTGATCAAGCCCTATTGGGTGTCCGAGGAACGCTTGATCGCCTGGGGCCTGCTCGTCGCGATCATCGTGATGAATCTGCTCATCGTGTGGATCAACGTCCGGCTCAACTTCTGGAACCGCGATTTCTTCAACGCGCTGCAAGCCAAACAGGCCAAACAGTTCTGGCATCTGCTGCTCGTCTTCACCGGCCTCGCGTTCGCTTACATCATTCTTGCCGTCTACAAACGTTATCTGACCCAGATGCTCAGCTTCCGGTGGCGTCAGTGGCTCACCACGCGTTTTCTCGGCGACTGGCTCGGCGAAGGCACCTTTTACCGCATCGAGCGAGACCGCCTCACCGACAACCCCGACCAGCGGATCAGCGACGATCTGCAATCCTTCGCGACAACCACGCTTTCGCTCACGCTGGATCTTTTTTCCACGGTCGTCACGCTTTTCTCGTTCATCACGATCCTGTGGACCGTTTCGGGCGCGGTTTCTTTCACGCTGGGCGGGCATCCGGTCAGCATTCCGGGCTACATGGTCTGGATCGCCGCGATCTACGCAGCCGTCGGCTCGTTTATCGTGCACAAGGTGAATCACCCGCTCGTGTCGATCAACTACCAGCAACAGCGCGTCGAAGCCGATTTCCGCTTCGGTCTCATTCGCCTGCGTGAAAACGCCGAGCAAATTGCGCTGTACCACGGCATGGATATCGAGCGAAAGAACGCGCAAGGCCTGTTCCAGCACATCCGCGATAACTGGTGGCTGGTCATGAAGTACACGCGGCGGCTCATTTTCGTGCAGGCCTTCTACGGCCAGGTATCGGGCATCTTTCCGCTCGTCGTCGCTGCGCCCCGTTATTTCGCCGGTGCGATCGAGTTCGGCGTGGTGACGCAGATCGCCGGCGCATTCGGCACCGTCAGCGATTCGTTCTCGTGGTTCATCAACAGTTATTCGACGCTGGTCGAATGGCGCGCTACGGTCAACCGTCTGCGTGAATTCGGGCGCGTGGTCCACTCGCCGCGCCTGAAGGAAACCGTCTCGCCCGCTACCGAGCACGGCGGCATCAATCTGCATTTCGTCGACGCCAACGCGCTCTCCACCGGCAACCTGAAGCTCGCGCTGCCCAACGGCGAGACGCTCTCCGAAGTGCGCGACGTCGCCATCAAGCCGGGCTCGCGCTGGCTCGTGCGCGGCCCGTCGGGTGCGGGCAAGAGCACGCTGATGCGCGCGCTCGCGGGCCTCTGGCCGTTCGGCGAGGGCTCGATCGACGCGCCCGTCGACGCGCGCATGATGTTCATCCCGCAGCAGAGCTATCTGCCGATCGGCACGCTCAAGGCGGCGCTCACGTATCCTTCCGCCCCCGACACCTATAGCGACGACGACTGCCGCGAAGCATTGCGCGCCTGTCGTCTGGAAGCTTACGTGGACCGGCTGGGCGAATCGGCGCACTGGACGCGCGTGCTCTCGCCGGGCGAGCAGCAGCGGCTTGCGGGCGCGCGCGTGCTGCTGCACAAGCCCGACTATCTGTTCCTCGACGAAGCGACGAGCGCGCTCGACCCCGACAACGAAAGCCGCCTCTACAAGCTCTTCAACGATCGCCTGCCGAAAGCGGCCATCGTGAGCGTCGCGCATCGCGAGTCGCTGGCTTCCTTCCACGACGAGACACTCGACATCGCGCGCATGCCCGAAGAGCGGATCGCCGCGTAAGGGTGAACGCGATGGACGGGTTCACGCGCTGGCGAGCGCCACGCTCGCCAGCGCTTCGTAGCGCGCGCCCTGGCGGGCGAGCGTACTCGAATACAGCACGAGAGACGTGAAGCGCAGCGGCGGCAGCGCCTGCGCATCGCACGCGAGCGTCGCCGACGTCGCGTCGCGCGTAAAGCGCGCAATCGTGACGTGCGGGCGGAACGCGCGGGCGTCGAGCGGCAAACCCACGTCGAACATCAAAGAGCGCACGCGCCAGTCGAGCGCGACGAACGCATCGGACATCGCCAGCACGGCGACCATCAAATGTGGACGCACACAGTTCGGCCAGCACTCGATCTTCGCGACCGGCGCGGGCGGAATCGACACGGCGTGCTCCTGCAGGCGGCGCGCCAGCGTTTCGCCCTGCTCTTTTCCCAGCATCCCGATGAACGCGACCGTCAGGTGCAATTGCACGTACGGCACGCGCCGCGAATTGGGCGGAACCGCGAGCACGGCGAGTGCGTCGCGCGAAGGCGCGTCGGGCGTGAGAGCGATGAAGCAGCGCTTCCACGGATCGCTGTTCGAGGCTTCTGACATGGTCGGAGCGGGATCGGTCGCGCAGTTCGGGCGCAGTTCGCTTCATGGTAGCGCGTCGGCGGGCAATGGCTGGCGAAGCATGCCGTGCGCAGCGCTTGCCGGGCATCCGGATCGGGCGCGTAAACGAAGAAGCCGGGCCACTTTCTCAAGTGCCCGGCTTCGTGGTACGGCTCGTATTCGTCACGCGGACGTCACGCCAACAGACAAATTAACGCGGCAACTCCGAGCTGCCCATCAGGAACGCGTCGACCGAACGCGCGCACTGACGGCCTTCACGAATCGCCCAGACGACGAGCGACTGGCCACGGCGCATGTCGCCCGCGGTGAACACCTTGTCGACGGACGTGTAGTAGGCCTTCTCGCCTTCAGTCGAGGCGCGCACGTTGCCGCGCGGGTCCTTGTCGACGCCGAACGCTGCGAGCACCTGCGACACCGGCTGCGTGAAGCCCATTGCGAGCAGCACGAGGTCGGCCTTCATTTCGAACTCCGAATCCGGCACTTCGACCATCTTGCCGTCCTTCCACTCGACGCGCGCGGCGACCAGCTTCTCGACCTTGCCGTTCTTGCCCTCGAAGCGCTTCGTCGCGACCGACCAGTCGCGCTGGCAGCCTTCCTCGTGCGACGACGAGGTGCGCAGCTTGACCGGCCAGTACGGCCACACGAGCGGCTTGTTTTCCGCCTCGGGCGGTTGCGGCAGCAGTTCGAACTGCGTCACGCTCTTCGCGCCGTGGCGGTTCGAGGTGCCGACGCAGTCGGAGCCCGTGTCGCCGCCGCCGATCACGACGACGTGCTTGCCCTTCGCCAAAAGCTGGCCGGGGAGCTTGTCGCCCGCGTTGACCTTGTTCTGCTGCGGCAGGAAATCCATCGCGTAGTGAACGCCCTGCAGCTCACGGCCCGGCACCGGCAGATCGCGCGGCGTTTCCGCGCCGCCTGCGATCACCACGGCGTCGAACTGTTCCTTCAGTTCGTCCGGCGTGATGGTTTCGCGCGCCGTGTTGCCGATGTATGCGGGCAGCTCGCCCTTGCCGACGAAGACGTTGGTGCGGAACGTCACGCCCTCGGCTTCCATCTGGCGCATGCGGCGGTCGATCTGCCACTTCTCCAGCTTGAAATCGGGGATGCCGTAGCGCAGCAGGCCGCCGATGCGGTCGTTCTTTTCGAACACCGTCACGTCGTGCCCGGCGCGCGCGAGTTGCTGCGCGGCGGCGAGGCCCGCGGGGCCCGAGCCGACGACGGCAACCTTCTTGCCGGTCTTGTGCTTCGCGATCTGCGTCGTGACCCAGCCTTCGGCCCACGCTTTATCGATGATCGCGTGCTCGATCGACTTGATGCCGACCGGCTCCTTGTTGATGTTGAGCGTGCACGCCGCTTCGCACGGCGCCGGGCAGATGCGGCCCGTGAACTCGGGGAAGTTGTTGGTCGAGTGCAGCACTTCGATCGCCGACTTCCAGTCCTGGCGGTACACCAGGTCGTTGAAGTCCGGGATGATGTTGTTGACCGGGCAGCCGTTGTTGCAAAACGGAATGCCGCAGTCCATGCAACGCGCGCCCTGGATCTTCGCATCCGCGTCTGACAGCGCGGCCACGAACTCCTTGTAGTGCTTCACCCGCGTCAGCGGTGCTTCGTACGCCTCATGCTGGCGCTCGTACTCGAGAAAACCGGTTACCTTACCCATTTGGCTCTCGTCTATCCATGAATTCGGTGAGGGGATCGGCGCCCGCGCTTCATACGCTTTGCGCGCTTCATGCACCGCATGCGCTGCGCGGCGGGCGCCCCTTCGTCTTTACGTCGTGCCGTCAGGCGGCGAGCACTTCCTGGTTCGCCTTCTTCGCGCCGATCTCGGCCAGTGCGCGCTTGTATTCCGTCGGGAACACCTTCACGAAGTGCCGGCGCGACGCGTCCCAGTTTTCCAGCAGCACCTTCGCACGCGGCGAGCCGGTGAACTGGAAGTGACGCTCGACGAGCCCCTTGAGCAGCGTCTCGTCGGTCTGGCCCGTGTGCCACAGCGCGCGATCCACGGTGCGCTCCTGCTCGGCTTGCTGCAGCACCGGATCGAGCGTAACCATCGAGCGGTTGCACTTGCCTGCGAACGCGCCGTCCGGGTCGTACACGAATGCGACGCCGCCCGACATGCCGGCCGCGAAGTTGCGGCCCGTCTCGCCGAGCACGACGACCGTGCCGCCCGTCATGTACTCGCAACCGTGATCGCCCGTGCCCTCGACCACCGCCGTCGCGCCCGAGTTGCGCACGCAGAAGCGCTCGCCCGCGACGCCGCGCAGGAAGGCTTCACCCTCGATCGCGCCGTACATCACCGTGTTGCCGCAGATGATGTTTTCTTCGGACTTGCCGCGGAAATCGTTGGTCGGACGGATGATGATGCGCCCGCCCGAGAGGCCCTTGCCGACGTAGTCGTTGCCGTCGCCGACGAGGTCCAGCGTGATGCCCTTCGCGAGGAATGCGCCGAAGCTCTGGCCCGCCGTGCCCTTGAACTGGATGTGGATCGAATCGTCGGCGAGGCCGTCGTGGCCGTACTTCTTCGCGACCATGCCCGAGAGCATCGCGCCGACCGTGCGGTTCACGTTGCGCACCGGCTGAATGAACGAGACGTGCTCGCCGTTTTCGATTGCGGCCCGCGCCTTTTCGATCAGCGTATGGTCGAGCGCGCGCGAAAGGCCGTGATCCTGCGACTCGACGTGCAGACGCGCGACTTCGGCGCTCACTTGCGGCTGGTAGAACACGCGCGAGAAGTCGAGGCCCTTCGCCTTCCAGTGCTCGATGCCGCGGCGCGTGTCGAGCAGGTCCGCACGGCCGATGAGGTCGTCGAACTTGCGGATGCCGAGCTGCGCCATGATTTCGCGCACTTCTTCGGCCACGAAGAAGAAGAAGTTGACGACGTGCTCGGGCTGGCCCGAGAACTTCGCGCGCAGCACCGGATCTTGCGTCGCAACGCCGACCGGGCAGGTGTTCAGGTGGCACTTGCGCATCATGATGCAGCCTTCGACGACGAGCGGCGCCGTCGCGAAGCCGAATTCGTCGGCGCCGAGCAGCGCGGCGATGGCGACGTCGCGGCCCGTCTTCATCTGGCCGTCGGCCTGCACGCGAATGCGGCCGCGAAGCCGGTTGAGCACGAGCGTCTGCTGGGTTTCGGCGAGGCCGAGTTCCCACGGCGTGCCGGCGTGCTTGATCGACGAGAGCGGCGACGCGCCCGTGCCGCCGTCATGACCGGCGATCACGACGTGATCGGCCTTCGCCTTTGCGACGCCCGCGGCCACCGTGCCCACGCCGACTTCCGACACGAGCTTCACCGAGATCGACGACGTCGGGTTCACGTTCTTCAGATCGTGAATGAGCTGCGCGAGGTCTTCGATCGAGTAGATGTCGTGGTGCGGCGGCGGCGAGATGAGGCCCACGCCCGGCACCGAGTAACGCAGCTTGCCGATGTACTCCGAAACCTTGTGGCCCGGCAGCTGGCCGCCTTCGCCCGGCTTCGCGCCCTGCGCCATCTTGATCTGGATCTGGTCCGCCGACGCGAGGTACTCCGCCGTCACGCCGAAGCGGCCCGACGCGACCTGCTTGATCTTCGAGCGCAGCGAATCGCCGTCCTTGAGCGCGATGTCCTTCACGACTTCCTTGCCGATCACGGATTGCAGCGTGTCGCCTTCCTTGATCGGAATGCCGCGCAGTTCGTTGCGATAGCGGTTCTCGTCTTCGCCGCCCTCGCCCGTGTTCGACTTGCCGCCGATGCGGTTCATCGCGATGGCAAGCGTGGCGTGCGCTTCGGTCGAAATCGAGCCGAGCGACATCGCGCCGGTGGCGAAGCGCTTGACGATTTCCTTCGCCGGTTCGACGTCGTCGATGGCGATCGCGCGCATCGGATCGATGCGGAACTCGAACAGGCCGCGGAACGTCATGTGACGCTTCGTCTGGTCGTTGATGAGGTGCGCGTATTCCTTGTACGTCTGGTACGAGTTGCTGCGCGCCGAGTGCTGGAGCTTGGCGATAGCATCCGGCGTCCACATGTGGTCTTCGCCGCGCACGCGGTAGGCGTACTCGCCGCCCGCGTCGAGCATGTTCGCGAGGACCGGGCTGCCGCCGTAAGCGTCGCGATGCAGGCGAATCGCTTCGTCCGCGACTTCGAAGAGACCGATGCCGCCGACCTTCGACGCCGTGCCCTTGAAGTACTTGCCGACGAGGTCTTCCGCGAGGCCGATCGCTTCGAAGATCTGCGCGCCCGTGTACGACATGTACGTCGAGATGCCCATCTTCGACATGACCTTCTGCAGGCCCTTGCCGACCGCCTTCGTGAAGTTGTAGACCGCCTTCTCCGGCGACAGGTCGCCCTTCAGGCTGCTGGCCAGCTGCGCGAGCGTTTCCATCGCGAGGTACGGGTGCACGGCTTCGGCACCGTAGCCCGCGAGCAGCGCGAAGTGGTGCGTCTCGCGCGCCGAGCCCGTTTCCACAACCAGACCCGTGCTCGTGCGCAGGCCTTGCGACACGAGGTGCGTGTGGATCGCCGAGGTGGCGAGCAGCGCCGGGATCGCGACGTTGTCGCGGTCGGTGCGGCGGTCCGAGACGATCAGGATGTTGTAGCCGAGCTTGACCGCATCGACGGCTTCCGCGCACAGCGAGGCGAGACGCGCTTCGATGCCTTCCTTGCCCCAGGCGACCGGATAGCAGATGTTCAGTTCGTAGGAGCTGAACTTGCCGCCCGTGTACTGCTCGATCGCACGGATCTTCGCGATGTCCTTGAAGTCGAGCACCGGCTGCGACACTTCGAGACGCATCGGCGGGTTGATGTTGTTGGTGTCGAGCAGATTCGGCTTCGGGCCGATGAACGACACGAGCGACATCACCATGTTCTCGCGGATCGGGTCGATCGGCGGGTTCGTGACCTGCGCGAAGAGCTGCTTGAAGTAGTGATAGAGCGTCTTGTTCTTGTTGGACATGACCGCCAGCGGCGAGTCGTTGCCCATCGAGCCGATCGCCTCTTCACCGGCCATCGCCATCGGCGCCAGCAGGAACTTGATGTCTTCCTGCGAATAGGCGAACGCCTGCTGACGGTCGAGCAGCGTGGCTTCGGCGCGCGCGGTCGCGACGTCTTCGGCCTTCGGCTCGATCTCGTCGAGCTTGATGCGCACGGCGTCGATCCAGCTCTTGTACGGCTTGGCGTTTGCCAGGTTGTCCTTGAGTTCCTTGTCGTCGATGATGCGGCCGTGCTCCATGTCGATCAGGAACATCTTGCCCGGCTGCAGACGCCACTTCTTGACGATCTTCGATTCGGGGATCGGCAGCGTGCCCGCTTCGGACGCCATGATGACGAGTTCGTCGTCGGTGACGATGTAGCGCGCCGGACGCAGGCCGTTACGGTCGAGCGTCGCGCCGATCTGACGGCCGTCCGTGAAGGCAATCGCGGCAGGGCCGTCCCACGGCTCCATCATCGCGGCGTGGTATTCGTAGAACGCGCGGCGGTTCTCGTCCATCAGCGTGTGTTGCTCCCACGCTTCGGGAATCATCATCATGACCGCGTGCACGAGCGGATAGCCCGCCATCACGAGCAGTTCGAGGCAGTTGTCGAACGATGCCGTGTCCGACTGGCCCGGATAGATCAGCGGCCAGAGCTTCGGCAGATCGTCGCCGAGGACGTGCGAGGCAATCGCGCCGGTCCGCGCGTTCAGCCAGTTCACGTTGCCCTTCACGGTGTTGATTTCGCCGTTGTGGGCAATCATGCGGTACGGGTGGGCGAGTTCCCACGCCGGGAACGTGTTCGTCGAGAAGCGCTGGTGCACGAGCGCCAGCGCCGAGACGACGCGCTCGTCTTGCAGGTCGCGGTAGTACACGCCGACCTGGCCCGCCAGCAGCAGGCCCTTGTAGACGACCGTGCGCGCCGAGCACGACGGCACGAAGTATTCCTTGCCGTGCTTGAGCTTGAGCGCCTGGATGCGGTGGCTCGCGGTCTTGCGGATCACATAGAGCTTGCGCTCGAGCGCGTCCGTGACCATCACGTCCTTGCCGCGGCCGATGAAGATCTGGCGGATCAGCGGCTCGCTCGCCTTGACGGTGGGCGAGATCGGCATCGCATGGTCGACCGGCACGTCGCGCCAGCCGAGCACCACCTGGCCTTCGGCGCGCACCGTGCGCTCGAGTTCCTGTTCGCACGCGAGGCGCGAAGCGTGTTCCTTCGGCAGGAAGATCATGCCGACGCCATATTCGCCAGACGGCGGCAGCGTCACGCCTTGCTTGGCCATCTCTTCGCGATAGAAGGCGTCCGGAATCTGGATCAGGATGCCCGCGCCGTCGCCCATGAGCGGATCGGCGCCGACGGCGCCCCGATGGTCGAGGTTTTCGAGAATCTTCAGCCCTTGCTGAATGATTTCGTGGCTCTTCTTGCCCTTGATGTGGGCGACGAAGCCGACGCCGCAAGCGTCGTGTTCGTTCTGCGGGTCATAGAGACCTTGCGCGGCGGGCACCGCGGCGCGCTGCTGGTGATCGTTCATGGGGACACCGTCCAAGAATGGCCAATTGCTGGCCGTTAATTCCGTCTTTTAGTTTCCCGCCGCTTGCGTGACCGCGGTACGGCGTTGCGCGGGCGATGCGGGCTTCCCGCGTCGTGCGCCGAGGAGAGCCGAAAGGCGAATATACGCGACGAATCAAGGGCATGCAAATAAAACCGCATGGTCGAACCCCGATTATCGAGATGGTGCATGCGTGCACCATTTTATTGGGGACATATTTAAATAAAGCCAAAGAAAACGGCATCCGAAGATGCCGTTCCTCGCGTAAGTCGTTGATCCTGAAGCCGATCAGTGCTGCCCGGCACCCGGCTTTCGCTCCTCGTGAGCGGGCGATGAACTCGTCGTGCTGCCGCTACCCGAAGCCGCCGTTCCGCTCGACTGGCCGGTTGGACCGTCCGAATGCGCACCCTGATGTCCGCCTGGATGCGCCCCGGCTTCACTGCCGGGGTGACCGCCCGATGCGCTCGAACCCGGACCGGTCGAAGACGGCACATGATGCGCCCCCGGCTGTCCAGGCTGCGGCGATGCCGCGGCGGCTGCCGGCGCGCCTGCGGCCGGCAGCGGCGCCTCGCGCACCTTGCGCGGCCGCCCGCGCGGCAGCGGCGACACACGCCGGTTCGCCGAGCGGGACGCCCATTCGCGATAGGTATCGCTGCCGAGCACCCAGCCCTTGAGGGTCGCCTGCATCAGCTGGGAGGTCTCGCGCTCGTCGAGCGTTTGTTCGCACAACTCTCGATAGGCGCGCTGACGCTCGAACGGCGTATTGCCGAGTGCCCAGTAGAGCCGGTGGTCGGTGATGAGGCTGTCGACGGTGAGCCCGATGTGATGCCGGTAGCTCGACCACCTGTAGTCCTCAGGGATCGCGACGAGGTGGTTGCGCACCGGCGCGAGTTCGACGACGCGGCTCGCCAGCAGGAAATAGCGCTCGCCTTCGATGACGGTCGCGCGGTAGCGGCCCTCCCACAACGTGCCGCGTCGCGCATAGCGCCGGTTGAAGTGCGCCACGTAGCGCCGCCCGACCGCCTGCATTGCCTTCGGCAGACTCGATTCGTCGGATGGAGTGACGAGCAGTTGCACCGCGCCGGGCATTAACACCCACGCGTGAACCGCCAGATGATGATCGCGCGCCGCCGCTTTCAGGCAGTCGATGAAAAGCTCGTAATCCTGTTCATCGACAAATGCAGGCTGTTGGTCGAGCCCGCGAAGGATCACGTGCTGCGGCTGATCAGGAACATAAAGACGTGCAAGCCGTGCCATGCTCGATTTTCCATTTGTCCGTTGGTGAATACCCGCAGACCCGCCAGGCCGCATGGGCGCTCGTCGCGCCGTGGTGCGGCTTCGGCGGAAACCTCGCGGCGCTTAGGGAGATGCTTCTAGTGGGCGCATATGGTCTGATGGAAGCCTTTTGTACATAATGTGCTGGCCTTTTATGGAGGAGAACCTAAATGAAATTAAAACAGGCGCTGGCAGGTGTCGCCGCGCTCGCCGCTGTATCGGCAGCACACGCTCAATCAGCTCACACGCTTTACGTCACGACCGGGTGGTTCCATTTCGCACCGCAGGACTCCAGTGACCCGCTCACAATCGACAGCGTTGGCGGCAGGCCCGTCAACTCACCCATTCCCGGCACCGGCGCCAGCGTCGGCAACGCCGACACGGCCGGAGTGAGCCTCGGCTACTTCATCACCGACAACATCGCCGCCGAAGCCGAACTCGGCATTCCGCCGAAATTCGACCTCTCCGGTTCCGGCTCGCTCTCCCCGCTCGGCAAGATCGGCGAGGCACGCATGTGGGCTCCGGCAGTGCTGCTCAAGTACTACTTCAACAAGGCCGACTCGAAGTTCCGTCCGTATCTCGGCGTCGGCGCCACGTACGTCTGGTTCACGGGCGACAGCATCACGAACCAGACCCTGACGCAAAACATCGGGTTGATCGGCACTCGTCCGCTTGCTCCGCTCGGGCTGGCAGGTCCGGGGGTTCAAACCAGCGTTTCGACAACGAATTCCTGGGCACCTGTCTTTAGCGCGGGCTTCAACTACAACTTCACGAAGCACTGGTTCGCGGGCTTCTCGCTGTCGTACATCCCGGTCAACGTCACCGCCAACCTCGACACCACCAACACCGCGGGCGTCCATGTCCGCTCCGAAGCCAAGATTCACCTGAACCCGATCGTTACCTACCTCAAGGTCGGTTACGCATTCTAGGCGCCGCTGCTTCAGCAGCCGCCTGATCCGCGAGCCCTCCGCCCCCGCACTTACGGCGCCCGGCGGAGGCGCCTCCGCCCTCCCGCCGGTTTGTCACCACAATCATGCAGGTTTTCTCTGATTCTATGCCTCTGAGAAAAACCGTGCTGTCCCCGTAATCACCAATTACACACTAAGCCGAAGAACGCTGTCTGCCGCGCGCACGCGACCAGACCGTATGAGCACGCTCGCGCGTCGGGTACAGGAATTGCGCAATACTTTCTAACTCCCGCGTCCAGTTTTTGCATGGACGCAGCCAGTCATTGACCCTGCGTTTTCAACAACGGAGCGATTCATGAGCGCATTCCCAAATACGCGAAATGCAATCGGGGAATCCTGGAGCAAGACGGGCCGTCACGCCCGCCGCATCGCACGTCGCAGCCGCAATGCGGCGGCCGACATCGCCGACGAACTGCGCGACCTGCTCGCCGAGCTGGAAACAACACTTGGCGAGGGCACCCAGGCCGATGCCGCAGCGCTGCGCGAGGATGTACGCAAGCGTCTCGATGCAGCGCGCGAACGCCTGGAAGTCGCGCGCACCGCGGCGCGCGAGCGGGCCGACGAAGCCCTCAGCCACGCCGATGACTACGTGCATCGCAATCCCTGGCAGTCGATTGCCATTGCGGGCGGCCTGGCGTTGATCGTGGGCGCGTTGATCGCGCGTGGCCGCCAGGACGGTTGACGGGTCGCCCGTTCGGACAATTCAGACGATTCAGACGATTCAATCGTCGAGCGCGTGCGGGCCGATCAGATCGATACGGTCCGTGCAGATCGTATCGACGCCCCAACGCGCGAGACACCGCGCACGCTCGAGGTCGTTCACCGTGTAGGCGAGGATGTACAGGCCCGCAGCCTTGATACGTGCAACGAGCGCTTCATCCAGATGCCGGTGGCTCGCGTGCAGCGAGACGCAACCCAGGTCGCGACACCGCTCGCGCCAGTCGCCCGGCACCTGCTCGAACAGCAGACCGCGCGGCAGGTCCGGCGCGGCGTCACGCGCAACCGCAAGCGCCTCGAACGAAAACGACGACAGCAAGGGCGGCGGCATCGCGCCCGCCCACAGCCGCGCGGCCTCTGCCGCTACGACACGTCCTGTCTCGACCTCGCGCCGCGGGCACGGCTTGATCTCGATATTCGCCGCGAGTCCCGCCTCGCGGCAGTACTCAGCAATCTGCGCGAGCGTCGGCATCCGCTCGCCCGCATATTCGGCACCGCGCCAGCCTCCGGCGTCGAGCGCCGACATTTCGGCATAGCCCAGCCGCGCTGCCGCGCCGTGCCCGTTCGTCGTGCGATCGACGGTGTCGTCATGCAGGAGGAAGACGATGTCGTCGGCGGAGAGTTTCGCGTCGAACTCGACCATCTTGTGCCCGAGTCGCGCGCCGGTGCGCATGGCGGCGAGCGTGTTCTCAGGCGCGAGCGCACCGCCGCCACGGTGCGCGCAAACGCGTGGATACGGCCAGGGTTTCATAGGATGGGCATCGCATGGGCTCCCGGATTTGACGACCGCGTCTGACGACCTCATCTGACAGCACCAGCGGCCAGCATCAATCGACATCGGAAGCCGTCAGACTTCCTCCGGGACGACGAAGAGCCGCCGATACTCCTTCAGCGCATACCGGTCGGTCATGCCGGCGATGTAATGCGCGATCAGGCGCGGCTGCGCCTCTGTTTCTGACGACTGGTAATCGGGCGGCAAGAGGCGCGGATCGTCGGAGAACGCTTCGAACAGCCCCTTCACCACGCGCTGCGCCTTGTTCGCCATGCGCATCACGCGATAGTGGCGATAGAGGTTTGCGTACAGGAAGCGCTTGAGCGCGGTTGCCTGCACCGCGACGCCCTCGCTGTGCGCGACGAGCGGCGGCGCGGCGCGCACCTCGTCGAGCGACTGCGGTGTGTATCTGGCCAGATTGCGGCTCGTCTGCTCGATGAGATCGACGATCAGCGTGTTGATCACGCGCCGCACGGTCTCGTGGATCAGACGGCGTCCCTCGATTTGCGGGTAGTCGCCGCGCGCGGCCTCGTAGTGCGTCTGCCAGAGCTCGACTTCGGCCAGTTGCTCGATCGTGATCAGGCCCGAGCGCAGACCGTCGTCGACGTCGTGATTGTTGTAGGCGACTTCGTCGGCAATGTTGGCGATCTGCGCCTCGATCGACGGCTGACGACCGTGCAGGAAACGCTCGCCGAGATCGCCGAGCCGCCGCGCATTCTCGCGCGAGCAGTGCTTGAGAATGCCCTCGCGCGTCTCGAAGCAGAGGTTCAGACCGTTGAACGCGCCGTAATGCTCTTCGAGTTCGTCGACGACAGCGAGGCTCTGCAGGTTGTGTTCGAAGCCGCCGTGGCCGCGCATGCATTCGTTGAGCGCGTCCTGCCCCGCATGGCCGAACGGCGTATGCCCGAGATCGTGGGCAAGCGAGATCGCCTCGACAAGATCCTCGTTCACGCGCAGGTTGCGCGCAATCGAACGGGCGATCTGTGCAACTTCGATGCTGTGCGTGAGCCGCGTGCGAAAGAGATCGCCCTCATGGTTCACGAACACCTGGGTCTTGTATTCGAGCCGCCGAAACGCCGTGGAATGAACGATGCGGTCGCGATCACGCTGGAACTCGCTGCGCGCGGCGGGCGGCGGCTCGGGATAGCGCCGTCCGCGCGACTGTGACGCGCGCGCTGCGTACGGCGCAAGGCCTGCCTCCAGCATGGCGACCCGCGACGCGTACGCGCTGTCCGCCGGGCCGTTTGAAGTGTCGTTGCGAGTGTCGCTCACCAGGGTTCTCCGCAAGAGTGGGCAGACCGGCGGCGCTCAGCCCACCGTCGTGGCAGCGAGTGTGGCCTGAACGGCTTCGTCCGGTGCGCGGGTGATCAGCGTGTCGCCGAACCGTTTCAGCAGGATGAACTTGATCGCGCCGCCCTCGGCCTTCTTGTCGACCTGCATCAGTTCGACATAACGCGCAGCGCCCAGCGCGGGCGCTCGCACGGGCAGCTTCGCCGCATCGATCACGCGCACGAGGCGCGCACGCGAAGCTTCGTCCAGATGACCGAGCCGCACCGACAGGTCCGCCGCCATCGCCATGCCGCAGCCGACGGCTTCGCCGTGCAGCCATTCGCCGTAGCCGAGGCCCGCCTCGATCGCATGGCCGAACGTATGGCCGAAATTGAGAATGGCGCGCAGGCCGCCCTCGCGCTCATCGGCGGCCACCACCGACGCCTTGATCTCGCACGAGCGCTTCACCGCGTGAACGAGCGCCTCTGGTTCGCACCGGTTCAGTGCATCGACATGGGTTTCGATCCACTCGAAGAATTCGGCATCGGCAATCGCGCCTGTCTTGATCACTTCGGCGATACCTGCCGCCAGCTCGCGCGCCGGGAGCGTACGCAGCGCGGCAATGTCGGCGATCACGGCCTGCGGCTGATAAAAGGCGCCGATCATGTTTTTGCCGAGCGGGTGATTGATCCCCGTCTTGCCGCCCACCGACGAATCGACCTGCGAAAGCAGCGTGGTCGGCACCTGGATGAACGGCACGCCGCGCATGTAGCACGCAGCGGCAAACCCGGTCATGTCGCCCGTCACGCCGCCGCCGAGCGCGATCAGCGTCGTCTTGCGGTCGGCGCGCGAGGTGAGGAGCGCGTCGAAGATCTGGTTGAGCGTCTCCCAGTTCTTGTGCGCCTCGCCATCGGGCAGCACGACGGTATGGACGTCCTTGCCGAGCGGCGCGAGCGCCGTGCGCAGCGCGTCGCCATACAGCGGATCGACGACGGTGTTCGTCACGATCGTCACCGACTTGCCTGCGATATGCGGCGCAAACAGCGCCGTCTGGCCGATCAGGCCGGCACCGATATGGATGGGGTAGGCGCGCTCGCCCAGTTCGACGTTGACAGTAATCATGCTAGCCATTATCGCTGACGCGCCCTGGGGGCGCCGGGATTCGGATGACGCCGGCCATGTCGAGCTGCATCAGCACCATGTTGACGAGCCCGTTGACGGAAGGCCGGCCGGTTTCGATCACGAAGTCGGCGATTTCGCGGTAAAGCGGATCGCGGACTTCATAGAGCGCTTCGAGCCGCGCTTTAGGATCTTCGGTCTGCAGGAGCGGGCGGTTCTTGTCGCGCCGCGTACGCAGCCACAGGTCGTGTGGATTGGCGCGCAGATAGACGACGAAGCCGCGTTCCTTGAGCGCCGCGCGGTTCTCGGGCCGCAGCACCGCGCCGCCTCCGGTCGCCAGTACGATGTCCTCGCGGGCAGTCAGTTCGTCGATCATCTGGGCTTCGCGCTCGCGAAAGCCCGCTTCGCCTTCCAGTTCGAAGATCACGGGAATGCGCGCACCGGTGCGTGCCTCGATCTCATGGTCCGAGTCGAAAAACGGACGCCCCAGCCGGCGCGCGACTGCCCGGCCCACGGTCGTCTTACCGGCACCCATGAGCCCGACAAAAAAAACATTGGCGTTTGCATCCCGCACTTGCTGCGTTTCCTCGATAGGGTTGGTGCCGCAGCTTACTGGCAAAGCTGCGGGGTTGTCGAGCCTGCGGCTCGTAACCGGGGCCGATTCGCCGGGGGTCAGTTCACCGGGTGTCAATCCGCTTCAATGACGCGCGGCGTAATGAACACCACAAGCTCGCTGCGCTGGCCGCGATGTGCACGGTGCGAAAAAAGCGCGCCCAGGATGGGTATTTTGCCCAGGAGCGGCACGCGCGTCACATCATCCCGGTCGCCGGTCGCATCGATCCCGCCAATCGACACCGTGCCGCCGTCCTCGATCTCGACTCGCGTCCGGACGTGTTTCGTGTTGATTGCGGGCCCCGCAGCAGTCTGCTCACCGACGCTGTCCTTCGCGACATCAAGGTCGAGGATAACGCGGCCGTCCGGCGTGATTCGCGGTTCGACCTCCAGTTTCAGACTTGCGCGGCGAAACTGCACGCCCGAGACGCCCTGCCCGACCTTCGCCTGATACGGCAACTCGGTGCCCTGCTCGACGACGGCGCGCGTGCGATCGGCGGTCACGACACGCGGACTCGACACGACTCGCCCGCGTCCCTCGGCTTCGAGGGCGCTCAACTGGATATCGAGCAGGCGTGTCGCGCGCGCCGCAAGCAGCGACAGGCCGAGTTGCGCGGCGTCGTAGCCCGCAAGCGGGCCTGCGGAAAGGTCGTAGGCCGTGCCGTCCTTCCCGCCGTGAACGCCGTGCGTGGCGGCCTGGGTGGCGGCCTGCGTGGTGGCCTGGATGGTGCCGTTCGCGCTGCCATCCGCGCTGCTGTCCGCCCTGGTCGGCGTCACGCCGAGGCGCACCCCCAGTTCGCGCGAGAGCCCCTCGTCGCCCTCGACGATGCGCGCTTCGATCAGCACCTGACGCGCGGGTGCGTCGAGCATCAGGATCAGTTCGGCGATCTGGTCGAGGCGCGCGGGCAGATCCGTCACGAACAGCAGGTTGGTGCGGGCATCGGCCACTGCCGCACCGCGTTTCGACAGCGCGCGCTGGGCGCCCGAGCCGGTCAGCAGGCGCCGCAGATCCTCGGCGCGTGCGTAGTGCAGCTCGAACGCGCGGCTCGCCAGCGGTTCGAGTTCTGCAGCCCGGGCGTGCGCCTCGAAGCGCTGCCGCTCGCGCGCGGCGAGTTCGGCGGCGGGCGCGACCCAGATCACGCCGCCAGCGCGTTCCATCGCGAGTCCGTTCGCCTTCAGCAGCAGATCGAACGCGGTGCGCCACGGCACGCGGTCCAGCCGCAGCGTTACCTGGCCGCGCACACGCTCGCTCGCGACGATATTGAGCTTCGTGAATGCCGCAAATGTATTCAGCACAGCGGAAAGCTCCGCGCGCTGAAAATTCAGCGTGATCGGGCGATCGGGCGGAAGACCGTCGTCTGTTTGCGCGGGATCGCCGAGCCGCAGCGGCGCGCGTAACGGCACAGGCGGGCCTTCGAGTTGCGTCGTCGCCTGGGCTGCGCCACTGTTTGCATCTGATGTGGCGGCGGGCGGAACCGCCTGTGAATTACGCGGCATTTCAGGTGCCTCGCTCAACCCGGCGGCAGACGGATTTTCACCGTCGCCCTCCGCGACAAACGGATTTGCGGTCCATCCCGACGCATCGCGAGAATCGGCCGGCGCAGGCAGCGGCGCAACGACGTAGCGTTCGACCGCCGCCCCCGCGTCCAGTGACGACACCAGCTGCGGAAGCGGGACGGCGGAAATCGCGTCAGCCGCAAAGCAAGCGCCACAGAACATCAACACCATTGCACGCACGGCCTTCACTTCGCCTCCCCGGCCCAGGTCAAGGTCTGACGCGTCCCACCCGAGGTGAGAACCACACGCGATGTCTCGATCCGTTCGACGCGAGCGCCCGCGAACATCTGCCCGACCTGTACGGCCTTTGTGCCCGACGCGGATTCGATGAGCGCGATACGGCCCGCGCGATCCTGAAGCACGCCGGTCAGGCGCAGCGCGCCGTTGCCCGTGCCATCGGCGACGCTGTTCGCAAACGGATCGAATGTCGCTCCGTCCGAAGCGCTGCCTGTTGTGCCTGTTGTGCCTGTTGTGCCTGTTGTGCCTGTTGTGCCTGTTGTGCCGGGTTGCACGGGCGGCAGACCGTCAAATACCTGCAATGTCGCGGCAACAGAAAGACGCTCGCCGTTGCGCTTGATGGTGAGTTCCCCCGGCACGACAAGCTCCGGCTGCACCGAGAGTCCGGCGAGAAACGCCCGCACTTGCGAAAAGCTTCCTTGCGCGACGAGTTTCATTGTCTGGAAGCTTTCCGCACCGGCGCCGCCCGAACCGGAAGGCTCAAGCGTTGACAGGGCCAGTCCGGCATTCGCGGTCAACCCGGAAACTCGCCTCACCTCGTCGGCTGCCGAGTTCTTGCGATTTCCATACGTCGCCCCCGATCCTGCTTGCCTGAGCGACTGAGTGAGCACCGGCAAGCGCGCAACGGCGCGTTGCGCGTCGGCCAGCGTATGTTCAGCCTCGTGCAGCGCGCTTCTTGCAGCCCGCACGCCCGCGAAATCCACGGCGACACAGGCGAAACCGGCGCTCAACGCCGCCATAAGCGCGAGCGCAGCCGCGACACCAGTGCGCCGCCGCACGCTCCACGCGTGCAAACGCATCCAGTCGCGCAGCGCCTCGAAGCCCGCGTACGCCGATAAGCCGTTGTGCATCATCAGCACGTCACTCATTCCGGATTCCTAACTTTCACTCGCGAGGTGCTTTCCGCTGATTGCGCCGGGGCGGCGGTGCCATGCCACGCGAGCCGGGTGATCACGCGAATCGGATCATCTTCGATGCTCGTCCGTGGCTTCGTATTCCCGGTCTGCTGCGTGCGCTTGAATTCACGCACGCTCACTGTTTCGACATCAGGCACCTGGCGCAGACGCTTGAGCCAATCGGCGATGACGTTCTCGCTGGCGAGTGCGGCATGCAGATGGGTTTCGCCGCCGCGATGCTCGATCTGGTGCAGCACGACGCCAGCCGTTCCCACACTTGCCAGCGCATCGAGCAGCGCAACCATGCGCGTCAGCGGCTTGCCGTGCTGTTCGGTCAGTTGCACGGCGGCCTGCTGCGCCGCGGCTTCGCTGGCGAGGCGCTGCGCTTCGGCATACGGCGCCCGCAATGGCGCCATCGACTGCTCGACGACAAGACGATGCGCTTCGGCGCGACTGCGCTGCCACATCTGCCAACCCACCAACGGAGCCGAAAAGGCGCACCCCAACATGACCGCCGCGCCCCACTCGATCATGCGACGGCGACGCAACCGCTGTATCTCGCGCCGTCGCCATGGCAGCAGATTGAAGCCGACGCGCGCGCTCGCCGTCCCCTTGCAAACTGGCTTCATTCGCTCACCCCGCGCAACGCAAGGCCGAATGCAACCGCGCACGATGGATCGTGCGCGAGGAGCATGGGCAGCGGCCGCTCGGAATCGGCGAGCGCAGCGCACTCGAACGGCAAGACCGGGCAGCCGAGTTCCTCGCCGATATCCGCAAGCGTGAAATGCACGCCGCGCAACATGCCGATATCGCCCGCCACGAGCGCGCAGCTCGCCTGTTCGCCCTGCGTGAGATCGCGCAACGCTTCGACAAGATCCGCGTGCTCCAGCGCGGGAAAGCGCATCTCGCGCACGATCGAATCGTCGACCATGGCCCAGCCGCGTATGCCCTCCGCGCCGATCCACAGCGCCAGATACCGCTCGTGCGGCTGCAACTCGAACCCGGCTGCGTAGCGCATCGCACGCAATGCCGCGTGCGCTTCGTCGTCCACGGCGGACAACGCGATGCCGGCCATGGCCGCGCATTCGATGCGTGCTTCCAGATGCGCACGCGCCCCCGCCGCGATCGTCACTTGCGTTCCGCCTTCGATCTCGCGAGCGGACGCGCTGCCCGGCTGCGTCACGCGCCAGTCGACCGCAAGTTCGTGCCGCTCGACGCCCGCCATGCGCTCGGCTTGCGCCAGCACGAGCGGTTCGAGTTCGGCATGGATTTGCGAAGCGTCGGCACTGCTCGCAGCCGGTGAGAGCCGCGCGAGCGGCATCGTGGCCATGAGCGTCGCGCTCGCCGGCAGCGCCATCGCGCAGCGCATCGGCACGCCCGCGCACTGGCGCGGCAACTCGCCGAACACACTGCGCAGCGCCTCGACCACTGCGGCCCGGTCGACGATCTCGACGCCTGCAATCGCTTCGCGCGGCAACGGCGCGCTGGCGAGACACTCGAGGCGTACCGGCGCCGCGCCGAACAGACGCCGGCTCAGCACCGCCAGCGTGACTCCGCGCGCCGCCACGTCGATACCTGCTGCAAAACGGCGCGCACCCAACAAAACCGGCTTCATGAGGCCCATCGCAATCCCTCTTTCGCGTTGCACGCCACGAACCATTCGAAAGCATGCGGTAAGGAACATTGTGCGAATCGGCGGCACGCGCGAATACTCGTCCGAACGGCCAAACCTCGGTTTGCGTCCTGTTCACACGCGAAAGCGGCGTCTACAGTGCAGATATGTGCTCTTCGCGTCCCGCACCGCCTGCGTAAGCATTTAGAAAGATTACCAGCCGGACAGCTATAATCGCGGGACTGTTTTTTCGGTGCCGGTATGCAAGAAACCTCGTCTTCGTCGTCCACGCCACCGCCGCCAAAGCGTCGGCGCCCATGGTGGGCGAAGCTGTTCATCGGCTTTGCCGGGTTGAGCGCGGCGGGCGCCGTCTGTATCGCGCTGGTGGCCGGTTACGCACTGATCTTCGCCCTCCCCAGGCTGCCGTCGCTCGACGCACTCACCGACTACCGGCCCAAGGTTCCCCTGCGCATCTACACGCGCGACCACGTGTTGATCGGCGAATTCGGCGCAGAGCGGCGCGACGTCGTCCACATCCAGGATGTGCCGGACAATCTTAAAAAGGCCGTGCTCGCGATCGAGGACGCCCGCTTCTACGATCACGGCGGCGTGGACCTCGCCGGTATTGCGCGCGCGGGCTTCGTTGCGCTCACCAACGGGCACGCCACGCAGGGCGCGAGCACGATCACGATGCAGGTCGCGCGCAATTTTTTCCTGACGACGGAAAAGACCTACACGCGCAAGATCTACGAGATGCTGCTCGCCTACAAGATCGAGACGAAGCTCTCGAAGGACCAGATCCTCGAGGTCTACATGAACCAGATCTACCTCGGGCAGCGCGCGTACGGCTTCGCGAGCGCGGCGCGCATCTATTTCGGCAAGAATCTGAAGGATCTCTCGCTCGCCGAGTGCGCGATGCTCGCCGGTCTGCCCAAAGCGCCGTCAGCCTACAACCCGGTCGTGAATCCGCGGCGTGCGAAGGTCCGCCAGAACTACATCCTCCAGCGCATGCTCGAACTGCGCTACATCACGCAGGCGCAGTACGACGAGGCGGCGAGGCAGCCGCTCGTCGTGAAGGGCACGAGCAAGGAATTCAGCGTCCACGCGGAATATGTCGCCGAAATGGTCCGGCAGCTGATGTACGCGCAGTACCGCGAAGAGGCCTACACGCGTGGACTGAACGTCGTCACCACCATCGACTCGGCCGACCAGGACGTCGCGTACCGCGCGCTGCGCAAGGGCCTGCTCGATTACGAGCGGCGCCACGGCTATCGCGGGCCCGAAGCATTCATCGAGCTGCCCGCCGATGCGGACGAGCGCGAACAGGCCATCGACGACGCCCTGCTCAATCACCCGGACAACGGCGAACTCGTCGCAGCGGTCGTGACTGCCGCGAGCCCGAAAGAGGTGCAGGTCACGTTCATCGACGGCAACGTCGCCACCCTTCACGGCGACGGCCTGCGTTTTGCGCAGTTCGCGCTCGGTGCGCGTGCGTCGGCCCGACAGCGCATCCGGCCAGGCGCGATCATCCGCGTGATGCACAACAGCAACGGCAACAGCAACAGCAACGGCGGCGACACGGGCGAATGGTCGATCACGCAGTTGCCGCAGATCGAAGGGGCATTCGTCTCGGTGGTGCCGCAAAGCGGGGCGATCCGCGCACTCGTCGGCGGCTTCGACTTCAACAAGAACAAGTTCAACCACGTCACGCAGGCGTGGCGTCAGCCGGGCTCGAGCTTCAAGCCGTTCATCTATTCGGCGTCGCTCGACAAGGGACTCGGACCGGCCACCGTCATCAACGATGCGCCGCTCTTCTTCAGTGCGGCGGAAACCGGCGGCCAGGCGTGGGAGCCGAAGAACTACGGCGGCGGCTTCGACGGTCCGATGACCATGCGCACCGCGCTTCAGAAGTCGAGAAACCTCGTGTCGATCCGTATCCTCAGCCACATCGGCACGAAGTACGCACAGCAGTACATCACGCATTTCGGCTTCGACGCAGATCGTCATCCCGCCTATCTGCCGATGGCGCTCGGCGCCGGTCTGGTCACGCCGCTGCAGATGGCGGCGGGCTATTCCGTCTTCGCCAATGGCGGCTATCGGATCAATCCGTATCTGATCGCCGAAGTCACGGACCAGCGCGGCATCGTGATCGCACAGGCGCAGCCGATCATCGCGCAGCAGAACGCGCCGCGCGCGATCGACCCGCGCAATGCGTACATCATGAACAGCCTGCTGACGAGCGTCGCGCAGCACGGCACGGGCGCGAAATCGAACGTCCTCAAGCGTACCGACCTCGCCGGCAAGACCGGCACGACGAACGATTCGCGCGACACGTGGTTCGCCGGCTACCAGCACACGCTCACGGCCATCGCCTGGCTCGGCTACGACAATCCGCGCAGCCTCGGCGACAAGGAAACGGGCGGCGGCCTCGCACTGCCGGTCTGGATCGACTACATGGCCCGCGCGCTCAAGGGCGTGCCGACTTACCAGATGCCGATGCCGGAAGGCGTCGTCACGCTAGGCGACGAGTTGTATTACGCCGATCTCACGCCGGGGAACGGGTTCGTGTCGACGGTGGGGATCAGTCAGGCCACGCTCGATACGGCGGCAAGCGGCGTGCCGGGCGAAGCCGCAGCCGCAAATGCGGCGGCGGCACCCGAGCCCGAGCAGGTCAATGCGGCGGAGAAGGAGGACATCATGAAGCTGTTCCGCGGGCACTGACTTGAGATTCGAGGCGCAAAATCCGCGACTCGATGCCCGTCTGCCCCGGGCACCAGCCGGGTGCCCATCGGGTGCCGCTCACGGCCAGTCAGTGCCGGTCAGGGCGGATCAGGGTGTAAAGCGAACCGGTTCGCCCGCCTGCTCGGTCGCGTAGGCCGAGAGCGCCGAAAAGAACTCCGAGTCCGAACGCGTGTCGCGCCATTCGCCGTCCCGGAAGCGGTAGTGAAAACCACCGGCTTTTGCTGCGATCCAGATCTCGCTCATCGGCGGTTGCAGGTTGACGATGATCTTGGTCCGGTTGTGGAATTCAAGCGTCAGAACATTGCCGCTGCGTTCGAGTTCGATATCGGCATCGGCCTCGTCGACGGCACGCTCCACCGCTGCCAGCACGGCTTCCGCCCGGCTCAGGTAGTCACTGTCGGTCATGCTAAACTCCACCGGTTATTCATTCAGGAACAATTATGCGTGTCATTTTCAGGATGCGCGCAGCGGCGCCTGGCGTTGCAACGCGCGGCGCAATTTTAGCTGTTTCGGCAGTTTTTGCTGCCGTTGCCCTTACCGGCTGTGGGCAGCGCGGCCCGCTCTACCTGCCCACCGTTCCGCCGCTTCCGGCCAAGCCCAGTTTCGAGACGCAGGACAGCGGACGCGCCGCGACTGCCGCTGCAACGGGTACATCCGGCGCAGAGGCCGAATCGATTCCCGACACGTCGGGCAATCCGCTCACGCTGTCTCCTGATACCGAACTCGGCACGACGCCGTCCGCGTCGGCAAGTCCGCCCGCGCCCGCCAGCGCCACGCCAAACCAATAAGATGCCCGTATGACCCAGCCCGCTTTTCACCGCATCGACGGCGCGCTCTACGTCGAAGACGTTCGCGCCAGCGATCTCGCCGAGCAGTTCGGCACGCCGCTCTACGTGTACTCGCGCGCGGCGCTCACCGCCGCATGGCACGCCTACGCCGACGCGTGCGCAGGCTGGCGCGCCTCGGTTCACGTCGCGGTCAAGGCGAACAGCAACCTCGCGGTGCTCAATCTGTTCGCGCGTCTCGGCGCGGGCTTCGACATCGTTTCGGGCGGCGAACTCGCCCGCGTGCTGGCTGCGGGCGGCAAAGCAGAGAACGTGGTGTTCTCGGGCGTCGGCAAGACCGCCGACGAAATGCGCATCGCGCTCGAAGCAGGCGTGAAGTGTTTCAACGTCGAATCGATTCCCGAACTCGACCGCCTGAACGCCGTGGCAGGCGCGCTCGGCAAGCAGGCGCCGGTTTCGCTGCGCGTGAACCCGGATGTGGATCCGAAAACGCACCCCTACATTTCCACGGGGCTGAAGGCGAACAAGTTCGGCGTTGCGTTCGAAGACGCGCGCGCCGCCTATCGCGCCGCCGCGGCGATGCCGCATCTCGCGGTGGTCGGCATCGACTGCCACATCGGCTCGCAGATCACCGAGATCGAGCCGTATCTCGACGCCATCGAAAAGCTGCTCGAACTCGTCGACCAGATCGAATCGGATGGCGTGAAGATTCATCATATCGACGTCGGCGGCGGCCTCGGCATCCGTTACGACGACGAGACGCCGCCCGAGATCGGCGCGTTCGTGCGCACGGTGCTCGATCGCATCGCAGCGCATGGCGGCCAGCGCGAAGTCTTCTTCGAGCCGGGCCGCTCGCTCGTGGGCAACGCGGGCCTGCTGCTCACGCGCGTCGAGTTCCTGAAGCCGGGTGCGGAAAAGAACTTCGCCATCGTCGACGCCGCGATGAACGACCTCGCGCGCCCCGCGATGTACGACGCGTATCACGCGATCGAACCGGTGGTCGAGCGCAGCACGCCCGCGCAGACCTATGACGTGGTCGGCCCTGTGTGCGAGAGCGGCGACTGGCTTGGCCGCGCGCGCACGCTCACGATCGAGCCGGGCGATCTGCTCGCGATCCGGTCGGCGGGCGCGTATGGCTTCGCGATGAGCTCGAACTACAACACGCGCCCGCGTGCGGCCGAGCTGATGGTCGACGGCACGCGCGTTCACGTCGCGCGTGCGCGAGAGACGGTCGCGCAACTCTTTGCAGGTGAAAACCTGCTGCCGGACTAAGGCTCGCGCGCGCAGACGCCGCCGCAAGCATCGGTACAACGCGCGGTACAACGCAGCACAGCGTGGTACTGCACGGGCACAGCGCCAAAACAAAGGCGACGCTTCTCTCGAAGCGTCGCCTTTTTTATTGCACCGCCAGCGGCAAGTTCTACGTCGTGCGCCCGCCGGCACGCAACTGATAGCGCGCCAGCAACCACGCACCGATCCGCCAGCCGAGCAGCACGATCATGATCGCCGCATAGAGCCTGGGCAGCGCGAGGTCGTGCTTGCCGGCCTTCATCCACCAGAAGTGCAGTATCGCGAGTACGCCGATCGCATAGATCAGGCGATGCAGCGTCTGCCAGCGCCGCCCGAGGCGTCGTGCCATCGCGCGCGGCGAGGTCGCGGCGAGCGGAAGGAGCAGCACGAACGCCGTAAAGCCGACGGTAATGAACGGCCGCTTGCCGACATCCTTGAAAATTTCCGCGACGTCGAACCACTTGTCGAACCAGATGTACGTGACGACGTGCAGCGACGCGTAGAAGAACGCATAGAGACCGAGCATGCGGCGAAAGCGGATCAGCGTCGGCCATCCGGTCAGCTTGCGCAGCGGCGTGACAGCCAGCGTGATGCACAGGAACACGAGCGTCCAGAGCCCGGTCGAGCGCGTGATGAACTCGATCGGATTCGCACCGAGCTGCCCGGTCACGCCGAAGACGACGAGGCGCGCGAGCGGATACCACGCGGCCACGAAGACGACGATCTTCGCCCAGGCAAGCCAGCGCGGCCCGGTTACGGCAGCCGTCGCGGCGTCGCGCTTCAGCGCCGCGCGTGCAATCACGCCTGAACTCGCGCTCGAACTCGCGGGGCGCGGCACGACGCCGGATGGCGTCGTCGTTTCCATCGGTTGCTCCATCGCGGCCTCGCGCCCTAGAAGTTCTTGCGCAGATCCATGCCCTGGTACATCGACGCAACCAGTTCACCGTAACCATTGAACATCAGCGTCTTGCGCTTGGGCGTGAAAAAGCCGTCCTCGCCGATGCGCCGCTCCGTCGCCTGGCTCCAGCGCGGGTGATCGACGCTCGGGTTCACGTTCGAGTAGAAGCCGTATTCGTTCGGCGCGTAGGTGTTCCAGCTGGTCTTTGGCTGTGCCTCGACGAAGCGGATCTTGACGAGCGACTTGGCGCTCTTGAAGCCGTATTTCCAGGGCACGACCACACGCACGGGCGCACCGTTCTGGTTCGGCAGCACCTGCCCGTAGACGCCGACCGTGAGCAGCGTCAGCGGATTCATCGCCTCGTCCATGCGCAAACCTTCGGAGTACGGCCAATCGAGGATCGGATCGGCGAGACCGGGCATCTGCGAACGATCGTCGAGCGTGATGAACTGCACGTAGCGCGCGTTGCCGGTGGGCTGCGCGCGGCGGATCAGTTCGGAAAGCGGTACGCCGATCCACGGAATGACCATCGACCAGCCCTCCACGCAGCGGTGCCGGTACACGCGCTCTTCGAGCGGTGCGAGCTTGAGAATCTCGTCGATGTCGTACACCTTCGGGTTCTTCACCTCGCCCTCGACGCTCACCCGCCACGGACGCGGCCGCAGCGTGTGCGCATGCTCGGAGGGATCGCTCTTGTCGGTGCCGAACTCGTAGAAGTTGTTGTACGTGGTGATGTCCTTGAACGGCGTCACCTTGTCGAGCGCGACGAACTTCGTGCCGGTTTTCGCGGCGAGTTTCAGCGCCTTCGGATCGGGGGACGCGTATTCGGCGAACGCATTCTGTGCGCCGAAGGTGCCCGCCACGCCGCCGAGCGCCATTGCCCCGGCCGCCTGCAATACGCGCCGACGCTGTTCGAAGATCCGCTGGGGGGTGATTTCGCTGGCGGCGATGTTGTCGCCGTTGAGGATGATCCTGCTGCTGCGCCTCGTCCACATGATGCCGCTCCGATCAAGAACAGAAGTTGGACCTGCACCCGCCGCACTGCGTTCAGATGGCAAAAGCGGCGAATTCAGGTCCTCACCGGAACAAACACGCACGGCACCCGAATCTTCCCGCCAGACGAAAAAAAACCGCCGGTGCAAAGCATCCGACGGTTAGTTCGTCCTGAGGGCCGCGAAAGTTACAGCTTGCCGTAACTATGCAGACCCGAAAGGAACATGTTCACGCCAAGGAACGCGAAGCTCGTCACCAGCAAGCCCGTGAGCGCCCACCAGGCGGCCACGCCGCCGCGCAGCCCCTTCATGAGCCGCATGTGCAGCCAGGCCGCGTAGTTGAGCCAGACGATCAACGTCCAGGTTTCCTTCGGGTCCCAGCTCCAGTAGCCGCCCCAGGCCTGCGCGGCCCACAGCGCGCCGAGGATTGTCGCGATCGTGAAGAACGCAAAGCCGACGGCGATCGACTTGTACATGACGTCGTCGAGCACGTCGAGCGCGGGCAGACGGTCCGCCAGCATGCCGCGTTCCTTCAGGATGTACGCGACGCCGACCATCGCCGACAGCGCAAAGCTGCCATAACCGATGAAGTTCGCCGGAACGTGGATCTTCATCCACCAGCTCTGCAGCGCGGGCACGAGCGGCTCGATCTGCTGGGCGTCGCGCGAGACCGAGTACCACATGAGGAAGCCGATCGCCGCGCTGACCACGAGCAGCACGAACGCGCCGAGCGCGCGCGTGTTGTAGTGCTTTTCGTAATACAGATAGAAGAGCGCCGTGATCAGGCAGAACAGCACGAAGACTTCGTAGAGGTTCGAGACGGGAATGTGGCCGACGTCCGCGCCGATCAGGTACGACTCGTACCAGCGAACCATCAATCCGGTGAAGCCCATCAGCACCGCCACCCACGTGAGCCGCATGCCGATTGCACCGCCCGTCTCCGAGCGCGCGAGCAGTCCGACCCAGTAGAAGAACGTCGCGAAGACGAACAGCGCGCTCATCCACAGAATGGCCGACTGGCTCGACAGCAGGTACTTGAGGAAGAACGTGGATTCGGCGCGCGCGAGGTTGCCCTGATAGATCTGGATCGCGACGATCGACAGCACCGCGATCGAAGCCATCAGCAGACGCGACGGCTTCCAGCGCCAGCCGAGCACGACAAGCGCCGGCACGGTGCAGCCCAGCACCAGCTTGTCGTAGTAATGCATGTACGCGTGGTAATGCGAGAACGCGAAGACCGCGCCAGCCGCGAGCGCGAGCGCGAACAGCCAGTCCACCAGCGTCAGCCGGCGCAGGAACGGGCGTTCGTCGAAGAGCGCGAATTGAAGGGAATCGTGCGCATTCATAGCGCCGCGCACAGTGTCCGCATTCGACGCACGGCTGGCACGCCGTGCGTTTGCGGAAGAGGAAACCTGACTCAAATCCATGAAGCGTTCCGCTATTAATCGTGTGTAACCGTGGACCGTGACGCCTGGTCCGACCCGCTTTCGCCGTCCCGTTTTCCTTCCGTACCATCGTGGCCTGCCGGTTGGGACCCCAGCACGCGGCCTACCGCGTCACGGGTACGGGCAAACTCCTTTTCGAAGTCGAGGGTCCGGCGTGCGGTCGACATCGCCATGGTCACACTCACGCCGCGACCATTGTTGTCCGCGCTGTTGTCCGCGCTGTTGTCCTTAAGCCAGAACCACATCCGTCGCTCGCGCACGTAGAACATGCAGAAGATGCCGGTCACGAGCAACAAGCTGCCAAGATACACGACTTTCTTGCCCGGTGCGCGAGTCAACTGGAATACCGACGCCTGCACCTGCTTGAAGGAATCGAGCTGGAGCAAAACCGGCGCACCGTAGAAGAAGCTGTCCGAAACGGCATTGATCGAATCCTGCACGAAGCGCCCGGACGTCGCGTCGGGCTTGAGATCCGGCTCGCCCGCTCGCTCGCGCGCGAGCTGCCAGAGATCCCACGTCAGGCCGTTCAGCATGCGCAGCATCGTGTCCGCCGCCTTTTCCTGCTGATCCTTCGGCACCGACTTGTCGATGAGCGCCGCCACCGCCTGGAAGCCGCCCGCGTCCTCCGGCCTGGCTGCATTCACGCCCGGCTGACCGTTGCCCGCAAACAGGGTCAGCACACGCAGCGAGCTTTCTTCCAGACGCTGTTGCAGTTCCTTGTTCGCATTGGGAACCGCACGTGCGGCAAAACGCTGCGCCGCTTGTTCGCGCAACGCGGGATCCGCGAAGGCCGCGCGCAGCAGCATCCACTCCTTGATCGTGCCGCCGCTGTCGGCCGGAATACGCAGGTAACGGAACGGTTCCTCGGGACTCGTGCGCACGCCCGCGAGGAACACGCGCGAACCGGCAACCTCGACGGGCATCATGTAGCTGTCGTACTCGCGTGCCTGGCCATCCTTGTCGCGCACCTTGTACTGCACCGAAGGCCCGATGTTCTGCAGATCCTTCGGCTTCGAGGTCTTCGCGCCCGAGCCGAGGCGCTCGTCGAAGGCCTGCTCGATCGACGTGTGCGCGACGCCGCGTGCGTCGTTCGCGCCGTTGGCGTTCGTCATGTTCTCGACGTTGATCGCGCGAAAATCGGCGAATTCGATGCTCTGCCCGTTCATGCCCGGCACCGTGTCGCCCGCCGGAGCGAGCAACGGCGCCGAATAGCCGATCGTGCCGCCGAACGGGAAGCTCTTCGCGCTCGCGCCGGACATCGGCCACGCGGTCATCTGCATATGCGAGCCGCCGTCCTGGAAGCTCGACTGGTAGATCGACACGCCGTCGTACTCGAACGGCGCATTCACCTCGACGCGCGCCGACATGCGCTTGCCCGTCTTGTGGTCGATCACGACGATGTCGCTCGCGAAGAGCTTCGGCATGCCGGTCGAGTAGTAATCGACGCGGAACTTGTTCAGCTGGATCGAGAAAGGCAGATCCTGGACCAGCATCCCGTTAGGCTGATTGAGGATGGCCGTCGATACGTTCTGGCCTTCGGGCACCCACGCATTGCCGCGGAAGGTCGGATTCGACGCCGAAAGCCGATGCTCGGGCGCGATGTCCCTGATGACGGCGTCGGTGCGGATCGGCGTCTTGTTGAAGAGCCACATCTGGAATTTGATCGGCAGGTTGCTGTCGAGCAGCCCGCCGAGACAGATCACCACGATCGCGAGGTGAGCGAAGATATAGCCGACCTTCGTGAGCGCGCCGCGCTTGGCGGCGATGAGCGTCGCGCCCTCCGTCTCGCGCGTGACGAACCGGTAGCCGAGGCGCTGCGTGAGCTTGCCGAGCACTGCGGCCGTCTGCGCGCGCGTGGCGCCCGCGTGCACGAATTCGCCCTTGTGGTGGAACGCGTGCAGGCTGGCTTCGCGGACCTTGTCCTTCCAGCTCCTCGCGTCGGCGATCATCTTCGGCGCGTTGCGAATCACGCAGAGCGAGATCGACACGACGAGAAAACCGAGGATCGTCATGAACCACCAGGCGCTGTAGACCGTATAGAGGCTCAGCGACCGGAAGATGTCGGCCCAGAACGGGCCGAACTGGTTCACGTAATTGGGATACGGATCGTCCTGGGTGAGGACGGTGCCGATGACGCTCGCAATCGCAAGCACGACTAGCAGCGCAATGGCAAAACGCATCGAACTGAGCAGTTCGATGGCGTTCCTGAACGCCTTCTGGCGTACGTTCGACTGCAGACCCGACGGGGTGACGCTCATTCCAACTCCACATCAAACGGCAACTCGATCGTCACCGGACAGCAAAAAGGGGGCAGCGCTGCAACACCTGCGGCGCCCTCCCCCTTCTTGTTCTTCGACTGGTGGCGCACCCGCTATGCGCCACGCCTTTTCAGTGCAGACCGGCGGCGTAATCGGCGACGGCCTTGATTTCATCGTCCGACATCCGGCGCGCAATCTGTCGCATCGGCTCGCTGTTGTTGCGCGTGCCTTGCTGGAACGCGTTGAGCTGCGCCGCGACATAGTCCGCCCACTGGCCCGACAGGCGCGGATACTGGACCGGAATGCCCTGACCGGTCGGCCCATGACAGGCCGCACAGGCCGGAACGCCCTTCTCCGCGATGCCGCCGCGCCAGATGCGCTGACCAAGCGGCACAGTCTTCGCGTCGCGCGCGTAACCGGGCTTGGTTGTCTGCGAGGCGAACCAGGCAGCGACGTCGATTGCATCCTGATCCGACAGCGTCGCAGCGAGGCCATTCATGATCGGATTACTACGTGCAGGCGGCTTGCCGCCCTGCGATTTGAAGTCCGTGAGCTGCTTGACGAGATAGTCGGCATGCTGGCCAGCGAGCTTCGGATACGTGGCCGCCGGACTATTGCCGTCCGCGGCGTGACAGGCCACGCACACCTGCGCCGCAATGGCCTGACCGTGCGCTGCGTTCGCCGCGTTCGGCCTGGCCGCATCGGCCAGCGCCGGTGCCGACATCATCGAGAAACCCGCCGCAAAACCTGCCACCACCAGAAATTCGTGCACCTTCAAGGACTTACACAGTCGATTCATTCGTGCACCTTGTTTCGTCTTGTGGGAAGAAGGTTCTGCAAAGTACGACAAAGACCGAACTGTCCCGGAAGGTCCGCGCAGATCTCACAGGTATTCAGTAAATCGACGCATTGTACAATAGCGCGGTGGACGCAACCGCGCCAGTCGGACCTCCCCCCGATATCCAGAATTCCTTCCCGGCCGCCTCCGGGCCTGCGGCAAAGCCGCCAAGTTGTCTCATATTGTGGTTTTCCAGATGGCCTTCCTGCTGCACCAAGCCCGCTTTTTCACGACGGTAAACCATCTGCGCGACCTGCCCGCCACGGCGCGGCCGGAAATTGCGTTTGCCGGCCGCTCGAACGCCGGCAAATCCACGGCGATCAACCTGCTGTGCAATCAGAAGCGGCTCGCATTCGCGTCGAAGACGCCGGGGCGCACCCAGCACATCAACTATTTCGCGGTCGGCCCGGCCGACGCTCCCGCGGGCTATGTCGTCGACCTGCCCGGCTACGGGTATGCGGAAGTGCCCGCGGCGTCGAAGGCGCACTGGGAAGCGCTGCTGTCCCAGTATTTGCAGTCGCGCGCGCAGTTGCGCGGCCTGATCCTGATGATGGACGCGCGCCGTCCGCTGACCGACCTCGACTGCCGCATGATCGAGTGGTTTGCGCCGACGGGCAGGCCGATCCACGCGCTGCTGACGAAATGTGACAAATTGACTCGGCAAGAGTCTGTGCTCGCGCTGCGCGCGACGAAAAAGGCGTTCGACGAATACCGTCAGCAGGGCTTCGAAGGCGAACTGAGCGCACAACTTTTCTCGGCGCTCAAGCGCGTAGGTCTGGAAGAGGCGAACACGCT
This sequence comes from Paraburkholderia sp., assembly GCF_004298475.1. Lineage (GTDB taxonomy): Bacteria > Pseudomonadota > Gammaproteobacteria > Burkholderiales > Burkholderiaceae > Paraburkholderia > Paraburkholderia denitrificans. Next base: position 20,047 of record NZ_SCRP01000016.1, on the reverse strand, counting down.
GATCGAAAACTGGCTCGTGCCGCCCGCCGACCAGGGCGACGCGGGCAAAGCCGCTGAAAGCCCCGTGAAATAAAGGCGTTGTCGCATGCGAGCAGAAAGCGTCGCGGGTGTCGCAGCCCGTTTCAGGCGGACATAAAAAAACCCGCCGTTAATGCCGGCGGGCTAAACAGCCTTATCGAAAAACGACAGGCACCCGCTCAGGGAGGAGAAGCGGGGAGTCCGGCGCAGGGCGCCTCGCTCGAACGGTATGATATACCATTGTCCTGAAAAATTTCCGGGGCCTCCGGGAACCCACTTCGACTCAGAAAATCCGCCGACATGAGCTTCTATCCGCATCATCGTCCGCGCCGTATGCGCCGTGACGACTTCTCGCGCCGCCTGATGCGCGAAAACATCCTGACCACTGACGATCTGATCTACCCGGTGTTCGTCGTCGCCGGCAGCAACGTGCGCGAAGCCGTGCCGTCGATGCCGGGCGTCGAACGCATCTCAGTCGATCTGCTGATGGGCGTCGCCGAGCAGTGCGTCGAACTCGGCGTGCCGGTGCTGTCGCTGTTCCCGGCTGTCGATCCGTCGCTCAAGACGCCCGACGGCATCGAGGCCACCAACCCCGAGGGCACGATTCCGAACGCCGTGCGCGAACTCAAGAAGCGCTTCCCGGAGCTGGGCGTGCTGTGCGATGTCGCGCTCGATCCGTACACGAGCCACGGCCAGGACGGCGTGCTCGACGAGAATGGTTACGTCCTCAACGATGTGACGGTCGAAATTCTCGTCGCGCAGGCGCGCACGCAGGTCGAGGCGGGCTGCGATATCGTCGCGCCGTCGGACATGATGGACGGTCGCATCGGCGCGATCCGCGAGATGCTGGAAAGCGAGAACCACGTCCATGCGAAGATCATGGCGTATTCGGCCAAGTATGCTTCGGCGTTCTACGGCCCGTTCCGCGATGCGGTGCAATCGGCATCGAATCTGGGCAAGAGCAACAAGATGACCTACCAGATGGATCCGGCCAACAGCGACGAAGCGCTGCGCGAAGTGCGCCTCGACATCGAGGAAGGCGCCGACATGGTGATGGTGAAGCCGGGCATGCCGTATCTCGACATCGTGCGCCGCGTGAAGGACGAATTCCGCTTCCCGACCTACGTCTACCAGGTGAGCGGCGAATACGCGATGCTCAAGGCCGCCGCGCAAAACGGCTGGCTCGATCACGACAAGGTGATGATGGAATCGCTGCTCGCGTTCAAGCGCGCGGGCGCGGACGGCATTCTCACGTATTTCGCACTCGACGCTGCGCGTCTGTTGCGCGAGCGGAAGTAAGCCGCGCGGCGCACGGTTCGCCGGAGCGCCGCTGCTGGGTGCTTCGAAGTAAAAATGGCACGTCGATTCGACGTGCCATTTTTGTATCCGCGTTTTTGTACCCGCGCGCTGCGCACTTTTACGACTGCGGCACGGGCGGCGTCACCCGCGCGGCCACCTGATCCAGTCGAGCGAGGAAACGGTCCGCAGGCTCGTAACCCACGACGCGCAACACTTCGTGCCCCTTCGCATCGAAGAAGATGATGCCCGGCGGCCCGAACAGGCCAAAGCGCTTGAGCAGCGCCTGATCGTCCTTATTGTTCGCCGTCACGTCTGCGCGCATCAGGCCGAGTTGCTTCAGACGCGCCGCGACGCGCGGGTCGCTGAACGTGAACTTCTCCAACTCCTTGCAGCTCACGCACCAGTCGGCGTAGAAATCGAGCATCGACGGCTTGCCCGCCGTCCCGAGCGCGGCATCGAGCTGTGCAGGCGAAGCCACACTGGCGAACGGCAGCGTGTTTGCATCCGGTGCGTCTGGCGTCGTGGACGCCGTGGCGCTCGCGCCACCCACGCGCATGGCGAGCACGCCGAGCGGGCGCAGCGGATCGGTCGAACCGGCCGCGAGGCCGACCAGCAACGTCGCCGCCCAGATCGCGAACGCAGCGCCGACGCCGCGTCCGAGACGGCGCCAGACGGTCGCGCTTCCGGCATTCGGCGTGAACAGCCCGAGCGCCGCGGCGGCAAGCAGCAGCCAGAGTGCAGCGAGCAGCATCTTCGTCGTTGCGCCGAGCACCGGCCACACGATCCACAGTGCAGCCGCAAGCAGCACGACGCCGAAGAACACCTTCACGCCGTCCATCCAGCCGCCCGCGCGCGGCAGCAGCGTGCCCGCGCCGAAGCCGATGATCATGAGCGGCACGCCAAGGCCGATGCCCATGGCGAAAAGTGCGGCGCCGCCAAGCACGGCGTTGCCCGTATGGGCGATGAACGCGAGCACGGCGAAGAGCGGCGCGGTCATGCACGCGCCCACGACGAGTGCGGAGAGCGCGCCCATCGCGGCGACGGCGGCGAACTTGCCGCCCGAGCGCCCCTGCGAGGCGCGCGATGCGCCGTCCTGCCAGCGCTGCGGCAAGGCGATGTCGTAACCCGCGATCAGCGTGAGTGCGAAACCGGTAAGCAGCACGGCGAACGCGCCGAGCACCCACGGGTTTTGCAGCCACGCGCCTAGCGCCTGACCGACCATCGCCGCGGCAATGCCCAGCACCGTATAAACAAGCGCCATGCCGAGCACGTAGGTGAACGAGAGCGCGAAGCCGCGTGCGCGCGTCACGCGCGCCCCTTCGCCGACGATGATCGCTGAAAGGATCGGGATCATCGGATACGAACACGGCAGGAGGCTCATCACCATCCCGGCGAGGAAATACAGGCCCACCACGGCGAAGAAGCCGCCGCCCTGAAGCAGCGACTGCGCGTAATCGGCGCTGGTCGCGCGCACGTACCACGGTTCATCGTTGCTCTGCGCGTTGTCTGCTGCATTACCTTCCGCAGCCGGCGAGTCCGTGGCGGACTGCGCCGCATTGGCCGCCGTCTCGGCTCCAGCCGGTTGCAGCGCCGCGCCGCTCACGTGGACGACATGCACGGCGGGCGGATAGCAGATGCCTGCGTCGGCGCAGCCTTGTGAAGTCACCGCGAGATCGAACGGCCCACTCGCGTCCTTCACCGGCACGCGGATCGTCAGTTGGCCCCGATAGATTTCCAGGTTCTTTTGAAAGGTCGGGTCAAACTTGATGTGGCCCGCCGGCATTTCGGCCGGGCCGAGCGTAGCCGTGCCCCCGCGCGTCGCGAACACGAAGTGCTCGCGATACAGGTAGTAGCCATCGGCGACTTTGAAATGAACGTCGACTCCGCCAGGCTGCTCGGAGGCGCTGAAACCGAACGCCTGGTCGGGCTCGAGCAGATCGCCGCCAGCATGGGCGAGCGGTGCAAACGCGAGGAGCGAGAGCAGCGCGACGAGGAAGGAGATCCCGGCGCGCAGGCGCCTTTCGAAGCGGTTAAACATGAATGGGACGCTGAGTTTCGGCATTGATCCACTGCCCGTAAGCGTTCGACGCCGTGACCTGCCACGAAAGGATTTCGGGCGTGTCGTACGGGTGCTGTGCCTGGATGAACTCTTCGAGGTCGGCCGCGCGAGCGACGCTCGTCTTGAAGAGCAACTGGATTTCGTCGGCGGACTCGACTTTGCCCTGCCAGTGATACTGCGATTGAACTGCGCCGAGACGCGTAACGCATGCCGCCAGACGCTGAGCGAGCGCCTGCGCGGCCAGCCGGTCGGCGGTCGCGGCGTCAGGCACCGTCGTCAGCATCAGGGTCACATCGAGAGTCACGGCAAATTCCAGCGCGAGGCATAAACAGATCGTTATCGTACCACCGGGGCCACACCCGTTCCGTTAGTGGCCGGTGCGACAAGTCGCGCTCGCGGGGGGCACGCGGGGGGCACGCGGGGGGCAAATACTTGGCGAACAGCCGGCAATTGATCGGCAAACAGCCGCTGCGCGCCCTTATTCCGCGGCCAAAACAAAAAAGCCAGGCGTTGCCTGGCTTTTTCTGCATACGGCTCGAACGCTGCAGGAAGCTTATTCCGCTTCTTGCACGTTCTCGTCTTCTGCGATTTCCGGACGGTCGAGCAGCTCGACGAGCGCCATCGGTGCGTTATCGCCGACGCGGAAGCCGAACTTCAGGATGCGCAGGTAGCCGCCCGGACGGTTCGCGAAATGCGGACCGAGCACGTCGAACAGCTTCGCGACCGAGTCACGATCGCGCAGACGGTTGAATGCCAGACGGCGGTTTGCGAGCGACGGCTTCTTGCCGAGCGTGATGAGGGGCTCGACAACTTTACGGAGTTCCTTCGCCTTCGGCAGCGTCGTCTTGATGACTTCGTGCTCGATCAGCGAGTTGGACATGTTACGGAGCATTGCCAGACGGTGGCTGCTCGTGCGGTTCAGTTTCCGCAGACCATGACGGTGACGCATTTCAGTTTCCTTGAAACAGAGTTTTTGCCCAGCTCTTCTATCGCCTCAACATCAAGTGAGGCACGGGCCGGTACGTGAAAAAGGCAAGACGCGGATTCTAAAGGAAAATCCGCGTCCGTGCCACATTGCTTACTTGTCCAGACCAGCCGGCGGCCAGTTTTCGAGCTTCATGCCGAGCGTGAGACCGCGCGAAGCGAGCACTTCCTTGATCTCGTTGAGCGACTTGCGACCCAGATTCGGGGTCTTGAGCAGCTCGTTTTCGGTGCGCTGGATCAGGTCGCCGATGTAGTAGATGTTCTCGGCCTTCAGGCAGTTCGCCGAGCGAACCGTGAGTTCGAGATCGTCCACCGGACGCAGCAGGATCGGGTCGATCTGCGGTGCGCGCGACGGTGCTTCCGCCGCCGTTTCGGTGCCTTCCAGGGCAGCGAACACCGACAGCTGATCGACGAGGATGCGCGCCGACTGGCGGATCGCTTCCTCAGGCGAGATCACGCCGTTGGTTTCGATGTTCATCACGAGCTTGTCGAGGTCGGTACGCTGCTCGACACGCGCGCTTTCCACGGCGTAGCTCACGCGGCGAACCGGCGAGAACGATGCGTCGAGCACGATGCGGCCGATGATCTTGGCCGACTCGTCGCCATAACGGCGCACGTTGCCCGGGACATAGCCACGGCCCTTTTCGACCTTGATCTGGACGTCGAGCTTGCCGCCCTTCGTCAGACGCGCGATCACGTGATCCGGGTTGATGACTTCGCAGTCGTGCGACAGTTCGATGTCGCCCGCCGTCACGACGCCTTCGGATTCCTTGCGCAGCGTAACCGTCACTTCGTCACGGTTATGCAGCTTGAACACCACGCCCTTCAGGTTCAACAGCAGGTTGACCACATCCTCTTGCACACCGTCGAGCGTCGAGTATTCGTGCACGACGCCTGCGATCGTCACTTCGGTCGGCGCGTAGCCCACCATCGACGACAGCAGCACGCGCCGGAGCGCGTTACCCAAGGTGTGGCCATAACCGCGTTCGAACGGCTCCATGACCACTTTCGCGTGGTTCTCGCCGAGCGATTCCACAGCGATGATCTTGGGTTTCAACAAACTGGTTTGCATAGGTTTTCCTTTTCAATACCCTCGGCTCGTTACACCGATAAGGCTGAGATGGCAACAACCTGAAAATGAACAGCCGAGGACACCTCTCGCGTGAAGCAAAGAGGCAACCCCGGCTGTCAATCCGATTAACGCGAATACAATTCGACGATCAGGCTTTCATTGATGTCGCCAGCGATGTCGCTGCGCTCCGGCACGCTCTTGAACGTACCTTCGAACTTCTTCGCGTCGACTGCGACCCAGCTCGCCATGCCGCCTTGCTCAGCCAGCGACAGGGCTTCGACGATACGAGCCTGCTTCTTCGACTTTTCGCGCACGGCAACGATGTCGCCAGCCTTCACCTGCATCGACGGAACGTTCGCGACGACGCCGTTCAGCGTGAGCGCCTTGTGGCTCACGAGCTGACGCGCTTCAGCGCGCGTCGAGGCGAAGCCCATGCGGTAGACGACGTTGTCGAAACGCGATTCGAGCAGTTGCAGCAGGTTTTCGCCGGTGTTGCCCTTGCGGCGGTCGGCTTCCGCGAAGTAGCGGCGGAACTGGCGCTCGAGCACGCCGTAGATGCGCTTCACTTTTTGCTTTTCGCGCAGCTGCGTGCCGTAGTCCGACGTGCGCGCACCCGAGGTGCGGCCGTGCTGACCCGGCTTGCTGTCGAGCTTGCACTTGTCGGCGAGCGAGCGGCGGGCGCTCTTCAGGAACAGGTCGGTGCCTTCACGGCGGGACAGCTTGGCCTTCGGGCCGATATAACGTGCCACGTTACTTTCCTTCGATAATTGATCACGCGAGAGCCGGTGGGAAAACCCTGCCTTCGCGCTAGTCCGGTTCTTTGAACCGAACGGTGGGCTTAGTCAATTCAATAACGCCGAGAGCCTGGGGCGCCGTTGCCGGCGTCACAGGCGCAAGGCAAAAGCGACGCCTTAGATGCGGCGGCGCTTCGGCGGACGGCAGCCGTTGTGCGGAACCGGCGTCACGTCGGAGATCGCGGTGATCTTGATGCCAAGACCATGCAGCGCGCGCACCGCCGATTCGCGGCCCGGGCCGGGGCCCTTGATACGCACTTCGAGGTTCTTCACGCCGTATTCCATCGCCACGCGGCCAGCCGATTCGGCTGCGACCTGAGCTGCGAACGGGGTCGACTTGCGCGAACCCTTGAAGCCCTGACCGCCCGAGGTCGCCCAGGCAAGCGCGTTGCCTTGACGGTCGGTGATCGTGATGATGGTGTTGTTGAACGACGCGTGAACGTGAACTACGCCCTCGGCGACGTTCTTCTTAACCTTCTTGCGAACGCGTTGCGCCGCGGTGTTGTTCGAAGCCTTAGCCATTACGTTTTCCTGTAACTATCAGATCCGCTTACTTCTTCAGCGACTGTGCTGCGCGGCGCGGACCCTTGCGCGTGCGCGCATTGGTACGCGTACGCTGGCCACGCAGGGGCAGGCCCTTGCGATGGCGCACGCCGCGGTAGCAGCCGAGGTCCATCAGGCGCTTGATGTTCATCGTCACTTCACGGCGCAGATCGCCTTCGACGACAAACTTGCCCACTTCCTCACGCAGCTTTTCCAGATCCGCGTCGTTCAGGTCCTTGACCTTCTTGTCAAACGGCACACCAGCGGACACGCAGATGTTGCGCGAACGCGTGCGGCCGATACCGAAAATTGCGGTCAGGCCGATTTCGGTGTGCTGGTGGTTCGGGATGTTAACCCCTGCGATACGAGCCATTGTTTTTCCTCAAACAAAAAGCGCAAGCGCGCTGATCAGCCTTGACGCTGCTTGTGGCGCGGGTCCGAGCTGCAGATCACGCGAACGACGCCGTTGCGCTTGATGATTTTGCAGTTGCGGCAAATGCGCTTTACCGATGCCATCACTTTCATGATATTACCCTTTTTCTAAATCACTTCGCCCGGAACACGATCCGCGCACGCGACAGATCGTAAGGCGTCAATTCAACCGTCACCTTGTCGCCCGGAAGAATGCGGATGTAGTGCATCCGCATCTTCCCGGAAATATGACCCAGCACGACATGGCCGTTCTCCAGCTTCACCCGGAAGGTCGCGTTGGGGAGGTTTTCGATAACCTCGCCCTGCATCTGGATTACATCGTCTTTGGCCATAGGTCCTTTCAACGCATCGGGACACCACCGCCCTTGAAGTTTGCCTTCTTGAGCAGCGATTCATATTGTTGCGACATCACGTACGACTGCACCTGCGCCATGAAGTCCATTGTGACGACGACAATGATCAGCAGCGACGTTCCACCAAAATAAAACGGCACATTCCAGCGCAGCACCAGAAATTCCGGCAGCAGACACACGAACACGATATAGAGCGCACCGGCCAGCGTCAGACGCGTGAGGATGCGGTCGATATAGCGTGCCGTCTGGTCGCCAGGGCGGATGCCCGGCACGAACGCGCCGCTCTTCTTCAGGTTGTCGGCCGTTTCCCTGCTGTTGAACACCAGTGCGGTGTAGAAGAAGCAGAAGAACACGATCGCCAACGCGTACAGCAACACGTACACGGGTTGGCCGGGCTTGAGAGCTTCGGCCACGTTGTGCAGCGTGTCTGCGAACCAGCCGGATCGCGACCCCGAACTGAACCAGTTCAGGATGGTTGCCGGGAACAGGATGATCGACGATGCGAAGATCGGCGGAATCACGCCCGACATGTTCAACTTCAGCGGCAGGTGGGACGACTGCCCGCCGTAAATCTTGTTGCCGACCTGACGCTTCGCATAGTTCACGAGGATCTTGCGCTGGCCGCGTTCGATGAACACCACCAGGTAAGTCACTGCAGCAATCAGCACGACGACCAGGATCGCGGAGAACGGTCCCATCGAACCGGTCTGGACCAGCGAGAACAGCCCGCTCACCGCATTCGGGAAGCCCGCTGCGATGCCGCCGAAGATGATGATCGAGATGCCGTTGCCAAGGCCGCGTTCCGTGATCTGCTCACCGAGCCACATCAGGAACATCGTGCCCGTCACAAGCGTCACGACCGTCGTCAGGCGGAACACCATGCCCGGATCGATCACGAGTCCCGGCTGGTTTTCCAGTGCAATCGCGATACCGAATGCCTGGAACGTCGCCAGTACCACCGTGAAGATCCGCGTGTACTGCGTGATCTTGCGTTGTCCAGCCTGCCCTTCCTTCTTCAGCGCTTCCAGCTGCGGCGAGACGATCGCCATCAGCTGCAGGATGATCGACGCCGAGATATACGGCATCACACCCAGCGCGAAAATCGTGAACCGCTGCAGTGCGCCACCCGAGAACATGTTGAACATGCCAAGGATGCCGCCCGACTGGCTCTGGAAGAGCTTCGCCAGCTGCTCCGGGTCGATGCCCGGAACCGGAATATGCGCGCCGATGCGATAAACGACCAGCGCCAGCAGCAGGAACACTGCACGCCGACGCAGGTCGCCGAACTTCGGTGCGCTGCGACCGGTTTTTGCGAGACTCGGGCTGTTAGCCAAGTAGCTTCTCCGATGCAGATGCTAGGGACGGCGGGCAAGCCCGCACGCACCACTCACAATCACTCGGCAAAAGAGCCGCCCGCTGCTTCGATCGCAGCACGCGCGCCCTTCGTCGCACCCAGACCCTTCACGACGACCTTGCGCTTGATCTCGCCGGTGGCGATGATCTTCGCGCTGCGGGTCAGTTCGCCCACGAGGCCAGCCTGCTTCAGCGCCAACAGATCGATTTCGCCGACCGGCAGCGTTTCCAGGTCGGAGAGGCGCACTTCACCCACGAATTCCTTCGTGAGCGAGGTGAAGCCACGCTTCGGCAGACGACGCTGCAGCGGCATTTGACCGCCTTCGAAGCCGACCTTGTGGAAACCGCCCGAACGCGATTTCTGACCCTTGTGACCACGGCCAGCGGTCTTGCCGAGGCCGGAGCCGATGCCGCGACCGACGCGACGCTTTGCGTGCTTCGCGCCTTCTGCCGGCTTCAGGTTATTCAATTCCATTTTCAACTCCTGGAGACTTTGGTCGACCGCTTAGCCGATGACCTTAACGAGGTACGAGACCTTGTTGATCATGCCGCGCACGGCCGGCGTGTCCTGCAGCTCGGAAACCGAGTTCAGGCGGCGCAGGCCGAGGCCGCGCACGGTGGCGCGGTGCGATTCGCGGGTCCCAATCAGGCTCTTGACGAGCTGAACCTTGACAGTTTTTTCAAACATGGTGCCCACCCTTAGCCCAGAATTTCTTCGACGGACTTGCCGCGCTTCGCCGCGATGTCAGCCGGGGTCGACTGCTTGCGCAGGCCGTCCAGCGTCGCACGAACGAGGTTGTACGGGTTCGTCGAACCGTGGCTCTTCGCCACGACGTTCTGCACGCCCATCACGTCGAACACTGCGCGCATCGGGCCGCCGGCGATCACGCCGGTACCGCCCTTCGCCGGAGCGAGGAGGACCACCGAGGCGCCGTGCTTGCCGTGCACTTCGTGTTGCAGGGTGCCGTTCTTCAGGGGCACCTTGAACATGTTGCGGCGAGCCTGCTCCATTGCCTTCTGGACAGCGACCGGCACTTCCTTCGCCTTGCCCTTGCCCATACCGACGCGGCCATCGCCATCGCCAACCACGGTCAGTGCGGCGAAGCCGAGAATACGGCCACCCTTCACGACCTTGGTCACGCGATTGACCGAAATCATTTTTTCGCGAAGGCCGTCGTCGCGCTCGTCAGCCTGAACTTTCGCTTGCATCTTTGCCATGACGAATTCCTTCCTTAGAACTTGAGCCCGGCTTCGCGCGCAGCCTCAGCCAGCGCCTTGACGCGGCCGTGGTAGCGGAAACCCGAGCGGTCAAAGGCGACGGATTCGATGCCGGCGGCCTTGGCCTTTTCTGCGATACGCTTGCCGATCAGCGTGGCAGCGGCGACATTGCCGCCCTTGCCCGATTGGTCAGCCAGTTGCGCACGCACTTCGGCTTCGAGCGTCGACGCGCTGGCGAGCACCTTGGTGCCGCACGGCGAGAACACTTGCGCATAGATGTGCGTGTTCGTGCGATGCACGGCCAGACGCGCGACCTGCAGCTCAGCGATCTTGAGACGCGTCTGACGAGCGCGGCGCAGGCGAGATTGAGTCTTATCCATGATTGCGCACCCTTACTTCTTCTTCGTTTCTTTGAGGATCACAACCTCGTCGGCGTAACGCACACCCTTGCCCTTATAGGGCTCAGGCGGGCGATAACCGCGCACTTCGGCAGCGGTTTGGCCGACTTTCTGCTTGTCGATCCCCTTGATCACGATTTCCGTTTGCGACGGGGTTTCGGCCTTCACGCCTTCGGGCATCTGATGCACCACCGGGTGCGAGAAACCCAGCGACAGGTTCAGCTTGTCGCCTTGCGCCTGAGCACGATAACCGACGCCAACCAGCGTCAGCTTGCGCTCGAAACCCTTCGTCACGCCTTGCACCATGTTCGCGACGATCGCGCGCATCGTGCCCGACATCGCATTGGCTTCGCGGCTTTCGTCGGTCGGCTCGAACTTCAGCGTGCCGTTGTCGTTCACCACCTTGACGAGGTGATTCGCAGCCTGCGAAATCGTACCCAGCGGGCCCTTGACGGTAATCTTCTCGTCGCTGAGCGTCGCCTCTGCGCCTTGCAGCGCGATCGGGCTCTTACCTACTCGAGACATGTTTCTTCTCCTTCGGCGTTAAGCGACGTAGCAGATGACTTCGCCGCCCACGCCATTGGCGCGAGCCTTGCGGTCCGTCATCACACCCTTCGGCGTCGATACGATCGCAACACCGAGGCCATTCATGACCTGCGGGATGTCGTTGCGGCCGCGGTACACGCGCAGGCCAGGCTTCGAGACGCGCTCGAGGCGCTCGATGACCGGACGGCCGGCGTAGTACTTCAACGCGATGTTCAATTCCGACTTCGCACCTTCGCTCTTCACTGCGAAGTCGTCGATATAACCTTCGTCCTTCAGGACCTGCGCAATCGCAATCTTGACTTTCGACGAGGGCATTTGCACCGAAACCTTCTCGACCATCTGCGCATTGCGGATGCGAGTCAGCATATCGGCGATAGGATCACTCATGCTCATTTATGTTTCTCCTATTACCAGCTCGCCTTGGTGACGCCAGGGATCTCACCACGGAACGCGATTTCACGAATCTTGTTACGTGCGAGACCAAATTTGCGGAACGTGCCACGCGGACGGCCCGTCAGCGCGCAGCGATTACGCTTGCGGGTCAGGCTCGAGTTGCGCGGCAGTTGTTGCAGTTCGAGGCGAGCTGCGTAACGCTCTTCGTCCGACTTGCTTTGGTCGTCGATGACTGCCTTCAGCGCTGCGCGCTTCGGCGCATACTTCGCTGCCAGACGGGCGCGCTTCTTTTCACGTTCGATCAGTGCCAGTTTAGCCACGGTAACCTCAGTTTCTGAACGGGAACTTGAAGCCGGCGAGCAGTGCCTTTGCTTCTTCGTCGGTCTTCGCAGTCGTCGTGATGCTGATGTTCAGCCCACGCAGCGCGTCGATCTTGTCGTAGTCGATTTCGGGGAAAATGATCTGCTCTTTCACACCGATGTTGTAGTTGCCGCGGCCGTCGAACGCCTTGCCCGACACGCCACGGAAGTCGCGCACGCGGGGCAGCGCAACCGTCACGAAACGGTCGAGGAATTCGTACATGGCCTGGCCACGCAGCGTGACCATCGTGCCGATCGGATAGCTTTCGCGGATCTTGAAACCGGCGATTGCCTTGCGCGACTTCGTTACGACGGGCTTCTGGCCAGCGATCTTCGTGAGATCGCCAACAGCGTGATCGAGGACCTTCTTGTCAGCGACGGCTTCACCGACACCCATGTTCAGGGTGATCTTGGTGAGGCGCGGCACTTCCATGATCGACTTGTAACCGAACTTCTCGATCAGGCCCGGAACGACCTTCTCTTTATAAAATTCTTGCAAACGTGCCATTTTTTACTCCGCAGCGTCAGGCGCTCAGGACAGCACCGGTCGTCTTCAGGAACCGAACCTTCTTGTCCCCTTCGACCTTGATGCCGACACGCGAAGCCTTGCCATTCGCGTCGACGAGTGCGACGTTCGAAATGTGCAGCGGCATCGCCTTGGCTTCCACGCCACCAGTCGTACCCTTCATGGGGTTCGGCTTCACATGCTTTTTAGCGATGTTGAGGCCTTCGACGGTCACGCGCTCTTCACCAACGGCCAGCACGACACCGCGCTTGCCCTTGTCCTTGCCGGTGATGACGATAACTTCGTCACCCTTGCGAATCTTGTTCATCGCGACTCCTTACAGCACTTCCGGCGCGAGCGAAACGATCTTCATGAATCGCTCGCTACGCAGCTCACGCGTGACCGGCCCGAAAATACGGGTGCCGATCGGCTCAAGCTTGGTGTTCAAAAGCACGGCGGCGTTGCCATCGAACTTGATCAGCGAGCCGTCCTGACGGCGCACGCCCTTGGCGGTACGAACCACAACAGCGTTGTAGATTTCGCCCTTCTTCACGCGCCCGCGCGGCGTTGCTTCCTTGACGGTCACCTTGATGATGTCGCCAATGCTGGCATAACGACGCTTCGAGCCGCCGAGCACCTTGATGCACATGACTTCACGCGCACCCGTGTTGTCGGCCACTTCAAGCCGAGATTCGGTCTGGATCATGGTTTATCTTTCCCAACTTAATCCGGCTGCACCACCATGGCACACCCGGTCAGTCTTGGTCCCGTCAGCCGCGCCGCCACTAGAACGACCGCTCAGCTGCTTGGGTAAGAACAGCAGCGACGGCAAACGAAACCGGCCATCGCATTCCGGTGAATCCTGCAGATCCGGACTGGCGCCCGCACCCGCGTTTTACAGATTCCCACCTACTTTCGCCTGCTGCTTTGCCAACAGCAAACCCATAAAGAGGGAAGTCCAAGATTGTATCGAGACAATCTTGGACTTGCAAGCGAAATCTGTAGCGATTTCAACTACTTCTACTACCGCGCATCAGGCCGGAGCACGAGGCCCCGGATGAGGCGCTTCCAAGGGATTGCTCCCTTAGATGATGCGAGCAGCTTCGACCAGCTTCGACACGGTCCAGGCCTTCGTCTTCGACAGCGGACGGGTTTCCTGGATTTCGACGAGGTCACCCTCGTTGTACGTGTTCGACTCGTCGTGCGCGTGGTACTTCTTCGACTGCACGACGTACTTGCCGTAGATCGGGTGCTTCACGCGGCGCTCGACCAGGACGGTGACCGTCTTGTCCATCTTGTTGCTGACGACCTTGCCGACCAGCGTCCGCTTAAGCGAGGTTTTCACGCTATCGTTCATTTCTGGTTCGCCTTCTCAGTCAGGACGGTCCGCACACGTGCGATGTCGCGACGAACCTTCTTCAGCTGGCTCGTGTTCGTGAGCTGCTGGGTCGCGAGTTGCATGCGCAGGCCGAATTGCGCCTTCAAGAGGTCCGACAGCTCCTGGTTGAGCGCGGCCTTGTCTTTCTGGTGAAGTTCAGAAGCCTTCATCATTCACTCCTTAGGAGCCGAGCTGGCGAACCATGAAGACCGTCTTCAGCGGCAGCTTCGCTGCAGCCAGACGGAAGGCTTCACGGGCCAGTTCCTCGGTCACACCATCCATTTCATACAGCATCTTGCCCGGTTGGATCTCGGCGACGTAGTACTCCGGGTTACCCTTACCGTTACCCATACGTACTTCAGCCGGCTTTTGCGAGATCGGCTTGTCCGGGAAAATGCGGATCCAGATGCGGCCACCGCGCTTGATGTGACGCGTCATTGCACGACGCGCCGCTTCGATTTGACGCGCGGTCAGGCGGCCGCGACCGATAGCCTTCAGACCGTATTCACCGAACGAAACTGCGTTGCCGCGCGTTGCGACGCCGGTGTTACGACCCTTCTGCTCTTTGCGATACTTCCTGCGTTTCGGTTGCAGCATCGTTATTCTCCACTCTTGCCGTCACCGCCAGCCGCGCCACGGCGCGGTGCGCCACGACGGGCGCCCGGTGCGCCTTCACCATCACGACGCGGACGACGATCGCCCGGGCGCGCGTTGCGGCGCGGACGCTTTTCTTCGGCGACTTCTTCCACCACCGGTGCGTCGTTGCGGCCGAGCGTGTCGCCCTTGTAGACCCAAACCTTCACGCCGATGATGCCGTACGTCGTCTTCGCTTCCGAAGTTGCGTAGTCGATGTCGGCACGCAGCGTATGAAGCGGCACGCGACCTTCGCGGTACCACTCGGTACGTGCGATTTCGATACCGTTCAGACGGCCGGCGCTCATGATCTTGATGCCCTGGGCACCCAGACGCATCGCGTTCTGCATCGCGCGCTTCATCGCGCGGCGGAACATGATCCGGCGCTCGAGCTGTTGCGTGATCGAATCGGCGATCAGTTGCGCATCGGTTTCCGGCTTGCGGATTTCTTCGATGTTGACGTGAACGGGCACGCCCATGCGCTTTTGCAGTTCGGCCTTGAGGAGTTCGATGTCCTCGCCCTTCTTGCCGATCACCACACCCGGGCGCGAGCTGTAAATCGTGATACGTGCGTTCTTTGCAGGACGCTCGATCACAACACGGCCCACCGAAGCGTTCTTCAGCTTCTTCTTCAGGTATTCACGAACACCGATGTCTTCCTTCAACATCGCCGCGAAATTGTTGTTGTTCGCGTACCAGCGCGACGCCCAATTGCGGCTGACGGCCAAACGGAAGCCAGTCGGATGAATTTTCTGTCCCATCGTATGGCTCCTTAATTCCCGACCGTCACAGTGATGTGACAGGATTGCTTCTCGATGCGGTTACCGCGACCCTTTGCGCGTGCGGTGAAACGCTTCAGCGAAGCAGCCTTGTCGACATAGATGCTCTTGATGCGCAGCTCGTCGATATCGGCGCCTTCGTTGTGCTCTGCATTGGCGATCGCCGAGAGCACAACCTTTTTCACGATGCCAGCCGCTTTCTTCGGCGAGAACGTCAGAACGTTCAGTGCCTTGTCGACCGGCAGACCGCGGATCTGGTCAGCCACAAGACGCGTCTTCTGCGCCGAGATGCGGGCACCGCGATGAATTGCCTTCACTTCCATCTTGATTGCCCCTTATTTCTTGGCCTTCTTGTCGGCCGCGTGACCCTTGAACGTACGGGTCAGTGCGAACTCGCCAAGCTTGTGGCCGACCATGTTTTCCGTGACATACACGGGAACGTGTTGACGGCCGTTGTGAACGGCGATCGTCAGGCCGATGAAATCCGGCAGGATCGTCGAACGACGCGACCAGGTCTTGATCGGTTTCTTGTCACGCGTTGCTGCAGCCGCCTCAATCTTCTTCAGCAAATGGGCGTCGCAGAACGGACCTTTCTTGATAGAACGTGCCATTGCCTACTCCTTAACGCTTGTGACGGCGCTGGACGATCATGCTCGTCGTGCGCTTGTTGCTGCGGGTGCGATAGCCCTTCGTCGGCGTGCCCCACGGGCTCACCGGATCGCGACCTGCAGCCGTGCGGCCTTCACCACCACCGTGCGGGTGATCGACCGGGTTCATTGCAACGCCGCGCACCGTCGGGCGGATACCGCGCCAGCGGTTCGCGCCGGCCTTGCCGATCTGGCGCAGGCTGTGCTCTTCGTTACCGACTTCACCGATCGTCGCCCGGCACTCGACGTGCACGCGGCGGATTTCGCCCGAACGCAGACGAACCTGCGCATACACGCCTTCGCGTGCGAGCAGCATGGCGGACGTGCCAGCCGAACGCGCCATTTGCGCGCCCTTGCCCGGCAGCATCTCGATGCAGTGGATCGTCGTACCGACCGGGATGTTGCGGATCGGCAGCGTGTTGCCTGCGCGGATCGGAGCTTCCGAACCCGACATCAGTCGCTGGCCAACCGTCGCACCCTTCGGAGCGATGATGTAGCGGCGCTCGCCGTCTGCGTACAGAACCAGCGCGATGTTCGCGCTACGGTTCGGGTCGTACTCGAGACGTTCGATCTTTGCCGGAATGCCGTCCTTGTTGCGACGGAAATCGATCACGCGGTAATGTTGCTTGTGACCGCCGCCCTGGTGGCGCGTCGTCACGTGACCGTTGTTGTTACGGCCGGCCTTCGAGAACTTCTTCTCGAGCAGCGGCGCGTACGGTGCACCCGTGTGAAGATCCTTGTTGACGATCTTCACCATCGCGCGGCGACCCGGCGAAGTCGGCTTAACTTTCACGATTGCCATGATTACTTGGCCTCCGCTTCAAAGTTGATTTCCTGGCCGGGCTTCAGGCAGACGTACGCCTTCTTCACGTCCTTGCGGCGACCCAAGAAGCGGCCAAAACGCTTGTTTTTGCCCTTCTGGACCAGCACGTTGACGGAATCGACTTCCACCTTGAACATCAGCTCGACAGCAGCCTTGACTTCCTGCTTGGTCGCGTCCGGCGCGACTTCGAACACTACCTGTTCGTTTTTCTCCGCCACCAGCGTCGCCTTTTCGGAGATCACCGGCGCGAGCAGGACCTGCATCAAACGATGATCGTTCTTGCGAATCTCGCTCATGACAGCAACTCCTCGATCTGGGCGACCGCAGCCTTCGTGATCAGAATCTTCTTGAAGAAGATCAGCGAGAGCGGGTCGGCGTAACGCGGCTCAACGACTGCCACGTGGGGCAGGTTGCGCGACGCGAGATACAGGTTCTCGTCGACCGTGTCGGTGATGACCAGCACGGATTCGAGACCCATGGCCTTGAACTTTTCGGCCAGCAGCTTCGTCTTCGGCGCTTCGAGGGAGAGATCCTCGACGACCGAGATGCGGCCTTCGCGGGCCAGCTGCGAGAAGATCGAGCAGAGACCTGCGCGATGCATCTTCTTGTTGACCTTGTGCGAGAAGTTTTCTTCCGGCGAATTCGGGAAGATGCGACCACCGCCGCGCCACAGCGGGCTCGACGACATACCGGCACGAGCACGGCCCGTACCCTTCTGGCGCCACGGCTTCTTGGTGGTGTGCTTGACCTGCTCGCGATCCTTCTGCGCGCGGTCGCCGCTACGTGCGTTCGCCTGGTAGGCGACGACGATCTGGTGGATCAGGGCTTCGTTGTAGTCACGGCCGAACACGACGTCCGACGCGTTGACCGCAGCACCTTCCTGACCATTGGCATTCAGGAGCTTCAGTTCCATTATTGCGCTCCTTTCTTCACGCGGGCCTTGACCGCCGGCGTCACGAAAACCTTGCCGCCCTTGGCACCCGGAACGGCACCCTTCACGAGCAGCAGGCTGCGCTCTGCGTCGATACGTGCGATTTCGAGGTTTTGCACCGTCACGGTTTCGTCACCCATGTGACCGGTCATGCGCTTGCCCGGGAACACGCGGCCCGGATCCTGCGCCATACCGATCGAGCCCGGCACATTGTGCGAGCGCGAGTTACCGTGCGAAGCACGGCCCGAGGCGAAGTTGTAACGCTTGATGGTACCGGCGTAGCCCTTACCGATCGACACGCCCTGCACGTCGACCTTCTGGCCTTCTGCGAAGAGATCCACACCGATCACGCCGCCAGCGTTCAGCTCGGCAGCCTTGGCGGCGTCGATCTGGAATTCCTTGAGGATTTCACCGGCTTGAACGCCGGCTTTGGCGAGATGACCTGCGAGCGGCTTCGTCACGCGCGATGCACGGCGCGTACCGAACGCAACCTGAACGGCCGTGTAGCCGTCGGTTTCAACAGTCTTGATCTGCGTCACGCGGTTGTCGGACACGTCCAGCACGGTAACGGGAATCGAGTCCCCATCGGCCGTGAAGATACGGGTCATGCCAACCTTGCGACCTACGAGTCCAAGGCTCATCGTTTTCTCCATTCCCGACTGCGATTGGTCGGGGCTAATTTACAAAGTGCCGGTGCTTGTTCGCCGCCATTTCACGTGCTTTTGCACGTTATTTCACGCAAAACCCGTGAAAGGGACACACCAGCTTTTTGCGCAAATGCGCGAAAAGACGTCAAGTATAACGCCCTCTCTCGTTTTCCGCAAGCAATCAAAGACTTAGCGCCGCCCGGCGATCCGGGCAGCGCCTGAGATCCTTACTGCAGCTTGATTTCGACGTCCACACCAGCCGGCAGATCGAGCTTCATCAGCGCGTCGACGGTCTTGTCCGTCGGGTCGACGATGTCCATCAGGCGGAGGTGGGTACGGATTTCGAGCTGATCGCGCGACGTCTTGTTGACGTGCGGCGAACGCAGGATGTCGAAACGCTGGATGCGCGTCGGCAGCGGCACCGGGCCGCGGACGATTGCACCGGTCCGCTTCGCCGTGTCGACGATCTCGGCAGCCGACTGGTCGATCAGGCGATAGTCGAAAGCCTTCAGGCGAATACGGATTTTCTGGTTCTGCATGACAATTCCTTGAAAAGAGCGAGGCGGACTTGCGCCGCCAGACTAGATAAAGAGCAAAGGACCGGGCCATGCGACAGGAGCCGGTGCGTTAAGCGCCAATTCCCGTCGACAGGCGGAGAGCCGTGGCCCGGTCCCGGATACATCGCCTTCTACTGCTACAGCAAACCTGCGATTTTACTCGATGATCTTGGCAACGACACCGGCGCCGACGGTACGGCCGCCTTCGCGGATGGCGAAGCGCAGACCTTCTTCCATGGCGATCGGGGCGATCAGCTTCACCGTGATCGACACGTTGTCGCCCGGCATGACCATTTCCTTGTCCTTCGGCAGCTCGATCGAGCCCGTCACGTCCGTCGTACGGAAGTAGAACTGCGGACGGTAGTTGTTGAAGAACGGCGTGTGGCGGCCGCCTTCGTCCTTGCTCAGCACGTACACTTCAGCCGTGAAGTGCGTGTGCGGCGTGATCGAACCCGGCTTGGCCAGCACCTGGCCACGCTCGACATCTTCGCGCTTCGTGCCGCGCAGCAGGATACCGACGTTGTCGCCTGCCTGACCCTGGTCGAGCAGCTTGCGGAACATTTCCACGCCCGTGCAGGTCGTCTTCACCGTCGGCTTGATACCGACGATTTCGATTTCCTCGCCGACCTTGACGACGCCGCGCTCGACGCGACCCGTCACCACCGTGCCGCGACCCGAGATCGAGAACACGTCTTCCACCGGCATCAGGAACGCACCGTCAACCGCGCGCTCCGGCGTCGGGATGTACGTGTCCAGCGCGTCGGCCAGGTTCATGATCGCCACTTCGCCCAGCTCGCCCTTGTCGCCTTCGAGCGCCAGCTTCGCCGAACCCTTGATGATCGGGGTGTCGTCGCCCGGGAAGTCGTACTTCGAGAGGAGCTCGCGCACTTCCATTTCGACGAGTTCGAGCAGCTCGGCGTCGTCGACCATGTCGCACTTGTTCAGGAACACGATGATGTACGGCACGCCGACCTGACGGGCGAGCAGGATGTGCTCACGCGTTTGCGGCATCGGGCCGTCAGCGGCCGAGCACACCAGGATCGCGCCGTCCATCTGCGCGGCGCCCGTGATCATGTTCTTGACGTAGTCGGCGTGGCCCGGGCAGTCGACGTGTGCGTAGTGGCGGTTAGCCGTTTCGTACTCGACGTGCGCGGTGTTGATCGTGATACCGCGTGCCTTTTCTTCCGGTGCGGCGTCGATCTGGTCGTACGCCTTCGCCTCGCCGCCGAACTTCGCGGTCAGAACCGTCGTGATCGCTGCCGTCAGCGTGGTCTTGCCGTGGTCAACGTGACCGATCGTGCCCACGTTCACGTGCGGCTTGGTCCG
>NZ_SCRP01000015.1 GCF_004298475.1 Paraburkholderia sp. | reverse complement strand
AGCCACGTCGATCACTCCGTTCCCCTGCCCGTTGCCGAGCAGGTCAGTGTTCTACGTGGGTCAATATTCGATGCAAATTACTGCGTAGGGTGGGTCAGGATTCCGTGCAAATCAACACCTTGGCCTTGGTCTTGTTGCGCGGCACGCCGTAGGTGTTGAAGCGCGGGTCTTTTTCGACCGCGTCTAGCGTCACGTCGTCCACGTTGAAAGGCGGATTGGCCATCACGTAGTCAAAGGCACCAAAGGCGTTGAGGGGGTCTTCGTAATAGGTGTTGGCCTGCTTGATGTCGCCGCGCAGGTTGTTTACGGCCAGATTCATCTTGGCCAGCTTGACGGTTTCCAGCGTCTTTTCGGTGCCGCAGACATACACGTCCAGGTCGGCGGCCTTGTCGGCCTGATGCTGGTGGATGAACTCCGCCGACTGGACGAACATGCCGCCAGAGCCGCAGGCAGGGTCGTAGACCTTGCCACCATGAGGCTCGATGATCTCGGTCATCAGCTTGACGACGGAGCGCGGGGTAAAGAACTCACCCCCGCCCTGACCTTCGCTGAGAGCGAAGTTGGCGAGGAAGTATTCGTAAATTTGGCCGAACACGTCGCCCGCAGCATCCACCGGAATATCGGAGAAGAGCTTGAGCAGGTCCTTTGGGATGCCCTTGTTCTTGTCGCTGCGGGTAAAGCGGTCGTATTCCTCCTGGGGCAACACACCCAGTAGCTCGGGTTTGCTCTTTTCGATGCTAGCCATGGCGCGGCGGATGGCCTTGGCGACGTTCTCCTTCTCGGGCAGTTGGAGTAGATAGTCATAGCGGGCGTAGTCCTGCAGGAAGAAGCCACATTTTTCGATGGCGACTTCCTCTAGGCGCTTTTCGCGCCGCGTGCCTTTGAGCTTTTCGTATTCCTGCCGGATGGCCGCCTCGTGCTGGCGGTATTTGTTGTCGGCAAACTTGAGGAAGATCAGGCCCAGCACGGGAGTGCTGTATTCGCTGGCCTTTAGGTCGGAGTTGGCGCGCAGCTTGTCAGCGGCAGCCCAGAGGTCGCGCTCCAGTTTTTTGAGTTGCTCTCTATTCATGGGTAGTCATTGCCTGTAGCTCAGTTTCATTTTCGGCTGAGCGGTAGGAGATGATACACATTTGCTAGCAGCAATCGATGATCCGTTGACGGGATTGGACGAGTTGCAGGAAATGGTACTTTGGTCATTCTCAGAGGGGAGCGGACCTTGGAGTGACAGCTATCTGGCATGCGTGGCTGGCGGCTCCTGGCCGAACTCGGCCTGACGGTGTAAGTCACTCGCCGCAAGCGATCAGGTACTCGGGCGGCGAACGCCGCCCCTCACGATGATGATCGTCGTGGATACGCGTGTGGATCATATGGGTACACCGTAATGAGCTAATGGCTCGGGCGCTGGTGCGTGGATCAATAGGATCAACCGTAAATTTGAGCTATATTACAATTGATCTATATACCCTAATGATCCACAACACAAATCATGCGAAAGCTCTATTACGGTCGGATTTCCACCACGGATGGCCAGTCCTCGGTGAGCCAGTACGACGACGCCAAAGCCCACGGCGTGCAAGATAAGGACGTTTTCATTGACGAGGGAGTGAGCGGCTACCACGTCGCCCCTGACGAGCGGGAACAGTGGCGCAAAGCAGAGCACGATCTGCGCCACGGCGGCGTCCTCATCGTGAGATGGCTCGACCGGATCAGCCGCCGTTATGATGAACTACACCGGACGATGCGCCGGTTGATGGACCTTGGCGTTCGCGTCGAATGCACGCTTAACGGAATGGTGTTTGACGGAAAAGCGAAAGACCCCATCGAAAAAGCGACGAGGGACGCGGTGCTGGCGTTCATGGCCGCACAAGGCGAAGCAGACTACCGGAATCGGGCGGAGATGCAGCGTCGCGGCGTGGCGATCGCGAAGGCGGAAGGGAGATACAAGGGACGGGCTCGGTCCCACGACTACGCAGCCATCAAAGCATGGCGCGCTGAAAGCGGTGCAAGCATACGGGAGACAGCTGAGAAGTTCGGCGTTGGAACTGCGACGGTCAAGCGAGCGTGCGCAGAGGGTGTGCCGTCCTGACCGCACGCCAATCGAGAAAATCAACGTGGCCGGCAATCAACTACCATGTTTGCAGTTGCATACCACTCCCGGGCGAGAGATCGCCTCGCTGCGCTAGCCGATCGGACATTTTCTCCCATGCAAGGCGGCACTTAAGTTGCTCGACCTCCCGCCGTTAATTGATAGAGCAGGACGCCACCTTCTGGCCAATCTGATCACTGCACGGATTTGAATACAATGAATCGACTTGAAGCAAGAATTAGAGACTATCTAGCCAAGAATCTGAATGTCATTGCGCGAGACCTTACCCTTGTTCGGACGGAATTTCCCCTTTCGAACTCTGCAGGAGCAGGTGGCTCAATCGATATCCTTGCTCGGGATTTGGCCGGTCATTACGTTGTGATAGAGATCAAGCGAAGTGATCAAACCGCTCGCGCTGCACTTCATGAGCTAACAAAATATGTTGCATTACTGAAGTCGACACTGGGCGTTAGACCCGATCAGATTCGGGCACTTCTGTTATCTACCGAATGGCATGAGTTAGCGGTCCCGTTCTCAGAGTATCGTCGCATATGTGAAGTCCCGGCTGACGGCTACGAACTTACAGTAGCCTCGGACGGCACTGTTACGAACGCAATACAATTCGAACCTCGCGAGCTAGATCAGCCCCTGAACATAAGCCGGCAACAATTCATATTTTTCTTTGTAAACCGCGACAGCCGTGATTCGGCTATCTCGGGGTTGGCAAGCGCAGCGCACGCCAGTCAATTAAAAGATTTTGCCATTTTCTCATTCAATTACCAAGGCTCGAACAAGCAGGTGATATTCCCGTTCTGTGCCTACTTTGTTTTTTCCTCGCCACTCCTTGGGTTGACATCGGCTGCCGCCGAAAAAATCAAATCTGCCATCCCGTGGGATGAGGAATTGGACGACCTCGAGGAAAATTTCTTGTGCGCCCTTGCCGAGAAACTAGAGATCGAGAACGACGATGCCGAAACGGGATACCCGGAGAAGCTAGAGCTGCTTCTTCAGCAGGGCTGGAACCTAAGTCGCGCACATCGATTCGGACGGTATCAAACTAATGCTCCTCTACTGACCGATGCCCAACTTGTAGTGGAAGCCACGAAAAAAGAGGGTGGTGCAAATCACTATCTTCAGAGAACAGCGTCCCCCAAATATCGCCCAAGCTGGACGAAGTTTGAGGAGGACTCTCAACATGTTCTACTCGGTAATGGGACGTGGACGCTTATCTTTAATCACATTATCCATCACACTCAAGCCCAGTTTCCGCAGGCTACGGTATCGGCACACATTTACAACCCCGCAAATGCAGTGATTAGTCTGGGCAAGCTCTTTGCGACAGGGGAGTTGGAATATTTGCCTGGTTTTCAGCTAGTGGTCACACATGATGAAAGGGTGTCGCTCTATGTTGGTGTTTTATGCTGGGACGGACGCCCGGTAGGTTTGACCGCGGAGCGGTGGATTGAGACCGTATTTGGGTCTATTGATCACTGGATGGTGATGAATCACTTCGGCGAACAGTTTCAACGCGACGATGACGCCTGTGCGCGAGTAGGCTTAAAAAGTGCTGTTATCGAAGTTATAAACCCAGGTTCGGATGCCGAGGCAGCTAATGTGATGTACATACAGAATGATCAAATATCAAGCGCACCGTTAGCCGAGTCACCGTATTTCTCGATTGCAGACTTCTATGAATCAAATCGATCGTTCGGGGTCGATCTTGTTCAAACGCTCGCCTCGTTCAGCCACGGGCTAATAAACTGAGTCCAACAGCGCCCCCAAGCAGCCGCCTGAAGGGCTGCCACGTCGATAATTCTTAACCGACTGGGGACGTATCCATGTCTGAATGCAACTCCCTACATTTTGTTTTTTGCCAATGTTTCATATTCAAAGGCGGTTAGCCCTGAGGTCAAATAATCATCGTTTAGCAACTTGTACAACTTCTTTACGCTGTCGCGTGACGACAGATGAAATTGTCCGTCTACGATCTTGAGGCCAATCTTCTCAACTTTCTGCGTCGCGAAAGCCAAAATTACCGCGGCTTCTAACCGTAGCACGTCGCTTTGTCCTGCGCGTAAAATGTCACGCTTCGGCGCTGCGAAGGCCGCAAGGTATCCTTTTACGTCGTTGACTATTCCGAGAGCTAAGATTGACTGAACAACGGACAGCATGGCGCGCTCGGCGATCTCAGTAAAAGAAAATGCCTTCTCGAATTTTGAAAAATCATTTATGTAGAACTCGTCATCGACAAGTAACACCTCGAAGCCTGGTGTGACCTTAATGATATCTCCGTCAAAAACGGTGAATCGATTTTCGAGCTTATAAAGCAATATTTGATCGCGTTTGACGAGTGAAACAGGATAAAATGTCTTGAAAAAGATAGCGGAGTGTTGTGCGGACGCTATCTTTATCGCAATGGTCCGAATTTCACCGACATTGTTTTCGTCGAATGAGAAAAAGTCGGGCTCAGGCTCGTTTTGCAACGCTTGAAGTTGAGCGAACTCGACGGGCTGCTCTTGTAGATCGTACATCACCAAAGCATCGCTGCGTTGATCCAGTTGAGACAAAGACACAGTCTGCAGCTCGTCACGCGCAAAGAACTCGCGAATTCCAGCCACGTAGTTTGTCAATACCGCCGTTGTGGCTCGATCGTCGAAGTCTGCAAGCTTGTACGTCCTCGCCGCTCCCGTCCCTAGACCAAAATAGAGCTTCATGTTCACTCCATCCGCGAAGATGGCATCCAGATGGTCTTTGAGTTGTTGTTTGGTCTTCATGTCAAATGCGCGTGGCCTTTCGTGCAAAGAAAATCTTCTTGTCAAGACGTAGTATATTGACCGAATCGCCAACCTCAATTTCCTCTCGGGAAATTAAGGTTGCAGCCTTTCCTTGGGCTTTTATATTGAATATCTTGAAGCCTAACAGAGATAGTGTGGGGTTTGCGTAAAATAGATCGGTCTTTATATAGATCGCGCCGAGCAAAAGTAGCGTAATACCCAGGTTTATCATCTGTCTAGGGCTATCCAATCCAAATCCTACTAGGGGGATAACGTAGGTGGCGAGAAAGACAAGATGCTCGGCATTCTTGTCCTCTAGTTCCTCAATTTTGACCGGCCCGTCCTTTGCACCTGAGATGATTCTGACGAAGAATGCGTAGAACATCGCAGAAGCGGCGAGCATGGCGACACAAACTAGGGGAAGAAGATTCTTTAGTGCGAGTTTTGCTAGCTCCGGCCAAGGCAGGAATGAGCAGCCAATGCAGATGCTTACATCGACATCTACCTTGTTGACAAAAACAAGCACGAAAAGCAACCACAGCGACAGAAGGTACATGCCGACTTTGACGAGCCGGCTCATTCGAATCGATGCGACATTCACATAGACCCCGGTGCCCCGCTTGAAAGTCAAGCGTTGGGCGTAGTTTTTCTTACAAGAATTTAACACATCGACACTCTCGGCTCATGCCTGCGTCGATGGGCGGACTCGACAAATGCGAAGGTGGTCACGATTAGCGAAGGAGCAACTCCCCCGAGCGCCGCGTTGTTAGGTTATGCTGGATTCGAGCGAGCGTCCGCAGACGTGCCGGCAATACGGCTAGCATCCACCCGTTGTTGGGGCAGCTATGGGGGCAACTGGAGATAGGTTTTTATAAATATTGTTCTAAAACAATCTTGTACGACGATAGTTCGATAGTCCTCCGCCCACCAACGAATTCCCTTTAAAACCGGTCACTTAGGCCGGTTTTTTCATTTGGGCGTTGCTTACGTCATCGTTTGGTATACGCCCAGCAGGTTGACAGGCAACTGCCAGTGCGATGCCGACGACGGCACTGGACCGTTGTCCGGTCAATCATTCGACACACGCCGATATCGCGACATTTTCCGCACGAGGTGTTTTCCCCACGTTTCCGCACACCGAAATCACCCCTTAATCTCCGCCTCGACCAACAAACCCAGCAACAAAAGCGACTCCTGCCACCCAAGATAGCAAGCCTCGGCGGGAATCACCTCTGGAACGCCTCGCTGCACGACGCTCACCTCGGTTCCGCAAAACACCTCTTGCAGCACCACAGTCGTCTCCATCGCACCGGGCAGATTCGGGTTGTCGAAGACGCCGCTGTACCGGATCTGCGCATTGGGCACCAGTTCCAGATATTCCCCGCTAAACGAGTGCTTCTCGCTCGTCGCGAAGTTCCTGAAAGACATCCGATACCGTCCACCGACCTTCGCCTCAAGCTGATGCACGGTCGCGACGAAGCCGTTCGGCGCAAGCCATTTGACGAGCGCATCGGGGTCTAAAAAGGCGCGATAGAGGCGCTCGGGTGGGCAACGGAGCACGCGATGCAGCCGGATCGTGTGAGTAGCCATAGTGGACTCCAGAAGGACGAGGACATCTCCCAATCCTAGATGACAACTGCGAGGCGACAAGTGCCCGACGACAAGCGCACCGAACAGCGAACTCCTGCTGACGACCCGCCCCCGCCATCCTCCCGGCGATGGCATAAACTTCCCGCATCGGCCCGCCGCACTATCCGCTAGCGGGCCCGAGTCGAAGCCGCCTGGCAGCGCGGCAAACGGAGGCCGTCATGTCCGGTCCGCAAGCGCTTTTCCGGAAGTTCGATTACGAGGGGTTCGAGATCCATGTCGCGCCGGCTCCGGCGGACGATGGCAGCAACCGCTACACCTACACCGCCTATGTCTGCCACCCGGGCGCCGATCCGGCCTTGGCCGGCCACACGGTGCCCTATCATCCGGGCGGCGACGAAACGTTCCGCACCGAAGAAGAGGCAACCGAAGAGGCGGTTTCCGTGGGGCACAGCATCGTCGACGGCACGCATCCGGATCTCTCGGTGCTGTCGCTTGTGACTCACGGTTTCTAGGCGCGCAGCCGCAGGCATTCGCTTTCATCGAGGGGTGCCGCGTCCCGCGCGCACCGCACAACCGCGCAACGAACGTCCCGCGTGCCGGGTTACGCTCGATGCGCGTTTGGCGCGCGTTGCGCCGGGCAGGCCGCCGTCCACGCCGCCGCCGCCATTCCTTCCCGCCGGTTCCGGGAGTCAAGGCTCGCCATGCCATGTTGGCCCGCCGCCCGATCCTCGCATTGATCGCTGCCATCGCGCTTGCCGCTTTCGTGAAGCTGATCACCGCGTGGGTCATGCAGCAGATGCGTCGCGACGCGCTCGCGCAGGCGCAGGCGCGGCCTACAACATCGCGTTGCTCTTCGAGCGCGACACGGAGCGAGGTGACGCTCCTGCCGCGTCACTGTGAATGGCTCGGCGTGCAGCCGGGCGGTGCGTCGGTCGTGCTGCGCCGGCTCGTCGACGAGGCGCGCCATGCGAGCGAGGCGAAGGGATTAACAACACCATCAAGGTCATCAAGCGCAGAGCTTACGGGTACCGCGACGAGGAATACTTCTTCCTCAAGATCCGCGCCGCGTTCCCCGGTAATCCGCGATGAACCAAAAAAAACCGCTCAAGCCGGGAAGCGTGAGCGGGAAGTCGGAGAGTTTATTGCTAACGACCGCTACATGATGAGGGTGTTACTCGGTCACGCAGCGAAACCAGTGTATCTGCCGCATCGCACCAAACCTATCGGATGAGTCTGAAAGTCTGCGCCGAAGTGAGGCGGCCGCGTGTTTGCCACGGCTTGCCACGCGCACTCCCGCTCCGTACACTCGCGCCTGATTTTTAACGAGATAACCCGCCGGACCACGCGGGCGCATCGTATAACCCGAAGGCAACAACAGCAGACCACGCCGACAAGAGGAGCCCCAGATGTCCGATTCTTATTTCCCCCGCTGGCGCGATGCGTCGAGCGGCGCGAGGAGCGTTGTTGCCCCCGACGAGCGCCTGCCCTGGCCGCAGATGTTCGCGATGGGCGTGCAGCACGTGGTCGCGATGTTCGGCTCGACCGTGCTCGCGCCGCTGCTGATGGGATTTGACCCGAATCTGTGCATTTTCATGTCCGGCATCGGCACGCTGTTGTTCTTCGTCGTGGTGGGCGGCCGTGTGCCGAGCTATCTCGGGTCGAGCTTTGCGTTCATCGGGCTCGTGATCGCCATCACGGGCTATAGCGGGCACGGGCCGAATCCGAACATTCCGGTCGCGCTCGGCGGCATCATCGCGTGCGGCGCGGTCTACGCCGTGATCGGGTTGATCGTGTCGGCGGTCGGCACGAAGTGGATCGAGACGCTGATGCCGCCTGTCGTCACCGGCGCGATCGTCTGCGTGATCGGCCTGAATCTCGCGCCCATCGCCGTGAAGGGCGTGAGCGGCTCGCAGTTCGATTCGTGGATGGCGCTCATGACCGTCGTCTGCGTGGGCGGCGTCGCGGTGTTTACGCGCGGCATGCTGCAGCGTCTTCTGATTCTCGTCGGCCTGATGGTTGCCTACGTGATCTACGCAATCGTCACGAACGGCATGGGCCTCGGCAAGCCGGTCGATTTTGCGATCGTCGGCAACGCCGCCTGGTTCGGCATGCCGAAGTTCGGCGCGCCCGTGTTCGATGCGCACGCAATGACCCTGCTCATGCCGGTCGCCGTGATTCTCGTGGCCGAAAACCTCGGTCACATCAAGGCCGTTTCCGCGATGACGGGCGTGAACCTCGACCGCTATATCGGCCGCGCGTTCATCGGCGACGGACTGGCCACGATGGTTTCGGGTTTCGCCGGCGGCACGGGCGTCACCACCTATGCCGAGAATATCGGCGTGATGGCCGTCACCAAAATCTACTCGACGCTCGTGTTCGTGGTCGCCGCGCTGATCGCAATCGTGCTCGGTTTCTCGCCGAAGTTCGGCGCCGTGATCCAGACGATTCCGGGTCCGGTGCTCGGCGGCGTGTCGATCGTCGTGTTCGGCCTGATCGCCGTGACCGGCGCGCGCATCTGGGTCGTCAACAAGGTCGATTTCTCCGATAACCGCAACCTCATCGTCGCCGCCGTCACGCTCGTGCTCGGCGCAGGCGATTTTTCGCTGAAGCTCGGCGCATTCGGGCTGGGCGGCATCGGCACCGCGACGTTCGGTTCGATCATTCTCTACGCGCTGCTGCGCCGCAAGCCCGTCCAGCAAGCATCGGTCTGACGCCTGCATGCCGCGCCCGCACCTGTGGCGCGCGGCTGCGGCGGCAATGAAAGCGGCCTACGTGCCGCTTTTTTTTCGCCCGTGTTTCCGATGGACGCTGCCAGCCGACCTCGGCGAGCGCCGCAGTGTGCGCACTGCGTTAAAGCACCATCACGGACACACGCCACACAATGGCGCACGATTGCGCCACCAGGAAGCGCAGAATAAGAACCGTGAATACGGTTTCCAGCGATCAGGCGAAGGATCAGGCGAAGGCGGATGAGCCGCTGCGTCCGGTCGCGGCGGCACAGGGTGGCGCCCGGCGGCTGTCGTGCGGATGAGCGGGGAATTAGTAGGAAGAATCCGGCGCGCGGCAGCGAGGCCGCCACGGCGCGACGCACGCGCATCGCCCTTGCATGAATGTGGTGCGCGGCGTGCCCGTTCGCGGCGCACGCGCGCCGCGCGTGACGTGCGTACCGTGCGTGATGTGCGTGACATCAGGCACGCGCGCTTCAACGCATGCGACGTTCGCGCGCCAACGCGCACGATCCTTGCTTTTCGCAGCTTGTGACGCAATGAATCAGGCCGGCGGTCATCGCGCGCGCGAACCTCGCGCGCACGCCGGCGACGATCTCGCGCGAGAGGAACGCATGGGCGCAGAGCAACAGGACAAAACGGCCGTCGCGCCGCACGGCTTCAATATGAGCGTCACCTCGGGGCTGCAGCGCTACAGCGCGCCCTACGGCGACCTCGCGCTGACGAGCGTGTTCCAGCCGGTCTTCAGCCTTTCGCACATGCGGGCGATCGGCTACGAAGGGCTGTTGCGCGCGCATGACGCGCTCGACCGGCCGGTTCCCCCGCTCGACGTGTTCGGCGAGGCGGCGCGCATCGGCGAAGTCCTGCAACTGGATCGTCTTGCGCAGCTCCTGCATCTGGAAAATTTCAGGCTGCTGGGCGCCGAGCGCGAATGGCTTTTCCTCAATGTGCATCCGGGCACGCTCACCGAGCCGTATCACACGGCGGCGCTGCTCGCGAACCTGCAGCGGCTCGATTTGCCGCCGCGCCGCATCGTGCTCGAAGTGCTCGAAGAGCAGGCCACCGATCTCGACGCACTCGCGCGCGCCATCGTGTCGTTGCGCGAGCGCGGCTTTCTCATCGCGCTCGACGACTTCGGTGCGGGCAACGTCGATATCGGCCGCGTGTGGCAGCTCAATCCCGACATCGTGAAGCTCGACCGCATCATGCTGCTGCACGCCGCGCATCGGGCGGACATGGCGGCGACGCTGCCCGCCCTCGTCGCGCTTCTGCACGAAGCGGGCAAGCTCGTGCTGGTCGAGGGCGTCGAAACCGAGCAGGAGGCGCAGCTCGCGCTCTCGTGCAATGCGGACTTCGTGCAGGGGTTTTTCTTCGCGCGTCCGGCGCCGGGTCTCGCCGATGCGGCGCAGACGCGAGCGGTGATCGCCGAGGCAACGGAGCGTTTTCGCTCGCAGACCGAGGCGCGCGAGCGCGGCACGGCGAGCCGGCTGGCGCCCTATGTGCGCGCGTTCGAGCGCGCGGCGGAGCGGCTTGGCGCGGGCGAGCCGATGGAGGAGGTGTGCTGGAATTTCCTCGGGCTCACGCATGCGGCGCGCTGTTTCCTGCTCGATGCGAACGGACGGCAGGCCGAACGCAACGTCGTGCTGCGCGTCGACCGCGCGCAGCACGACGCGCGCTTCTTGCCGCTCGACGAGGCGCAGGGCGCGAACTGGCTGCGGCGTCCGTATTTTCGCGCGGCGCTGGCGGCGCCAGGGCGCGTGCATGTCACGGCGCCGTATCTGTCGATTACCGAGGCCCTGCCGTGCGTGACGCTTTCGATGGCGGTGCACGTCGGCGCGCGGCTGTGCGTGCTGTGCGGCGACGTCGACTGGATTTCCGACGAACCGGAGTGAACGAACCGAATTGAACGAATCGTGCACAACAAAGCAAACGGGCGGCCAGCGCAGCCGCCCGTTTTGCGCTTGTTGCACTTACGCCGTGCGCGTTACTTCGCGACGACCACCGGAATGCCGCGCAGCGCGCCCGCGCCCTTGAATGAATCGAGCGCTTCCTGCACGACCGCGCTCGTCTTCGCATCGAGTTGCAGATGGGCCGCGAGCTCGCGCTCGGCGCGCTTGACCGCCGCGAGGTTCGCAAGCTTCACATGGCCGTAGCCGCGCACGCGTTCGTAGAGGCCCGCGAGCGTAGCGATATCGGCAGCGTTGTGTGCATCGAGACGCGCGAGCGCAACGCGCAGCGTTGCCTCGTAGTCGTCGGCGAGCGCGCGTTCCATGCGGCGCTCAAGCGTGTGGCCAAACACATCGAGCCACGTTCCGCGCACGCCGCGTCCCTTCGAGAGCACCGCAAGCACGCGCCACAGCCACGGGCCGATTTGCATCTTGCGCGGCGCTTCACCGTGCTTTGCGCGCGCGATCAGCGGCGGCGCCATGTTGAACTTCACGGTGAAGTCGCGGCCCGCCGTGCCTTCGAACTGCGCTTCGAGCGCGGCGCGGAAAGCGGGATCGGTGTAGAGCCGCGCGACTTCGTATTCGTCCTTCACCGCGAGCAGGCGATAGAACGTCGTCGCGACGGCGCGTGCAAGCGCCTGGTCCACGCTCTTGTCGGCGGCACGCGCAGCATCGGCGAGCGCGCGAAAGCGCCGGGCGTACCGCGCCCCGCCATACGCGACGAGACGCGCTTCGCGATCGGCGATCAGTTCGTCGAGCGTGTGCGTGCGCTTCGGCTCCGCGACGCGCTTGTGTTGCGTGTCGAGCGTTTCGAGTGTTTCCAGCGCGGCGGGGTCCGCTGCGGCGAGACGGCCAATCGAAAGTGCAAGCAGGTTCGCGGGCACGGCCACGTTGTTCAGTTCGATCGCACGCGTGAGCGCCGCGAGCGAAACCGGCACGAGGCCGAGTTGCCATGCAAAGCCGAGCATCAGGATGTTCGCGCCGATCGTGTCGCCGAGAAAACGTTGCGCGAGCCCCTGCGCGTCGCATGTCGAAAGCGGGTCTTGCGC
The DNA here is from genome assembly GCF_004298475.1 of Paraburkholderia sp. GTDB lineage: Bacteria > Pseudomonadota > Gammaproteobacteria > Burkholderiales > Burkholderiaceae > Paraburkholderia > Paraburkholderia denitrificans. The sequence goes on along the minus strand of NZ_SCRP01000015.1, from coordinate 122,519 downwards.
GCCGCTGTTCGCGCGGGGCAAGCCGCCCGTCGCGGCGTGGCGCATCTTCGCGAGCAGCGCGTCGGCGTGCAGGTTCGCATCGGGGTTCTGCACGAACGACGCGTTCGGAATCGCGTGCGTGTTCACGACGATGCGCGTGCGGTCGTGGCGCACGGTCTGGAGCGCGTCGGCGCTTGCGGCCACAACCATGTCGCAGGCGAGCAGCAGGTCGGCCTGCTGCGTGTCGATGCGGACCTGGTTGAGCAAGGCGTCGGTTGCGGCGAAGCGCACGAACGAGAGCACCGCACCGCCTTTTTGCGCGAAGCCCATGAAATCGAGCACCGACGCGCTCTTGCCTTCCAGATGCGCGGCCATGCTGATGAGCGCGCCCACGGTCACGACGCCGGTGCCGCCCACGCCGGTCACGAGAATGTCGTACGGCGCGTCCTCGAGCGGCGTCTGCGGCACGGGCAGCGCATTCACGCGCGCGGCGAGCGCCTGCGGATCGAACGTTGCGCCTGCAGCCTTCCTGAGCTTGCCGTGTTCCACCGTCACGAAGCTCGGACAGAAGCCGTTCACGCACGAGTAGTCCTTGTTGCACGACGACTGGTCGATGCGGCGCTTGCGGCCGAGTTCGGTTTCGACCGGCTCGACCGAGAGGCAATTCGACTGCACGCCGCAATCGCCGCAGCCTTCGCACACGGCCTCGTTGATGAAGAGCCGCTTGTCCGGATCGGGGAACTCGCCTTTCTTGCGGCGGCGGCGTTTTTCGGCGGCGCAGGTCTGGTCGTAGATCAGCACGGTGACACCGGGGATGTCGCGCAGTTCGCGCTGCACGGCATCGAGTTCACGGCGATGATGGAACGTCGTGCCTTTCGGGAAGAGGCCGTGATGACCGTCGTATTTCTCGGGCTCGTCGCTCACGACGACGAAGCGCGAAACGCCTTCGGCCTCCACCTGGCGCGCGATCTGCGGCACCGAAATGCTGCCGTCCACCGGCTGCCCGCCCGTCATCGCAACAGCGTCGTTGTAGAGGATCTTGTAGGTGATGTTGGCGTTCACCGCGACAGCCTGGCGAATCGCGAGGATGCCTGAATGAAAATAGGTGCCGTCGCCGAGATTCTGGAAGACGTGGCGCGTGTTCGTGAACATCGAGTGCGCAGCCCAGTCCACGCCTTCGCCGCCCATCTGGATGAGGCCGGTCGTGTCGCGCTCCATCCATGAGGCCATGAAGTGACAGCCGATTCCCGCCTGCGCGATCGACCCCTCCGGCACCTTCGTCGAGGTGTTGTGCGGACAGCCCGAGCAGAAGTAGGGCGTGCGGCGCACGGCGTCGGCTTCGTTGGAGAGGATCTGCGGCGCGACGAGATCGACCACGCGGTCGCGCCGGTCGAGTGCGGGCTTGTGCCGCGCGAGCCACGCGGCGAACACGGGCAGGATGCGCGATGGGCGCAGTTCGCCGAGTTCGGAGAGCTGGGCGGTGCCGTCAACGGCTGCTTTGCCGGTGATGGCCGGACGCGCGCCAGCCGTGCGATTGTAGAGATAGTCCTTGATCTGCTGCTCGACCACGGGGCCTTTCTCTTCGATCACGAGCACGTCGGTCAGGCCCGCGACGAAGGCGTCGATGCGCGACATCTCCAGCGGAAACGAGAGCCCCACCTTGTAGATGCGCACGCCCGCGGCGTCGAGATCGGTCACCGAGAGGTCGAGGCGGCGCAGCGCCTCCATCAGATCCAGATGGGCCTTGCCGCAGGTGACGATGCCGATGTTCGCGTGCGGGCTCGGTGCAATCCATTTGTCGATGCTGTTGGCGCGCGCGAAGTGGCGCACGGCGTCGAGTTTGGCGGCGAGCCGCGCTTCGATGGCGAGGCTCGGCAGATCGGGCCAGCGGTTGTGCAGGCCGCCGGGCGGCGGCGCGAAGCCTGCGGGCGCGGGCCAGTCGGTGCGGATCGCATCGAGATCGACGGTCGAGCCCGACTCGACGGTTTCCGAAATCGCCTTGAGACCCACCCAGGCGCCCGAGTAGCGCGACAGCGCCCAGCCGTAGAGGCCGAATTCGAGCAGGTCGGCGATGTTCGACGGATTCACGATGGGCATGTGCCACGCGATCATGGCGAAGTCGCTCTGATGCGGCATCGACGACGAAACGCAGCCGTGATCGTCGCCCGCGACCACGAGCACGCCGCCGTGCGGCGACGAGCCGTAGGCGTTGCCGTGCTTGAGCGCGTCGCCTGCGCGGTCCACGCCGGGGCCTTTGCCGTACCACATCGCGAAGACGCCTTCGACGGTGCGCTCGGGATCGGCTTCGACGCGCTGCGTGCCGAGCACGGCGGTGCCGCCCAGTTCTTCGTTGATGGCCGGGAGGAAGCGCACGCCGGCGGCGTCGAGGAGCTTTTGCGCGCGCCACGCCTGCAGGTCGACCATGCCGAGCGGCGAGCCGCGATAGCCGCTGATGAAGCCCGCGGTGTTCAGGCCGCGGGCTTTGTCGACGGCGTGCTGCATCAGTGCGAGACGGATCAGCGCCTGGGTGCCGGTGAGAAAGATGCGGCCGCGCGTGGCGGTGAGGTTGTCGCTCAGACGGTAGTCGGCGAGAGGCGGGGGCGAAGCATCGCCGAACGCGGGGCGGGCGTTCATGGTGGAGTCTCCTTTTCGATCGCAGCGGGTGCTGTCGACCCGACCGATCCTGCGCACGGCTTGTTATCGCGGCGGCGCGCCCGGCGTGCGGTGCGCGTCGCAAGAGACTCTATTTTTTAGCGCCGATAACGGAAATATTTTGCTAACTGACCTCGCGCGCGCGGTGCATGCGCGAGATGCTTCGCGTGCCGCGCCGCTTTTGAGAGAGATTTTGCAAGGCCGCCGGGCCGGCGCGCGCCCACCGCTTTCACCGCTCAGACCGCTCAGACCGCTCAGACCGCTCAGACCGCTCAGACCGCTCAGACCGCTCAGACCGGCTGCGAACTCTGCGCGGCCGGGCCGTCGTACGGCTCGATGTCGTGAAAGTGCCGGTAGTCGATGTGGCTCACGCCGTCGACGTCGTAAAGCATGTCGACGTAGCGGTGCTGCCAGCGGATCTGGCTGTCCGACCAGCTATGGCGCGCCTGCATGATTTGCGCGGTCGATTCGTCGGAGCCTTCGATCATCGCGAGGATCGAAGCATGCTGGCGTGCGAGCGACTCGGGCGTTTCGCCGAAGAGCGGACTCGATTCGTCGATCACGTGCATGAGGTTCCAGCCGAGCGAGAAGATGGGATGCTGGTCGCGCACGAGCTTGAGGTCGTGGATGCGGCGCGCGGAATAGCCATCCGATGTGGTTTCGAAGCGCATGAGCCGCAGCTTCGCGCCCGCTTCGGCGATCACGTTCTGGCGCGCGTTGGCGGCGCGCGCCATGAGCGTCGTGCGGCCCTCGATGGGATGCACGACCACCTCGCGCGCGAACATGATCTTCGCGCGCGGACGCGAGAAGCGCGCGAATACGAGCCCGGTGGACAGCGCGATGCCCGACATGCCGATGAAGATCTCCAGCGTCGCCACAGCGTGCGCATAGAGCGTTTGCGGGTGCATGTCGCCGTAACCGACTGTCGCGAGCGTTTCGACGCTGAAGAAAAACGCGCCGCCGAAGCCGCTCGGGTACTGGTTGGCGATGGGCGCGGTGCCAAGCAGGTAGAGGCACGCGAAGAGCGCGTTGAGGACGAGGAACAGACCGGCGAGCGACGCGAAGAAGGTGGGCCAGCGCATGGTGAGCGCGCTGTGATAGAAATCGCGCCAGCCAGGCGACGGCATGCCGTGCACCATGATCTCGCGGCCGCCGATGAACAGTGTGCGCGGCGTGACGCGTGCGGACCGCGAGGGCTGGCCGGTCTGCCGGGCGGCTTGATTCGCGGTGCGCTGCTGCGGCTCGGACGTCATGGCGTTCCCTTCGAACTCGAAATGGGAGAAAGCCTAGCAACGCCGGACGGACAGGACAAGCCCGCGAGCCGCAGCGCCGCGCCTCACGCGCTTCGCGCGGGCGGCGCAGGCGCGGCAAAAGCACGGGCTCAGGGAAAGTTGTGCGGCTTCGGTATGCCCGCGCCTTGTTCGATATCGGCGATGGCCTGGCGGCGCGCGGCATCGACGGCCTGAGTGGGCGCGTCGAACCCCGCGTTGCCGCCGATGGTGACCCACTGCTGCACGGGTTTGTCGCGGTGCGTGATCTGGTATTCGGCGTCCCAGCGCGCGCCCTGCAGTTGCAGCGGATGAACGTGGATGGCGTAGACGCCGTAGAGAAAGAGCTGTTCGGCCATGATCGCCTCCAGCCGGATTACCGGTGATTCAGCCCGAACGTGAGGCAGCAGTCTGCTATTGGTTTGAGGTTGGTTTGCTGCGTGTTCCCTGCGCGTTCGCGGCCTTACAGTTCGAGCTCGCCGAGGATGCGATGTGCGAGCGCCTTGGCCTCTTCGAGCGCTTCTTCGGGCGTGCCCGATGCGCTTTCCACTTCGTAGACGGCGTTTTCGAGTGCCTCGCCGTCGTCGCGGGCCAGAGCGACCAGACCCTGGTACAGCCCGCCGTCCATGGGCCGCGTTGTGGCGACTGCCGTGTAGATCCCCTTGGTGTAGGTCACTTCTTCCATAGCGCGCTCCCGGTGGAAGGAAAGACCGTCCCGGCGTGGAGCCGGGAGGTAGCTTCCATGCTAGCACTTTGCCCGCGCGATTGCGGGGCACGGGTGTGTCAGCGGCGCTTCAGTTTCGTGTCAGCCGCAAGCGGGCCAGCCGCGCGAACCGTACGAACCGCGCGGTGCATGCGGTGCATGCGGTGCATGCACGTCGCTCAGTCGGCAAGCAGCGCCACCACTTCGTCGAGTGTCGGCGAATGCGCGCCCGGGCGACGGCAGGCCGCCGCACCGGCTGCGAGCGCGAAGCCCAGATGCTGGCGCCACGAGCGCTGCGGCGCGCTCATCAGGCTGAAGAGCAGCCCGCCGATCGAGGCATCGCCCGCGCCCACCGTGTCCGCTACCTCCACACGCGGCGGCGCGGCTTCGATGACCTCGTCGCCAGCAAAGAGCGTGGCCGCTTGCGCGCCGCGCGTCACCAGCAGCGTGGCGGCCGGATTGAGCGCGCGCATCGCCGCGATTGCTTCCGCTTCGCCAAGGCCCGGGAACAGCATCCGCAGATCCTCGTCGGAGACCTTGATGAGGTCGGCGAGCGCGGCCATGCGGCGCAGGATCGGCTCGTAGCCGTGCGCCATCAGGCTGCGGCAGTTCGGATCGAAGCTGATCTTCACGCCTGCGCCGCGCAGTTCGGCGGCGAGCGTGGCGAGCGTTTCGCCAAGCGGCTGGCGCACGAGGCTGATGCCGCCGAAGTGCGCCCACTTCGCGTTCGCGCGCCATCCTGCGGGCAACCGGGCGGGATCGAAGGCGAGGTCGGCGCTCTGCTCGCCGATGAAGTAGTAAGCGGGCGGATGCGTCCGATGCACGATCGCGAGCAGCGGCGCACGCTCGACGCGCTGCATGAAGCGCATGTCGAGGCCCGCGGCGACGCTCGCGTTCCAGAGTTCGTCGGAGAAATTGTCGGTGCCGAGCGCGCCCGCGCAGGCTGTCGGCAGGCCGAGCCGCGCGACCGCGCGCGCGACGTTCCAGCCCGCGCCGCCCGGATGCGCTCGCCATTGCGAACCGGCGTGCGAAGGCGCGCCGTCCGGTGTGTCGGTGCGCACGAGATCGGTGAGGATGTCGCCGGCCGAGATGAAGGCCGGAAAACCTGAAGAGAAGTCGGGGCCCATGCTGCAGGTGCTCATCGTGTGGCTCCTTCATGCTGTGTATCGCCGCCTGCCGCCGGTTGCAGCGGCGCGTGCGCACGCGCGCCGTTGCGGTCGATGGCAGGCGCCACGCCGCGTCCCGGCAGCGCGTTGAGCGTCTCGTAGCAGGCGCCCATCGTGTGATAGTCGGTCTTGCCCGCCGGGCTCTTTTCGTCGCCGTACTTGCGGTTGTCGCACGTGAGGATGCGGTACCACGCACCGTAGCGGTGATCGACGAAGTGCGTCCAGCTATAGCGCCACAGTTCGTCGTACCAGTCCCAGAAGCGCTCGGCGCCCGTGCGCTTCGCAAGCAGCGCGGCGGTCGCGATGGTCTCCGCCTGCACCCAGAAGTACTTGTCGTGATCGCAGACCGTGCCGTCCGGGCCGAACCCGTAGTAGAGCCCGCCGTGGTCGTCGTCCCATGCCTGCGTCATCGCCGCGTCGAAGAGTTCGATCGCGCGCGGCAGCAGCCACGGCAGCGGACGATGCCGCTCGAGAATCAGCAGCAGCTTGGCCCACTCCGTCTGGTGTCCCGGCTGGAAGCCCCACGGCCGGAAGATGTTCGAACTGTCCTCTTCGTTGTAGTGCCAGTCCACCGACCAGTCCGCGTGAAAGTGCTCCCACACGAGCCCTTGCGAGAGCTTCGCCTGGCGCAGCGTGAGGTTCGACGCAACACGCTCCGCGCGGTCGAGATAGACGAGATGGCCCGTTGCCTCGTAGGCCGCGAGCAGCGCCTCGGTCGCGTGCATGTTCGCGTTCTGGCCGCGATAGCGCGACACGATCCAGCCAGCGCTTGCTTCGTCGGCGTAGAGACCCGCGGCGGCGTCCCAGAAGCGGTGATCCATCAACTCGAACGTCGCGCCGATCATCGGACGCGCTTCCTCGATGCCCGCCATCGCCGCATGCGAATACGCGAGCAGCACGAACGCGAGGCCGTAGCAGTGGCGCGTGGCGTCGAGCGTGCGCTTCTTGCCGTCGCGCCAGTCGATCTCCCAGTCGTAGCCTTCGTGCTGCGGGTCCCAGTGCGCTTCGCGCAGGAACTGCAGGCCGTGGCGCGCGTACTGCAGATACAGCGGATCGCCGAACTCGCGATACGCCATCGCATAGTTGAAGACGAAACGGCAACTGCTCACGAGATGGCGCGAATGCGCGTTGTAGACCGAGCCGTCGTCGCGGAAGTAGTGGTGAAAACCGCCCGTCGGGTCGAACACGTTCGGCGCGTAAAAGCGCAGCGTGTCCTCGACGTGCGAGAGCAGGAACGTGCGGTCGCGGAAATTCCCCGTTGCAGGCGCGGTGGCAAGCGGCGCGCCCGCGGGTTCGGTGCCGGGCTGGGCGGGGCAGACGGTATCGGTGAGCTTCGTCATGGCTTTTCCATCGAGGCTTGGGCTGGGCTTCAGCGTGACTTCGGCGCGGTTGCGGCCGTATGCACGGTCGCGCTGCGCGAGGGCGGCGCGATGGCGGCGCCAGCTTCGGCTTGCGCATTGGCGTTGCGTGCTGCGTTGCTTGCGGCGGTGAGGGTGAGCGAGGCGTCCGGCGTGGCGGCGTGCTGCGCCGTCTGCATCGTCTGCTGTTCGCGTGAATGTTCGCTTGAGCGTTCGCCTTGCAGCGCTGCTGCGGTTTTTGCGCCGCGCGAACCGCCGCTCGCGCGGGCAGCGTCCGGGCCCGTCTCGCCGGTCGTGCTGCCGCGCGCGATCAGTTGCACCGGCAGGCTGATTTCGGTGACGGCGGGCGCTTCTTCGAGCAGCAATTCGACGCCGCGCTGCCCGAGCCCTTCCTTGTCGACGGCGACCGTCGAGAGCGACGGCACCGCGTGCGCTGCGCCCGCGATGTCGTCGAAACCGACAATGGCCACGTCCTCGGGCACGCGCAGGCCGCGCGCCAGGCACACGCGCATGGCGGCGAGCGCGGCGGCGTCGTTGTAGGCGAACACGGCGTCGGGCGGCGCGCCGCGCGTGGCGTCGAGCAGACGCTCCATCGCACGCGCCGCGCCGGTATCGGGATCGAGCCCGGCGTCGATCGTCACTTCGAGCGACGGGTCGAACAGCAGCCCCGCTTCGAAAAACGCGCGCCGGTAGCCGAGCGCGCGCTGCGCGATGCTGAAGTGCGCGAGCGATCCGCCGATGAACGCCACGCGCCGCCGTCCCATCTCGAACAGGTGTTGCATCGCGAGCGCGGCGCCCGCGAGGTTGTCGATGTTCACGGAGCGCAGGCCCTGCGCCCACAGGTCGATCAGCACGAGCGGGCGCTGCAGGCCGACGAGCGCAGCGAGCATCTCCGGCTCGACGAAGCCCGCCACGGCGATGGCGTCGGGCGCGTGCATGCGAAGTTGCTGGATGGTGTCGTCGGCGGGGCCGGCGGTCAGCAGCGCGGGCACGATGCCGTGCTCGCGGCAGGCGTTCTCGACGCCGTGCAGCACGTGCGAGAAAAACGGACTCGCCGCGAAGTTGTTGTGCTGGCGGTGCAGCAGGAACGTGAGCCGGCGAATGCGCGGGCGCAACTGGCCGCAGTCGTAGCCGAGCGAGCGCGCGACTTCCACGATGCGCGCGCGCGTGGATTCGGAGAGACCCGACTGGTTTTTAAGTGCGCGCGAGACCGTGCCGATCGATACGTTGGCTGCCTGCGCGATGTCGCGAATGGTTGTCCCCATGGCTCCTGGCGGGCGGCGCGCCACGGCGCCGCGCGGTGAAGAACAGGTGTGGGGGCGATTGTATAGTAAAAATTTGGATAAACGACTTTGTATACGCGTAGTAAAACCCCGGAAATACCCGGATATAAGGCCAAAAATGTAAATTTACATGTTTACTAAAAATAGCTAAACACGTGCGGCTGGCGTTGTTTGCAGCGAGGCGAAACGCAAAATACGAAATGTGAAACGCGCTTCAGCCCGCCATCGCCGCAGCTTCGCCCGGCACGGGCTGCAGCGCCATGCAGTTGCAGCCGTCGATCACCACGAGGCCCGTGGCTTCCTGCTTTGCCCGGCGTTTGGCGATGGCCGCGAGCGATGCAATCCCCTCGCTGCTGTGTTGCGCGCCGCTGCCGGGTGCAACGTACACGCAGCCGATCGCCATCGTCACGAAGCTGAAGAAGGTGGGATTGCCCTGGCGGTCTTCGCCGCGAATCCCGCCCGCGAGCCGGTCTTCCTGAGCGTAGTAGCGCCGCGCGCCCGCGTTGAAGGCCTCGATCGCGCGTTGCGCGCGTTCGAACCACGTCTCGCTCTGGAACAGGATCAGGAAGTCGTCGCCGCCCACGTGGCCGAGGAAGTCGCGAGTCGGGTCGCAGGTTTCGGCGAGCACCTTCGCCGCGAACTTCAGCACTTCGTCGCCGCGCCAGTAGCCGTATTGATCGTTGAACGGCTTGAACTGGTTCAGATCGACGTAGCACGCGTGGAAGCCCGCATCGTTCGAGATCAGCCGCTCGATGTGCGACGTCAGCGGAATGTTGCCCGGCAGGAACGTGAGCGGATTCGCGTAGCGCGCGGCCTGGATGCGCACCTCGGTGACGGCGCGTACGAGGCTTTCGCCGGTGCCGAGCCCGGCGTAGCGGCCGTTGTCGGTGATGATGAAACCGTCGGCGAGATAGCGCTGGTCGTCGCTCGCGAGCAGCGTCGCCATCTGCTCGACGGTCATCGACTGCTCGATCAGCACCGGCGATGCGTTGGCAAATTGCAGACAGGCTTTCTTGCCGAACAGCTCGCGGTGATAGGGCAGCGCGTAGCGGTCCATGAACGCGCGCCGGTTGACGAGCGCGATCGGCATTTCGCCCTCGACTACGGCGAGCGCGTGCAGTTCGGGCTGGCGGTTGAAGAGTGCGAGCACATCGTTGTTGGTGGCGCGGCGCTGGACCGCGGGTGCGTGCACGATCATCTTCGCCGCGGGTGCGCCGCTCGCCTGCGTCGTCGCCGCGCGGCGCGCGGCTTCGGGAAACACGGCGATGTGGTTCGCGCGGATCGCCTCGCGCGCGGCTTGCGTAATCGCGCGCGCAGGCGGGTTTTCGGGGCGGCCGAAGAAATAGCCCTGGCCGCTGCCGATGCCCATGTCGCGCAGCACGATCAGATCGGCTTCGCTTTCGATGCCCTCGGCCACGAGCCGCGCGCCGCTCGCCTGCGCGAAGTGGTGCATCACGCGCACGGCCTGGAACTTCATGGCGTTGCTCGCGATGCCGTCGATGAAAAAGCGGTCGATCTTCACGACATCCGGCTGCAGGCGCACCCACAGGTTCATGCTCGCGTTCGCGGTGCGGTAGTCGTCGAGCGCGAATTGCGCGCCGGCTGCGCGCAGGGCATCGACGACGCCCGTAAATTCGCTGAAGTTGTCGATGGCGCTCTGCTCGGTCAGTTCGATCACGACGCGGCGGGCGTCGAGCGTGCCGTCGAAGAGCGCGGCGGCGTCGCGGCCGCCGTCGGTGAGGCGGTGCAGCGCGTCGGCGCTGAAGTTCAGGAACAGCTTGCTCTCGCCGCCGAATTGCGCGAATACGTCGATGCAGATGCGCGCCGCCGCATGTTCGAGCGTGGTCGTGCAGCGCTGTTCGTGCGCGTGCGCGAAGAGCGCCGCGGGCGATTCGAGCGGCGATCCGGCGGGGCCGCGGATCAGCCCCTCGTAGCCGAGGATCATGCCGTCCTCGAAACAGACGATCGGCTGAAAAACAGCGCGCAGATGGCGCCCTGCGATTAAATCGGCGATGCCGGTCGGAATGGGAGGCGGGGCTGCGCGAACAGACATGGGAGAACCGTTGCAGGCAATGACGACACGCTTAACGGCAGCAAGGTGCTGGAATTAAGTGAATTTTTGGTGACAGGGGGGCGCAATCGTTAGCGCGCCTAAACGCGCGACGGCAGGCGGAAAGATGCGCGCGCGGGAGCTTCGCCGCAAAGAACGGGGTGGCGAAAGCACGAGTGAAAGAGGAAAGAAAGAGAACTGCGCGCCGCCTGCCCGTGAAGCGCGCATGACGAACGCGTGTGGTTTATCGCCGCGCCACGGCCTGCGAGCGCTCGCTGCTGCCCACGCGCGATTCGTCGCCCGCTTGCGCATCGCGCTCGCGGCTCATATCGCGCGCACCCCAGCGTTGCGCGAGCGCCGCGCACACCATCAGCTGGATCTGGTGAAACAGCATGAGCGGCAAAACGATTGCGCCGACTGCATTCGACGCGAAAATCACCTTCGCCATCGGCACGCCCGCCGCAAGACTCTTCTTGGAGCCGCAGAAGATGATCGTGATCTGGTCGGTGCGCGAAAAGCCGAGCTTCCTGCTCGTGAACATCGTCGTGCCGAGCGCGAGCGCGAGCAGCACCGCATTCACGACGAAGAGGCCGCCCAGCGCCGAAAGCGGAATGTGATGCCAGAGCCCTTCGTTGACGGCTTCGCTGAACGCGCCGTAAACGACGAGCAGGATCGAACCCTGGTCGACGAACTTGAGCATGCCGATATTGCGCCCGATCCAGCGGCCGATCACGGGGCGCAGCAATTGCCCCGCGATGAAGGGCACGAGCAGTTGCAGCACGATGTTCCAGATCGTGTGCCAGGCGGAACCGCCGCGCGCGCTCTGGTTCGTGACGATGAGGCTCACGAGCGCGGGCGTGACGAAGATGCCGATCAGGCTCGATGCGGAGGCGCTGCACACGGCGGCGGGCACGTTGCCGCGCGCAATCGACGTGAAGGCGATGGACGACTGGACTGTGGAGGGCAGCGTGCAGAGGAACAGCACGCCCGCGTAGAGCGCAGGCGTGACGAGCGGCGAGAGGACCGGCTTGAGGACGACGCCGAACACCGGAAACACGATGAAGGTGCTCGCCAGCACGACGAGATGGAGACGCCAGTGCGTTGCGCCCGCGATGATCGCTTCGCGCGAGAGCTTCGCGCCGTGCAGGAAGAACAGCAGGCCGACGGCGAAATTGGTGAGCCAGTTAAACGGTGTGGCGGCCGCGCCGCGCACCGGCAAAAAGCTCGCGACGATCACGGTGGCGATCAGGCTCAGCGTGAAGTTATCGGGAAGGTATTTCGGACGGGCCATCTGACAATCTCGGGGGCGCAACGGCGCGGCGCGGAGCCAGGACATCCAGGGTCCAGGACGATGCAGGACGAGGTAGGACCAGGTAGGACGACGCGCCGCAGGTCAACGGGAACCCTATTGTCTCCGCAGGCCGATTGAAATAGCAAATTCATTTAAAGAATCAACGCGTTCTTTCGGCATATGAATGGTGCGCCGCGATAATCGGCCGGATATCACGAAACCCGTGCCAGGCGGTCTTAAAAAGTCAAAAAACCGTGCAGTAACACGGTGTTACAACCCTTCCGGTGGCATAACACTTTTAGGCTCGACACCTTTTCAGGTCGCCCATAAATTAGCTCAAAGGGTATTTGTGCCCGCGATGGTGGCAAGCGTCGCGCATCATGCGGGCGGACACCAGGTTTGGCCCGCCACGGCCCGAGTGGCGGAATTTCAAGCGTAACGTCGGGCAGGCGATCGACATAATGCACGCAGGGTGGTCACGACTGGGACGGTTGGCCTTTGGGGCGGGATTGACGGCGCTCGCCGTATTCGCCGCATTCGCCCCCGTGCAGCCTGCGTATGCGGCGCACGGCGGCGGCTTTGGCGGCTACGGCAACGGTCCGATTACGCCGGTCAGTGCACAGACGCGTTCCGTGCCGCATCCGCCGGCCGACTCGCCGGTGCGCGCGGGTTCGATCCGCGAAGACGTGGCGCGCTATAACGAGGAGCGCGGCGCGTTCCGCCCCGTGCAGCAGCGCAGTGGCGGCGAGGCGCCGCGTCCGCCGATGCCTTCGCCGTATCGCAACTAGCCACGAGCGGCTGCGATCGGCTGCAAGCGGCTGCGATTAGTTGTACCTCCCAACGTTTTCCCCCTCGTCAATCGCCTTCCACGTTCGTCGTCTGACCTGCTTTTCCGGCTGGCGGGCGACGCATATCGTTGCATCCGCACCAGTTGCGTCCGGCCTCGACGACTCATTCGTCCTCGTGCGGCAAATGGTCCACTCTGACGTGCGGATACCACACTCCGACAGAAAGCGCTCGCCCGCGTAACCGATTTGTCATCAAATCTCGGCTTCGCTACGGCGGCGCGTCAATCGCAATCCCCAGCACCCCGAAAAAGTCCCCGTCGACCCGGCTCGAAAGCCCGGCGACGCACAAGCTGCAACGCAGCACAAAGAGACGCCCGGGCGGGTCAGGCGGCATTCGCAGACGTACAAACCAACCGTTTCGCCCGACAGGCGCTAACCGCTAATTTCTGGGACGGCACACAGGGTCCGTGAAGATGAACCGGACCGGGGATAGCCATGTCTGCAATCGGCGCAAAGCCGGGGTTTGCGCGCGCCACGAGCCACGAATTACCCCAATTTGCAAAGACAGGAGATCACATGACCACCACCGTTAGCCGCGCGCTGCGCACCGCGCTCAAGGCGAGCGCGTTCGCTGCCGTGCTTGCCGCCGCTTCTTCGCCGGCGTTTGCGCAATCGGGCGTTCAGCTCTACGGTCAGGTCGACGAATGGGTCGGGGTCACGAAGTTTCCGGGCGGCAATGCTGCGACAAACGTCGGCGGCGGCGGCATGTCGACGTCGTACTGGGGCATGAAGGGTGCGGAAGATCTCGGTGGCGGCTATAAGGCGATCTTCACGCTCGAAAGCTTCTTTCGTGCGCAAAACGGCCAGGACGGCCGCTTCCAGGGCGACACGTTCTTCGCCCGCAACGCCTACGTCGGCATCGAGTCGCCGTACGGCACGGTTACGGCCGGCCGCCTGACCACGCACCTGTTCATCTCGACGATTCTGTTCAACCCGCTCGTCGACTCGTACACGTTCTCGCCGATGGTGTACCACGTGTTCCTCGGCCTCTCGACGTTCCCCACCTACAAGACCGACCAGGGCGTGGTGGGCGATTCGGGCTGGGACAACGCCGTCCAGTATTCGACGCCTGACTTCAACGGCCTCTCGGGCTCGGTGATGTACGCGCTCGGCAATACGGCGGGCGACAACCGCTCGAAGAAGTGGAGCGCGCAGGGCCTGTATTTCCACGGCCCGTTCGCCGCGACGGCCGTGTATCAGTACGTGAACTTCAACAACAAGCCGGGCGACATCGGCGGCATTTCGGCTTCGCCTTCCGGCGAGCCGACGCTCGGCCTGAAGAGCCAGGGCGTGGCCCAGGTCGGCGTGTCGTACGACCTCAAGTACCTGAAGCTGTTCGGCCAGTACATGTATACGGCGAACACGCAGCAGATCGGCAACTGGCACGTGAACACGGCGCAGGGCGGCGTGTCGGTGCCGGCGGGCACGGGCACGGTGATGGCCTCGTACGTGTACTCGCGCGACACCGGCGGCCTGAACCAGACGCACCAGACCGCGGTGCTCGGCTACGACTACCCGCTCTCGAAGCGCACCGACGTCTACGCGGCGTACATGTACGACCACTTCGACAACATGTCGTCGGGCATGACGTACGGCGCGGGCATCCGCGCGAAGTTCTAGGCCGCAGCGCTTTCGGGCGTGCCGCAACGCAAAACCCCGTGCACCCCGTGCTGCTCGCAGCGCGGGGTTTTTGCAATTCCGGGCCACTGTGCGCGTTGGGCGTTGGGTATTGGGCATTGCGCACCGGCAATTGATAAATCGCGCACAATGGCGGCGATTGATTCCTGCTGTTTTCCGATAACTCACCGATACGGACACGCGCGATGGATACCCTCGTCAGCATGAACGTGTTCCGCCAGGTCGTCGAAGCGGGGAGCTTCGTCGGCGCGGCCGAGCGCATGAACATGTCCGCGGCGATGGCGAGCAAGCACGTCGCGCACCTCGAACAGCAACTGGGCGCGCGGCTGCTCAACCGCACGACGCGGCGCGTCGTGCTCACCGAGGCGGGCCGCGAATACTACGAGCGTCTTGCGCTCGCGCTCACCGAACTCGACGAAGCCGGCCAGGCCGTGGGCGCCGCGAGCGTCGTGCCGCAGGGGCGGCTGCGCGTGTCGTCGCTGACCGCATTCGGGCTGCGGCACGTGATGGGCGCGGTCGCGGATTACGCCGCAGGCTTTCCGCAGGTCACCGTCGACATCACGCTATCGGATCGCGTCGTCGAACTCATCGACGAAGGTTTCGACGTCGCGATCCGCGCGTCGCCCTCCGGGCTCAAGTCGTCGTCGCTGATCGCGCGGCCGCTCGCGACCGCGCACATCGTGCTGTGCGCGTCGCCCGAGTATCTGCGGCAGCACGGCGTGCCGAAGAGCGTCGCCGATCTGGCCCGGCACGACTTCGTGCATTACGCGGGCGCGTCGGCGCTGGAGCTTGCGCCGTTCCCGGAAGGCGGCGCGCGCGCGAAACCGCGCGGCAACCTGATCGTCAACCACCTCGAAGCGCTGCGCGTGGTCCTGCTGCAGGGCGGCGGGCTGTCGATGCTGGGCACGGAGGTGATCGGCGACGACATCGCCGAAGGCCGTCTCGTGCCGCTGCTCGTCGATGAACTGCCGCCGCGCGAGCTGCCCATTTACGCGGTCTACGCGAGCCGTCGTCATCTCTCGGCGAAGGTGCGCTCGTTCGTCGATTTCCTCGCGGAGCGTTTCGCCGGTCGCGGATTGTGGCCCGGCGTCGAAGCGATACGCGCGGCGGCGGCTTCGTAGCCGGGGCGCTCGCCGCCGTGGTTGCTGCTGCGGCGGCTGCTGCCGCTGCCCGGCGGCGCGGCGACCCGGCGGCCCGGCGACCCGGCGACCCGGCGACCCGGCGGCCCGGCGACCCGGCGACCCGGCGACCCGGCGCGAACCGTCAGCGTCCCATGCCGAGCCGGGTGCGCGTGTCGTCGTACTCGCGCTTGAGCCGCGCGACAAGCTCGGCGACCGATGGGATATCGTCCATCAGTCCCACGCCCTGGCCCGCGCCCCAGACGTCCTTCCATGCTTTCGCCTTGTCGCCCGCGAAGTTCATCTTCGATTTGTCCGATTCGGGCAGCGCGTCCGGGTCGAGCCCCGCGTTGACGATGCTCTCGCGGATGTAGTTGCCATGCACGCCGGTGAAGAGGTTCGTATAGACGATGTCGGCGGCTTTTGCTTCGAGGATCGCGTGCTTGTACGCCTCCACCGCGTGCGCTTCGCGGGTGGCGATGAAGCGCGTGCCCATGTAGGCGAGGTCCGCGCCCATCGCCTGCGCGGCGAGAATCGAGCCGCCGTTGGCGATGGCGCCGGACAGCACGATCGGCCCGTCGAACAGGCGTCGCGTTTCGCCCACGAGCGCGAATGGCGAGGTCGTGCCCGCGTGGCCGCCCGCGCCCGCCGCGACGAGGATCAGCCCGTCGACGCCCGCTTCGAGCGCCTTCGCCGCGTGGCGCAGATTGATGACGTCGTGCAGCACGATGCCGCCGTAGCCGTGCACGGCGTCGATGATCTCGCGCGCCGGTGCGCGCAGGCTCGTGATGAAGATGGGCACCTTGTGCTCGATGCACACGCGCACGTCGTGTTCGAGGCGCGCGTTCGACTGATGGACGATCTGGTTCACGGCAATCGGCCCGATCGTCGCGTTGGGGTTCGCGGCCTGCCAGGCGGCGAGTTCGGTCTGGATCTGCGTGAGCCAGGCGTCGAGCTGCTCGGCGGGGCGCGCGTTGAGCGCCGGGAACGAACCGACGATGCCGGCTTTGCACTGCGCGAGCACGAGTTCGGGATAGCTGACGATGAACATCGGCGAGCCGACGACGGGCAGCGACAGGTTTTGCAGGACGGCGGGCAATGCCATGACGTGAGTCTCCTTATGCGGCGCGCGGACGGCCTTAACGACAATCACGAAACGATCGTTCGATTATAGGAGTGCGACGGTACGGCCTGCACGGGGCGACCGTACGCGGCTTTTGAGCAAGTGTTCGGTTTCTACTCGGGCAGTATGGAAATTACGCTGGCGCGCAGCGCACGCCTCCTACAATGTGACACGTCCAATTCAAACAAGAGAGGGGACATGCCGTTCGAAGCATTCACGCCCTTTACCGTCGGTACGGCGAGCGGTATCGACATCCACGGCGTCAAGGGCGGTGAGGGGCCGCCGCTGCTGCTGCTGCACGGCCATCCGCAGACCCATATGATCTGGCATCGCTGCGCCGACGAACTCGCGCGGCACTTCACCGTGATCGCGACGGATCTGCGCGGCTACGGCGCATCGTCGAAGCCGCAGGGCGACCCGGAGCATGTGACGTATTCGAAGCGCGCGATGGCCGCCGATCAGGTGGCGGTGATGCGCCACTTCGGTTACGAGCGGTTTCTCGTCTGCGCGCACGATCGCGGCGCGCGCGTCGCGCATCGCATGGCGCTCGATCATGCGGATGCCGTCGAGCGTCTGATGCTGCTCGACATCGCGCCCACGCTCGCGATGTACGAACAAACCGACCGCACGTTCGCGACACTGTATTTCCACTGGTTCTTCCTGATCCAGCCCGCGCCGCTGCCTGAAACGCTGATCGGCCAGAACACCGACGTTTACATCGAACGCACGATGGGCAATCGTCACGCGGGGCTCGCGCCGTTTGCGCCCGAGGCGCTCGATGCCTATCGCGCTGCGCTGCGCGCGCCCGGCGCGGTGCATGCGATCTGCGAGGACTACCGTGCGTCCGCAACGATCGACCTCGAACACGACCGCGCCGATCTCGAACGCGGTCACAAAGTATCGTGCCCGCTGCGCGTGCTGTGGGGCGAGGAGGGGGCAATCGAGCGCTGCTTCGACCCGCTCGACGAATGGCGCAAGGTGGCGCGCGACGTGAGCGGGCGCGCGCTGGCGTGCGGCCACTACATCCCCGAGGAAGCGGGTACGGAACTCGTGAGCGAGATGCTTGCGTTTTTCGAGGCGACCGAGCGCTGAGAGCGCGTCGCCTCTTCGTTCACGCGAGCGGCAGCGGGCGTGAATCCGGGCTGGCGGATCGTGTTGCAACGCGCAAGGGTCGGTCCCGGTTTCGCTAAAAATTGATTCGGATCGCGAATCGAGGATCGGGGTGCGTCATGTTGTCCATGCAATGCGAGACGTTTCTTGATTTACGTCAGCCGCCTTTAGGGAAATTACCTACTCGGCATGCTTCTTTGCGCGGGTATGATAACTTCATAGTTTGATCACGTCGGTAAACGATGCTCACGCTCGCCCAGCAATGGACGAGCGTTTTTTTTATTGTGCTTCGTAAAATAGCGGTCGATTGCCGGCCCGCCGCAATCCGTTCGCCTGTTGTGCGAACAACTATTGCTGCACATTCCCCGGCCGTCTTCGCTGAAGCTTCTCGCCTAATCCACGGTCATGCGTGCGTCGATCCGCTCGCCGTCCAGCACGAGCGCGCCGCCCTTCGCGAGTTCGCCAGCCAGTTCACGAAGGAGCGCAGGCCATGCGGCTTGCGGCGCAAGCTGCCGAGCCGCCGCGCGCATGGCCGAAGCATGCGCGAGCATCGCCTCCAGCGCGGTGAATGTCATCGAGCGCACTTCGAGCAGCTTGAATACGACGAGCACTTTCAACGCGTTGCGTGCATTGCGCGCAGGATCGGCGCGTAGCCACGCGAGTCGCGAGAATGCCCGTTCGAGTGCCGCATCGACATTCGAGAACGGTGCGCCGTGGCCCGGAATCACGATATTCACATCGAGCTTCGCAATCGCTTCGAGCACCGCTTGCTGCTCGGCGAAACCGCTTTCGCCATCGAGTTCGGGAAAGATCACGCCGAAGCCGTTTTCCCAAAGCGCGTCGGCGCTGATCAAAAGGCGCGGTTGCGCGGCGTAGAGCATCACCGAATCGGGATCGTGACCCGGTGCGCCAATCACCTCCCACTCGAAACCGCCGAGCACAAGACGCTCACCCGGCGCGAGCGTGCCGGTGAAACCGAAGCGATGGCAGGTCTGTCCAGTCGCGAGAAACGAGAGGCGTGCCTCGTCCCACTCGCGCACGGCGCGTGCGCTGCGCGCCGGGATCAGCGTTTCGCACGGCCACGCGGCTTGCAGTTGCGCGTTGCCGCCGCAGTGATCGGAATGCAGATGCGTATTGACGACGAGATCGAGCGGGCGCGCGCCCAACGCGCGCTCGACGAGCGCGACGGTCTGTGCCGCGTGCGTCGCGTAGCCGGTATCGACAATCGCGGCGCGCGCGTCGTCGACGAGCAGCACGTTATTCGACGAAAGCCAGCCGCGCTCGAACACGCGGATCGACGGCGGAAGTTGTGTGCTGGCGCTCATGGTTTCGGCATGACGAGAATTGTTGCGCTGGCGACGATAACGGGTTCGCCATCCTGATTGACCGCCGTGCCCGCAAGTTTGACGAGGTCGCCATTCAGACTCTGCTTCCACCACGCTTCTTCGACGCGCCATTCGAACGTGAGCACGTCGTGCGCGTAGGTTGCGCGCTTGAGCTTGATGTCGAACTCGAGGCCGAGCGGTTGTGCGTAGGTCGAGAAATGCGTCGCAAGCAGCGCCATGAAATGGGCGGTGGGCTGCGTGCCCGATGCGATCAGTCCGCCGAAGCGGCTTTCACGTGCATAAGCGTCGTCGTGATGCAGCGGGTTCAGATCGCCAACGAGTGTGGCAAACGACTTCACCGAATCGGGCGAGAGCGCGAGCGTCGAGCGGCAGGTTTCGCCGTGCTTCACGACCCTGGGCGGCGCGTTCATTGCGCACCTTCTTCGCTTGCGGGTGCGGCGTCGAAGCGTTGCGCGATCCACTGCGCGTGACGCGTTTCGATGGCGTTCCAGACCGCGCGCTTCGCCTCGTCATCGAGCGTGGACCACGCCGCAATTTCGTCGATGGTGCGCAGGCAACCTTCGCACAGGCCGCTCACCTCGCTCATGCGGCAGATGTTGATGCACGGCGAGGCCGTTGTACCGGCAGCGGAATGCGCCGTCATGCTCACGCGTCGCGCAAGGCGACATCGACCACGGGTGCGCCGGTCAGCGCGGCCAGTTCCTGCGGCGAGAGATTGAACACCGCATGCGGGTGACCGGCTGCGGCCCACAGGCTGTCGAGTTCGAACAGATCGGCGTCGATGAGCGTGACGGGCGGCGTGGCGTGGCCGATCGGGCAGACGCCGCCAATCGCGTAGCCGGTCTTCTCGCGCACGAACTTCGCATCGGCACGGCCGATATCGCCCACGTGCGCCGCGACTTTCTTTTCATCGACCCGGTTCGCGCCGCTTGCAATCACGAGCACGGGCGCGTCGTCATCGCGGCGGCGAAAGAGGATCGACTTGGCGATCTGCGCGACTTCGCAGCCGAGCCCGGCCGCGGCTTCGGCAGAGGTCTTGCCGGTTTCGGGCAGCATCACGACAGGCTTCTCGTGGCCGCGTTCGCGCAGCAGGCGCGCGACGCGCCGTGCCGAATCCGGCAGTGCGTCCAGATCGTCGTGCGAGGGGGAAAGCGTTTGCGTCATTGGATTCGTTCCTTCGTACTGCAACTCAACGGGCGATGCGTTTCGTGTCTTTACGTGCCGTTATGCGCATGCGGCTTCGCTGCGCTGCTTCGCGAGCAGCGCCTTGCCCGCACGCGAGACGTTGGCGCGGCCAATGGCATTCGAGATGAAATCGCCCGCTGCGACGACCTGGTTCAGATCGACGCCGGTGTGAATGCCAAGGCCGTTCATCAGGTAGAGCACGTCTTCGGTCGCGACGTTGCCCGTTGCGCCTTTCGCGTAGGGACAGCCGCCGAGTCCCGCCACCGAAGCGTGGAAGATCGCGATGCCTTCCTGCAGCGCCGCATAGATGTTCGCGAGCGCCTGGCCGTAGGTGTCGTGGAAGTGGCCCGAGAGACGCTCGCGCGGGAACACCTTCGTCACGGCCTCGAACACTTCGCGCGTGCGCTTCGGCGTGCCGACGCCAATCGTATCGGCAATGTCGATCTCGTCGCAGCCGAGCGCGGCGAAACGCTCGACCACATCCACCACGGATGCAACCGGCACCTCGCCCTGATACGGGCAGCCGAGCGCGCACGAGACGCTGCCGCGAATGCGCATGCCGTGTTGCTTCGCGGCTTGCGCGACCGGCACGAAGCGCTCGATGCTTTCGGCAATCGAGCAGTTGATGTTCTTCTGCGAGAACGCTTCGCTCGCGGCGCCGAAAATCACGATCTCGTCGGCACGTGCGGCGAGCGCACCCTCGAAGCCGCGCAGGTTCGGCGTGAGCACCGAATAGATCGCCCCCGCGCGCCGCTCGATCGCAGCCATGACTTCGGCGCCGTCGGCCATTTGCGGAACCCATTTCGGCGAGACGAACGAGGCCGCTTCGATGTTCGGGAATCCGGCCGCCGAGAGGCGGTCGATCAACTCGATCTTCGTTGCTGTGGCAACGAAGTCCTTTTCGTTTTGCAGACCGTCGCGCGGCCCGACTTCGACGATCTTTACTGCTGCGGGTAGGGTCATGCCTGTCTCCTGCCTATATCACCTGCGTTGCTTGATGTGCGTGTGTTGCGTGTGTTGCGTGTGTTGCTTGTGTTGTGTGCCGTGGCGTTCAGTAACCGCGCCCGATATGCACGATGCCGCTCACGGTTTCGCCGCGCGCGAGCGCTTCGATTTTGTCCGCGATCTGCGAGATCGCCTCGTCGCGCAGCGTGAGCGCCGAACAATGCGGCGTGATCGTAATGCGCGGCTCGCGCCAGAACGGATGATCGGGCGCGAGCGGTTCCTCGCGGAACACATCGAGCGTCGCGGCCGAAAGCGTGCCGTTCGCGAGCGCGTCGATGAGATCCTGCTCAACGAGATGCGAGCCGCGCGCCACATTCACGAGATACGCGCCGCGTTCGAGCTTGGCGAAAACGCGTGCGTCGAGGATGTCCTGCGTATCCGGCGTGGCGGGCAGCAGGTTCACGAGCAGCTTCACGCCGTCGAGAAACGCGTCGAACTGCGCACCGTGCAGCTCGCCCGAATAAGTCGCGATGCCATCGAGCGTTTTTGCGCTGCGCGAGAAGCCGCGCACGGGCACGCCGAGCGCGGCAATGGCGCGCGCGACCTGCGCGCCCAGCACGCCGAGCCCGAGCACGCCCACCGTGAACGCTTCGCGCGGATGCGGCGCGAGGACGTGCCACTCGCGCCGAGCCTGCGCGAGCGCGTATTCGTCGAACCGGCGCAGATAGCGCAGCACCGCGTGCTGCACGTATTCGCCCATCTGCTGCGCCATGCCCGAATCTTCGAGGCGGACGAGCAGCGCATCCTGCGGCAGCGAGCCGGGCTGATCGCGTTCGAGTGCGAGGATCGCATCGACGCCCGCGCCGAGATTGAAGATCGCGCGCAAGCCGGGACGCGCGGCCAGCAGTTCGCGTGGCGGATGCCAGACGATCGCGTAATCGGCGGCGGCGTTATCGCCCGGTTGCCATGCGCGCAGTTCGGCCTCGGGCAGTGCGCGAGCGAGACCATGGAGCCATGCCGATGCATCGGCTTGCGGCAGCCAGAACAGGATTTTCATTTTTGCCATCGTGCGGTGCGCCTTACCTGGCGAAGAGGCGGCCGATATCGGCGAACGCCTTGAATTCGAGCGCGTTGCCGCACGGATCGAGGAAGAACATGGTCGCCTGCTCGCCCACCTGACCCTTGAAGCGGATATGCGGCTCGATGACGAATTGCGTGCCCGCGTCTTTCAGGCGCGCGGCGCACGCGTGGTCGAGGCTCGTCACCGGAAACGCGAGATGAAACGGCTGCAAGGGCCGCTGATTGATGCTCGTAGCCTGCGACATGACAGTTCCCGTGGCTGGTGTCTTGCCGACATTCTACGTTTTCAGGCTCGTGGCTGCCGCCCTTTCACTGCTTGGCGCACGCGCTGGCTGCCGCGTGCATGCGCGCGGCATTGAGCGGGAAAAAAATTGGTTCGGCCCGTGGTGCGCACGGGCCGCAATCGCTTCACGCTTCTTCCTTCTGAGGAAAAAATCGTGCTTTCTCGCGCCGACTTCCGTGCGTTGCCGCCGATTACGTTACTTGCGCGTCGCCTCGCGCAGCAGACGCGCCGTGTGCAGCGCGATCATGCCTTCCTCGTCGGTGCGAACCGCGAATACGGGCACACGACTTTCGCGCGTGCTGATGTGCTCCTTGTTCGCGGCGTTCGCCTCCGCATGGATTTCCATGCCGAAGAGCGGCTTGAGCCGTTCGACCACCTGGGCGCGGACCGGCGGCGAATTTTCGCCGATGCCCGCCGTGAACACGAGCGCGTCGAGTCCGCCGAGCCCCACCGCGAGCTTGCCCACCTCCTGCGCGATGCGGTACGTGTAGAAATCGACGGCGAGCTTTGCCCGTTCGCTGCTGCTCGCAAGCAGTTCGCGCATGTCGCTGCTCAGGCCCGAGAGGCCCTTGAGGCCCGACTCGTGATACAGCAGCTTTTCGATGGCGTCGTGATCCATGCCGCTCGCCATCATCCAGAGTACCGCGCCCGGGTCGAGCGCGCCGCTGCGCGTGCCCATCGGCAGGCCGTCGAGCGCGGTCAGGCCCATGGTCGTCTCGACGCTCTTGCCTTCCTTCATCGCGCACAGGCTCGCGCCGTTGCCGAGATGCGCGACGATCACGCGCCCGAGCGCGATGTCGGGCGCAACCGAATGCAGATGCCGCGCGATGTATTCGTAGGAGAGCCCGTGAAAGCCGTAGCGGCGGATGCCGTCGCTGAAATAGCTGTAAGGCAGGGCGAAAAGCTGCTGCATGACGCCGTTGGTTGCGTGAAAGGCCGTGTCGAAGCAGGCGACCTGCACGAGTTCGGGCGCGGCCTGGCGCACCGCGCGAATCGCCGACAAATTGTGCGGCTGGTGCAGCGGCGCCAGCGGCGTGAGTGCGGCGAGTTCGTCGATGACTTCATCGTTGATGATCACGGCGTCGCTGTGGCGCGCGCCGCCGTGCACGACCCGATGGCCGATCGCGGCGGGCGGCGTGTCGCGCAGGCCCACCGCGAGCACGAGGCGCAGGAGGCGAAATGCGCCGTCGTGGTCGGCGACCTGCGCGACCGGAAACGTCTCGTCGACGATGAGCCGCCCGTCGGCCATGTGCGCGACCACGCGCGGCGACACGCCGATCCCTTCGATCTGGCCGCCCGCGCCGAGGATTGCGCGCGTGCCGCCCTCGACGGCCGGATCGTCGACGACGCGATACACCGAACACTTGATGCTCGACGAGCCCGCGTTCACGACGAGCACGACGTGGCCTTTATCAGATGAATACGCGGATGAATACGCGGGCGAATGCACGGGCGAATGCACGGGTTGTGTACTCACAGTTGCTCCATGCTCTTGCGTCGCGCGTGGGCGACGAGCACCGCAATCGCGCAACTGCCGATGCGCGAGCGCACGGTGTCGGCGCGGCTCGTCAGGATGATCGGCACACGCGCGCCGAGGACGATGCCGGCCGCTCCCGCACCGGCGAGAAAGGTGAGCTGCTTCGCGAGCATGTTGCCCGCTTCGAGGTCGGGCACGAGCAGGATATCGGGATCGCCCGCGACTTCGGAGACGATGCCCTTGATGCGCGCCGCCTCCTTGCTGATGGCGTTGTCGAACGCAAGCGGGCCGTCGAGCACGCCGCCCGTGATCTGGCCGCGCTCGGCCATCTTGCACAGCGCGGCGGCATCGATTGTCGAGGGCATCTTGTCGGACACCGTTTCGACGGCGGCGAGGATCGCGACCTTCGGCACGGCAATGCCGAGCGCCTGCACGAGCTCGATTGCGTTGCGCACGATATCGGCTTTGTCGGCGAGCTTCGGGAAGATGTTGACGGCGGCGTCGGTGATGAAGAGCGGCTTGTAATACGAAGGCACGTCCATGGCGAAGACGTGTGACAGACGCCGCTCGGTGCGCAGGCCCGTGGCGGCCTGGGCGACTTCGTGCAGGAGTTCGTCGGAGTGCAGGCTGCCTTTCATCAGCAGTTCGGCTTCGCCCGAGCGCACGGCGAGCACGGCGCGCGCCGCCGCCGCGTGGCTATGCGGCGCGTCGATGATTGTGACGCCCGCGAGCGACAGCTTCGCTTCGTCGGCCAGCGCGCGAATCCTCGCTTCGGGGCCGACGAGCAGCGGCACGATCAGGCCGAGGCTCGCGGCGTCGAGCGCGCCCGTGAGCGAGGACACATCGCACGGATGCGCCACGGCGGTCGGCACCGGGGCGAGGCTGCTGCAGCGTTCGAGCAGGACCGAATATTTGTCGGCCGATGAAGTCATGCGTGTCTCCATGCTGAATCACGGTTGTGCGCCGCCGCGTGAGGGCCGCATGCTGCGGCGCGCAACGCGCTGACAAGTGTAGTGCAGCGCCTGGATCGCCGTCGGAAAACTGTGCCGTACCAGCGCAGCATCAACGCCGCAGGGCGTGCGGCGCTGTGTCACGCATCGTTCATGCCGCGCGGAGATCATGTCCGGCGCGCCTTGCGGGGTTGCCCCCCGGGGGCAACCCCGCTGTCGCCGTTTTGCCTGCCTTGACTTTCGAGACAGGCCTGCCTAGATTGAAATACTGCAGTGCAACATACGCCTCGTGCCGCCTCGTGCCGCATCGTACATAACGCCGCCGGGGGCTCCCCGCTAAAGGAGATTCATGTCGTGGCAGTTTCCGCCTCTACTTCCGCTGCTTCGTCCATCCCTTCTTCGGCCCTGTCTTCGGCCCCTTCGCATGCCCATTCGCAGGCCGGTTCGCAGGCCGGTTCGTCCGCTGTGACCGGGCTGGCCGCCGCCCAGCCGCTCTACGAGTACCTGTTCGACGCCTGGCAGCGCAGCGTGTTGTTCTTCGACGTGCTGCGCGAGCGCGGCAATCAGACCCACCTGCACGAGCAGGCCGGGATGCCGCCCGTGCTGCGCTTCGAATACGAAGTGATCGCCGATGGCCGCGAACTGCACGATCCGTGCAACTACGCGCTCCTGCGCATCCTGCCCGAAGACGACGTGCCGTCCGATCCGCACATGCGTCCCTTCGTCGTCATCGATCCGCGCGCGGGCCACGGCCCCGGCATCGCGGGCTTCAAGATGGACAGCGAAGTGGGCATTGCGCTGCGCAAGGGCCATCCGTGCTACTTCGTGACGTTCTTCCCGGTGCCGTGCGAGACGCAGACCATCCAGTCGGTCGCGCAGGCCGAAGCCGTGTTTATCCGCAAGGTGCGCGAACTGCATCCCGAATCGGACGGCCTGCCGTTCGTGATCGGCAATTGCCAGGGCGGATGGGCGGCGGCGCTGCTCGCGGCTTCGGCGCCGGAACTCGTCGGGCCGGTCATGCTCGCGGGTTCGCCGCTTTCGTACTGGGCGGGCGTGAAGGGCAAGAATCCGATGCGCTACGCGGGCGGCATGCTGGGCGGCACGTGGACATCGTCGCTCGCTGCCGATCTGGGCGACGGCCACTTCGACGGCGCGCATCTCGTGCAGAACTTCGAGAACCTCAATCCCGCGAACACCTTCTGGGGCAAGCTCTACAACCTGTATGCGAACGTCGATACGGAGCGCGAGCGCTTCCTCGAATTCGAGCGCTGGTGGGGCGGCCACTTTCAGCTGAACCGCGCCGAAATAGACTGGATCGTGCAGAACCTGTTCGTCGGCAACCATCTCACGCGCAACGAGGTGTACGCGAAGCACGCGCGCGCACCCGTGGATCTGCGCAATATCCGCACGCCGATCATCGTGCTCGCTTCGTGGGGCGACAACATCACGCCGCCGCAACAGGCGCTGAACTGGATTCCCGATCTCTACGCGAGCGTCGACGAAGTCATCGCCAACGAACAGGTGATCGTGTATTGCCTGCACGACAAGGTCGGTCACCTCGGTATTTTCGTTTCGGCGAGCGTGGCCAACAGAGAGCACACGGAACTGTTTTCGGCGCTCGATCTGATCGACGTGCTGCCGCCGGGTCTTTACGAAGCGAAGATCACCGACACGACGCCGGAAGCGGGCCGCCTCGAAGCGCTCGAAGGCCGTTATGAAATCCGCTTCGAGCGGCGCACGATCGAAGACATTCTCGCGCTGGACGACGGCCGCGAAGACGAGCAGCCGTTCGAAGTGGTGCGCCGCTTCGCCGAGAACAACCAGCGGCTCTACGATCTGCTCGTTTCGCCGTTCGTGCGTGCTTCGAGCAACGCGTTGTCCGCGCACATGCTGCGCGAGACGCATCCCACGCGCGTGGAGCGCAGCGTGTTGAGCGATGCGAATCCCGCGCTTCTCGGGCTGCCCGCCATCGCCAGGACGGTGCGCAAGCATCGCAAGCCCGCCGCGCCCGACAATCCGTTCACGCTGCTCGAACGGCAGATGTCGGCCAGCATCGAATCCGCGTGGGACATGTACCGCGACGCGCGCGATACGTGGATCGAGAACACCTTCTACAGCGTCTATACGGCGCCGTGGGCGCAGGCCTACGTGGGAGTCGCGCCGAACCAGCCGCTCGATCCGATTGCGCCGCCGCTCATGGAGCTGCGCAAGGAACTCGCGCAATTTCGCCTGCGCTCGGCGCGCGAACACTTGCACACGGGCACGCTCGTCGATGCGTTCATGCGTATCGCCGCGTACCTCGTCGACGAAATGCATACGGTGCAGTACCGCCCGTTCCAGCGCATGCGCGAACTGGCGCGCGAGTACCTCGGCGCGAGCCAGCCGACCATCGCCGAACTGAAGGAGGCTGCGCGCCGCCAGGGTGCGATTGTCCATCTCGATCCGCAGGCTGCGATCGACGCGCTGCCCGATATCGTGCCCGACATGACTACGCGCCGCGCGCTGCTCGCGGCGGTCTATCGCATTGTGACGGTATCGGGGCCGCTCGAAGGCGAGCAGCGCGAGCGCTTTCGCGTGGTGCAGCGGGCGCTCGGCATCGAGCCGGGTAGCGAGAAGGGCGGGATGCCGCCGCAGGACGGCGGTCCGGCAACGGGCGGCGCTGTGCCTCCTGCGGGCGCGGCCGCTTCGGGTGCGGTGTCGGGAGGGGGGAGCGCGCAAGCCGCGGGCGAGGCGGACAAGGCGGCTGTGCCTGCGGTCAGCGCCGAAGCGCCGGTTGTTTCGGGTGCTTCGGGTGCTAGCGCGAACGAGAATGCGACGCCGAAGCGCGCGACGTTGAAGGCGAAAACCGCCGTGAAAACAGCGGCCAAAGCAGCCGTGAAAGCAACCGTGAAAACCGCCACGAAAACTGCTGCTAAAACCGCCGCGAAAACCGCCGCGAAAACCGCCGCGAAAGCGAAAACAACGCCGGGCAAGGTTGCGTCCGCAACTGCGAAGCCGCCTCGCGAAGCCACGCCCGCACGCCGCGCGCGTAGCGCAGCGCCATCGTCGTCGCGCGTGGCGGGTGCGCCAACTGCACGCCGTCGCGCTACGCGTGCCACGGGCGAATAACGCCAGCGGATAGGGCGGGCAACCCGGCGCACGCGACGCACTGTGCTGCGCAGCGTGCGCCTGCCCGGCAATCGCCGGGGCGACGTATGCTGCGCGCGGCATACGAAGGGCGGATCACCACCCGCGAGGCAAGCCATGCAGACACTTTCCGACCGCTCGCCCGCCGGCATCCGCGTCCACGCTATCTCGCGTTGAGCGGGCCGTTGAACGATTACTGCACTGCGACGTCCGCGAAGTTCTGGCGTCCGAACGGGCTCACGCGATAGCCGCTCACGTTGGTGCGCGTGATCGCCGCGGCGGTCGGATAGCTGAGCGGAATCCACAGCGCCTGATCGCGGATGATCTTCTGCGCCGCTTCGTAAAGCTTTACGCGCTCGGCCTGATTGGCGGTGGTCTTGCCGTCGGCGATCAGCTTGTCGAGTTGCGGATCGCAAAAGCGCGCGAAGTTGATGCCCGACTTCACCGCGTTGCAGCTAAAGAGCGGCGAGAGGTAGTTGTCCGGATCGCCGTTGTCGCCGGCCCAGCCCATGAACAGCGTGTCGTGCTGGCCCTGCTTCGCTTCCTTGATCAGTTCGCCCCATTCGATCACCTTGATCTGAGCCTTCACGCCGATCTTCGCAAAGTCGGCCTGCAGCAGCTCGGCGCCCACGCGCGGATTCGGATTGAGCAGGCTGCCGTTCGGACGCACCCAGATCGTCGTCGAGAAGCCGTTCGGGTAGCCCGCGTCGGCGAGCAATAGCTTCGCCTTCGCCGGGTCATACCGATACGGCTGAACATCGTGCGCGTAGCCCCAGGTGATCGGCGGCCACGGATTCGTTGCGGGCGTCGCGGTGTTGTCGAACACGGTTTTCAGGTAGGTCGTGCGGTCGAACGCCATGTTCAGCGCCTGACGCACCTTCGGGTTGTCGAGCGGCTTTTTCTGCGTGTTCAACGCGACGAATGCGGTCATGAAGGCAGGCGTTTCGACCACGCTCAACGCCTTGTCGGCCTTCGCCGCCGCGACGTCCTGGGGCTTCGGCGAAAGCGCAATCTGGCATTCGCCTGCCTTTACCTTCTGCGCGCGCACGGCGGCGTCGGGCGTGATCGCGTAGACCAGCCGGTCCACCTTCGGCTTCGGCCCCCAGTACGCGGGGTTCACGTCATAGCGGATCAGCGCATCCTTCGTGTAGCTCTTCAGCATGAACGGGCCCGTGCCCACGGGCTTCGCATTGAGATCGATTTCCTTGCCCGCCTTCTGGAGCTGGTCCGCGTACTCGGCGGAATAGATCGATGCGAAGCCCATCGTCAGGATCGAGAGGAACGTCGCGTTCGGCTCGGTCAGTTCGAACCGGACCGTGTTGTCGCCGACTTTCGTGACCGACTTGACGAGCTTCGTCAGTCCCATCGACTGTGCATGCGGAAAGCCACTTGCGCCCGCCACCTTGTGCCACGGATGGTTCGGGTCGAGCATGCGCTCGAACGTGAAGACGACGTCGTCGGCGTTCAGCGCGCGCGTGGGCTTGAACCACGCAGTCGTCTGGAACTGCACGTTGGGGCGCAGATGGAATGTGTATGTGAGGCCGTCGGCGCTCACGGTCCACTTGTCGGCGAGCGCGGGCATGACCTTCTTCGCGGCCTCGTCGTACGAGACGAGCGAATTGAAAATCACATCGGCGGACGCGTTGGTCGTCACGAGCGAGTTGAACTGCACGACGTCGAAGCCGTCGGGGCTCGACTCGGTGCAGACAGTCAGCGGTTTTGCGCCTGCGGGCGCAGCTGCGCAGGCGAGTGCGCCGCAGATGGTCAGCCAGCCGGCGAGCGAGGCAATGGCGCGCAGCGCGCCGGGCGCAGGGACAAGTGAGGTGAGGCGCATGGGATCTCCGGTTGTCTGCTGTAGCGTTCGGGAGCGCGGCGAATGCGGTGCACGGGAGCGCCCGATGGGGGAAAGCTTATCGAAGGGAAATTGCCGGGACAACCGATGACCCGCATAGCGCATACGAAGGTGCGATCACGTTGCGGCAGCACGCAAAACGATCGCGCGGGCGTGCCGTTCAGTGGTCGGCGGCGGCGCGCGGCTTGCGGGGAGCCCGCTCGAACACGCGGTCGTAGAGCCAGCGCGGCAGCATGCGCAGCAACGCGGCGCCCACGCGCATCGGCCACGGAAAGATCGCGAACGGCGTGCCGCGCGCAATCGCTTCGGCTGACTTGGCGGCGAAGCGGTCGACGTCCATCAGGAACGGCATGGGATACGGATTCTTGTCCGTCATCGGCGTGCGGATATAGCCGGGCGCGATCGTGACGACGCTCACGCCGAACGGCCGCATCTCGACGCGCAGCGCTTCGAGGTAGGCGAGCGTAGCGGCCTTCGACGCGCTGTACGCGCCCGAACCCGGCAGCCCGCGCACGCCGGCCACGCTCGCAATGCCGACGAGCGTACCGCGTCGCGCCTCGCTCATCGCGGCGGCGAACGGTTCGAAGGTGGCGACCATGCCGAAGTAGTTGGTGTCCATCACGTCGCGAAAAGTCGCGAGGTCGCCGTGGCCGGTGATCGCGCCCTGGCTCACGCCCGCGTTGGCGATCACGACGTCCGGCAGGCCGTGCGCTTCGATGAACGCGCGCGCGGCGTCGGCGAGCGCATCGGCGTCGCGTACGTCGGCGAGATAGAGGGAGACGGAGGACTGCGGGTGGGACTGCTGGAAGCTGGCGAGGGCGTCGGCGCGGCGCGCGACGAGCCCGAGGATGGCGCCGCGCCGCGCGTATTCGGCGGCGAGCGCGGCGCCGATGCCGCTCGACGCGCCGGTGATGAAGACCTTCAACGGTTGACTCATACCGGCGCGCAGGGGCTTACATCTTCTTCGCGCGGACCTGCGAGACGAGGAAATCGAGCACCTGGATCGTGCCCGGCAGCGTGCCGGCCTGTTCCGGGCCCGTTTCGTACTTGCCCTGCACGGCGAGCGTCGGCACGCCTTCGATCTTGTACGCGCTGATCACTTCCTTGTCGCGCTGGAGGGCGGATTGCGTCGAGAACGAGTTGTACGCGTCCATGAACTTCTTCGTATCGACGCCCTGGGTCGCGAGGAACTTGGCCTGGTCTTCCGGCGTGAGCAGGTAATTCTTGTTCACGTGGATTTCATGGAAGATGGCCGGCGTGAGTTTCTGCACGAGGCCGAGCGCGTCGAGCGCGTAGAACATCTTCGAGTGCGGAATGAAGTCGTCGCGGAACGCGACCGGGATGCGCCGGAACACGACGTCCGGACCTTGTTTCTTGACCCACGCTTCGAGGTACGGGTCGAATGCGTTGCAGTGCGGGCAGCCGTACCACATGAATTCGATGACTTCGATCTTGCCTGCGGGCACGCCAAGCGGCTGCTGTCCGGCGAGGACCATGTAGTCCTTGTTGGCGACGGGCGCGGCGGGCGAGGCGTGGGCGACCCCGGCGATCATCGAAAGCGAAAGCAAAAGCGAACCAAGAAGTCGTTTCATATCTTGTTGATTTACGTTGGCGTGACTGGCGGCGCCGACGCTGTGCTGTACCGCACGCTCGCGCGAGCGACGCTCGCACAGTGCAGGCTCCGGCGTGCGGGTCATGCGTTGCAAGTTGCCCGCACACTGCGGCGGGCGCCCGGGTTACTGCTTCGTGAAGCGGATAACGGCTGTATCGATGCCCGCGTCAGACAGCCGTTGACGCGTGGAGTTCATGTCGTCGAACTTCGTGAATGGCCCGATGCGGACACGATAGTACGTGATACCGCCCGCATCGCGCTGGGTGACCTTCGATTCGAACCCCTGGAACGCCAGACGGGCGCGTTGCTGCTCGGCGTCGGCGGAAGTCTTGTACGCGCCCACCTGCAGGAAATAGCCCGTATTCGCCTCGGCGGCGGACGGCACGCCCGGCGCGAGTTTCGCGGCCGGCGTGGGAATGCCCGTCGCGGGCTTATGCGGCTCGTTGTTCGCGAGGATCTGCGCGGGGTTGCTCGCCGGCTGTGGTTTTTTCTCGGCGATGGCGGGCCGCGACGGCACGGCGACGCCGTTTGCAGCCGCCGATGCGTTATCGGTCGGTGCGGCCGACGGCGGCACTTCGACGATCTGCGGCTCCTGGAGCATGCCCGCGGCCTGCGATGGATTGGCGCTCTGGCCCGGCGCGGTGTTGGGCGGCGTGCCCTGCGCGGCCTGCGGGACCGGCTGGCCAGGCGACTTGCCCTGCAGCGCGCGGTTCGGATCGTATTGGGCGTCGGCCTGGCTCGCGTCGGAGGCGGCTGGAGGCGCGACCTTCGAGACGAACGGCGTGGGCGTGCGCGTGATGTAGAGCGCCACCACCACTGCAATCGCAAGGCCGACAATCAGGCCTAGCACGACACCGAGAAACGTACCTCCAGACTGCTTCGACTGCTGTTTTGAAGTGCGGCGCGGTTGTGCCATCGTCTGAATCACCTGCAAACAAGGGAGTTCTGGAATGGCCGCCCGCGTGGTGCGGACGGCCCCATGCATATCGCGTCGCGTGTCGCTCGCTCGAGGTCCGCTTCGAGGTCCGCTTTAAGGCCAGCTTCGATGCCAGTCACATGCGCTCGGGCGCGGACACGCCGATCACGGCCAGCCCGTTCGCGAGCACCTGGCGCGTGGCCGCGAGCAGTGCGACGCGGGCGTCGCGCTCGGCGGCATCGTCGACGAGTACACGTTCGGCATTGTAGAACGAGTGAAACTCTGCGGCGAGTTCGCGCAGATAGAACGCGACGGCGTGCGGCGCGAGTTCGGCGGCAGCGTGCGTGAGCATGTCGGGGAACTCGGCGAGCTTCGCGATCAGCGCCAGCGCGCGCTCGCTCGACAGCGGCGCGAGATCGACCTGCGGCAGCGCGGCGAGGTTGCCGCCGTGCTTCGACTGCCAGTCGTTCAGGATGGACGAGATCCGCGCGTGCGCGTACTGCACGTAATACACGGGATTTTCGTCGTTTTGCTTGAGCGCGAGGTCGATGTCGAACACGAATTCGGTGTCGGCCTTACGCGAGATCAGGAAGAAGCGCACGGCGTCGCGCCCGCGGCGGACGGTGGCCTCGTCGAGCAGATCGGGCGAGACTTCGCTGCCCGGATTGGCGCCGCCCGACCATTCGATCAGGTCGCGCACCGTCACGTAGCTGCCCGCGCGCTTCGAGATCTTCACTTCCTGGCCGTCGCGCATCACCGTGACCATCTTGTGCAGCACGTAGTCGGGGTAGCCCTTCGGAATGCCGGCGCGGAGCGCCTGCAGGCCCGCGCGCACGCGTGCGATGGTGCCGTGGTGGTCCGAGCCCTGCACGTTGATGACCTTCGTGAAGCCGCGCTCCCACTTGGTGACGTGGTAGGCGACGTCCGGCAGGAAGTACGTATAAGTGCCGTCGGACTTGCGCATCACGCGGTCTTTGTCGTCGTCGTAGTCCGTGGTCTTGAGCCACAGCGCGCCGTCCTGCTCGTAGGTCTCGCCCGAGGCGACCAGCGCTTCGACGGTCTGCTCCACGCGGCCTTCCGTGTAGAGCGACGATTCGAGGTAGTAGCGGTCGAATTTCACGCCGAACGCCTGCAGATCCAGATCCTGCTCGTGGCGCAGGTACGCGACGGCGAAGCGGCGGATCGCTTCGAGATCCGCCGGATCCTGCGCGCCCTTTACCGGCTCGCCGTCTTTCGCGGCGACCGTTGCGCCTGCGAGATAGTCCCGGGCGATATCGGCGATGTACTCGCCGTTGTACGCCGCTTCGGGCCAGTCGGCGTCGCCGGGCTTCAGGCCGCGCGCGCGCGCCTGGGTCGAGACGGCGAGGTTCTGGATCTGGACGCCCGCGTCGTTGTAGTAGAACTCGCGGTGCACGCCGTAGCCCTGCGAGGCGAGCACGTTCGAGATCGCGTCGCCGAGCGCGGCCTGGCGGCCGTGGCCGACGTGCAGCGGTCCCGTGGGGTTCGCGGACACGAATTCGACGAGCACGCGCTTGCCCGCTTCGCGCTGCGAGCGGCCGAACGTCTCGCCTTCGGCGAACACGGCGCTGATCGCGGCGCGTTTCGCGTCGGCGGTGAGGCGCAGATTGATGAAGCCGGGACCGGCGATTTCGGCGGCTTCGATGAGACCGGCTGCGGCGGGCAGCGCGAGCGCGGCGGTGACGATCTGTTGCGCGAGCTGACGCGGATTGGCGCGCAGCGGCTTGGCGAGCTGCATCGCGACGTTGCACGCGACATCGCCGTGGGCGGCGGCTTTCGGGCGCTCGAGCGTGATGGCGGGTACGACGAATGCCGATTCGGTGGCGCCTTCGAGCGCCTTCGTCACCTGGCTGACGGCGTCGGCGAGCAGGGTCTCCAGCGTGTGTTTCTGTGCGGGCAGCATGCTTGTTGCAGGTCCTGTGCGGGTAGTTGAGTGCGTTCCGATGGCGTGGGCCGTCGCGGACCGTCGCGCGGTGGGCGTGAAACCGGCCTGCGCCTTGCCGGGCGCGCCTTGCGGGTAATTCCGTTCAGACGGATTTTAGCAGGTGCTAATATGTGCAATGAGATGCCCTGCAAGGGCGGGCGCTGCCTTCAGGCGGCTGCCGCGCGGGGTCTTTGCCGGGATGGGCTCACTGGCCGCTCGTTTGCAGGCTTTTGCGGAATGCGGGCCGAAACGCGTGGGCCTCAAAAAATCAAAGGGGGAATTGTCATGCTGGTTACCTTCAAATGCCATGCGGCACCCGATGTCACGATGCTGGAGAACCTCGCCCAGTACCTGCTCGGCATCATCGGCAAGCGGCTCGCGCCACGCGGCGTGATCACGCACGACGAACTCGATGTCGCGATCACGAAGCTCGAAGACGCCATCGCCTCCGACAAGAAGGAACGCTCGGAGCACGAGGGCCATTTTCACGAAACCGAAGACGATCACGCGCACCACGAAGTGCCGGTGGGCCTCGCCCAGCGCGCGTTTCCGTTCCTCGACATGCTGCGCGCGGCGCGTACGGAACAGAACGACATCGTCTGGGGGATTTGATCGCGCGTAAGGCCGTTCCCGGCTGCGCTTTCCGTTCCTGAACCAGCACGAAAACGAAGAGCCCGCATCGCGCGGGCTCTTTTTTGTGCACGCCGCACGATGCCGCCGCATGTGCCGCATGTGCCGCGCGTGAGGGCGCGAGACGCGCTTACTGGCTGGCGGCCACGGGCGCAGCCGCAGCCGCGCCGTGCTTCGCCTTCATCTTCTTCGGTTTTTTCACGTGCTTGACGATGGGCGCCGAGTACGACGACACGGCGCTCGCTTCCTGGGGCGCGGCGGGCTGGGCGAACGACGGCTGCGCGAGTGCCGCGATGCCGAGGGCGGTCAACATCAACGTCAGCTTCTTCATACGATTTCTCCGTCGCGTGTTGTTGTCAGGGACTGGCTGACGATCAGGCCGGGTCGGCCCTACGGGCCTGTGGCTATATATGGCCGACTCGTCTTGCCAGGCGCGAAAGCCGCACGCGGCGGCCAGAATTCGAACCGGCCGCCGCGCGACTGCCTGCGTCAAAGCAGCGGAGCGAGCGCGCGGCGCGCGTCCTGATCGGAGAGGGCCATCCTGCGCGCGTAGTCGGCGAGCTGATCGGCGCCGATCTTGCCCACCGAGAAGTACTTGCTGTCCGGGTGCGCGAGATAGAAGCCCGAGACGCTCGCAGCGGGCAGCATCGCGAGCGATTCGGTCACGCTCATGCCGATCTCGTTCGCCTGGAGCACGTCGAACATGTCGCGCTTCACGAGGTGGTCCGGGCAGGCCGGATAGCCCGGCGCCGGGCGGATGCCCGCGTATTTTTCGGCGATGAGCGCGTCGTTGTCGAGCGTCTCGCTCGCCGCGTAGCCCCACAGGTCGCGGCGCACGCGCGCGTGCAGCGCTTCGGCGAACGCTTCCGCGAAGCGGTCGGCGAGCGACTTGAGCATGATCGCGCTGTAGTCGTCGTTGTCCTTCTGGAACTGCGCTTCCTTCACGTTCACGCCGATGCCCGCCGTCACCGCGAACATGCCGATGTAGTCGGCCACGCCTGATTCCTTCGGCGCGATGAAGTCGGCGAGCGAGCGGTTCGGACGCATCACGCCGTCCACCACTGGACGCACCGTCTGCTGGCGCAGACTGCGCCACGTGAGCGCCACTTCGCTGCGCGACTCGTCGGTGTAGATCTCGATGTCGTCGTCGTTGACGGTGTTCGCGGGAAGCAGCGCGAGCACGCCGTTCGCCTGGAGCCAGCGGCCCTGCATGAGGCGCGCGAGCATCGACTTTCCGTCTGAAAACACCCGGCGCGCCGACTCGCCGACGATCTCGTCGTTGAGAATCTGCGGGTACTTACCCGCGAGATCCCAGGTCTGGAAGAACGGGCCCCAGTCGATATATTGCGCGAGTTCGTTCAGATCGAAGTTCTTGAACACGCGGCGGCCGATGAACTTCGGCTTCACGGGCTGGAAGTTCGTCCAGTCGATTTTCGTCTTGTTCGCGCGCGCTTCTTCGAGCGTCACGAGCGGCTGCGTCTTCTTGCTGGCGTGCTGGACGCGGATGCGCTCGTAGTCGCTCTTGAGGTCGTCGAGGTACTTCGTTGCGCCTTCGTCCGAGAGCAGGCTCGACGCGACCGACACCGAGCGCGACGCGTCCGGCACATACACGACCGGCCCTTCGTATTGCGGCGCGATCTTCACGGCGGTATGCACGCGCGAGGTCGTTGCGCCGCCAATCAACAGCGGAATCTTCTTCACGCGGAAGTAGTCGTCGCGCTGCATTTCGGACGCGACGTAGGCCATTTCTTCGAGCGACGGCGTGATGAGGCCGGAGAGCCCGATGATGTCCGCGCCTTCGACCTTCGCTTTCGCGAGGATCTCGTTGCACGGCACCATCACGCCCATGTTGACCACTTCGAAGTTGTTGCACTGGAGCACGACCGACACGATGTTCTTGCCGATGTCGTGCACGTCACCCTTCACGGTCGCGACGACGATCTTGCCCTTCGCGCGCACGTCGCCGCCCGCTTCGGCGAGCAGGCGCTTTTCCTCTTCGATGAACGGAATCAGGTGGGCAACGGCCTGCTTCATCACGCGCGCCGATTTGACGACCTGCGGCAGGAACATCTTGCCCTGACCGAACAGGTCGCCGACGATGTTCATGCCGTCCATGAGCGGCCCTTCGATCACGTTGATCGGCCGCCCGCCGCCGCCCATGATCTTCTGGCGCGCTTCTTCGGTGTCCTCGACGATGAAGTTCGTGATGCCGTGCACGAGCGCGTGCGCAAGACGCTTCTCGACGTCCTGGTTGCGCCATTCGAGGTTCTCTTCCTTCTTCGCGGCGCCGGTCTTGAACTTGTCGGCGATTTCGAGCAGGCGGTCGGTCGCGTCGGCGCGGCGGTTGAGCACCACGTCTTCCACGCGCTCGCGCAGCTCGGGATCGAGATCGGCATAGACGCCGAGCTGACCCGCGTTGACGATGCCCATGTCCATGCCCGCCTGGATGGCGTAGTAGAGGAACACCGTGTGAATCGCCTCGCGCACCGGGTCGTTGCCGCGGAACGAAAACGACACGTTCGACACGCCGCCGCTCACCTTCGCGTACGGCAGGTTCTGCTTGATTCAGCGCGTCGCTTCGATGAAGTCGACGGCGTAATTGTTGTGCTCTTCGATGCCCGTCGCCACGGCGAAAATGTTCGGGTCGAAGATGATGTCCTCGGGCGCGAAGCCCGCTTCGTTCACGAGGATCTCGTAGGAGCGCTGGCAGATCATGGTCTTGCGCTCGAACGTGTCGGCCTGGCCCTGTTCGTCGAAGGCCATCACGACCGCCGCCGCGCCGTAGCGGCGAATGCGCTTCGCGTGGTGGACGAACTGCTCCTTGCCTTCCTTCAGCGAGATCGAATTGACGATCGCCTTGCCCTGCACGCATTGCAGGCCCGCTTCGATCACTTCCCACTTCGAGGAGTCGATCATGACCGGCACGCGCGCGATATCGGGCTCGGATGCGATGAGGTTCATGAAGCGCACCATCGCCGCCTTCGAGTCGAGCATGGCTTCGTCCATGTTGACGTCGATGACCTGCGCGCCGTTTTCGACCTGCTGGCGCGCGACCGCGAGCGCCTCGTCGAACTGGCCGTTCAGGATCATCCGCGCGAATGCCTTCGAGCCCGTTACGTTCGTGCGCTCGCCCACGTTGATGAAGAGCGAGCCTTCGTTGACGTTGAAGGGTTCGAGGCCGGAGAGTCGCAAGGTGTGGTCAGTCATGGCGTGGGACCGGATCGTCAGGTTGTCTTGAATGGGCGAGGCGCTTTGCGGCTCTATGTGGCTGTGCGTAGCTTCAGGCGGCGTCGCGATACTGGCCGGGCCAGCGGCGCGGCTTGACGTCGGCGAGCGCTTTCGCAATCGCGACGATGTGATCGGGCGTCGTGCCGCAGCAGCCGCCTGCGACGTTCACGAGACCCGCCGTGGCGAATTCCCTGAGCAGGCCCGACGTGTCCGCGGGCGTTTCGTCGAAGCCGGTGTCGCTCATCGGATTGGGCAGGCCCGCGTTCGGATAGCACGACACGTACGTGTCGCACAGCTTGGCAAGCTCGGCGATGTACGGGCGCATCAATGCCGCGCCGAGCGCGCAGTTCAGGCCGAACGTGAGCGGCTTCGCGTGGCGCAGCGAGTTCCAGAACGCCTCGACGGTCTGGCCCGAGAGAATGCGGCCCGAGGCGTCGGTGACGGTGCCCGAGATCATGATCGGCAGGACCATGCCCGTGTCTTCGAACAGCTCGTCGAGCGCGAAGAGCGCGGCCTTCGCGTTGAGCGTGTCGAAGATCGTCTCGACGAGGAACAGGTCGCAGCCGCCGTCCATCAGCGCCTTCGCCTGCTGGTAGTACGCGGCGCGCAGTCCGTCGAAGGTAATGTTGCGTGCGCCCGGATCGTTCACGTCCGGCGAGATGCTCGCGGTCTTCGGCGTCGGCCCGATCGCGCCCGCGACGAAGCGCGGCTTGTCCGGGCTCGAATAGTGGTCGCACGCGGCGCGCGCAAGCTTCGCGGATGCGAGGTTCATCTCGTCGACGAGGTCTTCCATGCCGTAGTCGGCCTGGGCGACGGTCGTCGCGCCGAACGTGTTGGTCTCGATGATGTCGGCGCCGGCGGCGAGATACTGGTTGTGAATCTCGCGGATGATCTGCGGCTGCGTGATCGAGAGCAGTTCGTTGTTGCCCTTGATGTCGCGCGGGAAATCCTTGAAGCGCTCGCCGCGATAGGCGGCTTCGTCGAGCTTGTAGCGCTGGATCATCGTGCCCATCGCGCCGTCGAGGATCAGGATGCGCGACGCGAGCAGCGCGGGCAAGGCGGCGCCGCGCGTGTACTGGGCGGGCACGGCGCGCTCGTCCGTGCGGACGGCGGCGGTGCTGGAGACGTTATCGGCAGGCTGGTTCATGGGGTGCGCGCGGGCTGGATGCCGGTTGAACGGGGGAGAGCCCGTTATTGTAGCGGCTGACGGGCAGATCCGTCGGGCGCTGCGAAGTGGGCTGAGAAGCAGGCTGAGAAGCACGCTGAGAAGTACCCCGTGAAGCACGATGCGCGGCGGGCCCAAAAAGCAAAACCCCGTCCGCCGAAGCGGACGGGGTTCCCTGAGCGTGTGCTCGAGTGCCGTCTGTGCGCGAGGTTAGTGAAGCACCACCGGTTGCTGCATGAGACTGTCGAATTGTCCGAGGAACTCGTCGACCTCGTCGAGCGACGGCTCTTCTTCGATCAGCCTTTGTACATGCTCGCGAAAACTCGCCGCCAGCGCGCCTTCAATGAAGATCTCGCGGCGCGCGTTTTTGTCGACGATTTCATAGCCGCCGGCACTCATGACGACATGACCGTCTTGTGGCGGGAACTCGACAACGCAATAGTTCTGACTGTTGTAGATCATTTGCATGGCGACACTCCTTTTTTCCTGTGCTCCCTCGCATCCTTGTGGGCATAAATGGAGCGTTCGTTCTGGAATTCAAGTGGGCCTGCATCACCACTTTTCAGCCGCTCTTCAGTACTACTCCTCCTTTTTTTTCGCCTTCTCCTGCTGTTGCCTGCTTCAGTCGTAGCTGTTAGACCGACTGCCGCAAAAACGTTTCAAGCAACGCCGTGAATCGATGCGATTCCTCTACCGGGGCCAGATGTGCCGCGTCGAGGATCTCGAAACGCGCGCCCGCGATGGCATTGGCGAGCCCCTGTGTAAGCGCAACCGGCGTGCCGCTGTCGTAGCGCCCGGCAACTGCGAGCGCGGGCATGCGCAGTTGCGCGAGCCGCTCGTGCACGTCGAATTCGCGTAGCGCCTCGCACGCCATTGCATAGCCTTCCGAAGCTGTGCGTAATAAAACGTCACATATTTGCTCGACCGTTTCGCCGTGCATGCGGCGGAAATCGGGCGTGAACCAGCGCTCCATCGTTGCGCTCGCGAGCACCGCCGTGCCTTCACGGCGCACGAGCGCGGCGCGCCCGGTCCACATCGCGTGCGCTTCGGGTGGCGTGCGGCTCGACGTGTCGCACAGCGTGAGCGAGAGCACGCGCGACGGATACTCGATTGCGAACTGTTGCGCGATCATGCCGCCCATCGACACGCCGACGAGGTGCGTCGTCGTTACGCCGTTTGCATCGAGGATTGCGCCCAGATCGGCGGCTAGCTGTGCGAAGCCGAACGCTTCGCGCGAAACGGCGCTCGCGCCGTGACCGCGCACGTCGTAGCGCAGCACGTTGTAGCGATGACGGAAGTGACCGGCCAACGCGTCCCACACAGTGAGATCGCCGCCGAGCTGATGCACGAACGTGAGCGAAGGACCGCCGCTGCGCGCGTCGAGGACGTAGTGCGTGTCGATGCCGTTGACGCTCACTTGCATGGTTTCCTCCTTCACGTTGCGGGGCAGGAAGTCAGGCTGTTGGCGAGGTGCTGCGTGAACGTCACGCTGGTGGAGCAACCCGCGCGCGGGTTGCCGCGGGGTGCTTTCGGATGCGCGGCTTCATGACGAACGTTGCGGTCGATAAAGCTCGCATCCAGTGAACCGAGTATGCGCTATTTCCCGCATGCTTGCCGGAGCGCGGGCCGACTGGCGACGCGCGTTTGTGAGCGTGTGTTACCGGCTGGTTTTGCCCGGCGCGCTTGCGAGATTCACCGACTCAAGGCTGCGTGGGCGCTTCGCTGTCTGGCGGCGGCGCAACCGGTTCTGATGCGGTGGGCGCAGGTGCAACCGGTTCAGACGCGGCTGGCAGTGGAGATGGTTCGGACGCCGTGTCGCCAGGCGCCGTGGCCGATGTGCCGGCTGGCGCCGTTCCCATGGCGGGCGCTGCGGCGTTGGGTGCGTCGTCGGCTACCCCGGCGCTGCCGGATCTGCCTGCATCGTTCGACGCGGGCGACGCCAGCGCCCCGCGCCACAGCAGTTCGAATTCGGTGCCGTTGGGTTCGGTCTGCACGAGCCGCACCGGCAGCCAGTCGAGCGACGGCGCGAGCCATACGTCGATGCGCCGCTTGTCGCCTTCGCGGCGCGGCAGCCGCATGAAGTGGCGCGCCGTCACGAAGCCGTGGTTCGTCTGCACCGTTTCGTCGCCGATCGTCGTCACGGGCCAGTCTTCGCCGCTATCGTTGTCGGCGACGTAGAACGCGCGCGTGACGCCGGGCTGGTACGTGCCTGGGTCGCCGCGAACGAGACTCGCGAGCTGCATGACCATGCTGAAGCGATCCTGTGCGCCGTCGGGCAACGCGAGCGAGTTCGGCGTGCGCGTGAACACGATCTGCCTGTTGTCGCGGTTGAAGACCGTCACGTCCGAGGGGCGATGGCCGCGCCTTTCGATGTACTGGTCCGGCGCGAGGCCGAATGCATCCACACGACCGCGGCTCGTCCAGCTCAACGTGCCCACGAACGGCAGCGGCACCGACACCACCATCTCGTAGTGCTGCGCGTCGCTCTTCCAGTGGATCGTGCCCGGCTGGTTGCGCACGCCGTTATAGAACGTGTCGTACCGCAGGTCGCCCGAGGGCGGGACCGAGAACTTCACGCCATGCGATGCGCTCGCCGCAGGCGCCGATGGCGTATTGCCGTTGCCCGACGCGGCATTCGCGTTGCCGCCCGGGATGGCGCTTGCTGCCGCGCTGCTGGCCGCCGCGTCGCCGGACGGCGCGGCGGTGGTGGCGGCGGTGGCGGCTGTGCCCGAGGCGGGCGGTTCGACCGGGGCCCTGGGATGCGGTCGCGGCGGCCGGGGCGGTGTAAAGGCATGGAGCGCATGCGCGTCGTGCGGCGCGTGATGCGCCTGGTGCGCCCGGCGTGCCTGGCGTGTGGCCGGTTTCGGCGCGGCGGCGGCTGTTGCGGGATGGGCTTCGCGTTCGATGCGCTCGGGCTTGAGCAGCGCAACCTGAACCGGCACGTGCGCGGCGGACGCAGGCGGCGCCACATCGCGGTGCCGCTCGAACCACGCCACGGCGAGCCCGTGCAGGATCGCGACCGCGATGAATACCGCCACCCAGCGCCACGCGCGCGCGCTGCGCGGCTGGGCGGAGCCGGTTCGCTCGGGGCGGATTGGGGCGGTGGCGGTCGACATCGGCGGGAATGTGGCGATTGAGGATGAACGTTACTGTGACACGGCGCGCGGGTTGCGTGCCGAATGTGCCCCGCGTGCGTGCCGAACGTGCAGCCAGGCGGGTTCGGACACGCATGCGCAACGCGCGTTGCGCTGCGATAGTGCGTGCCGGGTGCGGCGGCGTCCGCTGGCGCACGCCGGGCGGTCGGGGCCGCTTTGGCCCGCTTTGGCCGGGCGGATTTGCCATCGTAGAATACATTTCCTCCATCGTCATACGAACAACGCCCGCTTTTATGAAACTCGCCACGCTGAAGGACGGCACGCGCGACGGCCAACTGATCGTCGTTTCCCGCGACCTGCGCACCGCCGCCATCGCGGACACGATCGCGCCGACGCTGCAACGCGTGCTCGACGACTGGCGCTTTTACGCGCCGCAACTGCTCGATCTCTACGATGCGCTCAACCACGGCCGCGCGCGCAACAGCTTCAGTTTCGATGCGCGCAACTGCATGGCGCCGCTGCCGCGCGCCTATCAATGGGCGGACGGCTCGGCGTATGTGAACCACGTCGAACTCGTGCGCCGCGCGCGCGGCGCCGAAATGCCGCCCGAATTCTGGACCGATCCGCTCATGTACCAGGGCGGCAGCGACGACTTCATCGGCCCCGCCGACGACATCGTGTGCGCGTCCGAAGCGTTCGGCATCGACTTCGAGGCCGAGGTGGCGGTGATCACCGGCGACGTGCCGATGGGGACCACGCCCGAGGGCGCGCTCAAGGCGGTGCGCCTCGTCACGCTCGCCAACGACGTGTCGTTGCGCCACCTGATTCCCGCCGAACTCGCGAAGGGTTTCGGCTTTTTCCAGAGCAAGCCGGCCACGTCGTTCGCGCCGGTCGCGGTGACGCCCGACGAACTCGGCGAGCACTGGCGCGAGGGCCGCGTGCATCTGCCGATGCTGGTTCACTGGAACGGGAAGAAGGTCGGCCAGCCCGACGCGGGCACGGACATGGTGTTCCACTTCGGCCAGTTGATCGCACACGCGGCGAAGACGCGCAATCTGCGCGCGGGCGCGATCGTCGGTTCGGGCACGGTCTCGAACAAGGACGCGAAGCGCGGCTACTGCTGCATCGCCGAAAAGCGCTGCCTCGAAACGATCGAGCACGGGCAGGCGAGCACGGAATTCATGAAGTTCGGCGACACGGTGAAGATCGAGATGCTCGACGCGGCAGGCAAGTCGATTTTCGGTGCGATCGACCAGGCGGTCGCGCCGCCGCATGAAGCGGCATGAGCATCGCTTAAAAGTCGTCAGCCATCCGAAGCAAGGAGAACCTGCGCATGAACGATCCTTTCTACGCACACTATCGCGCCCTGCGCGTGCAGCGGCACGAGCACGGCATCGTCGAAATCGTGATGAGCGGCGAAGGCGCGAACAAGAGCGGGCTTGCGACCGCCAACGCCGACATGCACCGCGAACTCGCGCAAATCTGGCGCGACGTGGACCGCGATCCCGATGCGCGCGTTGCGCTGATCCGCGGCGAGGGCAAGGGTTTTTCGGCGGGCGGCGATCTGCAGCTCGTCGAGGACATGGCCACGCATTTCGACGTGCGCGCGCGCGTGTGGCGCGAGGCGCGCGACCTCGTCTACAACGTGATCAATTGCAGCAAGCCGGTCGTTTCGGCGATGCACGGCCCGGCCGTGGGCGCGGGGCTCGTCGCGGGCCTGCTCGCCGATATCTCGATCGCGGCGAAGACCGCGCGCATCATCGACGGCCATACGCGGCTCGGCGTCACCGCGGGCGATCATGCGGCGATCGTGTGGCCGCTCTTGTGCGGCATGGCGAAGGCGAAGTACTACCTGCTGCTGTGCGAACCGGTGAGCGGCGAGGAAGCGGAGCGCATCGGCCTCGTGTCGCTGGCGGTGGACGAAAGCGATCTGCTGCCGAAGGCGTTCGAGGTGGCAACGCGGCTCGCGAACGGCTCGCAGACCGCCGTGCGCTGGACCAAGTACGCGCTCAACAACTGGCTGCGCATGGCGGGGCCGACTTTCGACACGTCGCTCGCGCTCGAATTCATGGGCTTCGCGGGCCCGGATGTGCGCGAGGGCGTGCAGTCGCTGCGCGA
The DNA here is from genome assembly GCF_004298475.1 of Paraburkholderia sp. Classification (GTDB taxonomy): domain Bacteria; phylum Pseudomonadota; class Gammaproteobacteria; order Burkholderiales; family Burkholderiaceae; genus Paraburkholderia; species Paraburkholderia denitrificans. The sequence continues at coordinate 77,982 of NZ_SCRP01000015.1, read as the reverse complement.
GCGGCGCGCGCCGGATTTTCCCGGGGGCGATCCGTTTGGCGACCCGTTCGGCGATTCTTCTGGCGACCCGTTCAGCGATCCTTCCGGCGACCTGTTCGGCGCTTGATGTCTGCTCAACGTCCGTGGCGGACACTGCGGCGCGCGCGGGCGCGAGCCATCGCGCACGGCACGGTCTGCGGGGTATGATCGGACAACCGTGTTTTCACTTGACCTCCAACCGTGCGAGGAGATCCGCATGACCGACCCAGCAGGCTCCGTGCCGCCGTTCCCGGGCTTTCCCGGTTTCCCACCCGCCGAAATGCTCGATCGCATGTGGGGGATGATGCGCCTCACGCCGTTCGGCAGCGCGTTTCCGGGCAGCGAACCGGGCATGGCGCAGGGCTTCGGGCCGTCGCTGTCGATGATGTCCGACATGATGGCCCCGCTCACCAACATCGAAGAACTGGACAAGCGCATCACCGATCTGCGCGCCGTCGAGCAATGGCTCAAGCTGAACCTGAGCATGCTGCAGTCGTCGATCCAGGCGCTCGAAGTGCAGCGCGCCACGCTCTCGACGCTGCGCGCGTTCGGTGCGTTCGCGCAGTCGCAGATGTCGCCGTCATCGTCATCGGAGAGCGCATCGCCGCACGCGTCGGCGAACGCCAGTGCGAAGGCCGCTCGCGAGCCCGAGCCGCCGCCCGCGGCTGAGGCTGAGGCTGCCGGAGCGGACGGCGCACCGCCGCCGGGCTTCGATGCCTCCGCATGGTGGAACATGCTCCAGTCGCAATTCAATCAGCTCGCGCAGTTCGCGATGACGCAGCCCGCGGCTGCGGCCGAGGCTGCTCAGGAAGCCGCTACAGCAGCCGCTACAGCAGCAGCCACGGCAGCGGCGCAGGCGGGCACGGCGGCGAGCACGAACGCGAAGCCCGCAGCGAAGCGCAGCGCGGGCAAGACGTCCGCGCCGCGCGGCACGAAGAAGGCGCCGGCGCAGCCCGAGTGAGGCGCGCGGCGCACGGTTGAACCTGCGCGAGAGCGCACACGGGGAGCGTCGGCATCATGCGGCTTGCGCTCGTGATGATGGGCGGAGGCGCACGCGCGGCCTACCAGGCCGGTGCGCTGCGCGCCCTTGCCGAGCTGGCGCAGGAAGCCTCGCCCGAGCGCCGCGAGATGCCGTTCACGGTCATCTGCGGCACCTCGGCCGGGGCGATCAACGCGACGTCGATCGCGAGTCATGCGGACGATTTCGCGCAGGGCGCGGCGCGTCTCGTCGACGTCTGGTCGAACATCACCGCCGGTCAGGTCTATCGCACGGACTGGCCGGGCATTGCCGCAGCGGGTGCGCGCTGGCTCGCGGCGCTCGCGTTCGGCTGGGCCACGTTCGGCTTCGGAGCGCGCCGCATGCCGCGCACGCTGCTCGACAACGGGCCGCTCGAACACCTGCTTGCGCGCACGATGAGCTTTCACCGCATCGAGCAGATGCTCGACGAGCGCCGTCTGCACGCGCTCGCCGTCACGGCAATCAGTTATTCGTCGGGGCGGCATCTGACCTTTTATCAAGCCAGCGAGCCGATCAGCGCCTGGCGCCGCGCCCAGCGCACGGCGCGCATGGTGGCGCTCACGCCCGCGCACCTGCTCGCGTCGGCATCGATTCCGTACGTGTTTCCCGCCGTGCGCCTCGAACTCGACGGCCGCCACGAATATTTCGGCGACGGTTCGATTCGCCAGATCGCGCCGCTCAGTCCCGCCATTCACTTCGGCGCACGGCGCATCGTCGTGATCGGCGCTGGCGCGCCGTCGCCCGAGGTGCCCGCCGCGCGTCCCGACATCGACGTCTATCCGTCGCTCGCGCAGATCGGCCAGCAGGTGCTCGCGAGCGTGTTCCTCGATTCGCTCGGCGCCGACATCGAGCGCCTCGAGCACATCAACCGGGTGGTGCTGCAACTGCCGCACACGGTCGAACCCGAGAGCGCCTGGCATCACGTCGACGTCCTGACGATCGCACCGCGCAAGCGCATCGAGCTGATCGCCGCGCGGCATCTGCTGGAATTGCCCGCGTCGGTGCGCATGCTGCTGGGCGCCGTGGGCGGCAATCGCGCTTCGGGGGCCGCATTCGCGAGCTACCTCCTGTTCGAGCGGGCGTTTACCTGCGAACTGATTGAACTCGGCTATCAGGACACGCTCGCGCAGCGCGAGGTGCTATTGACCTGGCTCAAGCCTCCTGCAGGTGGCGAACCGGCCCGCCCGGAGGCCGCGCGCCGGGGCTGAAAGGTCCGCGTGCTATGCTGATCCAAGGTTTTTCGGCTGTTTTGGACGTTGTTTGGCGCGTTTTTGCTCACTTCGCGCCCACTTCGCGCCCACGTCGAAATGGAAGGCAGGTGTGTTCCGGGCACGACAGATGGCAGTGGTGCGGCAATATGTCGCATGGCGTTTGCGGCAGCGGCTGGCCGGGTGTCAAACAAGCGTGTCAGGCAAGCCAGGCGACGTGAACGATGTCCGGCGGATGCACCGGCAGCGGGGTTCCAGGAATGGCGTCTGCGTCCAGGTTCGGCGCGTAAGCCCGACAGCGCACCTTTCATTTGAACATCGCGGAGCGCCCGGCGGCAGGCGCGAGCCTGCTGCCGGGCGCGTCTGGACGGCCGATTACCGCGTAAAATCGAAAGCTTTCGCCTGCGCGCCGGGTTGTTCAGCCCAGCGCGCGGCACGCTACGAAATCGTCATGCGCACGTTATGCGCAGATCAGGGGCGGGACTATGAACACGATGCTTTATCCGGAACTTTACAAATCGCTCGAATCGGTCCGATGGGACATGGAGAAGGACATTCCCTGGGACACATTCGACGCGTCGCTCCTCACCGACGAGCAGGCCCAAACCATCAAGATGAACGCGATCACGGAATGGTCGGCGCTGCCGGCCACCGAGATGTTCCTGCGCGACAACCATGACGACAGCGACTTTTCCGCGTTCATGAGCGTGTGGTTCTTCGAGGAGCAGAAGCATGCGCTCGTGCTGATGGAGTACCTGCGCCGCTTCAAGCCGGAACTCGTGCCGACCGAGGAAGAACTGCACGCGGTGCGCTTCGAGTTCGATCCGGCGCCGCCGCTCGAAACGCTGATGCTGCATTTCTGCGGCGAAATCCGCCTGAACCACTGGTATCGCCGCGCTGCCGAATGGCACACGGAGCCGGTCATCAAGGCCATCTACGAAACCATCTCGCGCGACGAAGCGCGCCACGGCGGCGCCTACCTGCGCTACATGAAGAAGGCGCTCACGAACTTCGGCGACGCAGCCCGCGCGGCGTTCGCGAAGATCGGCGTGCTGATGGCGTCGGCGCGCCGCACCGACAAGCCGCTGCACCCGACCAACCTGCACGTGAACCAGTCGCTCTTCCCGCGCGATACGGTGCAGTCGCGTCTGCCCGATCCGGAATGGCTCGAGCGCTGGCTCGACGAGCAGATCCGCTTCGACGACGGCTGGGAAAAGAAGGTCGTCGAGCGTATCCTGCACAACCTGTCGATCCTGTTCGAGCGCACGTTCACCACGGCGCAGGAACTGAACCGCTATCGCAAGGAAGTGGTGTTGCGCCTGCAGGCGGAGCAAGGCACGGGGCAACAACCCGCCTGACGCCCGGGCATGCGCCGCAGCCCGGCCTGGCCGGCGCGCGGCGCGAATTCACGACGGCCCGGCGCGTTAGCGCGCCGGGCCGTTTCCGTTGGCCGCTTTTGTTGGCCATTTACGTTGGCCTTTCTCGTCGGCCTTTCTTTATCGAGTTTCCTTCGATGCCCGCATCCTTCGAACGCAAGATCATGACGCGCGAGGCGCTCGCGCAACTGCGCCCGACGCTCGACGCTCCGGTGGTGTTCACCAACGGCGTCTTCGACATCCTTCATCGCGGCCACGTGACCTATCTCGCCGACGCGAAGGCGCTGGGCGCGACGCTGATTGTCGGGGTGAACAGCGATGCGTCGGTGCGCATGCTCGGCAAGGGCGACGACCGTCCGATCAACACGGAAAACGATCGCATGGCGCTGCTCGCGGCGCTGGAGAGCGTGGACTGGGTCGTGTGTTTCGGCGAGCGCACGCCGGTCGAATTGATCGGGGCGCTGCGTCCCGACGTGCTCGTGAAGGGCGGCGACTACGATATGGACGCGCTACCCGAATCGGCGCTCGTGCGCGGCTGGGGCGGAACGGCGCTCGCGATTCCGTTCGAGCACGATCGCTCGACGACGAAGCTGCTCAAGAAGGTGCGCGCGCAGCAAGACTGAGCGCCGCACGCGTCGTGCATGTCTGCCGCAAGCGCTCACTGCGCAAGTGAAGAGGCCTCCACGGGCGGTTCTGCAATGGGGCCGCCCACCAGCGGCACGTCGACCGATTCGGACGGCAGGATCGGCCGCACGGTGAGCCGTTCGGGATGGATCTGCCGGTTCAGCGGATGGCTCACGCGCATGCCCGAAGCGGGCGTCGGGCCGAATACGCCGGAAATGGCCGCAAACGCGGCGAGGTTGGCAAGAATCAGGATGGCGATCAGCCAGCGCAGCATCGTGTGAGGCTCCGTCGATGTCGTTAATCTGCGCGCCGCGCGTCTTGTGCGCGGCGCTCGTGTTTCTTTGCTTTTTCCTTCGCTTGTGCCTTTCGCTCGTGCCTTTCGCGGCCCGGCGCTCAGGCTTGCGCCGCGATCAGCGCGAGGCCCGCGAGCACAAGCGCATCGTGACGAGTATGCGGCACCTTGAGCGCCGCTGTCACAACGGCGGCCGCGCCGCCGCTCACCACCAGCCGCACCGGGGTATGCCACGCGTGCTCCAGATCCGCCCACGCGCGCTCGATCAGCGCCGCCTGCGCGAGCGCACAGCCCGCCGCGATCGAGCGCTTCGTATCGGTGGCGAACGGCAGGGCGTGGTGCGCGTCTTCGGCTCCGCCACTGCCGTCACCGCTGCTGTCGCCGCTGTTCTCACCGCTGCTCTCACCACCCATCGGCCCGCCCGCGGCGCGCGCATCGAGCACATTGAGCACCGGCAACTGCGCCGTATGCTCGCCGAGCGAGCGCATCATCAGCGACCAGCCCGGCGCGATCAGTCCGCCGACGAACGTACCGTCCCCGCGCAATGCCTCCAGCGTCGTAGCCGTGCCGAGCGTCGCAATCAGGAGCGGTTCGTCCGGAAACGCAGCGCGTGCGCCGATCATGCCGGCCCAGCGGTCGCTGCCGAGCGCATCGGGCGTCGTGTAGTCATTGGTTACGCCGCATTGCTGCGCGCGCGCGCGAATCACCGTGCGCGGCAGGCCCGGCCACTGCGCCTCGATGAGCGCGTCGAGCCGCTGCGCGACGGTATCGCCCGCAACATTCGAGATCCACGCGCTGGCCGGCGCAGGCAGATTCGACCAGCCCGGAAGCGGCTGCGCGCCGTCCTGCAGGCTGTCGTGGCTCGCCGCGCCTGCATGCGCGAGTACGCCCGCAGCATCGGCGAGCGCCCACTTGATCCGGCTATTGCCCGCGTCGATGAGCAAGTACGGCGGCAAATGCGGCGGCTGATTCGGCGAATGACTCGGCGCGCGCTTCATGCGCCGCCGTCCGCGATCCGCAGCGAGATATCGCCGGTCGCGACGGCTTCGCGGCCCTGCGCGGTATCGACGAGCAACTGGCCGCGCTCATCCACGCCAACCGCGACGCCGCGCATCAGTTCCTTACCCTGCTCGAACAGCGCCACCTCGCGGCCCGCATACGCGTGGCATGCGTTCCAGCGCGCCTGAAACGGCGCGAAGCCCGACTGGCCGAAGCGTTGCAGTGCGGATTCGAGGGCGTTGAGTTCGGCGGCGAGCGTGTCGGTCAGGTTCGCGTTCGGCCACACGCGCGAGAGCGCCGTGGGCGTCGTGCCCGGCACGGGCGGCGCGTCGGCGCCTGCGTTCAGCGCGCGGACTTTCGCCGCGAGCGTGTCGGCGCCGCGCACGTTCGTGCCGATGCCGATCACGACCGCCGTCGCGCTCGGCGTGCTCCACGCGGTCTCGACAAGGATGCCGACCAGCTTGTCGCCTTCGAGCAGCACGTCGTTCGGCCACTTGAGCGCGATCTGGCCGGGCGCGGCGACGGGCAGCGTGCGCAGGCCGTCGACCAGCGCCGAGCCGATCGCGAGACTCAGGCCCGCGAGGCCGTCGATCGGACGCGGCACCACGCAGGCGAGCGAGAACAGCAGCGCGTCGCCGGGTTGCGCGACCCAACTGCGTCCGCGCCGGCCACGGCCTGCGGTCTGCAGGTAGGCGACGCGCACGATCGGCCGCGCGAGGGCGTTACGCCGCTGCGGCAGGGCCTTCAGGCGCGTCATCAGATCGGCGTTGGTCGAGCCGGTTTCCTCGACGATCTCGATGGGCCAGTCGTGGGCGGCCGGGCCGAACAGCCTGACGGCGCGCTCGCGGTCGATGCGCCAGTCGTCGGCGGGCGGGCTGGCGGGAGTAGCGGGGGAAGGGGGCTTCGCGTTCATGAGCGGTATTGTAGTAGCTGGCGCCGCCGCGGAACCGTTACAGCCGGGCGGCGAGCGAGTAGATGGCGCGCACCGCAGGAGCGCGCGCGGCCCTGTGCGCCGCGACGCCGAAAGGGGGCGCGTTCGCTACAATGATCGTTCAACTTCCCCCGTCATTTCGCCGAACTTGACTCAAGAGACGCCGCCCGGCCTCGATATCGCGGCCGGCGCCCACGGAAAGATCGTTCGCCTCTCCGGCCAGTGGACCGCGCTCGCCCTTGCGCGCGACCGCGAACGGGGCGGCGCCGCAGTGCGCCTGCGCGCGCTCGCCAAAGAGCACGTCGGCCAATGGGATCTTTCGCGCGTCGATCGCATGGACCACGTCGGCGGCCAGGCGCTCTGGCGCGTCTGGGGGCGCAAGCTGCCGCCCGACCTCGTCGCGCTCACCGATACCCAGCGCGATATCTTCAACCGGATCGCGCTGCTCGACTCGGTGCGCGAACCGGTCGAGAAGGTGATCCGCATCGATCCGGTCACGCAGTTCGGCCTCGGAATCTTCTCGTTCCTCGATCACCTCTACGGCGGCATCGGCATGCTCGGGCGCGTGGTCCTCGACCTGCTGTTCGTATTGCGCAAGCCGAAGCTCATGCCGTGGATCGAGATCTCCGCGAACATCTACAACGCCGGTGCGCGCGCGCTGCCGATCACGGCGCTCGTCGCGTTCCTGATCGGCATCGTGCTGTCGTATCTGTCGGCGCAGCAGTTGCGGCTCTTCGGCGCGAACCAGTACATCGTCAACATCCTCGGCCTCGCCGTGATCCGCGAACTCGGGCCGGTGCTGGCCGCGATTCTCGTGGCGGGACGCTCGGGCTCGGCCATCACCGCGCAGATCGGCGTGATGCGCGTGACCGAGGAACTCGACGCCATGCGCGTCATGGGCATCTCGCACGGGCTGCGCCTGATTTTGCCGCGCGTCGTGGCGCTCGGCGTCGCGATGCCGCTGCTCGTCATCTGGACCGACATCATCGCGCTCCTCGGCGGCGCGCTCTCGGCGAGCCTCGTGCTCGGCATCGACATGTCGTACTTCGCGCGGGCGCTGCCGAGCGTCGTGCCGATGGCGAACCTGTGGATCGGCCTCGGCAAGGGCGTGGCGTTCGGCATGCTCATTGCGCTCGTCGGCTGTCACTTCGGCTTTCGCATCAAGGCGAATTCGCAAAGCCTCGGCGAGGGCACGACGACGTCGGTCGTCACGTCGATCACGATCGTCATCCTCGCCGATGCCGTCTTCGCCATCCTGTTCCAGAACGTGGGGCTCTCATGAGCACGCCGCTCAAGGAGGCCGTGCGCGATCTGCCGCTGCCCGCCATCGGCGAGCCGGTGATCGAGGTGCACAACCTCACCAAGCGCTACGGCCGCAACATCGTGCACCAGCATCTGAATCTCGATATCCGGCGCGGCGAGATCGTGACGATCGTCGGCGGCTCGGGCGCGGGCAAGACGACGCTCGTGCGGCAGATCCTCGGCCTCGAAAAACCGAGTTCGGGCTCGATCCGCATGTTTGGCGAGGATCTCGCGACGGTCGGCGCCGAAGACATGCGCCTCATGCGCACGCGCACGGGCATGCTGTTCCAGCACGGCGCGCTCTTTTCTTCGCTGACGGTGTTCGACAACATCGCCCAGCCGGTGCGCGAGCTGGGCAAGGTGCCCGCCGACCTGCTGCGCGACATCGTGATGCTCAAGCTGGAGATGGTGGGGCTGCCGTGCAAGCACGCGTCGAAGATGCCGGCGGCGCTCTCGGGCGGCATGGTCAAGCGCGTGGGCCTCGCGCGCGCGATCGTGCTCGAACCCGAACTGCTGTTTCTCGACGAACCGACGGCGGGGCTCGACCCGCGCTCGTCGGACGAAGTGGTGGATCTGATCAGCACGCTGCACCGCGCGCTCGGGCTCACGGTCGTGCTGGTCACGCACGACCTCGATGCGATGGTCGCGCTCTCCACGCGCGTGGCGGTGCTTGCAGAGCGGCGCGTGCTGATTGCGGCGCCGGTGGAAGAAGTGGCGGGCGTGGACGATCCGTTCATTCGCGAATATTTTCTGGGCATGCGCGGACGGCGCGCGTTGCAGGCGCTGCCGCCCGAGCGCCGCGCGAAGCTGCCGCGCGCCGCGCTCGCGCCGGCATTCGGCTCGATGGGAGGCGGTCCATGCTGACGCGGCGCGCGGTGTTGCCCGTGCGGTGCAGCGCGCCCTGGCTGGCTGCAGCCGCCAACGAAGGAATCTGACGATGGAAAACAAACCGCATGCGTTCTGGGCCGGGTTGTTCACGATCGGCCTGCTGGTCGTGATCGCACTGGTGGTGTTCTTCTTCAGCGCCGACCGCGTCGTGCGCGTGCCGTACGACCTGATTTCGCACTCGAACGTGACGGGCCTCTCCCCGGACGCGGCCGTGCGCTACCGCGGTCTCGACGTCGGCAAGGTGCGCTCGATCAGCTTCGATCCGCACAAGCCGGGGCAGATCGTGATCCGCATCCTCGTCGACCAGAAGGCGCCGATCACGCGCTCGACGTTCGGCACGCTCGCGCTGCAGGGCGTGACGGGCATTGCGTTCGTGCAGCTCGACGACACCGGGCAGGACCTGTCGCCGCTGCATTCTTCGGAGGCGCACGTCGCGCAACTGCCGTTGCACCCGGGCCTGCTCGAGCAGTTGCAACGGCGCGGCGAGGCGCTCGTGCGCAAGCTCGACAGCGTCGCCGACGACCTCGATGCACTGCTGTCCGAGCCGAATCGCCAGCAGATGATGGCGGCCGTCACGAGCCTGCATCAGGCCGCCGACAGCGCGAACACGCTCGCGAAGCAGCTTGAGCCGACGACGCGCCGCCTGCCCGCGACGGTCGCCGATCTGCAGCGCACGCTGGAGTCGACGAACCAGTTGATCCAGAACGTGAACCGCCCGGACGGCCCGTTCCAGACGAACCTGAACAAGGCCGGCACGGCGGCGGAGCGGGCGGGCACGGCGCTGCAGTCGATGAACGCATCGATCGAGGACCTGTCCGCGCGCCTCGGCTACGACACGCTGCCGCGCGTGAATTCGCTGACCGACGACGTGCGCTCGGCGATGCGCTCGGTGGATCGCGCGGCGGGCACGTTCAGCACGAGTCCGACCAGCCTGCTGTTCGGCGGCGCGCCGCTGCCCAAGCCGGGGCCGGGCGAGCCGGGCTTCGTGTGGCCCGCGGCCGCGGATGGAAAGTGATGCGGAAAGCGACGTAACACGATGCGCAACACGAGGCGCAGCCGTATGACCGCCGATGCACGAAGCGCGTCCCCGCACGACCCAGAAGGAATTGCAATGTCACGTTCGATCTTCTCTTGCCGCGCCGCCCGGACGGCACTCGTGGCGCTCGCAGCCGCCGCGCTCGTCGCGGCCTGCGCGGGCCGTCCGTTCGCACTCAACGAGACCCGCTACGATCTCGGGCCGGTGTCCATGACGCCGTCGGCGGGCGCGCTGCCGCCGCTCAAGGTGCTCGAAGTGAGCGCGCCGCCGCCGCTCGACAACGACGGCATCCTCTATCGCCTGAGCACCGATGCGCAGCGCACGGGGCGCTACGCGCACAGCCGCTGGACGATGTCGCCCGCGCGTCTGCTCACGATGCGCCTGCGCACCTCGCTCGGCGCGCATGCGACGGTGCTTTCGGGCGCCGATGCCGTGCAGGCGCCGATGCTCAAGGTCGAACTCGATCAGTTCGAGCAGGTGTTCGCCAGCGCGACCGAAAGCTTCGGCGTGCTCACCGCGCGCGCGACGCTGATTCAGGGCGGCAAGGTGATCGCGCAGCGCGCGTTCGTCGCACGCGTGCCGGCCAGTTCGCCCGATGCCGCTGGCGGCGTGCGTGCGCTCGCGGCGGCGAGCGACGATTTCGTGGGCCAGGTCGGCGCGTGGCTGGGCACGCAGCAACTGGCCGATTCACCGTGACGATTCACCGTGACGATTCACCGTGACGATATGCCGTGACGATATGCCGTGACGTCTTCGCACGCCGAAGGCCGCGCGCGAGCAGCCGGGGCGTGCGCGGGAGCGTTCTTGCCGCGCTCGCTATAATCTTCGGCATCCGCTACGCCGCACGCCACGGAATGCCAAACCCGGCCAAACCCGGCCAGCCCTTGCCGCATCGGCTCACGCGGACGTGCGCCACGCCCCGCGCGGCCTGCGCCGCGTTCTCCTCGCCACTCCACGCTACGCCACGCCATGACCGATTCGTTCTACAAGTACCACGTCTTTTTCTGCCTGAACCAGCGCGAGCCCGGCGCCGACCGCCCGAGCTGCGCGAACTGCGGCGCCCAGTCGATGCAGGAATACGCGAAAAAGCGCGTGAAGGAACTGGGCCTGGCGGGCCCGGGGAAGGTGCGCATCAACAAGGCGGGCTGCCTCGACCGCTGCGAAGAAGGCCCGACGATCGTCGTGTACCCGGAGGGCACCTGGTACACCTACGTCGACGAGACCGACATCGAGGAAATCGTCGTCTCGCATCTGCAGAACGGCCAGGTGGTCGAGCGCCTGAAGATCGACCGCTGAGGACTGCCGCACGATGAATGCACAGACCCAGAAGTTCACCATCGGCGGGCCGGCTGGACCAATCGAATGCGCGCTCGACCGCCCCGATGCGGGCACGCCGGTGCGCGGCATCGCGCTTGTCGCGCACCCGCATCCGCTCTTCGGCGGCACGATGGACAACAAGGTCGCGCAGACGCTCGCACGCACGCTCGTGCAGCTCGGCTACACGACGTACCGCTCGAATTTCCGCGGCGTCGGCGCGAGCGCGGGCACGCACGACAACGGCATCGGCGAGCAGGACGACCTGCTCGAACTCATCGCGTACATGCGCGCGCAACCGGGCCAGGCCGACGTGCCGCTCGTGCTCGCAGGCTTCTCGTTCGGCACTTTCGTGCTGTCGCACGTCGCGAAGCGCTACGTCGAAGCGGGCGGCGCAATCGAGCGCATGGTGTTCGTCGGCACGGCGGCGAGCCGCTGGGAAGTCGCGCCGGTGCCCGGCACCACGCTCGTCGTGCACGGCGAACTCGACGACACCGTGCCGATCCTTTCCGTCTTCGAATGGGCGCGCCCGCAGGAACTGCCCGTGGTCGTGATTCCGGGGGCGGAACATTTCCTGCACCGCAAGCTTCACGTCCTCAAGCGCATCATCGTCGAGGCCTGGCGCTAGGCGTTCGCCCGCCGTCCTCCTGTATCCCTCTGTCCGCAATCGTCCCTGTTTTTTCCTGGCGGCCCGCGCACTCGCGCGGGTCGGTCCGGTTCGAAAAAAACTCACGACAGGTCTGCGCAGAAGCGGTTTTTCGCAAAAAAATGCCGCAACGCCGCGCGTATAATGGCCGTTCTTTTTGTGGATGTCTCGGCCCGCGGTTCGCCGCGCTCGGGCGCCGCGTGACCCGCTTGTGCGCACTCTGCGCCGCGCGCGAACCTTCTTGCTGCGCAGCCGGTCCAACGCTCGCCTTTTGCGCCGGCTTCGCGGGTTCGCGCATCCGCTCACCGGCACTCCCAGCCTGTGCGCCGCATGGCGCGCAACGTTCATCCAGCCCGACACGAACCTATGCGTTTTCTCTCCTCCGGCCAATCGTCTTCCTTCGCTTTCGTTTCCCCTTCGCTCGTTCGTAACGTCACGCTCGGCGCGCTGTTGCCGGCGTCGCTGCTTGCGTCGGCCAGCGCCTTCGCGCAGGTGCCGCCGCCCGCGGTGAACGCGCGCTCATGGGTGCTCGTCGACGCCACGGCGAATCAGGTTCTCGCTTCGGGCAACCCCGACGAGCGCGCCGAACCGGCGTCGCTGACCAAGCTGATGACCGCCTACCTCGTGTTCGAGGCGCTGCAGTCGAAGAAGATCTCGATGGAGCAGATCGTCATGCCGAGCGAAGGCGTGCGCCGCGTGAGAACCGACGAATCGCGCATGTTCATCGAACCGAACAAGCCGGTCTCCGTGCACGACCTCGTGTACGGCATGATCGTGCAGTCGGGCAACGACGCGGCCATCGCGCTCGCCGAACTGGTCGGCGGCTCGGAGCCGAACTTCGTGAACATGATGAACGCCGAGGCGAAGAGGCTCGGCATGGCGCACACGCACTTCGCCGACGTGAACGGCATGCCCGATCCGCAGCACTACACGACGGCAGGCGACCTCGCGACGCTCTCGACGCACCTGATCCGCGACTATCCCGAGTACTACGGCATCTTCTCGGTCAAGGAATTCAAGTACAACAACATCAAGCAGCCGAACCGCAACCGCCTGCTGTGGATCGATCCGACCGTCGACGGTCTGAAGACCGGCCACACCCAGGCTGCGGGCTACTGCCTGATTGCGTCGGCGAAGCGGCCGCTCGCCGACGGCGGCGCGCGCCGTCTCGTCTCGGTGATGATGGGCGAGGCGAAGGAGCACAACCGCGTTGACGACAGCATGAAGATGCTGAACTACGGCTACTCCGCCTACGACAGCACGCGTATCTATAAGGCAAACCAGGCAATCGCGACGCCGCGCGTGTTCAAGGGCATGGCGGATTCGGTTTCGGTCGGCGTGAAGAAAGACGAGTACGTGACGCTGCCGAAGGGCGCCGTCAGCAACGCGAAGCCGAAGCTCGAACTCACGAGCCCGCTGATCGCGCCGATCGCGGACGGCCAGCAGGTCGGCACGGCGAAGTTCGTCGGCTCCGACGGCAAGGTGCTCGCGCAGGTTCCGGTGGTCGCGCTCCATACGGTGCCGCAGGCCGGCGTCGTGGGCCGCGTGTGGGATTCGCTGATGCTCATGGTCAGCAAGAAGTAAGCGGTGGCGATATCGCGGCTGCATCGCGGCAAGGAGTGGAAAAATGAACGAGGCGCAGAACGCCAACCCGAAAGAATCGCTGATCGAGTTTCCGTGCGACTTCCCGATCAAGGTGATGGGCAAGACGCACCCGGAATTCGCGCAGACCATCGTGACGGTGATCCGCACGTTCGACAGCGGCTTCGACGCAGACGCGATCGAAACGCGTCCGTCGAGCGGCGGCAATTACACCGGCCTCACGGTGACGGTGCGCGCGACGAGCCAGACGCATCTGGACGATATCTATCGCGCGCTCACGGGGCATCCGATGGTGAAGATCGTGCTGTAACTGTGCGTTGTGCTGTTGGACGGTGCTGTTGAACAGTGCTGTGGAAACGAGGGCCGCTCTATGCGGCCCTCGTTGCGTTTACCGCTTATCGTCCGTGCTTCAGGCCGCGTTCACGGCATTTCACCGGAGCGCTCGCGCCACGCAGCCGCGGCGGCCGTCATCAGCGGACCGGCTTCACAAGCATCCTCATAGAGCCGCCGGAAGCGCGCGACTTCGTCGAAGACCCACTCGCGGAACGCCTGCACGCGTTCGGTCTGCATGCGCTGCGGCGTACAGATGAAGTAGTAGCGCCACGGGCTCGGGCCGTCGATGTCCTTGAAAAGCCGCACGAGCCGCCCGAGCGTGATCTCGTGCATCGCGAGCGAGCGCCGCACGAGCGCGACGCCCTGGCCGTCCATCGCGGCCTGGAGCAGGTTGGACGAATCCTGGTAGAGCACGCCGCGTTTGGGCTCCGGCACGTCGGCGAGGCCTGCCGCGTCGAACCACGGCCGCCAGAGTTCGTCGTCCGAGCGCAAGAGCGGCAGGTCGGCCAGCTCGTGCGGATCGGCGGGCAGCTTGCCGCCGCGAAAATGCGGCGAGCAGGCCGGAAAGTAGATCTCGTCGAGCAGAAGCTCCGCGTGCAGGCCCGGATAGTGGCCGTAGCCGAAGCGGATCGCCACGTCGACGTCGTCGCGCGCGAAATCGGTGAGCTGATTCGTCGATTGCAGTTCGACGTCCCACTGCGGATGCGCCTCGATAAAGCGGCCGATGCGCGGCGTTACCCAGCGCGCGGCGAACGACGAAAGCATCGACACCACGAGGCGCCGCTCGCGGTCGCCCGCGCGGATCTCCTGGGTGGCGCGGGCGAGCTGCGCGAGTGCGTCGTGCACCTGGGCGGCGTAGCGGCGGCCGGTTTCGGTGAGGCGCACGCGCTTGCCGTCGCGCGTGAAGAGGGCGACGCCGAGTTCGGTTTCGAGCGCGCGGATCTGATGGCTTACCGCGCCGTGCGTGACGAAGAGTTCGTCGGCGGCGCGCGAAAAGCTTTCGTGACGGGCGGCGGCCTCGAACGCCTTGAGGGCGTTCAGCGCCGGGAGCTGGCGGAGATCCATCGTAGTTTTTCTCACATAGCCGTGAAAATTGATCGTTTTGCCCAAACCCTTGATGTGCCTACGATTGTAGCCATTGATGTTGCACCGTCGGAGGCAAAAATGAGAGAGATTTCTTCGGATATCACGTTTGAAGTGCCCACTGGGCAGGTCGCGTCGGTGCGCGTGGCGCACAGCACGCGGATCACGGTGCGCTGCGGCGCGGTCTGGCTCACGCGCAGCGACGATACGGCCGACTACTGGCTCGAACCGGGCCACACGGTGCGGCTGCGGCGCGGCGAGCGCCTGTGGATCGGCGCGGAAGGCGGCCAGCCCGCGTGGGTGGCGTTCGCGTCGCCCGCGAATGTGCGCGAGCAGGTGGTCGACGCGGTGACGCGCGCCGCGGCCCGCTTCGGCCTGCACGCGGGCGACGGCTGGCGCACGATCTGAGGTTTTGCGGGCGCGCGGTGCGCGGTGGGCAACGCCGCGCGCCGCCCGGGTTCGCCGCCTTATCGTTTGTCTGCATTTGTCTGCGTTTGCCTGCGCTCTTCTGCGTTCCTTCAGCGTCCCTGCAAGGTCACCTCACCGGTCCCTTTTTGACGTCGGGCGCGGGCGCGCCGATTTCGGTAAACTCCCGAAACCATGTGCGCCACCCCGGTTTCATCTCTACCCAGCCAATCCGGCTCCGCTATGCCGGAGCCGGTCTCCGCAGCGAATTCCGCACCCGTCGCCTCTGTCGTGGCCATCGCGCCTATCGTGCTGCGCTGGCGCGGCGTCGAGCCGTATCAGACGAGCTTCGACGCCATGCGCGAGTTCACCGACGCCCGCACCGAAGAGACTCCCGACGAAATCTGGCTCGTCGAGCATCCTCCGGTTTTCACGCTGGGCCAGGCGGGCAAGCCCGAGCATCTCCTCGTTGCCGATAGCGGCATTCCGCTCGTGCAGATCGACCGTGGCGGCCAGATCACGTATCACGGCCCGGGCCAGGTGGTCGCCTATCTGCTGCTCGATCTTCGCCGCCGCAAGCTGATGGTGCGCGAGCTGGTCACCCTCATCGAGGAGTCCGTCATCCAAACCCTGGCGGCGTATAATCTCGCCGGTGTTCGCAAGGCTGGCGCGCCCGGAATATACGTGCCGGAAGGAGCGCCGGGCGCGAGCGCCGCGCACGGTGGCGCGAAGGTCGCCGCGCTTGGCCTCAAGATCCGCAACGGCTGCAGCTATCACGGCGTGAGCCTGAACGTGTCGATGGACCTGAGCCCGTTCCTTGCGATCAATCCGTGTGGTTATGCGGGCCTCGAAACCGTCGATATGGCAACGCTTGGCGTCGCCGCGAGCTGGCGCGACGTGGCCGCAACGCTCGCCGCGCGGCTCGAAGCGAATTTCGGCGGGCATGCGCTCACGCATCTCGCTCCCACTCTTTCGGTGGCCGAAGCGGCTGCCGCAGACCCGGCAGCCGAAGCGGCCGCTGTGGACCCGGCCGCGCAGGCGGCCTCAGGCGGACAACCGCCGCAATTGCAGGCCGGCGACGCACCCGCTGCCTGAATGGATCGACAGAATGACTGACGCAACGCCCACCTCCGGCGCGAACCCCGCCGACAAACCTGCGACCGACGCCGCTCCGTACGACGCCACCGTGAAACAGAAGGCGCAGGCCAAGACCGCGCGCATTCCGATCAAGGTCATCCCCATCGAGAAGCTCAAGAAGCCCGAGTGGATCCGCGTGAAGGCGGCCACCGGCAATTCGCGCTTCTACGAGATCAAGAACATTCTGCGCGAGCACAACCTGAACACGGTGTGCGAAGAGGCGAGCTGCCCGAACATCGGCGAATGCTTCGGCCACGGCACGGCGACGTTCATGATCATGGGCGACAAGTGCACGCGCCGCTGTCCGTTCTGCGACGTCGGCCACGGCCGTCCCGATCCGCTCGACCAGGAAGAACCGGGCAAGCTCGCGCGCGCGATTGCCGCGCTCAAGCTCAAGTACGTCGTGATCACGAGCGTCGACCGCGACGACCTGCGTGACGGCGGCGCCGGCCATTTCGTCGAATGTATCCGCCAGGTGCGCGAGCATTCGCCGCTCACGCGCATCGAAATCCTCACGCCGGACTTCCGCGGCCGTCTGGAGCGTGCGCTCGAAGTCCTGAACACCGCGCCGCCCGACGTGATGAACCACAACCTCGAAACGGTGCCGCGCCTCTACAAGGAAGCGCGCCCGGGTGCGGATTACGCCCACTCGCTCAAGCTCCTGAAGGACTTCAAGGCGCAGCATCCCAACGTCGCGACGAAGTCGGGCCTGATGGTGGGGCTGGGCGAAACCACCGAAGAACTGCTTCAGGTGATGCGCGACCTGCGCGCGCACGATGTCGAAATGCTGACGATCGGCCAGTATCTGCAGCCTTCGGAGCACCACCTGCCGGTGCGCGCGTACGTGCATCCCGACACGTTCAAGATGTTCGAGGAAGAGGCGTACAAGATGGGCTTCACGCACGCCGCCGTTGGCGCGATGGTGCGTTCGAGCTATCACGCCGATCTGCAGGCGAAGGGCGCAGGCGTCGTCTGATCGATTGGCACGGTGAAAACCGTGCCGAAAGCATCGGGTCAGCCGTGTGCAGGCAGCGCGGCTCATCCTCCGCTCATCCTCCGCTCATCGTCCGAATAGCCCGCTAAACGCGGGCTTTTTTGCGCCTATGCGCGGCTGCGGCTTACGGAAAGCGTGCGGAAATCCATACGCCGCCCGCGCCGGATTCTGGAAATCCGGATTCCTTACCGCTCGCCAGGCGTAAAAATTAAAATAAATCAATGGCTTAACGACATAGGCCGTCTGGCACCAACCTTGCAATGCTTCGTGCATGGCCATCCGAGCCACACAACTACAGCAAGGAGACAGTCGATGTCCGATACCCCCGCCGAATTCCGCTGATTCCCCCCGTTCTGTTGCGGCACGCATCGCACGAACGCCGCCCGGATCTCCCATTCGCGCCGCCCGCTCGCGTTCGGCCATTGGCTTACTTTTGCATGCAGGAAAAATCGTGAAGAAACCTCTCCACAAAGTGCTCTACGTCCAGGTGATCGTCGCGATCGTCGTGGGCATCATCCTCGGCCACTACTCGCCGGCGCTCGCCGTCGACATGAAGCCGCTCGGCGAAGCCTTCATCAAGCTCATCAAGATGGTGATCGGCCCGATCATCTTCTGTACCGTCGTGACCGGCATCGCCGGCATGGAAGACATGAAGAAGGTCGGCCGCGTGGGCGGCAAGGCGCTGCTCTACTTCGAGATCGTCTCGACCTTCGCGCTCCTGCTCGGTCTGATCGCCACGCACGTGCTGAAGCCGGGCGCGGGCTTCAACGTCGACGTGAAGACGCTCGACGCCAAGTCGGTCGCCTCGTTCGCCGAAAAGGCGCACGGCACGAGCTCGGTCGATTTCCTGATGCACATCATTCCCGACACGATCTCCTCGGCGTTCGCGCAAGGCGAGATCCTGCAGATCCTGCTGATCGCGATGCTGTTCGGCGCGGTGCTCACGCAGATCGGCGAGCGCGGCCGCGTCGTGACCGAGTTCATCGAAGGCATCTCGAACGTGCTCTTCGGCGTCGTGAAGATCATCACGAAGCTCGCCCCCATCGGCGCGTTCGGCGCGATGGCGTTCACCATCGGCAAGTACGGCGTGGGCTCGCTGATCCCGATGATGAAGCTGATCGGCACGTTCTACCTCACGTCCATCGTGTTCGTGCTCGTGGTGCTCGGCACGATTGCGCGCTTCGTCGGCTTCTCGATCGTGCGCTTCGTCGCGTACATCAAGGAAGAGATGCTGATCGTGCTCGGCACGAGCTCCTCGGAATCGGCGCTGCCGCAGCTCATGCAGAAGCTCGAACGCCTGGGCTGCTCGCGCTCGGTGGTGGGCCTCGTCGTGCCGACCGGCTATTCGTTCAACCTCGACGGCACCAACATCTACATGACGATGGCCGTGCTGTTCATCGCCCAGGCCACCAACACCGACCTCACGCTCACGCAGCAGCTCACGCTGCTCGCGGTGACGATGCTCACCTCGAAGGGCGCGAGCGGCGTGACCGGCGCGGGCTTCATCACGCTCGCGGCGACGCTCGCCGTGGTGCCGACGATTCCGCTCTCGGGCATGGTGCTGATCCTCGGCATCGACCGCTTCATGAGCGAGTGCCGTGCACTGACCAACATCGTCGGCAACGGCGTGGCGACGGTTGTCGTATCGGCATGGGAGAAGGAACTCGACCGCAAGAAGCTGCGTGCCGTGCTCGCAGGCGAAGTCGATGTGAAGGAAAGCGCGGAGGCTTAAAGCCGCGCGCTCGCGGGGCGATGGCGCGGGTTCGCCGGGGCGTTGCTGCCGGATTCCCGCCTCGCCTGCATGAGATGGATGGCGTGCGGCGCGATGTCTGCGCGCTCGCGGGACGATGGCGCGGGTTCGCCGGGGCGTTGCTGCCGGATTCCCGCCTCGCCCGCGCGAGACGGCTGGCGCGCGGCTCGACGTCTCGCGCGCCGTTCGCTCGCTCGCTGTTTTCCCGCCGTTTCCCTCGTCTCAAGCTTGTTCCATTTCCCCGCCCTCACGGCGTGACAGCGCGCCGATCCCCTGCGGCGCGCTGTCTGTTTTTTTCCGGCGCGGCGGTCGTCCCGATCCGCTCGCGCCTCGCCGGGGCGCTCCGCCCGGTGCGCCTGTGCCACAATCCCGTTAATCCCCGTCTGACCGTCTGGAAGCCGATCGCGTGACGCGCCGCCTGTTCATTCTCTTTGCGCTCGCCGCCGGGCTTGTCGCGGTCTGCGCGCTCACGTGGACGCTCGCCTGGAAAAGCGGCATCGATACGCTGCGCCGCGCCGCCGCCGTGCGCGGCGACCGCACGACGGCCGCGCTCAGGAGCACGCTGGAGCGCTATGAGTCGCTGCCCTTTATCGTCGGCGAGCATCCGCTCGTGCAGGACGTGCTCGTCGATCCGAAGCCCGAGTGGATCGACGCGGCGAACCGCTATCTCGAAGACGTCAACCGCCACGCGCGCGCGACCACCACCTACATCATCCGGGCCGACGGCATGTGCATCGCAGCCAGCAACTGGCGCGACAAGGACAGCTTCGTCGGCGTGAGCTACCGTTTCCGGCCGTATTTCATCGATGCGGTGAAAGGCGGCGTCGGCCGCTTCTTCGGCATCGGCACGATCTCGCACGATCCGGGCTACTACGTTTCGCAGCCGGTGCGGCGCGGCGGCAAGATCGTCGGCGTGGCCGTCGTCAAGCTCAATCTCGAATGGTTTCCGGGCACCGACTCAGGCGAGCCGCTTCTCGTCACCGACGATCACGGCGTGATCTTCCTGTCGTCCGTGCCCGCGTGGAAGTACCACACGGTGCGGCCGCTGCCCGCCGACGTCGTGGCGTCCATCGACCAGACGCAGCAGTACGCGCGCCAGATCATCGCGCCGCTGCCCGCGCACGTCGAACGCGTGCTGCAGGACGACGCCGATATCGTGCGGATCGGCGGAGGCGTAGTGGGCAACATCGGGGGCGGCATCGGCGGCGGCATCGGTGCGCCGCGCTACATCGAAACGCGCCGCGCGCTCGGCGTGCCGGACTGGAATCTCGTGACGATGTCGCCGGTGCGCCCGGTGGTCATCGCTACGCGCAGCGCGACCATCGTGACGGGCTTCGCCTGGGTGTCGCTCTGCCTGCTCGGCTTTTATTGGCGGCAGCGGCGCCAGCGCGTGAAAGAGGTCATGCAAAGCCGCGCGATGCTGCAGAAGGCCTACGCGATGCTCAACGAGCGGGTGGCCGAGCGCACCGCCGATCTTTCGCAGGCCAACGAGCAGTTGCAGCGCGAAGTGCAGGAGCGCGCGCGCGCCGAAGCCGAGCTGCGCGCGGCCCAGGACGAACTGATCCAGGCGAGCAAGCTCGCCGCGCTCGGCCAGATGGCGGCGGGCATCACGCACGAACTGAACCAGCCGCTCGCGGCGCTGCGCAGCTTCTCCGACAACACGCGCGTGTTCCTCGAACGCGGCCAGTACGCGGCGGCGCACGAGAATCTGGAGGCGATCGGCTCGCTCACCGAGCGCATGGGCAAGATCGTCAACCAGCTCAAGCTCTTCGTGGGCCGTGCGCGTCCGCGCAGCCTGCGCTCGCCGGTGGCGAGCGCGCTGCGTCAGGCACTTGCGCTGCTCGCCAAGCGACTTGTGGGCGTGAACGTGAGCCTCACGCTGACCGACTACACAGCGGGCACGGCGGGCGTGGCGAACACGGTCGGCGAGCCGCTCGCCGTTCCGTTCGATCCGCACGGCGCGTATCCGGGCCTCGTCGCGCAGTGCGACGACCTACGGCTCGAACAGGTGCTCATCAATCTCATCGGCAATGCGCTCGACGCGGCGGCGGATGCGGCGTCGCCGCGCATCGCCATCGATATCGAAGCGCAGGCCGCGACGATTGCGATTCGCGTGCGCGACAACGGGCCCGGCATTCCCGAAGACGTGATGCCGCGCCTCTTCGAGCCGTTCTTCACGACGAAGGAGATGGGGCAGGGGCTCGGCCTCGGGCTCGCGATCTCGTCGTCGATCGCGCGCGACTGCGGCGGCTCGCTCGTCGCGCACAACGAACCCGACGGCGGCGCGTGCTTCGTGCTGACGCTGCGCCGCGCGCCAGTGAGCGCGGCGCGGATTGCCGCCACCGACGTCTGAATCAGATCAGGAAATCGAATGAACAGGGTGACTCCAAAGTGACTCCAACCGGCGGCCAGGTGCTCTACGTCGAGGACGACGAACTGGTGCGGCGCGCGGGCGTGCAAAGCCTGCAGCTCGCGGGCTTCGACGCGTCCGGATTCGCCACGGCCGAGGCGGCGCTGCCGCTCGTCGACGCGCAGTTCGCGGGCGTCGTGGTCAGCGATATCCGCCTGCCCGGCGCGAGCGGGCTCGACTTGCTCGCGCAATGCCACGAGCGCGCGCCGGATGTGCCGGTGATCCTCGTCACGGGGCACGGCGACATCACGATGGCCGTTCAGGCGATGCGCGACGGCGCCTACGATTTCATCGAAAAGCCGTTCGCGACCGAGCGGCTCGTCGAAACCGTGCGCCGCGCGCTCGAACGCCGCACGCTGGTGCTCGAAAACCTCGCGCTGCGCCGCGAATTGGCGGGGCAGGATACGCTCGCGCCGCGCATCATCGGCAAGAGTCCGGCGATGGAGCAGGTGCGCCGCCTGATCGCGAACGTCGCGCCGACCGATGCGGCCGTGCTCATCAACGGCGATACCGGCGCGGGCAAGGAGCTGATCGCGCGCAGCCTGCACGAACGCTCGCCGCGCCGCGACAAGCCGTTCGTCGCCGTGAACTGCGCCGCGCTGCCGGAGCCGATGTTCGAATCGGAGATGTTCGGCTACGAGGCGGGCGCGTTCACGGGCGCGGCCAGGCGGCGGATCGGCAAGCTTGAACATGCCTCGGGCGGCACGCTCTTTCTCGACGAGGTCGAGAGCATGCCGCTCGCGCTACAGGTGAAGCTGCTGCGCGTGCTGCAGGACGGCGTCCTCGAGCGGCTCGGCTCGAACCAGCCGGTGCGCGTCGATCTGCGCGTGATCGCGGCGGCGAAGGGCGACATGACCGAGCATGTCGCGGCGGGCACGTTCCGGCGCGATCTGCTGTACCGGCTCAACGTTGTGACGATCGCGCTGCCGCCGCTCGCCGAGCGCCGCGAGGACATCGTGCCGCTCTTCGAGCACTTTCTGCTCGACGCGGCGGTGCGCTACCAGCGTCCCGCGCCGCTTCTCACCGAGCGCGACCGCCTGCGCCTTGCGCAACGCGACTGGCCCGGCAACGTGCGCGAACTGCGCAACGCGGCGGACCGCTACGTGCTCGGGATTCCCGATGATGCCGCCACGCCTGCGGGCGGCGGTGGCGATGCGGCGCAGCCGCTCAAGGAGCGTGTCGAGCGGTATGAACGCGCGCTGATCGCCGACGCGCTGGAGCAGTCGGGCGGCGCGGTCGCGCAGGCCGCCGTGCAGTTGCAGATGGCGAAGGCCACGCTCTACGAGAAGATCCGCCGCTATGGGCTCGTCGTGCGCGGCGACCCGGAAACGCGCGGCTGAAGATGAAAACGGCTGCGCAAACGAAAACGGCAGCGGGGACCGCTGCCGTTGTCATGGGGTGAGCCGCTGCTGCGCTCAGTGCGCCGCCGTCAGGCGGTCAGGTGGATAGCGCTTTTTGCAGCAACGCGTCGAGTTCGGCGAACTGCGGCTCGCCGACATAGCGCTTGAGAATCTTGCCGTTGCGGTCGATGACGAAGGTGGTCGGCGTGAGTTGCACGTTGCCGAACTGTTTGGCCGCCGAGCCGTCGTCCATCGCGACCTTGAACGGCAATTGACGCGTCTGCGCGTAGTTCGCGACGTACGTCGGCGTGTCGTAGCTCATCGCCACGGCGACGAATTCGAGCCCTTCGCCCTTGAAGCGGTTGTAGGTCTGCACCATCTCCGGCATCTCTTTCATGCAGGTGGTGCAGCTCGTCGCCCAGAAGTTGACGAGATAGACCTTGCCCTTCAGGTCGGCGGTGGAAATCTTCTGGCCGGACAGCAGGGTGAACGTGGCGTCGGGCGCGCGCTCCTTGCTGCCGAAGAAAGCGAAGTAACCGGCGACGGCAAGCGCGCCGACGATCAGCGCGATGACAATGCCGCGAAGGGCGCCTGAGCGGCGGGCGGTCGGGGGAGTTGGGGAGGCGGAACTCATGAGCGGAATCTCGGACACCGGAAATCTGGCCGAAGTATTCTAACGCCGAATCACGCAGCACGGCGGTTGTCGTACGGCGGCAAGTCCGGTTGCAGTCCGGTTGCGGTCCGGTTGAGCCCGGGTTGCAGTCCACTATGGCCGCGCGCTTGCTGCGGGCGCTGTTGAGGTCCTGTATTGCGTCCTTTATTTGTGCCCCTTTAACTTCTGCTTTCCTTGCGCCTCATGTCTCTGACTGCTTTTCGCCGCACTTGCGCTTCGCTGCTGTTCCGCCTCGGGCCGCGGGCACTGTGCGTCCTCACGGCTGCGGGCGTACTGGCCGCGTGCACGCCGACCTACGACTGGCGCACGGTAACGAACAACGCGAGCGGATACAGCGTCGATTTGCCCGCGAAGCCGGGGGCGGACCAGCGCGACGTCGGCATCGACGGCACGCCGATGCGCATGCGCATGCAGACAGCCGAAGCGGACGATGTGCTTTTCGTGGTCGGCACGGTGGAGTTGCCCGACGCGCGGCCCGAAACGCAGCAGCGGGTGATCGCGTTCCTGCGCGCGGGGCTCGCGCGCAACGTGGGCCTGTCGCCCGATGCGCCCGGCGCGCACGATGTGGCGGTGCCGCTGGCGGCGGGCGGGTCGGTCGAGGGCATCGAGATGCGGCTTACCGGCAAGGCCGGAGCGAGCGCAGCGTCCCGCACGATTCACGCACGGCTCGTCGCGAGGGGGACGCATGTGTACGAGGTCGCCATCGTGGGCCGCGCACTGCCGCCCGTCGAACAGATCGACCAGTTCTTCGGCTCGTTCAGGCTCTCCTGAGCGCGAGCGATTGCCGATCCGAATGAAAGTTCCTTCGTAGCTTGTAGGGCTAATACCCGGATTTGATTGGAAGTTTACGGGTTACCCACAGGTCCTGTGGGTAACTTTGTGGAAAACAGCGGATAACGACCCGCAAAGGTCCGTCCTGTGGGCTTTTCGTTAGTTTGCCCGGGTAATCGGCAACTTGATAAATTAAATAAAATCAATGGCTTAATAAAATATCGCCAGATAAATACGGTTTTCTCACAAATCGCTTTCTAATGCAGCGCTGTGTGCATAAGTCAAGTCTTTGCTGCATTTTCTTGCAGCGGTGATGACGTTTGCCGGGTGACCGGCGCTCGATGCGGGAACCGGCGCTAGTGGTCCGCCAGGGCGCGACGGTACTGGATGGCTTCTGCGATATGGGCCGAGGTGGGCATCGACGCGCCCGCGAGATCGGCGATGGTGCGTGCGACCTTCAGGACCCGGTAGTACGCGCGCGCCGACCAGCCAAACCGTTCGCCCGCCTCGCGCAGCAGCGATTCGCCCGCGGCGTCCGGGCGGCAGACTTCATCGGTGTCGCGACCGCTCAATTCCCGGTTGATCTTGCCCTGGCGCTGCCATTGCCGCGCGCGCGCCGCGGCCACACGCACGGCAATGGCAGCACTCGGTTCGCCGGGCGTGTTGGCGCGGGCCGCGAGTTCGGCGGGCGGCAGTGCGGGAATGTCGATCTGGATGTCGATGCGGTCGAGCAGCGGCCCCGACAGCTTGCGCAGGTAGCGCGCGGCGCCTTCGGGCGTGCAGCGGCAACGCCCGGATGGATCGCCGCGCCAGCCGCACGGGCAGGGATTCATCGCCGCGACGAGCTGGCATGCGGCGGGGAAGTCGGTCTGCCACGCGGCGCGCGAGATCGTGATCGAACCCGCTTCGAGCGGCTCGCGCAGCGTTTCCAGAACGTGACGGTCGAATTCCGGCAGTTCGTCGAGGAACAGCACGCCCAGATGGGCAAGCGTGATCTCGCCGGGCTGCGGCGGATTGCGTCCGCCGATCAGCGCGGCCGCGCTCGACGAATGATGCGGTGCGCGAAACGGCCGCCGCCGCCATTGCTGCGGCGAGAAGCCGATCGCGCTTGCGGAGAGCAACGCGGCCGAGGCCAGCGCTTCGGCGTCGGTCATCGGCGGAAGGAGCCCGGGCAAGCGCGCCGCGAGCATCGACTTGCCCGCGCCGGGCGGCCCCACCATCAGCATGTGATGCCCGCCCGCGGCGGCCACTTCGAGTGCGCGCCGTGCGCCGCGCTGACCGATCACGTCCGCCATGTCGGGCGAAGGCGTGCATGCGGCTGTGTCGAGCGCGCTTGCGCGCGTGGGCGTGAGCCGCACATCCTCAGCACCGGCGAGGTGCGCGCAAAGCGCGCGCAGGTCGGTGGCGCCGAACACATCCACGCCGGGCACGAGCGCGGCTTCCGCCGTGTTCTCTGCCGGTAGATAGAGCTGCGGCGGCGCCAGGCTGACCGCGCCGGTCGAACTGGATGCTGTGGAAGACGCGCGAGCCGTGCCGCACGCCATGGCAAAGGCGCCGCGCATGGGCCGTACGGCACCGGTCAGCGAGAGTTCGCCCGCGAATTCGCGATTGGCGAGCGAAGCGGCGGGAATCTGCCCGCTTGCCGCGAGAATGCCGAGCGCGATGGGCAGATCGAAGCGGCCGGACTCCTTGGGCAAATCCGCCGGAGCGAGATTGACGGTGATGCGGCGCACGGGGAAATCGAAGCCGCAGTTCTGCAATGCGGCGCGCACGCGCTCGCGGCTTTCGCGGACTTCGAGATCGGGCAGGCCGACGATGGAGAACGCCGGTAACCCGTTGGCGAGATGGACTTCGACAGTGACTTCCTGCGCGCGGCCAGCAGCCGGCGCGCGGCTCTTGACCACGGCAAGCGACATCGGGATCCCCGAAAGACTGCGCCGCGCGGTGTGCCGCGCGTGGCGCCTGGCTGGCGAGGCACAGGCCTGCTAATGACCACCGCTAACCACCGCTAACAATCGCCGCCACAAATCACCGCGAACGGTCGGCGTGTGACTGGCGAGTGACTGGCGCGAGCAGGCTCCGTTGCCTATTTACGGTTCCATTGCGATTACGCTACGGCTCGCTTGCCGTGAGTGCATCGGCAATCGATCAGGACGACTGGCCAGTGACGGGCAGCTTCTGCTCCAGTTCGGCGACGCGGCGCTCGAGCTCTTCGAGACGCTGGCGCGTACGCACGAGCACCTGCGTTTGCGCGTCGAATTCTTCGCGCGTCACGAGATCCAGCTTCGAAAAACCTTGCGAAAGCATTGCGCGCACATTGCGCTCGACGTCGCGCGCCGGCGAGTTCTTCAGCAGGTCGCTCACGCGATTTTGCAGATCATTCAGTACATCGGTTGGTTGTTTCATTCGATTCCCCTTTGCTGCACAAAAAATGTGCACGTTTCGTTTCGCCTGTGCCTCGTATGCGGCTTTGACCGATCTTGGTGCGCCCAGATGCGTGCGCCGCCCTGTGCGTATCCACTTCACGCGCGCCGTGGCGCGACACGGCTTGCGCGTTGCCCCGGCATGCATGGCGGCCCTGCGCTGTGGCTCGCAGTGGCCTTTTATGCGGCATTCACGCCAGCGCAGCGTGAGGACACTGTAGCAACGATCCCCCCGCGATGCCACATCCGGCGCGGCACGCTGGCCGTCCGGCCAGGGGCCGTGCGCCACGCTTGTGCGCCCCGCGGACCGGCATTGTCCACGCGTTGCGCGATTTGTGCACGCAGGCCGGTCAATGTACCGGTCATGCGGATGGGCACGGATTGAAACGAATTGGCACGGGTGTTGCTAATACTGCCCCGCGTACCGAATAGCAGTTGGCTCGCGGTGCGTCGGCGAGGCAAAACGAACGAGACGAAACAAGACGAAACGAGACGAAACGAGATGTGCCCGGCCGACGCCCGTTGCAGAAACGACCAAACGATTAAACGACCACAGCGAGGACTACATGAAACTCATTACAGCAATCATCAAGCCGTTCAAGCTCGATGAGGCGCGGGAGGCGTTGTCGGCCATTGGCGTCTCGGGCATCACCGTGACCGAAGTGAAGGGATTCGGCCGCCAGAAAGGCCATACGGAGCTGTATCGCGGCGCCGAATACGTCGTCGACTTCCTGCCGAAGGTGAAGATCGAGGCCGCCGTCGCGGAGGACATCGTCGAGCAGGCCATCGAGGCGCTCGAGCGCGCGGCCCGTACGGGCAAGATCGGCGACGGCAAGATTTTCGTGACGCCCATCGAGCAAGTGATCCGCATCCGCACCGGCGAGACCGGCGTTGACGCCCTGTGACAGACGAAAGAGACGAGAGGAAACCGAGATGCGCAAACTTTTGATGTCATTGATGATGGCCGGCGCGCTGCTGGCTGGCGGCGTCGGCGCCGCGCTCGCGGACGACGCGTCCGCGACTGCCGCCGCGTCGGCTCCGGCGGCCGCCGCGTCCGCTCCGGACGCTTCCGCCGCAGCGAGCACCCCGGCCAGCGCTCCGGCGGCCGCGGCCACTGCAAGTGCGGCAACTGCCGGCGCGCCCGCCGATGCATCGGCTCCCGCCGCGCCGACCGCGCCGTACTCGGTCGATTCATCGAAGATCAACTCGGGCGATACCGCGTGGATGCTCACCTCCACCGCGCTCGTCCTGTTCATGACGATTCCCGGCCTCGCGCTCTTCTATGGCGGCATGGTCCGCAAGAAGAACGTGCTCGCGACGCTCATGCAGAGCTTTGCGATCACCTGCGTCGTCACGGTGATCTGGACGGTGATCGGCTACACGCTGGCGTTCACGCCGGGCGGCCCGTTCATCGGCGGCTTCTCGCACGTCTTCCTGGCGGGCGTGAACTACATCAAGGGCGACAAGGCGACGATGCTCACCGTGAGCCACCTCGCGCCGACCATCCCCGAGACGGTCTACATCGTCTATCAGATGACGTTTGCGATCATCACGCCCGCGCTCATCACCGGCGCATTCGCCGACCGGATGAAGTTCTCGGCGATGCTCGTGTTCATGTCGCTCTGGTCGATCATCGTCTACGCGCCGATCGCGCACATGGTCTGGGAACCGACCGGCTGGCTCGCAGCCGCCGGCATCCTCGACTTCGCGGGCGGCACGGTGGTGCACATCAACGCGGGTGTCGCAGGACTCGTGTGCTGCCTCGTGCTCGGCAAGCGGGTCGGCTATGGCCGCGAAGCGATGGCGCCGCACAACCTCACGCTCACGCTGATCGGCGCGGCGATGCTCTGGGTCGGCTGGTTCGGCTTCAACGCGGGTTCGGCTGTCGCGGCTGATGGCCGTGCGGGCTTCGCGATGCTCACCACGCAAGTCGCCACCGCCTGCGCCGCGGTCGCCTGGATGTTTGCTGAATGGATCGCCAAGGGCAAGCCGTCGGTGCTCGGCATCGCTTCGGGTGCGGTCGCGGGGCTCGTCGCGGTGACGCCGGCCTCGGGTTTTGTCGGCGTGACCGGTGCGCTCGCGATCGGCTTCGCGGCAGGCCTGATCTGCTTCTGGTCGGCGACGTGGCTCAAGGGCAAGCTCGGCTATGACGATTCGCTCGACGCGTTCGGCGTGCACGGCGTCGGCGGCATTGTCGGCGCGCTCCTGACCGGCGTGTTCGCGGTCAAGGACATCGGCGGCGCCGACGGCAGCATCGTCCTGCAAGCCAAGGGCGTTCTGACGACGCTGATCTACAGCGGCATCGTGAGCTTCGTTCTTCTGAAGGTCATCGACATGGTGATGGGCCTGCGCGTCACGGAAGAGGAAGAGCGCGAGGGCCTCGACGTGATTCTTCACGGGGAGCGCGTCGAATAACGATCGGCGCGGCAGCCGCCGCGTGTGCCCCCTACGGGGTCGGCTGTTCCAGTTCTGTCAGGTAATGCAGCGCAGTGAGTTTGGCCCGCCTTCCATGGCGGGCTTTTTTCTTTGTTTGCGCAGGTTTGCGCACAATAAATGGGCGCGGCGGGCGCGCCCATTGCGCACGCGGGCTCGAGCGGTCCAGAATGGAATCATCGGCGGGCGCGCCGGGCTGGCGTGCCGATTAACCCTTGGGTCTGTAAGGGGAAGGAAGCCTTGCATCGAGCGGAATCGTCCCCAGATAGACTGCCGGTTTCCCTGCAAACACATTGCTTACAAAGTCCGCGAGTACGAGTTTATGGTCCCGCATCTGGTTACGGCGTTGAACGGCCCGCTCCTCGAACTGGAGCAGCGCATCCTCGGCGCGACGCCCGCCATTGAGCGCTGGTTCCGCCTCGAATGGCAGGAGCACACGCCGCCGTTCTACTGCTCGGTGGACTTGCGCAACGCAGGGTTCAAGCTCGCGCCGGTCGACACCAATCTCTTTCCCGGCGCCTTCAACTGCCTGCCGCAGGAAGTGCTGCCGCTCGCCGTGCAAGCCGCGATGGCCGCAGTCGAGAAAATCTGCCCCGACGCCAAGAACCTGCTCATGATTCCCGAGCAGCACACGCGCAACGCGTTCTATCTCGAGAACGTCGCGCGGCTCGCGACGATCATGCGCCAGGCCGGCTTGAACGTGCGCTTCGGCACGCTCGACGAGTCCATCTCCGGGCCCGTGACGATCTCGCTCGCCGATGGCCAGAAGATCGTCGTCGAACCGCTCGAACGCACGGCGCGCCGCGTGGGCCTGAAGAACTTCGACCCGTGCTCGATTCTGCTGAACAACGATCTTTCGGGCGGCATTCCGCCGATCCTCGAAAACCTGCACGAGCAATACGTGCTGCCGCCGCTGCATGCGGGCTGGGCCGTGCGGCGCAAGTCTACCCACTTTGCGTGCTACGACGACGTGGCCAAGAAGTTCGCGAAGCTGGTGGGCGTGGACCCGTGGATGATCAACCCGTATTTCGCGCACGTCGAGGGCGTGGACTTCGAGGCGCGCACCGGCGAGGAGGCGCTCGCCACGGCCATCGACTCGGTGCTCAAGAAGATTGCGAAGAAGTATCGCGAGTACGGCATCACCGAGAAGCCTTACGTCGTCATCAAGTCAGATGCGGGCACCGATGGCCGCGGCGTGATGACCGTGCACGATGCTTCCGAAATTGCGGCGCTCACGAAGAACGAACGTACGCGCATGGCGGCGACCAAGGCCGGGCTCGAAGTGCGCGACGTGATCGTTCAGGAAGGCGTCTACACGTTCGAGCGCATCGGCGACGAAGTGGCCGAGCCGGTCGTCTACATGATCGACCGTTACGTGGTGGGCGGTTTCTATCGCGCGCACGGCAGCCGCGAGCGCGACCAGAACCTGAATGCACCGGGCATGCACTTCGTGCCGCTCGGCTTCGAGCACACGGCGCTGCCCGATACGCGGGCGAAGCCGGGCGTGGCGCCGCCCAACCGCTTCTATATGTACGGCGTGGTCGCGCGGCTCGGGCTTATCGCGGCGTCGGTCGAACTGGAAAAGACCGATCCCGAAGCGATCCAGGTTTGACGCCCGCACGCTTGCGCACCTGCGCACCTGTACGACGTTTTTTCCCCGCAGCTTTCCGGACAACGGACAAACCGCGCCCGTGACGGGCGCCACAGAGACGTAGAGACGATATGGACATTCTTTTCATCGCCGATCCGCTCGAGCGATTTCGCATCTACAAGGACTCGACCTACGCGATGATGGCCGAGGCCGCGCGGCGCGGCCACACGCTCTACGCCTGCGAGCCGCGGCACCTCGCCTGGGTGAACGGCAAGGTCGAGGCCGATGTGCGGCGCTTCGAGATCGTCGGCGACCATACGGACCTGCATCGCGAGCGCTGGTACGTCGCGCAGAGCGCGTCGCGCGCGCTCACGAGCTTCGACGCGATCCTCATGCGCAAGGATCCGCCGTTCGACATGGAATACGTGACGTCCACGTGGCTGCTCGAAATGGCCGAGCGGGCAGGGGCGAAGATCTTCAACCGTCCGCAGGCGATCCGCGACCATTCGGAGAAGCTCGCCATCGGCGAGTTCGGGCAGTTCGTCGCGCCGACGCTCGTCACGCGCAACGCCGCGCGTCTGCGCGCGTTCCACGAAGCGCACGGGGACGTGATTCTGAAGCCGCTCGACGGCATGGGCGGCATGGGTGTGTTCCGCGTGAAGGCGGATGGCATGAACCTCGGCTCGATCATCGAGATGTTGAGCGAGGACGGCGCACGCAGCGTGATGGCGCAGAAGTTCATTCCCGAGATCAAGGACGGCGACAAGCGCATTTTGCTGATTGGCGGCGAACCCGTGCCGTATGCGCTCGCGCGTATTCCGCAGGGCAACGAGGTGCGCGGCAACCTCGCGGCGGGTGGACTTGGCCGCGCGCAGCCGCTCACCGCGCACGACATGGAGATCGCGAAGACGCTCGGACCGACGCTCGCGGCGCGCGGCCTGCTGCTCGTCGGTCTCGATGCGATCGGCGACTGGCTCACCGAGGTCAACGTGACGAGCCCGACGTGCTTTCGCGAGATCATGGACCAGACGGGTTTCGATGTGGCCGGGATGTTTATCGACGCACTGGAGCGCGCAGCGGCTTGAATCCGGCCGCGCCGGCGGCATCTCCGGGAGAGGCGCGGATAAAACGCGTGCGCGGCGCAGTGCCGAAGCAATCGGAGGGCTTCCGGACAACTGTAGCCAGGCTGCCCCGGCGACTGACGACACGCGCTGTGTGGCGTGCGCGCAGCGCGAGCAAAACGGTTCGTCTCGCGCGAAAATGTCCCTGCTACAATGCCGCGAGCCCGCGTTCCGGGCAGGCTGCCTGGCGTCGACATGACGCTGCCGGCATGACCGCGCGGCGCGTGTTCCGACCCTGTGGACCCACGGCTGGCCACAGGCTCGGCGCAGCCGGTAGCGATCGAAGGGATCGAAGGGATTAAAGCGATCGATCGAAGGGATCGGCCGGGGCGACAACCGAAGCCGTTTTTTGCAGTCAGGCTGACATGGCAGGGATTCTGATCATTGCGCACGCACCGCTCGCCACTGCGCTACGCGAGTGCATCGCTCACATCTATGGCGGTTGTCCCGCGCGCATCGGCGCGCTCGACGTGTCGCCGGACAGCGACCCGGCTGAGGTCGTTGCGCAGGCCAACGCGGAAATCGAGCGCCTGCGCGAAGACAACGGCGCGCTCGTGCTCACCGACATGTTCGGCGCGACGCCCTCGAACATCGCCGCGCGGCTCGCGTCGGTGCCTCAGGTGAGGGTGCTCGCGGGCGTGAATCTGCCGATGCTCGTGCGCGCTGTCTGCTACCGCGCGACGCCGCTCGACATGCTGGTGGAAAAGGCGCTCGCCGGGGCGAGCAAGGGTGTCCAGGCGATTTCGCCGGCCATGCCGCCGCCTGCGGACCTCTCCTGCATTCCGGCGCCGGGCGCGTCGACGCCGTGCGCCGAGGCTGGCGCAGCGCTCGCAGGCGCGAAGCTGAAGCCAGCCGACGCGTGAGCGCCGCGCCCACGCCAGAACCCGCGAAGCCCGGAAAGCCGCGAACCGAACAAGCCTCACTCCATATACTGCGCCCGGATTGAACCTATGCTGCAACAAGAAACGACCATCGTGAACAAACTCGGCCTGCACGCGCGCGCGTCGGCGAAGCTGACCCAGCTGGCAGGCAACTATCAGTCCGAGGTCTGGATGAGCCGCAACGGCCGCCGGATCAACGCGAAGAGCATCATGGGCGTGATGATGCTGGCGGCGGGCATCGGCAGCACCGTGCTGATCGAAACCGAAGGCCCC
Source organism: Paraburkholderia sp. (assembly GCF_004298475.1). Taxonomy (GTDB): domain Bacteria; phylum Pseudomonadota; class Gammaproteobacteria; order Burkholderiales; family Burkholderiaceae; genus Paraburkholderia; species Paraburkholderia denitrificans. The sequence continues at coordinate 45,110 of NZ_SCRP01000015.1, read as the reverse complement.
GACGAAGCCGACGCGATGGGCGCGCTGCTGAAGCTCATCGCCGACAAATTCGGCGAAGGCCAGTGACCGCTACCTGCTGTCACTGAATGGCTCGACGCCGCGGATTATCCGCGGCGTTTTTGTTTGCGCGCGTTTGTGCGTGTTCGTGCGGCCAGATCGGCGGTGGCCGCGTCGTCGTGTCCCGGTAAACGACAGGTCACGAGACGGCACGACGAACGCGCAGAATTTATAATTCAATTCGGGGTCTGAGAGGGCTGCATTGCAGCGGTTTGCCGCGGCATCACAAAACCAGAGGAGGTGCGCGTGCCGTTCACGCTGCATGGTATTCCCGTGTCACGCGGTATCGCCATCGGGCGAGCGTATCTGATCGCCCCGGCCGCACTCGACGTCGACCACTATCTGATCGAACCCGAGCAAATCGAAGCCGAGATCGAGCGCTTTCGCGCCGGCATCGCCGTGGTCGAGCAGGAACTCGATGCGCTGCGCGCCGATCTTGCCGTCGATGCACCGTCCGAGATGGGCGCGTTCATCGGCGTTCACCTGATGATGCTGCGCGACGTGATGCTCGTGCAGGAGACCATCGACCTCATCCGCACGCGCCGCTTCAACGTCGAATGGGCGCTCACCGAACAGCTCGATCGCCTCTCACGCCATTTCGACGACATCGAAGACGAGTACCTGCGCGAGCGCAAGGCCGACATCGAGCAGGTGGTCGAGCGCGTGCTGAAGGCGCTCGTGGGCGCGTCGCCCACGGTGCCGCACGGCGGCTGCAACGAAATGATCGTGGTCGCCCACGACATCGCGCCTGCCGACATGCTCCAGTTCAAGACGCAAAGCTTCCAGGGTTTCGTGACGGATCTCGGCGGCCGCACGTCGCACACGGCGATCGTGGCACGCAGCCTGGGCATTCCGGCAGCGGTCGGCGTGCAGCAGGCGAGCGTTTTGATCCGCCAGGACGATCTCATCATCGTCGACGGCGACCACGGCATCGTGATCGTCGATCCCGCGCCCATCGTGCTCGAAGAGTACACGTACCGCCAGAGCGAAATGGCGCTCGAGCGGCGCAAGCTGCAGCGCCTCAAGTTCTCGCCGACGCAGACGCTCTGCGGCACGAAGATCGAGCTCTACGCGAACATCGAGCTGCCCGAGGACGCCCAGGCTGCGGTCGATTCGGGCGCGACCGGCGTGGGCCTGTTCCGCACCGAGTTCCTGTTCATGAACCACAAGGACCATCTGCCGGAAGAGGAGGAGCAGTTCCTTGCCTATCGCCGCGCAGTGGAGTTGATGAACGGGCTGCCCGTGACGATCCGCACGATCGACGTGGGCGCGGACAAGCCGCTCGAAGCGATGAACGCCTCGGACGGCTATGAGACAGCGGTGAACCCGGCGCTCGGCCTGCGCGCGATTCGCTGGAGCCTCTCCGAGCCGCGGATGTTCCTCACGCAGTTGCGTGCGATCCTGCGCGCTTCGGCGTTCGGCAACGTGAAGATCCTGATCCCGATGCTCGCGCACGCGCAGCAGATCGACCAGGCGCTCGCCCTGATCCGCGAAGCGAAGCGCCAGCTCGACGAAGCGGGGCTCGCCTACGATCCGAACATCAAGGTGGGCGCGATGATCGAGATCCCGGCGGCGGCGCTTTCGCTGCCGATGTTCCTGCACCGTCTCGACTTCCTCTCGATCGGCACGAACGACCTGATCCAGTACACACTCGCAATCGACCGCGCCGACAACGCCGTCGCCGATCTCTACGATCCGCTCCATCCGGCCGTGCTGCAACTGATCGCGCATACGTTGCGCGAGGCGAAGCGCGCGGGCGTGCCGGTGTCGGTGTGCGGCGAGATGGCGGGCGATCCGGCGTACACGCGCCTGTTGCTCGGCATGGGGCTCACCGAGTTCTCGATGCTGCCGAGCCAGTTGCTCGTCGTGAAGCAGGAGATCTTGCGCTCGCAACTAAAGACCCTGGAAAAACCCGTGGCCGAAGTGCTGGCGGCTTACGAGCCCGAGGAACTGCAGGCGGCGCTCAAGCGTGTCGTCAGTGCGTGAGGCGCGGTGTAGAAACGGCGCACGGTAACGAAAAGCACGCAGTAACGAACAAGCCTCGGCACATGCCGGGGTTTTTTTTCACGCGTGGCGCGTGCCGCAGACCGGGCAGTCCGGCTGCCGCGCAATGCGCATCGTGTTCCACTCCATGCGCAGGGAGTCGAGCATCATGAGCCGGCCGACGAGCGGCGCGCCGATCTGGCCGATCACGCGCAGCGCCTCGGCGGCCTGCATCGCGCCGATGATGCCCACCGTGGGCGCGAACACGCCCATCGTTGCGCACGCCACTTCCTCGAATGGCTGATCCTCGGGGAACACGCACGCATAGCAGGGCGAGGCGGGATCGCGGAAGTCGAAGGTGCTGATCTGGCCGTCGAAGCGCAGCGCCGCGCCCGAGACGAGCGGCACGCCGTGCGCGACGCACGCGCGGTTGATCGCATGGCGCGTCGCGAAGTTGTCGGTGCAATCGAGCACGACCGTCGCGCCGGGCACGTTCGCGTCGAGCCACGCGTCGTCGATGCGAGCCTCTACCGCGTTCACCTTCACCTCCGGATTCAGCCGCGCGATGGCGTGGCAGCCCGACTCCACTTTCGCGCGGCCAACCGACGCCGTGTCGTGCATGATCTGCCGCTGCAGGTTCGTGAGATCGACTTTGTCGTTGTCGACGAGCGTGATCGTGCCCACGCCCGAGGCCGCGAGATACATCGCCGCGGGCGAGCCGAGTCCGCCCGCGCCGACCACGATCGCGTGCGCGTCGAGAAAGCGCTGCTGCGCCTCGATGCCGATTTCGTCGACGAGAATGTGGCGGGAATAGCGGAGGAGTTGATCGTCGTTCATCGCGTTGCGCGGGGGGAGTGGGGCGTGGGGCGTCGCGACAGGCCGGGATTGCGTGCTGCGCGCCGTGGATTCGATGTTGTTATTTTAGCCGCGCGCGGGGGGGCCCTTTGTTCGCCCCTTTGCCGCCGTTTAACGGCAAAGGGGCGTGTGCTGCAGGAACCGTTACTTCGGCTGCGGAGCCGAAGCCGGCGCTGCGTCGCGCGGCACCATGATCAGGGTGGCGGGCTTCACGGCGATCGGCGCCGACGACGACTGCTCGGGCTTCTGCTGCGCGAGGCGGCGCTCCATGAGCGACTTCGATTCGATGACCGGCTTGCCCTGCAGCTTGTTCAGGGCCTGCTGGAGCATGAAGTCGTCCTGCGTGCCGAACTCGACCGGCTTGCGGTCGCGGTCCTTCTGGCGCTGTTCCGGCGTCTTCTTGTCGTTCTGCTCTTCGAGCTGGCGCAGCATATCCATGCGCTCCTGCTCGCGCAGGTCCTGCTCCTTCTTCTCGTTCGGGTCCTGCGTGTTCGCGAGGTGGTTCGAGTAGTCGACTTCGCGCGTGACGAGTGCGTCGTCCGGATCGCCTTCGGCGTACTGGTCGACCGGATAGTCAGGACGGATGCCCTTGTTCTGGATCGAGCGGCCGCTCGGCGTGTAGTAGTACGCGGTCGTGAGGCGCAGCGCCGTGTCGGCCGTCATCGGGCGAACCGTCTGCACCGAACCCTTGCCGAACGTCGTCTTGCCGACGATCAGCGCGCGCTTCTGGTCCTGCAGCGCACCGGCCACGATTTCCGATGCCGACGCCGAATACGCGTTCGTCAGCACGATCATCGGCACGGTCCTGAACTCGGCGGCCTCGTTCTTCAGCGGATCGCCGTCGAACGACGGCAGGCGGTAGTTCTCGTAGGTGTCGCGATAGACCTGCTTGGAGTCCGGAATCTGGCCGTTGGTCGAAACCACGACCGAATCCGGCGGCAGGAACGCGCCCGCGACGCCGACTGCGCTTTGCAGCAGGCCGCCGCCGTTGTTGCGCAGGTCGAGGACGACGCCCTTGAGGTTCGGCTCCTGACGTGCGATGTCTTGCAGCTTCGCCGCGAGGTCGGGGACCGTGCGCTCCTGGAAGCTCGTGATGCGGATATAGGCGTAGCCGGGCTGCACGATCTTCGACTTCACGCTCTGCACCTTGATGATGGCGCGCGTGACGGTGAGCGGGAAGGTGCGGTCGTCGGTCTTGCGGAAGATCGTGAGCGTGACCTTGGTGCCCGGCTCGCCGCGCATCTGCTTGACGGCCTGGTCGAGCGTCATGCCGCGCACGGGCTTGTCGTTGATGCGCGTGATGAGGTCGCCCGGACGGATGCCGGCGCGGAACGCGGGCGTGTCCTCGATCGGCGAAATCACCTTGATGAGGCCGTCTTCCGACGAAATCTCGATGCCGAGGCCCGCGAAGCGGCCGCGAGTCTGTTCCTGCAGCTCCTGATAATCCGTCTTGTCCAGATACGAGGAGTGCGGATCGAGGCTCGACACCATGCCCTTGATCGCTGCAGTCAGCAGTTTCTTGTCGTCGACCGGCACGACGTACTCATGCTTGATCTGCCCGAACACTTCGGCGAAGAGCCGCAACTGGTCGAGCGGCAGCGGCTCCATGGGGGTCTGCTGCGCCGAGGCGGAAATCTGCAGCGTCGCGAATACGCCGGTTGCAAGGCCAGCGGCGATCAGGCCGATGTTTTTCAGGTTCTTTCGCATAGGGATTGTTGCGTGCGGTCTAAACGCACGTGACGGCGTCTTATGGAATAGCGATGGGCAAGTATAACTGCACACCTGTCGGGGGAGTGCGGCCCGTGCAACACGCGCCGACGATTCCGGGTTCGACAGCGTACAGTTCATGCGGTTCGCAAGAAACGGTATGGCAAACCCTGGCCGGGCAGGAACTGGCGTGAAACTGTCGCGAGGCTGGCGGTTGTGCTGGTAAGGCAGCCGGAACGCGCAGCGGGGAAGCGGCTCGAATCCGCCCGCCGCGAAGGCGGGCGGATTGCCGGGTCGGAAGCGAAAAAGCCCGGCAAGCGCTCTTCATAAGCCGGGCAAAAACATCTGAAAGCCGGTGAAAGCTGGTGCAAGCGGGGCAATCAATGCGGCATGGGCCGCGCTTAGCCCGCCTTGCCCTGACTCGCGACTGCCGCCTGTGCTTTGGCAATCGCTTCGGCGTCGCCGAGGTAGTAATGCGTAATGGGCTTGAGGTTCTCGTCCAGTTCGTAGACGAGCGGCACGCCGTTCGGGATGTTCAGGCCGACGATGTCGTCGTCCGAAATGTTGTCGAGGTACTTCACCAGCGCGCGGATCGAATTGCCGTGCGCGGCGATCAGGATCTGCTTGCCCGACTTGATGGCCGGTGCAATCGACTCGTTCCAGATCGGCAGCACGCGTGCGACGGTGTCTTTCAGGCACTCGGCGAGCGGCAGCTCCTCGCGCCGGACCTTCGCGTAGCGCGGGTCGTTGTACGACGTGCGCGGATCGGCCGGATCGAGCGCGGGCGGCGGCGTGTCGTAGCTGCGGCGCCAGACGAGGACTTGCTCGTCGCCGTACTTCGCAGCGGTTTCGGCCTTGTTCAAACCGGACAGCGCGCCGTAGTGCCGCTCGTTCAGGCGCCACGAATGCACGACCGGCAGGTACATCTGGTCCATTTCGTCCTGAACGAGCCAGAGCGTGCGGATCGCGCGCTTGAGCACCGACGTGTAGGCGATGTCGAACGCGTAGCCGGATTCCGTGAGCAGGCGGCCTGCCTGCCGGGCTTCGCGGACGCCCTGTTCGGTGAGGTCGACGTCGACCCAGCCGGTGAATCGGTTTTCCTTGTTCCACGTCGATTCGCCGTGGCGGATGAGCACGAGTTTATACATGCGGATAAAGGCCGGTAGTAAGGAAGCGGTAAACGGGGACGGGCGGCACGCCGGAACAACCTGCGCAGCCGTATCCGGTACTTCATGGCTGCTATGGGGCGCATAACGCCAGCAACGCGCCCGCGACAAGCGCTTATTTTATAATGGACAGGTTGCCCAATCTGGATTTCCCCCGATTTCTCTTTTTCCCGGCGAATCTTCCGTGACGTTCTTTACCAATTACATCAACCTTGTACTCATTGCGATCGTCCTCATATCCGGAGGGTTGCTCCTGTGGCCGACGCTTTCGCGCGGCGGGCGCCGCGGCGTCTCTGCCGCCGAGGCGACGCAGCTCATCAATCGCCGCAATGCGGTGGTGATCGACCTGCGTTCCGCGGACGACTTCGCGAAGGGACATCTGCCTTCGGCCCGCCAGATTGCGTTCGGCGAACTGGAAGGCAAGGTGGGCCAGTTCGTGAAGAACAAGAGCAATCCGGTATTGCTGGTCTGCCAGACGGGCCAGCAGTCGCACAAGGCGCTGCGCGTTGTGAAAGATGCCGGTTTTGCCGAAGTCCATGTCCTGGACGGCGGCGTGAACGCCTGGCAACAGGCCGGCATGCCGGTCGTGAAACAAGGAGGTTCGAAGTGAGCAAGGTGGTCATGTACAGCACCCAGGTGTGCCCGTATTGCCAGATGGCCGAGCGTCTTTTAAAGTCGCGCGGCGTCGAACACATCGAGAAGGTGCTGATCGATCTGGAGCCGACCCGTCGCGAGGAAATGATGACCCGCACCGGCCGCCGGACCGTGCCGCAGGTTTTCATCGGCGAGACGCACGTGGGCGGTTTCGACGACCTCTCCGCGCTCGATCGCGCCGGCGGCCTGATGCCGCTGCTCGAAAAGGCGGCCTGAGCGCCGCCTGAGCGCCGCCCGCCCGCAAGGGCGGCTGGCGCCGCGTGACATTTTTCCGCGTGGTTTTCGCGTGTTCCAGCGGGCATGATGCCCGCGCGGCCCGTCGTGCCGCGCGGGCTTGCTGCTGTGCGGCGCCGCCCGCCGCGATGACCGCAGCGATGTTCGCCGCGAGTTCGCCGTGACGTCGTAAAGCACGTTGTATGCGTAGTTTGTCGTTTGCTGCTGCAATCCATTTAATCAGGGAAGCCAATTACCATGTCTGACGAGAACAACCAGCCGTTCTTCAACATCCAGCGCATCTACCTCAAGGACATGTCGCTCGAGCAGCCGAATTCGCCGGCTATCTTCCTTGAGCAGGACATGCCCTCGGTCGAAGTGGAAGTCGACGTCAAGGCCGAGCGCCTCGCCGATTCCGTCTACGAGATCATCGTCACGGGTACGGTCACCGCAAAGGTGAAGGACAAGGTTGCGTTCCTGATCGAAGCAAAGCAGGCTGGCATTTTCGACATCCGCAACATCCCTGAAGAGCAGCTCGACCCGCTCGTCGGCATTGCTTGCCCGACGATCCTGTTCCCGTACCTGCGCTCGAACATCGCCGATGCGATCACGCGTGCCGGCTTCCCGCCGATCCACCTCGCCGAGATCAACTTCCAGGCGCTCTACGAGCAACGCCTGCAGCAGATCGCGCAGCAAGACGGCGCCGCGCAAAGCAACGCCACCCACTGATCCTGGCCACCGGTGCGGAGTAACGCAATGAAAGTCGCCGTGCTCGGCGCCGGAGCGTGGGGTACCGCGCTGGCCGGCCATCTGGCCCGCGCGCATGACACGGTGCTGTGGGCGCGCGACGCCGCGCTCATCGGCGCCCTGCGCAATACGCACGAGAACGCCCGCTATCTCGCGGGCGTCTCGCTGCCGCGCACGCTCCAATACGAAACGGATCTCGCCGCCTCGCTCGACCATGCGTCGGACGAGGCGGCGCTCGTCGTGCTCGCGACGCCCGTGGCCGGCTTGCGCGACCTGTTGCGCACGATGCGCGACATGGGCCGCGTGCCCGCGCACTTCGTCTGGCTCTGCAAAGGCTTCGAGGCCGAGACGCAGCAGCTGCCGCATCAGGTCGTGGCGGCCGAGCTGCCCGATCACGGCAGCAACGGCGTACTCTCGGGACCGAGCTTTGCGCGCGAAGTGGGCGCAGGGCTGCCCGTCGCGTTGACCGTCGCGAGCGCGTCGGCGGCTTGCCGCGAGCGCACGCTCGCCGCATTCCATCACCGTGCGATGCGCATTTACACCGGCGACGACGTGGTGGGCGTCGAGGTTGGCGGCGCGGTCAAGAACGTGCTCGCCATCGCTACCGGCATTTCGGACGGCCTCGGGCTCGGCCTGAATGCGCGGGCCGCGCTCATCACGCGCGGTCTCGCCGAGATGACGCGCCTTGGCGTGACGCTTGGCGGACGCGCGGAAACCTTCACGGGGCTTACGGGCCTCGGCGACCTGATTCTCACCGCCACGGGCGACCTGTCGCGCAACCGCACCGTGGGCATGCAGCTCGCGAGCGGCCGCACGCTCGACGACATTCTGGGCGCGCTCGGCCACGTCGCAGAAGGCGTGCATTGCGCGCAGGCCGTGCTGGCCATCGCGCGCGAGCACGGCATCGAGATGCCGATCACGCAGGCGGTGTGCGCCGTGCTGTTCGACGGCGTCACGCCGCGCGACGCCGTGAGCGCGCTGCTCAGGCGCGACGCAAAGGCGGAGTAGGGCGCGCGCTTATCCGGCAATTCGGGCAGGCAACCCGGGCGCGCGCTGCTAGCAGGATGGAGGACGACATGCTCACCATCGGAATCTGCAGGATCGAGTCGCGCGTGGCCGATATCACCACGCTCGATGTCGATGCGATCGTCAACGCGGCGAATACTTCACTGCTTGGCGGCGGCGGCGTGGATGGCGCGATTCACCGCGCTGCCGGGCCGGATCTGCTGCGCGAGTGCGAGACGCTCGGCGGCTGCGCGACCGGCGACGCCAAAATCACCCGCGGCTACCGTCTGCGCGCGCAGCACGTGATTCACACCGTCGGCCCGGTCTGGCACGGCGGCGGGCATGACGAGGCGCGGCTGCTGGCATCGTGCTATCAGCGCTCGCTTGCCTGTGCGCATGCAGCCGACGTGCGCAGCATCGCATTTCCGGCCATCAGTTGCGGCGTCTACCATTTTCCGGCCGACGATGCCGTCGCCATTGCCACGCAAACGGTGATCGCGGCGCTGCCGGATTACCCGGAACTCGAACGGATCATCTTCGCCTGCTTCGACAACGCGATGCACGCGCTCTACCAGCGCGAACTCGGCGCGCGCACGGGCAAACCGTGATGCGGCTTCGTTTGTCTCCGTAACCGCCGCTGCATCTGCCCCGCTGTATCTGCCCCGCTGTATCGGCCGGTTTATTCGCCGCCAGCGAACCCCGCCTGACGCCACGCTTCGAACACGACCACCGCGACCGTATTCGAGAGATTGAGGCTGCGGTTGTCGGGCCGCATCGGCAGGCGCACGCGCTGGCCGTTCGGAAAGTGCGCGAGCACCGCGTCGGGCAGCCCGCGCGTCTCCGCGCCGAATACGAACCAGTCGCCCGGCTGGAATGCGCGCGCATGAAAGCGCCCGGAGCCACGCGTCGTGAACGCGAACATGCGCGACGGATCGGGTGTTTCGGCGGCGAGGAAGGCGTCCCAGTTGCGGTGGACGTGCATCTGCGCGTACTCGTGATAGTCGAGGCCCGCGCGGCGCATTTTTGCGTCGTCGAGCGGGAAGCCGAGCGGCTCGATCAAATGCAGCCGCGCGCCCGTGTTCGCGCACAGACGAATCACGTTACCGGTGTTCGGCGGGATTTCCGGTTCGACGAGAACGACGTTGAACATGGTGATGAAAGTCGATGAAAAGCAGTTGTGTCTAGCCGTTGCGCTAATTCGGCCCGTCAATCTTTCGACGTGCGCAGCGCGACGAAATTCGTCACGCGCCGTGCGCCGGCAGTCTTCAGCGTGCGCGCGAGCGCATCGAGCGTGGCGCTGGACGTCATCACGTCGTCGACCACGCCCACGTGCAGGCCGCGGACCGGCTTCGTCAGCGCAAACGCGCGTTCCACGTTGCGTCGGCGCGCATCGCGGTCGAGCCGCGATTGCGCCGCCGTGTGAAGCGCGCGGCGCACGAGCGTCGCATCGGCGCGCTGACCGAGTGCGCGTGCGAGCGGACGCGCGATCTGCCACGCCTGGTTGTAGCCGCGCTCGATCAGACGTTTGCGCGAGAGCGGCACGGGCACGAGCACATCGGGGTGGTCGGCGGGATCGAGCGCGTCCCCGGCGATCCGCGCGAGTTGACCGGCGAACGCCGCACCCGCCGCGAGCTGCGCGCGGAACTTCAGGCCGAGCACCAGCAAGTCGAGCGGCGCACGATAGTCGCCCAACGCGAGCGTGGCGTCGAACGCGGGCGGCGTGTCCACGCAAGCGCCGCAACGGTAGCGCGGCCCATGCGCGGCGCGTCGCGCCCCCGCGAGCGGCATCGCACACACGGTACAGCGCAGGCGCGGCTCGTTCCAGCAGAGCGCCGCACAATCGGCACATAGCGTCGTGCGCGACAAATTGCCGCACAATACGCACCGATTGGGCAAGGCGAACTGGGTCAGCCAGGGCCACTGCGCCCGTGCGACCTGAGAGACGCGCACGCCGATCCGATGGCTTCGACGGCATGCGCGGCGGATGGCGGGCAGTAAAACAGGCGATGGCGGCATCGACGGACGGCCCGGGTGCGGACTCGCGAACTGAAAGCTTGGGAGTGAGCGAGTATACTTCGCACACTTCGCCAATACGACCGACATGTCCTTGTCTTCCGCCAGACCCGGCCGTCCGGCCTACGATCCCCGGCATTTGCGGCGGATTTTCGACCGCCGTGCCGCGACCTTCAATGAGGTCGCTTTCCTGCCACGAGAAATCGCTCAGCGCATGCGCGAGCGGCTCGACTACATCAAGATGACGCCCGCGAGCGTGCTCGACGCGGGCTGCGGCCCGGGCGAGGACCTGCCCGGCTTGCGCGAGCGCTTTCCTGAGGCGCCCGTCTTCGGCACCGATCTCTCCTTCGCGATGCTCCAGCGCGCGCTGCGCCACGACGCGGGCGACACGAGCTGGCGGCGTTTCCTGCCGGCCTCGGTTGGGCGCGCGCTCGGCTCGCGCGGTCCGCGCTTCACGCAGGCCGATTTCGCCGAATTGCCGTTCCCGCATGGCACGTTCGAGCTGCTCTGGTCGAACCTCGCGCTGCACTGGCATCCGCGCCCGGACCTCGTGTTCGGCGAATGGCAGCGCGTGCTCAAGGTGAACGGCCTCTTGATGTTCAGCACGCTCGGCCCCGAGACGTTCAACGAGCTGCGCGGCGCCTGGGCCGAAGTCGAGGCTGCGCACGGCGTGCCGACGCGCAAGCATGTGATCGACTTCGTCGACATGCACGATCTGGGCGACATGCTCGTCGAAAACGGCTTCGAGATTCCGGTCATGGACCAGGAGACGCTCACCGTCACCTATCGCTCCGCCGAGAAGCTGCTCGCCGACGTGCGCCGCTGGGGCGCGTATCCGTTCGAGCGCGAGGCCGGCATGGGCCACGCGGCGCGCCGCCTGCACCGCGCGTTCATCGCCGCGCTCGAAGCGCGCAAGCGCGACGACGGCACGATCCCGCTGACTTTCGAAGTCATCTATGGGCACGCCTGGAAGGCCGTGCCGCGCACCACCGCGGACGGGCACGGCATCATCCGGCTCGAAGACATCGGCCGCGGTCCGACAAGGAACCGCTGAAGCCACTGAAGCTGCTGAGGCAATCGCGCGGCCTTTGCCGCGCCCGGGAATCCCGGCTGAACCGCCTTCAAAAGAATCGGCTAAAAGCCCGAAGATCCTTGACTGGCAAGGGTTTGACGGATATCAAGGTTGCCTTGCCGGCACAGGTGTTCGCGTTATAATGCGTCAGTTTGTCGCGCAAAGGTGCACTAATTCCAATGCGTGCGGTACCGATGCCTACAGAGTTGTGCGAGGTTGTGCGAGGCGCCGGGCAGCGATAGTCTGAGGTTGTTGCAGTGCTGGGGGCGGGAGACAGCGATGCAGACGTCCGATCTGCTGGCGAGTCCGGAGCCGGTTCTGAAGGACTGGACCATGAAGCGCAACTGTTCGCTCTCCCCCAGGCAATTCATGTGCTTCTATGCTTCTCTGGCATTCGTATCCATCGCAATCGCCGTTCTGCTGTTGATCAACGGTGCCTGGCTGGTGTTGCCGTTCACTGGCATCGATCTGTTGGTGGTGGGGTGCGCCTTTGCCGTCTATGCGCGCCATGCTGTCGATTACGAACGAATCAGGCTGTATCCGAACCGGCTGGTGATCGAACAGGTCAGCGCGGAACTGCGCTCCCGGTTCGAATTCAATCCCCGCTGGGTCCGGGTCGAGCCGGGCGTGATGCTTCGCGATCCGGTGCGTCTCGTGTCCCGCGGCCAGTCGGTCGCTGTCGGGTTGCATTTGCCGCAGTATCGGCGTGCACAGTTCGCGCGGGAACTGTGCGTGTGGCTCGCGTGCGGCGCCTGAGCGGTGCATTTCATCCCGGGGATTGGCCCGGGTGCCTGGCCGCCGTCCGTGCGCACGATGCGAAACCTTCCTGCGGGGTCGAGGGTTGGAATGGAAAATATGGGTAAGGAAGCGATGAAAACAATCAAGCGAACCCTTTCGGGCGTGCCGGCATCCTGCGGACTCCTGTTCGCTGGCGCGGCCCAGGCGGTGGGCGACAGTCCCGGCGGCCCACGGGTCAACCAGATCAATCTGCAGCCGCCCGTGACCAAAATCGCGGAGCAACTCTACAACCTCCATACAACGATGCTGATCCTGTGCACCGTGATTTTTGTCGGTGTGTTCGGCGTCATGTTCTATTCGATCTTTGCGCATCGAAAATCGAAGGGCCATCAGGCCGCGCACTTCCACGAAAGCACCACCGTCGAAATCCTCTGGACCGTCGTGCCGTTCGTCATCGTCGTGCTGATGGCGCTGCCTGCGACCAAGGCCGTCGTCGCGATGAAGGACACGTCCAACGCCGACATCACGATCAAGGTCACCGGCTATCAGTGGAAGTGGGGCTACGACTACGTGAAGGGGCAGGGCGAAGGCATCAGCTATCTGTCGACGCTCAGCACGCCGCGTGAGGAAGTGAACGGCCAGATGCCGATCAGCGACACGTATCTGCAGGAAGTCGACAACCCGCTCGTCGTCCCGGTCGACAAGAAGATCCGCATCATCACCACCGCGAACGACGTCGTGCACTCGTGGTATGTGCCCGCCTTCGGCGTGAAGCAGGATGCGATTCCGGGCTTCGTGCGCGACACGTGGTTCAAGGCCATCAAGACCGGCACGTATCGCGGTTTCTGCACGGAACTGTGCGGCAAGGAGCATGCGTTCATGCCGGTCGTGGTCGAAGTGCTCTCGCAGGACGACTACGCGAAATGGGTTCAGATGCAGAAGGCGAAGATGGCGTCCGCCTCCGACGATCCCAACCGGACCTATACGCTCGCCGAACTGAAGGAGCGCGGCCAGAAGGTGTACACGTCGAATTGCGCGGTCTGCCACCAGCCGACCGGCAAGGGCGCGGGCGCATTCCCGGCGCTCGACGGCAGCAAGGTCGCGAACGGTCCGATCGGCGCGCATGTGAGCCTCGTGCTGCACGGCAAGAACGCGATGCCCACGTGGGGGCCGGTGCTCAACGACGTCGAGATCGCATCGGTCATCACCTTCGAGCGCAATTCGTGGGGTAATCACACCGGCGACATTCTGCAGCCGCGTCAGGTGGCCGATGCGCGCAACGGCAAGCTGCCCGAAGGCGGCGACCATATGGCCGACGCGGGCGCGGCTGGCGGTGCGGCTGCCGCGGGTGCCTCGGGTGCCGCGGGTGCGGAGACTGCGAGCGGCGCGGCGGTGAGCGGCGCAAGCGGCGCAAGCGGCGCAAGCGGCGCCGTCGAGGCATCGGGTGCGGCGCAGGCGGGCGCATCGCTGCCGGCCAGCATCTATTTCGACATCGGCAAGAGCACGCTGCCTGCCGGCGCGAAGGATGCGGTTGCGGCGGCCGCCGACTACGCGAAGGCTCACCCGGAGGCGAAGTTCACGCTCTCGGGCTACACCGACGCGAGCGGCAACGCCCACGCGAACGAGGAACTCGCGAAACATCGTGCACAAGCGGTACGCGACGCGCTGAAGGCCGCGGGCATCGCCGACGATCACATCATTCTGAAGAAGCCGGAAACGGTAACCGGTGGCGGCAATGCCAGGGAAGCGCGACGTGTAGAGATCAACGCGGCAGCCTGAACGCTCGACCGGGTACGCAACGCAGCATTCGCTTAGGAGGAAGTCATGTCTAGTATTGGACACGATGTCGCGGGCCACGGTCACGTTCACGGCGACCATGCGCACGCGACGCCCCACGGCTGGCGACGCTGGCTGTTCGCGACCAACCACAAGGACATCGGAACGCTGTATCTGATCTTCTCGTTCACGATGTTCCTGTCCGGCGGCGTGATGGCGCTCGCGATCCGCTCCGAGCTGTTCGAGCCGGGCCTGCAGATCATGCGGCCGGAGTTCTTCAACCAGCTCACGACGATGCACGGCCTCATCATGGTGTTCGGCGCGATCATGCCGGCGTTCGTCGGCTTCGCGAACTGGATGGTGCCGCTGCAGATCGGCGCGTCGGACATGGCGTTCGCGCGCATGAACAACTTCAGCTTCTGGCTCCTGCCTGCTGCCGCGTGTCTGCTCGTCGGTTCGTTTTTCGCACCGGGCGGCGCGACCGCCGCGGGCTGGACGCTCTACGCGCCGCTCTCGACGCAGATGGGCCCCGGCATGGACTTCGCGATCTTCGCGGTGCACATCATGGGCGCCTCGTCGATCATGGGCAGCATCAACATCATCGTGACGATCCTGAACCTGCGCGCGCCGGGCATGACGCTCATGAAGATGCCGATGTTCGCGTGGACGTGGCTCATCACCGCGTACCTGCTGATTGCCGTGATGCCGGTGCTCGCGGGCGCGATCACGATGCTCCTGTTCGATCGCCACTTCGGCACGAGCTTTTTCAACGCGGCGGGCGGCGGCGATCCGGTGATGTACCAGCACATCTTCTGGTTCTTCGGCCATCCCGAGGTCTACATCATGATCCTGCCGGCGTTCGGGATCATCTCGCAGGTGATTCCGGCGTTCGCGCGCAAGCCGCTGTTCGGCTATAGCTCGATGGTCTACGCCACGGCATCGATCGCGATTCTCTCGTTCATGGTCTGGGCGCACCACATGTTCGCGACCGGCATGCCGGTGACGGGCCAGCTGTTCTTCATGTACGCGACGATGCTGATCGCCGTGCCGACCGGCGTGAAGGTGTTCAACTGGGTCGCCACGATGTGGCGCGGCTCGCTCAGCTTCGAAACGCCGATGCTGTTCGCGATCGGCTTCCTGCTCGTGTTCACCTTCGGCGGCCTCTCGGGCCTCATGCTGGCGATGGCGCCGCTCGACATCCAGTATCACGGCACCTACTTCGTCGTCGCGCACTTCCACTACGTGCTGGTGGCGGGATCGCTCTTCGCGCTCTTCTCCGGGTGGTACTACTGGTCGCCGAAATGGACCGGCTGGATGTACAACGAAACGCGCGGCAAGATCCATTTCTGGTGCTCGCTGATCTTCTTCAACCTGGCGTTCCTGCCGATGCACTTCGTCGGCCTCGCCGGGATGCCGCGCCGCTACGCGGACTATCCGGCCCAGTTCACCGACTGGAACCAGGTGATCACGATCGGCGCATTCGGTTTCGGGCTTTCCCAGGTGTATTTCCTGTTCGCCGTGGTGCTACCTGCCTATCGCGGCGGCGGCGAGCTGGAACCGGCGCCGGATAAGCCGTGGGACGGCGCAACCGGCCTCGAATGGACCGTGCCGAGCCCGGCTCCGTTCCACACGTTCGAGAACCCGCCGACGGTCGAGTAATCCGTCGACGGGCAATGCCCGAATACCCGGCTGTGTACGCGCGGCGCGCACGGCCGGGAATGAAAGGCAGGGGACGAACAACAGGAAGCGTCGAAAAGAAAATAACGCAGCGCCATTTGCAGCGAGCAGTCAAACACGCATGAACCGGAATTCACAAAAAAAACGAACGCCCGGGCAAATCCGCGCGGGCAACCTGCGACTCGGCCTGATCCTGCTCGCCGTCGTCGTCGTCTTTTTTGTGAGCGCCATCGTCAAGCAGGTGTACTTCGGCGGACATTGAGCCGGTGCGTCCTGCGAGGAACGTAAGAGGTAGTCCGATGCCCACGCAACAAACGCGCAGCGACCGCGCCTTCAATCGTTCGATGCTCATCAAGCTCGTGATCGTGGCGATCCTGATGTTTGGCTTCGGCTTCGCGCTTGTGCCGATGTATCGCGCGATCTGCCAGATCACGGGCGTCAACAACCTCGTGCAGCGCGACGCCACCGAGCGCGACGCGCGCAACATGCAGGTGGACATGACGCGCACGGTGTCGGTCGAGTTCGATGCGAACGCACACGGGCTGCTCGCGTTCAAGCCGGAGCAGTCGAATCTCGACGTGCATCCGGGCGAAGTGATGACCGTGATGTACGACTTGTCGAATAACGAAGGGCGCACGGTGAACGCACAGGCGATCCCGAGCTACGCACCGAAGCAGGCGACCGAGTACTTCCGCAAGATCGAGTGCTTTTGCTTCACGCAGCAGACGCTGAAGGCGGGCGAATCGCGGCGCATGCCGGTGGTGTTCGTGATCGATCCGAAATTGCCAAAAGACGTGAAGACGATCACGCTGTCGTATACGTTCTTCGAATTGAATACGCCGACGGCGGCGAACACGCCGCCAGCGGCACAGAGAACCGGCGCCGGCACGTAAGGCCGGCAGGGCGCGGCAGAGGGTGCAATACGGCACAACACGGCGGACGGAGACACGACGCCCATGAACGGCGGAACGGACGGAGAGGGCGGCGCAGGGAAGAAGAAGAGCGGCGTGCTGCAGCTTTGCAGGGCGATTGCGTGGTCGTTCATGGGCGTGCGCAAGCGCGCGGATCTCGAGTCCGACGCGGCGCAGCTTCACCCGCTCGCGCTGATCATTGCGGGGTTGCTGGGCGCGGCCATCTTCGTCGGCGTGCTGCTGCTGGTCGTGCACGCCGTGGCGGGGTAGCGTGCGAGGATGTCCGACGTTGCCCGACGTCGCGCACAGCAGGCAGCGCGAAGGCATGGCGAAGACAGCAAGCTGGAATATTTACGGAGCAACTGGAAATTGGAGAATCAGGTATGAGCGGCCAAAACGATAGCCCGTACTACTTCATTCCGCACCCGTCGCGGCATCCGATCAGCGCGTCCATCGGCCTTCTCGTCATGCTCGCGTCGCTCGCCTCGTGGATCAACGGCGAGTCCTGGGGGCCGATCGGAGTCGCGGTTGGCCTGCTCTGGGTGCTCTTCACGCTGTGGCACTGGTTCGGCGACGCCATCGCCGAATCGGAAGGCGGCATGTACGGCAAGCGCGTCGACGCGTCGTACCGCTGGAGCATGAGCTGGTTCATTTTTTCCGAGGTGATGTTCTTCGGCGCATTCTTCGGCGCGCTCTTCTACGCGCGCGCGATTGCGCTGCATCAGCTCGGCAGCCTCGACTACAAGCTGATCTGGCCGGACTTCACAGCCGTGTGGCCGAACACGGGGCCGGGCGAGCTGGTCTCGCAGTTCCGCTCGATGACGCCGTGGCCGGTGCCGACGATCAACACGGCGCTGCTGCTCTCGTCGGGCGCGACGCTCACCGTCGCACACCACGCGCTGCGCGAGAATCATCGCACCAAGGCCATCGCCTGGCTCGCCGGGACGATCGTGCTGGGGCTGAGCTTCCTCTGCCTGCAGGCGTTCGAATACATTCACGCCTACACCGAATTGAATCTCACGCTGGCATCGGGCATTTATGGCTCGACGTTCTTCCTGCTGACCGGCTTCCACGGCTTTCACGTGTTCCTCGGCGGCACGATGCTGACGGTGGTGATGATCCGGCTGATTCGCGGCCACTTCACGGCCGAGCATCACTTCGCATTCGAAGGCGCGGCGTGGTACTGGCACTTCGTCGACGTCGTGTGGCTCGGCCTGTACATCGTCGTGTACTGGCTGTAGGCGAATAGGTGAATAGGCGAAAGCGACGCTGCGCATGGCGCGGACAATGAATCCGCGCCATGCGTGAAGCCGAAAAAAGAGTCGAAGAGCCTGATGACGTACTGAGAACGCGCCGTGGCCGACTTCGTCGGCGCGGCGCTTTGTCCTTGCGGGCCGCACACACCGACGCAGATGCAAACGCGCGTACGCGACCGGGGCGATCCTAGCGGCCGTACGGAATGCCGGTTGACTGGATCCAGCCCATCCAGTGCGCAAAAAGGATGAAGAGGAAGAGTGAGATGGAGAGCCCGACGCGCGTCGCGAGCGACCAGACCATCCTTTTGGTGCGACCGCGGTCGTGCATCATGAAGTAAAGTGCGCTGATCAAGCTCGCAATGATCAATGCAAACGCAATAGGAACGAGGATGTGCATGAAGTTCACGGAATCCGCCATGCCTGAGAGCCATGGCTTGATTATGTCACCGCGCGCCGGCGGACGGCGGTCGATCGATTTTCGCGGGGAGCGTGCGCGATGAAGATCCGGCTCGTTCCCGTATTGCTGATTATGTTCGTCATGGCCGTGACGATCCGGCTCGGCTTCTGGCAGCGCGACCGCGCGCATCAGAAGGAAGCGCTGCAGGCGCACATCGAAAGCAACGAATCGGCGCCGCCGCTCGCCGTGGGCGCGACGCCGCTGCCGCTCAAGGGTATCGAATTCCACCGGGTGCGCGCGACCGGCACGTTCATGCCCGAGCGCGCCGTCTACCTCGACAACCGGCCGTACAACGACCAGCCGGGCTTTTACGTCGTGATGCCGCTCAAGCTGCAGGACGGCGGCTATGTGCTCGTGAACCGGGGCTGGCTGCCGCGCAACTATGAAGATCGCACCGTGATCGGACCCTTCGACACGCCTTCCGGACCGGTCGAAGTGGAGGGCATCGCGCGCGCGGATGCCACACGCGCCTATGATTTGGGAGCGGAAGACTCTGCGCTGCATCAAAAGATACGGCAAAATCTCGACGTTACGTCGTATGCGACGGAAATCGGACTGCCGCTTCAGCCGTTCGTGATCCAGCAGACAGCCTTTGTGCCAGCGGCGAAAGACGGTCTTGTGCGCGATTGGCCGCAGCCGGATTTCGACGTCGACCGCAACTATGGCTACATGCTCCAGTGGTGGGGAATGGCTGCCGCAGCGCTTGTTTTTGGCCTTTATGCGGGCCGTCGCGCTGCGACAAAAGCGCGCAGCGCGGGTGGCGATCAGACCGCGAAGGGGGCCTGACGATCCACCGGAATGGTGATTCGCGCTGCTGATGTTGCATGGCGCGGATTGCAAGGAAAGACGCGCTGCCTTCGTAACACATCAACAAAAGGAAGAGGTTCGAGCAGTGTCGACACAAACCCCCCGTTCGCCACAGGCTGGCAGCGACGCCGCGCCCCTTCGCGCGGCGGGCTCGCCCTTGCGCACGGACGGCGCTCCTGCGAGCGCGCGGCGGGGGAGCCGCTGGATGGTGTGGCTGATCGCGCTGATCTGCGCGGCGCCCATTGCGATCTCGTACTTCGCGTATTACGTGATCAAGCCGAAGGGCGGTTCGACGAGCTACGGCACGCTCATCGAGCCGCAGCGCCCGATTCCCGACGCGCTGACCGTGACCGGCGACGACGGTCAGATGGTCCCGCTCGCGTCACTGCGCGGGCACTGGCTGATGATTTCGGTCGATGGCGGCGCGTGCGGCGAGCCGTGCGCGACCAAGCTTTATTTCATGCGCCAGGTGCGCGCGACGCAGGGCGCGGAGCGCGAGCGCGTCGTGACGCTCTGGCTGCGCACCGACGACGCACCGGTCGCGCAGGTGCTGAAAACCGCCTACCCCGACACGCGCATGCTGCGCGCCGATCCGGCTGCGCTCGCGCAATGGCTGCCCGCCGCGCAAGCGATGAAGGACACCGATCACATCTACCTCGTCGATCCGAACGGCAATCTGATGATGCGTTTTCCTGCGCACGCGGATCCGTCGAAGATCAAGGGCGACGTGACGAAACTGCTGAAGTGGTCGCGCATTGGATAACGCGCGGCGCACGCTTTTAACGCTGACAAGGTAAGGAATGTTCATACTGGAGCTGGGTCTGATCGGTCTTTGCATCGCGCTGCTGCCGCTCTCCTGGGTGTGGGTGAAAGCCGACGACAACAAGTTCCGCAAGCTCGTTTGGGTGACGACGTTCATGACGCTCGACCTCGTGATGTTCGGCGGATTCACGCGGCTCACCGACTCCGGCCTCGGCTGCCCGGACTGGCCCGGATGCTACGGCACGTCGTCGCCGTTCATCGCGCATGCACAGATTGCCGCCGCGTATGCGGCGATGCCCACCGGCCCGGTCAGCCTGTCGAAGGCGTGGATCGAGATGATCCACCGCTATTTCGCGATGTCGATCGGCGTGCTGATCATCGCGCAGACGGCGATTGCCTGGCGCGCGCGCATCAAACGCCTGCCCCTCTCGGTTTCGCCCTGGTGGCCGACGGCGCTGCTCGGGCTGATTCTCGTGCAGGGTATCTTCGGCGCATGGACCGTCACGATGAAGCTGCAGCCGATCATCGTCACCACGCACCTGTTGCTCGGGCTCGCGCTGCTCGGCACGCTCGGCTGGCTCGCGGCGCGCATCACGCCGCTGCCTGCGTACGAACCCGAGACGGGCGGCTGGCGCGCCGCGGCGCTTGCAGCGCTCGCGTTGCTCGTGGCGCAGATCGCGCTCGGCGGCTGGGTGAGCACGAACTACGCGGTGCTCGCCTGCACGGATTTCCCGACCTGCAACGGTGCGTGGATTCCGCCGATGGATTTCCATCACGGTTTCCATCTGTGGCGCGCACTCGGCATGGACGGCAACGGCGACGTCATCACCCAGGACGCGCTCGTTGCAATCCACTGGACGCATCGGACGTTCGCATTCGTGGTGATCGCTTATCTGGTATGGTTGGCTTTCAGATTGAGACGCTTCGAATCGCTACGGCGTCCTGCAAATTGGGTTCTTGTCGTAGTCCTGATTCAGTTTTTGACGGGGCTGTCGAACATCGTGCTGCAATGGCCGCTCGCCATCGCAGTGGCGCATAACGGCGGGGCAGCGATCATGCTGCTTCTGGTCGTCATGCTAAACTTTCGAATCGCTTACAGCCGCTCCGGCCGCGCCGTTATGTCAGCGCGCGACGCCGCACCGGCCTAATCCGCCCATATGGAAAGCACAACCTTCTCCCACACGCCCAGCCGGATCTCGCAATACGTCGCGCTCACGAAGCCGCGCGTGACCCAGCTTGCGGTGTTCTGCGCCGTGATCGGCATGTTCCTCGCCGTGCCTGGCATGGTGTCCTGGAAAGTTCTGATCGGCGGCACGATCGGCATCTGGCTCACGGCCGGTGCTGTATTCGCCATCAACTGTCTTGTCGAGCAGAAAGTCGACGCGATGATGCGCCGGACTGCCTGGCGCCCATCGGCGCGCGGCGAGATTTCGAGCGCGCAGATCCTGCTGTTCTCGGCCGTGCTCGGCGCCATCGGCATGTGGACGCTCTACACGTTCACGAATGCCCTCACGATGTGGCTCACGTTCGGCACGTTCGTCGGCTACGCGATCATCTATACGCTGCTGCTCAAGCCCGCCACGCCGCAGAACATCGTGATCGACGGCGCTTCGGGCGCCATGCCGCCCGCGCTCGGCTGGGCGGCCGTCACCGGCCACGTGCCCGGCGACGCCTGGATTCTCGTGCTGATCATCTTCGTGTGGACGCCGCCGCACTTCTGGTCGCTCGCGCTCTACCGCCGCAAGGATTACGAAAACGCGGGTCTGCCGATGCTGCCCAACACGCATGGCGAAGCCTATACGCGTCTGCACATCCTGCTCTACACGGTGATCCTGTTCGCGGTCACGCTCATGCCGTTCATCTCGGGCATGAGCGGTGTCGTGTATCTCACGGTGGCTGTGCTGCTCGGCATGGCGTTCCTCGGCTACGCGCGGAGGATCTACCGCGAGTACTCGGATGCGCTCGCACGGAAGACTTTCCGCTATTCGATCGTTTATCTCTCAGTGCTCTTTGCAGCGCTGCTCGTCGACCACTACGTTCGCGTTCTGATAGGGGCGTGACAGCATAAGACTCATGATCCGTCATAAATTCGCGCGCTTCGGGCGCACCTCGCTCGTGGCGCTCGCCACGGTTTGCGCCCTCGGCGCCGGCGTACTGACTGCGGGGTGCGGTCAGCAGGCGCCGTCGTTTACGAACCTCGACATCACCGGCAATACGCAGTTCGGCAAGGATTTTTCGCTGCCGGACTCGGGCGGCACCATGCGCTCGCTCGCTGACTACAAGGGCAAGGTTGTCGTGCTGCTGTTCGGTTATACGCATTGCCCGGACGTCTGCCCGACCACCCTGGCCGAACTTTCGCAGGCGCTCCAGCAACTCGGGCCGGATGCCGCGAAACGCGTTCAGGTGCTGTTCGTCACCGTCGATCCCGAGCGTGATTCGGCCGAGCTTCTCGGCCAATACGTGAGCGCGTTCAACCCGACCTTCGTCGGCCTGCATCCCGCCAACGACGACCAGCTCAAGCAGATCGCGAGGGACTTCCGCGTGTACTACGCGAAGGTGCCGGGCGCAACGCCGGGTAACTACACGATGGACCACACGGCCGCGGGCTATGTGTTCGACTCGACCGGCAAGCTGCGGCTTTTCGCTCGCGACGCGCAGGGCGCGACGCCCTGGGTTCACGACCTGAAGCTGCTGCTCGACTAAGCCCCTGGACTGAATCGCCGGAAATATCGGTATGTAATTTTGGTATTTCACGCGCCTGGCCTCCTGTGAGACCATCTGGACCCGCTGGCGGAGCGCACACAATGCGGTTCCGGCTGGCCATATTGAATAACAAGCAGGAATACTCTCTCCATGCAGCGCAGAATTCTGATCAAGACCCTCCTCGCCGGCTTTGCCGCCACCACGCTCGCCACCAGCTTCGGCGCCCACGCCGACGACCAGACCATCAAGGTCGGCACCGTCTCCGGTCCGGACGCACAAGTCTGGAACGTCGTCCAGAAAGTCGCGAAACGCGAAGGCCTGAACGTCAAGGTCGTCGAGTTCAACGACTACGTCCAGCCGAACGCCGCGCTCGACGCAGGCGACCTCGACGCCAACAGCTTCCAGCACCAGCCGTACCTCGACAGCCAGGTCAAGCAGCGCGGCTACAAGATCATGACCGCGGGCCTGACCTACATCTCGCCGATGGGCGCGTATTCGAAGAAGCTGAAGTCGCTGAACGACCTGCCGCAAGGCGCGAAGGTCGCGGTGCCGAACGATCCGTCGAACGAGAACCGCGCGCTGCTGCTGCTGCAGAACAAAGGTGTGATCAAGCTGCGCGCAGGCGCCGGCGCGAACGGCAACAACGCGACGCCGCTCGACGTCGCAGCGAATCCGAAGAAGGTGAAGCTCGTCGAACTCGATGCGGCGCAATTGCCGCGCGCGCTCGGCGACGTGGATGCCGCCGTCATCAACACGAACTACGCGCTCGCGGCCGGCATGCAGCCGACCAAAGACGCGATTGCGCTGGAAGACATTCGCAGCCCGTACGCGAACGTGATCGCCGTGCGTATCCAGGACAAGGACAAGCCCTGGGTGAAGAAGCTGGTTGCGGCCTACCAGTCGGAAGACGTGCGCCAGTTCATCAAGAACGAGTTCAAGGGTTCGATGGTTCCGTCGTTCTGATTGGGATCTCGGCAGTACCTCGGCGTGCAGCGCGTTGCTGCACGCAGTGCTCGTAAATAACCGCGGCTTGTGCCGCGGTTTTTTTTTGCCCGACGCGTTGACACCGGAGTTTTCCGATGACACCAATACCAGACTATTTTGGTCTTGTTCTGGTCCTACTCTGCAGCTATTTTTTGGGCAACTAAGGGAAAATCCCAATGCGAGAAATCATCGTGCGAGAAGCGAAAAATGCATTATATGTTGTTGATTTAAATAAATATTATTGGCTTGATGGCGGCGTGAATAGCGCCTGTTGACTGGTTTTATGCTGGTTATATAATGGGCTCGCTCTGGAGCCCGGATACACGTATCCCGCGCGCGGACGCCCCCACGATCCCCCCCACTGGCTGGAATCCCATGGAAACCCGTTGGTCTGCCCTGATGCCCGACGCGCGCAATGTGACGCCGCTCTATCTGCAGCTTGCGCGCAACCTTGCCACGGCGATTCATTGCGGCGTGTGGTCGGCTGGCGAGGCGCTGCCGTCGGAGCGCTCGCTTTCCGATGCCATTGGCGTCTCGCGCATCACCGCACGCAAGGCGATCGAACTGCTCGTGGAGCAGGGGCTGATCCGGCGCGCACGCGGCGCGGGCAGCTTCATCACGCCGCGGGTTGAAGATCCGCTGTCGCGTCTGACCGGTTTCACGAAAAAGATGGAGCAGCGCGGCTTCACGCCGGATTCGGTGTGGCTCGCGCGCGAAGTGCGCCCCGCGCACCGCGAAGAGATCGTGCAACTGGGTCTCTCGCCGGGCGCGTCGGTGACGAGCCTGCGCAGGCTGCGCCGCGCTGACGGCATCGTGATGGCCGTCGAGCATTCGGCGCTGCCGGTTTCGATCGTGCCGGACCCGAAGGCCGTCGGCACGTCGCTCTACGCGCTTCTGGAGCAGTGCGGCGCGCCGGTCGTGCGCGCGCTGCAGCACTTTCGCGCCGTCAATGCGACGGGCGAGATCGCCGCGCTGATGGGCGTCGAGCCGCGTGCGGCGTTGCTCGTCATCACGCGCGTGGGCTTTTCGGCCGACCAGCGCGCGATCGAATTGACCGACACGTATTGCCGCGACGGCTACTACGACTTCGTTGCGGAGCTGCGCCAATGAGCGCCTGCGCCCGAGCGAGCGGGCATGCAGCGCCACTGGACAGATCACGCATGCAAGCCACAAATATGACGCCTCGTGCCTCGTTGCAACCTGGCGGAATCCGGAACAGATTCTGAAAGACATTCAGGAAGACATTCATGCTGAGCGGAAACATACTCACCCCTGAAGGCTGGATTGACGGCACGCTGTCGTTCGAGAACGGGCGCATCACGTCGATCAGCGGCAATCCGGCCGATCCGGCGAACAACGACGCGCCCTACATCCTGCCGGGCTTTATCGATCTGCACGTTCACGGCGGCGGCGGAGCCGACGTGATGGAGGCGGGCGACGCCATCGAAACCATCACGCGCACGCACGCGCGCTACGGCACGACGAGCCTGCTCGCGACCACGATGACCGCGCCGCGCGACGAGCTCATGAACGTCGTGGCGGGGCTCGGCGACGTTGCGCGCACGCGCACGCCGGGGGGCTCGCGCGTGCTCGGCGTGCACCTGGAAGGGCCGTACATCAACCCGGGCAAGCTGGGTGCGCAGCCGGACGCGGCGGTATCGGCGGTACTCGCCGAAGTGCTCAAGTACCTGTCGATCGCGCCGATCCGCGTCGTGACCGTCGCGCCGGAGATCGCGGGCCACATCGAGATCATTTCGGAGATGGCCGCACGCGGCGTGCGCGTGCAGCTCGGCCACTCGCTCGCGACCTACGACGACGGCGTCGCCGCCCTCAAGCACGGTGCGCGCGGCTTCACCCACCTGTTCAACGCGATGTCGCCGCTCCATCACCGCAATCCGGGTCTCGTCGGCGCGGCGCTCGCCCACGCCGAATACGCGGAGATCATCCCCGATCTGCTGCACGTCCATCCCGGTGCGATCCGCGCCGCGATGCGCGCGATTCCGCGCCTCTACGTGGTCACCGACAGCACGTCGGCGACCGGCATGCCCGACGGCGAATACCGTCTTGGCAGCCAGCACGTGACCAAGTGCCTCGGCGGCGTGCGTCTTGCCGACGGCACGCTCGCAGGCAGCACGCTGACCATGGATCAGGCGCTGCGCAACCTCGTTTCGCTCGGCTTCCCGATCGCCGATGTTTCGATGCGTCTGTCGCGCTACGCGGCCGACTATCTCGGCGTCGAAGATCGCGGACGCCTCGCGCGCGGCGCATGGGCCGACATTGTCGTGTTCGACCGCGAACTGGCACTCGCCGCAACCTATGTCGAAGGAGAATCGATTGTCGAATATGCTTAAGGAAGCGCTGGCCTCGTCCAGCATCGTCGCCATGCAGCTCGCGGACACCTCGCGTGTCGAGGCGCTGGCGCGAGCGCTCGATGCCGAACCGCGTCAGGTGGCGCTCACCGTCGCGCGCGGCAGCTCGGATCACGCGGCAAGCTATTTCGCCGCGCTCACGATGAGCCGCATCGGCGTGCCGGTCGCCTCGATTCCGATGTCGATTGCCACGCTTCAGCAGGCGCCGTTACGCGTACGCGGCCAGTTCGCGCTTGCTTTTTCCCAATCAGGCAGGAGTCCTGATCTTGTCGAGACGATGCGCGTGCTCCACGAAGCGGGCGCGCTGACAGCGGCTATGGTCAACGTGCCGGGCTCGCCGCTTGCAGAAGCCGCCGGCATCGAGCTGCCGCTTCTCGCCGGTGCGGAGCTGAGCGTCGCGGCCACGAAGAGCTATATCGCGATGCTGTCGCTTTCGGCGCAACTCGTGGCGTTCTGGCAGCGCGATGCGGCATTCGTCGACGCGCTGCGCGCGCTGCCCGATGCACTCGAACGCGCGGGCAAGCTCGACTGGTCGAAGGCCGTGGACGAACTGCGCGACGTGTCGCAGATGATCGTGATCGGCCGCGGCGCGGGCCTCGCCATCGCACAGGAAGCGGCGCTCAAGCTCAAGGAGACCTCGGGCATCCAGGCCGAGGCGTTTTCGAGCGCGGAGGTGCGTCACGGCCCGATGGAGCTGATCGACCGCGACTATCCGCTGCTCGTGTTCGCACCGCGCGGACCGGAGCAGGCGGGCCTGATCGGCCTCGCGCGCGACATGACGAAGCGCGGTGCGCGCGTGCTGCTCGCCGCGCCCGCCGACGTGCCGGATGCGACGCTGCCGCTCGCGACCACCGCCGATCCGGCACTCGATCCGGTCGCCGCGATTCTTTCGTTCTACGTGATGGCGGCAGGCCTTGCCGCCGCGCGCGGCCGCAACCCCGACGAGCCGCGCTACCTGAACAAAGTCACCGAAACACACTAGATTGGAAAACTGATGGAGCGCATCCTGGAGTCCCGTCTGATGAATCCCGTTGAACCCGCTGCGGGCGACATTGTGCTTGTCTCGCCTCTCACCGGGCCGGTCGTGCCGCTTGCCGACGTACCCGATCCGGTGTTTTCGGAAGGCCTGTTCGGCGATGGGATCGGCATCGATCCGCTCGTTGGGCGGCTCGTCGCACCCTGCGACGGCATCGTCATGCACCTCGCACGCACCGGTCACGCCGTCACGCTGCAAACCGCAGAGGGCGCGCAGGTGCTCGTGCACATCGGCATCGATACGGTCGAACTGCACGGCAACGGCTTCAAGCCGAAGGTCGCGCAGGGCGCGCACGTGCAGCGCGGCGATCTGTTGATCGAATTCGATCTCGATGTCGTCGCGTGCGAGGCGCAAAGTCTCGTTTCGGTCGTGGCAATCGCGAACTCCGAAGCGTTCGACGTGATCTCGCGTGCGCCAGCGGGCAATGTCGAGGCGGGCGTGACGCCGCTGCTCGTGCTGCGAGCGCGCGCCAGCGCCGAGCCGGCGGCGGGCGGTGCGTGGCCGGTCGTCACCGAAGCGCGCAAGAGCGTGACGCTCGCCCATGCAGGGGGGCTCCACGCACGGCCCGCCGCGCGGGCGCGCCAGGCTGTGCGAGCGTTCGACGCGCGCGTGGAAGTGCGCTTTGGCGAGCGCAAGGCCGCCATCGAGAGCGTGGTCGGCCTCCTCGCGCTCGGCGCAGGCGAAGGCGCGACCATCGAAGTGGTCGGCATGGGCCACGACGCACAGCAGGCCGTGGACGCGGTCGTCAACGAACTCACGCGCGAAGCGCCGGGCGAGACCGGCGAGGCGCCTGCGCGGCAACTCTCGCCTGTGCCGGGCGCGGCTGCAAGCGCGCAGCCCGCGACGGCCGCGAGCGCCGGTGCGCGCACGCTCGTCGGCGTGTGCGCGGCGCCGGGCGTGGCGGTTGGCACGCTCGTGCACTGGAGCGATGCGGAAATCGTGCCGCCCGAACTCGCGAGCGGCAGCCTCTCGGCTGAGAGCCGCGCGCTCGACAAGGCCATCGCCGCCGTCGACGCCGAACTGAACAGCGCCGTGCGCGCCGCCTCGCAGCGCGGTGCCATCGGCGAAGCGGGCATCTTCACGATGCATCGCGTTTTGCTCGAAGATCCGACGCTTGTAGACGCCGCACGCGACCTGATCAGCCTTGGCAAGAGCGCAGGCTTCGCCTGGCGCGAAGCGATCCGCGCGCAGATCGCGGTGCTCGGCAAGGTCGACGATCCACTGCTCGCCGAGCGTGCCGCCGACCTGCGCGACCTCGAAAAGCGCGTGCTGCGCTTGCTCGGTTACGCGAACACGGCCGCTCGCACGCTGCCCGACGAAGCCGTGCTCGCCGCCGACGAATTCACGCCGTCCGACCTCGCGACGCTCGACCGCTCGCGTGTGACGGCGCTGGTCATGGCGCGCGGCGGCGCGACTTCGCACGCGGCGATCATCGCGCGCCAGGCGGGTATTGCGGCGCTCGTCGCGGTGGGCGATGCGCTGCATACGATTCCGGACGGCACGCAGGTCGTCGTGAACGCGGGCGAAGGCCAGTTGGCCTACGCGCCGAGCGCACTCGACATCGAGCATGCGCGCAGCGAGCGCCTGCGCCTCGAAGGCGTGCGCGAAGCCAACCGGCTTACGTCGCAAGAGGCGGCGGCGACGCGCGACGGCCGGGCAATCGAAGTCGCCGCGAATATCGCGACGCTCGACGACGCCAACGCCGCCGTCGACAACGGCGCGGACGGCGTGGGCCTGTTGCGCACCGAACTGATGTTCATCCATCGCCAGGCGGCGCCGACCGTCGAAGAGCATCGCCAGAGCTATCAGGCGATTGCCGATGCGCTTGCCGGGCGCACGGCGATCATCCGCACGCTCGACGTGGGCGCGGACAAAGAGGTCGATTACCTGACGCTGCCGCCCGAGCAGAATCCCGCGCTGGGCCTGCGCGGCATCCGTCTCGCGCAGGTGCGTCCCGATCTGCTCGACGACCAGTTGCGCGGCCTTCTTGCCGTGCGGCCGGCGGGCGCGGCGCGTATCCTGTTGCCGATGGTCACCGATGTCGGCGAACTCGTGCGCCTGCGCGCGCGTATCGACTCCTTCGCGCGCGAACTGGGCCGCACGGAGCCGATCGAGGTGGGCGTGATGATCGAGGTGCCGTCGGCGGCGCTGCTGGCCGATCAGCTTGCGCAGCACGCGGATTTCTTCTCGATCGGCACGAACGATCTCACCCAGTACACGCTCGCGATGGACCGCTGCCAGCCCGATCTCGCGGCCCAGGCAGACGGCCTGCACCCGGCCGTGCTGCGTCTCGTCGCGGCGGCGGTGCAGGGTGCAGAAAAGCACGGCAAGTGGGTCGGCGTCTGCGGTGCGCTGGCGGGCGATCCGCTCGCGGTGCCGCTGCTCGTCGGGCTCGGCGTGACGGAGTTGTCCGTCGATCCGGTGTCCGTGCCCGCGATCAAGGCGCGCGTGCGCAACCTCGACTGGCAGCAGTGCCGACAGCGTGCACAGGATGCGCTCGCGCTCGAATCGGCGCAGGCCGTGCGCGCGTTGAGCACCGCCGTCTGGCCGCTCGACTGACCGGCAATACCACCCTTACCACCAACCCGTCAGCGCGCACGGTGTGCCGTACGCGCTGACGCTTCGCAACACCCGACCGACGTGACCAACGTCACCAAATAGACCGGGACTGGAGGCAGTTCTATGGATGGCAATCCGTTTCTTAAAATTCAGAGCCTCGGCCGCGCGCTGATGCTGCCGATCGCAGTGTTGCCGGTAGCCGGCATCCTGCTGCGCTTCGGGCAGGCCGACATGCTGAACATCAAGATCATCGCCGACGCAGGCGGCGCGATCTTCGACAACCTGCCGCTGCTGTTCGCGATCGGCATTGCGGTGGGCTTCGCGAAGGACAACAACGGCGTTGCGGCGCTCGCCGGCGCGCTCGGCTATCTGGTCCAGACGGCCGTGATGAAGGACATCAACGACAAGCTCAACATGGGCGTCCTCTCGGGTGTCGTGGCGGGTATTGTCGCGGGCATGTTGTACAACCGGTTCAAGGACATCAAGCTGCCGGAGTTCCTTGCGTTCTTCGGCGGCAAGCGGTTCGTGCCGATTGTCACGGGGCTCGTGTGCCTGGTGCTCGGGGTCGTCTTTGGCTACGCGTGGGGGCAGGTGCAGGGCGCGATCGATTCCGCCGGTCACTGGCTGACCACCGCAGGCGCCATCGGCACGTTCGTCTATGGCCTCCTGAACCGGCTGCTGCTCGTCACGGGCCTGCACCACATCCTGAATTCGCTCGTCTGGTTCGTGTTCGGGACCTTCACGCCTGCAGGCGGCGGCGCGCCGGTCACCGGCGACCTGCATCGCTTCTTCGCGCAAGACCCCACAGCGGGCAGCTTCATGGCCGGCTTCTTCCCGGTGATGATGTTCGGCCTGCCGGCCGCGTGCCTCGCGATGCTGCACGAGGTGCCGAAGGAGCGCCGCTCGATGGTCGCGGGCCTGCTGCTCTCGATGGCGCTCACCTCGTTCCTCACGGGCGTGACCGAGCCGATCGAGTTCACGTTCATGTTCCTCGCGCCCGTGCTCTACGCGATCCACGCGGTGCTGACGGGCCTGTCGCTCGCGATCTGCTCGCTGCTGGGCATCAAGCTCGGATTCACGTTCTCGGCAGGTGCAATCGATTACGCGCTGAATTACGGTTTGTCCACGCACGGCTGGCAAGCGATTCCGCTCGGCATTGCCTACGCGATCGTCTATTACGGGCTGTTTCGGTTCTTCATCCGGCGCTTTAACCTGCCGACGCCGGGCCGTGAGCCCGTGAGCGGCGATGCGGCGGTCGCGACGTCGGTGTCGGGGGCTGCGGCAGGCGCGACGCGTGCCGGGCGCTATATCGATGCGCTCGGCGGTGCGGACAACCTCAAGGTCGTCGATGCCTGCACGACGCGCCTGCGTCTTTCGGTGGCGGATGCGGCGAAAGTCTCCGAGCCCGCGCTGAAGGGGATCGGCGCGCGCGGCGTGCTCAAGCGTGGCGGTGGCAGCGTGCAAGTCATCATCGGACCGGAAGCGGACATGATCGCCGACGAAATCCGCAACGCAATCGGGCGCGGCGGCCATAAGGTGGTGCCGCAGGCGCAGGTCGTGACGCAAACGCACGATGCCGCGCCGGTTCAGGCCGTTGCCGGGGAAGGCGCAGCGCAGGGTCCGCTCCAAGGTCCGCTCGATCCGGATCCGGCCGGGTTGCTTGGCGCGCTGGGCGGTTCGGCGAACATCGCGTCGATTGATGCTGTGGCAGTGACGCGTCTGCGCGTGACGGTGCACGATGCGTCGGCAGTCGATCGTCAGCAGCTCGATGCGCTCGATGTCGTGTGGGTTTCGGACAATACGCTGCACATCGTCGCTGGCCGTGCTGCATCGCGCTACGCGCAAATGCTCGCGCCGCAACCGGCCTGACCAACGGAACAACTAAAAAGCCCCGCCTCCTGAGAGGACGGGGCTTTTGACTGTGCCTCGCGGTCCGCGTGAGCGGATTAGTTGTAGTCGGCGAGCGTCGTGCGCATCTTCTTCATCGCGCTTGCTTCGATCTGGCGGATTCGCTCCGCCGAGACGCCGAACTCATCGGCCAGTTCGTGCAGCGTCGAGCCGCCCGAGCCGTCGTCGGAGACGTTGAGCCAGCGCGCCTCGATGATGCGGCGGCTGCGTGCATCGAGCGCTTCCAGCGCGCTCGTGATGCCGTCCGACTGCAGGCGGTCGCGCTGACGTGCGGCCAGCACGGCGGTCGGCTCACTGTGCGAGTCCGCGAGCCACGCGATGGGGGCGAAGGATTCCTCGCCGTCGTCGGACTGGCCTTCGAGCGCAATGTCGGCGCCCGACAGCCGCGTTTCCATCTCGACGACTTCCTCGCGCTTCACGTTCAGTTCTTGTGCCAGACCGTCGATTTCCTCCGGCGTGAACGACTGCAGGCCCTGCTTGTGGCTGCGCAGGTTGAAGAACAGCTTGCGCTGCGCCTTGGTCGTGGCGACCTTCACCATGCGCCAGTTACGCAGGATGTATTCGTGGATTTCGGCCTTGATCCAGTGCATGGCGTACGACACGAGGCGGACGTTCTGCTCCGGGTCGAAGCGCTTCACCGCCTTCATCAGGCCGATGTTGCCTTCCTGGATCAGGTCGGCGTGCGGCAGGCCGTAGCCGAGATAATTGCGCGCGATGGACACGACGAGGCGCAGGTGCGACAGCACGAGGCG
Source organism: Paraburkholderia sp. (assembly GCF_004298475.1). Lineage (GTDB taxonomy): Bacteria > Pseudomonadota > Gammaproteobacteria > Burkholderiales > Burkholderiaceae > Paraburkholderia > Paraburkholderia denitrificans. The sequence goes on along the minus strand of NZ_SCRP01000015.1, from coordinate 12,943 downwards.
CCGTGCGCCTTCGAGACTGTTTTGCTCGCGATATTCGGTCGCGAACTGGCGCTCCTCTTGCGGCGTCAACATCGGGATCCGGTTGACGGCCTGGATGTACGCGTCGATGTTGCCCAACTGGCCGGGCAGCATCGATTGACTCGCGAGCGCCAGCGCGCCTGACCGCGCCGCCTTGGCCGGCGTCGGGCTCAGCGTACCAGGAAGGGTCATTGTCAGTGCGTTGCTCACGTAGTGAACTCCTCTATATCTGCAAAAGTCGGACTGCGACTCCACGGTGGATGTTAGCACTCTGATCCACCGAGTGCTAACCCTTGGAGTCTGTAGTGAATTGAAGGTTCCGCGATAACTATCGAGATTGTGTTTCGATAGATTTTGCGAGAGCCACGCCGGGCGGGGCTGACAGCCCGCGTGGGTCGCTCGCGCAGGATCGCGTCGAGTAAACCCTCTAGTCGTGAGCACGAAGGCTCACAGAACGGAACTCAATCAGGGTTGGCTTGCAGATGCCACGCCACCGGGGCTGCGGCCAAACCGTGCGAAGTGCCGAACTTCGATATACGAAGCATAGACATCGCACCGGCCGGAAAGTGCTGCGCTGCGACGATCAGGCGCGTCGGCCGAGCGGCTGTTTCGGGGGGCGTTCAGAGGGCCGGATTCGTCTCGTGAGCGCTATGCGCGCTGAATCACGCGGTAATTCGATTGCACATATCCACGCGTCAAATCCTGGTATAAATTTCAGCCAGGCGCGTGCGGTACATCTTCGGCGCAGGTTCGAGGCAATGGCCCGGACTCGTGCGCAAGGGGCTCGAGCAATGGCTGCAAAAGTAATCGATGCGATTCGCGGACTGGAACGCGAGCGGTTTCGTGCGATGGTGGACGGCGACGGCACGTCGCTCGCCGAACTGCTATCGGACAACGTGATCTACGTGCACACGAACGGCAAACGCGAAACCAAGCAGCAGTTCATTGATGCCATCACGGCAGGCCGCCGTCGCTATCGGCAAATCGAGATCCAGTCGCAGGACGTGCTGCCCGTGGGGCGCGAAACCTGTGTCGTTTCGGGCCGCGCGCTGGTCGAAATGGAGGCCAACAACGGCGCGCTGCTGTTTCCGATTGCCTATACGGCCATCCAGACCCAGGAAGACGGCCGCTGGCGTCTGCTCGCCTGGCAGGCCACGCGTTGTGCGCTCGAATGAGATCGGTGGATTTCTGCTTCCGGGGCGTCTTCTGAACGCTCCGGGCTCGCGCCAGCAGCCTGTCTGACCGCCGGCGCCCAACGGCGCTGCCTGCTGCTTCCTGTCTTTCAGAATTCCTGCGGCTGAATTTCTGCGGCTGAATCCCCGCACTTGAACTCCTGCTGCTGAATCCCCCCTGCTGAATTTCTTCCTCTGAACGCCTTCACCCGATCCTCGCCGCGCCGCTGGACTGTGCCGTGCGGCGCGGCTGCCTTCCTGGTTCCCTCTGCCGTTGCCCCGTTACGTCAAGCCGCGGCGCGGCGGTCGACCTGCGGCCACGACGCGCGATTCACACTGCTCACGACGGCTTCGATCGCCGCGTGCGTTGCGTCCTCGGCGATGGCCACGCCGTGGCGGATCCCCTGCGATCCCACGCGGCATCCGACGAACACCGCCGTGCAGCCAACGGTCGTGCGTGCGGTTTCGAACGACATGAGCTCGACGTCTTCACCCGATGCCGCCGCAATCGCGGCCACGACGGCCCGTGCGTGCGCGTCGAGACTGCTGGCCGATGCAGGCGCCGCGACATCGCAGCCCTCCCAGCGCACGCGTCCCGCGCCCGTGTGCGTGGCCGGACCGTGCGTCTTGAAGTATTCGCGCGCGAAGAGCGCGCAGATTGCGTCGCCTGTGATTTCTTCGCCGGATGTGTCCGCGAGCGTCTGCACCGCATGGCTGAACTCGATCTGCACGCGGTACGGCGGCGTGAAGCCCATGCCGCGCTCGAGCAGATAGGTCGCGCCGCCTTTACCGGACTGGCTGTTCACGCGGATCACGGCGTCGTAGCTGCGTCCGAGGTCGGCGGGATCGATCGGGAGGTAGGGCACTTCCCAGACCGCATCGGGGCGCTGCTGCGCGAAGCCCTTGCGAATCGCATCCTGATGTGAGCCCGAGAATGCCGTAAACACGAGGTCGCCCGCATACGGATGGCGTGGATGCACGGGCAACTGGTTGCAGCGCTCGACCACGCGGCGCACGGCGTCGATATCGGAGAAATCGAGGCCCGGGTCGATCCCCTGCGTGTAGAGGTTCATCGCGAGCGTCACGAGGTCGACGTTGCCGGTGCGCTCGCCGTTGCCGAACAGGCAGCCCTCGATGCGGTCCGCACCCGCGAGCAGCGCCATTTCGGCGGCGGCCACCGCCGTGCCGCGATCGTTGTGCGGATGCACGGAGAGCACGATGCTGTCGCGGTATGCGAGGTTGCGGTCCATCCACTCGATCTGGTCGGCAAAAACGTTCGGCATCGCCGCTTCGACCGTCGCCGGAAGGTTCACGATCATCTTGTGATCGCGCGTCGGACGCCAGGTCTGCGCGACGGCGTCGCACACTTCGCGCGCGAACGTCAGCTCGGTCATGCTGAACGTTTCGGGCGAGTACTCGTAGGTCCACTGCGTCTGAGGGCGCGCATCGGCGTATTCGCGGATGATGCGCGTGCCTTCCACGGCGAGTGCTTTCGTTTCGTCCTTCGACTGGCCGAACACGATCTTGCGAAACGACGGGCAGATCGCGTTGTAGAGGTGCACGATCGCGCGCGGCGCGCCTTCGAGCGCTTCGAACGTGCGGGCGATCAGCGCCTCGCGCGACTGCACGAGCACTTCGATCGTCACGTCGTCGGGGATGCGCTTTTCCTCGATCAGCTTGCGCACGAAATCGAAGTCGGTCTGCGATGCCGACGGAAAGCCGACTTCGATTTCCTTGAAACCGACCGCCACCAGCATGTCGAAAAATTCGGTCTTCTGCTCGATGCTCATCGGCTCGATCAGCGACTGGTTGCCGTCGCGCAGATCGGTGCTCATCCAGACCGGCGCGCGTTCGATGGTGCGGGTGGGCCATCGGCGGCCATTGAGGCGGAAGGCGGGAAACGGACGGTACTTCTCGGCAGGGTTACGCAACATGGCGAGCCTCGTTCGATTTGTCGTCTGCGAAGGTGGCCGGCAGCGGGCGGCTGGCGGGCGGCTGGCGAAGCACGGTGCGCGAAATTTCGAGCGAGCGGGCGATGACGGCGCATGCAAGCGCGGCAGCGGCGGTGGCCGAGCCGGAAGCAAACGTGAGGCAAGCCCATGCAACGTGCATTTTGACCCTCGCGACTCGTCCGAACGGTAGACGGACGAATGCAGACGACAAACAGGTTGTGAAAGGAACTACGGTTTGGAGGTACTGCTGAAACTGCTTGGGAGGACTGCGCTACCGAAGAGGTGGTCGCGCAGCGCTATGCCTGGCTTACGCTAGACGTAGCGATAGGGCCGCTAGGCGGCCGGAGGTAATTCGGAGGGTGTTCGGGAAGGAACGCATCGGCACAATGTAAGGCAGGCTGGACGCGCGTGTCAACGAGGAATTTTGAGTTGGCGTGTTTTCAGACTCGCCGGGCAGATGCGGCAGGATGCGCGCAGAAGCACGCCGATGGTGCATTCTGCGGCGATGGCGGGCACGCTTCGTCCAGCGTTGCCTTGCGTTGCCTCGCGTTGTGCGCCTCGCGTGGCGTCGCACAACGCGAGGCGCGTTGCGCCGTGCTCAGCGTTTCGCGATGCGCCGGATCGTCTCGACCTGGCGCGCAAGCGCCTGCGGCACCGGCGCATCGCCGCGCAGCACCGCTTCGATCCATGCGGCCGTGGTGGGCGCATCGCGGCCTTCGGGCAGTGCGGCGTCGGGCGTATCGGGCGACGAAGGCTCCGGCTCGATCAGCGTTTCGCAGATGCCGTCGTGCAGCCAGTCGACCTGCACCTGGCGGCGCGTGTCGGCGACGGCTTCGCCTTCCGTGCCGCGCGCGAGCAATGCGCCGCCCACGGCGGCATCCGGGTGCGCCGCGAACAGCGCGCGCATGCTCTCGCGGTACGCCGGGTGGGTGTAGTTCACGAGCCGCACGCCGGGTTGCGCGAAAGGCTGCAGCAGCTTGACGAGCGTGTGCGTCGAGTTGCGCACGCCCATGCGGCGGCGCAGCGCGAGCAGGCGCGCGAGCTTCGGCGCGAGCGCTTCGATTGACGCGAACGCGACGCGGCGTTCTTCGAGCTGATGTTCGATATCGGCGTGATCGAGCGCGTCGGACAGATTCAGCGCCGCGAAGATTTCAGCGCTCGTGACCCGTCCCGGATCGCTGCTCACGCCGTGGACCAGCACTGGCACACCTTCGCGCGCGAGCAGCAAGGCGAGCAACGGCACGAGGTTCGGCTGCTTGCGCGCGCCGTTGTAGCTCGGGATCGAGACCGCGCGATAGTCGCCCGCCGGGGACGCAAGCGGCGCGAATGAAGCGTGCGCGGCAGCCAGCATTGCAGCGAGTTCGTCGGCGGATTCGCCTTTTAGCCGGTACGCGAGCAGCACCGCGCCGAGTTCGAGATCGGGTACGCGGCCGTCGAGCATCGCGGCGTAGAGCGCGTGCGTGTCTTCCGGCGACAGCGCGCGCGCGCCGTTCGGCCCACGGCCGATCTCCTTGATGAAGCGGGCGCAGGAAAAAGTGTCGGGGGCGTCGGGGGCATTCATGGGGAGCGGAATTCCTGGGTGCCGGTACGCGTGCGGTGCGCGGCGTGCATCGTTGTGGTCATTGCTGTGATCATCGCAGCGGCCATTGCAGTGGCCATCGCAGCGGTCATGAAAGGGCGGATGCGCAAAGTATCGCATGAGGTGCGCAGGCGATGCCTGGCGCCAACGTGCAATCCCCCGGTCACGCAGTGCCTGCGCCGGGCGTTACACTGCCTGCACTGACCGCGCTGACTTTCACGCCTTGGGAGAATTTCATGACGTACGCTTTTGAGCCGGCACCGCCGGTATCGGTGCCGGTAGCAGGAAGCGACCAGCGTTTTCCGGTGCGCCGCATCTATTGCGTCGGACGCAACTACGAAGCGCACGCGCGCGAGATGGGCCACGATCCGGATCGTGAGCCGCCGTTCTTCTTCTCGAAGCCCGCCGATGCGGTTCTCTACGTCGCCCCCGGTGCAACCGCCGAATTCCCGTATCCCGCGCAGTCGAAGAACGTCCACTTCGAGATGGAACTCGTCGCGGCGATCGGCAAGGGCGGAAAGGACATTCCCGTTGCGCGCGCACTCGAACATGTCTGGGGCTACGCGCTCGGCCTCGACATGACGCGCCGCGACCTGCAAGCCGAAGCGAAGAAGCTTGGCCGCCCATGGGATACCGCCAAGGGCTTCGATCATTCGGCGCCGATCGGCCCTATCCATCCCGTTACGCAAGTCGGTCAGGTCGCACGCGGCGCGATCTGGCTATCGGTCAACGGTGAGGAAAAGCAGCGCGCGGACGTTTCGCAGCTGATCTGGCCGGTGGCCGACACGATTGCGTTTTTGTCGACGCTCGTCGAGCTGAAGGCCGGTGATCTGATCTACACGGGTACGCCCGAAGGCGTTGGCGCGGTAGTGAAGGGCGATTTGATGCGCGGCGGCGTCGACGGGCTCGGCGAGTTTGCCGTGCGCGTGGTCTGAAGCGCGCGTAAGGTCACACTTCGGCAACGATTCGCGCTTCTGAATGGGAGTGAGACGGACATGAAGCTCTACAGCTATTTCCGCAGTTCGGCAGCGTACCGTGTGCGTATCGCGCTGAATCTGAAGGGCCTGCCGTACGAGTACGTGCCGGTGCATCTCTTGCGCGACGGCGGCGAGCAACTGAAACCGGCCTACCGGCAGATCAACGCAGACGGCATCGTGCCGACGCTGATCGACGACGAGCAGCACGCCATCCAGCAGTCGCTCGCGATCATCGAGTATCTGGACGAGACGCACCCCGAGCCGCCGCTGCTGCCGAAGCGGCCCGTCGACCGCGCCCACGTGCGCGCGCTGGCGCTTCAGGTGGCGTGCGAGATTCATCCGTTGAACAACCTGCGCGTGCTGAAGTATTTGAAGCACACGCTCGGCGTCGATGGCACCGCGAAGGATGCGTGGTACCGCCACTGGATCGAGTCGGGGTTCGAGACGCTCGAACGGCGTCTGGCGAGCGATCCGCGCACGGGCAAACTCTGTTACGGCGATACGCCGACGCTTGCCGATCTGTGTCTCGTGCCGCAGGTGTTCAACGCGAGCCGCTTCGAGATCGACACGTCGCGTTATGCGACGATCGAGCGCATTTACGATTACGCGTCGCAACTCGAGGCGTTCGCACGGGCCGCGCCGGGCGTGCAGCCGGATGCCGAGTGAGCGACGTGCACCGAGGTGCGCCAGTGATCGGCGCGCAAGGAAAAAGAGCGCCGTTCATCGGAACGACGCCCTTTTTTGGGGTGCTGCGCGCTGATTGCGCTTAGTTGCCGAGCAGCGCGTCGGTGAATTCTTCGGCGTTGAACGGCTGCAGATCCTCGACCTTTTCGCCCACGCCGATGAAATACACCGGCACCGGACGCTGACGCGCAATAGCCGCGAGGATGCCGCCCTTCGCCGTGCCGTCGAGCTTCGTGACGATAAGACCGGTCAGGCCGAGCGCATCGTCGAACGCCTTCACCTGCGCGAGCGCGTTCTGACCCGTGTTCGCGTCGATCACGAGCAGCACTTCGTGCGGTGCGCCGTCGAGCGCCTTGCCGATCACGCGCTTGACCTTCTTCAGTTCGTCCATCAGATGGAGCTGCGTCGGCAGGCGGCCGGCCGTGTCGGCCATCAGCACGTCGATGCCGCGCGCACGTGCGGCGCTCACCGCATCGAAGATCACCGCGGCCGGGTCGCCGCTTTCCTGCGAAACGACCGTCACATTGTTGCGCTCGCCCCAGACCGCGAGCTGTTCGCGCGCGGCGGCGCGGAACGTGTCGCCGGCGGCGAGCAGCACGGACTGGTCGAAGCGCTGCAAATGCTTCGCGAGCTTGCCGATGCTCGTTGTCTTGCCCGCGCCGTTCACGCCCGCAATCATCATGACGAGCGGCTGCGCGCGGCCGAGCATGAGCGATTTTTCGAGCGGTTTGAGCAGGTCGATGAGCAACTGACGCAGCGCGTTTTTCACCTGCGGAGCTTCGGTGAGGCGCTCGCTGCGCACTTTCTGGCGCAGCGTTTCCAGCAGGAATTCGGTGGCTTCGACGCCCGCATCGGACATCAGGAGCGCCGTTTCGAGTTCCTCGTAAAGATCGTCGTCGATCTTCGCGTTGACGAAGATGCTCGTGAGGCTCGAACTCGTCTTCGAGAGGCCCGATTTCAGGCGCGCGAGCCAGGATTGCTTCGCGGCCGCTTCGGGCGCGGGCGGAGGAACGATGTCGACGGCCTCGACGGCCACGGCGGTTGCAGGGGCGGATCGCGAGGGCGAGGACGCCGCGATGGGCTGGCGTGCTTGCGCAGGCGCGGCTGCGGGCGAGGGCGCGCGGGTATCGGATCCGGCCGGTGCCGAATCCCCGGCTTGAGCCTCGGGCGTCTGCGCGGCTTCGGCCTGCGCGGTCTCTTCGGCCTTGGAGCCGCGGAGTCGTTTGAAGAAACTGAACATGATCTGGTTCGTGGAGGCGCGTTGCGGGTCGGACCGTGGAGTGGTCGCCGACGTCGTGGAAATGGAGGCAACGCACGGAAAACACGGCATTTTATCAGGCGCTCTCGGCCGCGTCGTTGCGGTAACCGGGCGGCGCGTACGCGGGGCTGTGGTAACGTTCGCGCATCAGGGGGCCGGCGCGCGCGGCGCGTCGCCCAGACACTCTAAAGCCGCATCGAAAAACGCATGTCCCGATCCTCATCTTCGCGCCCGCAGGGTGCCCGCTCCGTTCAGCCTGCTGCGCCGGGCAAGGCCGTGCGCGGCGGCGCGCACACGATCCGTATCATCGGCGGCGACTGGAAGCGCACGCCCCTGCCGGTCATCGATCTCGATGGCCTGCGGCCCACGCCCGACCGCGTGCGCGAGACGCTCTTCAACTGGCTCGGCCAGCAACTCGATGGCCAGCGCTGTCTCGACCTCTTCGCCGGTAGCGGCGCGCTCGGTTTCGAAGCGGCGTCGCGCGGCGCCGCGCGCGTCGTGATGATCGAGCGCAATGCGCGCGCCGCCGCGCAGTTGCGCGCGAACCAGGCGCGCTTGTCGGCGCGTACCATCGAAATCGCCGAAGCCGATGCGCTGCGCCTCGCGGCCAGTCTCGCGCCGGGTTCGTTCGACGTGGTGTTCCTCGATCCGCCGTTCGGCGACACCGCGCTCCTCACGCGCGCGCTCGAACTTTGCACGCCGCTCGTTGCAGCGGGCGGCTGGCTGTACGTCGAGTCCGGCGAGCGGCTCGATCCCGCCGCGCGACCCGACCTGGCGGGTTGGAGCGTCGTCCGCGACGGCAAGGCGGGCGCGGTCTTCTATCATTTGCTGCAGCGCGAAAATGAGGAATAATGCGCGTTCGATAACAAGTGGCGGGCAGCCTCATCGCCAGGCTCGCACTTGCGCCTGCACCGCGACGGCCACGATCGAACTGGCCGGGCAGTGTATCGCGCCCCATTTCCGATGAGAGGAGAAGCCTCATGGTAGTCGCCGTGTACCCCGGTACCTTCGACCCCCTTACGCGCGGCCACGAAGATCTCGTGCGGCGCGCGTCGAGCATTTTCGACACGCTGGTGGTTGGCGTTGCCGACAGCCGCAACAAGCAACCGTTTTTCTCGCTCGACGAGCGGCTCGAAATCGCCCACGAGGTCCTCGGCCATTATCCGAACGTGCAGGTGATGAGCTTCAAGGGGCTGCTGAAGGATTTCGTGCGCGTCAATAACGCGCGCGTGATCGTGCGCGGCTTGCGCGCCGTGTCGGACTTCGAATACGAGTTTCAGATGGCGGGCATGAACCGCTATTTGCTGCCTGATGTCGAAACGATGTTCATGACGCCGTCCGATCAATATCAGTTCATCTCCGGCACGATTGTGCGGGAGATTGCCCAGCTCGGAGGCGACGTGAGCAAGTTTGTGTTTCCGTCGGTGGAAAAGCGCCTGCAGCACAAGGTCGCCGCGATGGGCGGCCCGGTCACGAAGGCTTGAGCAAAAGCGGCACAAGCGGCACGAAAGGACGCAAACCGGAGGGCCTGGTGACAACGCCGGCCCTCGCATCGCAATGCAATGAGAAACGAGTAAGAAGTGCGTGATTTTTGCGATTCTCGATGCGTCTGTTTATTGGTTGTGCTGATTATCAGATTGGAAATGGATGGGAGAGCAGGTCCGAAATGCAGACCTGTTGGTGACATCGGCAGATTGAGTCAGTCAGGAGCCTTTAGCCGCCTTCGCGAACGCTTCGGCGAGTTTGTCGAAATGCTTGAGCGCGGCGGGCGTTAATTCGATCTGTTTGCGGCGTGTGTCTTCCGTGTCGCCTAATGTGAGCCAGCCTTTTTCACGCATTGACGTAATGCGCGCGTGAAGCGTTGCGGGCGAGCCAAGTTCGCTACGTGCCATCATGTCCCGCACCGAAAGCCGATCGTTCTTTTGGTTCGCGCGCGCGACGAATTCGAGAATTTTCTCTTCGAGCGGATCGAGCGCAGGCAGCGTGGGCAGGCCACGCAGTGCTTCGGTCAATTGCAAAAATCGAAGATAGATATCAGCAGGACGTGTCATTGCTTGCGTACCAACCGCGTTGAACGCCCGCTCAACGACGCGCGAGCCTTAACTTTGATGCAGCTATTTAAAAACGTAATGAGAATTATATCGTATGCAAAGCTTACGTTTACATTGCTGGTCGATCGCAGGCACCGTGCTCGTGTACATATTGTCGTTGTGGCTGAATGAGGCGCTTTTCAGACACACGGAGTTTCTGAACGGCGTTAACTGGATCTATCTGCCGACCGGCATCCGGTTGCTGAGTACGCTGCTACTTGGCGCGGATGGTGCGATTGGCTTATTGATTGCCGCGCTAATCGTCGATTTTGCTTATTACTTTCCCCACGATCCGGTTCGAGCCATTGTGGGGGCGATCATCAGCGCGGCGGGGCCCTACGCGGTCTATCGCCTGGCGCTTGAGCGGTACCAACTAAAAGCGTCATTGGCGAACCTGACGCCCAAGCGGCTCCTCGTTCTGGCGTTCGCCGTAGCAACGGCGAATGCCGTGCTGCATCATCTCTGGTTTGCGTTGACCGGGGATACCGAAAACTTCATCAAACGCTTCTGCATGATGTACATAGGCGATTTGCTTGGAGCGCTGATCATGCTTTATGCCATGAAGGGCGTGCTTTCAATCCTTCGTAACATCGTGATTCGAGCGGAATAACATTCGCAGTGCAATATATATTAAAGAAGAATCCGGTTGCTAAAGCGCGCAAGGCGGCCTCTCATTCAAGCGGTTATTTATAGTCGGAACCTGCGGCGAGGCTAAACCTTGTCGCGTCGCAACACAGCGCATCTTCAAAAATCGGATGGCGGGTGAGCCACATGCCAGGCGGCGTCGCAATGTGGCGCGTCTGTTGTTGTGCCGGCATTAGTCATTCGGTTGTCCGTGAGGCGGTCGTACAAGGTGGGCCAATCGACTGCCAGCAGCGGAATTGTCTCGTCGTTACGGGCCCAATAGGTCACGAACCGTTGCCAGCCTTCAAGGAAGATGCCTCTGCCGGGACTGAGCAAACAGGGTGACCTGGCAACGAGAGGGACGACTGCCGGTGGAAAAGTTGCCGCAAGCGTTTCGAGGATGTCCGTTGTCTCGTTCGCCGCGTCCGCATTATTGGCTTCCGACGAAAAGTAATGTCGTACAACCTCCGCGACAGACGATGTGCCGACTTCGATATAAGCGGCACGTACGCCATTTAGCGCGACCAGGACAGAAGATGGCGTAAATGCGCATCCGGCCAACCGCCGGAGCACAGGGAGTTTCACATATGGGGGTAATGCGCCAAAATCCGTCTCTTCGCGTTGCAATGCATCATGAAACGCGGCATAGCCTAAAAGCCACGCGCTGGCCGGTTGGGCGGTTGATTGATTCCGGGAAGGAATTAAACCCACCTGCCCATTTCGGGTAGTATGCATACCACCTCCTTTTGGTATAAAAATCATAACAAATGAAAGTGTTTAGTACAAGTTTTGCTATAAGCAAATAATCAGGTTAAGCAGTTTAGACAAAAGAAGGCGCGTGAGCGCAACGCAGTGCGCTGCACATGCCCGCATTTCGAGCAATGTTGTCCGGCGGCACAGATGGCTTGAGCGCTATAATGCACTGTTTTTGAATGAAAAGTTGGTGGAAGTATGGCCCTGATGATTACCGACGAGTGCATCAACTGAAAATTGGGGTCAGAACCTAATTTGACCGTTGGCTGAGGCTTTCCAGCATTTCCAATTGTCCGAAAACATGTTTTTGCAACTCAACCGCAACTCAGAGGCAAAAACATGGCGACATTCAGTCAGCGTAATGGACGCTGGCAAGTCAAAATCAATCGCAAGGGATTTCCTACGCAGTACAAGTCGTTTGCGACGAAGGCAGACGGGCAAGTCTGGGCACGTTCAGTCGAAACCGCGATGGACGACGGGACGTGGGTCGATCCAGCAGGCACGACCGACATAACCTTCGGCAAACTGCTGGAGCGTTACAAGGAATCGATCACACCGACAAAGCGTAGTCGGCTCAGCGAAGAATATCGAATCGGCAAAATGCTGCGCCACAAGATTGCCGAGTACAGCATGCGCAATCTGACGGCGAGTCTGCTGGCCGATTACCGCGATCAACGTCTCAAGGTGGCGACCAATTCATGCGTCTGCCGTGAACTCGCAACGATCAGCGCGGTGATCACACATGCGCAGCGTGAGTGGGGACTCTCAGTAAGCAATCCGACGAAGCTTGTGAAAAAGCCCCGATTGCCGCCTGGGCGGAATCGCATATTGAAGCCTGCCGAACTTGATCGGCTCCTGCATGAACTGCATACGGAGCGCCATGAGTTACGGAGTAGGTGGCTGCTTCCGCTCGTGAAGCTTGCGCTGGAGACAGCGATGCGACAGGGCGAATTGTTGTCTCTGCAATGGAGGCACGTCGATTTTGATCAGCGCACGGCCTATCTGCCGATGACGAAAAACGGCAAGGATCGGTATGTTCCGTTGAGCAGTGCCGCGATCGCGATTCTGGAGAGCTTGGAGCGCATCGACGAGCGCGTTATCCCGATCAGCCAGAACGTCGTCTTGTGTGCGTGGCCGAGAGCGTGCAAGCGTGCCGGAATTGAAAACTTTCACTTTCACGATCTACGGCACATGGCAACGACGAATCTCGCGAAAAAGCTACCAAACGTGATCGAGCTTGCATCCGTGACCGGGCATTCCAATGTTCAGATGCTGAGTCGGTACTACCACACGTCAGCGAGCGAACTGGCGAAAAAGCTCGGATAAGCCTCGATAACTTGTGTATACCGTACACACGGGAAACCTCGAAAAACGGGGTTCTCTAATGACGAAGCCCTGTTCGATTGCGTACGAACAGGGCTTGTATCGGCCTCAAACGTCGGTTCAACCGACATTCGCTGGATGTCGATCAAATCGGCTTGGCGTTGAGGTCGGCGAGCTGCTTCTTTGCCTTGTCGATGCGATGGGTCAAGTCGGCACGCTTCGCCGCGACCGTCTGGCGCTTGGCGGCCTGCTTCTGCGCTTTGATGCGCTGCTGCTCAAGGTCTGCGACTTCATGCAGACCTGCTTGGGTCAGGATTTCGTGGTATCTCATGGCTGTTGTCTCCATCGTTGGATGCAGATATTTAGCGGATGGAGGGACCGCGATCGTTCTGGTTGTTGATTTGCACGGAATCCTGACCCACCCTACGCAGTAATTTGCATCGAATATTGACCCACGTAGAACACTGACCTGCTCGGCAACGGGCAGGGGAACGGAGTGATCGACGTGGCTAT
>NZ_SCRP01000014.1 GCF_004298475.1 Paraburkholderia sp. | reverse complement strand
TGGCCACTGAGTTGGCCACTGAGTTGGCCACTGAGTTGGCCACTGAGTTGGCCACTGAGTTGGCCACCGGGCTGGCCGTCGAGCGGATGCAGTTGCGCGCCCGCCGCCAGTGCCTCGTCGGCGATGCGCACGAGCCGCTCGAAATGATGCGCCGAGATGATCGACGTGTAATCGCGGTTGTCGGGGAAGTCGGGATAAAGCTGTGCGAAGCGCGTGCGCGCGCGCTCGATGAACGCCGCCTCCTGGCCGCGCGGCAGCAGCACGTAGTCGGGCGCGATGCAGGTTTGACCCGCATTGAGCGTCTTGCCGAGCAGAAGGCTGTCGACCGCGTAGTCGAAACGCGCGTGCTCGCCGATCAGCGCGGGTGATTTGCCGCCCAGTTCCAGCGTTACGGGCGTCAGATTGGCCGCCGCCGCGCGCATGACCTCGCGGCCGATGCGCGTCGAGCCCGTGAACAGCAGATGGTCGAACGGCAGCGCCGTGAATGCTGCGCCGACCGACGCATCGCCGTTGACCACGGCGACATGGTCGCGCGAGAAGGTCTTTTCGATGAGGGCTTCGAAGAGCGCCGAGGTGCGCGGCGTCAACTCCGACATCTTGATCATCGCGCGGTTGCCTGCGGCGAGCGCGCAGACGAGCGGCCCCGCGCCGAGCAGCAGCGGATAGTTCCACGGCACGACGATGCCCGCCACCCCGAGCGGCTGCGGCACGATTCGCGCGCGCCCGGGCCGCAGCCATTTGCCGACGCTGCGGCGCTGCGGCTTCATCCAGCGCGCGCCGTGCCTGAGTGCGCCATCGATCTCCTGCTTGAGCACGACGAATTCCGAGAGCGTGACCTCGGCTTTCGAGCGCTGGCCGAAGTCGGCGTTCATCGCTTCGGCCAGTGCGTCGCGATTGTCGAAGAGCATCGCGCGCAGCGCCCTTAGGTGGCGTGCGCGCACCTCCCACGCAGGGAACGGCTCGCGCAGGAACGCGCCGCGCTGCACGTCGAGCAGGGCAGCGAGGGGATCGCGCGAGACGGATTCGGGCAGATCCTGCTTCATGGTCTGTCGCTCCCCGGAACCTGAACGTTCGAGTGAGGGTGCATGGCGCGGCGGGCGGTGGTTCTGTCTGTCAGACAGCCGGGAACGCGCGCGCCACGAGCGCTGCGTGGTCGAACTGCGCAGGCAGCGTGCCGGCCACGCGGCCGCAGTTGCCATTACCGTCGCCGTCGGGTTCGCCGAGCCGCGTGGCGATGAAGGCGTCGGCGACTGCCTGCGGGCCCTCGCGCAACAACAGTGCCTGGGCGATCAGCACGATCTGCTGCGCGATGTGTCGCGCGCTCGCTTCGCGCGTGCCGGGCGCACCGTTGAGCAGTGCCGACAGACGATCGAGCGCGGCCGTGAGCGCCGGATGCCCCTGCGCGTCGCGCCGCCACGCGAGAAAGAGCGCCTGGGCGGCGTCGGCTTCGCGTTCGAGCGCGCGCAGGACGTCGAGGCACATGACGTTGCCCGAACCTTCCCAGATCGAGTTGACCGGCGCTTCGCGATAGAGGCGCGCCATCGGGCCTTCTTCGACGTAGCCGTTGCCGCCCCACACCTCCATGGCCTCGCCGGTGAACGCAATCGCGCGCTTGCAGACCCAGAACTTCGCGGCGGGCGTGACGATGCGGCGCCATGCGCGCGCTTCGAGCCGCTCTTCGGGCCGCTCTTCGGGCGACTGGGCGCCGTGCTGCGTGCCGTGCGTGCCCGGGGTTTCCTCGAACGCATGCGCGAGGCGCATGAACAGCACCGTCGCGGCCTCCGATTCGAGCGCAAGATCGGCGAGCACGTTCTGCATGAGCGGCTGATCGGCGAGCCGACGCCCGAATGCGCTGCGATGGCGCGCATGATGGATCGCCTCGACGAGCGACGCGCGCATGAGCGCCGCGCTGCCGATCACGCAATCGAGCCGCGTGTAGTTCGTCATTTCGATGATGGTCTGCACGCCGCGTCCCTCGTCGCCGATCATCACGCCGTACGCGTCGAAGAATTCGACCTCGCTGCTTGCGTTGGAGCGGTTGCCGAGCTTGTTCTTCAGGCGCACCGCGTTCACGGCGTTCTTCGTGCCGTCCGGCGCGAAGCGGGGCACGAAGAAGCACGAGAGGCCGTCGTGCGCGCCGCTGCGCGCGAGCACCAGATGCGCGTCGCATTGCGGCGCGGAGAGAAACCACTTGTGCCCGGTCAGACGGTACTCGGCGCCGCGTCCGGTGGCGCTACCTGCGGCGTGCGCTTCGGTGCGGTTGCTGCGCACGTCGGAGCCGCCCTGCTTTTCGGTCATGCCCATGCCGATCATCATCGACGTCTTCTGCTGCCACGGAATATCGCGCGGATCGTGCTCGCGCGCGTAAAGGCGCTCGCGCAGCGTTTCGAAAAGCGCGTGCTCGCGCCGCAGCACGGGGATGCTCGCGAAGGTCATCGTGGTGGGGCACAGCGCGCCCGATTCGATCTGCGCGTGCAGGAAGTAGCCCGCGCAGCGCGCGGCCATCGCGCCGGGCTGCGGGTTCGAGAACGGCAGCGCGTGCAGGCCCTCGGCGCGCAGCAGCGCGAGCAGGCGATGCCAGGCCGGATGGAATTCGAGCGCGTCGATGCGCTCGCCGCGCGGGCTGTGCGTGAAGAGTTCGGGCGGGTGGCGATTGGCGAGATCGGCGAGCGCGATCACCTCCGCGGTGCCGAGGCGCGCGCCGTCGCGTTCGAGCGCCTCGCGATGCCACCCGGCGCCCGCGCGCGCGAGCGATTCCGTGAGCGCGGCGTCGCTGGTGAAGAGGTTGTAGTCCGCGAGCGGCGGCGCCTGGTTGGTGACCTCGTGGCTCGTGCCGGGGCGATGTGCTCTTTCCATCTGCCTGTCTCCTTTGGGCCCTGGGCGCGGGTGCGCGCGGCCTTGTCTGAGTCCTACTCGCCAATCGCGATAATCTGGTTCAACTGTTCGCACGCCGCAGCAAACACCTCATCCGGAACGCGCTTCCACGGGTGTGCCTTCGCGCCGCGCGCTCGCCAGTCAAACGACTTGGGCTGGTGTCCAAGCACGTAGCTCGTGACGTTTTTCGGCCCCTGAAACTTGATGGCAAACGGATTCGTGTCGTTGGATCTGGCGGTCGTCATGGGAAGTCCGATGACGATGCCGGTCCGCTCGTTAAACGGCTTCGGTGACAGGACCAGCATCGGATGCATGTCCCTCATTTCGCGCCCGACCTGCGGATTGCAGTCGATCCAGATAATGTCGCGGCGATCGGGCGCCCACACTGCCCCGGCCATCAGCACACCTCCGCGCCGACGCGGGAGGTTGCCATCGCTTCGCCGCCGTGCTTTTCCGGATCGAACAGAGCCAGTTTCTCCGCGAGCGTGAGCTTGCGCGGACCAACCGGTTTCACCGTCACGCCCACCTCATCGGTCGTCACTTCGACCTCCTGGCCGACCGAAAAATGCGCCGCGCGTGCGACAGCAGCGGGAATGCGGACAGCCAGGCTGTTCCCCCACTGCTGAATCGTCAGCGTCGCTGTTTTTCCCATGATGGAATCCCTCTCGTGTTGACGTATAAACAAGTCTACACACTCCAGTGGACGTTTTAAGGCGTTTATACGGGTTTCCCGGTTTGACAGGAGTGCCGCGCGCACCTCATTCGCCCAGCCCGGGCGGCAGCACGAAATCGTCGAGAAACGACGAGGGCTTGCCGAAGGTTTCTTTCGCCACCGCGAGCCACGCGCGCGCCGCGTGTGACAGGTAGGCATTGCGCTTCCAGCCGATCGCCATATCCCAGGTGATTTCGGGCTCGCTCACGGGCAGGCAGGTGAAGCGCGCGGCGTCGAGCCTGCGGCAGTACGGGGCGGGCAGCAGCGCGATCCCGACGCCCGCGAGCACGAGCGCCGCCATCAGATCCCAATGTCCGCTGCGCCCCACGATCTGCGGCACGAAGCCCGCTTCGCGGCATGCGTGCTGCACGACGTCGTTCAGGGCCAGGCTCTCGCCGTAGAACACGAACGGCTCGTCGGCGAGTTCGGCCAACGGCACGCTCGCCGCGCCGTCCCAACGCGAACCCTTCTGCGCGACGAGCCACAGCACTTCATGCGAGATCGGCAGCACGTCGATCGTTGCCGGATCGACCGGCTGCAGCACGCCGCCCAGTTCGAGTTCGCCGGAAATCAGCGCTGCTTCGATCGCGCGCGAGCCCTGCTCGAAGAGCTTCAGTTCGATCCTCGGATAGCGCTCGCGGAACGTCGCGATGGCGGGCGTGAAGAGCGAGCCGCCCATGGGCGGTACGCCAATCGTCAGTTCGCCGCGGCCAAGCGTCGCCAGATCGTCGATTTCGGCCTGCAACTGCGCATGCGCGGCGAGCACGTCCTGGCCGCGCTGCCAGACGATGCGGCCCGCGTCGGTGAGCACCATCTGGCGCGTATCGCGCAGCAAGAGCGGCGTGCCGATCTCGTCTTCGAGCGCTTTCACCATCTTGCTGATGGTCGGCTGCGTGACGTGCATCTGTTCGGCGGCGGCGGTGAAACTCTGCTGCCGCACCACCTCGATGAAATAGCGCAGCGCGCGTAGCTCCACGGTTCCGGCTCCTGATTCCAGTATGGAATGGTTTGGATAATTCTAAGTCATTATGTTTATGCAGCGGCGCACCCTATACTGGGTTCTTACCAATGTCACCCAGGGTTTGCCATGACCACTCAACGCTCAACGACGAAAGCCTCGCGGCAAGCGGGCGCAGTGGCGCGCATGGGGCTGATCGCGGTGCAGTCGGCCCTGATCGCCGGGCTCTGGTTCGTCGCGGACGGCTTTGCGCGGGCGACGCATCTGCCCGTGCCGGGCGGCGTGGTCGGCCTCGTCGCGCTGCTTGCGCTGCTGTTCTGCGGCGGTGTTGCGCCGCGCTGGGTCAAGGCGGGCGCCGACTGGCTGCTCTCCGACATGCTGCTGTTCTTCATTCCGGCCGCCGTGGCGGCCGTGCAGTACGGCGGGCTGTTCCGCGCCGACGGCTGGCGTCTGGCGCTCGTGGTGGTCGGCGGGACGCTGATGGTGATGGTTTCCGTGGCGTTCGCCGTCGAGCAGGCCGCGCGGTTCGAGCGCCGCCTCGCGCTGCGCCGCGTGCTGCAGGCGCGCCACCTCACGCGTCATGCGCATCACGCGCGTCATGCCTGAACCGGCGGCGCGCGATGTCGCTCCGATTGATTGATCGTTTTACAGGATGATAGCGTCATGAACACGTTTATTGCCTCCTTGTTCGCCGACGATGCCTCCCGGTTGATCGCCGCGGGCTGCCTGATCCTGACTGTCGTGCTCTATTTCGCGTCGAAGGCGCTTTACGCGCGTGTGCGCTCGCCGTGGCTCACGCCGCTCGTCGCCGTGCCGGTCGTGCTCGGGGCGATCGTGCTCGCGCTGCACATTCCGTATCCGGTCTATTTCGAGGACACGCGCTGGCTCATGTGGCTGCTCGGCCCGGCGACCGTCGCATTCGCGGTGCCGATCTACGAGTATCGCGAACTGCTCAAGCGCCACTGGATCTCGCTCGCGGCGGGCGTGGGCGTGGGCATTGTCGTCGCCGTGGGCGGGTCGCTCGCGCTCGCGAAGCTCCTGCACCTGTCGCCCGAACTGCAGCGCAGCCTGATGACGCGCTCGGTTTCGACGCCGTTCGCGCTGGCCGTTTCCGACAAGATCCACGCGCCGCGCGATCTCACGGCGCTTTTCGTGATCGCGACCGGCGTGTGCGGGATGCTGTTCGGCGAACTGGTGCTCGCGCTCGTGCCGCTGCGCACGCGTCTTGCGCGCGGCGCGCTGTTCGGCGCGGCGGCGCACGGCGTGGGCACGGCGAAGGCGCGCGAACTCGGCAGCGAGGAAGGCGTCGTGGCGAGCCTCACGATGATGATCGCGGGCGTCGTGATGGTGCTGCTCGCGCCGGCGCTCGGCTTCCTGCCGGTTTGACTCGCGCTTGCGGCACGGTCTGGCGCTGAAGGATGCGGAGGCGGGTGAAGGGTCCGTTCCATAGGCCGGTAGAATGGCGGCAGACGTGATCGGTCTGGAGGGCCGGAAAATGGGAACGAGCTACGAGAAGGACGTGGTGGCCTGGTCGAACGAACAGGCGGCGTTGTTGCGCGCGGGCAAGTTCTCGGAGCTGGACATCGAGCATCTGGCAGAGGAGATCGAGGACGTGGGCAAGAGCGAGCAGCGGGAACTGATCAGCCGCATGGCGGTACTGCTGGCACATCTGCTCAAGTGGCAGTTCCAGTCTGCGCGGCGAGGCGCGAGCTGGCAAAGGACCATCAAGGCTCAACGGCTGGACGTGGCCTACCTTCTGGATGAGGCGCCGAGCCTCAAGCCCAGGCTGGCCGATGCCGACTGGATGCGGGTTGTGTGGGCCAGGGCGCTGGCGCAGGCGGTCAGCGAAACCGGTCTTGATGTGTTCCCCGAAACCTGTCCGTGGCCGATCGAGCAGGTCCTCGATGAGGAATTCATGCCGGACTGATGGTCGCCTCTGGGTCGCCGGAAGTCTGGAAGCCAGCCTTGGGGCTGGCTTTTCTATCGCTTGTGCGAACGCGGTGCAACCCCGGGCGACTACAGCGCAACCGTGCGACTCTTCGGCGCGGTTGCGCTTTTCGCGGCTGCGCGCCGCACCATTTTCAGATTTCCCGGATCGCAGCCGGTCTATCATGGACAGCGTTGCCGCGCTCGTTGCGGCTTGACGGCGACGTTACCCATGCTGCCCATCTCAATCATCGTTCCGTGCTACAACAGCGCGCCGACGCTCGCGCGCGCCCTCGACAGCTGCATCGCGCAACGCGAAGCGGTGCAGATCCTCGTCGTCGACGACGGCTCCACCGACGCATCGGCTGAAATCGTGTTCGGCTATGCCCGCCACGATACGCGCGTGCATCTGTTGCAGATGCCGATGAACAGCGGCGCGGCTCGCGCGCGTAATTGGGGTGCGCTGCACGCGACTGCGGCGGTGCTCGCCTTTCTCGACGCCGACGACGAATACATGCCCGGCGCGCTCGCCGATGCGGGCGCGTGGCTCGACCAGCATCCACGGGAAGCCGCGATCCGGCTCGACGTCGAGTTCGCCGGTTTTCCCGAATCGGTGCTTGCGCATCCCGACTTCCCCATGCACGCCGCGACGCTCAGCAACACGGTGCCGAGCAGTCTCGTGATCCGCCGCAGCGCATTTCTCGCGCTGGGCGGTTTTCCGATCGACGACTTCTTCCGCCAGTACGGCGGCGAGGACGGCGCGCTCTCGTGGGCGCTGCGCGAGACTTTTGGCCAGCGTCGGCTCGACGACATGAAGCGCGTGCGCATGCACTATCACGACGGCATCCACGCCGAGCGCTTCTTCCGCATCCAGGCTGGCCTGCAGACGCCCGATCCGGGCGACAGCGCGGCCGTCGTCCAGTGCTCGCGCCAGTTCCTCGAACATGCGCTCGCTGCCGTGAAGCAATTGCGCGCGCTCAACGTGAGCGAAGCCGTGAATCCGCGCGCCGCCGCGGTGGCCGGCGAGATCGCCAGCTACGTCGCCGGCTAGTTTCTCCCGTGCCCGCGCGCTGCGATGCGCGCGGCGCTTGCTGCGGCCACGTTACTCACGTCACCCGCAGCGCCGTTTGCGGCGCATCCGCCAGGTGCGCCAGATCTACCAGGTCCGCCACATCCGCCAGTGCCGTTCGCCGCAGGCGTATTTGTGCGACGCGGTAGTTCCGACAGCGCCATGCCGATTTGCTACAATCACGCCTCGTCTCCGAGGAGCGTTGCGACGGGCTGCGCATTACGCATGCAGCCCGCCAGGCTCGGAGGCGCTCAATCCGGTTGCTTCACAGTCAGGCAACCGCATCGAAACGGCGCTCACGTCTTTAATTTCTAGTCACTTTTAGAAAGGAGGGCGTGATGAACGCCGCAATTCCGCAAGCTCAAGTCAAAGATTTCGTCGTCGCCGATATGTCGCTTGCCGCCTGGGGCCGCAAGGAACTCGACATCGCCGAAACCGAAATGCCCGGCCTCGTGCAGATCCGCGACGAGTACAAGGCGCAGCAGCCGCTCAAGGGCGCGCGCATCGCGGGCTCGCTGCACATGACGATCCAGACGGGCGTGCTGATCGAAACGCTCAAGGCGCTCGGCGCCGACGTCCGCTGGGCCTCGTGCAACATCTTCTCGACGCAGGACCACGCCGCTGCCGCCATCGCGCAGGGCGGCACGCCGGTGTTCGCGTTCAAGGGCGAATCGCTCGACGAATACTGGGAGTTCTCCCACCGCATCTTCGAATGGCCGAACGGCGAGTCCGCCAACATGATCCTCGACGACGGCGGCGACGCAACGCTGCTGCTGATCCTCGGCTCGAAGGCCGAAAAGGACCGCTCGGTTATCGCCAAGCCGACGAACGAAGAAGAAGTCGCGCTCTACAAGTCGATCGCAAAGCACCTCGACAGCGATGCTTCGTGGTACTCGAAGCGCCTCGCGCACATCCAGGGCGTGACTGAGGAAACGACGACGGGCGTGCACCGCCTGTACCAGATGGAGAAGGATGGCCGTCTGCCGTTCCCGGCGATCAACGTGAACGATTCGGTCACGAAGTCGAAGTTCGACAACCTGTACGGCTGCCGCGAGTCGCTCGTGGACGGCATCAAGCGCGCCACCGACGTGATGATCGCGGGCAAGATCGCCGTGGTCGCGGGCTACGGCGACGTGGGCAAGGGCTGCGCGCAGTCGCTGCGCGGCCTCGGCGCGACGGTGTGGGTCACCGAAATCGATCCGATCTGCGCGCTGCAGGCGGCGATGGAAGGCTACCGCGTCGTGACGATGGAGTACGCCGCCGACAAGGCCGACATCTTCGTGACGGCCACCGGCAACTACCACGTGATCGGCCACGACCACATGAAGGCGATGCGCCACAATGCGATCGTCTGCAACATCGGCCACTTCGACTCGGAAATCGACGTGGCGTCGACGCGCCAGTATCAGTGGGACAACATCAAGCCGCAGGTCGACCACATCATCTTCCCGGACGGCAAGCGCGTGATCCTGCTGGCCGAAGGCCGCCTCGTGAACCTCGGCTGCGCGACGGGCCACCCGTCGTTCGTGATGTCGAACTCGTTCACGAACCAGACGCTTGCACAGATCGAACTGTTCACGCAGGGAGAGAAGTACGAGAACAAGGTGTACGTGCTGCCGAAGCATCTGGACGAGAAGGTTGCGCGTCTGCACCTCGCGCGCATCGGTGCGAACCTGACCGTGCTGTCCGACGCGCAGGCATCGTACATCGGCGTCGACAAGAGCGGCCCGTTCAAGCCGAACCACTACCGCTACTAAGCCAGGAAACTGTCGGCCGGAGTCAGCGCTGACTCCGGCCGCACGCTGGGTACGGATGTTTTTGAAGTTTTGGCCACCGGCATTCCATCAAGAAACAGGAGCTCCCATGACCGTGCTGCTGACCTGGCTGATCAACGCGCTTGCGCTCCTGATCATCACCTGGCTCGTTCCGTCGATTCACATCCGCAGTTTCGGCACCGCGCTGATCGTTGCCGTCGTGCTCGGGCTCATCAACACCATCCTGCGGCCGGTGCTGATCCTGCTCACGCTGCCCGTGACGATTCTCACGCTCGGGCTCTTCATCCTCGTCGTGAACGCGTTGTGCTTCTGGCTCGCGGCGACGCTGCTGAAAGGCTTCGAGGTGTCGGGTTTCTGGTCGGCGTTTTTTGGCTCGATCCTCTACAGCATCGTGTCATGGCTGCTGTCTGCCCTGATTTTCGGCAACCGCTCGCTCGGCTAACCGGGCCGCGGCCATCCCATCATGAAACCGATCGAACTTTCATTCGAATTTTTCCCGCCGAAGACGCACGACGGCGTCGAAAAGCTGCACGCCACGCGCGTGCAGCTCGCGGCGCTCAAGCCGAAATTCGTTTCAGTGACGTTCGGCGCGGGCGGCTCGACGCAGCAAGGCACGCTCGACACCGTCATCGAGATTGCGAAGGACGGCATCGAAGCGGCGCCGCACCTCTCGTGCATCGGCTCGTCCAAAGAGAAGCTGCGCGAAATCCTCGAGCAGTACCGCTCGCACGGCATCCGCCACATCGTCGCGCTGCGCGGCGACCTGCCCTCGGGCATGGGCGAAGTGGGCGAGCTGCGCTACGCGTCGGAACTCGTTGCGTTCATCCGCCAGGAAACCGGCGACACGTTCCACATCGAAGTGGCCGCGTATCCCGAATATCACCCGCAGGCGCGCTCGCCGCGTCACGACATCGAAGCGTTCGCGCGCAAGGTGAAGGCGGGTGCGAACTCGGCGATCACGCAGTACTTCTTCAACGCGGACGCGTACTTCCGCTTCGTCGACGACGTCCACAAGCTGGGCGTGGACGTGCCGATCGTGCCCGGCATCATGCCGATCACGAACTACTCGCAGCTCATGCGCTTTTCCGAAATGTGCGGGGCGGAAGTGCCGCGCTGGGTCGCGAAACGCCTTGAGAGCTTCGGCGACGACCGCGAGGCGATCCGCGCGTTCGGCCTCGACGTCGTGACGGATCTGTGCCGCCGTCTCACCGATGCCGGCGCGCCCGGGCTGCATTTCTACACCCTCAACGGCGCGGCAGCGACGAAGTCGATCTGCGAGCGGCTCGGACTCTAAGGTTTCTATAAGGCGTCCGTAAAACCCCAGCCGCGAGTACATCGCCTGCACGGCCCGCTCGCCCCCCGCGTTTCATGTGTGAGACGCGGGGGCGAGCGGGCCGCTTTCATTGGCAGCGGATGAGCGCCCGCGAAATTGCACGGGAAATCGTGGCGAGCCGGGGCGGTGGCGCGCGTGACGGCTCAAAATATCGAGTCGGCGACACTCGCTTCGCGCAGCAGGCGCAACCCATGCCAATCGGGTAACCCGGCTTCAAGTTCGAGGTGCAACCGGTCTGTCAACCCGGCGTTTTCCATGGTCTACCGGGCCCCGTTATCTGTTGTGACGGGTGCTCCAGGTCTTGTAAGATCGCGCTACGCTGGCACAGTCCGGCACCGAACTGGAGGAAATATGAAAGGAAACAACCTGTTGCGAGCTGCGCGACTCACGTCGCTTGCTGCGCTCGCAGCGGCATCGATTGCGGGCGCCAACGTAGCGCACGCCGCGGGCATCCCGAACAAGACGCTGGTTTACTGTTCGGAGGGCAGCCCCGCCGGCTTCGACCCGGCGCAATACACGACCGGTACCGACTTCACCGCGGACACCTTCACCGTCTACAACCGCCTCGTCGAATTCGAGCGCGGCGGCACGAAGGTCGAACCGGGCCTCGCGCAATCGTGGGATGTTTCCGCCGACGGCAAGACCTACACGTTCCATCTGCGTCATGGCGTGAAGTTCCAGACCACGGCGTTCTACAAGCCGACGCGCGAATTCAACGCCGACGACGTCGTCTTCACGTTCGATCGCATGCTCGATCCGAACCAGCCGTTCCGCAAGGCGTACCCGGTATCGTTCCCGTACTTCATGGACATGGGTCTCGACAAGCTGATCGCCAAGGTCGAGAAGGTCGATCCGTACACCGTCAAGTTCACGCTGAACGAGCCGAACGCGCCGTTCATCCAGAACATGGCGATGGAATTCGCATCGATTCTCTCGGCGGAATACGCCGACAAGCTGCTGAAGGCCGGCAAGGCCGCCGACATCAACCAGTATCCGGTCGGCACGGGCCCGTTCATCTTCAAGAGCTACACGAAGGATGCGACGATCCGCTTCGACGGCAATCCTGACTACTGGAAGCCGGGCGCAGTGAAGCTCTCGAAGCTGATCTTCTCGATCACGCCGGATGCGAGCGTGCGCGTGCAAAAGCTCAAGCGCGACGAGTGCCAGGTGATGAGCTATCCGCGTCCCGCCGACATCGCCCCGCTGAAGGCCGAGCCGACCGTCGCGATGCCGTCGCAGCCGGGCTTCAACCTCGGCTACCTGTCGTACAACGTCACGCACAAGCCGCTCGACAACGCCGACGTGCGCCACGCGCTCGACATGGCGATCAACAAGAAAGCCATCATCGAGTCGGTGTACCAGGGCGCGGGCCAGCTCGCGACGAACCCGATGCCGCCGACGCAATGGTCCTACTACAAGAACCTGCCGTCGAACGCATACGATTCGGCCAAGGCCAAGGCGCTGCTCACGAAGGCGGGTGTGGCCAACGGCCTCGAGATCACGCTCTGGGCCATGCCGGTGCAGCGCGCGTACAACCCGAACGCGCGTCTGATGGCCGAGATGATCCAGGCCGACTGGGCGAAGATCGGCGTGAAGGCGAAGATCGTCACGTATGAGTGGGGCGAGTACATCAAGCGCGCGCACGCGGGCGAAGACGACGCGATGCTGATCGGCTGGACCGGCGACAACGGCGACCCCGACAACTGGCTCGGCACGCTGCTCGGCTGCGAGGCCGTGAACGGCAACAACTTCGGCAAGTGGTGCTACAAGCCGTTCGACGAACTGATCCAGAAGGGCCGCACGACGTCCGATCAGGCGGCGCGCACCAAGCTTTACGAGCAGGCGCAGCAGATCTTCGCGAAGCAACTGCCGTTCTCGCCGATCGCCCACTCGACCGTCTATCAGCCGGTCAGCAAGAAGGTGATCGACATGCGCATCGAGCCGCTCGGCTATGCGCGCTTCGACGGCGTCGGCATGCAGTAATGCCGCGCCGCGTCCTGACCGGGCATTAGCCCGGTCGGACACGATCTGGAAAACTGGCCGAATCGGGTCCGGCGACCGGGGTCACGAGCCTCCGTCGCCGGTTGCATTTCATTTCAAGCTTTCGGGGGAACAAACCATGTTCCGCTTCGTACTGCGCCGTATCGGCATGGTGATACCCACCTTCATCGGCATCACCATCCTCGCATTCGCGCTTATCCACCTGATTCCGGGCGACCCCATCGAAGTGATGATGGGCGAGCGCGGCGTCGATCCGCAGATGCACGCCGACGCGATGCATCGCCTCGGCCTCGACGAACCGCTGCCGATGCAGTATCTCCACTACGTCGGCCACGCGCTGAAAGGCAATCTCGGCACCTCGATCATCACCAACACGAGCGTGATGGGCGAGTTTCTCGCGCGCTTTCCCGCCACCGTCGAACTCTCGTTGTGCGCGCTCGTCTTCGCGCTCGCCGTCGGCCTGCCCGCGGGCGTGGTCGCGGCGCTCAAGCGCGGGCGTCTCGTCGATCACGGCGTGATGGGCACCGCGCTCACCGGCTATTCGATGCCGATCTTCTGGTGGGGCCTCATCCTCATCATGGTGTTCTCGTCGAATCTCGGCTGGACGCCCGTGTCGGGCCGCATCGCCGTCGAATTCGACATTCCGCACGTGACCGGCTTCATGCTGATCGACTCGCTGCTGCCGGGCACCGACGAAGGCTCGTTCCGCTCCGCCGTGAGCCACCTGATCCTGCCCGCCATCGTGCTCGGCACGATTCCGCTCGCCGTGGTCGCGCGCATGACGCGCTCGTCGATGCTCGAAGTGCTGCGCGAGGACTACATCCGCACCGCGCGCGCAAAGGGCCTCTCGCCCCTGCGCGTGATCGTCGTGCACGCGCTGCGCAATGCGCTGATTCCCGTCGTCACCGTGATCGGCCTGCAGGTCGGCACGCTGCTCGCGGGCGCGGTGCTGACCGAAACGCTGTTCTCCTGGCCCGGCGTCGGCAAGTGGCTGATCGATGCGATCAGCCGCCGCGACTATCCGGTGGTGCAGGGCGGCATCCTCATGATCGCGACACTCGTGATCGTCGTGAACCTGTGCGTCGACTTGCTGTACGGCGTGCTGAATCCGCGCATCCGTCACACGAGGTAAGCCCGTCATGAACCGATTCCCGCAATACCTTCAACGCAATCTGGAGGCGTGATGGCTGACATTCAGAACGCCGCCCCGCAAGCGGTCACGCCGCCCTCGGGCCGCACGCTCGTGCTGCGCGAATTCTGGGCGAATTTCTCGCACAACAAGGGCGCCGTCTCGGCCGGCGTCGTCGTGCTCGTGCTGATCTTCGTCGCGATCTTCGCGCCGCTGATCGCGCCGCACAGCCCGATCGAGCAGTACCGCGACTATGTGAAGATTCCGCCCGCCTGGCTCGACGGCGGCAACTGGAAGTTCGTGCTCGGCACCGACGAAGCCGGCCGTGACATCCTCTCGCGCCTGATGTACGGCGCGCGGCTGTCGCTGTGGATCGGCTGCGTTTCGGTGGTGCTCGCGCTGATTCCGGGCGTCGTGCTCGGCCTCGTCGCCGCATTCTTCGAGAAGTGGGCCGATACGCCGATCATGCGTCTGATGGACGTGCTGCTCGCGCTGCCCTCGCTGCTGCTCGCCGTGGCCGTGGTCGCGATCATCGGCCCGGGTCTGACGAACACAATGTTCGCCATCGCGATCGTCGCGCTGCCGGGCTACGTGCGTCTGACGCGCGGCTCGGCGCTCGGCGAGCTGCACAAGGAGTACGTGACCGCGTCGCGCGTGGCCGGCGCCGGCACGGCGCGCCTGATGTTCTCGCAGGTGCTGCCCAACTGCACGGCGCCGCTCATCGTGCAGGCCACGCTCGGCTTCTCGTCGGCGATTCTCGACGCCGCCGCGCTCGGCTTCCTCGGCCTCGGCGTGCAGCCGCCCGCCGCCGAATGGGGCGCGATGCTCGCCTCGGCGCGCGACTATATCGACAGCGCCTGGTGGATCGTCACGATGCCAGGCCTTTCCATCCTGATTTCGGTGCTCGCGATCAACCTGCTCGGCGACGGGCTGCGCGACGCGCTCGATCCCAAGCTGAAACGGATGGCCTGACATGAACACGCAAACACAAACGCAAACGCAAACGCGGGACCTGCTGACCATCCGCAACCTGGCGGTGAACTTCAACGGCCTGCCCGCCGTGGACCGCGTGAATCTCTCGGTCGCGCCGGGCGAGGTGCTCGGCATCGTGGGTGAATCGGGCTCCGGCAAGAGCGTGACGATGATGGCGCTGATGGGCCTCATCGATGCGCCCGGCAAGGTGAGCGCCGATTCGATCACGTTCGATGGCCGCGACCTGCTCAACGCGACCGGCAAGGAGCGCCGCCGCATCGTCGGCAAGGAAATCGCGATGGTGTTCCAGGACGCGCTGACGAGCCTGAACCCGAGCTACACCGTCGGCTACCAGATCAAGGAAGTGCTCAAGCTGCACGAGGGCCTGCGCGGCGCGGCGCTCAACGCGCGCGCGCTCGAACTGCTCGACCAGGTGGGCATTCCCGACGCGAAGAACCGCATCGACAACTTCCCGCACCAGATGTCGGGCGGCATGAACCAGCGCGTGATGATCGCGATGGCCGTCGCCTGCAACCCGAAGCTCCTGATCGCCGACGAGCCCACCACGGCGCTCGACGTCACGATCCAGGCGCAGATCATGGAACTGCTCGTGCGCCTGCAAAAGGAGCGCGGCATGGCGCTCGTGCTGATCTCGCACGATCTGGCCGTGGTGTCCGAAGTCGCGCAGCGCGTGGCCGTCATGTACGCGGGCGAGATCATCGAGACGAACGCCGTGCCCGACATCTTCGCGAAGCCGCATCATCCGTACACCGAGGCGCTGCTCGCCGCGATTCCCGAGCACAACAAGGGCGCCGTGCGCCTCGCCGCGCTGCCGGGCATGGTGCCGGGACGCGACGACCGTCCGGGCGGCTGCCTCTTCGCGCCGCGCTGCAAGTACGTGGTGGACGACTGCAGGAAGACGCGTCCCGCGCTCGAACCGGTGCCGGGCGCCGGTGCCGGTGCCGGTGGTGTAACCGTCACGCAAGTCCGCTGCATCAAGCCGCTCAATCTGCGCGATATGCGTGATCTGCGCGATATGCGCAATCAGGCGGCGAAACCGACTCACGGAGGCGCGCTATGAACGCAGTCCCGCAACACGCGCCGCATGGCGATGAAGACCGCGTCCTCGTCGCCGAGGATCTGAAGAAGCACTACACCGTCAAGCGCGGCATGTTCGGCACGGGCACCGTGAAGGCGCTCAACGGCGTGTCGTTCTCGCTCGTGCGCGGCCGCACGCTGGCGGTGGTCGGCGAATCGGGCTGCGGCAAGTCCACGCTCGCGCGTCAGCTCACGATGATCGAGCCGCCGACGGCGGGCCGTCTCGTCATCGACGGCGAGGACGTCGCGCACGCGAACCGGGAGAAGATCGCCGAACTGCGCCGCCGCGTGCAGATGGTGTTCCAGAACCCGTTCGCCTCGCTCAATCCGCGCAAGACGGTCGAGCAGACGCTGGGCGAGCCGCTCGCGATCAACACGCAGCTCACGGCTGCCGAGCGCGCGGACCGCATCGCGCACATGATGCGCATCGTCGGCCTGCGGCCCGAGCACGCGAAGCGCTATCCGCACATGTTCTCGGGCGGGCAGCGCCAGCGCGTGGCGATTGCCCGCGCGATGATCCTCGATCCGCAGATCGTCGTGGCCGACGAACCGGTCTCCGCGCTCGACGTGTCGATCCAGGCGCAGATCCTGAACCTCTTCATGGATCTGCAGGATCAGTTCCGCACGAGCTACATCTTTATCTCGCATAACCTCTCGGTGGTGGAGCACATCGCCGACGACGTGATGGTCATGTATCTCGGCGGGGTGGCCGAGCTGGGCGACAAGAAGACCGTGATCGAGCGGCCGCGCCATCCGTACACGCGCTCGCTGCTGTCGGCGACGCCCGCGATCTTCGAGGCGGACCGCCGCGTGAAGATCAAGCTCGAAGGCGAACTGCCGTCGCCGCTGAACCCGCCGTCGGGCTGCACGTTCCACCAGCGCTGTCCGTATGCGATCGAGCGGTGTCGTAAAGAAGTTCCGGTACTTCGCGAAGTTGATGGGCGTCAGGTATCCTGCCATCGTGCAGAGGAGGTGGGGGAAGAGGATGCCTGAAGCGACGGCGGCGCGTCGTTTTACGCGCCGCTGGGGTGAAAGCGGCCGTCGTGCCGTTTTCACATTGCGTGATGCCGTGCGTGCCGCCACAGGCGCATTGCTCGCGCTGGCCATCGCCTTCGGGCCGCCGCTCGACCGGCCGCCGCGGCTCGCCGTCGGTGCAGGCAATGCGTTTCAGGTGGTGGCCGCGCCGCAATCGCGCGGCTTCATCCCCGCCGCGCTCGCGGCGGAAGCCGCCGCCGAAGTTGCTACCACTACGCCTGGGGCCCGTCCGCCCGTCTCGATGCCGGGCGGGTCGGGCCTGCCGGGTTTTCACTCGCCGCCCGTCGTGCCGAGCTACGCCTCGGGCACGACCGCTGGAGGCCCCGTACGCAGGCAGCCCGCACGCATGCCGTTCTACGTCGCCACGCGCGGCGCGGTCACCCTCTACCTGCTCGGGACGCTGCATGTGGGCGACCCCGTCGACTATCCCCCGAGCCAGCCCTTTCGTCCGCCGATCCTCGCGGCGCTCAACGCGTCGCCGACGCTCGCGCTCGAACTCTCGCCCGACGATCTGCTCGTCTCGCAGGACGACGTTTCGAAGTACGGCGTGTGCGCGCGTCCCTGCCTGCCGGGGCTCCTGCCCGAACCGCTGTGGCAGAAGCTCGAAGCGCGCCTGCGCGGCAATCCCGAGGCGCTTGCCGGAATCCGCCGGATGCGGCCGTGGCTCGCCTCGCTCCTCGTGGAAACCTACGATTCGCTGAGCGCGGGCCTGCAGACCGAGTACGGCACCGAGGCGCAGTTGCAGAACGTGTTCCTGACGCTGAAGGGGCGGCGTGTCGTCGGGCTCGAAACGCTTCAGGAGCAGATGCGCTCGTTCACGAACCTGTCACTTGCGCAGCAGCGCGAGATGCTGGCGCAGGATCTCGCGCAGACCCCGGCGCAGAACGTCGCCGACGTCAACACGCTGTTGCATCTGTGGCGTCTTGGCGATGCGGATGCGATTGCCGCGTGGGAGATCGCGCGCTCGGAGAAGCTCGCGCACGACAAGCGCGTTTCGGATTCGGTCGACAACCGCATCGTCTACGAGCGCAACCGGCGCTTCGTCTCGCGCATGCTGCAGATCGCGGCGCCCAACAAGCCGGTGTTCGTCGCAATCGGCGCGCTGCACCTCGGCGGGCGCAAGGGCGTGCTGGCGCTGCTGCGCCAGCGCGGCTTCACCGTCGAGCCGGGTTGAGTTGGGTTGAGCCGGGTTGCGTTTAGCCGCCTTCGTATGCTTTTGCGCGCTTCAACCTGCCGCCGTGCCCGCTCAGTCCCTGGCCTGTCTCGCAGCGCGTACGCCGATGCCCGCGTCGGCCAGCGCCGCGCGGATGCGCCGCGCGAACGCCAGCGCATGCGGTCCGTCGCCGTGCAGGCAGACGGTTTGCGCATTGAGCGGCACCCACGTACCGTCGACCGCCTGCACGCGCTGCTCGCGGATCATCGCGAGCGTGCGCGCAAGCACGGCGTCTTCGTCGTCCAGAAGGGCGCCCGGCTCGCTGCGCGGTACGAGCGAGCCGTCTGCGCGATAGCCGCGGTCGGCGAACACTTCTTCCACG
Organism: Paraburkholderia sp.; assembly: GCF_004298475.1. Classification (GTDB taxonomy): domain Bacteria; phylum Pseudomonadota; class Gammaproteobacteria; order Burkholderiales; family Burkholderiaceae; genus Paraburkholderia; species Paraburkholderia denitrificans. Next base: position 28,120 of record NZ_SCRP01000014.1, on the reverse strand, counting down.
GCGACAAGCCCGGCCGCGCGCGCGGCTGCCGCAAGCGCGCTGCCTGCGAGCGCGAACACGGCGACCGTCGGATCGAAGTCGTGCACGGCGGAAACGATCGTGTCCGCGATCCGCGCGTCGTGCGCCGCCTGGTTGTAGAGCGCGCCGTGCGGCTTCACGTGCGCGATGCGCCCGCCCTCGGCCTGCGCAATCGCCGACAGCGCACCCAACTGGTAGAGCACGCCCGCATAAAGCTCGGCGACCGGGAGATCCATCTCCTTGCGGCCGAAGTTCTCCGGGTCGTTGAAACCCGGATGGGCGCCGATCGACACGCCTTTTTCGACGGCCCAGCGCACGCATTCGCGCATCGCGTGGGCGCTGCCCGCATGCCAGCCGCACGCGATGTTCGCGGAACTGACGAGGTCGAGCAGCGCCTCGTCCGAGCCGCAGCCTTCGCCAAGATCGGCGTTCAGGTCGATGGTGATCATGATGGGTTTCTCCGTCCTGCCTGCGGCTTTTTTCTTTTTCGCTGCTGATTATTGTGCGCGCAACGCCCGCTATGCCCGCTACGCGCGTTGCGCCATCCCACAGCGCCGCGCGTAGTGTTCGTCATGCATCGCGATTGCGGCGTCGATCTGCCGCAAATACGCCAGTTCGTCTTCGAGCGCCTTGCGCGCGAGTGCGGGCGTGGTCGGCACGAAGCACACGCCGCCCATCAGACGCACCTGCGCGAGCTTCCACAAATCGGCGCGGATCACCGAGCCGATCTTCGGATAGCCGCCGGTGGTCTGCGCGTCGCTCATCAGCACGATCGGCTGACCGTTGGGCGGCACCTGGACCGTGCCCGGCAGCACCGCGTGCGAGAGCAGGTCCGCGCCGCTTTCGCGCACGAGCGCCGTGCCCGACAGGCGGTAGCCCATGCGGTTGCTGTTCGGCGTGACGCGCCATTCCTCGGACCAGAACGCGTCCTGCGCTTCGGGCGTGAAGCTGTCGTATTCCGGGCCGCGCAGCACGCGTACCCGCACCACGCTCCATGCGTCCGCGTCCGCGTTCGTGCGGCGGCGATGCTGGCGGTGCGGCTCGTGCACGTAGCCGAAGTCGCACAGCAAGGGGGATTTCACGCCGAATGGCGGCGCATCCGGCGATAACGATGCGCGCCCGGGCCCGGGCGCCGCGCTTGCGCCCGTGGCGAGGTGGTCGCCGTCCTTGAGCGCGCGGCCTGCGAGTCCGCCGAAGCCCGCCGTGAGATCGGTGCTGCGCGAGCCGAGAATCGGCAGGACGTCGATGCCGCCCGCAACGCAGACATAAGCGCGCATCCCACGCTGCGCGTTGTTCAGCACGAGTTCTTCGCCCGCCGCGACGGGCAGGCTCCACCAGGGCCACGCCGCGCCCGTTTCCGCGCCTGTTCCCTGGCTTGTACCGAGCGTTGCGCCGTAATCGGCGCCCGTAACGGCGATGCGCGTCGCGCGCGCGAAGCGCAGCACGACGGGGCCGAGCGTCACTTCGATGCCCGCAGCATCGGGCCGGTTGCCGACGAGCCGGTTGCCGACTTCGAGCGCGAGCGCATCGAGCGCCCCGGCTGTCGCGACGCCGAGGTGCCGGTAGCCGTATCGGCCGGGATCCTGGATTGTGGTGAGCGCGCCCGCGCGCAGGACTTCGATCATGCGCATAGCTCCGCGACGGTGAAGTGCACGCGGTCGCCGGGCAGGAGCAGCGTGGGCGGGTTGTGCGTGGGATCGAAGAGCGTCAGCGCGGTGCGGCCGATCAGTTGCCAGCCGCCCGGCGACTTCGCGGGATAGATGCCCGTCTGCTCGCCGCCGATGCCGACCGATCCGGCCGGTACGGCGAGGCGCGGCTCGCGGCGGCGCGGCGTGTGGAGCGCGGCTTCGAGTCCGCCGAGATAGGCGAAGCCCGGCTGGAAGCCGAGAAAGAACACGGTGTAGACACCGGCGGCGTGGCGTGCGGCGACATCGGCGGCATTGAGGCCCGTGTGATGCGCAACGGCTTCGAGGTCGGGGCCGTTTGCGCCGCCGTATGCGACCGGGATTTCGATGTCGCGGCCTGCACGCGGCGCGATGTCGGCGTCGCACCAGGCCGTTTCGAGCGCGCGTGTGAGCGAGGCGGAGTCCGCAGCGAGCGGATCGAACGTGATCGTCAGGTTGTTCATGCCGGGCACGACTTCGCGCACGGACGCCCAGTCGCGCGCCAGCGCGGCGACGGCCCAGACGCGGCGCTGGACTTCGAGCGTGGCGGGCGGCGGCACTTCGCAGACGAGTGCTTCGTCGCCGAGCGCAAAGATGCGAGGAGCAAGATTCGACATGGCGTTGCAAGGGGACGGGTCGTACCCGGATTGTGCCCTTCGCGCACGCAACGTGTCGGCTTGGTGTGAGCGTGGCGCGCGTTCGGTGCAGGCGGTGCAGGCGGTGCAGCCGGTGCGACTGCGCGCGATGTCAGCGCGCAGTCGATCCACACTTGACGCGCGCACTCAACTGGCCATCAGCAGGCCTTGATGCGCACTTTGATGCGGGCGGTGAGGTGCGTGCGGGCATCGGTGACGACGGCGTCGAGCGGCAGGTCATGCGCTTCGCGTTCGAGCAGGCCGGTCTCGATGCGGCACGCTTCGTACGCAATCCCGACCGTGACGGGCAGCGCGTCGCCGGGCCAGTCGGCCAGCGTGCGGTCGTAATAGCCGCCGCCGTAACCGAGCCGGTAGCCGTCGGCATCGAAGCCCACGCAGGGCACGAGCAGCAGATCGGGCGTCGCGCTCACCTGCGAGGCCGGTTCGGGGATGCCGTGATGGCCTTCGCGCATCGGCGCATCGGGGGTCCAGAGGTGAAAGGCGAGCGGCGCATGACGTTCGCGAATCGCGGGCAGCGATGCGCGCCGCGACGGATCGCCTGCGAGCCAGGATGCGATCCAGGCGCGCGCATCGAACTCGCCGCGCAACGGCCAGTAAAAGCCGATCGATCGAGGCGCGAGGTGTTCGACGAGTGCCGCGAGCCGGGTTTCGAGCGCGGCGTTCAGAGCCCCATCAGATGCGGCTTCCAGACGTGTTGCGAGGAGTCGCGCACGGTAGCTCTTTTTGGATTCCGGGCGAGGGTTGCATGCTATCCTTGGGTCCACCTCGTGCTCCAGAAACAATGATGTCCAAACGCTTTGTCCGAGTATATCGCGCGGCCGGTTTCGCGCTGGCCGCCGCGGCACTCGTTGCCTGCAGCACGGCGTCCGCCGTGCGGCCCGCCGCCGTTTCCCAGGGCGCGCAACTTTCCCCCGACGACCAGACTTTCATTCAGCTTCGCGAAGCTGCGCGCAACAACGATCCCGCGCGCGCCGCGCAACTGGCTGCAACGATTCCGGGCTATCCGGCACAGTCGTATCTCGAGTACTTCCAGATCAAGCCGCAGTTGTTCGACTCGCAGGGTCACGCGCGCATCGACGCGCCGGACGCGCCCGTGCTCTCGTTCCTGCAGCGCCACGATGGCGAGGCGATTGCCGACCGTCTGCGCAACGACTATCTGCTCGTGCTCGGCGCGCGCCACGACTGGGCGAACTTCGATCAGCAGTATCCGCGCTTCGTCCTCAACGACGACACGCAGGTGAAGTGCTACGCGCTCGAATCGCGCGCGGCGCACGGCGAGAACGTCGCAAACGATGCGCGCGCACTGCTCACCGAACCGCGTTACTACGGCGACGGTTGCGTCGACCTCGTGACGGCGCTGGCCATCAAAGGCCAGTTCACGAGCGACGACGTGTGGCAGCAGATCCGCCTCGCCTACGAACAGAACCAGACCACCACGGGCGACCGGCTGCTCGGCGGCCTCGCGCAACAGCCCGACCCGACCGCCGCCGCGCAGGCCACGAGCACGCCGCCGCTCACGCTCGCACGCGGCGTGAGCGCCGATCCGCAGTCGCACCAGCTCGCGCTGCTCGCCGTCACGGTGATGGCGCGCAACGATCCGGCGATGGCCGCCGCGACCTGGGCCGCCGTCGCGCCTTCGATGTCGTCGCCCGAGCGCGCCATCGGCTGGGGCACGATCGGCTATCAGGCCGCGCTCAAGCGCCTGCCCGGCGCGCTCGACTGGTATCGCCTCTCGGCGAACGCGCCGCTCTCGAATGCCGCCTACGAATGGCGCACGCGCGCGGCGCTGCTCGGCGGCGACTGGACCATGGTGCGCTGGTCGATCGAGCAGATGCCCGCCGCGCTGCGCGCGCAGCCCGCGTGGGTCTACTGGCACGCGCGCGCGCTCAAGCAGAGCGGCCAGAATGCCGACGTGGCGCAGGCGAACCAGGAGTTCGCGCAGATTTCGCCGGGCTATAACTTCTACGGCCAGCTCGCGCTCGAAGAGCTCGGCCAGAAGATCACGATTCCGCCGAAGGTCACCGTGACCGACGACGAAATCGCCCAGGCCGGGCGCACGCCGGGCTTCGCGCTTGCGCAGCGTTTCTATGCGATGAATCTGCGGTTCGAAGGCAATCGCGAATGGAACTGGCCGCTGCGCGGCATGACGGATCGCCAGTTGCTTGCCGTCGCCGAATACGCGCGGCGTATCGACCTGCTCGACCGCACCGTCAACACGGCGGACCGCACGAAATCCGAGCATGACTTCTCGCTGCGCTTTCTTTCGCCGTTTCGCAATATCGTCGAGCGCGATGCGCAGTCGAACGGTCTCGACGTCGAATGGGCCTACGGGCTCATCCGCCAGGAGTCGCGCTTCATTCTGAACGCGCGCTCGGGCGTCGGAGCGAGCGGTCTCATGCAGATCATGCCGGCCACGGCGCAGATGGTCGCGAGAAAGATCGGCCTCGGCCCGCTCTCGCGCGCGCAACTCGACAACATCGACACGAATATTCTTCTCGGAACCAACTATTTGTCGATGATCTACAATCAGTTCGACGGTTCAGCCGTGCTCGCCACCGCGGGCTACAACGCCGGACCGGGCCGCCCCCGCGCGTGGCGGCAGTCGTTGCAGCAGCCTGTCGAGGGCGCTATCTTCGCGGAAACCATTCCGTTCACGGAAACCCGCGACTACGTGAAAAATGTGTTGTCGAACACGGTCTACTACGCGGCGCTGTTCGAGGGCCGCCCGCAATCGCTGAAGGCGCGTCTCGGCTACATCGCACCCTAAGCGCAGCGCCGCCGCGCCCGCCCGGGCGCCGGCGGCCCACGACGGCGCGCACCGCACCCCGCTTTGCGCGCGCCGGCCGGGCGAATCCGGTTCTCGATTTCTCGTGCCGCTTGCACAAGGGAGGTCGGAGATGCGACATCAAGCCATCGCGGTTATCGGCGGTTCGGGGTTCATCGGCAGCCATCTCGTCAACGCGCTCGTCGAGGCGGGCAAGGACGTGCGCGTCGCGACCCGACGACGCGCCAACGCCCGCCATCTCACCCTGCTTCCCATCGATGTGATCGAAACCGATGTGTTCGATCCCGTTGCGCTCGCGAGCTTCGTCGAAAACGCCGACGCCGTCATCAATCTCGTCGGCACGCTCGACGGCGGGCGCGGCGATCCTTACGGCCCCGGCTTCGCGCGACTGCACGTCGAACTGCCGACGAAGATCGTCGCCGCATGCGAAGGCAAGGGCGTCCACCGGCTCATTCACGTGAGCGCGATCGGCGCCGATCCGCGCGGGCCCAGCATGTATCTGCGCTCGAAGGGCGACGGCGAAAAGGCCGTGCACGCGTCGGCGTCGCTTGCCACGACGATCTTCCGGCCGTCGGTGGTGTTCGGCCCCGGCGACACGTTCCTCAACCGCTTCGTGTTCCTGCAAAAACTCTTTCCGGTGATTCCGCTCGCGATGCCCGATGCGAAATTCCAGCCGGTCTATCTCGCCGACGTGTCGGCGGCGATCGTCAATGTGCTCGATCTCGACGCCGCAAGCGGGCACACTTACGAACTCGGCGGGCCGAGCGTCTATACGCTCGAACAGTTGCTGACGTATTGCGGCGACGTGGTGGGGCGGCATGCGCGCATCGTGCGGCTGCCCAACACGCTTGCGCGGTTGCAGGCGTTCTCGTTCGAAATGGCGCCTGGCGTGCCGGTGCTCACGCGCGACAATCTCGATTCGATGAAAGTCGACAGCGTGCTCTCCGGGCCGCTCGCGCCGGAACTCGGCATCGAGCCCGCGAGCCTCGAAACGATGGCGCCGCTGTATCTGGGCGACGCGGCGCAGCGCTCGCGGCCCAAGGTGTTCCACACGAGCTAGCATGCTCCTCCATCCACTCTTAACCTGATGGTCGTGATGAAACTCGCTATTGGAGACAAGAATTACTCTTCGTGGTCGATGCGGCCGTGGCTGCTGCTCACGCATTTCGGCATTCCGTTCGACGAAGTGCTGATCGAACTCGACGAGCCGGGCACGAAGGCGGCGATCCTGCAGTACTCGGCGTCGGGCAAGGTGCCGTGCCTGATGCCCGACGACGGCTTCGCCGTGTGGGATTCGCTCGCCATTGCGGAGACGCTTGCCGAGCGTTTCCCGAAGCATGCGCTGTGGCCGCGCGACGCGAATGCGCGTGCCCGCGCGCGCAGCGTGAGCGCCGAAATGCATTCGGGTTTCTTCGCGCTGCGCAACGCCATGCCGATGAACATCCGCCTGAAGCGCCCCGGCGTGGGCACGGCGCCGGACGTGCTCAGCGACATCGCGCGCATCGATGCGATCTGGCGCGAGTGCCTCGCCGCCAGTGGCGGACCGTTCCTGTTCGGCGAATTCAGCATTGCCGATGCGATGTACGCGCCGGTCGTGATGCGCTTCAACAGCTATCATCCGCAGCTCTCGCCGGAAGCGGGCGCATACTCGCGGCGCGTGACGGCGCTGCCCGCCGTTGCCGCGTGGATCGCGGCGGCGCGCAGCGAAACGCACATTGTGGCCGACGACGAATTCGACGAATGAAAATCTACGTTGTAGGCGGTGCGATCCGCGACGAGATGCTCGGGCTGCCCGTGCGCGACCGCGACTATGTGGTGGTGGGCGCGACGCCCGAGCAGATGGCGGCGCAGGGATATCGTCCGGTGGGCAAGGACTTTCCGGTGTTTCTGCATCCGCACACGCATGAGGAATACGCGCTTGCGCGCACCGAGCGCAAGACCGCTGCGGGCTACCACGGCTTCCAGTTCTTCTACGCGCCCGAGGTGACGCTCGAAGAAGATCTCGCGCGGCGCGATCTCACGATCAACGCGATGGCGTGCGAAGTGCTCCCGGGCGATGTCATGGGCGCTGAGGTGGTCGATCCGTTCGATGGCGCGGGCGACCTGAAAGCACGCGTGTTCCGGCATGTGAGCGATGCGTTTCTCGAAGACCCCGTGCGTATCCTGCGCATCGCACGCTTCGCGGCGCGCTTTGCCGACTTCACCGTTGCGCCCGCAACAATGATGCTGATGCGGCGCATGGTCGAAGCGGGCGAAGTCGATGCGCTCGTGCCCGAGCGCGTATGGCAGGAAGTGGCGCGCGGACTCATGGAGAACAAGCCGTCGCGCATGTTCGCGGTGCTGCGCGAATGCGGCGCGCTCGCGCGCGTGCTGCCGGAAGTCGAAGGCCTCTTTGGCGTGCCGCAGCGCGCGGACTATCACCCCGAAATCGATACCGGCGTGCACGTGATGATGGTGATCGACCACGCGGCGGCGCAAGGCTACACGCTGCCGGTGCGTTTCGCCGCGCTCACGCACGACCTCGGCAAGGCGACCACGCCTGCGGACGTGCTGCCGCGCCACATCGGCCACGAAGGCCGCAGCGTGGATCTGCTCAAGCCGCTGTGCGAGCGTCTGCGCGTGCCCAACGAATGCCGCGATCTGGCCGTGCTGGTCGCGCGCGAGCACAGCAACGTGCATCGCGTGACGGAGATGGGCGGGGCCGCGCTCGTGCGCCTGCTCGAACGTTGCGACGCGCTGCGCAAGCCCGCGCGCTTCGCCGAGGCGCTACAGGCGTGCGAGGCGGATCTGCGCGGGCGGCTCGGCTGGGAGCAGGCGCCGTATCCGCAGGTCGAGCGGCTGCGTGCGGCGCTGGCGGCGGCGCGCGGCGTCGACGCGGGCGCAATCGCGCGCGATTGCGGCGGTGGTGCGGAGAAGATCAAGGACGCGGTGCACGGCGCGCGCGTGAAGGCCGTGGAGGACGCGCTGGCGCAGGTGTGAGCGCTGCGGGTTGCTTGCGCCCGCAGCGTCCTCAGCGCCCTCAGCGCACGTTGCTCAGAGCGCGCGCACGAGTAGCGAAAGCAACAGCGACAGCACGAGCGTCGACATGAACGGCAGCGGGTATTCGCGGCCGAAGAGGCGCAGCGTGACGTCGCCGGGCAGTCTGCCGATGCCGAGCTTGCGCAGCCACGGCTGCGCACCCGAGAGGATCGCCACGGCGATGAACGTGGTGATGAACCAGCGGATCATGGGGGCTAGAGTGTGTGGCTGCGATCACCGCGTGCGAATGCGGTGAGGGTTCCGTCGATGCCGCGCGAGAACGCGATCACCTTGAAAAGCTCGCCCATCTCCGATTCGGAGACGAGTTTTTGCACCGCATTTGCGGCGGGCAGGAAGCGCGCGACATCGCGCGGATCGATTTCCGAGAGCACTTCCGTAATGCCCGCGTTCATCAGAAAGCGCGCCTGCGAGGTGTAGCCGAGCAGATCCGCGCCCGCCTCGACGCCCGCGTGCGCGATGCCCGTGAATTCCACGTGCGCCGTGATGTCCTGCAAGCCCGGATAGAGGAAGGGATCGTCGTGCGCGCGATGGCGGTAGTGGCACATCAGCGTGCCCTGCACGCGCTGCGGATGATAGAACTCGCCGCTCGGGAACCCGTAGTCGATGAAGAACGCGGCGCCGTGCACGAGCATCGTACAGACGGTGCGCGTGAACGCGAGCGCCGCGTCGTGCGTTTCGGCGATGTAGTCGTCGCTGCCCTCGATGCCGGCGAGCACGCCTTCGGGCCAGTGCGCGTCGGCTCCGTTGCCTGCGCTGCCGCCGCTCACCGCCGGCCGGTCGGCGAACACGAACGCGCCCTGCGCGTTCACCGCCACGCCGCGTTCGTGCCACACGGCGTCCTTGCGGGCAAAAAGCCGCACCGGCATCGCGTCGAGCACTTCGTTGCCGATCACCACACCCTCGAACTGCGCGGGCAGGGCGTCGAGCCACGTCACGCGGTCCACGAGATGCGGCGCGCGCGCTTCGAGGGTTTCGCGCTGGCGCGCGCGCAATTCGCCGGAAAGATCGACGATGGCATACGAATCGAACGCGACGCCGAGCGCGTCGAGTGCGAGCAGGATGCCAGCCGCGAGCTTGCCCGTGCCCGCGCCGAACTCCATCAGCGCGCGCGTGCCGCTCGCCGCGAGCGCTTCGGCGAGCGCGCGCGTGAGCGTCGAGGCAAAGAGGGGCGAGAGTTCCGGCGCGGTCACGAAGTCGCTGCCGTCGGCGGCGAAGAGGCCGAACTTGCGTACGCCGCCGCTGTAGTAGCCGAGCCCCGGCGCGTAGAGCGCGCGCTCCATATAGCGCTCGAACGGCAGCCAGCCGCCTGCCGCGGCGATCTCGGCGCGCAAGGCGGCGGCAAGCGCCTCGGACTGCGCGAGCGCGGCCGGTTCGGGAACAGGTAAACTATCGGGTTCGTGAGCTTTCGGATTCATTCCGCCATTGTAAATGGCTCTATCGTGATTTTTGGGGATAGCGGAGGATGCGCCTCCCCATCGCCTGCCGAGTATCATGCAGGATTAAATCCTGTTGCAATCTGGGGAGGCATCACGTGCGAACAACCCAACAGTTCAGCATTACGCTGCCCGCCGAGTTAGCGGCGCTGGTGCGCGCCAAGGTCGAGAGCGGTGAATACGCATCGGACAGTGAAGTTATCAGAGATGGATTGCGGACGCTTGCCGCTCGCGACCGGGCCGTCGAATCGTGGCTCCTGAGCACGGTCGCACCGGCATACGAAGCATTGAAGGCTGATCCGTCGCGGGCGCTGACTACCGGGCAGGTTCGCGAGCGCCTTGCCGCCAAACGTCAGACCCGCACGCCGAAAGCCTGATGACGGCGTTCAACGTCGAATTTGCCCCCGAGGCGGTGCAGCAACTCGAAGTGCTTGAGGGCTACATTGCCGGCCAGGGCTCCCCGCGCGTTGCTGCTACTTATGTCGACTCGATCATAGAGTATTGCGAGAGCCTGAGATCGTTCCCGCAGCGGGGCGTGCCGCGCGACGATATCCGGCCGGGCTTGCGGATCACCCACTACCGCGGGAGCGCGATTATTGCGTTTGCTGTGATCGACGCAACCGTTTATATCCTCGGCGTGTTCTGCGGTGGCCAAGACTACAATGCTGTGCTGTCCGTGATCGCCGACTAACGAATAGCACCTTATGTTGCGACGCTCCAGGCAGCAGCGGGAGCGCAACCTGTTGATTGATATAAATTTTGTTTGTCCCTGCAGATTTCATTGCACATGAGCGCACCTACCGGTTCCCGCCCGTCTAGCGGTTCCGCCGAGGCCTCCGCCGCATCCCGTCCTTCCGGCCACGGTTCGTCCGTGGGCGCCTTGTCGCGCGTGGTGCTGGTCACGGGCGGCGCGCGCCGGATCGGGCGCGCGCTGTCGCTGGGCTTTGCGGCGCGCGGCTGGGACGTGGCGGTGCATTTCGGCGGCTCCGGGGACGCGGCTGACGAACTCGTCGCGCAGATCGAGGCGCTCGGGCGGCGTGCGGTGGCGCTGCATGCCGACCTCGCGAGCGAGGCCGACGTCGCGCGGCTCGTGCCCGCCTGCACGGCGGCGCTCGGGCGGCCCGCGTGCGTGCTGAACAACGCGTCGTCCTTCGATGAAGACACGGCGCGCGACATCGGCTACGAGAAGCTGCTCAACTTGATGGCGATCAACGTGGGCGCGCCGCTCGTGCTGGCGCGCACGCTGTACGAGGCGACGCCCGATGCCGCCGTGGCCGACGAATCGCAGCGCACCTGTGTGATCAACGTGCTGGACCAGAAGCTGTACAACATGAACCCGGATTACCTCTCGTACACGCTGACGAAGGCCGCGCTCGCGAACGCCACCGTCGCGCTCGCCCAGGCGCTCGCGCCGAAGGTGCGCGTGGTCGGGCTCGCGCCGGGCCTCACGCTGCAGTCGGCCGACCAGACGCCGGAAGGCTTCGAGGCCGCGCACAAGCTGACGCCGCTTGGCCGTGCGTCGCGGCCCGCCGATCTCGTCGAGGCCGCGCTGTATCTCGCGGGGGCTTCGGGCGTGACCGGCACGACGCTCGTGGTCGACGGCGGACAGCACCTCGTGCCGCTGCCGCGCGACGTGATGTATCTGACGGGAGCATGAGCGGCGGCACGCGAAACGATGCGCCGGAACAAGAGTCCTGCGCGGCACAGCGCGAAACCTGCGCGTGCGCACGAAGGAATACCGTATGAACCGCCGGGCGCTTGGCGCCCGCGCGCGTGCCGCGAAGGCACGCTTTTTTATCGACTGGAACGACTATGTCCGCCGTCTTGCTGCACCCCCGGCTCGCCGATTGCCGCCGGCTCTTTTTGCGCAACTACGAAGTCAACATCAACATCGGCGTGCACGACTTCGAAAAACGCGGCGAACAGCGCGTCGTGATCAACGTCGATCTCTTCGTGCCGCTCGCGCAGACCACGCCGCTCGAGGACAAGCTGCGCGAAGTGGTCGACTATGACTACATGCGCGCGACCGTGGCCGCGCGCGTGAGCCAGGGCCATATCCATCTGCAGGAAACGCTCTGCGACGATCTCGCGACCGCGCTGCTCGCGCACCCGCTCGTGCGCGCGGTGCGCCTCTCGACCGAGAAGCCCGACGTTTATCCGGACTGCGACGCGGTGGGCGTCGAAGTCTTTCGCATCAAAGAGGACTGAGTCATGAACGCCCCCCAAAACGTCTCCGTCGAGGCGCGCGCCATCGAGGACGGCAGCGCCGCCGCAGCCGTGACCGCGCCGGATGCGCCGGAAGCGGCACAGGCGCAAGGCAGCGGCCGCCCCGCGATGACGCGCCGCGAGCAGAAGGACGCCTACGAGAACAACAAGCTCTTCAAGCGGCTCATGCACCAGGTCGGCCAGGCAATCGGCGACTACAACATGATCGAGAACGGCGACAAGGTGATGGTGTGCCTCTCGGGCGGCAAGGACAGCTACGCGCTGCTCGACATCCTCATGCGCCTGCGCGAGCGCGCGCCGATCGACTTCGAGATCGTGGCCGTGAACCTCGACCAGAAGCAGCCCGGCTTTCCCGAGCATGTGCTGCCCGAGTACCTGACCAAAGTCGGCGTGCCGTTCCACATCGAGAACCAGGACACCTACGGCATCGTCAAGCGCCTCGTGCCCGAGGGCAAGACGACGTGCTCGCTGTGCTCGCGGCTGCGCCGCGGCATTCTGTACCGCGTGGCGGGCGAGCTGGGCGCGACCAAGATCGCGCTCGGCCACCATCGCGACGACATTCTCCAGACGCTCCTGCTGAACCTGTTCTACGGCGGCAAGCTGAAGGGCATGCCGCCCAAGCTGCAGTCCGACGACGGCAAGAACATCGTGATCCGGCCGCTCGCGTACGTGAAGGAAACGGATCTCGAGAAATTCGCGGAACTGCGCGAATTCCCGCTGATTCCGTGCAACCTCTGCGGCAGCCAGCCCAACCTCAAGCGCGCCGAAATGAAGGCGCTGATCCGCGAGTGGGATAAGCGCTTCCCGGGCCGCGTCGAAAACATGTTCAACGCGCTCGGCAACGTCGTGCCGTCGCACCTGATGGATGCGTCGCTGTTCAGCTTCAAGGATCTGCGCACGACGGGCGTGGTCGATCCGCTCGGCGACATCGCCTTCGACGACGATCCGTGCTCGGCCGACACGCCGTCGCTCACCGCCGAAGGCACGCCGATTTCGTTTGCGAAGCTCGACGATCTGTAAGGTCGCGTTTGATTCCGCGTTCGACGCGCGCGGGGCCGACCGTGCTCATCCGGCCCCGTCAGACCGCCGCTTGCGGGTAGGCCCGCATGCTAGAATCGGCGGCTTCAAATTCCCCTTCACCGATGCAATGAACATCGTGATTCTCGCGGCAGGCATGGGCAAGCGCATGCATTCGGCGCTGCCCAAAGTGCTGCATCCGCTGGCCGGCCGGCCGCTTCTCTCGCACGTTCTCGATACCGCCCGCACGCTCGAACCGACCCGCCTCGTCGTCGTGATCGGCCATGGCGCCGACGCGGTGCGCGCAGCGGTCGCCGCGCCCGACGTCCAGTTCGCCGTGCAGCACGAGCAGCGCGGCACGGGCCACGCGCTCGCGCAGGCGCTGCCGTTGCTCGATACGAGCGTGCCGACGCTCGTGCTTTACGGCGACGTGCCGCTCACGCGCGCCTCGACGCTCAAGCGTCTTGCAGACGCAGCGCGCGTGGCCGGAGAGAAGGCCGGTTACGGCATCCTGACCGTTACGCTCGACGATCCCGCAGGCTACGGGCGCATCGTGCGCGATGCGGCGGGCAAGGTGGTGCGCATCGTCGAGCAGAAAGACGCGAGCGAGGCGGAGCGCCGGATCGCCGAGATCAACACGGGCATCATCATCACGCCGAGCGCGCCGCTCGCGAGCTGGCTCGCCGCGCTGAAGAACGACAATGCGCAGGGCGAGTTCTATCTCACCGACGTGGTCGAGCACGCCATCGCGGCGGGCCATCCGGTCGTCACGGCGCAGCCCGACGACGAAGCCGAAACGCTCGGCGTCAACAGCAAGCAGCAGCTCGCCGAACTCGAGCGCGTCTATCAGCGCAACGTGGCCGAGTCGCTGCTCGTCGCGGGCGTGACGCTCGCGGACCCTTCTCGCATCGACGTGCGCGGCACGCTCGCGTGCGGGCGCGACGTGTTCATCGACGTGAACTGCGTGTTCGAAGGCGACGTGACGCTGGCGGACAACGTCACCATCGGCCCGAACTGCGTGATCCGCCAGGCCGCGATCGGCGCGGGCACGCGCATCGACGCCTACACGCACATCGAGAACGCGCGCGTCGGCGCGCAGGCCGTGCTCGGACCGTATGCGCGTCTGCGCCCGGGAACGCAGCTTGCTGACGAGGTCCACGTCGGCAATTTCGTCGAGATCAAGAACGCGAACATCGGTCACGGTTCGAAGGCGAATCACCTGAGCTACGTCGGCGACGCCGATGTCGGCGCGGGCGTGAACATCGGTGCGGGCACCATCACCTGCAACTACGACGGCGCGAACAAGCACCGCACGGTGATCGGCGACAACGTGTTCGTCGGCTCGGATACGCAACTGGTCGCGCCGGTGCGCGTGGGCCGCGGCGTCACGATCGCGGCGGGCACGACGGTGTGGAAGGACGTCGCCGACGACATGCTCGTGCTCAACGAAAAATCGCAGGTCTCGAAGTCCGGCTACGTGCGACCGGTCAAGAAAAAGAAATAAAGAAATAACGCAGCCCCCGGACTTTTTATTGCAAAGGATCGAAAGCTATGTGCGGCATTGTTGGCGCGGTGGCGCAACGTAATATCGTGCCCGTCCTGATCGAAGGACTGCGGCGACTCGAATATCGCGGTTACGATTCGTGCGGCGTCGCCGTCGTCACGAGCGCGGGCGCCGAGCGCGTGCGCAGCGTCTCGCGCGTGGCCGAACTCGATGACCAGGTGCGCGAAGCGCGCTTCGAAGGCGTGACCGGCATCTCGCACACGCGCTGGGCGACGCACGGCGCGCCGACCGTGAGCAACGCGCATCCGCTCTTCTCGCACGATGCGCTTGCGATCGTTCACAACGGCATCATCGAAAACTACGAATCGCTGCGCGAGGCCTTGCGCGCGAAGGGCTACGAATTCGTTTCGCAGACCGATACGGAAGTCATCGCGCACCTCGTGCACAGCCTCTATCGCGGCGATCTGTTCGCCGCCGTGCGCGAAGCCGTGCAGCAACTGAGCGGCGCGTATGCGATTGCAGTCGTCCACAAGGATCAGCCGCACACGGTCGTGGGCGCGCGCGCGGGCTCGCCGCTCGTGGTGGGCCTCGGCAACGGCGAGAACTTCCTCGCCTCGGATGCGCTGGCCGTCGCGGGCAGCGCGAGCCACATGATCTTCCTCGAAGAGGGCGACGTCTGCGAATTGACGCTCGAACGCGTGCGCATTGCCGATGGCAGCGGCCATGAAGTCCAGCGCGAAGCGCGCGAAGTGCAGGCCTACGGCGGCACCGTCGATCTCGGCCCGTATCGTCACTACATGCAGAAGGAAATCTTCGAGCAGCCGCGCGCGATCGGCGACACGATTCCGGCCGCAGAAGCTTTCGAGCCCGCTCTGTTCGGCGAGAACGCACGCGCCGTGTTCGGGGACATCGACAGCATCCTGATTCTCGCGTGCGGCACGAGCTACTACGCGGGTCTCACGGCGAAGTACTGGCTCGAATCGGTCGCGAAGATCCGCACCGATGTCGAGATCGCGAGCGAATACCGCTATCGCGAGT
This sequence comes from Paraburkholderia sp., assembly GCF_004298475.1. Lineage (GTDB taxonomy): Bacteria > Pseudomonadota > Gammaproteobacteria > Burkholderiales > Burkholderiaceae > Paraburkholderia > Paraburkholderia denitrificans. The sequence goes on along the minus strand of NZ_SCRP01000014.1, from coordinate 12,740 downwards.
CGGTGCCGAATCCGCGCGCGCTCGTCGTCACGATTTCGCAGTCGGGCGAAACGGCGGACACGCTCGCGGCGCTCAAGCACGCGCAGTCGCTCGGCATGACGCACACGCTCGCGGTGTGCAACGTCGCGACGAGCGCGATGGTTCAGCTCACCGAACTGAAGTTCCTCACGCATGCGGGCCGCGAGATCGGCGTGGCTTCGACGAAGGCGTTCACGACGCAGCTGGTCGGCCTCTTCATTCTTGCGGCGACGCTGGGCAAGCTGCGCGGCCACGTGAGCGCCGAACAGGAAGCGCAATACGTGAAGCTGCTGCGCCACCTGCCTGCCGCGCTCAACGGCGTGCTGGCGCTGGAGCCGCAGATCATCGCGTGGTCGGAAGAGTTCGCGCGCAAGGAGAATGCGCTTTTCCTCGGCCGCGGGCTGCACTATCCGATCGCGCTCGAAGGCGCGCTCAAGCTCAAGGAAATCTCGTACATCCACGCGGAAGCCTATCCGGCCGGTGAGCTCAAGCACGGGCCGCTCGCGCTCGTGACCGAGGCGATACCGGTCGTGACGGTCGCACCGAACGACGCGCTGCTCGAAAAGCTCAAGTCCAACATGCAGGAAGTGCGCGCGCGCGGCGGCCGGCTTTATGTGTTCGCCGATGCCGATACGCACATCACGAGCGGCGACGGCATTCACGTCATTCGCATGCCCGAGCATTACGGGCTGCTTTCGCCGATCCTGCACGTCGTGCCGCTGCAACTGCTCGCGTATCACACGGCATGCGTGCGCGGCACCGACGTCGACAAGCCGCGTAATCTCGCGAAGTCTGTCACGGTGGAGTGAGGCTGGGGCGGTTTGTGCTGAGCTCGCTATTTCAACCCGAGCCGTAGCGCCAGCCGATGCAGGTTGCCCGGGTTGAGCGCGAGCCTTCGTGCGGCCCCGGCCCAGTTGCCGTCACAGTCGTCGACTGCCTTGCTGATCATCGTGCGCTGAAACGCGTCGGTGGCATCCTTGAGACTCATCTCGCGCAGATTCTCGGGCTGCGCCGCCAACGGCGCGTGCCCCGCGACAGGCTGCCGATCGCCCGGGCAGATGTGATGCTCGTGGATCACCGCCTTCTCCCCCTGCTCGGCACGCGCAAGCACCGCCGCGCGGCGCAGCACGTGTTCGAGTTCGCGCACGTTGCCGTGCCACGGACGCGCAGCCAGCGCCTCCAGCGTGTCCTGGTCGATCGACAGCGTATTCAGACCCATCGTGCCGCGCCAGCGTTCGAGGAAGAAGCCGGTCAGGAGCGGAATGTCCTCGCAATGCTCGCGTAGCGACGGCGCGTGCAGCGGAAAGACGCTCAGGCGGTGATAAAGATCGGCGCGGAACTGCCCGGTGACGGTTTCGGCCTTGAGGTCCTTGTTGGTCGCGGCGATCACGCGGACGTCGACCTTGCGCTGGCTGTCGTCGCCGATCCGCTGCAGGTCGCCGTATTGCAGCACCCGCAGCAGCTTGGCCTGCAACGACAGCGGCAGTTCGCCGATCTCGTCGAGAAACAGCGTGCCCTGGTGAGCCAGCTCGAACTTGCCGGTGCGATTGTGGATGGCGCCGGTGAAGGCGCCCTTCACGTGGCCGAACAGCTCGCTCTCGGCGACGCTCTCGGGCAGGGCCGCGCAATTCAGATAAACGAGCGGGCTCGCGCGCCGCGCCGAGCCCGCGTGAACGGCCCGCGCAATCAGTTCCTTTCCCGTGCCGGTCTCTCCGAGGATCAGCACGTTCAGATCCGTCCCGGCCACCACGCCGATCTCGCTGCGCAACTGCTGCATGGCGGCCGACGTGCCGATCATCTCGCCTTCGCCCGTCGCCGCGGCAATCTGGCGCACCGGGGGATTGGCGGTGCCGTGGGGATCGCTCGCCATCTGTTCGAGCAGCAGCGCGTTGGCGAGCGCCGCCGAGGCGAGCGCGCCGATCACGCCGAGATCCTGATCGTCGAAGCCGTCGAACTGCGAGGGATTCAGGCCGTCGATGGTCAGCGCGCCGATCAGCACCTCTTCGCTGAGCAGCGGAATGCCCATGCAGGCATGCACATGCAGATGGTCGAGCCGGGCAATCAGGCTGTCGTACGGGTCGGGCAGGTCGCTGTCCGGCGGAAAGCGCACGACGTCGCCCGCGCGTGCAATCGCTTCCAGACGCGGGTGCTCGCTCACGAGAAAGCGCCGCCCCATGACGTCGGGCGACAGGCCGTCGATGGCAAGCGGAATGAAGGTGCCGCGGTTGTAACGAAGCAGCGCGGAGGCGTCGGAACGAAAAAGCTGCCGCACGCTCTGGATCAGCTGCTCGAAGCGCTCGCGGTGCGAATTGCCCCGCTGAAGATCGAGTGCGATGCGGGTAAGAGTGTCGGCGCTGAGCATTATTGTCGGTTTGACGATGGATTTGTCGGCGAAACAATACCGGAGAATTGTCTTTTAAACAATTGATGGATAAAAGTTGTATGTTTATCAGTGGGTGACGGGCTGGCACACAGTTTGCAGTAGATGTTCCCCGCAACCGTTCACCCACTAAAGGAAACACCATGTCCATTCTGCTCAAAAACAACGTCCATTGGGTCGGCCAGCGCGATTGGGAAGTCCGCAGCTTCCACGGCACCGAATACGGGACGCTGCGGGGCAGCAGCTACAACAGCTATCTGATTCGCGAAGAGAAGACTGTTCTCATCGACACGGTGGATCACCGGTTCAGCCGCGAGTACATTCGCGATCTGGCCGCCGAGGTCGACCTCAGCACGATCGACTACGTGATCATCAACCACGCGGAGGAAGACCACGCGGGCGCGCTGGCCGAACTGATGGCGCTGATTCCGGGCACGCCGATCTACTGCACGAACAACGCGCTCGATTCGATCGTCGGCCACCATCACCACCCGGAGTGGAATTTCCGCACCGTGCGCACGGGCGACAAGCTCGACATCGGCAACGGCAAGCAGCTCGTCTTCATCGAAACGCCGATGCTGCACTGGCCCGACAGCATGATGACCTACCTGACCGGCGACGCCGTGCTGTTCAGCAACGACGCCTTCGGCCAGCACTACTGCGACGAGCACCTGTTCAACGACGAGGTCGACCAGGGTGAATTGATGGAGCAGTGCCTGCGCTACTACGCGAACATCCTCACGCCGTTCAGCGCGCTCGTGACCGCCAAGATCAATGAAGTGCTCGGGTTCGGCCTGCCTGTCGACATGGTGGCCACCTCGCACGGCGTGGTCTGGCGCGACAACCCCACGCAGATCATCCTGAAGTACCTCGAATGGGCGAACAACTACCAGGAAGACCGCATCACGCTGTTCTACGACTCGATGTCGAACAACACGCGGATGATGGCCGACGCCATTGCGCAGGGCATCCACGAAACCGACCCGGCCGTCGCCGTGAAGATTTTCAACGTCGCGCGCCACGACAAGAACGAAATCCTCTCGAACGTGTTCCGTTCGAAGGGCGTGCTCGTCGGTTCCTCGACGATGAACAACGTCATGATGCCCAAGGTCGCCGGCATGCTGGAGGAGATCACCGGGCTGCGTTTTCGCAGCAAGAAGGCTTCCGCGTTCGGCAGCTTCGGGTGGTCGGGCGGTGCGGTCGATCGCATCCAGACGCGTCTCATGGACGCCGGTTTCGACATCGCCCTCTCGCTGAAGGCCAAGTGGCGCCCGGATGCCGCGACGATCGAACTGTGCCGTGAGCATGGCCGCCAGATCGCGCGCCAGTGGGCGCTGCATCCGATCGAACCGGCTCGCCGCCGCGAAACGGCCGTTGCGGCAAACGACGCCGACGGCAGCAAGGTCAATGCCGCCGCCGTAGCAGCCGCCGCCACTGCGGCCGCCGCTGCCCCCGCAGCCAAGGCGCCCGCCGCCACCGGCGCGGCTGCTTCGTCCTGCGGCGGCTGCATGGTGTGCACCGTGTGCCAGTGGATTTACGACCCCGCGCTGGGCGAGCCCGATCAACTGGTCGCGCCCGGCACGCCCTGGGAGGACGTGCCCGATACGTTCCTCTGCCCCGGCTGCGGCATCGGTAAAGCCGTGTTCGAACCTGTTCAGGAGAAGGCTGCAGCATGAAACGCGCTATTACGATCATCGGCAGCGGCTTCGCTGCCCAACAACTCGTCCGCAACATTCGCAAGCACGACGCGGAGGTGCCGGTACGCATCATCACCGCCTGCAACGGCGACGAATACAACAAGCCGGACCTGAGCCACGTGGCGAGCCGCGCCACCACGGCTACCGGCTTGCCGTCGCGCTCGGGCGAGGCGTTCGCCGCCGAGCTGAACGTCACGCTGCAGGCGCGGTGCCGGGTCGAGTCCATCGATACGGTGCGCCGCGTCCTGGTAACGTCGGAGGGCGAGAGCGCCTACGAGCAGCTCGTGCTCGCTACCGGCGCGCGCGCGGTGCGGCCTGGATTTCCCGGATCGGATCTGATGTACACGCTCAACAGCCTCGACGAATTCGCGAAGCTGGAGCCGCAACTGGCGACGGCGCGCCGCGTGTTCGTGCTGGGCGCGGGCCTGATCGGCACGGAACTCGCCATGGACATCGCCACGACCGGCCGTGAGGTGACGCTCGTCGACAACGCCGCGAGCCCGCTCTCCGCGCTGCTGCCCGCTGCCTTGAGCCAGCCGCTGATCGAAGCGCTGAAGACGGCGGGGGTGCGGCTGCAACTGGGCCGTGGCGTGCAGGCCATCGCGGCGGCCGACGACGGTTTCGACGTCAGCATGACCGACGGCACGACGAGCCGGCATGACCTCGTCCTCGCGGCGGTCGGCCTTGCGCCGGAAGTGTCGCTCGCCCGCGCGGCGGGGATCGAAGTCCGGCGCGGCATTGCCGTCGACGACCACCTGCGCACCAGCGTGCCCGATATCTACGCGCTCGGCGACGGCGCGGAAAAGCAGGGCAAGCTCATGCCTTTCCTGCAGCCCGCCTTGCTCGGCGCGACCGCACTCGCGGCAACGCTGCTCGGCAAGCCGACGCCGCTCGTGCTGCCGCACATGATGGTGCGCGTGAAGACCCCGGTTTATCCGCTGCAGCTGGCGGGCCGCACGAACGGCGAAGGTCTGTCGTGGCAGTCCGAATGGAATGCGAGCGGCATGCTCGCCCGTGCGTTCGATGCGGCCGGCAAGCTGTGCGGCTTCGTCGCGGGCGGCGACCGCATCAGTCAGGCTTTTACTGTGTTCCGTGAACTTCCCCGACCCACCCTGTGAGCGGGAAAGACACCGGTAAACAGAGTGGCCGGGCGTGGAAATGACGATATCCACGCCCGGCTGATTCCGGTTCTCCACTTTGATCGGGCGCCCGAGTCCGGTTTGCGTCGATACGCGCTGTCGCTGTTTTCCCCTGGGCCGCGACAGCGCGTATCGAACAGATCCGGCTCGCGTTAATACGAGCTGTCCCTGCTTTTCCCCGGAGCAGTGGCATTGCGTTGCGCCCGATCCTTTTTTTCCCTGCTTTTTGCTGATCATCCGATCAGTTGTCTCTTCCGTTAAAGCTGCCGGGCGTGGCCCTGCGCAAGCTTTAGCCCATCTCCTTCGAACCGTCCCCGCGAAGCGCATTGGCGCGTGCAGTCGAAAGCGTTGCATGCCGCGCTGTCCGGCGCGCGGCGCGGCGTCATAATGGCGCCGATCCCACCTGGAGACGAAATTGGTCGAACTGCAACAACGGCGCAAGCCCCACATGTACGTGTTTTCGGGGGCGGGCCTCTCGGCGGAAAGCGGCATCTCGACGTTTCGCACGGGCGATGGCATCTGGACGCACGAGAATATGGACGAGGTGTGCAACTACCTGACCTGGCGTCGCAACCGGCCGGCCGTGTTCCGCTTCTACAACCGGCGCCTTGCCGAATGCGCGGGCGCGCGCCCCAACGACGCCCATCGGCTGCTGGCCGAATGGCAGGAGACGTGGGGCACGCAGCGCGTGCATCTGATCACGCAGAACATCGACGATCTGCTGGAGCAGGCCGGCGCGCGTCAGGTCACGCACCTGCACGGCGACATGGTTTCGCTCCTGTGCACCGACTGCGACCACCGCTTTCCGATGACCGGCGAGACGCTCGATCCGCAGGCGGCGTGCCCGTCGTGCGGCCAGGCGGACAGCGTGAAGCCCGGCGTGGTGTTCTTCAACGAGGCTGCGCCCGAATACGAGACGCTCTGGCGCGTTCAGCAGTCGATGACGGCGGATGATCTGTTCATCGCCGTCGGGACGGCGTTCGAGGTGATTCCGCCCGAGCGGCTGCTGCCGCCCGAACGCCTCGGGAAGCACAGGCGCAATTTCGTCGTCGATCCGGCGCCGAAGCGCACCGAATGCTTCGGCGTGGTGGAGGCCAAACCGGCGACGGCCGGCCTGCATAACCTCGCCGATACGGTTACCCGGATGATGGCTGGCGGCTAATGCCGCGCGATGATCGGAGCAAGCGCGCGAGCGCGCGCTCGTGGAGAGAAACGTCGTGAATCAGGCCGGTTCGGCCGGTTGCCGCTGCTCCGATTCGGTGAGCATGCGTCCTGAGGGAAGCAACTGGCATGCGAGCAGGCCCGCCAGCATCAACGCGCAGCCCGTGAGCGCGCGCGCCGTCATCGTTTCGCCGAGCACGGCCCAACCCGCCAGCGCGGCGAATACGCCTTCCATGCTGAAGATCACAGCGGCATGCGCGGGTGCCGCGTAGCGCTGGGCGACCACCTGAATCGTGTAGGCGACGCCTACTGAAAGTCCGCCGCCATACAGGATCGTGGGCGCGGCGCGCACGAGGCTCGCGAGCTGCAGCGGTTCGCGCACGAGGCCGATCGCGAGACACGCGACCCCGCACGTGACGAACTGCACGATGGACAGGGCGAGCGGATCGTGGCGCGGCGCGTAGCGGCCCACGAGCATCACCTGGATCGAGATCACGATTGCACAGCCGAGCTGGTACCAGTCGCCGTACATGATCGAGAAATGCTCGTTGATGCTGAGCAGATAGAGCCCGACTGCGGCCAGCGCGGCGCCGAGCCACGTGCCGGGACCCGTGCGATGACGCAGCAAGACGCCGATCAGGGGCACGATGACCACGTAGAGCGAGCTGATGAAGCCCGCATTGGCGATCAACGTGTAGCGAAGGCCGATCTGCTGGAGGGAAATGGCGACGGCGAGCAACAGGCCGAGCAGGACGCCCGCGCGCAGCAGGGCGGCGTCGAAGAGGCGCGGCGGCGCGGCGTCTGCCGTGCGGCGCGCGGGCCGGCGCAGGACGAACACGAATGTCGAGACGACGGCGGCGCCAAGCAGGAAACGCAAACCCGTGAAGAGGAACGGGCCGATGGCGTCGAGGCTCAGTCGCTGGGCGACGAAGGCCGAGCCCCAGATCATGGCGGCCGCCAGCATCATCAGATTGGCGCGCAGGTGTTGGCGGGAGGCGGATTTCAAGCGGATTTCTCTTTATTCGAGGACTGCCGCGGCACCGTTTTCAAGGTGGTGGCGTTGGCATGCAACGCCTGCGTGGTGCGCGCAGACCTCGATCGTATCCGAATTGAAAGGCGGCTGTCTGCCAGGCGTATCGATACGAATACCGCCCCATTTGCGGACGACCCGCGCCATTCGCGGCTGGATGCGCCTTTTGCAGCGCCGCGCGTGTTACGACGCGTCGTGCGCGAGGCCCTGTTCGAGCAATTCGGTCAGGAGACCGTTCAGGCCGCCGGGATGCTGCTCGGCACGCGACTTCAACTGCACGACCAGGTCGGCGTTGAGCTTGCAGGCGAACGGTACGAGCCCCTGCGCCTGGTCGAGCTTGCGGCGCTCGCGGCGGTCCAGCGTCGCGGTCGAACCCTTGCCGAAGCGCTCGGGCCCGGCCTGGTTCGTCGCTTGCATCAGTTTGAGTGCCTTGTTCTTCTCAAGGTCGGTTTTCTTCATGGCCATGCTGTTGGCTCCGATGTTAGGCAGTGGCGCGCATTGTACGCATTCGACCGGGGGCGTCCATCGCCGATATGTTTCGCTTCATGTCCGCGTCTGCGTTCGAATATGCGGCGCAGTGCGTGTGACGTGGTCCATCAGCGCGCGCATGCGCTGCCAGTGCGAGCCTTCCCAGAACACGCGCCGGCAGACATCGCAGGTGACAAAGCGCGTCTGACGCTCGAATACGCCCTCCGGCACGCGCGCACGCGCTTCGCCGCGTTCGATCGGGCGCAGCGGCGCGTTGCACGTCAGGCAGAGCCGGAAAGGTCGCGCGCTGGCGGCAAGATCCAGCCGCTCGAAGATTTCGTCGAGTTGCGCGCTCGGCTTCAGCGCGCGCACGTAGCAGCCGTGCGTGATCGTGCGGCGCTTGAGCAGTTCGCGGTCGCGCGTGAGCACCACGCGGTGCTCGGCGGCGGCGAGCGCTTCGATTTCCTGGTCGGGGAAATTGTTGTCGTAGAGCGTATCGAAGCCCGCGAGCCGCAGCAGTTGCGCGAGGCCGCCGAGATGCGCATCGGCGACGAAGCGCAACTCGCGTAGCGGCTCCGTGCGCACGCGCAGCAGCGGGCGGATGTCGAGCGCCTCGAACTTCGGATAGACGGCGACGCGGTCGCCGTCCGCAAGCGGATGCTCGAACCCGACCGATTCGCCGTTCACGAGGATCAGTTCGACTTCGGTGTGCGGCACGCCGAGCGCTTCGATCATGTGCTTCGCGGTGGCATTGCGTGCGCACGCGCAACTGAATGCGCGGCGGCGCAGCGGCCGCGCAAGGAAGTCGTTCAACTCCTCGTAGAAGCGGAAAGTGGCGGTAACCATGCGGCCAGTATGGCACCGGACGGGGACCGTCGGCGCGCGTTTGACTGCACTGCGCGCATGGCTGTGCTCTACTGCCGGTTCTCACCCTGAAGGAGCTTGAGATGGATATCGGTTTTATCGGCCTCGGTGAAATGGGGGGCGCGATTGCCGCCAATCTGCTGAAGGCGGGGCATCAGGTGCGCGTGTGGAACCGCACGCCGGAGCGCACGCAGCCGCTCGCCGCAGCCGGAGCGCAGGTGGTCGCCACGCCTGCTGCCGCCTTCGCCGGTGATGCCGTCATTTCGATGCTCGCCGACGACGCGGCGTTGCGCGATGTGGTCGACGCCGCGTTGCTCGACCAGGCCCCGCGCGGCTTCGTCCACGTGAACATGGCGACGATTTCGGTTGCGCTCGCCGGAGAGCTTGCGCGCGCGCATGCCGAGCGCGGCCTGCAATACGTGGCCGCGCCGGTGCTGGGCCGCACGGACGCCGCGCGGGCCGCGAAACTGACGATCGTCGCGGCGGGCGCCGCCGAAGCGATCAATCATGTGCAGCCGCTATTCGACGTGATCGGCCAGAAAACCTGGCGCATCGGCGCGCGGCCGCAGCAGGCGAACGTGATGAAGCTGGCGGCGAATTTCATGCTGGCGTCGGCGGTGGAGACGCTCGGCGAGGCGTCGGCGCTGCTGTCGGGGCACGGCGTGGCGATGCGCGACTTTCTCGACGTGGTGGCCGGCGGGCCGTTTCCCGGCCCCGTGTACGCGGATTATGGCGCGATGATCGCAGAACGGCGCTACGAACCCGCGCTCTTCAAGGCGCGGCTCGGTCTCAAGGACGTGCGGCTTGCGCTGGCGGCGGCAGACGAAGTGGCGGCGCCGATGCCGGTGGCGAGCGTCGTGCGCGACAGCCTGCTCGACGCCATCGCGCATGGCGACGGCGAACGTGATTTCGCGGTGCTCGGCGAGGTTGCTGCGCGGCGCGCCGGGCAGACGCCGCGTGAGGCGTGATGGTGCGGTGTGTCGCGACGATGGAGCCGCTTTACCGGTCGATTCGGCGGGTCGATGCGATTTGCCTGCTTAGGCACGGGTTGCCAACGGAGCGGCCGCAGCGCAATCTTCATACGCGTGCTCGGTGTCGCACAATGCGGGTTAAAGCAGACGAGGACAATGGCAGCCGACGCGTCGGGCCACATTGCGAGGTGCGCTGGAGCGGGCCTTGCGGCGCGCCGGAACGAATCGTGCTGGGCAGTGGACGAATGACAACCACAATGGCAGGAGACGGCGGGTGGAAACGCGCATTCTGATCGCCGATACCGACGAGAAGTCGCTAACGGGGCTTGGCACGCTGCTCACGGACCTCGGTTATGCGATTGCCGTGGCGCGCACGCTCGACGATGCGGTCGAGGCCGCTGCGCGCTTTGCGCCGGACGTCGCGATCATCGCGTTGTCGTTGCAGGCCGAGGATCCGGCAACCATCGTCCACCGGCTGCGGGAGGCGACCGGCACGCGCATGCGGCTGCTCATTGCGCTGACCGGCTGGGGCGACTCGCGCCACCGCGACGAAGCGCTGGCGGCGGGCTTCGATGTGCATCTGGTGCGCCCGGTGGGACTCGATCAGCTGATGTTCATACTCTCGATGATCGGCCAGTAGGCTGGATGTTGTTGAATTACAACATTGGGGTCCATGCTACTTTACATGTTGCGTCGCACCACGAATGTGGCTATACTGATTTCGTCTCCTCCATGTCTCCTCTGATATGGATTAAGCCCGCCGACCTGGCGGGCTTTTTTTTTCTGCACGCTTTTTGCTGCCATCGTGCGGCGTTTGTGCGGCGTTCGTCCCGCATTTTTCCCGCATTCGCAGCACCGTCGCCTGAAAGACAAAACCCCATGTTCCGAAAAACATGGGGTTCGTCAGCAATCTGAACCGGCTCTTTGCAGAGCCGGTTTTGCTTTGTTTTGCTTTGCGCTGCCGATGTCGGTACGCGTGCGGTAAATCAGCCCTTGAGGCCGGTGTCTTCCGCCGCGCCGATGGCGAGGTTCATGCACTGGATCGCCGCACCCGACGCACCCTTGCCCAGATTGTCGAGGCGCGCGACGGTCACGAACTGCTCGTCGTTGCCGAACACGAACAGATCGACGCGATTCGTGTCGTTGTTCGCCTGGACGTCGAAGGCGCCGTTATCGAGGTTCTCGTCGGCGTTGTACGACGCCACGCGCACGAATGCCTCGCCCGCATAGTACTCGGCGAACAGCGCCTGAATGTCCTGCGGCTTCGCGCGGCGCGTGAGCTGCTGCGGCGAGAAGAAGGTCGTGACGGCAAGACCTTTGTAGAACGGGCCGACGACAGGCGTGAACACCGGCGTGAGCTTCAGGCCGCCGTGCGCGGCCATCTCCGGCAGGTGCTTGTGCGCGAGGCCGAGCGCGTAAGGGCGCGGGCTCATCAGCTTCGCGTTGCCGCCTGCTTCGTACTCCGCGATCATTTTCTTGCCGCCGCCGCTGTACCCGGTCAGCGAGTACGCGTGGGCCGCGAAATCGGCGCCGACCAGACCGGCCTCGACGAGCGGGCGCATGGCGAGCACGAACGCCGAAGCGTGGCAGCCCGGCACGGCGATGCGCTTCGCGTTGCGCACGCGCTCGCGCTGCTGGCGCGTGAGTTCGGGCAGGCCGTAGGCCCAGTCGGCGCTCGTGCGGAATGCGGTGCTCGCGTCGATCAGCACGGTGCGGCCGTTTTCGACCAGCGAAGCCGATTCGCGCGAGGCGGCATCGGGCAGGCAGAGGAACGTCACGTCCGAGGCGTTGATGAGACGGCGGCGTTCCTCGACATCCTTGCGCTTCGCTTCGTCGATACGCAGGATCTCGACGTCGGCGCGCGCTGACAGGTACTCGAAAATCTTCAGGCCGGTCGTGCCTTCCTGTCCGTCGACAAAAACTTTCGTGCTCATTGCAGTCTCTCTGAACGCGGGTGGTTCGGGGCGCTCGCGCAACGGGTGCTGACCCGTCGGGCGCCGGAACGGTATTTTAAGACTTGATGCGCATCGAGGTGCAGGCCGTCCCGGAAAAAAATGGCGCGTCGCGCACGACCACCGATTCACCGGCCTTCAGCGTCCGTACGTGACCGTGAGCTGCGCGCTGCCGAGCCTGGCCCCCGAAATTTCGTGATCGAACAGGGCAGCGGGGCGTCCTTGTGGAATGCCGAGCCGGTCGATGCTGAGCGCGTACACCGTGATCACGTAGCGATGCGGCTTGCCCGGCGGCGGACAGGGGCCGCCGTAACCGTCGGCATCGAAGTCGTTGCGGGCTTCGATGGCGCCGAGCGCCTTCAGTTCGCCCGACGCGCTCGCGTTCTCCGGCAGCGCCGTCACGCGCGCCGGTATGTCTGCGACGGCCCAGTGCCACCAGCCGGGGCCGGGCGCATCGGGATCGAACATCGTGATGGCGAAACTGCGCGTCCCGGCCGGGGCGTTGCGCCACGTCAGCTGCGGCGAGCGGTTGCCGCCGTCGCAGCCGCCCTTGTTGAAGACCTGCGCTGCGGCGACGTGCCCGCCGTCATGCATCGTCGTGCTCGAAACCGAGAACGCCTCGCCTGCATGAGCCGCGACATCCGCATGAGCGACGAGCGCCAGCGGCGCGCAGCCGAGTACGAGCCGAAGGCAGCGTGAAAGTGGCGTGCTGGCGTGGGCGCGATCCATTGACCCGTTCTCCCGTGTGTTCATCGAATGCCGCCCGCGAACCGCCGAGGTGACGTTTCGAATTGTGTTCCAGATCGGGACCGCTTCGATAGAGCGCTATCCCGTAGTGCCGTCTCGCTTTGCAGAGTATGGCGCGTGGGCGGGAATCGTTATCGGCGGGTGTGCGTAGGCGCGCCTGGCCGCAACGGGAAGCGAATAAAAAACCCACTGTTGAACTGCACCCCAAAAGTTGGACGCCGATCCAGCCTTTGGGGTGTTTTTCATGACGAAGTACGATGAGCGGTTCAAACAGAAGCTGGTCGACAGGCACCTGCGTGATGGGGTTGGCCTG
>NZ_SCRP01000013.1 GCF_004298475.1 Paraburkholderia sp. | reverse complement strand
TTTTTGCATCACTGCTCGAAAGCCGCTGACTCCGCGCCGCCCGTTTCTGCGGCGGCCTTCACCGTCCGGACGCCTGTTTCATCACGTCCGTACTGCGAAGGGGGCGAATCTTACCCCCCAGCCCTCCCATCGCGCAAGAGGGGCGCGTAGAAAAATTTTCTACCGGCTTCCGTTGAGCGCTGCCAGCGGCACAGCCTCAGCCATCGCCATATAACCCGCATCGCTCGGGTGGATGTGATCGCCACTGTCGTACTCGCGGCGCAATCGCACAGGATCAACGGGATCACGCAGCGCTACGTCGAAATCGACTACGTCGGCGAATGCATGGCTGGTCCTGATCCATTTATTCACCGATTGCCGGATTGTCTCGCGCGCCGGCGGCAGCGACGCCGGCGTCAAAGTCCCGCCAAGAATGCGCACGCCGCGCGCGTGCGCCAGCGCGATCACGCGCTTGTAGCCAGCAATCAGATCTTCCGCACTCACTTGCGTGTGCGGCGCGTCGCAGTCGAGTCCCGCCCGGGCCGGCATCGCCTGGAAATTGATGTCGTTGATACCGATAAGCAGTACCACCGTCTTCACGCCCGGGTGGCGCAGCGCGTCACGCTCGAAACGCCGCTCCAGCGCCTCACCGTAACAAGGAGAGTCGCTCAGCAAGCGGTTTCCGCTAATCCCGAGATCGATCACCGCCAGATCCGTCCGCTGCGCGCGCGCAAGGCGCCGCGCCAGTGCATCCGGCCAGCGTCGGTTCCGATTGAGCGACGACCGCATTCCGTCCGTGATCGAATCGCCGATAGCCGCGACCGTCGATGCCTGCGGCGCATCGACGGCCAATCCCGTCACCCAGGCGTACTGCGTGAAGCGCTGGGCGAAGGCGGCGGGTGAAGCGTCGGCGACATGGTCGCCCGGAGGCGAGACGTAGTTCAGCTGACTGCTCACCCGATGCCAGGCCGTCATCGTCTGGTGAGGCCCCATGTAGGAACTTATCGCGTAAGGCGCACCGGCGCGCAGATCGATCGCTACCGGATCACTGTCCAGTTCACCACCTGGCGGCACCGATACATCCGGCCGTCCGCCGAAGGTCACGTGCGCAGCACCCGTCGCGTTCGTCGCCGCGCCGCTCGCCGAAGGTGCAATCCCCATCGATTCGATGACAAGCGGCACGCGCCCGTACTCGTTACTAAGGTGAATCTTCGCGATCCGGCCGCCCAACGTCGGATACACGATCTGACGGATGGTGCGACCTGCAACATCGGGCGCACGGTAAAGCGGCGGCGGCGCAACGAGTGGCGGAATCGGCTGCAGCGCCGTCGCCCAGCTCGTTACCCATGTCGCCGACGGCTGGTCGGCTTCTGCCGGCGCGGCAATGCCCATCGCGACAAAAAGCGCGGCGCCAGCCGCAACGCTCGAGAAGGAAAGCTTCATCCGGCAGGAAAGGCAGGAGCAAAACGTCGATTGTGCCCGACGCCACGCGCGAGGCACCGTCGATCTCGCTAACGGAGCGAAAAAACTCGGCTGCATTGCGAACTACCCGGCCCAGACTGCGCAACTCCCATCCGACTCGCTAAAACTCACTCGGCGCTCCTCCCGATCCGCCGATTTTTTACGCAAGCGCAAAAAGCCATTTACCGACCGGTCGGTTGGCTTATACTGCGCCGCATAGCTAACGTTTAAATGAGTGTCCGCCATGTACACCCAATCGCTCGACATCCCCGACAACGTCGCCGCACCCGACATGGCGACTGCAACGCCGCAGCAGGCCCGCTTCGACGCCGTCATGGCCGCCGACGGCAAGATCGAGCCGCAGGACTGGATGCCCGACGCCTACCGCAAGACGCTCGTGCGCCAGATCTCGCAGCACGCGCATTCCGAGGTGGTCGGCATGCTGCCCGAGGGCAACTGGATCTCGCGCGCGCCCAGTCTCAAGCGCAAGGCGATCCTGCTCGCCAAGGTGCAGGACGAGGGCGGCCACGGCCTGTATCTCTACAGCGCGGCCGAAACGCTCGGCGTCTCGCGCGAACAGCTCGTCGATGCCCTGCACGCCGGCAAGGCCAAGTATTCGAGCATCTTCAACTACCCGACGCCCACCTGGGCGGACGTCGGCGTGATCGGCTGGCTCGTCGACGGCGCGGCGATCATGAACCAGATTCCGCTGTGCCGCTGCAGCTACGGCCCGTACGCGCGCGCCATGGTGCGCATCTGCAAGGAGGAGTCGTTCCATCAGCGCCAGGGGTTCGATGCGCTGCTCGCGATGATGCAGGGCACCGACGCGCAGCGCGCGCTCGTCCAGCAGGCGGTGAACCGCTGGTGGTGGCCGGTGCTGATGATGTTCGGTCCGGGCGATGCCGAGTCGGTGCACAGCAATCAGTCGACGAAATGGGGCATCAAGCGCATCTCGAACGACGACCTGCGCCAGAAGTTCGTCGACGCCACCGTCGAGCAGGCGCGCGTGCTGGGCGTGACGCTGCCCGACGCGGACCTGAAGTGGAACGAAGTGCGCGGCCACTACGACTACGGCGCGATCGACTGGGAAGAATTCCGGCGCGTGGTGAACGGCGACGGCCCGTGCAACCGCGAACGCCTCGCCACGCGCGTGAAGGCGCACGACGAGGGCGCCTGGGTGCGCGAAGCCGCGCTCGCCCACGCGCAAAAGCAGATCGGGCGTGCGCAACAGCACGCGGCCTGAGCCCGCCGCAACCGGTTGCGGGCGGCGAGCACCGACGCTCGCCGATACAGGCCGATCGAGGCCGAAACAGGCCGACGCAGACATCAAAGGAGAGCAGGAATGAACAAGGAATGGCCGATCTGGGAAGTGTTCGTGCGCAGCAAGCAGGGGCTCGACCACAAGCACTGCGGCAGCCTGCACGCGGCGGATGCATCGATGGCGCTGCACATGGCGCGCGACGTCTACACGCGCCGCCAGGAAGGCGTGAGCATCTGGGTGGTGCCGTCCGCGGCGATCACGGCGTCGGATCCGAACGAGAAGGCCGAGCTGTTCGAGCCGGCCGGCGACAAGATCTACCGGCATCCGACGTTCTACACGCTGCCCGACGAAGTCAACCACATGTAATAGACGAGCGCACGACATGACGACGCCCACGCCCGAACATCTCGCCTACGTGCTTCGCCTCGCCGATACGGCGCTGATCCTCGCTCAGCGCAACACGGAATGGTGCGGCCACGGCCCGGTCCTCGAGGAGGACATTGCGCTCGCCAACATGAGCCTCGATCTGATCGGTCAGGCGCGCCTGCTCTACACGCACGCCGCGACGCTGGAGAAGGCGCGCGGCGGCCCCGAGCGCACCGAGGACGACTACGCCTACTTCCGCGACGAGCGCGAGTTCAGGAACTACACGCTCGCCGAGCTGCCGCACTTCGGCCCGCTCGCGGGCACCGTTCACGCAGCCAACGACTATGCCGTGACGATCGTGCGCAATTTTCTCTACGCGACGCTGATGGCGCATTTGTGGAGCGCGCTGCTGCAATCGGCCGATGCGCAGCTCGCGGCGATTGCCGAGCGCTCGCTCAAGGAGACGCGCTACCACGTCCACCACGCGCGCGACTGGCTGGTGCGCCTCGGCGACGGCACCGACGAATCGCACCGCCGCGCGCAGGCCGCGCTCGACTGGCTGATGCCGTACACGCGCGAGTTCTTCAGCACCGATGCCGTGGAGACGGGCGTCGCCGAAGCGGGCATTGCGCCGCTCACCGCGCAGTTCGAGGCGGCCTGGCGCGCCGACGTGGAAGCCGCCATCGACGAGGCGACGCTCGCGCTGCCCGCACCGGTCGCACACGTGACGACCGGCAAGCTCGGCGAGCATTCAGAGCACATGGGCTACGTGCTCGCCGAGATGCAGAGCCTCGCGCGCCAGCATCCGGGCGCGTGCTGGTAAGGACGCGCGAGGCTACGTGAGACCGCTTCAGGAGGAAGTCACGATGCAGGCAACGACCGAGGCAAAGATAGACGCAAAGCTGGACGCAACGTCGGACCACGCGCTCGCCCGCGCCTGGGAAGCGCTCGAATCGGTGCCCGATCCGGAGATTCCGGTCGTCTCGATCCGCGAACTGGGCATCCTGCGCGCGGTGCGCCGCGGCGTCGACGGCCGGATCGAAGTGGTCATTACGCCGACCTATTCGGGCTGCCCGGCGATGTCGCAAATCGCCGAGGACGTCGCGCGCGCGCTCGACAGCGCGGGTCTTGCGCCCTACCGCATCGAGACGGCGCTCACGCCCGCCTGGACCACCGACTGGATCGGCGCGGCGGCGCGCGAGAAGCTGCGCGCGTTCGGCATCGCGCCGCCCACGGGCCCGTGCGGCGGCGGCGCGCAGGCGCTGCACGAGCAGCCGCTCACCTTCGTGCCGCGCTCCGCGCCGGTTTGCCCGCACTGCGGCTCGCCGCGCACCGAGCGCCTGGCGCAATTCGCCTCGACCGCCTGCAAGGCGCTGTACCGCTGCAACGACTGCCGCGAACCCTTCGACTACTTCAAACCGTACTGATATGGCCACTCCGCAATTCCATTCGCTGCGTATCCGTGAAGTGCGGCCCGAAACCGCGGATGCGGTCTCCGTCGCGTTCGAGGTTCCGCCTGCGCTGCGCGAGGCGTACCGCTTCACGCAGGGGCAGTTCGTCACGCTCAAGACCCATATCGACGGCGAGGAGACGCGCCGCTCGTACTCGATCTGCGTGGGCGTGACCGATTACGACCGCGACGGCGAGTTGCGCATCGGCATCAAGCGCGTGCGCGGCGGGCGCTTCTCGAACTTCGCATTCGACCAGCTTGCGCCGGGGCACGAAATCGACGTGATGACGCCCGACGGGCGCTTCTTCACGCACCTGAACGCGGAACACGGCAAACACTACGTGGCGTTTTCGGGCGGCTCAGGCATCACGCCGGTGCTCGCGATCATCAAGACGACGCTGGAGCTGGAGCCGCGCAGCGCGTTCACGCTGGTCTACGGCAACCGCAGCGTCGACCAGATCATGTTCGCCGAGGAACTCGAAGACCTGAAGAACCGGTTCATGAGCCGCTTCGTGCTCTACCACGTGCTCTCCGACGACCGGCAGGAGGTCGAACTCTTCAACGGCGTGCTCGACCAGGCGAAGTGCGCGGCGTTTCTGGACACGCTGCTGCCGCCCGCCGAGATCGACGAGGCGTTCATCTGCGGTCCCGCGCCGATGATGGATGCGGCCGAAGCGGCGCTGAAGGCGGCGGGCGTGGCGGCGCAGAACGTGCACGTCGAGCGCTTTGGCACGCCGCTGCCGCAGGCGGGCGTGCCGCCGGTCGAGATTGCCGCGGACACCCCGGCGGCGGAGCTGGAAATCGTGCTCGACGGCAAAACGCGCAGGCTGCGCCTGCCCTACGAGGGCGCGAGCCTGCTCGACGTGGGGCTGCACGCGGGTCTGGCGCTGCCGTACGCGTGCAAGGGCGGGGTGTGCTGCACCTGCCGCGCGAAGGTGCTCGAGGGCGTTGTGAAGATGGACCGGAACTACACGCTGGAAGCGCAGGAACTGAAGGATGGCTTCGTGCTGACCTGTCAGTGTCATCCGGTGAGCGACCGGATCGTCGTCAGTTACGACGAACGATAAGCTTAAGCCACAGTACGCTTTCAGCCCTCAGGCGATCCGCTTACACTAGGGGCCGCCCGCGACCGGTACAAATCCGGATAGCGGGCGGTCCTTTTTTATTCCGGTATCCCCTGATTGCGATGAGCCGCCGATGACCACGATTCACCTCACCCATGGCGAGCCCGTTGCGGCGGCGCTGCGCCAGGCGCTCGACGCAAACGGCCGCACTGATCGCGTGGTCGCGCTACCCGACGATCTCACCGTCGGCCCGCTACGCGATATCGACGAAGCCAGCGACCGGGGCGCGGCGCAGCGCGCGGCGTTCTGGCAGGGGCTCGATAACGAGCCCGAGACGCTGACAGAGTTGCTGACTGCGCGCGACTGCGCGGCGCTCGTCGCCCTCGAAGCCGACGACTCTAACGTGGTGATCTGGCACACGAATGCTGCCAGTGACCAGTTGACGCTGCGGCGCATCTGCTACCGGCTGCGCAACGCGCCGCAGCGCCTGAACGAGGTGCGCCTCGCCGACAGCGATGTCGCGGGCGATGCCGCCGTAGAACGGCTGCGCGCGCGCCTTCCCGACGCCGCGCCGATCTCGGTGCTGCGTATCACGCGGCTCGCGCTGGAATGGCAGGAGACGAAGTTCGCGAACGGCGAGACGCGCCACTGGCACGACAATACGTTCACGAGCGGCACCTGGGCCGACCTCGATCAGTCGATCGTCGCGATCCTGGGCGCTGCGCACGAGCCGTGGCTCGCGCCGGCTGCCATCACGGCCGCCCTGCGGTCCTTCGACGCGGACGCGACGGTGTGCGAGCGGATCGTGCTGTGGCGCCTCCACGAACTCGCGGCGGCCGGTGAACTGGGCCTGCGCGACGACATGTCCGCCGCACGTGCGCTGACCCAGCCGCCCGCGTCGCCCGCGTCGCCCGCATCGCCCGCGTCGATGGCCGCCACGCACGTACCTGCGCCCCCCTCTCTCCCCCGCTGACATCATGGCCCGCACCCGAGCGCCCGATCACGAAACGCAACGCGAGCAGATCCTCGACCTCGCCGCCGCGAAGTTCGCGCAGACGAGCTATCCGAGCACGTCCATGTCCGATCTCGCAGCGGCGAGCGGCACGTCGAAGGCCCGTCTCTACCACTATTACGAGAGTAAGGAAGCGATCCTCTTCGATCTGCTCGACCGCTATACGAAGCGGCTGATGCTGATCATCGCGGAGGTGGAAGGCGCAAGCCAGCGGCAGGGCCTCGACGAACGCGAGACGTTTGCCGAGCTGATCCGTGCGTTCCTTGCCGAATACGAGACGTCGCACAGCCGCCACGTCGCGCTGCTCAACGACGTGAAGTACCTTGAGGACGCGCAGCGCGAGATTATCCTGAACCGCCAGCGCGACGTGGTCGCCGCGTTCGCGCGCCAGCTTGCGCGCGCCTACCCCGGGCGCGTGAGCACCGAGAACCAGACGGCGCTGACGATGATGGTGTTCGGCATGATCAACTGGACCTTCACGTGGCTGAAGCCGGGGGGCCGGATGGGCTACCGCGACTTCGCCGAACAGGTGATCGGCGTGATCGATCATGGAATGCAAACCGCATGAAACCCGCTTCGGCCATGGGTTTGAGCCGGATCATTTGCTGCGATGCAACATGACATCCCAGTGACAGCGCACTCATCCACGGCTTCCCTTCAAAATAATTAAACCCGTGGAATCAATGGACTGCGACAATTCGTCTGTGAATTAGTATCAACATTCGGGTCGGAAATCGGGGTTTTCCCTAGCTCGACCCCAGGGTTTCCGCTAGAATCTGTTTTTGCGACGCATCATGCGCCCGCATGCCAAGGAGAACCCGCCCATGAACACGATTACGACGCAAGCGAACGAGCCGATTCTGCCGTCCGGCCATACGCTGTCGTCCGGTCAGTCGCCTGTCATGGTGCGCGTCCTCACCTCGGCCGACCGCAAGCGCCTGCTCGGCCACTTCCTCGCCCTCGCCATCGACGACCGGCTGCTGCGCTTCGGCCAGGCCGCGCCGGACCACGTGATCGAGAAGTACGTCGGGTCGATGGACTTCACGCGCGACACCGTGTTCGGCGTGTTCGATTGTCAACTGGAACTGGTCGGCGTCGGCCACCTCGCCTATCTGCCGGCAGACGGCAATGGCCGCACCGCGGAATTCGGCGTCTCCGTGCTCGAAAGCGCGCGCGGCCAGGGAATCGGTTCGAAGCTGTTCGAGCGCGCGGCGATCCGCAGCCGCAACACCCACGTGACGACGCTCTACATGCATTGCCTCTCGCGCAATTCGACGATGATGCACATCGCCAGGAAGTCGGGCATGAAGATCGAATACGCCTACGGCGAAGCCGACGCATATCTGTCGCTGGAACCGGCTGACCAGAGCAGCATCATTTCGGAAATGATCCAGGAGCAAGCCGCGGCGTTCGACTACGCGATCAAGCGTCAGGCTCGCCAGGCTTCGAAGCTGATCGAAGCGATCCTGCCGCAAACCATCGCGGCCTGAGCGCCCTCCGGGCGCCCTACCAGTAGCGAAAAAAGCGGCTTCGGCCGATTTTTTTTTGCGCGAGTACCGGCAGTAGCACCCGCGCTCAGAGGATCGGCAGAGCGGTCGTTTCCTTGATCGCCGCCAGCGAGAAGCTCGTCTTCACGTCGATCACCGACGGATGGTGCAGCAACTGCTCCTGCACGAAGCGCGAGAAGTGCGCCATATCCTCCACCTGTACGCGCAGCAGGTAGTCCATGTCGCCCGTCATCGCGTGGCAGGCCACGACTTCCGGCCAGGCCTGCACCGCCGCGCGGAACAGTTCGGCGTGCGTCGCGGCGGTGCGGCCCACGAGTCCCTCACGCGTCACAGCCGGGCCGCCCCGCTTTTCTAGCCGCACGTTCACGTAGGCCAGCAAATCGAGCCCCAGCTTCTGCGGATCGAGCAGCGCCACATAACCGCGAATCACGCCGCTGTCCTCCAGCCGGCGGATGCGGCGTAAGCACGGGCTCGGCGACAGGTTCACGCGCTCCGCAATGTCCTGATTCGAGAGCCGCCCATTCTCCTGAAGGATCGCGAGAATCCGGCGGTCGATTGCGTCCAGTTCGATATTCGCCATGTTCTGCCTTTCATGGGCCATTTGATGGCAGTTTATAGCGCAATCTCCAACCCACACGGTCAAGTTCGCAAGTTTTCACCCGAATCGCGCCGCTAGCATGGGATCAGAACAAGTGCTGAAGCGCTAAGTCTGGTTGACCGTTTTGCGTGGGACCAGAGTAGGCGCTAAAGCGCTAACTCCAGCCGACGCGCTGTGCGTGGGACCAGAGTAGGCGCTAAAGCGCTAACTCCAGCCGACGCGCTGTGCGTGGGGCCAGAGTAAGCGCTAAAGCGCCAACTCTGGCCGACACAGGAGACAAACATGCAGATTTCCACCTGGGACAACCCCGTCGGCACCGACGGGTTCGAGTTCATCGAATACACCGCACCCGACCCAAAAGCGCTCGGTAAGCTGTTCGAGCAAATGGGCTTTACCGCCATCGCGCGTCACCGCCACAAGAACGTCACGCTGTATCGCCAGGGCGGCATCAACTTCATCGTCAACGCCGAACCCGATTCGTTCGCCCAGCGCTTCGCCCGCCTGCACGGTCCGTCGATCTGCGCCATCGCCTTTCGCGTGCGCGACGCCGCAAAGGCCTACGCGCACGCGCTCGAATGCGGCGCCTGGGGCTTCGACAACAAAACCGGCCCGATGGAGCTGAACATCCCCGCGATCAAGGGCGTGGGCGACTCGCTGATTTATTTCGTCGACCGCTGGCGCGGCAAGAACGGCGCCGCCCCGGGCAGCATCGGCGATATCGACATCTACGACGTCGACTTCGAACCGATCCCCCGCGCCAACCAGCATCCGGTCGGCCACGGCCTCACCTATATCGACCACCTGACACACAACGTTCACCGCGGCTGCATGAACGAGTGGGCCGAGTTCTACGAACGCCTGTTCAACTTCCGCGAAGTCCGCTACTTCGACATCGAAGGCAAGGTGACCGGCGTGAAGTCGAAGGCCATGACCTCGCCGTGCGGCAAGATCCGCATTCCGATCAACGAAGAAGGGTCGGAAACCCCGGGCCAGATCCAGGAATACCTCGAGGCCTATCACGGCGAAGGCATCCAGCACATCGCGCTCGGCACCAGCGATATCTACCGGACCGTCGACGGCGTGCGCGCGTCGAATATCGCGCTGCTCGACACCATCGACACCTATTACGAACTCGTGGACCGCCGCATCCCGAACCACGGCGAGCCGCTCGCCGAACTGAAAAAGCGCAAGATCCTGATCGACGGTGCACCCGGCGACCTGCTGCTGCAGATCTTCACCGCCAACCAGATCGGCCCCATTTTCTTCGAGATCATTCAGCGCAAGGGCAATCAGGGCTTCGGCGAGGGCAATTTCAAGGCGCTGTTCGAATCGATCGAGCTCGACCAGATTCGTCGCGGCGTCGTGCACGACAAGACTTGACTACGGACATAGCGGCGGACGTAACTGCCGCCAACGCACAAGCAAAAAGGGCGAAGATCAGCCGATCTTCGCCCTTTTTGTCTTTCTGGAGCCTGCTGCCGCACACCCGGCAGCGGGCTCCTTTCGTGGGTGGGACGCCGCGCGGATCAGCGCAGCGTCATGGAAAACGCGTGAATAAGTCGCGGAAAGCGTCAGGCTTTCCGGCCGGCGATCAAAGCGGTCGATGCCGCCGTGAGCCTGACATCGGCCCGCGCGCACTGCGCGGGACGGTTCGTTTCACCGGCGCCGCTTTGGCTGCGCGCGTTCGCCAGCAGCGGCGTGTTCATCGCGAAGAAAGCGGCCGAGACCGTCAGGAAGGTCTGGATGTGTCGGTTGTTCATGCTGTACTCCTTTTTGAGGCTGCCTGTGGCGTCTGTTGCGCCTGTTGCGGTCGTACCCCATTGACTGCCTGGGGCGCTGCGCGAAATGCACAGGTGATTCCGTTAGACAGAAATATCAAGACCAGTTCTGTCAGAGTGCAGGTTTTACACGCTGTTACGCCGCGCGGCATTCCGATACATCCATTGTTACAACACCTGGGCGGCGCCTCGAAGGCGCGTGAATCGCACAAAATCGCCGTGGAATAAGGGTTTCAGCCGATTTCCGGCGCCAGCGGCGGGTTTGCCCCACTGCTACTATCGGAAAAAACACGCCAATATGGCGCGCCAGGCCAAAGCATTCACAAGATGTCGAGGCACTGAGTTCTGGCGATCCCAAAACGATGGTGGATGGAGGAGTACAAATAATGAATGCCCCGCTCGACGCTGGTCAGCGTGCTTCGCTCGAAGCCGCACTAGCTTCTGTCACGCTCGACGACAAATACACGCTCGATCGCGGCCGCGCGTACATGAGCGGCATCCAGGCGCTGGTCCGCCTGCCGATGCTGCAACAGGAACGCGACAAAGCAGCAGGTCTCAATACGGCGGGGTTCATCTCCGGCTATCGCGGCTCGCCGCTCGGCGGTCTCGACCTGTCGCTCTGGAAAGCCAAACAGCACCTCGCCGGTCACGGAATCGTCTTCCAGCCCGGCGTCAACGAAGACCTCGCCGCCACCGCCGTCTGGGGGTCGCAGCAGGTGAATCTCTACCCGTCGGCAAAATACGACGGCGTATTTTCGATGTGGTACGGCAAGGGCCCCGGCGTCGACCGCTGCGGCGACGTGCTCAAGCACGCCAATTCGGCGGGTTCTTCCCGTCACGGCGGCGTCCTCGTGCTCGCGGGCGACGACCACGCCGCGAAGTCGTCGACACTCGCGCACCAGTCGGAGCACATCTTCAAGGCCTGCGGCCTGCCGGTGCTGTTCCCGTCGAACGTCCAGGAATACCTCGACTTCGGCCTGCACGGCTGGGCCATGAGCCGCTATTCCGGCCTCTGGGTCGCCATGAAGTGCGTGACCGACGTGGTCGAATCGTCGGCTTCGGTCGAGATCGACCCGCATCGCACCGACATCATCCTGCCGGGCGACTTCGTCCTGCCCGAAGGCGGGCTCAACATCCGCTGGCCCGATCCGCCGCTCGTCCAGGAAGCGCGTCTGCTCGACTACAAGTGGTATGCGGCCCTCGCGTACGTGCGCGCCAACAAGCTCGACCGCGTCGAAATCGATTCGCCGCATGCGCGCTTCGGCATCATGACCGGCGGCAAAGCCTATCTCGACGTGCGCCAGGCGCTGACCGATCTCGGCCTCGACGACGAAACCTGTTCGCGCATCGGCGTGCGGCTCTACAAGGTCGGCTGCGTGTGGCCGCTCGAAGCGCAAGGCGCCCAGGCGTTCGCGCGCGGTCTCGAAGAGATTCTCGTGGTCGAGGAAAAGCGTCAGATCCTCGAATACGCGATCAAGGAAGAGCTGTACAACTGGCCCGACGCCCAGCGTCCGCGCGTGTACGGCAAGTTCGACGAGAAGGACGGCGCCGGCGGCGAATGGTCGGTGCCGATGGGCAACTGGCTCTTGCCCGCGCACTACGAACTCTCGCCCGCGATCATCGCCAAGGCCATTGCCACGCGCCTCGACAAGTTCGATCTGCCCTCCGACGTGCGCGCGCGCATCGCCTCGCGCATCGCCGTGATCGAGGCCAAGGAAAAGGCGCTCGCGAAGCCGCGCGTGCAGGTCGAGCGCAAGCCGTGGTTCTGCTCGGGCTGCCCGCACAACACGTCGACGAACGTGCCGGAAGGCTCGCGCGCGATGGCCGGCATCGGCTGCCACTACATGACCACCTGGATGGACCGCAGCACCAGCACCTTCAGCCAGATGGGCGGCGAAGGCGTGGCGTGGGTCGGCCAGGCGCCGTTCACGAACGACAAGCACGTGTTCGCCAACCTCGGCGACGGCACCTATTTCCACTCGGGTCTGCTCGCGATTCGCGCGGCCATCGCGTCGAAGGCGAACATCACCTACAAGATCCTCTACAACGACGCAGTCGCGATGACGGGCGGCCAGCCCGTGGACGGCGTGCTCACCGTGCCGCAGATCACGCATCAGCTCGCCTCGGAAGGCGCCGCGAAAATCGTGATCGTCACCGACGAGCCCGAGAAGTACGACGGCGTGACTTCGCTCGCGCCGGGCGTCACGATCCATCACCGCGATCAGCTCGACGCGATCCAGCGCGAACTGCGCGAGATCGCCGGCACGACGATTCTGATCTACGACCAGACCTGCGCCACCGAAAAGCGCCGCCGCCGCAAGCGCGGCACGTATCCGGATCCGGCGAAGCGCGTCGTGATCAACGAGGCCGTCTGCGAAGGCTGCGGCGACTGCTCGGTGCAGTCGAACTGCCTGTCGGTCGAGCCGGTCGATACCGAGTACGGCACGAAGCGTCAGATCAACCAGTCGAGCTGCAACAAGGACTATTCCTGCGTGAAGGGCTTCTGCCCGAGCTTCGTGACCGTCGTCGGCGGACAGCTTCGCAAGCCAAGCGCGAGCAGCGTCGCGAACGACACGATGCCGGCCGTGCCGACGCCCGACATCCCCGCGCTCGCGCGGCCCTATGGCGTGCTCGTGACGGGCGTGGGCGGCACCGGCGTCGTGACGATCGGCGCGCTGCTCGGCATGGCCGCGCACCTGGAGAGCAAGGGCGTGACCGTGCTCGACGTGACCGGCCTCGCGCAGAAGGGCGGCGCGGTGATGAGCCACGTGCAGATCGCGAACCGGCCCGACGACATCCACGCGACCCGCATCGCCATGGGCGAGGCGAAGCTCGTGATCGGCTGCGACGCCATCGTGACCGCCAGCGACGACTGCGTCTCGCGCATGCAGGTCGGCCAGACCAGCGTCGTGCTCAACAGCGCGCCCACGCCGACTGCGGAGTTCATCAAGAACCCGAAGTGGCGGTTCCCGGGCACGAACACCGAAGCCGATGTGCGCGCCGCGGCAGGCACGGACAATGTCGTCGCCATCGACGCGAATCGCTACGCGGTCGCGCTGCTCGGCGACGCGATCTACACGAACCCGTTCGTGCTCGGCTACGCGTGGCAGCGCGGCTGGCTGCCGCTCGGGCATGCGTCGCTCACGCGCGCGATCGAGCTGAACGGCGTGCAGGTGGAGAAGAACCTCGCGGCGTTCGAGTGGGGCCGCCGCACGGCGCACGACCGCGCCGCAGTCGACGCGCTCGTCAAGCAACCCGCAGCACAGCAGCAGGCGATGGACGACACGGGCGCGAAGATCGTCTCGCTGCACACGCCGAAGGCGCTCGACGCACTGATCGAGAAGCGCGCGCAGTATCTCGCCGCGTACCAGAACGACGCCTACGCGTCGCGTTATCGCGCGCTGGTCGCGGACGTGCGCGCGGCGGAAGGCAAGCTCGACCGGGCAGATGGCCAGTTCGCGCTGACCGAAGCCGTCGCGAAGAACCTGCACAAGCTGATGGCGTACAAGGACGAGTACGAAGTCGCGCGCCTCTATACCGATCCCGCGTTCATCGAGAAGCTGAAGGCGAGCTTCGAAGGCGACTGGAAGCTCAACTTCCACCTCGCGCCGCCCTCGTTCGCAAAGCACGACGACAAGGGCCATCTGCTGAAGAAGCAGTACGGCCCGCGCATGCTCACCGCCATGCGCGTGCTCGCGAAGCTGAAGTTCCTGCGCGGCACGGCGCTCGATCCGTTTGGCCGCACCGAGGAACGGCGTCACGAACGCGCGCTGATCGGCGAGTACGAAGCGCTCGTGCGCGAATTGATCAAGGGCGTCGACATCGGCAATCTCGCGCTCGCGGTCGAACTGGCGGATCTTCCGGACGGCATTCGCGGCTACGGCCACGTGAAGGAGAACAACCTGAAAGCCGTGCGCGCGAAGTGGGTGGCGCTGCTCGACAAGTGGCGCTCGCCGCAGGGCGGCGCGGCGCGTCACGCTGCGTGATGGGTTGTTATCTGAAGCGCTGAAGCTGCCGTAAAAACAAAGGGCGCTCCGTGAAAACGGAGCGCCCTTTTCATTGAGCGCCTGGATCAGATGCAGCCAGATGCGCTCGGTCCAACATCAGTCCAACTCGCTCGCGCTTAGCGTGCCGCAGCCTTCCTCACGGCCGCGTTCGCCGAAGCGACCGCCGTCATATTGATGATGCGTCGCACGGTCGCCGCAGGCGTCAGGATATGCACCGGCTTCGACGCGCCGAGCAGGAACGGACCCACCGTCACGCCTTCGCCGCCGATCACCTTCAGCAGGTTGTAGACGATGTTCGCGGCTTCCACGTTCGGCATGATGAGCAGGTTCGCTTCGCCCGCGAGCGTCGTGCCCGGGAACGCCTGCTTGCGGATCACCTCCGAAAGCGCTGCGTCGCCGTGCATTTCGCCGTCCACTTCGAGCTGCGGCGCACGTTGCGCCAGCAGCTCGCGCGCCGCCTGCATGCGCTGCGACGTGGACGAGCGCACGCTGCCGAAGTTCGAGCTGGACAGCAGCGCGACCTTCGGCGTGATGCCGAACTTCTCGATCTCGCGCGCCGCAAGAATCGTCATGTCGGCGAGTTGCTCGGCGCTCGGCACTTCGTTCACATAGGTGTCGGAGATGAAGAGGTTGCGGCCCGGCAGCATCAGCAGATTCATCGCCGCGTAGTTCTCGGCGCCGTCTGCCTTGCCGAGCACCTGCTCGACGAAATTCAGATGGAAGTCGAAGCTGTTCACGAGGCCGCAGATCATGCCGTCCGCGTCGCCGAGATGCACGAGGATCGCGCCGATCAGCGTGTTGAACTTGCGCACCGCCGCCTTCGCAACGTCGGGCGTGACGCCCCGGCGCGCGCCGATCTGGTGGTAGGCCTGCCAGCTCTTCTGGAAGCGCGGATCGTCTTCCGGATCGACGATCTCGAAGTCGGTGCCCGCGCGCAGCTTCGAGCCCATCTTCTTCAGGCGCATTTCCACCACGGACGGGCGGCCCACGATGATCGGCTTCGCGATCTTTTCGGTGAGCACGAACTGCGCGGCGCGCAGCACGCGCTCGTCCTCGCCCTCGGCGAACACGATGCGCGCCTGGCTCGCCTTCGCAGCGGCGAACACCGGGCGCATCACCATGCCCGAGCGATAGACCGTCGCGCCAAGCTGCTCGCGGTAGGCGTCCATATCGGCGATCGGGCGCGTCGCGACGCCCGAATCCATCGCCGCCTGCGCAACCGCCGGAGCGATCTTGATGATGAGGCGCGGATCGAACGGCTTCGGAATCAGGTACTCCGGGCCGAATTCGAGCGTGTGGCCTTCGTACGCCTTCGCCACTTCATCGCCCTGATCGGTTTCTTCGGCGAGTTCCGCAATCGCGCGCACGCACGCGAGCTTCATCTCTTCCGTGATCGTCGTCGCGCCGACGTCGAGCGCGCCGCGGAAGATGAACGGGAAGCACAGCACGTTGTTGACCTGGTTCGGATAGTCCGAACGGCCCGTCGCGATGATCGCATCCGGGCGCACGGCTTTCGCCTCTTCCGGACGGATTTCCGGATCGGGGTTCGCCAGCGCGAGGATCAGCGGCTTCACGCCCATGTCCTTCACCATCTCGGGCTTGAGCACGCCCGCGCTCGAGCAGCCGAGGAACACGTCGGCCTGCTTGATCGCGTCGGCGAGCGTGCGCGCCTGCGTGTTGGCCGCGTAGCGCGCCTTCGACGGATCGAGATTGCCGCGGCCCTCGTAGATCACGCCCTTCGAGTCGGCGACGAGGATGTTCTCCTTCTTCAGACCGAGCTTCACGAGCAGGTCGAGGCAGGCAATCGCCGCCGCGCCCGCGCCGGAACACACGAACTTCACGCTGCCGAGATCCTTGCCGACGACCTTCAGGCCGTTGAGGATCGCAGCGGACGCGATGATCGCCGTGCCGTGCTGGTCGTCGTGGAAGACGGGGATCTTCATGCGCTCGCGCAGCTTCTGCTCGATGTAGAAGCACTCGGGCGCCTTGATGTCTTCGAGGTTGACGCCGCCGAGCGTCGGCTCGAGCATGGCGATCGCTTCGACGAGCTTGTCCGGGTCCGATTCGCTGAGTTCGATGTCGAAGACGTCGATGCCGGCGAATTTCTTGAAGAGACAGCCCTTGCCTTCCATCACCGGCTTCGCGGCGAGCGGGCCGATGTTGCCGAGGCCGAGCACGGCGGTGCCGTTCGTCACGACGCCGACGAGGTTGCCGCGCGACGTGTACTTCTGCGCGTCGAGCGGCTCGTCGAAGATCGCCATGCACGCGGCGGCGACGCCGGGCGAATACGCGAGCGAGAGGTCGAGCTGATTCGACAGCGGCTTGGTCGGGGTGACCGAAATCTTGCCGGGTTTCGGATTCTGGTGGTACGCGAGCGCGCTTTGCTTCAGTTGTTCATCCATTTCAGGCCTGCCTGGACGTGAGCGACGGGAGTCGTCTTGTGGTCGTGAATTCGTCGCTTCGCTCGACGCGCTCAAAGGGTCGACGGCGCAGCCCCGTGCGCAGGACATGCGGCGACGGGAAACCCCGGCGTGGAGAGCGAAACGGCGAGTGCTAATTGGCGGGGGCGATTAGTGTACACCCGAGGCAACGCGCGTGAATCAGTACGTGAGTCCGCGCACGCGTCCGCACGTGAGTCCGCGCGTGAATCCGGTTCGTCGAACGCTGCGCACCATGGCGCCGTGCGCACGGCTCGTCGCCGTATCTCAAGTCGGGTAAAATACGCGGCTACGCGCGCAAGAGAAGCCGTCCGGACCGTGCGGGCCGCCCCAGACGAACTCCCGAAGAACCTCGGGCAACGTCAGGCAGCCAACGCCATCCGGGCCGCGCATCGCGGGTTCCGGTGCAACGCATCCGGATTCGCCGTGCCAGCGCCACAGGGCCAGCCCCCGAGGCCTCGCGCCCGCCCTCCTCGCTTTCATATCCAAGGATTCGCCCATGACAGGCTACGATCGCCAGACGATCTCGGACACGACCGCCAAAATGCTGCTCGAAGTGAAGGCCGTGCACTTCAACGCCGAAAAGCCCTTCATCTTCACTTCCGGCTGGGCGAGCCCGGTCTACATCGACTGCCGCAAGCTGATCTCGTACCCGCGCGTGCGCCGCGGCCTGATGGAAATGGCAGAAGCCACGATCCTGCGCGACGTCGGCTACGAGCAGATCGACGCCGTCGCGGGCGGCGAAACCGCGGGCATTCCGTTCGCCGCATGGCTCTCGGACCGTCTGATGGTGCCCATGCAGTACGTGCGCAAGAAGCCGAAGGGCTTTGGCCGCAACGCGCAGATCGAGGGTCTGCTCACCGAAGGCCAGCGCGTGCTGCTCGTCGAAGACCTGACCACCGACAGCCGCAGCAAGATCAACTTCATCAACGCGCTGCGCACGGCCGGCGCGACGGTGAACCACTGCTTCGTGCTGTTCCACTACAACATCTTCAAGGAAAGCGTTTCGGTGCTGAAAGACATCGACGTCGACCTGCACGCGCTCGCAACGTGGTGGGACGTGCTGCGCGTCGCGAAGGATTCGGGCTACTTCGAAACGAAGACGCTCGACGAAGTCGAGAAATTCCTGCACGCACCGGCCGAATGGTCGGCAGCGCACGGCGGCGCGACGGCGGCACCGCAGTAAGCAGCGCGGTTAGCAGCACAGACGGCGCGGCGGCTGCCCGGCGCACCGCGGCAACACGAAAAACCCACTGTCCTGCCGGACATGAACTGACCCCACGAAGTTGGACGGTTAAATAGCTAGGTGGGCAAGGCCTGAGTCCTGTACTGCACGGGGCTCAGGCCTTTTAGTTTGAGCTTGATGCGCTCGTGGTTGTAGTAGTGGA
>NZ_SCRP01000012.1 GCF_004298475.1 Paraburkholderia sp. | reverse complement strand
TGATCCACGCGCAAATCGCCGCAGGACCCGCAATCTTCGCCGCCTTCCAGGCGCCGAACAGCCAGCCCGAGCCGATAATCGACCCAAGACCGGTAAACATCAGCGCAAACGGGCCGATATGCCTTTGAATTGATTGATTCACATTGTCCCCTTCTCTATGTTTATTGCGTGCGAGCCATGCAGGCGAGGACGGTATGCGTGCGCTATACCGAGGTCGTCTTCGCGGGCCACAGGGCACCGATAACGCGTCCTTGTGGTGTTGGCCAGTTGCTTCCGGGACGCAACGGCAGCCGCAATTTCAACGGAGACGCGATAATGAAGTGGCGTGCCTTGATCGTCTAATGCTGTATCCGCATAGCGATATGCGAACTATGCATAAGAGTGAGCGGATGATAGCGGCGGCTTCTCGCGGACGTAGTGTGTGTATGGCCAGGCTCGCTTCGAAATGACACAAGGCATTCGCGAAGATCGATTTAAGGTCGCGAAGCTCGGCGTCGAGAATTTCGCTGCGTCCGCTGCCTGGAATGTGGCGCTATCACTTCAACAGGGCATCCTGGTTTCTGGAAAATAGTTAACCGAGGCGCGCATTCACGCCAATGCGGCCTGGAGATTTTGTGGGCGCGGATTAGTTTAGTGTTTTTCCCAAGCGGGTTTAGCGAGCAGGATGGGTACAGTTCTATCTGAACCGCTGATTAGCCGGAGGGCGGTACGTATAACACCGGGCGGACTTCTGGCAACGCTGTCGCGCGTAAATTAATGGTAGGGGCGGATCGTGGAAAACTGTTTTACAATTCCGCCCATTGCGCTAACAATAAAGACCGTTATAGGCAGCTAATACAGGCGGCTGAATCGCCACGGGGATCATTGAAGCCGACTGGTTCGGATCGATACCGGTTGCGCGACAGTATTGCAGTGTTGCAGGCGGTTTTCGCTTCGCTTTCACCGGGATGAATAACGCCTCGCGCGTCCCGATTTGCTTCACGTTCGTTGCCCGGTCAGCTCAAATGCTTAGCGTTTTCTCTCTAGTCGGGATCCTGATTGCGTCGTGCCTGATGAGCGTGGCCATTCTGGGTTCGCTGATTCGATCCGCAGTGCCCGGCGTACGCCGCTGGTGCGCGGGCTATGGTCTCCTCGCCACGGCTGCAGTCTGGATAATGCTGGGCGGCAGCGGGCCAAACGCGATCGAAATCCTTGGGGTAACGTTTGCCACGCTGAGCGCGGTGTTGCTCCTCGTGCAGGGTACGCGTGAGTTTTCCGGAACGCGTCCCGTGAGGCGTGATGAGTTGGCGGCGGCCATCGTCATCTTCGCCTTGCTCGTGTACTTCACATGCGTTTCACCGAACACCAATGTGCGCGGCGTGCTGATATCCGTTGCGCTGATTTATGGGCGGATCGCGGTGGGCGCATTGGCGCTGCGTCACGGGGCGCGGGATGCGACGCGCTACGCCGGCCGTCTCGTCGCAGGAGCCGCCTGGCTAGGCGCGCTCGTTTATATCGTGCGAATTGTCGCGATCGTCGCCGGTGTCGCGCCGCGGCTCACATTCCTGGAGCCGTCGCTGTGGAATGTCGTGTTTCTCGGGTTGGCGATCGTCACGCTCCCTTGCATGTCGGTTGGCATGGTGATGCTCGCACACGACCAGATTCTTCAAAAGATGGAAATGCTCGCGACATTCGATGAACTGACCGGCGCGCTGACGCGTCGTGCGTTCATGGTCAAGGCAAATGTGTTGTGTGCGCACGCGCTGAAAAAAGGCCTGCCGTTGTCGATTGCGATTCTCGATATCGACAGGTTCAAGGCCGTCAACGACAGCTTTGGCCACGCGGTCGGAGATCGATTGCTCGCGCACGTCTCATCGGTCGTCTCGGGGCACTTGCGCTCATGCGATCTTTTCGGGCGGCTGGGCGGCGAGGAATTCGCCATTGTGTTCGCGGACGCAGCAATGAGCGACGCGACGGCGCTGACCAATGCGCTCAGACTTGCTGTCGAACGTTCGTCCGCCGACGTTGCGCGCTGCACGTTGAGCGGCGGAGTGGGTAGGGTCGCTGCGGGCGATACGCTGGAGAGCGCGATGGTGCGCGCCGACGCGGCGCTTTATGCTGCGAAGGCGGCAGGGCGTAACCGCGTCGTCACGACATCGGATGATGACGAGAACGTGGTTCGGGACGTCAAAGAGTCGTGCTGAGTGAGCCAGTTCCAGCGGCCTCAAAAGATCGACTGCTCGGTGATCGAGGTCAGGGCCTCAAGGGCTTGAACACCTGCCAGCGAATTTCCCGTCGCATCGAGTCCCGGCGACCACACGCACACGGCAAATTCCCCAGGCAGTACGGCCACGATCCCGCCGCCCACGCCGCTCTTTGCGGGCAATCCCACGCGGTAGACGAAGTCACCCGCCGCATCGTATGTGCCGCAGGTGAGCATCAGCGCCGAAAGCCGCTTCGTTGAACTCGCATCGAGTACGCGTTCGCCGCTCGCGGGCGATACGCCGCCGTTGGCCAGAAAGAGCGCCGCGCGCGCCAGCTCCACGCAGCTCATCGAGATCGCGCATTGCCGGCAATACGCGTCGATCACGGCGTCGGCAGGCATCTCAAGGTTGCCGAAGCTCGCCATGAAATGCGCCATTGCGCGGTTGCGTTCGGCGTGCGCCAGTTCCGATTGCGCGACGCGCAGATCGTAGTCGAGATCCGTGACGCCCGATAGCCGCCGCACGAAATTGACGAGCGCTGTTTCAGCCTGCACGAAGCGGCGGCATAGTACGTCGGTGACCACGAGCGCGCCTGCGTTGATGAACGGATTGCGCGGCTTGCCCGCTTCGAATTCGAGCTGGACGAGCGAGTTGAAGGCAGTGCCCGACGGCTCTCGGCCGACACGCTTCCACAGTGCGTCACCAAGCAACTGGAATGCGAGCGTGCACGCGAACAGCTTCGAAATGCTCTGAATGGAAAAGCGCACGTCGGCGTCGCCGGTGCGGTAAACCTGGCCGTCCACTGTCACGATGGCCATGCCGAAGTGATCGGCGCGAACCGTCGCGAGTTCCGGAATGTAGTCGGCGACGCGGCCGGCCGTGCGCCACGGCGCGATGTCTCGATGAATCCTTTCGAGGATGGCTTGATAGTTCTGGCCGGTCATCGGCGGCTCCCTCTCAATCGGGTTGGAGCGCGATGATACTTCATTCGCGGGCACGCCGATGCCCGCGTTTCTTGATTGAGTGTTTCGCAGCCGGGCACAGAGAAATGGTTGCGCGGCGACCGTGCGTCTAGCCGTCAACCGGATGAGCGGGCGTATCCAGCAGCAATTGATAGAACGCAAGGTCGAGCCAGCGGCCGAACTTGAAGCCGACGTGGGGTAACGTGCCAACGTGCCTGAAGCCAAGCCGCTCGTGCAAGGCGATGCTTCCGGCATTGGTCGAATCGATTCCGCCGATCAACGTATGAAGTCCGTTCTGTCGAGCCGCCTCGATGATTTCCTGCATCACCACGCGCCCCAGTCCGCGGCCACGCCGGTCCTTGCGCACGTAGACGGAATGTTCCACCGTGTATTTATTGGCCGGAAACGGTCGAAACGAACCATAACTGCCGAAGGCCAACAGTTTTCCATCGTGATCCTCGACGCCAATCACCGGAAAACCGCCGGCCCTTTTGGTATCGAACCAGCTGGCCATGGTCTGCAAGGTCCGAACTTTGTACTCGTAGAGCGCGGTGGAATTCAGAATTGCGTCGTTGAATATCTCCAGGATCGCATCGGCATGACGATCGAAGGTGCAGTGCACGATGGAGTGGTTGCTCATCACGCTTTCCTTGAATTGATTGGATGGGTCGTCAGCGCCACCGCATAGCGCGCCGGCTTCCGACTCGAGTTGCGAAAAACGAGGGGTTGATCCAGCACCATGGCAAGGCAATCGCCTGTCTGGAGATGCCAGGTCCGATCCCCCAGGGTGACTTCCATTTCACCCTCCAGTACCCAAATTTGCTGATGCCTCACCACGTTGCTCATCACGTTTTCAAAGGCGACGCTTTTGCCCGATGGGAAGGTGACCTCGACGAGTTCGATGGGCGATGTAAATCCACTCGGCGAGACATGCCGGCGGACGTACCCGGACGCCGGATCTTTCCAGACATGTTGCTGCGACAACCGGGCAAGCGGTTCTGCCGCGGTGCTGCCGGGTTCATCCGAAAACAACGCGGCCAACGTGACATCCAGAGCGTCAGCCAGCTTTGCGAGCACGACGGCCGTTGGACTCGTTTCCTGACGTTCGATCAAGGAAATCATCGAGCGGCTGACACCACTCGACTCCGCCAGTTCGTCCAGCGTGTAGCCGCGAGCTTTGCGCAGATCACGAACACGCTTGGCAATCAGGGTATCGATAGTCATTTTTCTATGATACTGGATTTTAATTCCAATCCAATAATACTTGGCCGTGGTGTGGAATTATGGTCAGCCGGCAGTCATGCCCCAGGCGCCGCGTCGGTACATACGTGGCAAACGCGACGAAATCACCGATAATCCTGGCAAATTGCCATGCGTGGCGAGCATTGTGACCAGTCGGCATGGCGCAAGCCCGTGCCGCACGGCATATTCGCGGCTCGCAGGTTTTAGCCAGGAAACATCGACATGATCAACCTCGACGACGTTGACCGACAGTTGATCGCGCTGCTGCGCGATAACGCCCGCACTTCGGTCGTAACACTGGCGAGGCAATTGCGGGTGGCGCGAGCGACTGTCCAGAACCGGATTGCGCGGCTCGAAGAAAACGGCGTGATCGTCGGCTATACGGTGCGCCTGAAACCTTCCGTGGAGAAACACCGCATTCGCGCACTCATGTCGATTGCTGTAGACGGCAACCGCGCGGCGGATGTCGTGAAGGCGTTGCGCGGCTATCCGAATGTATCGGCCATCCACAGCACCAACGGGCGTTGGGATCTGGTTGCGGAATTGCAGGCCGACTCGCTGGAGAGTTTCGATCGGGTGTTGGCCTCGATTCGCCTGCTCGATGGTATCGGCAATACCGAAACCAGTATTCTGCTTTCAACGCACAAGGCCTGAACGGTCATTTCGCGACCGGAATGTGCAAGATGGCATCGCGAGCTGGCAAAGTGATCGGTTTCATGCGCATTTTGCCAGCTTTGCCATCTTTCTGTTGGCGCGCTTCATCGAAATAATCTCCTCATTGCGCGGCGCACGAGCGCCGCACGCAGCACAGTCAATCCAGGAGACATTTCATGACCCGCTTTCTCGACGTTCCTGCCACCAGCAAACTCATTGCGCAGATCGGCGTGCCGCGCTGCCTGAGCGAGCTTGTCGACGCACTCGAAAACGACTACCGACGATGGGCCGATTTCGATAAATCACCGCGCGTCGCCTGCCATTCCCGCAATGGCGTGATTGAATTGATGCCGGTTGCCGATTCGAAACTGTTCGCGTTCAAATATGTGAACGGTCATCCCGTGAACGCACAGCGCGGCCTGCACACCGTCATGGCGTTCGGCGCGCTTGGCGACGTCGATACCGGCTATCCCGTGCTGCTTGCCGAACTGACACTGACCACGGCGCTGCGCACCGCAGCGACTTCGGTCATGGCCGCAAAGCAGCTGGCGCGTCGTGAAGCGCGAACGATGGCGCTGATCGGCAACGGTGCGCAAAGCGAATTCCAGGCCATCGGCTTTCATACGCTGCTGGGCATTGACGAGATTCGCGTGTTCGATATCGACACGCAGGCGACCGACAAGCTCGTGCGTAATCTCGCGGCCTTTCCTCGCCTGAAGCTGGTGCGCGCCCGCTCGACCGCAGAGGCCGTGCGGGGCGCCGACATCGTGACCACCGTCACGGCAGACAAGGCTTATGCCACGATCATCACGCCGGAAATGATCGAGCCTGGCATGCATCTGAACGCTGTTGGCGGAGACTGCCCCGGCAAGACCGAGCTGCACGAAGCAGTGGTGCGCATGGGGCGCGTGATTGTCGAATACGAACCGCAGAGCCGTATCGAAGGGGAGATCCAGCAATTGCCCGCGGATTTTCCCGTGGTCGAATTCTGGCGCGTACTGCAGGGCGAAGCGCCGGGGCGCGAGAACGCAACGCAGATCACCATTTTCGATTCCGTGGGTTTTGCGCTCGAGGATTATTCGGCGCTGCATTACCTCTATTCACGCGCGATGCAACACGGCGCGGGCGACGATATCTCGCTGATTCCGCCTGCCGCTGACCCGAAGAACCTGTTTGCGCTGATCGCCGAACACGTACCTGCGTCGTGCATGGAAAGCGTGGCTGAAGCGCTTGAGCAGGCGGTCTGACCGCACTGCATCGTCTGGTTTTCATTGCCCCAATTCAGCTACGCCCTATGAGCCTTCTTTCAATTCAGGCGCCGTGCGCTGTCGTCATGATCAGGCCGCACCGCTTCCATCCCAACCCAGAAACCTCGGCCGACAACGCGTTCCAATGCGCGCAGCCCGCGAGCGACGCCATGGCCACAGACGCCATTGCCGAAGCAGCGCGCGACGAAGTGACCGAAGCCGCGCAACGGTTGCACGACGCCGGTGTGCAGGTTCACATCTTCGACGACCTTGGCGAGCGCAGCACGCCAGATTCGGTGTTTCCGAATAACTGGTTCTCGACGCATCCCGGGGGCCATGTCGCGCTCTATCCGATGTATAGCGGCAATCGTCGGCGCGAGCGGCGCACGGACGTGATCGAGATGCTCAAGTCCGAGTATCGCGTGCAGGATGTGATCGACTTTTCCGGCCTCGAATATGACGGCCTCTTTCTCGAAGGCACCGGGGCGATGGTGCTCGACCATGTGGCGCGTGTGGCTTACACGGCGCGTTCGCGCCGTGCCGATCCCGTCGCGCTCGAACGCTTCTGCACGCACTTTAATTTCGAGCCGATGTGCTTCGACACGGCGGGCAGCGACGGCCAGCCCATTTATCACACGAACGTGATGATGAGCGTCGCAACGGATTTTGCGCTGATTGGCCTCGACGTGATCTGCGACGCTGCGCGCCGCGACGAGATTCAACGGCGTCTCGCGCAGACCGGGCGTACCGTCATCGGCCTTGAGAACGCGCAGATCGACAACTTCGCGGGCAACGCCATCGAATTGACGGGGCGGGAAGGGCGCGTGCTGGCGCTTTCACAGCGCGCCCTCGACAGTCTTTCACTGCGCCAGCGTCGGCTGATCGAGCGTTCGGCGCAACTGTTGCCGCTCGATGTGCCGACGATCGAGATGGCAGGCGGATCGGTGCGCTGCATGCTCGCCGGCATTCATCTCTCGAAACGCAATTGAAAGCGAAGTGGCGTAGTGGAGTACCCTGGGTCGCGCCAAAGTTGCACGCAAAGACCTTCAGGTGTCGCAAATCCGAAATGCTGCCAAATCGCGGCTGCATACAATGACCGGGCAGTTGAGACGCAATGAGCACCTGTCCGATCAATCCATTGCGCACTGCGACTATCAGCGCAAACCTTCAAAAAAGTGCCTGAGACAGCCCTCGGGCATCGATAACGAATTTCACGGAGACGCACGTGACTCTCTATGGCTTTGGCCCGTTGCTGTTTGCCGGCACGCTCCAGACGATCGAGCTTTCGCTGCTCTCGCTCGGTATGGCCGTATTGCTCGGCCTCGCGGGCGCAGCGGCGAAACTTTCGTTCAACCGGCCGCTCGCAGCCTGTGCGACGGCCTATACAACACTGATCCGCTCGGTTCCCGATCTCGTGCTGATGCTGCTTTTGTTCTATAGCATCCAGATCGGCCTGAACGATGCGACCGAAGCGCTCAACATGGCGCAGATCGATATCGATCCGTTCGTGGCCGGCGTCATCACACTCGGCTTTATCTACGGCGCGTACTTCACCGAAACCTTCCGTGGCGCGTTTCTCGCGGTGCCGCGCGGCCAGCTCGAAGCGGGCTACGCGTTCGGGATGAGCGGAACACGTGTATTCACACGCATCCTGTTTCCTCAAATGATGCGATTTGCGCTGCCTGGCATCGGCAATAACTGGCAGGTGATCGTGAAGGCGACTGCGCTCGTTTCGATCATCGGTCTTGCCGACGTCGTGAAGGCCGCACAGGACGCGGGCCGCAGCACCTTCAATCTGTTTCTCTTCCTGATGATCGCGGCGCTCGTCTACCTCGCGATTACAACCATTTCCAATTTCGCGCTGCTGTGGCTCGAACGCCGCTACTCCGTGGGCGTGCGCCACGCGCAACTGTGACCTCAGGAAATCCGAACCGATGAACGAAATCCTCCAGCAATTCGGCCGCGCATTCCTCTACTGGGACGGCGGGCACGTCTCCGGGCTCGCAATGACGCTCTGGCTACTCGTGATCTCCGTGGCGATCGGCTTCGTCTGCGCGGTGCCGCTCGCCGTTGCACGCGTGTCGAGCCGGCGCTGGCTTTCCATGCCGGTGCGCTTCTACACCTTTGTGTTTCGCGGCACACCGCTTTACGTGCAGTTGTTGCTCATCTATACGGGTGTGTACAGCCTTGCCTTCGTGCGCTCCGAGCCGCTGCTCGGCGCTTTTTTCCGCAGCGGACTGAACTGCGCCATTCTCGCGTTCGCGCTCAACACGTGCGCCTATACCACCGAGATCTTCGCGGGCGCGATTCGCGCCACCTCGCACGGTGAAGTGGAAGCCGCGCGGGCCTATGGCATGAGTCCTTTCACGATGTACTGGCGCATCGTGCTGCCTTCGGCGCTGCGCCGCGCGTTGCCGCTGTACAGCAACGAAGTCATCCTGATGCTGCACGCCACGACGGTCGCGTTCACGGCCACGGTGCCCGATATCCTGAAGGTCGCGCGTGACGCCAATTCGGCCACGTACCGCTCGTTCGAATCGTTCGGCATTGCGGCGCTCATCTACTGCGCAGTTTCGTTCGTGGTGGTTGCTGCGTTCCGCCGCGCCGAGAAGCGCTGGCTGGGCCACCTTGCTGTACGGACACGCTAAGTGGCGGCAGGCCACGCGATAATTTTTCGGAGACCATCTTGGCTCAGACGATGCAAACTACGCCGGGCACGCACGGTAACCCGGAGAGCAAACTGGTTGCGCGCAACCTCCACAAACGCTTCGGCGATAACGAGGTGCTCAAGGGCGTGTCGCTCAATGCGAAGAAGGGCGATGTGATCAGCCTTATCGGCGCGAGCGGCTCGGGCAAGAGCACGTTTTTACGCTGTATCAATTTTCTCGAGAACCCGAACGCAGGAGAGATCATCGTGGACGGCGATGCCGTGCGGACGAAAGCGGGCCGCAACGGCAACCTCGAGGTGGTCGATCAGAAGCAACTGCAGCGTATTCGCACCAAGCTCGCGATGGTGTTCCAGCATTTCAATCTCTGGTCGCACATGAACGTGATCGAGAACGTGATCGAGGCGCCCATGCATGTGCTGGGCGTACCGCGCAAGGAAGCCGAGGAACGCGCGCGCGCGTATCTGGAGAAGGTGGGTCTCGCGCCACGCGTGGAAAAACAGTATCCCTCACACCTCTCGGGTGGCCAGCAGCAGCGCGTAGCGATTGCGCGCGCGCTTGCGATGCATCCCGACGTGATGCTGTTCGACGAGCCGACTTCCGCGCTCGATCCCGAGCTTGTGGGCGAAGTGCTCAAGGTCATGCAGAAGCTCGCCGAGGAAGGGCGCACGATGATCGTTGTCACGCACGAGATGGGTTTCGCGCGCAACGTCTCGAATCACGTGATGTTCCTGCACCAGGGCCGCACCGAGGAAGAGGGTTCGCCTGCCGACGTGCTCGGCGCGCCCAGGAGCGAGCGGCTGCGCCAGTTCCTTTCGGGCAGCCTCAAGTAAGCGGGGCGCTGTAACGTGTTGCGTGCCATCGAGGTTGCAGTCGTTGTGTTGCCGCCGGTCTCGATGTCCGGCCTGGGTCCCGTCATCGACGCGCTCAACCTCGCCAACGAGATCGACGGCCAGGCGCTCTATCGCTGGCGGATGTACTCGTGGGACGGCCGTCCCGTGCCGCTCACGGGCGGCGCGCAATGCGCAGCCGATTGCGCGTTCAGCGACGCCGTGTCGTGCGACTGGCTCATCGTTGTGAATGAGCGCTACCAGCCGTTCGCCGACTACCGCCTTTTTCTCGCCAGCCTCGCACGCGTGGGGCAGCGCACGCCGCTCGTCACCGGCATTCACCACGGCATCTGGTGGCTCGCGATGGCGGGGCAATTGCAAGGCTATCGCGTGGCGGTCAACTGGGAGGCGTACCAGCAATTCTCGGAGCAGTTCGAGCGCACCGTCGTTACACAACACATCTATGAAATCGACCGTGATCGCGCGACCTGCGCGGGCGGCCAGGCGACGGTCGATTTCATGCTCGCGATAATTCGCCGCGAACATGGCCCGGATCTGGCGGAGCGTATCGCCGATGTGCTGGGTGCGAGCACTTTGCGCGGCGGCGACGAACGCCAGCGCATTCCGTTCGTGACTGCACCCGGAGAGCGTCATCCGCGCCTGAACGATGCGCTCATGTTGATGGATGCGAATATCGAAGATCCGCTTACGACCGACGAAATCGCCGGCCATGTGGGTGTTTCGCGCCGTCAGCTGGAGCGGATTTTCAAACAGTATTTGAATGCCATGCCCGCGAAGTATTACCTGAGACTGCGCCTCGCGAAAGCCCGCTCACAACTGCAGCGC
Source organism: Paraburkholderia sp. (assembly GCF_004298475.1). GTDB lineage: Bacteria > Pseudomonadota > Gammaproteobacteria > Burkholderiales > Burkholderiaceae > Paraburkholderia > Paraburkholderia denitrificans. The sequence continues at coordinate 247,639 of NZ_SCRP01000012.1, read as the reverse complement.
ACCAGCAAGTCCGTGATGCAGATCAGCATGGCTTGTGGATTTTCTTCTGCAGCGCACTTTTCGAATGCCTATCGCGAGCGCTTTGGCATGACGCCGCGCGACGAACGCCGCAACTGGATCGAACGCCAGCATGGCGGCGCGCCAGACGTTGTGCTGGCCCCGCGCGCCGCGACACTCATGGAGTCGCCCGAGCGCGGCTGACCACGCGTTTGCCGCGCGCATTCCGCACATATAGAAAAAAACGCGTCGCGGCTGCGCAAGACGGCTTCGGCGCGACTACCTACACTGTGTGTGCCATCGCGATAAAAGGTGTCGCGCCACAGCGGGAAGTTGCAGCCCAAAGTGAAAACCCGAATTGAGTCCAACAGGAATTTTTATGAATGAACAGACCGTGAGCCGTAAAACCTTCGATGAAGTGATGGTGCCGTGCTTCTCGCCCGCTCCATTCGTTCCGGTCAGGGGCGAGGGCTCGCGCGTCTGGGACACCGAGGGCCGCGACTATATCGACTTCGCGTGCGGCATCGCCGTGACGTCGCTCGGTCATGCCCATCCCGAACTGCTGCGCGTGCTGCACGAGCAGGGCGGCAAGCTCTGGCACGTCGGCAACGGCTACACCAACGAACCGGTGCTTCGTCTCGCACGCAAGCTCGAAGCGCTGAGCTTCGCGGAGCGCGCATTCTTCGCGAACTCGGGCGCAGAAGCCAATGAGGCTGCGCTCAAGCTCGCGCGTCGCGTGGCGTTCGAGCGCCATGGCGCTGAAAAGTTCGAGATCGTATCCTTCACACAGTCGTTTCATGGCCGCACGTTCTTCACCGTGAGCGTGGGCGGCCAGCCGAAGTATTCGGAAGGCTTCGGGCCGGTGCCGGCAGGCATCGTGCATCTGCCGTACAACGACATCGAAGCAGCGAAGCGCGCGATCGGTGCGCAGACCTGTGCAGTGATCGTCGAGCCGGTTCAGGGCGAGGGCGGTGTGATTCCTGCTGATCCGGCCTTCCTGCGCGCGCTGCGCGCGGCCTGTGACGCGAACAACGCGCTGCTGATTTTTGACGAGGTGCAAACGGGCGTGGGCCGCACGGGCACTTTCTACGCGTATGAGGACACAGGCGTCACGCCGGACATCCTCACCACCGCGAAGGCGCTCGGCAACGGCTTCCCGATCGGCGCGATGATCACGACCGAGGCCATCGCTGCATACTTCAAGGTGGGCGCGCACGGCACGACGTACGGCGGCAATCCGCTCGCCGCAGCCATCGCGGACAAGGTGGTCGAGCTCATCAGCAACCCGGCGGTTCTCGCCGGTGTGCGTGCTCGCGGCGAGGCGATACGCGCCAGACTCGCGAAGCTCAACGATCGTTTCGACGTATTCAAAGACGTGCGTGGCAAGGGTCTTCTGATTGGAGCCGAACTGAGCGCACGCTTTAAGGGCCGCGCGAAGGACTTCAACGCGGCGGCTGCGAACCGCGGCGTGATGATGTTGATCGCAGGCGCCGACGTACTGCGTTTCGCGCCTTCGCTCATCATTCCCGAAGCGGACATCAGCGAGGGTTTCAGGCGCATCGAACAGGCTTTCGAGGACGTACTCGGCGCGCGCTAAAGCCTGGTGCTCGCGGCTGGACTTGAACTGAATAAATTAGATACTCGATGAATTCAGCACCTTATGCGGCTGCGCCCCAGGAGGGTCGCTTGCGGCCATCCGCGAGCACCTCGCGCTTCAACGTTGTCTTGCTGGGTTGGCGTCAGGCAAAGCCCCTCGATTTTTATCTGATTTCGCATGTGCTCGACATGGGGCGCCTGATCAGCAAGACGGATCAGATCCATCTACACGATGCCGGCGGCGGCAATCCGGCGCCGGGTGTCCGGTGTGATGCGCTGGTTCTATGTGAAATGCCGCCGTCCGATACCGACAGCGCGCTTCACACGTTAAGGCAGTGGATAGAGGTGGCAAGCCGCGTCATGTTGATCGGCGAGGCGGTCAAATGGTTTTCGGGCACCGCATGGGCGCGCGGCTTACGCGTTGCGTTGCATTGGAATGATTCGCCTCCGCTGAGTGCCGGCCTCGAACATGTGATCGTTTCACCGTCGATCATCGAACATTGCGGAAAGTGGACGACCTGTTGTGGCGGAGCCTCCACGCTGGATCTCGGCTTGCAACTCGTGAGGGATATCCTCGGCACGAAGGCTGCGAGCGAACTGCTCGGTGTGCTCACAAAAGATCGTATTCGCGAACCCCATGAGCGCCAGCGCGCGGATACAAGGTTTCACTTCGGCGAGGCCGCGCCGAAGCTATGCGAGGCCATTGCGCTTATGGAAGCCAATATCGAGGAGCCTTTGCAGACAGAGGAAATCGCTCAATTGCTCGATATGTCACGGCGTCAACTCGAGCGGTTGTTCAGGCAGCACCTCGATACCGTCCCGTCGCGGTATTACCTCGATCTGCGCTTGCAGCGCGCGCAGCAGATGCTCAGACAAACCGATCATTCGATCTTGCAGATCGGGCTGATGTGCGGTTTTTCATCGGCGGCGCATTTTTCGACAACCTATCGAACCGTCTTCGGAATTGCGCCGAGGGAAGAGCGTCAGCAGATTTTGAAGTCGCTGGGTATCAACGTTTGATGGATCGCGTGTGAACACGCTGACGGTCGTGCAGTACCTTGGGCAACGCAGGAATTACATGCAAAAACCCTCAGATGTCGCAAATCTGAATTGCGGTCGAATTACGGCTGCATACAATGGCTCAGACAGATGAACGGCATCGAGCCCATGCGAGCAGCCAGCACGCTTTCCGGGCGCTTGCAAACGCAGTACCCAGGATGAAACGACCTATGTGGATTACTCGCCCCGCACGCGACGCGGATGCTGAAAAACTGCTCGCCATTGCAGCGCAGGCCGACCCTTTGGTGCATACCTTTCCCCGTGACAGGGCGAGTATCGAGGATGCCATCGCGCGCACGAATGATGCGTTGTCGTTGCAGATAGATGTTCCCTGTGACGAATATTATTTGATGGTGCTTGAAGACCCGGCCGGCGATCTGCGCGGTGCTGCCGCAATCTGTTCGGCTGCCGGGTCCGGCGGCGCATTTTTCGTCTACCGGAACGACGTGATACATCACGTGTCGCGCGATCTGAAAATAACCAACAGTGTTCACGCGCTGACACTCTGTTCCGATCTGACCCACCACTCGCAGCTCCAGGGCTTTTTCATTGGCGAGGGCTGCGATGAGTCATGGGCTGCATCGTTACTATCGCGCAGCCGCCTCATGTTTGCGGCCCGCGAACGGCAGCGCTTTGGCGAGGACTTCGTTGTTTCGCTTGCTGGTTGTATGGATCAGGACTACCAGTCTCCGTTCTGGAATGCTATCGGCCGCAAATTCTTCGATATGGATCTGATCAGCGCCGAGCGCATGATTCGTGGTGCGCGCAATGGCACGCTCATCGTCGAAGTCATGCCGCACTATCCGGTATACGTTCCGCTCCTTCCCAACGATGTACGGGCATTGATGGGGCAGATGCACAGTGAATCCAATCTGCCATTCGAAATTCTTGAGAAGGAAGGGTTCAGATCGGATCGTTACATCGATATTTTCGACGGTGGACCGATTCTCGTCGCGAATGCATCGCAGATTCGCACCATCGCCGAGGCGCGCACGTACTCGATTGACGCATCGGAAGTCGCCGAGACGGCGGAGAGATATCTGGTCGCGAACGTTGGGGCACCAGAGGCATTTCGTTGCGTGGTTTCGCGTGCGACGCCGTGGATCGGCGACGGCTACGTGGCATTGCCGAAGGAAACACTGGACGCGTTGTGTCTGTCGAGCAACGACTCTGTCATTGTTGCTCCAATGTGAAGTTCAAACATCATGATCGTATTCCGTTCAATCAGAAATTCGGATCTTGACGCGCTGTTTTCGCTCGCGCGCAGTGTCGGTATTGGCATGACGACCCTCAAAGCCGACCGGTCGGCGCTGGAGGACCGGATCGCGGTTGCCCAGGCATCCTTTTCGGGCGCCATCGATTCGAAACTTGCGGATTACGTGTTCGTCCTCGAGGACACCGCGTCGAATCAGGTTGTCGGTGTCAGTGCCGTCAAGGCTTCGGTGGGTCTGGACGAGCCGTTCTATAGCTACCGGGTCTGCCGCCTCGTTCACTCCAGCCCCAAACTCGATATCTATTCGCAGAAGGAAACACTGATTCTGACGAACGACCTTACGGGGGCCGCCGAACTCTGTACGCTGTATCTGAATCCCGAGTTTCGGGGTGGCACCAACGGAAAGCTGCTCTCAAAAGGGCGGCTGATGTTTGCGTCGAATTTCATTCATCTTCTGCCCGAGCTTATTTTTGCGGAGATGCGCGGGTATCAACGGAGCGACGGAACCTCTCCCTTCTGGGACAGCCTCGGCAAGCATTTCTTCAAAATGGATTTCGGCAAGGCCGACGATATGTCGAGCGTGGGGACCAAATCGTTCATTGCGGAATTGATGCCGCGCTTTCCGATTTACACCGATTTCCTCACCGAAGACGCGCGTGAATACATCGGCGCTGTGCATTCGGCGACGGCACCGGCCAAGCGCCTGCTCGAACAGGAGGGGCTGAATTTCGAAGGGCTCGTCGATATTTTTGATGCAGGCCCTGTCCTCCAGGGGCACGTCAGCCAACTGCGCATTACCCAGGATAGCGAGTTGGCCATCGCGCGACAGGGCAGTGAACAGCATTCCGATGAAGCAACCTCAGGCCGGCGCCCGATGATGGTCAGCAACACGCTGTGCAAGGATTTCCGCGTCATCGTGAGCTATGCAGAGCCGCAGTTCGGCTCCATTGCTTTAGGGCGAGAAGAACTCGCCGCGCTGGGAATTGAGCCCGGCGACCCCGTTCGAGTGGTTGCAATGAATGGCCAGGAAATCCGGAGCAAATCGGCCTGACCGAATTGAATATTTTTTCTGTCACCCATGATGTTATTGGAAATCGGGTGTTTTTAATCAATCTTTTTTAAAAAATAGAACGATGCTTTATGTCGATGCGACGAACGTTGCCGCGCATGAATAGCATTGGTCGAGATATACGAGGAGTCGAACAGTGAAAAAAATTCTTTCGAAGTTGATCGTTTGCGCGCTCGCCGCTTCAGCGGGAAGCGTCTATGCCAATGACTGGACGACGATCCGGTTTGGCGTAGACCCGAGCTATGCGCCATTCGAATCGAAATCGTCTGCAGGGAAGGTCGTGGGTTTCGACGTCGATCTCGGCAACGAAATCTGTCGACGTCTGAATGCGAAATGCGTGTGGGTCGAGCAGGACTTCGATGGCGTGATTCCTGCGCTGAAGGCGAAGAAGTTCGACGGCATTCTCTCTTCGATGTCTGTCACGCCGCAGCGTTCAGCCGAGGTCGCGTTCTCGGCGAAGCTGTTTGACACGCCGACCCGTCTCGTTGTCCCGAAGGGCTCAACGCTGCAACCGACCATCGAGTCGCTGAAGGGCAAGACGGTCGGGGTCGAGCAGGGTTCGGTTCAGGAAGCGTACGTCCGGGCGAACTGGGCGTCGAAGGGGGTACAGATCGTGTCGTATCAGAATCAGGACCAGGTTTATGGCGACTTGATTTCCGGCCGTCTGGACTCGGCGCTGCAGGACGAAGTACAAGCCGACCTCGGGTTCCTGAAAACGCCCCGTGGCACGGGTTTCCAGTTCACAGGCGCGGAGATCCCGACGGGGGCGGCAGCGATCGGCCTGCGCAAGGACGATACCGACCTGAAGCAAAAGATTGACGGAGCGATCGTCGCGATGCTCAAGGACGGCACGTACCAGAAGCTCGCAAGGAAATACTTCGACTTCGATATCTACGGCAAATAATTTAGCATGTCGGTCGTATCACGATGAGCCCCTTCGGGGGCTCATTCGTTTTTAGTAGCTTTATTAAGTTTACATAAGGCAAATTAACATTATTTTTGTCGTAGCGGCTAAGTTGAAAAAATCCGCTTCCGGCTACCTGGAAATGTCCGCTTGCGAGCAGGCATAAGCTGTCCGGCCGCCGTGTTCCCGGCGCTGGAGGCTCCGATGGCTGCTTTTGAGCGCCAGCGAACGGGATCGCATCGCGCCTCGCCCGGAAACCGCCTAATCTTTAGTTATCGGGCCATTGCCTTTACTGCACGCCGTCCGGAAGTTCCGATGCCCATTCATCGTACTTCACAGGCGGCGCTCGATGCGCCGCCGTCCCACCCGCGCCATCCAGTGTCGGCACGGGTCGTCCGCGCAGCGCTGTTCGCGGCGCTGCTCGTCGTCTGCGCCGTTGCGGCGGCGCCCACCGCGCCGCCTGCCGTCGTCGTGATGACCGTCAACGGTGCGATCGGCCCGGCGAGCGCCGATTTCATCGTGCGCACGCTCGACCGTGCTGCGAAAGAGCACGCGCCGCTCGCAATCCTTCAGCTCGACACGCCTGGCGGGCTCGACACGTCGATGCGCCAGATCATCAAGGCCATCCTCGCTTCGCCGGTGCCGGTCGCCACGTTTGTCGCGCCCAGTGGCGCGCGGGCCGCGAGCGCCGGAACCTATATCGAGTACGCGAGCCATTTTGCTGCGATGGCGCCGGGGACCAACCTCGGTGCGGCGTCGCCGGTGCAGTTCGGCATCGGCGGCGCGGGCCGCCCGGGCGGCCCTGCAGGTGCTCCCGCAATTGCCCCCACGGGTGCGCCAACCAGTGCAGCATCGGGCGCGCAGCCCGGTGCCGCGCCAGGCGACACGGAATCGACCGAAACCCGCAAAGTCATGCACGATGCCGCCGCGTATATCCGCGGACTCGCGCAACTGCGCGGGCGCAACGCCGCATGGGCCGAGCGCGCGGTCCGCGAAGCCGTGAGCTTGTCGGACAGCGAGGCGCTTGCGCAGCATGTCATCGATCTGATCGCGCAGAACCCAGCCGATCTCGCGCGTCAGCTCGACGGCCGCACTGTCACGACGTCAGCCGGCACGGTGCACGTTGCAACCGCACATGTGCCGCTCGAATACGTCGAGCCGGACTGGCGCAACCGGTTCCTGTCGATCATTGCCGACCCGAACGTCGCCCTTATCCTGCTGTCGCTCGGCGTGTACGGCCTTTTCTTCGAATTCGCAAACCCCGGATTCGTGCTGCCCGGCGTCGTCGGTGCGATCTGCCTGCTGGTCGGCCTGTTCGCGATGCAACTGCTGCCCGTCAATTTCGCGGGCCTTGCCCTCGTGCTGATGGGGCTGGCGTGCCTTGTCGCCGAAGCGTTCCTGCCCACCTTCGGCGTGCTCGGCTTTGGCGGCATCGTCGCATTTGCGATCGGCTCGTTGATGCTGATCGACACCAATGCGCCCGGCTACGGCATCCCGCTGCCGCTCATTGCGGGCCTCGCGTTCGGCGGCGCAGCGTTCGTCGCGGCGGTGTCGAGTGTTGCGTTGCGCGCCCGGCGTCGGCCCGTCGTGACGGGTGCAGAGGCGATTATCGGCAGTGTCGGCGAAGTGCTCGACGATGGCCTGCGGACCGATCATCCGGCCGGTTCCGCGGGCGTTGCATCGGCGGCCACGGGCTGGGCACGCGTCCGTGGCGAGCGCTGGCGGGTCGCCTGCGATGCACCACTCGCCGCAGGCAGCCGGGTTCGCGTGACTGGCCGCAGCGGCCTGATGCTGACCGTCGTGCCGCTCGCCAAAGCGGTGCGCCAGGGAGAACAATCATGATCGGCTACACGTTCGGCTTTTCCAGCATTCTTTTTTTACTGGTGTTGTTGCTCGCCGCCTCGTCGATACGCATCTTCCGCGAATACGAACGCGGCGTCGTATTCATGCTCGGACGCTTCTGGAAGGTCAAGGGACCGGGGCTCGTGCTCATCATCCCGATGGTCCAGCAGGCGGTCCGCATCGATCTGCGCACGGTCGTGTTCGATGTGCCGTCACAGGACGTGATTACGCGCGACAACGTGTCGGTGAAAGTCAACGCCGTTGTGTACTTTCGCGTGGTCGATCCGGAAAAGGCCGTGATTCAGGTTGCGCGCTACATGGACGCGACGAGCCAGCTCGCGCAGACGACGCTGCGTGCGGTGCTCGGCAAACATGAACTCGACGCCCTCCTCGCCGAACGCGAGCAACTGAACGCCGATATCCAGAAGACGCTCGACTCGCAGACGGACGCATGGGGAATCAAGGTGTCGACCGTCGAAATCAAGCACGTCGATCTGAACGAGACGATGATTCGCGCCATCGCGCGCCAGGCCGAAGCCGAACGCGAACGCCGTGCAAAGGTGATCCACGCGGAAGGTGAATTGCAGGCATCCGAAAAGCTGCTGCAGGCTGCGCAGCGGCTCGCACAGCAGCCGCAGGCCATGCAGTTGCGCTACTTGCAGACACTCACCACGATTGCCGCCGACAAGAACTCGACGATCGTCTTTCCGTTGCCGATCGACTTGCTGACCACCCTGCTCGACCGCCTCGGCATGCGTGGCGAGCACTGAGTTTCAACGCGTCATCACCCGCCAATCGGCAGGCAAATCCCGCGACACAAGCATGGTGGATGCACCTGCTTGATACGCCAGATATCGTGGCTTATCTTGGTAGCTTGTCTCGCGAAACCGGCCTGATGATATGAAGAAACTGGCAAAATTCGCTTCGCTTGTATCGAGACTACTTCTGGCTGCCGTTCTTTGCGCAGCCGTTTCAGCGGCCTACGGGCAGCATCACCGGCGCGGCGCGCATCGCGCCGCCGCTGTGCACAGGACAGTGCAAAACGACGGCTATTCGCGTGAAGAAATCGACGGCAAATTGAGCGATCTCGACGCGAGCGTCGGAGCACGGTTCGATGCGGCGAGCCAGGCAATGGGCGCCAGGCTCGATGCGCTGGAGAAAAAGCAGGCTGCGCAGTGGTGGATAACGGCCGTGGCCGCCGCCGTTTTCTCCGCGATTTTCACGCTGCTTTTTAAAACCATCAGTGACCGCCGCGAGGCCCGAAAGGCGGCGCTCGAAACGTCCATGGACTTCGTCAGCCAATTCAGCGACGACGATTGGGAGATGGCCGTCGGCGATGCCATGGATGATCTGACTAGCCCGGAGCGTTTGAAGAATCCCGAATCGTTCAAGCGGATTGTCCACGTCGGCAACTGGTTCGAAGAACTTGCGCGCGCCTGGCGAGGCAATCAACTCGACACGGAGTATTTGAAGCGCAACGATCTGCATAACCACGCGAAGGCGTTCTGGAGCAAGCTCGAAGAGGCGCGCCGCGCGTGCGAAGCGGACACGACCAATCCTCGCTCTGTCGATATCGCCAGGCTGCAGAAAGATTTCTGGAAAAATCTGCAATGGCTTGCGACCCATGTTACCTAGCAGGCTGTCGCCATAAAACCGGCATAAAAACATATCCGCATAAAAGCGTGGCGCTGCTGCAGCCCTGGTGAAGAGCAATCCTGACTGCTTCATATCGGCAAATGAGCGGCTACGGAGCGGCTACCGAGCGGCCACTGCGCCGCGCACGTTGTTGTGTCCGCCCGCACACAACAAAGCGTGAATTCCCCGTGCGGCAAGTACACTTCGTGAAGACGGCCCGCGACGGGTTCGAAGGCTCGCGCCTTAATGGCGCCCTATTTCGGAGAAAGAGTCATGGCGAACGACACGATGCTGACGCAGATGCGCGACAAACCCGGTTTTATCGCGGCACTCGACCAGAGCGGCGGCTCGACGCCGGGTGCGCTGCGCCAGTACGGCATCCCCGATAGCGCATACAACGGCGACGACGAAATGTTCCGTCTCATCCATGCAATGCGCGTGCGGATTATCACGGCACCCGCGTTTACGGGTGAAAAGGTGATCGGCGCGATCCTGTTCGAGGCCACCATGGACGGACTGGCTCAGGGCAAGCCGGTACCCGCGTTTCTGTGGGAGGACCGCGGCGTCGTGCCGTTCCTGAAGGTCGATAAAGGACTGGAAGCCGAAGTGGACGGCGTGCGCATCATGAAGCCGATTCCCGCGGTCGATGCCCTGCTGGGCCGCGCGGTGAAAGCAGGTATTTTCGGCACCAAGATGCGTTCGGTAATCGAGCGGGCTTCTCCATCGGGCATTGCAGCCGTCGTCGCCCAACAGTTCGAACTGGCGGCCCAGATCGGCTCACACGGCCTCGTGCCGATCCTCGAACCCGAGGTGTCCATCAAGATCGCCGACAAGGCGGAAGCCGAGTCGCTCTTGCGCACCGAATTGCTCAAGGGACTCGATGCGTTGCCCAGCACGCGCAACGTCATGATCAAGCTGACCATTCCCGATACACCGGATTTCTACTTGCCGCTGATCGATCACCCACGCGTCGTGCGCGTGGTGGCGCTCTCGGGCGGCTATACGCGCAGCGATGCGTGCCGGCGCCTCGCCGCCAACCACCAGATGATCGCGAGCTTTTCGCGGGCACTGATCAACGACCTCACGAAGTCCATGAGCGAGCCCGAATTCGATGCTGCGCTCGCGCAGAGCATCGACGAGATCTGGAAGGCATCGGTCGACAAAGTCTGATGTTGGTGCGTCTGTTTTCCATGGTCGCAGGAGGATGCGTGCACAATTATCTTGCCTTCGGGGCATAAGGTTATACTTGCCGCTTTCTCCTTCTTCTCGACACGCACTGGCCATGAGGCGACTGATTTGCCTGTTTGTCCTGCTGCCGGGCCTCCTTCAACAAGCGTGGGCCCAGCAGCCACCTGCCGCCGACACTATTTCGACGTACCTCACGCAACGGTTCGGCGTGGCGAAGGCCAAGGCCGTCCAGATATCGGCAGCGGTCACTTCGGCCGCGGAAAAATATTCTCTGCCGCCCGCCGTCCTCCTCGCGATCATTTCGATCGAATCGCGCTTTCGCGAGCGCGCACGCGGCGCCAACGGTGCGACTGGCCTCATGCAGATCGTGCCGTCGGCGCACCGTAATCTGCTGCACAACGTAAAAAACCTCACTAGTCCGGACGTCAATATCGACGTTGGTTCATCGATTCTTTACGGCTACCGGCGCGCTGCGGGCGGCGACCTGAGCACCGCGATGAAGAACTATGGCGGCTCATCCACCTACGTTGAGAAGATCGAGTCGCGCGCTGCCGAATTCGCATCCCTTTTCAAGAGCGCACAAGCCGGCCCGAATGTTGAGCGCGCATCCACCGTGGTCGCGGCGGCGGATGCCAATGCCGACGCATCCGCCATTACGGCATCGGCCGTACCGGCCACGCCTGAAGTTACAGCCATCCCTACCGCCGGGCACGGCGCAAACTGAGTTCTTCACGTGAACCGGTGAATTGCCGCCTGGCGCGTCGCAGCATTAGAACCGTTTGCGCAAATCGAGTCGTGGTTTTATCTGGCAATCGATAAGGATTGCGTAGCGGCATCATCGATTCCGTGATGTGCGAACTTGCTGCACTCCGCGTTCTGATTGTTCTCAGTCTCACGAATTTTCATAAAGACCGATCACTAAAAACGGTAGATAACCGGGCGATGCGCCTTGTTGTCGCGTGAGACGCACAGCGTCGACAATTGGCGATTGTGTTGCGCAATTGCATCGGGGGGATGCGGATTGAATGCGTCGGCTTGCGAATGCCTTACTGCGCGAGTGTGTTTGCTACTGCCGGATCCAACACAAAACATCTGCGCAATCGAAAGAACCCCGGATATTCAATCGAATATCCGGGGACACGCAAAAGACAGGGTACGACCGCAAAGAACGCCAAGGCCCGGCAATCAGCCAATATCGCTTATGCGCCAGTCACAGGAGGCTCGGCGCCCTCGGAGGCTTGTGCCGGAGCCTGTGCTTCGATTTGCGGCTGCAGCGGCGGCTGTTGCGCATCGGACGGCGCCTGTGCGGCTTCCTGCGGCTGTGCCTTGTCCGTTGCCTTCGCCTTGGCGGCTGCTTCGGCCTTCGCCTTCTGGCGCGCCAGCGCCGCGTTCGCGCGACCGATATGCGACGGATCGATGCCCGGACCGGCCGACACGCTGCCGTCCAGTTCGTAGCGCGATCCGCCGGCCGCGACGCGCTCGTGATAGCGCGGATGGTTCACGTGGCGTTTGAGCACCGCCACGATAACCGTGCGTTCATAGTCGGGATGACGCGCGACAAGATCTTCGGCGACGCCGATTTTCAGCGGCAAGCGTTCGCGGAACGCCGGATAGAGTTTTGCAAAAGCGTTCCAGATGGTGTTGAGCTGGCGGTTGCGCTCGATGCGCGCCTTTTCGGCCTCGCTCAGGTTGGCAGCGGGCTGCGGCTGCGGGCGGGCGGGCCGCTGGCGTTGCTGTGCGGGGCGCTCGCCGGGCTTTTGCGGACGCGCCTGCTTCGGCTGCTGGGGCTTGCCGCCCTGAGGCCGGCCGCCCGGCTGCTGTGGGCGCGCGCGCGAACGTGTGTCCCGCGACGGAGCGTCTTTTGCAGGCGCAGGCTGCGCCTTGCGCGCCGGTTTGTCCTGCGGCGCCTGCTGTTGTTCTTCGGGCGTTTGCCCCGAGCCCTTCCCCATGCTTTTCCGGATTTCCAGAAGACCTTCCTTGAAGCTCAGGGTGCGGCGTTGTTGCGATGCGGCTTTCACGTCCAGCTCTCTTCCATATGGGATCGGACGCTATGATACCGAATCGCGAGCCGCATTTCCGGCGCGGTGATTTGCGCGCCGTCCAATATCACGGCGTGATGTGTCAAGCGGCCCGTATTCGTCCATTCGGCGCTGCGCGATTTTACGCGTGTGCCCTCGTCTTTTTCCCCGGATTTTCATGACTCTATCCACGCTCTCCGGCGGCTCGATTTGCGCCATCGTCACCGGACATACCCGCGGTCTCGGCGCCGCGCTCGCAGACAATCTGCTTGCACGCGGCATTCGGGTGCTTGGCCTCGCACGCAACGCACATGCGTCGCTTGCGACACGCCACGTCACAGCGTTTTCGCAGACGGTGCTTGATCTCGCCGATACTGCCGCCATCGATAAATGGCTCACCACGGACGCGCTACGCACCTTCGTTGGCGAAGCCGACTGCGTGCTCTTGTTCAACAACGCGGGCACGGTCGATCCCATTGCGCCGTGCGGTACACAAGACGCGAGCGTGATTGCGCGCGCCATTGCGTTGAACGTTGCGGCACCGCTCATGCTCGCGAATGCGCTCGCCTCGCCACGTGCGGCCAGTGTGAAAACCACGCGCCGCATCATGCATGTTTCGAGCGGCGCGGCGCGCAACGCCTACGCGGGCTGGAGCGTGTATTGCGCGACGAAAGCGGCCCTCGATCATCACGCGCGCGCAGTAGCCCTCGAAGCGCCGCCTGGCCTGCGTATCTGCAGCATGGCGCCTGGCGTGGTCGATACGGCCATGCAGGCGGCAATTCGCTCGACAAGCGTTGAACAATTTCCCTTGCGCGAGCGCTTCGAGCAATTGAAACAGAACGGCCAGCTCACGTCGCCGGAGGCGGCGGCGCAGCAGTTGATCGACTACGCGCTCAGTGATGCATTCGGCTCGACACCGATTGCCGATGTGCGCGAGCTTGCAAAATCCTGAAACCGATCCCGCAAATGCTCACCTCAGCGTGATTCCCAGGCGAGAATCACGCAACGTCAAAGGGGTGTTTCGCGGGCGTTTTGCGCGGCTGTGCCACGCGCATGGATAATCCGTTCCCGCAAACTCTCACTTCAGCCTCGCAATCGTGCCGGTCGGATCAGCACGACGCGCGGGCGTACGGCCTTCAGACGCCGTGCGCCGCCTGCCAGAGCGATGGCGAGTGCGGTGATCGAGCGACCCATCACCGATACCTGAAACGTGTGCGATAACGGATACAACCTGCACGGCAAGCCGAGCATGAACATGGCCTGCCATGCGAACCCGTCGCACCGCAGCATTCTCGTCACTCCATCAATTTACTTGACACCTAAAATAACTGGCTCTACATTGAATCTGCGAAACACGGAATAACCAGGGCAAGGGAGCGAGCATGCGCATTGCTTGTATTGGCGGCGGACCCGCCGGCCTGTACTTCGGCCTGTTGATGAAGCGCCGTCACCCGGACTACGAAATCACGGTGTTCGAGCGGAACCGGCCCTATGACACGTTCGGTTGGGGCGTGGTGTTTTCGGATCAGACGCTTGGCAACCTCCGTGTAGCCGACCCCGAAAGCGCGGACGAGATTCTCGATGCGTTCAATCATTGGGACGACATCGAAATTCACTTTCGCGGCCGCACGATCCGCTCGTCAGGACACGGTTTTTGCGGCATCGGCCGCAAGCGCCTCCTGAATATCCTTCAAGCGCGATGTGAAGCGCTCGGCGTGAAGCTCGTGTTCGAAACGCAAAGCACGGACGACGACGTCGGCGAAGCCGACCTCATCATTGCGAGCGACGGCCTCAACAGCGCCACGCGTCAAAAGTACACGGCCACTTATCAGCCCGACATCGACGTGCGCGATTGCCGTTTCGTGTGGCTCGGCACCTCGAAGCTTTTCGAAGCTTTCACCTTTGCATTCGAACAAACCGAATGGGGCTGGTTCCAGGCGCACGCCTATCGCTTCGACGACAGCACGTCCACGTTCATCGTCGAAACGCCCGAGCACGTCTGGCGCGCCGCGGGCCTCGACACGATGAGCAAGGAAGACAGCATCGCGTTTTGCGAAAAGCTTTTCGCGCGCTATCTGGACGGCCATGCGTTGCGCTCGAACGCGGCTCATCTGCGCGGCTCGTCGCAATGGATCCGCTTTCCGCGTGTCGTCAACCGCGAATGGGTGCACTGGAAGCCGCGCGCGGACGGTCGCCAGACCCCGGTCGTGCTGATGGGCGACGCGGCCCATACGGCGCACTTCTCGATCGGCTCCGGTACGAAGCTCGCGCTCGAAGACGCCATCGAACTCGCCAACAGCATGGATGCGCATCCGCGCGACCTGCGCGCCGCACTGGCGCACTACACGAGCGTGCGCAGCGTGGACGTGCTGCGCATCCAGAACGCCGCGCGCAATTCGACAGAATGGTTCGAGCACGTCGAGCGCTACGCGCAGTTCGAGCCCGAACAGTTCGCCTATTCGCTGCTCACGCGTTCGCAACGCATTTCGCACGAAAATCTGCGCGAGCGCGACGCGCGCTACCTCTGCGGTTTCGAGTCGTGGCTCGCGTCGAGAGCCGGTGCTGGCGCGCGCGCCGTACCGCCGATGTTCACGCCCTACACCGTGCGCGGCGTCACGCTGAAAAACCGCGTCATGGTGTCGCCGATGGCGCAGTACTCGGCGCACGACGGCGTGCCCGGCGACTATCACCTCATGCATCTCGGTGCGCGCGCAATGGGTGGCGCGGGACTCGTGATGACCGAGATGACGTGCGTGTCTCCCGAGGCGCGCATCACGCCGGGATGTCCGGGTCTGTACACGTCCGCACAGCGCGATGCATGGCGCCGCATCGTCGATCTCGTGCACGCGCAGTCGGACGCGAAAATCGGCATTCAGCTCGGTCACTCGGGTGCGAAGGGCTCGACGCGCGTTGCGTGGGAAGGCATCGACCAGCCACTGCCCGATGGCAACTGGCCGCTCGTCTCGGCTTCGCCGCAGCAATATCTGCATGGCGTGAGCCAATGGTCGCATGAGGCAAGCATCGAGGAACTCCGCGAAATCGAGGCGCAATTCGTGCGCTCGACCCAGATGGCGGCTGAAGCGGACTTCGACTGGCTCGAATTGCACTGCGCACACGGCTATCTGCTGTCGAGTTTCCTCTCACCGCTGACAAACCGGCGTACCGATGCATACGGCGGATCGCTCGACAACCGGCTGCGCTTCCCGTTGCAAGTATTCGCGGCCATGCGCGAAGTGTGGCCGAAGGACAAGCCGATGTCCGTGCGGATTTCGGCTCACGACTGGGTAGAAGGCGGCAACACGCCCGACGATGCCGTCAAGATCGCGCGCGCTTTCAAGGCGGCGGGCGCCGACATGATCGATGTCTCCTCAGGGCAGGTGAGCAAGGACGAGCGCCCGGTCTTCGGCCGCATGTTTCAGACGCCGTTTGCCGACCGCATCCGCAACGAGGCCGGCATTCCGACCATTGCGGTCGGCGCGATTTCCGAAGCCGATCACGTCAACGGCATCATCGCAGCGGGCCGCGCGGACCTGTGTGCGATTGCGCGTCCGCATCTCGCGAATCCTGCGTGGACACTCACCGAAGCCGCGAAGATCGGTTATTTCGACGTGATGTGGCCGCGCCAGTACACGGCGGCCAAGAGTCAACTTGAACGCAATATCGAGCGCGAGCGCGCCATGGCCGCGGCCAGCGCGGGCCGCGCTCCGCTCCAACGTGCGCAGCGCGCGGAAGGAACGGTGTGAACACAACCGATCAATCTCTCTCTGGCCGTCATGCCGTCGTTACGGGCGGCGGCAGCGGCATCGGTGCGGCAACCGCGGCTGCGCTGCTGCGCGCGGGCGCGCGCGTCACACTAATGGGCCGCGACGCCGCGCGCCTCGAAACGCGGCGCACAGCGCTGGGCGGCGGCGAAAACGTGGCGTGCGTGAGCGTCGACGTCAGCGACGAAACCACTGTCGATGCCGCCTTTGCGCATGCAACCCAAGGCTTCGGCACCGTCGATGTTCTCGTCAATAACGCCGGGCAAGCGCAGGCGGCGCCGTTCGTGCAAACCGACCTGTCGCTCTGGCGACGCATGCTCGACGTGAATCTGACCGGCACGTTCCTCTGCTCGCGCGCCGTGCTGCCCGGCATGCTCGCGCAAATGCATGGACGCATCGTCAACGTCGCGAGTACAGCGGGCCAGGCCGGTTATCCCTATGTGGCCGCATATTGCGCCTCGAAACACGGCGTAATCGGCATGACGCGCGCACTCGCGCTCGAAGTCGCCACGCAGGGCGTGACCGTCAACGCGGTGTGCCCAGGCTACACGGAAACCGAACTTCTCGATGCCTCGCTCGAACAGATCGCGCGTAAAACATCGCGCAGCATTGCCGAAGCGCGCCGTATCCTCGTGCGCCACAACCCGCAGCAGCGTTTCATCACGCCAGACGAGGTCGCCGACGCGGTGCTGTGGCTCTGCGCGCCCGGTTCGTCCGCGATCACCGGGCAGTCCCTGTCCGTTTCTGGTGGAGAAATCACATGACCTCGCCCGCGTCCTCCCGCAAGACGTCCGCCGCGAAGACGCCGCGCAAAGGTGTTGCGATGCCGGCCGATAACGTCGTCGACATGGAGATGAGCACGGGCGCGGACAGCCACATGGGCCTGCGCCTGTGGTTGCGCCTGCTCACCACGACGAACCTCGTGCAGATCGAACTGCGCCGCCGCCTGCGCATCGAGTTCGATACGACGCTGCCGCGCTTCGACCTCATGGCGCAGCTCGAACGCCATCCAGAGGGGCTGCGCATGACCGAGTTGTCGCGCCGCATGATGGTCACGGGTGGCAACGTCACGGGTATTGCCGATCAACTCGAAAAAGAAGGCTTCGTCGCGCGCGATGTCGATCCCGGCGACCGCCGCTCGATCGCGGTGCGCCTCACACCCGCGGGCCGCGCGCTGTTCGATCGCATGGCCGTTGCGCACGAGCAATGGGTGGTCGAGATGTTCGGCGGCCTGTCGCTCGACGACAAGTCGGAAATGCACGAGCGCCTCGGCAAGCTCAAGCAGCATCTGCACGACAGCCAGCAAGACTGAAGCGGCGCTTGAGAACAGGCATCACAGGAGACCTATCTTGACGACAACACGTTCCGACGCCAGCGCACTTTTCGCGGGCAATCGCGTCACGCTGGCCGGCTACCGCGCGCAACACTTCGGCTGGTCGGTCGAAGGCCGTGTCGCGACCATCACGCTCAATCGCCCTGAGCGCAAGAATCCGCTCACGTTCGAATCGTATGCCGAGCTGCGCGACCTCTTTCGCCAGCTCGCCTACGCCACCGACATCAAAACCGTCGTGCTGTATGGCACGGGCGGCAACTTCTGCTCGGGCGGCGACGTGCATGACATCATCGCGCCGCTCATCGATCTGCCGATGCCCGAACTGCTGATGTTCACGCGCATGACCGGCGATCTCGTCAAAGCCATGCGCCATTGTCCGCAGCCGGTCATCGCCGCGGTCGACGGTGTGTGCGCGGGCGCGGGCGCAATCCTCGCGATGGCCTCCGACCTGCGCTACGCGACGGCCCGCAGCAAGCTTGCATTTCTCTTTACGCGCGTGGGCCTTGCGGGCTGCGATATGGGCGCGTGCGCGATCCTGCCGCGCATTATCGGCCAGGGACGCGCCGCCGAATTGCTGTACACGGGCCGCTCCGCGAGCGGTGAGGAAGGCATGGCGTGGGGTTTCTACAACCGTCTGTGCGATCCCGACACGCTGCTCGCCGATGCCCGGCAACTTGCCGCCGATCTCGCCGCAGGTCCGACCTTCGCGCACGGCATCACCAAGACGATGCTGCATCAGGAATGGACCATGAGCATCGACGAAGCGATCGAATCGGAAGCGCAGGCCCAGGCCATCTGCATGGCGACGCGCGATTTTGGCCGCGCCTACGAGGCATTCGCGGCAAAGACCCGTCCGGTTTTCGAGGGAGACTGATTTGAACGCCGCCGCTGCAATCAATCTGCACGATGCACTCGCCTGGCCGTTCTTCGAGGACCGCCATCGCGAACTCGCCACGGGCATCGAAACGTGGGCGCGAGAACATCTTGCCCACGTGCCGCACGACGACATCGACGCCACCTGCCGCGCACTCGTGCGCAAGCTCGGCGATGGCGGCTGGCTGCGCTACGGCGTGGGCGGCACCGCATACGGCGGCCACGGCGACACGATCGATACGCGCGCCGTATGCCTGCTGCGCGAAACGCTCGCGAAGCACGCCGGTCTCGCGGATTTCGCGCTCGCGATGCAAGGACTCGGTTCCGGCGCCATCTCGCTCGCGGGCAACCACACGCAGAAATCGCGCTATCTGCCGCGTGTCGCGCGCGGCGAAGCGCTCGCGGCGTTCGCCCTTTCGGAACCGGAAGCGGGCTCGGACGTGGGCGCCATGACGCTCGCTGCACGCGCGGAGGGCGAAGACTACGTGCTCGAAGGCGAGAAGACGTGGATCTCGAACGGCGGCATCGCCGACTTTTACGTTGTGTTCGCACGCACCGGCGAAGCGCCGGGTTCGCGCGGCATCAGCGCGTTTATCGTCGACGCCGATACGCCGGGGCTTGAGATTGCCGAACGCATCGACGTGATTGCGCCGCACCCGCTTGCGCGTCTGCGTTTCGCCGGTGCGCGCGTGAAGCGCAGCCAGATGCTCGGCGTGCCCGGCGAAGGCTTCAAGCTTGCCATGCGCACGCTCGATATCTTCCGCACCTCAGTTGCTGCGGCATCGCTGGGTTTTGCGCGCCGCGCCATGGCCGAAGGGCTCGCGCGTGCTGCGTCGCGCAAGATGTTCGGGCAAACGCTCGGCGATTTTCAGTTGACGCAGGCGAAGCTGGCGCAGATGGCGCTGATGATCGACAGCAGCGCCCTGCTCGTATATCGCGCGGCCTGGCTGCGCGACCAGGGCGAGAACGTCACGCGCGAAGCGGCGATGGCGAAATGGCACGCCAGCGAGGGCGCGCAACAGGTGATCGACGCAGCCGTCCAGCTTTGGGGCGGGTTGGGCGTGCAAAGCGGCACGACGGTCGAGACGCTCTATCGCGAGATCCGCGCGCTGCGCATCTACGAAGGCGCGACGGAAGTGCAGCAACTGATCGTCGGGCGCGACCTGCTCAAGGAGTCCGCGGCGGCGCAAACATGATGCATCCGCAACCGGACATGTCACTCATCGAATTGAACGACACATGAAAAAAGCCCTTCTGCCCGCAGGCTGGGTCAAGCCGCGCGGCTACGCAAACGGTGTCGCCGCGAGCGGCACGCAGGTCTATATCGCCGGTCAGATCGGCTGGGACGAGAACGCGCGCTTCACGAGCCGTGAATTCGGCGCGCAGGCCGTGCAGGCGCTGCGCAATGTTGTTACGGTGCTCGAAGCCGCTGGTGGCAAGCCCGAACATCTCGTCCGCATGACGTGGTACGTCACCGACAAGCGCGAGTATCTGGCCTCGCTCAAAACGATAGGTGCGGCGTTTCGCGAACTGATCGGCGATTACGACATTGCCATGAGCGCGGTTCAGGTCGTCGCGCTGATCGAAGACGACGCCAGGGTGGAAATCGAAGCCACTGCCGTCATTCCCGACAGCGCGCGCGCCGCCTGATCGAGTCACAGCAAAGCTGCGGCAGACAGTTCGAGAACATTGAATGGAGACGTTATGCACCCTACTGCCCACGTCGATTCCTTCGCGCGCGATCATTTGCCGCCCGAATCGCAATGGCCCGCGCTACTGCTCGACAATCCCGATGTCGCGTATCCCGCGCGCCTGAACTGCGCGGCAGAGTTGCTCGACCGCACCATCGAAGCTGGCCGCGGCGACCGGCCAGCCATCTGGTCCGATGTCGATGGCGCGCCGCATGCCACGAGCTATGCTGAATTGCGTGCGCTGGTCGACCGCAGTGCGCATGTGCTGATCGAGGACATGCGATTGCAGCCGGGCAATCGCGTGTTGCTGCACGGCCCGAATACGCTGCAAATGGCCGTAGCCATGCTCGCGGCACTCAAGGCGGGGCTCGTGATCGTGCCGACCATGCCGCTTTTGCGCGCGAAAGAACTCAAGCAGATCATCGACAAAGCGCAGATTGGCGCGGCGCTGTGTGACGTGCGGCTCGCTGGCGAACTGTCGCACTGCACGGATTCCGCCGATGCGCTCTTCTGTGCGGATCTGAAACAGGTGCGCTATTTCCACGACGACGCAGCGGAGAGTCTGGAATCGCTCGCAGCCGGTAAGCCCCCGACCTTTACGGCATGCGATACCGCAATCGACGACGTGTGCCTGATCGCCTTCACGAGCGGCACGACCGGCACGCCGAAGGGCTGCATGCATTTCCATCGCGACGTGCTGGCGATGTGCGACCTGTTCCCGCGCCATGTGCTCAAGCCCGGCGCCGAGGACGTGTTTTGCGGCACGCCGCCGCTCGCGTTCACGTTCGGTCTGGGTGGACTGTTGTGCTTCCCGCTGCGCGTGGGAGCGTCGGCCGTGCTGGTCGAAAAGCTCACTCCTGCACTGTTGCTGCAACTAGTCGAACGCTTTCGCGCGACGATCATGTTCACTGCGCCCACGTTCTACCGGCAGATGGCGCCGCTCGCGAAAGACCACGATCTTTCCAGCCTGCGCAAGACGGTTTCGGCTGGCGAAGCGCTGCCACCGGCGACGCGCGATCTTTGGCGCGAAGCGACGGGAATCGAAATGATCGACGGGATTGGCGGCACGGAGATGATTCATATTTTCGTCTCATCCACAGGAGCCGATGTGCGCGCCGGATCAATCGGTCGCGCGGTGCCGGGGTATGTCGTGCAGGCGCTGGACGACGCGCTCCAGCCGGTCGCCCCCGGCGTCACAGGGCATCTTGCGGTGCGCGGGCCGACCGGCTGCCGTTATCTGGCCGACGAGCGGCAAATGAAATTCGTGCGCGACGGCTGGAATCTTCCGGGCGACGCCGTTTCGATCGACGCGGACGGTTACGTGTTCTACAAGGCGCGCGCCGACGACATGATCGTCTCATCCGGCTACAACATCGCCGGTCCTGAAGTCGAGACGGTGCTCTTGCAGCATCCGGCCGTGGCGGAATGCGGCGTGGTCGGCGCACCCGACGAACTGCGCGGCCAGGCCGTGAAGGCGTTTGTCGTGCTGCGTCCAGGCTTCCAGGGCGACGCCGCCATGGTGGGCGAATTGCAGCAGTTCGTGAAAAATGCCGTGGCGGCGTACAAGTATCCGCGCATCGTTGTGTTTATCGATGCGCTGCCACGGACGGAAACCGGGAAGCTCAAGCGCGCCGTGCTGCGAACGATGTGACGCTCAGGCGGACTTTCCTTGCCCGCCTTCGTACCATGACCCTAACCCGCAAAGCGGCTCAGACGGTGGCGCGCGATTCCTTGATCCATTCGGAAAGCAGGGTCGACGACACGGCCAGGATCACCGGACCGATGAAGAGCCCGACGATGCCGAACGCGAACATGCCGCCCAGCACGCCGGAGAGAATCAGCAGCATCGAGAGATGGACGCCGCGCTGGATGAGCATGGGGCGCAGCAATTTATCGACCAGTTCGACAACCACGTACCACGCCAGCAGCAGGATGGCCGCAACGCGTGCTTCGTGTATGAAGAGCCAGACGACGCCGCCAACCATCGGCAACACCGGACCGATCTGCGCGAGGCACATCATCAGCAGCACAGCGGTCAGCACGCCTGCGCCGGGCACGCCCGCAACCCATAATCCGATGCCGCCGAGCGCGGACTGGATCACCGCCGTGATGACGATACCGAGCGCGACCGCGCGGATCGACGCGCCCGCAAGCCGAATCGTTTCGGCGCCATGTTCCGGCGAGACGCGGTCCGCGAAGCGCACGACGTACGCGCCCGCGTGTTCGCCCTGACTGTAGAGGACGCCCGTGATGATCACGGTCACGAACATGTGAACGACGAATACGCCAACCGATGCGGCGTGCGTGATCAACCAGTGCGCCGCAATCGACACATACGGTTCGAGTTGCGCGAGCAGGCCGCCAGGACCGGCGTCCGAGAGGGACTGCCATCTGCTTGCGATACGCGCACCCATGACGGGCACATCGCGCACCCAGTCCGGCGGCGGTGCGAGCGTGTAATCAGGCAGGCTGCGAACCACATCCATGATCTCGCCGCCATGCTGCGCGAGCGTCGAGATTGCCTCGTAGAGCGGCAGCACCATCACGACGAGCAGGATCAGCAGCATGATCAGGGTGGCCAGCCAGCGGCGGTTGCCGCAACGGCGCTCGATGGCGAGCATCGCGGGCCAGGTCGCGACGACAATCGTCGTCGCCCAGATGAGCCCGGGGATAAACGGGCGCATCACGTAGAGCGAGCCGATCGTCAACGCGCAGAGAATCGCGACGACGAACAGGATGCGGGCAATATCCGGTGAATCTTGCGGCTTCACTACGTCCTCCTCGCGGCATGCAGCCACGCTCGGCAATCGATACGGCGCCCGGCGGCCTCCCGCCTTGCGGAACGGCGCGCGCCGGGCTGTTGACGCGCCAGTCTATCCCGGATGCGCGATGGGCCGTCGAGATTATGGCGTCACATCGCGCATGACGGGCGTGACGAACGTCACGAATGTAAAGGCCATATCAGCCTGCATTCGCCGCTGCGCTTCGAACGGACCGACGAACAAGCTTTTGGAAAATTGCAGTCGGCGCTCGACGGTAGCCGCTGAATCGTGGCTGCCGCACGGCGCTCTGGTAATGAATTCACGCGATTATTTCCGGCAGCGAATTCAAAGCGTGGACGATGCATGGCCGTTGAAATCGGCCACGCATGCAGATCAGGAAGATCAAGATGGATGAAGCGGCTGCGAGCATTCGCACCGCCCTCGCACGCACAGGTCACGTGGCGACGCACCATGCGCCGCCCTATAACCCGTATTAACCCGTATTAACCGGCGTTTAGAAACCCGGCATGACCGGATACGGCTCGGTGTGGTCTTCCACGCCGCGCACGCCCGGAATGCGCTCCGCCGCGACGCGCACGGCCTGCACCGCTTCCGTCGAACTGAAGATGCCCCAGAGGTGTACGACGCCATCGGTCACGACGATATTCCGCCCGGCAAACGCCCACGGACGCCCTTCGAGTTCCGCAATCAGTTCTTCGCGGATTTCGCGGTCGCTGGCGGACACCGTCTGCGAGTCCGCCGTGCTGCTCGCCAGTGCCTGAAGCAGATTCGCGCGGCTCACGATGCCGACGAGGCGGCCATCGCGCAGCACCGGAACGCGCTTGACGCCGCGCGTTTCCATGATCGTCGCGATCCTCGAAAGCGGTTCCTCTTCGCCCACGGAGATCACTGGACGTGTCATCACATCTTCCACGCGGTGCGCATGCGATTTCACATAGGCTTCGGCATCGGCGCGCGTCGTAAAGAAGTCGAGCCAGCGCGAACGGCGTAGCTCCTGGGTGCCGATTTCGACCCGCCGCAGCAGATCGCCCTCACTGATGATTCCGATGAGCGAGCCGTCCGCGTCGAGCACCGGCGCGCCGCTGATGTGCCGCTCGAGCAGCAATGCCGCTGCCTCGCGGATACTCATTTCCGGCTTGACGGTAATGACGTTGGTGGTCATGACATCCACTGCACGCATGATGCTTCTCCCAGTTCGCGTATTTGACAGAGGTGTTCCTTATCAAAGCGTAGTGGCTTGCTGCGCTGCGGCGTTGACGCATCTCAACATTGCGGCCGGGCAACCGTATTCATGTGATGAATACGAAAAAATCGACGCCCGGACTGCGCCGGATCGCCGCTTCAGATAATGAGGCGCGAAACCTTGACGCCTTCGAGCGACACACCCGCCATCAAACCGGCATTGGTGAGCACGAACGCTTCGACCGGATTGGTCGCAGTCGAAGTATCGACCTTGCCGTTCGCCCCGACCGTGACGAGCGCGACGGTTGCATCCGCGCCCGCAGACCAGCCCTGGCTGTTGAGGAAGCTGTCGAGCGCCTCGCGGCTCATGAACGCAAAGATGATCGCCTTCGACTGCACGCCGATCTGTAAACCGAACGAGCCTGCCACGGTACTGTAGTAACCCGTCGTGCGGCCATCCACGCGCAATGCGCCCGTGCCGTATTGCCCGCCGATCCAGAAGCCCGCAGCGAACACGCTCGGAAACACCAGTACGCCATTCGCCCTCGAAAGCAGTTCGCGCGAGCCACTCACGGTGTTGTAGAGGCGTGCGAGCGTGGCGTCGACGTCGGCGTCGATCGATTGGCGCTTCGCCGCGTTTTGTGAAGCGGCGTCACGCCCGCCGAGGGAGGTCGTCGTGCAACCGGCCAGCGCGAGGCTGCCGGTAGCGAGTGCGGCACTGGAGCGGATGAGAAATTCACGTCGGCGCATTACGGTATCCCTGTAAAAATAGGTATGCGGTTACCTTTGCGCGGATTCCGACACCCGTCAATTGGGGGGCCACGCGCTAAAAGGTACAACAGGATAGCGCGAGTGCCCGTGCATCTGCAGATTCAGCCTCGATCATGAACGCACGAACGACCGGCTGGATACGGTCCGGCTGCCACGCCCGACATCGCGCCACCGAACATTTCGTGCGCGCCACCGTTACGATAAAGGGCATATCACCTCTCCCCTCTGCGGCACGCATCGATGAAAGCCTCTTCCAAACGCACAAATGTAAATGTCGTAACTGCTGTAACCGCAAAAGCCACGAAAGCCACGAAAGCCGCTACCGATCCGCATCTCGACACACCTGCCCACTCCGGGTTGCCGCCGCGCGTGCAGCGTTTGATGTCCGGCCCGACGTGGCGCGACGCGAGCCGCGATCCCGACTTTCTCCAACGGCCGGACATGCGCGGCTTGCGCCTGCAACTCGAATACGAAAAAGCCCAGCGGGGTTTGCAGGCGGCAGGCATCGACCACACTGTCGTCGTTTATGGCGCGAGTCGCACGCTCGACCCCGCCGTTGCCCGCAAACATTTCGCACAGGCACGCCGCGCACTGCGCGCGCAACCTGACGACCACACGCTACAGGCAGCCGTACACGCGGCTGGCAGGCTCGTCGAGCGCAGTGCCAGCTACGAAGTCGCACGCGAATTAGGACGGCTCGTCGGCGCGTCGAAAGCCACGGCCACCTTGCCGAAGCTGACGATCGTCACCGGCGGCGGTCCGGGCATCATGGCGGCATCCAATCGCGGCGCGAGCGAGGCCGGCGCGCCGAGCGTCGGGCTCAATATCACGCTGCCGCACGAACAGTTTCCGAATCCGTGGCAGAGCCCCGAACTGTGCTTCCGCTTCCACTATTTCGGCATCCGCAAGCTGCATCTGCTCGAACGCGCGAAGGCAGCGGTGTTCTTTCCGGGCGGCTACGGCACGTTAGACGAACTCTTCGAAGTGCTCACGCTGTTGCAAACGCGCAAGATCACACCGCTGCCCGTCGTGCTGGTGGGCAGCGCGTTCTGGCATAAAGCGGTGAATTTCGAATTTCTCGCCGATGAAGGGATGATCGATCACGTCGACAAGGCGCTGTTCACGTTCTGCGAAACGGCTGACGAGATCTGGTCGACTATTCGCGACTGGTACGCCGCCGCGCAACCGAGGCGCACCAACCACGGACGCGGCAAGGGACGCTGAAGCGCCGGATTCCGGGCGTCCGGCAAACTGCGGGGGCTGCGCTACAGCCGTTACGCGCAATTGTCCGGCGCCCGGTTCGGGCAGGCTCCGTGACGTACGCGCAGGCACCAATGGCGCAGGATGCTCCCATCGAGCGGGCAAGCCGCCGCATCGCGCGGTGAAGTCTGCGGGCGCATATCGATGCGTGCGGCGAACGCGAGCGGCAGGACGAGACCGCACGGCGCCGTGCGGCCATCGCTTCGATGCCGTTGTGGCGCGCAGCGGTTCGGGTCCGAATCGACACGGCAAGTGCGCGCGTCGAGGACCGGCGGCTCATGGGAAAGTACGGCGGGCATGGCTCAAGAGCCTCCAGAGAAAGCGGCAAATACAGTTGCGTACGTCCACATGCTGATACGCGCATACAGGCGGTGGCATCGTAAAGATGCAAATGCGGGGGCGAAAGCGCCGCGTGCCAGCGTCGAATTGCATCGCTCATACCCGTGAAGCCGGGAGCATGAAGGCGCTCGATCATTCTTTGAATGCGGTACGAATTCTCTTTCATTTTCATCGCTGTACGCAAGCCCGCTGTGGGCCGCATGCCCCGGCTGTCTCGCGACACGGCGCGTCAAGCTTGCGCCGCAGGTGAATCACGCCGATGGGTCACTTTGTCACTGCGCGTCGCAGACCGTGTTCTGCGTGCATGAGCGCCGTCAATACTGCGAGCGCGATTTCCGCCCGCTTCACTCGATCTTCACCTCACACGCAGCCCGGCAA
The DNA here is from genome assembly GCF_004298475.1 of Paraburkholderia sp. GTDB lineage: Bacteria > Pseudomonadota > Gammaproteobacteria > Burkholderiales > Burkholderiaceae > Paraburkholderia > Paraburkholderia denitrificans. The sequence goes on along the minus strand of NZ_SCRP01000012.1, from coordinate 220,747 downwards.
TGTAAAGCGCCAGATCAGCCGTAAATCGGCATCGCCAGTTTTTTTCAGCGATTCGATATGGAATTTGATGGGCACGTAATCCGTTATTTCGACATCCTGAATCAACGGATATGACCACTGACATGCTGACGTGCTGGCTTCGCGCGGCGAGAGCAATGCGCGGCTTTCCGGTAACGGGCACCGCATTCGTTCTGCTACACACGGCAACGGTAATCTGTGGACACAATTGCTTTTGAACCCGCTCCCTTAGTTCGGTTTCAAAGCAATATTAGAGGGAGACAATCGTGTTGCGGCTCATTCTGGCATTGACGGCGGCGACCGTTCTGGCCGGCTGCGCGGCCGAACCCTATACGGGTTACGACTACTACGACAATGGGTACGGCTACCCTTACTACGGCTATCCGTACGCCGATTATTACGGCTACTATCCGGGCTATTACCCGGGCTATTACCCGGGCTTTGCGAACTTCGAAATCTTCGGCGGCGGTGGCAGGTTCTTCCATCACGGCTTCCATCACGGCTTCCGGCATGGCTTCCGGGAACACGGCGGAGGCTTTCATCGCGGCGGGGAGCATTTCGGCGGTGGCGGGCATTTCAACGGTGGCGGGCACTGGCAAAGCGGTGGCATGGGGCACGGCGGCGGCCCGCGCGGACATTGAATTCGACCTACGATCCGCCATACGCATTGACGCGCCCTGATCGCCGCCCGCCCCAGGCTGTGCGCACGCCGTTCATACGCGTCCGCTCACCGGAATCAACGCGCCCGTAATCGCCTGCGCATCGGCGCCAAGCAGGAATGCAATCAGCGCCGCAATTTCGCGCGGCTGAACCCAGCGCGTGAAATCCGCATTGGGCATGTCCTTGCGGTTTTGCGGCGTGTCGAGGATGCTCGGCAATATCGCATTGACGGTTATGCCCTTGTCTTTCAGTTCTTCGGCAAGCGCCTCCGTGAGCCGTGCGACACCCGCTTTCGACGCGCCGTACGCGCCCGTGCCGGCACCGGCCTTCAGGCCCGCGCTCGCACCAATGTTGACGATGCGCCCCGCCCCGCTCTTGAGTAGATGCGGCAAAGCGGCCTTCGATGCATTGAGCGCCGTCTTCACGTTGACCTCGTACATGAGATCCCACGTGGCCGGATCGCCGTCTGCAATGGTTTCCCATCGGAACGCGCCCGCAATGTTGAGCACCGCGTCGAGGCGGCCCAGTTGATCGTTGACCGCGTCGAGCGCCTGTTTTGCCGCTTGCAGATCGGCAAGATCGACGCCGCCAAGGCCCAGTGCGGCCGTCACGCCTGCGGGAAGCGTGTCCGGCACGGCACTGCGGCCGATCAGCGCCACGCGCGCGCCGCGCTCGATCAGCAACGCGGCTGTCGCCATGCCGAGGCTGCCGAATCCGCCCGTGATCGCCACGACTTTTCCATCGACTCCGGTTTCCATATGTTTCGACACCAATCAAGTGTGATACAGCGGCAGCAGGCCGCGCCCTGCGCGCACGTTAGCCGACCGCGCGGCTTTGTTCAAGCATACGCATTCGACACGGCCACCGCTTTGAAGCGGGCCGCACTCGACAGTGCCCGTCGCACTTCAGAATCGATAAATAAGCATGTCGAATAAACGAACTGGAAATAAAAAGAGCAAGCTCATGTTGAGCTTCCTCCTTCGACACAACGGCGGCTCCACGCCGCGGTTACCGTTATTCGGCTGTCTCGCGATAGTTCGCGAACTTCGACGTATGGCCGATCCCCGGGTTGAAGCAGTTGCACGGATCGAGGGATTCGTAGAACGATTTCAGCTCGGGTTTCGCATAGTAGAGGTGCCCCACGTTGTGCTCGGCCGGATATTGGGCGCCGCGATCGTCGAGCAGTTTCCACATCTCGTGTTCGAGCGCGAGGCAATCGTGGCCCTTGCGCACGATGTAATCCTGATGGAAAACATGGCAGAGGAAGTGGCCGTAGTAGAGCTTGATCGCAATGGGCTTTTCGACTGCCTCGGGCAGTTGCTCGAACCACTCGCGATCATTGCGGCGCAGGGCGATATCGAGCGCGACGATGTCCTCCACTTCAGCGCTGTGCACGGCGCGATAACGCACGGCCGCACCCGCCGCTGCGAAGCGATGCAAGAACGCCTTGGCGCCCTCTTCCGCCGTGCACTCGAAGAAGTCGCCGCTTGCGCCCGCGAAATAGCGCTTCAAATAGCCGTGCGTCTCTTCGGCCATATCGGCAGAGACCTTGAGCATCAGATGATGCTCGAAGCGATTGCGATAGTCCTTCAGCCGCGCCGGCAAGTGACTCGGAAAAAGCTGGCTCACCGCCTGCGCCACGCGATCGGTGAAATTCGACGGCAAAAAGCCGATGCGCTCGAAGATTGCATCGCAGCGGCTCTTCAGGTTGAACAACGCGGGCAGGCGCTTCGTGCCCAGGTGCTGAATGAGCAGGAACATATCCTTGCCGTAGCGCTCGGCGATATCGAAAGCGTCTCGATGCATGTATTCGCCCGCGATAGGCAGGTTCGACATCTCACCGAGAATATGGCGACGCAGATCGGTCAGCTCCGACGTCTCGTTCGTGCCGACATAAAACACCTTCGTGCCCTTCTCGATCGGGAAGGTGTCGAGCCGGACTGCGAAAACCATCACCTTGCCCGCCGATCCCGACGCTTCGTGCAAGCGCAGCGGGTCGGCGTTGTAGCGCGCGGGCGTGTCGGCGTCGACATCGCGGACATGTTTCGCGTACTGATGATCGGATGCGGCGCCCGCATCGTGACGGATAGCGTCTTCCGGCAGATCGCCGCGATCGAGGCGATCAAGCACCTCCTCCGGTGTTTCGCCAAGACCGATGCCCAGATGGTTCACGAATCTGAGCCGTCCTTGCGCATCCACCTGGGCGTATGCGGTCATTTCCGTGTACGCCGGGCCACGCCGCACGAGCGCGCCACCCGAGTTATTGCAGATGCCGCCGATCACCGACGCGCCAAGGCACGACGAGCCGATCACCGAATGCGGCTCGCGGCCGAGCGGCTTGAGCGTCTGTTCGAGCTGGTCGAGTGTCGAGCCTGGCAGACAGACCACCTGTTTACCGCTGTCGATGACGTAGACCTGGCGCATGCGCGTCATGCTGACGATGACCACATCACGGTCGTAGTTGTCGCCATCGGGCGTCGAGCCGCCGGTGAGACCGGTATTCGACGCCTGCGAGATCACGACCACGTTCGCCGCCACGCACGCCTGCAGCACCTTCCACTGCTCCACAAGCGAGCCGGGCCGCACCACGGCTGCAACCGAACCTTGTCCGAATCGAAACCCCGAGCGATAGCGCCGCGTGGCCTCGTTGCCGGTCAACACATACTTGCGGCCGACGATGGACTGCAGCGATTCAACCAGCGGCGCTCGCCCTTCGACCCGGGGAGCGGCTGGCGAAACGGGGCCTTGGCGGACGATGGACATGTAGGCGTCTCCTGCGCGGAATAATAAGGTGCCGGCGGCGCCAGCAAATTTTGCGCAAGGATAGGCCGACGCAATGGATACGTCCAATATCGCAAAACGTCGCGATCAAGACGAAAAACCTATCAATCGATGGCGGTCAGATCTGCTGCGGATGCCGTGCGATATCGCGCACGATCCCGATGAAATTCTGCACGGCGGGCGCGCGATCCTGAGGACGGTACACGAGCGCGATCGTCGTATGCAGCGTGTCGCCCCTGAGGGCGTGATAAGTCACGCCCTTCGCCTGAATCTGCCGCATCGACGAAGGAATCAGTGTCACACCAAAACCCGCCGCCGCCATGTTCACGGCCGAGGATATCTGCGGCGACTCCATGCTGATGACCGGATGAAAACCCGCCTCATGGCACGCGCTGATGATCGAATCGTGCAGATCCGGCCCGATGGGACGCGGGAAAAGAATGAGCGGGTCGCCCGCGAGATCCGCAAGATCCAGGCTGCGCCGTCGCGCAAAGCGATGCCTTGGCGGCAGTACGGCGAGCACGTCCTCTTCGACGAGCGGCTGGGTAGCGAGCCCGCGGCAGTCGAGCGGCAGGCGCACGAAGGCCGCATCCACGCGCGCTTCGCCCACGCGTTCCAGCAGCACCGAACTGTTGCTTTCCTCGCAGCCGATCGAAACGCCCGGCCAGGCACTGCGAAAGCGCTGGAGCGCGGCCGCGACAAGGGGGTGAAACACCGTCGACCCGGCAAAGCCGAGACTGAGCCGCCCCGTCTCGCCGCGCCCGGCGTTCTGCGCTTCGGCCAGCGCGAGTTCGGCTTCTTCGACGATACGGCGCGCGCGCTCGCGAAAAAGCCGCCCCGCCTCGGTCAATTCGACGTGGCGCGAATGCCGCACGAACAGCCGCGTGCCGATCTCGCCTTCGAGCTTGAGGATCTGCTGGCTGAGCGGCGGCTGGGCGATACCGAGCGATCTTGCGGCCGAGCTGAAATGCAGATGCTCCGCGACCGCGAGAAAGTAGCGTAGTTGCCTGAATTCCATATGTTTTTCGTCTTGTTGCGCACGCGCAATGGTGGACTGGAATCGCGCCGGCGTCCAGGCAGCCGGAAAACCCGCGCGTCAGACCGGCATCATCGCGCGGCGCAGACAAGAAGACACGTCCCCCGTTTGGGCATTTGCCTGGCATTTTCCGGGCGTATGCCGGGCTCACTCGGTGCCCGTGCGCGTTTCATCGACGAATTTTTCGGTGGCGTCGTCGATCTTGCGGCCCTTGCGTCCGGCCGGGCCGTGAATGTAGATGGTTTTCATATCGATCTGCGATTCGCCGGATATCCTCGGCGGCGGCGTCATTTCGTAGCGCACCGCGCGCGCGTGATCGGCCAGTTGCAGGTTGGGGTCGAATACCGAATTGAACCGCCAGAGCATGCGCACGAAGTTGGTCTGGCCGTGCAGTAGAAGGCGCGCCGCCTGGCGAGACGCGCGGCGCAGCGCCACCCAGCCAAGATGCTTGCGGTTGAGCACCTGTTGCGTGCGCACCAGTTCCGCGTAGAACTCGGGCAACGGGAGTTTCGTGGGCACCACCGCGTGCTGGATGTCGTAAAGCCGGTAATCGAGACTCGTGAGCGGGCGCGATTCGCGTTGCCAGTTCTCGGTGCCCGGATACGGCGTATTAACGCTGATATTGACGATTTCGGGAATTTCCAGACACCACTTGCGAATCGTCTCGAATCGATCGCGGTCCCAGTCGGGATCGGCGATCAGATTGATCGCGACGGAGATGCCGAGCGAGCGCGCGAATTCGAGCGCCTCGAAATTGCGGTCGAGGCTGACGCGTTTGCGAAACGCCTTGAGCCCTTCCTCATCGATAGCCTCGAGGCCGAGGAACATGTAATTGAGGCCGAGCGTGCGCCAAAACCGGAACACCTCCTTGTTGCGCAGCAGAACATCGCCGCGCGTCTCCAGGTAATAGTGTTTCTCGATGCCGCGCCGCCGGATCGCTTCGGCGATGGCCATGCCGTGCTCGGCGTGCACAAAAGCCACGTCGTCGACAATGAATACACCCGGCTCGCGCAGCGCGGCGAGATCCTCGACGATCACTTCCGGACTGCGCGTGCGATAGCTGCGGCCATAGAACGTCCACGCGCTACAGAACGTGCAATCCCACGGGCAGCCGCGCGCAAACTCGATGGATGCGCACGGATCCAGCGTACCGATGAAATATTTTCGGCGATGCCGCAGTAGGTCGCGCGCGGGGCGCACGGCATCGAGATGCTCGACAAAGCCCGGCGGCGGCCCAATGCCGCGCAGTGTCACGACGCCCGGCACCGCGAGCAGATCGCCGCCGTGCGCGACGGCGTCGAGCAGCGTGGCAATCGAGGCTTCGCCCTCGCCGCGCACCACGCAGTCGATCTCGCCTTCGGCGTGCCGCAGCAGATCGTGTGCGGTAAACGAGACGCTATGGCCGCCCGCGAAGACAAAGCACGACGGCAGCGCCGCCTTGACGGCTTTCGCGAGGTCGATGATCTCGGGAATGTTCGCCAGATAGTTGCCGGAGAAGCACAGCGCCTCGGGCCGCCAGGTACGCACGACGCGCATCAGATCAGCGTGCGTTTCGATCTGCAGATCCAGCAGGCGCACGTCGTGGCCCGCCTCGCGTGCGGCCCCGGCAACCGATTCGAGCCCCAGCGGTTCCAGCCGCAGGAATACGCGCGTGTACATCAGGCCGCTCGGATGGACAGCAAGCAATTTCATAAAGCCTCCTTGCGACGCGCCAGCCCGACGCAGCACGCTTGTGGCATCGCGCGCGGAATGACCGCACGTCATGCACCGCGCCGCCGAGGTACGCGAGGCACGCGAGGTGCGCACCAGCACCGCAAGAAGCGTGCCCCACGCCATTCGATATTGCTGCTTCGTGGGAGTCTACGCGCGTTAGACGGGCTACGCCCGGGGAAGCGGTGTGACTGCCACGCAGCGTCAGAAGCTGCCGAACAGCGTCCCCAGCACGATGACGACCGCGAGCGCGAGCAACGCGCCGAGGATGCTGACCACCACGAGATCGCGGTAGCTTTCGCGGTGTGTCGAGCCGCAGACGGCGAGCAGCGTGACGACCGCGCCGTTGTGCGGCAGGCTGTCGAGTGTGCCCGACGACATGACGGCGACGCGGTGCAGCAGCGCCGGATCGATATGATGTTGAGCCGCGAGCTGCATGTAAGTGTCGCCGAGCGCATCGAGCGCGATGGTCAGGCCGCCCGACGCCGAACCCGTCAGCCCGGCGAGCAGGTTTGTTGCGACGGCGAGCGACACGAGCGGGCCGCCGCCGATGCCGAGCACCCAGTCGCGCACCGCCTCGAACGCGGGAAGCGCGGCGATCACGGCGCCGTACCCGACGAGACTGCCGACGCTCAACACCGGCAGCACGGACGCATTCGCACCCGCATCGACGCTTTCGCGCAGCGCGCCGAGGCGCTGCCGATTCAAGGCAACGAGCACGACGATGCCGAGCGCGAGCGCCACCGACACGCCCCATACGCCCGCCACGGCGGAAAGCGTCGTCGCACCCCAGCGCGGCTCGGCGAGGTACGACGCATCGATGCGCGGAAACACCACGACATTCATCACGAAGTTCATGCCCACGACCACCGCGAGCGGCGCGAGCGCCACCCACGGCGGCGGTGGGCCGGCTTCCTTCGAAGGCTCGGTGCCGCCGATTTCGGCCGGGTCGAAGGTCTGCGCGACGCTTGCGCGTTCGCGCACGAGCGCGGACGTGCCGTCCTCTTGCCCCTTTGCAGCGCCGTTCTCCGGTTCGACAAAACCCTCGCCGTTGCGGCGCGCCGAAGCCGCCACGCGCGAAAGCCACCATAGCCCGAAGCCCGCCATCACGATGCTCGCAATCACGCCGAGCCCTGGCGCGGCAAACGGCGTGGTGCCGAAGAACGGCATCGGAATCGCGTTTTGCAGCGCGGGCGTGCCCGGCAACGCGGACATCGTGAAGGTTGCCGTGCCGAGCATGATCGCGGCAGGCATCAGACGGCGCGGCAGATTGGCCGAGCGAAACAGCGCCTGCGCCATCGGCGCGAGCACGAAGAACGCGACGAAGAGGCTGACGCCGCCATACGTGACAAGCGCGCCGCCGAGCACGACGGCAACGAGTGCATGGCGCGAGCCGAGCTTGTCGATCATGAATTGCGCGACGGCGTCGACCGAGCTGCTGTCTTCCATGAGCTTGCCGAACAGCGAGCCGAGTAGAAAAAGCGGAAAGAACTGGGCGAGAAACCGGCCCGTGCTGCCCATGAAAGTCTGCGTCCAGTGCGCGAGCACCGGTTGCCCCGAAATGAGTGCGGCAAGCATTGCGCAGAGCGGTGCGAGCAGCAGCACGCTCCAGCCGCGATACGCGAGCCAGATGAGCAGCGCAAGGCTCGCGAGCATGCCCGCGAGGCCCACCGCGAGCGCGCCCGCGCTCATTGCAGCACCCCGTCGAGCAGCGCGCCGAAATCGAACGACGACGTCACACCGACGCTCGCGCCGTGCGTCGCGAGAAAGGTATGGGCGGCGTGCCGGCCTTCGTCGCGCAACATGGTCAGGAACGACCATTCGGCGTTGAGCTTCGACGATGTACCGAGCGTGACGAGCTTGTCGCTGTGAATGCGGTGCACGCGCATCGTCGCCCAGCGGCGGCCTTCGCTGTTGCCCGGGTCCGCCACCTGATGCAGCAGCGCAATCATGCGCAGTTCTTTGAGCAGCGGCGAATTGAACGCGATTTCGTTCATGCGGTTGATGATTTCGCGCGCCGAGCGCGGCGTGCCAGGCCGCTCCACCGGATTGACCTGCACGAGGATCGTGTCGACCGAATCGGTCTCGCGCACCAGCGGCGTGATGGTCGGATTACCCACGTAGCCGCCGTCCCAGTATGCTTCGCCATCGATCTCGACAGCGCGGAACAGCGTTGGCAGACACGCCGATGCAAGCAGCGCGTCGGCCGTGAGATCGGCGTTGCGGAATACGCGCGCCTGGCCGTTGCGCACGCGCGTCGCCGTGACGAAGAGCTTGATGCGCGAGTTGCGCAGCGCGTCGAAATCGATTGTGTCCGCAAGGATCGTGCGCAGCGGATTGATGCTCGCGGGGTTCATGTCATACGGTGAAATGACGCGCGCCATCATGTCGAACGCCAGATAGACCGGCGAATGATCGAGCGTCCAGCGCCCGAGCATCATGTCGAAAATGCCGCGCCGGAACGGGCTGAAACGCGCGGCGTCGGCCACGCGGCGCCAGAAGCGTTCGAGCGCGGCGCGCGCGCCCGGCACGCCGCTGTGCGCATGACCGCTGGCGAGCACCGCAGCGTTCATTGCGCCCGCCGACGTGCCCGAAATGCCCTCGATCTGCAGCCACGGTTCTTCGAGCAGCCGGTCGAGCACGCCCCACGTATAGGCGCCGTGCGAACCGCCGCCTTGCAGCGCGAGATCGACGGGCAAAGGTTCGGTGCGGGTCGTGCTGCGTGTCGTTTCTGTTCCTGCGGGCATGGCGGCTCCGTGAAAACTCGACCTTCACGAGGGTACAGGAAAAGGCGCAAGCGGCTCGCACAGGTGTGATGCCGCCGCAGTTTGTTACCCTGCTTGTGACGTTGCTTGTGACGTTGCTTGTTACCTTGTTTGTCACCTTTGGTAGACTCGAAACCATTCCTTGCATCGGCAATCTTCGCCCGCTCACCGTGCCTTCCACCCGCTCGCCCTCCCACCCGCTTTCGCGTTTGCTTGCCGAAATCCGCGCCTGTACCGTGTGCGCCGACGTGCTGCCGCTCGGCCCGCGCCCGGTGCTCCAGGCCGGTGCGGGCGCGCGTTTACTGATCGTGGGGCAGGCGCCCGGCACAAAGGTGCACGCATCGGGCGTCCCGTGGGACGACGCGAGCGGCGAGCGCCTGCGCACGTGGCTCGGCATCGATCGCGAGACCTTTTACGACCCCTCGAAAGTCGCCATCGTGCCGATGGGCTTCTGCTATCCGGGCCGCGGCGCTGGCGGCGACAATCCGCCGCGCCCCGAGTGTGCGCCGCGCTGGCACGCACGCTTGCTCGCGCAACTGCCGGACGTGCAGCTCACACTGCTGATCGGGCAATACGCGCAGCGCTATTTTCTGGGCGACCGGCGCAAGGCAACGCTCACCGAAACCGTCGAGGCGTGGCGCGAGTACGCTCCCGGCTTTGTGCCGCTGCCTCATCCGTCGCCGCGCAATCAACCCTGGTTCGCACGCCATGCGTGGTTCGAGCACGATGTGCTGCCCGCACTGCGCGAGCGCGTTGCGGCAACGCTGGCTGCCGCGCACCCGCTAGCGCGGCAACCGCAGAATGGAGATACAACGATGACCAAGCCGACCATCGACATTCAGCGCGTCTACGAAGCGCCGCCCACCGGCGATCACGCGTGTTTCCTCATCGACCGGCTGTGGCCGCGCGGCATCCGCAAGGAAGCGCTCGGGCACGTCGAATGGCTCAAGGACGTTGCGCCCAGCACGCCGCTGCGGCAGTGGTATCACAAGAATCTTTCGCAATGGGAGGAGTTCGGCAAGCGTTACCTCGCCGAACTCGACGCGAATCCCGAAGCGTGGCAGCCGCTCGCCGACGCGTGCGCGAAAGGGCCGATCGCCCTGCTCTATGGCACGCGCGATGTCGAGCACAACCACGCGATCCTGCTGCGCGACTATCTGCTGAAGAAAATCAAACGCAAGTAACGGCGCGCAAGTAGCGCGAAATACCCCGTTACACGCGTGCCGATGCCCGAACTGGCTTATCTGCTACCGTAGCGACAGATCGCACAACGATCGTCGGGCGATCTCCCTTCAAGGAGGAACTGCGATGCGCAAGCAGCTCGCCGGTGCGGTACTCGCCGGTCTGGCCGGAAGTCTCATCGCTTCGCCGCCGGCCGCCGCCCAGACTCCGGCGTTCACCAACACGACCGTGAATCTTTTCGCCGGGCCTGCCGGTGATTATCCGATCGTCGCGCAAGTGCCGGGCGGCGTCCCGGTTTCGGTGTGGGGATGCCTTGCGGGTTTCAGCTGGTGCGACATCAGCCTGTCCGGCCTGCGCGGCTGGGTCTGGGGCGGCTTCCTGAATTACACGTTCCAGGGCAGGCCTGTTCCTGTCATGAGCTACGGCCCCATGATCGGCCTGCCTGTCGTGACGTTTTCGCTCGGCGCGTACTGGGGCAACTTCTATCGCGACCGGCCCTGGTTCCGCAACCAGGCGCACTGGATGCGGCGCCCGCCGCCGCGGCCGGTCAGGCCGCCTCCCATCCGGCCGCCGCACCGGCCGCCCGGCGTTGGCGGGCGACCGCCTCAAGGCGGCGGTCCCGGAAACAACGCTCGTCCACCCGGTGGCGGCAGGCCGTCAGGTGGGGGCCGCCCGCCTGGCGCAGGCAGGCCGTCCGGCGGACAGGGATCCGGCGCGCAGGCCCCCGGCCCCGGACGCCCGCCCGGCGCAGGCGGCGGAGGTCGCCCGCCCGGTACGCAAGCTGGTCAGGGCGGCGGACGCCCGCAGGGCCAGGGCGGTGGCAGACGCCCGCCCGATGCTGGCGGCGGCAACCGTTCGTCTGGCGGCGGCAGAAACCGGCAGCCCGGCGGCGGTAATTGAGTCCGCAACAGTTGATCACAACCATCCCGCTGGACGGTGTGCCACTTGCCGCACACCGTCCACCTGATTCTCACCATTGCACCCGCTTTCAGCGCCAACTTCGAACAGCCCGGTCACCTGCACGCCCACAACCGATCCTCTGCCGGGCATCGCGTTGACGCAGCGCCTTGATATACGGATTCCTGATTAACGTGAAGCAAATAAAAACGCCGCGCGTACGCGCGGCGTTGCGGTGTCGCACCCTGAGTTCAACGATGGTGCATGCGATGGCAAACGCGCACGGGATGATGATTATGATGCTCGACGTGGCAGACAACGTGAGCCGGCGACGCGAACGCGGCGATCGGCGCGACCATGGCAGCACAGCAAATAAGGGCGGACAAACGAAGAACAGGCTTGAATGCGGCTTTCATGTTTTGGGGTTTTTAACGGCAGCGTAATACGGTTAAAAAGGGCCGTTTTGAAACGGCACGGAAGTTTAACGCAGAAGGTTTCGCACTTCATTACGCGTTTGTAACCGGCGTAGCGTCCAATGTCAGCCGCTTGACAGTCCCGGCTCCGTTGCTTCCTCGCCGTTGATCCCTCGCTGTTAATTCCTCGCTGTTAATTCCTCGCCGTTAATTCCTTTTTACGCGGGTTTCAACCCCCTGTGCCGTCGCCGTCCAGGCGTCTCAGCAATTCGCGCCCGCGTCTCGTGAGTCGCAGCACGGAGTCGTCAGCCTGCTCGTCCATTTCCACAAGCTGATAGTGCTGCAGAGCCAGAAAATCGGAGTCAAGCGTCTGGATTGGCGTATGTGCATCGCGAATCAGCAACAGCGCCGCTAGTTCGTGGTGACTGAGCATCGAATCTCTCCTGTGCGAAAACGCCCGGTGTTGCCTGACATAGTGGCCGAAACGTACTGTTTCGCGACAGACGTGTTTCGCTTTGTTACGCGTACGCTCACGCGCGCCGCGAGGGTTGCATCGGCTGCATTACCGTACGTCATGCGCATCTCTCATGCCGCTGCGATTTACGGCATGAAACTCACTTTTTAAACGCCGCCAAAACGGTGACGGGTTCAAAATATCGCGTCGCCGCAAGCGCGATCGACGCGGTCAAATGAGCGAACAACGAAGACAACGCCGCGCGCAGCGCCGTTTAACTGACGACCCGCGCGCAGCATGCGCCTTCGTGCCACGGCGCTCACCCACCGATCCCGGCCGCGCTGCGATTGCAGCGCGCCGATCCCGGCATCAACTGATTTCGAGGCGCTTGCGTGCGCTCGCCGCCCGCTTCGGTAACGTCAGCGTGAGCACGCCGTCTTTGTATTGCGCGCCGGCCGATGCCTCGTCGATATCGGATGCGAGCGTAAACGCACGGCTCACGCTGCCGGTATAACGCTCGCGCCGCAGTACGCGCTCGCCGTCCTTCAGCTCGGTGTCGCGCTCGACTTTGGCCGCGATCGAAACGAGGTTGCCCTCGATCTTTACGTCAATGTCGTTCTTTTCGACGCCCGGCAGTTCGGCCTTCACGGTATACGTCGCATCATCTTCGGTCACGTCGATCCTGATGCCGCCAGGCTGCGCCTCAGCGCCGCCCGCGCTGCGCAACGGACGAAACAGCCCATGAAACAGTTCGGGCACGCCTTCGATCCCGAACGGGTCGTAACGCGAAATATTGCTCATTTTCGCCTCCTTGAACTGCAGTTACCCTGTGCCCGAATCATCCGATCAATGATTCGGATGCCTGATTCGATTACCGCCGCTGCTGCGCAAAGCGGCGACCAATACCGTGGCCCCATGTGCTTCACACGCCTCGCGCGGCTTACCGCTTACCGCTCGAAAATATAGACACCCGGTGCGTTCACAAGTCCTCCGGTTACGGCGCGCGCCTCGATTTCACCGCTCGATTGTTCCTGCAGCCACGCCGCGAGGCGCGGCCACCACGATCCTTCAACCGGCGGCGTGCCGTCAAAGAACGCTTGTGGGCTGCGATACGCCATGCCGGGTTCGCGCGTGGCGCAGCGGTAGTGACGCCGCGGATGCCCCGGCTCAGACACGATGCCCGCGTTATGGCCGCCCGCGGTCAGCAAAAACGTGAGCGGGTTGTGGGTCGAGAGCAGCAGCTTGTAGACCGAACGCCACGGCGAAACGTGATCGCGCTCAGTGCCGACGACGAACATCGGCTGCTCGATATCCGAAAGCGCGATCGGTTCGTCGCCCACGCAGTAGCGTCCCTCGGCGAGATCGTTGTGGAGGAACAGATCGTTCAGATACTCGATATGCATGCGGTACGGCATGCGCGTCGTGTCCGCATTCCACGACATCAGATCGTTGGCCTTCGAACGGCGGCCAAGCAGGTACTCGCTCATCATGCGCGACCAGACAAGATCGCGCGCGTTGAGCAACTGGAACGTCGCCGCCATTTGCGAGCCGTCGAGATAGCCCTGCCGCCACATGAGCGCGTCGAGCGCAGCCAGTTCGCTCGCGTCGATATACAAACCTAGCTCGCCGGGCTCGCTGAAATCGGTTTGCGCGGCAATCAACGATATGGAACGTAGCGCATCGTCTTTGCCGTCGCGTGCGAGCGCCGCCGCCGCAATGGCAAGCAGCGTGCCGCCGAGGCAATAGCCCACGGCCTGGACCGCTTCGCCGCCGCAGCGGGCGCGGGCGGCATCGAGCGCTTCGAGCATCGCCTGCAGGTAATCGTTCAGGCCGAGATCGCGTGCCGAGGCACGCGGATTGTGCCAGGACAGCGCAAACACCGTGAATCCCTGCTCGACCAGATAGCGGATCAACGAGTTGTGCGGCTGGAGGTCGAGAATGTAGTACTTCATGATCCACGACGGCACCACGAAAACGGGTTCGCGCGCCACGCTGGTCGTTGCCGGATCGTATTGGAGCAGCTCGCACAGTGCGTTGCGCCACACGACCTTGCCCGGTGTCAGCGCAACATCCTTGCCCGGCTCATACGCGAGCGGCGTATGCACGGGCGCGCCGCCCATACCTTTTGTTACGGCGGCGTAATCCTGCATCCAGTGCTTCATGCCCTGGGCGAAGTTCGCGCCGCCGCTCGCCAAAGTGGCTTCGAGCACGACCGGGTTGGTCGCGATGAAATTGCCCGGCGAGCACGCATCGACCCACTGACGCGCCAGAAAACGCACGATGTCGGCGTGATGGCGCTCGACGCCCGCCACGCCGGTCGTCGCTTCCTGCCACCATTCCTGCGTACGCAGGAAGTTGTCGCGCCACGCGCTGAACGGCCACGAGGACCACAACGGCTCAATGAAACGCAGATCGTCTGCGGGCGCCTCCGGCGCCTTCACTGGTACCTTCACCGGCATCATCGCCGCCGTAGCCACCCCAGGCAGCGCGGCGCGCCAGGCAGCGGCCGCGTCGTGCGAAGCGCGCAGGGCAAGATCGAAACACTTGCCCGGCGAAATCGCCAGATGCATACCCCAGTCGAGGCACGCCAGCACGGCCGAAACCGGCGAAAGTCCCCCCGTGAGCGCAGCGACGCTTGCATGCGCCACGAGATCGAGCGGATCGTCATGCAGACCGACGAAGGTCATCTCGGGCGGCGCGGGCCGCACCGCCACTCGGTGCGCGTGCACCGGTTCCTTGCCTTTCGGTGCGCTGATCGCGCCCGATCCTTGCAATGCGGTATCGGCATGCCGCGCATTCGGCCTGGTGTGCTTCGTTGCAGACTTCATTGCATGTGCATCCCACCGTTGATTGCAATATCGGCCCCCGTGATGAACGCCGCTTCGTCGGAGCACAGGAACGCCACCAGCGCCGCGATTTCGTCCGGCTGGCCGAGCCGCCCGACCGGAATCTGCGGCAGGATGCGCGTGTCCATCACCTCCTGTGGCACGGCCTCGACCATGTGCGTCGCGAGGTAGCCAGGCGACACCGTATTCACGGTCACACCCTTCTTCGCCACTTCCAGCGCGAGCGATTTCGTAAAGCCGTGCAGCCCGGCCTTCGCCGCCGCGTAATTGGTCTGCCCGTACGCGCCGCGCGAGCCGTTCACCGACCCGATATTGACGACCCGCCCGAAGCCGCGTTCGAGCATGCCGGGCATAAAGGGCTTAGTCGTATTGAAGAGCGCGTCGAGGTCGGTGTGCAGCACCGAATCCCAATCGGCTTTCGTCATCTTCACGAACGTGCGGTCGCAGGTGATGCCCGCGTTGTTGATGAGCACGTCCACGTGGCCGAATTGGCCGAGCGCCTGTTCGGCGGCGCGATGGCACGAGTCGTAGTCGCTGACGTCCATCTCGTACGTCACGAAGTGACGGCCCGCGGCCTCCTCGGCGTCGAGCCATGAAAGCACGTGATCGTTGCCGTGCGAGTGCGACACTGCAACCGTCATGCCTGCGTCGCAAAGCCGCCGGCTGATTGCCGCGCCGAGACCGCCCATCCCGCCCGTCACGAATGCGATGCGATTAGCTGCCATGTTGTTCTCCTTGTGCGTGTGCAGCCTGCTTGCCGTTGCCGCGCGCGTATCCCGCCTCACCGTGGGTCATACCGCTGGTCATCGCGGCACCGTTGGCCATGGCCGCGCCGACGGCACGCTCGAATGCAGCCATCCATTCACGCATGGGCATCGCCGATGCCGTCGCCGCGCCCGGCTCCAGCCCGCCAAGCGAGTCCTGCCAGTTCTGCGCGATGCCGCATGCCGTATCGGTCCAGGCGCCCGCGCCCTGCATGGCGGCGGCAACGCTCTCTTGCCAGATCGCCGCACTCGCGCTGAGATAGTCGCGCAGCACCGACTGGCTTGCCGTTGCGAAATCGCTCCAGTCTTGCGCGGCGCGCAGCGTCTCCATCACGCCCTCAAGCGCCGCCCGGTCGCGTTCGTAACGGCGTTGCTGAAGCGCGAGAAGCTGCTCGCGCCACTGCTCACCCTGCGAGAGCATCTGTAGCACAGCACAGGCGTTGACGCGCCAGGCGTCGAACGAGGGATTGGAAGCGATGACCATGTTCAGTGTCCTCACAAGATTGCAGTGCCCGGCGTGGCGCCAGGTGCGGCGCACCGCGAATAGTGACGCTTGGACGCAGATATTCCGGGGGCCGCGAGCAACCCGCAAAGAGCGGGCAACAAGCGGCGTGACGACAAATGCGTCCCGGCGGTGCATGGAGGATCACGGCGGCTCGTGAAAGGCGGATATGGCCGCGTCTCTACGATGATTCGGAGTGCGGCGAGTCCGAAATACGCCAGATCCCCTCATCATCATAGGCACGAAGAAAGGCCGGCGCGGAGCGAGTGCGTGTGCGCCGGATGATCCAGATCATTTATCAAGATTCATACGACGCGTAATCATCTCTACGTCTATGCATATTCGCTATTTTCGCGACCGATGATCAGGCACGTGCGAGGCGCTGCATGGGATATCGAGCGCCTTTCCGTGCCTTTCCGTGCCTTTCCGTGCCTTTCCGCTCGCTTACGCGCCGGTTTCCTCGGCACTGCGCACGAGCATGACCGGACGATCGGCAATCCGCAGAAATGCTTCTGCCACGCTGCCGAGCAGCAGGCGTTTCATCCCCGAATGCCCGCGTGTGCCCATCACGACAAGTTCGGCGTCGTCTTCTGCTGCAATGCGGTAAATCACCCCCGCAATATCCTCGCCGACGGCATCGGCGGCGCGCGTGCTGCCCGAGACGCCCGCCTCCGCGAATACCGTCTTCGCTTCGTCCAGCGCCGACGTGGCGGCATCGTTTGCATTGGGATCACGGGAGAGTTCTTCGGCATAAGCGGCGCCGACGTCCGTGAGCCGGGCGGGATGCTGCACGACACACAGTGCCTGCACATGGCCGCCTGTCGCCTTCGCGATCTTCACGGCTTCGTCGAGTGCGCGCCGGCCGCTTCGGCTGCCATCAATCGCCACCAGAATCTGCTTGTACATCATGACCTCCCGGGCTGTGCCCATGGTGCGCGGCTCACGCCGCACGCTGTTTGTCTGATCATTCCACCACATTTGGGTACCGATGATCGCCAGGACCAATGCGGTGCGTTGCCACGGTCAGGCGTCGTTGTGGCCGCAAGCACTCGCGTTCAGTTGATTGTCAGCACCGCCGCTCCCGTGAGCCGCCCTTCGCGCAAGTCGGCCAGCGCCTCGTTCGCGCGCACAAGCGGATAAGGCGTCGTTTCGATTTCGAGCGTGTGACGCGCGGCGATCGCCATGAACGCAGCGCCGTCTTCGCGCGTGAGATTCGCCACCGACACGATGCGCCGCTCCTCCCAAAGCCAGCCGTAAGGAAACGCGGGAATGTCGCTCATGTGGATACCGCCGCAGACAACCGTTCCGCCTTTCGTCACGGCCCGTAGCGCCGCGGGCACGAGCGCGCCGACCGGAGCAAACAGCAGCGCGGCGTCGAGCGGCTCGGGCGGCGCCTCGTCGCTGCCGCCCGCCCATGCGGCGCCAAGGCGCAGGGCAAATTGCTGCGCGGCAGCATCGCCGGGGCGCGTGAACGCGTAGACCGAACGCCCCTGATGACGCGCGACCTGCGCAACGATATGTGCGGCCGCACCAAAACCGTAGATGCCGATGCGTTCGGCGTCGCCCGCCATCGCGAGCGTGCGATAGCCGATCAGGCCTGCGCACAGGAGCGGCGCGGCTTCGACGTCGCTGTACTGGCGCGGCAAATGAAAACAGTAGCGGGCGTCGGCGACGGTACGCTCCGCGTAGCCGCCGTCGAGCGTATACCCGGTGAAGCCCGGTGCGTCGCAGAGATTTTCCCGGCCCCGCAGGCAAAAGCGGCAATGGCCGCAGGTGTGGCCGAGCCACGGCACGCCGATGCGGTCGCCGGGCGCGAAGCCGGTCACGCCGCTGCCGGTCGCAGCGACCGTGCCGACGATCTCGTGGCCCGGAATCACGGGCCGCTTTGGATGCGGCAAGTCGCCGTCGACCACGTGCAGATCCGTGCGGCACACGCCGCAAGCACGTACGTCGATCAGCAGTTGACCCGCGCCCGGCGTCGGGTCGGGCAGTTCGACCTCGCGCAACAACGGACTCGCGCCATCGAACAACATCGCTCGCATTGCCTGCCTCCTCCTGGAGAAGCGCCACGCGAACCACGGCGCCCGCACGGATCATGTTACGCGGTCGGCGCGCGCGCCGCGATCTGTACGCCGGTGCAGCATGTTGACGCATTCGGTGCGCGCTATATCTTGCGCGCGCGGGAGCGTTGCGTGGCGCAAATCCTGCGCGTGCGTGCGCCAAATCACACACAAAATATGCCCCAGGTTGCAGGCAGCTTTCGCTAGAATCAGTTGTCGTTGCGGCGAAAAACCTCTTTGCGTTGTTGCAGCGGTATCGATTTAAAAATACCGCTCACCATAAATCAATTCTTACCGGAGGCAAGCGTGCCAGGTTTACTTCCCAATGTCGACCGCGAGGGGCTCCTCGAATATTCGGTCGTTTACACCGACCGATCGATCAATCACATGTCGAAGCTCTTTCAGGGCGTGATGCACGATATTTCGCGCGCCCTGAAAAAGGTCTACAACGCGAAATCGGCGGTTGTCGTTCCGGGCAGCGGAACGTTCGGCATGGAAGCCGTCGCCCGGCAATTCGCGACAAACAAGAAGTGTCTGGTCATCCGCAATGGCTGGTTCAGTTTCCGCTGGTCGCAGATTTTCGACGTGGGCGGCATTCCGGCCGAATCGACGGTATTGAAAGCGCGTCCGGTCGAACAGGGAAGGCAGGCCGCCTATGCACCGGCTCCAATCGAAGAAGTCGTTGCGGCGATCAAGGAACACAAGCCTGATCTGGTCTTTGCGCCGCACGTCGAAACCGCCTCCGGCATGATGTTGCCCGACGCCTATTTGCGCGCGGTCGCCGACGCCGTACATGCTGTCGGCGGCATGTTCGTGCTGGATTGCATCGCATCCGGAACGATCTGGGTCGACATGGAAGCCTGTGGCGTCGATGTCCTGATCAGCGCACCGCAAAAGGGCTGGAGCGCATCGCCCTGCTGCGCGCTGGTCATGCTCGGCACGCTGGCCCGCGAAAGAATCGAAGCCACCACCAGCACCAGTTTCGCCTGCGATCTGCGTAAATGGCTGCAGATCATGGAAGCCTACGAGAACGGCGGGTTCGGTTATCACGCCACGATGCCCACGGACAGTCTCGTGACGCTGCGCAACGTGATGAAGGAAACCGAGGCATACGGCTTCGACAAGGTGCAAGCCGAGCAGCTCGAACTCGGCAAGCGCATTCGCTCACTGCTGGCGGCAAAGGGTTTCAGGAGCGTGGCAGCCGAAGGCTTTGAGGCACCGGGCGTCGTGGTTTGCTACACGGACGACGATGGCATTCGTTCCGGCAAGAAATTCGCCGATGCCGGCTTGCAGATCGCGCCAGGCGTTCCGCTGCAATGCGACGAGCCGGAAGATTTCCGAACCTTCCGCATTGGACTCTTCGGCCTCGACAAACTGCATGACGTCGAAGGCACGGTCGCGCGGTTCGACAAGGCGTTAAGCAGCTTCCTTTAAATCGCTTTTCCGCAACTGGCGCGGGTCCGGGCACGCGGCGAGGCGCAGCCCGGACACAGCGAGTGAATGGGAAATAGCAGCGGCGAAATAGAAGCGGTGAGGTAGAAGCGCTTAACGCGTGCGCCCGAACACGCGCGCGAATGCCGTGACGAAGGCGTCGAGCCGGCCGTGCTCGAGGCTGTTGATGCCCGCCGCGCCCACGCGGCCATTGCCGCCGGGGAATGCGCGACACAGTTCGTCGGCGCCGCGCGGGCTCGCGAGCGGCGCACGCACGCTCACGGTATAGGTGCCGTCCGTGTTGGTCGTCAGCACGGCGTGTGCGCGCGTGGGCTCGCCGGTCGCGAGCGCGTTGCCGAACACGCCGCGCACGCGCCGTGTCCACGGCGCATCGGGCAGCACGAAAACGCTGCCGTACTGCAGCGCGATCAACGGCGTAACGGTTTGCGCGAGCGCCAGATCCTCCTTGCGGCATTCCGCAAGACGCTGCACGACGGGCTCCGCAGCGATGAAATCAAACGGATCGGCGTAAGGCTTGAGCGTCTCGTACAACGTCTGCGGCGCGATGATGAGATCCTCGACGGTGTCGCCATAGGCGTTGTAGTTGATCGAGTCGCCGAGGTCGCGCAGCTGATCCGTCTGCGCCGGCGTGAGGCCCACCTGCGTGGCGAGCGTCTGCGCCGTCTCGCCCAGGTTGTCGCCGAACGCCGCCGTGATCGCCCAGGTGCGGTAGCGGCCAGCCAGATGCCGGTCGACGAGCACGCTCGTGCAGACCTGGGCAGTGGTGTCGATATGCGCGATGAGATTTACGGTTTGCGGCAGATCGCCCGCGTAGTGATGGTCGAAGTACTCGATGCGGATATCCTGGTCGAGCAGTTTCGTGAGCGCCTCACGATTCGAATCGAACGAAATATCGAGCACCGTCAGCGTATCGCCGCGATGCGCGGGCACACGCGCAACGAGTTCGGTGTCGCGCTTGACGCCCGTGATCAGCGTGGCCTCGCGCGGTCTCGCGAGCCGGAGCTGGTGCAGCGCGCAGATACCGTCTGCGTCGCCATTGAATACGTCGAAGTGCGCCATGTTCTGTCAATCTCAGTACGATAACTTTCACAGTATCGCGCACGAAAGGCCATTCGGACAAAATCTCCCCCGCATTTGACGCCGTCGGCAGGCAAGCAGACCGACAGCACACCGGCCTTGCACGATGCCGTGTATGCTCGAACGCGATAACGTCCGAGGCATCAGCCCATGTCCGACGCGCCCCATCCCACACGCTCGCAGCACCAGAGCAACCGTCTGCGCGCTGCCCGGCGCCATAGCCGCGCCATCGACGCAGCGCTGCGCCGGGCTGCAACGTATCCGCATCCGGCGGGCCGCATCGTGCGCATCGAAACACATATTTCGGTGATTTATCTGGCCGGGCGCTACGCGTACAAGATCATGAAACCCGTCGATTTCGGTTTCGTCGATTTCACCGAACTCGATGCGCGACACCGCTGCTGCGAAGCCGAGATTCGGCTCAACCGGCCCTTCTCCGGTGCGATTTACCTCGACGTGAAGCCGGTTTCGCTCGACGCGGGACGGTGCCGCCTTGGCAATGGCAGCGTGATCGATTACGCGGTACGGATGCGGCGCTTCGATCAGCGCGAGCTTTTCTCGAATCGCATCGCACATGACGAGCTTGACGACACTGACATCGATATCGCGGCGCAAAAGCTCGCCAAAAACCATTTGCATGCGCAACGGCTCACGCACGGCCCGGCGCGGGCCGGAACGGCGGCTTTACTGCGCGATCAGGTGCTGGCCGCGCTCGACCCGGTCGAGCGTGATCCCCGAACCGCAGAGACCGCTCGAACTGCGCAGCTAAGACGTTACTGCGAAGGAGAACTCGAACGCCTTGCCGCGCATCTCGATGCACGCCGTGCGCATGGCTTCGTGCGCGCGTGTCATGGCGACCTTCATCTCGACAATCTCATTCGCCACGGCAGCCAGGTGCTGATGTTCGACTGCATCGAATTCAGCGACGATCTGCGCTGGATCGACGTCACCGCCGATCTCGCCTTCCTCAGCATGGATTTGCACGCGCACGGCCACGTGCGCCACGCGAACCGCCTGCTGGCGCGCTATCTCGAAGCGACCGGCGACTTCGGCGGACTCGCTGCGCTGCCGCTTTACGTGACGTACCGGGCGCTCGTGCGGGCAATGGTCGCGCTGCTCAAGGCGGGGCCGCCGCACACGCAGGCTTCGACGCCTCGAGCCGGACCGTACACGCCCTACCTCGAACTCGCCGCCCAAACGACGCGCGCGCGCACGCCGACGCTGTTGCTGTGCCACGGCTTGTCGGGATCGGGGAAATCGGCGGCCAGTCAGGCGCTCACGGAGCACATCGGCGCAATCCGCATTTCGAGCGATATCGAACGCAAGCGCGTGCGGCCGTTCGCGCCGCCCGATTTGCAGGCGCTGCCGGCCAGCGCCTATACGCCCGAAGCCATCGCGGCGCATTACGACCGTCTGGTCGAATTGGCGAGCGCCGTGCTCGGCGCAGGCTATACCGCGCTCGTGGATGCGACGTTCCTGAAGGCCGCGTATCGCGCGCGCTTCGCGGCGCTGGCTCATCGGCTCGACGTGCCGCTCCTGATCCTTCACTTCCATGCCGATCCGGCGGTGCTCGTCGAACGCGTGAATGCGCGCGCACGCGGGCCGCGTGGTGCGTTGAATGCTTCGAATGCTTCGGATGCGGGGGAAGCGGTGCTCGCTGCGCAGATGGCGAGCGCCGATCCGCTCGATAGCGCGGAACGGCGCGTCACCGTCGATCTGGACACCGATGTGCCGATGGATGCGTTCGCAAGCACCGCGTGGTGGGCGCCGCTTTTCGAAAGAATGACGGCCATGCGGGAGACGGGGACCGCGTCCGCATAATCCGCTGGAGTCAGCGCATAACTTCCACAGCACCCCTACGCATCAAAACTGCTTGCGCATTTCCGCAGCGGGCAGCTTCATCATCTGACGATACTTCGTGACCGTGCGCCGCGCGACGCGCACGCCTTGCCGGTCCAGCTCCTGGGTGAGCACGACATCCGAGAGCGGGTCACGCGGATCTTCCGAATCGATCATCTCCTTGATGAGCGCGCGCACCGCAGCCGCCGAGCACGTGCCGCCCGTGCGTGTCTCCAGTTCGCGCGGGAAAAAGCGCTTGAATTCGAAAATGCCGCGCGGCGTCGCCATATATTTGTTGCCCGTCGCGCGCGAAACCGTCGATTCGTGCAGGCCGAGTTCATCGGCAACATCGCGCAGCAGCATCGGCCGCAGGGCAATCTCGCCGTACTGGAAGAACGCTTTCTGCCGCGCGACGATGCATTCGCCCACCCGCAGGATCGTTTCGCAGCGCTTGTGCGCATTGCGGATCAGCCAGCGCGCCTCCTGGAGTTGCTGCGCGAGCGGCGAGCGGCTCGTCTGGTCCGAGCGCGCGAACATTTCCGCGTAGAGCTTGTGGATGCGCGCACGCGGCTCGATGGCCGGATTCACGCTGACGACCCAGCGTCCGCGCACCTGGCGCACGATGACGTCGGGCACGACGTAGCCGCCGTCCGCGCGGCCGTAATACTCGCCCGGCTTCGGATCGAGATGGCGCACCAGTGTGCAGGCCGACTGCAGGGTGTGCGCATCGCAGCCAAGCTGGCGCTGCAATTCGCCGTTCTCGCGGCGCGCAAGACGTTCGAGATGCTCCGTGACGATCCGGTGCGCGAGATCGCGTTGCGGGGTGTCGCCGGGCATCGCTTCGAGTTGCAGCGCGAGACATTCGGACAGCGAGCGCGCGCCGATGCCGGGCCGGTCGAGCGTCTGCACCACGCGCAAGGCCACGCGCAGGCGGTCTTCGTCGAGCGTGTCGCCGACGCCGTCGACGTGCACAATATCTGCAAGATCCTGGCGCAGATAGCCGTCGTCATCGAGCGCTTCGATCACGAGCTGGGCCGCCACGCGATCGAGGTCGTCGAGCGGCGCGAGGCGCAGTGCATCGTGTAGTTGCTCGCGCAATGATATCGGCGTGCGCACCCACTCGGAGGCTTCGGAGTCGCCGTCATCGGGGCCGCGATGGTTCGACGCGCGCAGCGATCCGGGCACGGCCATTTCGCCGGAATACGATGCCGATTCGAGCGACATCGCACCGTCGTCCATCGCGCCATCCATGCCGTCGCTCGCCACGATCTCGACGCCCGCTTCGGGCACCGCCGCCTCGACCGTGCCGATGCCCGCCGCGCCTTGCGCAGCCTCCGCGGCTTCCCCGGTTTCCTGCGCGGGCGGGACGTATTCGAGGAACGGATTGGTGTCGAGTGCTTCGCGAAGCTCTTGCTGGAACTCCAGCGACGACAGTTGCAACAGGCGCACCGCCTGCTGCAGGCGCGGCGTCAGCGCAATTTGCTGGCGCGCGTGAAGCGCGATGGAAGGCATGGCAGTTCCATTCTTGACCGATGAGATTGAACGCACTCATGCAATACCTGTGCCAGCTTTTATAACTCTCTGACCTGAAACGAAATCGGGATTGGCGAATCCATCGTTGCGGCGTACGTGCGCGGCGATTCAGCGGACATTTTTACAATCGACCGGCAAGATTGGCGCGCTTTTTTCCACCCTCTTCCCCCCCCTTTCTCCCGGCTGTTTCAGCCCCGCCAAGCCGCGCTTTAATCCATCCGCAGCGGAATAAACCGCCGTTCGTCGCCTGCCGCAAGGCGATTTTGTGCAGCACGGCGCGGTCCTTGCGGGCAAGCGTACAGATTCCATCGGAAAAGGAGGTTCCACCATGAAACGCATCCGGATTCTACAAACCGCTACCGGTGCCGCTTGTATGATCCTGGCGCTCACGGCCGCCGCGCAGACGAGCGCATCGGAAACGCCCGCGCCCTCGGGCGCTTCCGGCATTTCCGCCACGGCGGGGAAAATCAGCCGCCACGTTGACGACGCACTCATCACGACCAAGGTGAAGGTCGATCTGCTCGCCGCGAAAACCGTGAAGTCCGAGCACATTCACGTCAAGACGCACAAGGGCGTCGTTTCGCTCACGGGCACCGTGCCGAGCGCCGAAGATCGCGATAACGCGAAGCTCGTCGCGCAGAACGTGGCGGGCGTGACCGAGGTACGGGACCATTTGAAGATCGTGGCCCGTTGAGCACCGCGTGATGCGGCGTCCCGGCGATTGCCACCAACATCCCCGTTCGTCCGCGTTCGGAAAATCACTAAATTAATTGGAGATACTAACCGGTCATATCGATGCAATCGGCAACTTGCAGCATTGCGGCTTTCTTTTTTGGAGGGTTAGCAATGCGGCATTGCCGATACGAAACACAACACGCACTGCATTCGCCGGAGCGGCGCAGGCTGATGCAGCGGACCGTTCAAGGTGCGTTTGGCGGGCTGATTCTGCCAGTGGCCGGCAGTGCGCTGTTGACAGCTTGCGGAGGAAACGACAGTACAGCGACGACCATGCCAACGGGTCCCGCGCCGGTTGCACCTACGCCGATCCTCGCTTCGGTCAACAACTTTCGCGACGTTGCAGGCGCCGACGACCACATGGCTTATCGGACCGCTAGCGGGCAGAAACTGCGCCGAGGCGTGTTTTACCGGTCTAATGCACTTGCCCTGTCCGCTGCGGACCTCACAACGATAAACACACTGGGAATCAAGGTTGTCTATGACCTGAGAACCGGCACAGAAGTTACGCAGGTGCCGGATACCGTTCCAGCCGGTGCGAAATACGTCAACGTCGATGTTCTCGGGAGCGGTAACGTGGTCCTGCCCACGCTCCAGTCGCCTGCCGACGCCGCTGCCTTTATGGAAAAAATCGAACGGCAATTCGTCACGGATGCAGGCATACGTGCACGAATCGGCGAGGTGCTCACGGGCATGGCGAACGGCGCGAACGCCCAACTTTTTCACTGCACGGCCGGAAAGGATCGCGCGGGCTGGATAGCGGCGATTCTGCTGACGCTGGCAGACGTGCCGCAAAGCGTGGTGATTCAGGATTATCTGCTGACCAATATTTATTCCGCAGCCTCTATCGAGTCGCAATACAACGCCATGATTACCGGCTATGGGCAATCCTACGCCGACAACTTCTATCCGCTGCTTGGCGTTCAGACTCGTTTCCTCCTGGCCGGTTTTAACCAGGCTGTAACGAGCTACGGTTCCATGAGCGGCTATATCACGGAAGGTCTGAACCTGAGTAGCAGCACACAGAATCTGCTGAAATCGAAATTGCTTGGGTGACGGAGCGTCTGCGCGAGCACTTTCATCCGTGTTGAACAGGCCGCGCATCGCACGGTGCGCGGCCACGTCCTGCGAGCGGCGTGGCAGGCGCCCGGCAAGCCCGCAGAAAAGCTGCGAGACTGCAACGTGTGCGCGCGCGGGAACCACGCGCGACACGTCCCTGACTGCACGCGCATGACTTCACCCTCTTCCGCTCCAGATCGCAGTGTCTTCGCTGCCGCCGACGATCCGCTCGCACGCTTTCATCCGTGCGTCGCGGGCTGGTTCAGGCGCAGCTTCGAGTCGCCGACCGCCGCCCAGCGCGCCGCCTGGCCGCTGATCGCGAGCCGCTGCGCGACGCTCGTCGCCGCGCCGACCGGCTCCGGCAAGACGCTCACGGCGTTCCTCGCCGCGCTCGACGAACTCGTTCGCGAAGGCCTCGCGAACGGCGGCGCGCTGCCCGACGCTACGCTCGTCGTCTACGTTTCGCCGCTCAAGGCGCTCTCGAACGACATCCGGCTCAACCTGGAGCGTCCGCTCGAAGGCATTGCGGACGAACTCGCACGGCTCGGCCTGCCGCCCGTCGAGATCCGCACCGCCGTGCGCACCGGCGACACGCCGCAAGCCGAGCGCGCCGCGCTGCGCAAACGCGCGCCGCACATCCTCGTGACGACGCCTGAATCGCTCTATGTGCTGCTCGGCTCGGAGTCAGGGCGACGCATGCTCGCGAGCGCGCGCAGCGTGATCGTCGACGAAATCCATGCGCTCGCAGGCAACAAGCGCGGCTGCCATCTCGCACTGAGTCTCGAACGGCTCGACGCGTTGTGCGGCCGGCGGCTCCTGCGCATCGGACTGTCGGCGACGCAAAAACCGATCGGTACGGTCGCGCGGTTTCTCGTCGGCATGGGCGCGAACGCGGATGCGCCGCCCGCCTGCGAAATCGTCGACACGGGACACGCGCGCGCACGCGATCTGGCGCTCGAGGTGCCGCCCGTGCCGCTCGAAGCGGTGATGGCCAACGACGTGTGGGAGCGCGTCTACGACCGCCTCGCCGATCTCGTCGCGCAGCACCGCACGACGCTCGTATTCGTCAACACGCGCCGCATGGCGGAGCGCGTCGCGCGGCATCTCACGGACCGGCTCGGCGCCGATGCGGTGGCCGCGCATCACGGCAGCCTCGCCCGCGAGCACCGCTTCGACGCCGAGCAGCGCCTCAAGCGCGGCGACCTGCGCGTGCTCGTGGCGACGGCGTCGCTGGAGCTGGGCATCGATATCGGCGATGTCGATCTCGTCTGCCAGATGGGCTCGCCGCGCTCGATCACGGGTTTTTTGCAGCGTGTCGGCCGCTCGGGGCACCAGGTCGGCGGCGTGCCGAAGGGACGCCTGTTCCCGACTTCGCGCGACGATCTGGTCGAATGCGCCGCGCTGCTCGATTGCGTGCGGCGCGGCGAGCTTGACCGGCTCACCGTGCCCGATGCGCCGCTCGACGTGCTGGCGCAGCAGATCGTCGCCGAAGTGGCCTGCAAAAGCTGGGACGAAGATGCGCTCTTCGCACTCGTCCGCCGCGCGACGCCCTGGGCACGGCTCGAACGCGCACAGTTCGATGCGGTTCTGCGCATGCTCGCCGAGGGCTACACGAGCCGCCACGGACCGCGCGCGGCGTATCTGCATCGCGACGCCGTCAACCGTGTACTGCGCGGACGGCGCAGTGCACGGCTCGTCGCGCTCACGTCGGGCGGCACGATTCCCGATAACGCCGACTACGCGGTGCTGCTTGAACCACAGGGCCTCCAGATCGGCACGGTCAACGAAGATTTTGCGGTCGAGAGCCTTGCGGGCGACGTGTTCCAACTCGGCAATGCGTCGTACCGCATTCTGCGCATCGAGGCGGGCCGCGTGCGTGTCGAGGACGCGCAGGGACAGCCGCCGAACATTCCGTTCTGGCTGGGCGAGGCACCGGGGCGCAGCGATGAGCTGTCGGTTGCGATCGGCCGGTTGCGCACACAGATCGAAAGTGTGCTGTGCGCAGCGGACGAAAATGCCCCGGACGCGTTGCCAGCAGAACCCGCGGAAGACATCGTGGACCGATCCACTGCCGGACGGGAACCGGGGCGGGCAGTTAGTTGCAATTCAGAGGGTGAACGTAGAAACGATCCTGAGCCCGCCACAGCCTCGATCGAACGCGTGTGCCAGTGGCTCGCCGAAGCGCTCGGAATCGAAGACGCCCCCGCACGCCAGATCGCCGAATATCTCTCTCTCGCGCGCGCCGCCCTCACCGCCTTGCCCACCCGCGAGACGCTCGTGATGGAGCGCTTCTTCGACGAATCGGGCGGCACGCAACTCGTGATCCATTCGCTCTACGGCAGCCGTATCAACCGCGCCTGGGGGCTCGCGCTACGCAAGCGCTTCTGCCGCCAGTTCAACTTCGAATTGCAGGCCGCCGCCACCGAAGACGCGATCATCCTTTCGCTCACGGGCGCGCACAGCTTCGCGCTCGACGATGTGTGGCGCTACCTGCATTCGAATACGGCCGAACATCTGCTCGTGCAGGCGCTGCTCGACGCGCCGCTCTTCGGCGTGCGCTGGCGCTGGAACGCGACGACCGCGCTCGCGCTGCCGCGCCAGACCGGCGGACACAAGACACCGCCGCAGATCCAGCGCATGCGCAGCGAGGATCTGCTCGCGGCGGTGTTTCCCGATCAGGTGGCGTGCGTCGAAAATCTCGCGGGCGAGCGTGAGATTCCGCGACATCCGCTCGTCGACCAGACGCTCGACGACTGTCTGCACGACGCTATGGACACCGAAGGCTGGCTCGCGCTGCTGCGTCGTATCGAGGCGCACGAAGTGCGGCTCGTGTCGCGCGAGCTGAACGCGCCGTCGCCCCTCGCAGCCGAAATTCTCACGGCGCGCCCTTATGCGTTCCTTGACGACGCGCCGCTCGAAGAACGCCGGACCCAGGCCGTGTTGAGCCGCCGATGGAGCGATCCCGAATCGGCGGACGATCTCGGCGCGCTCGACGTGGAGGCGATTGCGAGCGTGCGCGAAGAAGCCTGGCCGCAGGCGCGCGATATCGATGAAATGCACGACGCGCTCACCACGCTCGGCTGCATCGCCGAGCACGAAACGCAACGCGAAGCAGATTGGCCAGAGTGGCTGCACGCGCTGGCGAAGGCGGGCCGTGCAACCCGGATGGCGATTGCGGAACACGACGCACTATGGGTGAGCGCCGAACGACTCGCGTGCGTGCGCGCCATCTATCCGCAGGCCCACTGCGAACCCGCGCTCAAACCGCCGCCCGAATACGATGCGGTGTGGACCGAAGAGGCCGCGCTCATCGAGGTGGTGCGTGCGCGCCTTTCGGGCTTCGGTCCGCTGACGGTTGCGCAGGTCGCGCGGCCGCTCGCGCTGGAGGCGAGCGTTGCCGCGCTTGCGCTCACGGCGCTCGAAGCGCAGGGCACGGCAATGCGCGGCCGCTTCACGCCAGGCGAGCGCGAGGAGCAATGGTGCGAGCGCCATCTGCTCGCGCGCATTCACCGCTATACGGTGCGCAAGCTGCGGCGCGAGATCGAGCCGGTCGAGCGCCATGATTTCATGCGCTTCCTGTTCGAATGGCAGCATGTCGATGCCGCTGCACGCGGATCGGGCCGCGACGCGCTCGTCGCCGTGATCGAACAGATGGAGGGCTGGGAAGCGCCCGCACTCGCATGGGAGGACGAGATCCTGCCTGCGCGCATCGACGATTTCACGCCGATGCTGCTCGACGAACTGTGCCGTTCGGGGTGGCTCGCATGGGGCCGGTTGCCTGGGCGCGTGCTGTCGGGAACGACCGTGCGCAGCACGCCGGTCGTTCTGCTGCCCCGGCGTGAACTCGCGCGCTGGACCGCGCTGCTCGAAGCGCCCGAGACGGCAGCGCTTGGGCCGCGCGCGCGACGCGTCTACGAAACGCTGTTGCGGCACGGAGCGATGTTCTTCGACGAACTGGCCGCCGACGCACATCTGCTTGGCGTGGAACTGGAAAACGCACTGGGCGAACTGGTCGCGGCGGGACTGGTCAACGCGGACAGTTTCGCCGGACTGCGCGCGCTGGTGAAACCTGCAGCGAAGCGCAGCGCACACCACGGACGCCGACGGCCACGCGGTTTCGCGCCGCTCGTGGGCGGCATGGCCGATGCGGGACGCTGGGCCGTGCTCAGATGCATCGAACTGCCTGCCGGTCATGCGATTGAAGCACGTGGTGGCGTACCCGAAGCGAAGGACGCAGCAGCGAGGCTGCACGATGCTCCCGCTTCCGACAGCGGACGCGAAAGCGGGAGCATCACGACACACGACCTGGCGACAACGGCACGCGAACCCGCACGGCAGCGCGCTACCACGGCGCTACGCCGCACGAACACGGATCCCGAACTGATGGAGAACGTCGCGAACGTGCTGCTACGGCGTTACGGCGTGATCTGCTGGCAGTTGCTGATCCGCGAGGCGTCCTGGTTGCCGCCGTGGCGCGATCTGCTGCGCGTGCTGCATCGCATGGAGGCGCGCGGGCATCTGCGCGGCGGGCGTTTCGTCACCGGTCTCTCGGGCGAACAGTTCGCCCTGCCGGAGGCCGTCGCGCTCCTGCGCGATGTGAGGAGACGTGGTGCCGAAGAAGGCGCGCTCGTCTGCATTTCGGCGGCCGATCCGCTCAATCTGGTCGGCATATTGCTGCCCGGCGAGAAAGTGCCCGCCATGGCGGGCAATCGCGTCGTGTTCCGCGACGGCGTACCGGTTGCGACACTGATCGCCGGGCGAACCGGCTTCCTCGGCGCATTCGACGATGCCACGCGCGCGGCGTTGCAGGCGCTGCTCGCCCGGCCATGGCTTACCGGACATCGCGGCCACAGCGGGCATGACGGCCATCACACCGACGTACCGGTTGGCGGGTGACGCAGCGAAGCGTCTCTGCGTCGCTGCGGTAACAAGCGGCGCGACAGACCAGGCGTACGCCTTTCGCTCCTCGCGCCGCCAGCAGTATCAAGGTGCGGCGGCAATCACGTCCGCCACCGTCGCCGTGAGCTTCTTCGCATACGGCACATGCAGGAACTCATTCGGCCCGTGCGCGTTCGACTTCGGACCCAGCACGCCGCACACCATGAACTGCGACTTCGGAAAGCCTGCCCGCAGCACGTTCATGAGTGGAATCGTCCCGCCCTGGCCCAGATACGCGCAATCGGCGCCGTAGTGCGCGCGCGAGGCGAAGTTGAGCGCATCCGAAAGCCACGGTGCGAGTTCGGGCGCGCTCCAGCCGTTGGCTGCTCCGGCATCGGGCTTGAATGTGACCTTGGCGTTATAGGGCGGCTCGAATTCGAGCAACGCTTTCAGGTCGGCCACGGCCTTCGACGCCTCGACGAGCGGCGGCAGCCGCAGCGACAACTTGAACGCCGTGCGCGGACGCAGCACGTTGCCCGCATCCGCCAGCGCCGGCAAGCCAGCCGCGCCGGTCACGGAAAGCGACGGGCGCCACGTCGAATCGAGCAGCGCCTGCTGCGGATCGGTGGTCGTGGGCAGCACGCGTCGGCCGTCTTGCCCGCATGCCCACGGCAATGTCTTCCACACGCTTTCACCGAGAATCTTCGCCGTCGCTTCAGCCTCGCTCATGCGATTCGCGGGAATCGCGCAATGGAATCCCTTGGGCAGCAGCGTGCCGCTCGCCGCGTCTTCGAGCCGCTCGAACAACTGGCGCATCACGCGGAAGCTCGACGGCGCAATGCCGCCATACGAACCGGAATGGATGCCTTCTTCGAGCACCTCCACCTCCAGATCGCCCGACACGAGGCCGCGCAGCGACGTGGTCAGCCAGAGCTGGTCGTAATTGCCCGCGCCCGAATCGAGGCAGATCACGAGCCCGACCGCGCCGAGCCGATCTCGCAACGCATCGACATACGGCAGCAGATCGTAACTGCCCGACTCCTCGCACGTCTCGATCAGCCCGACACAGCGCGGCCGTTCAATGCCCTGCGCGTCGAGCGCTGCGAGCGCCGTGACGCTCGCGTAGATCGCATAACCATCGTCGGCGCCGCCGCGGCCATAGAGCCGCCCGTCTTCGAACTTCGGCGTCCACGGTCCAAGGTCGTTGCGCCAGCCTGCGAATTCCGGCTGCTTGTCGAGGTGACCGTACAGCACAACCGTCTCCTCGCTGCCCGGGCGCGTGGCGGGCGCTTCGAAAAAGATCACCGGCGTGCGGCCCGGCAATCGCACGATTTCGAGCTTCAGACCGCGCACCGGTTGTTGTTCGGCCCACTGAGCCGCATCCTGGACGACGCGTTCGAGATAGCCGTGCTTCGCCCACTCCGGGTCAAAAGCCGGACTTTTTGCGGGAATGGCGATGTAGTCGGTCAGGGCGGGGACGATCTCGTCGTTCCATTTGCGCTCGACGAACACGCGGAGTTCGTCGTGATCCAGTTGCCGGGTAGCCTGGGTCGAATCGGAAATCATGGTGGAGAGCCCCTGCGAAGAAAGTAGCGATGATAGCCCCGATGCCCTGCCCGCCGATATCCCTTTGGCCGTTCGGCCAGGTACGCGCTCTGCGCGTCGTCCGGTTTGGCGCGACAATGAATTACCGGTCGCCACTGGCCACACACTGGCCCGGTTCGGCACCCCCTCGTTTTCGGAGGATCGACATGGCGAGTCACTCTATCTTCGAGATCGTCGTCCTCGTGGCGGCGGTTGCGCTCTATTTCCTGCCCGCGCTGATCGCGGACCGGCGCGGGCGTCACGACCTGATGGTCCTCGCGCTCTTCAACGCCGTACTCGGCTGGACGGGTTTGGGCTGGGTGCTTGCGCTCTGCTGGGCGCTCCAGGCGAATCCGCCGAAGAATCTCGGCGCCGAAACGAAGGACCGCCAGCGCCGCGCCGGCATGGGCGTGTTTTCACGCTTGCTGTCCGAGCGCATCGCCGCACGCGCGGCGCGGATAGCCGATCACGAGCGCCCGTCGCATTAAGGCTCGACGCTGCCTCGTCTTGTCCAGACGGCCAAACTGGCCGCTTCGGGCGAGCGCGTTGTGTGCGTGCATGAAATAATCGCCACTACCTCGCCAGCAGTACAAACCGTCCCGCGTATTTACCGGCTTATTTACCTGCTTATTAGCCCGGTTACTACCTGCGCTATTAATTGTGCGGTTACGTACCCGAACGCCACCGGAGCCTGTCATGCCGCACGTCGCCCCGCTTTACGCCTTTGCCGCTGTCGCCCTCGGCATGGCGCTCACGCCCGGCCCCAACATGATCTATCTGATTTCACGTTCGATCTGCCAGGGGCGCAAGGCAGGCCTGATCTCGCTCGGCGGCGTCGCGCTCGGCTTCATGTTCTACATGCTGTGCGCGGCGTTCGGCATTACCGCACTGGTGATGGCGGTGCCGGTCGCCTACGACGCATTGCGTCTGGGCGGCGCCGTTTATCTGCTGTGGCTCGCGTGGCAAGCGCTCAGGCCGGGTGGCCGCTCTCCGTTTCAGGTGCGGCAACTCCCGCCTGACCGGCCGCGCAAGCTGTTCCTGATGGGCGTCGTAACGAACCTGCTGAATCCGAAGGTCGCGATCCTGTATCTCTCGCTGTTGCCGCAGTTCATCGATCCGCAGCACGGCAGCGTGCTCGCGCAATCGCTCGTGCTCGGCACGATCCAGATTGCGCTTTCGATCAGCGTGAATGCCACGGTGGCCATGACGGCCGGCACGATCGCCGCGTTCCTCACGGGACGCCCCGCCTGGCTCGTGATCCAGCGTTGGCTTATGGGAACGGTGCTTGCGGGCCTCGCGGTGCGAATCGCAGCCGAAGGTCAGCGCTGAGGAAACAGGGGTAGCGGCCCTGCGAAGCCGGGGCCGCAATAGTGTGGGACGTGTGGGACGGGAAATGCGCCTGAGGCGCCTCAAACACCCCGGACGCGGCTGGCCGGAGCGCGGCCGCCGGGCAGGCGCAGTTTCACTGAGGCTGCGGGAATGGAACGCGGCACGCTCTGGACCATGTCCTGCGCGAACATGTCCTGCCGCAGTTCGCCGTGTTCGTCGAACCACTGGCAGATCAGCCAGTGACCCGCGGCAAATCCCACTGGACCGGCATGCATGACGGTCATGCGCGGACCGCCGGACTTGAGGGTGACGACGTCACCAATACCCGCCTCGGCAGAATGCTCGTCGGCGGCTATGTCGATGGTCGTATCACGCATATGGTTCCCCGGAAAAAGGATAAAGGCAAACCCTGATGAGTTTAGCGATCCCCGCTCGCACGCCGCTTTGCCAGTAATGTTGTCGGAGTCTTTTTAGGTCCGCCAAGACTAACAACCTCAATTAATCAATGCAAGTTATTTTTATAAAAAAGCGCTCGTATCAGGATTTTCCATGAGATGCGAAACGCATCGAGCATTAATTTCGACACGAACTCGACACGAACTGCCAGTCGCCGGCAGACGAAGCATAACGGTTGTATCGGGCAGACGTATGACATCATAAGGCTTCGCAAGGCTTCATATGGTTTCAGGCGGCATACAACGAACGAACAGTTTCAATAACTTTCATGCCAATTATGTTGCAACGCAATATCATATATTGATACAGATATAACATGCACACGCCCGGCATAATGGCACACTCAAAAAAGCGATTGCCGAGGCTGAAAGCGATTCTTGCAGGAAGCGTCCACCGTTCGACTTACTGCATGAAGTGTTTTTTGAATAATCTTGACAACATCATTACCGCAAGCCGATTTCTCGACATAGCCTGACTATTTTTCGAAAAACGGAATTGAAATAACAGCGTCATGTAAACACGTTCAAGCCGGATTTTCCGGCAATCTGCGCTGTCTGCCGATCAACGCAAAACGCCCCGACCGGCAAAACCGGATGGGGCGTTCAGACATGCACAAAAGACCGGCCAACCCACAGCCATAACCGCGGCCGCAACCGTAATCCGGGACGATTATTCAGCGAACGGCAGCGTGCTCTGCCCCTCGGCGCGCATCTCGAACACGTTCAGCGTCATCGCGACAAACGCGTAATAACCGAGCAGACCGACCAGGTTGACCGTCACCTCACAGCCGAAGCGCGTCATCGCGCGCGCGTACGTCTCGTCGGATACCCGCTTCGCGTCGTACAACTCGGTGACGAAAGCATGGATCAGTGCATCGTCGGGATCGTCGAAGCGCGGCTCGGCGCCCGTGCGGATCTGCTGCGCGAGCGCTTCGGGCACGCCCGCCTGCAATGCAATCGGATAGTGGATGTACCACTCGGCCTGCGCCTGCCAGCGCGCCGCCGTCACAAGAATCGCGAGTTCGGAGAGCCGCAGCGGCAAGCCCGTGCGGTAGCGGCAAAACGCGCCGAGGCGCTGCGCGTGCTGGGCCAGATCCGGACTGTGAATCCAGCCGAGGAACGGCCCGTTCAGATTGCCGCGCGGACCGGCAAGGATTTCGTCGAGCACGGCCTTCTGCTCGGGCGTCGCGTGCGCGGCATCGAATGCGGGCAGCCGTGGTGGGCTCGATTGCTTGCTCGATTGCTTGCTTGATTGCGTCATCGGTTGACTCCGTGATAGCGGCACACTTCAAGCCGATCGCGCTACGCCGGTCGCGACGAGCGCGCCTTCGACGGCGTCGGCGAGGCGTTCCACGATCGTATCGATATCCTGCGCCGTGCAAATGAACGGCGGCGCGAGCAGGACATGATCGCCGTGCTTGCCGTCGACGGTGCCGCCCATCGGATACACCATCAGACCGCGCGCGAACGCTTCGCGCTTGATTGCCGCGTGCAGTTTCAGCGCAGGATCGAAGGTTGCGCGCGTTTCGCGGTCCTTGACCAGCTCGACGCCGACAAAGAGCCCGCGTCCGCGCACATCGCCGATATACGGGTGCGCCGCGTAGCGCTCACGCAGGCGCGCGCGCAATTGCTCGCCGCGCGCGAGCACGTTATCGAGCAGTTTCTCTTCGGCAATCACGCGCTGCACTTCGAGCGCCGCCGCACACGCGGTGGCGTGTCCGATGTACGTGTGGCCGTGCTGGAAATAGCCGCTGCCGCCGACGATCGTGTCATAGATGCGCTTGCTGACAAGCGTCGCGCCGATCGGCTGATAACCCGCGCCGAGACCCTTCGCGATGGTCAGCAGATCGGGCGCCACGCCGTCCTCGTCGCACGCGTACAGGTAACCGGTGCGGCCCATGCCCGACATGATCTCGTCGAGAATCAGCAGCACGCCATAGCGGTCGCACACCGCGCGGATCTTGCGGAAATATTCGCGCACCGGCGGCACGGCGCCCGCCGTTGCGCCCACAACCGTCTCTGCGATGAAGGCCGCGACCGTCTCCGCCCCGAGTTCGAGAATCTTCTGTTCGAGTTCGTCGGCAAGACGCTGCGCATAGGCTTCGTCGGTCTCGCCCTCGCGGCGTTCGCGATACGCGTAGCACGGGCTCACGTGGTGCGACTCGATCAGGATCGGCAGGAACGGCTCGCGGCGCCACGCATTGCCGCCAATCGCCAGCGCGCCCAGCGTGTTGCCGTGATAGCTCTGGCGCCGAGCGATGAAGTGGCGGCGCGCGCGTTCGCCCTTTTCGACGAAGTACTGGCGCGCGAGCTTGAGCGCGGCTTCGATCGCCTCCGAGCCGCCCGACACGAAATAGACGTGGTCGAGCCCTTCGGGCGCGGCGGCGATGAGGTGATCGGCGAGCTGCTCCGAAGCCTCGGTGGTGAAGAATGACGTATGCGCGTAGGGCAGTTGCTGCGCCTGGCGCTTGATCGCCTCGATCACGCGCGCGTTGCTGTGGCCGAGGCATGACACGGCCGCACCGCCGCTGGCGTCGATATAGCGCTTGCCCGTCGAATCGATGATTTCGATGCCGTCACCGGCCACCGCGACCGGTAGCGTCTGTCTGGGCATGCGATGAAAGACTTTGGACATGAGGTTCCCTCTTTGCGAAATGGAGCGTGACGTGCGCTAGCGTTCAGCGGCGCGAATCGGCTGCGACGAAGCGTTCGAGCACGCGTTCGCCGCCCTGCCATACGTCGAAACTCACGCCGTCCGCTGCAATGCGCAGACAGGCCGTGGCCAGCGTGTTCTCATCGTCGGGATCGTGCGGATCGTCGCGGAAGATCGGCAGTCCGTCGCCGCCGCGGTCGTGCAGGACGTCCACAAACGCGGCACCGTCCGGTTGCGCGCCATGCATGGGCAGCAATTGAGCAAGACGCGCCTGGCGATCACGCGACGAATCGGTGACGATCTGCGCCTCGCCCTCACAACCGGCGTGGATCAAGTGGTTCGCGTGGCCCGATGGTGCGCTGATCGGCTGGATCGAGCAACGCGCGGCGGTGGCTTCGACGCTATACAGGCACACACCGTGCGAGGCATCCGTACCGCCGATCGTGTGATGGAATCCGCTCGCGCGCGGCGTGTCGCGCAATAGCGCAAGCGCGTCGTCGAGCGAAGCCGCATCCAGCACGGCACGCGCAAGGATCATGCGCGGCACGCCGGGGCGCGGCTCACGGATCCGAACGTTGTTGATCGTCTGGGCAAGCCCGGTGCGCGTCGCGGCGAATGTGTGCCCCGGCAGCGAACCCGGATAGCAGAAGCTCGTGAACCCCGGCTTGCCCTCGGGCACCACCTCGACCACGAAGCAGCCGCCACGCAGAAACGGATCGCCGTCCTCGTTGTGCGCAATCACGCCCCCTTCCGGCGTGGGCCCGGCAAGCGTCGTGCAGCCGTCCGGCGCGCGATGAATCAGTTCGCCGCGGCAGTTCCAGAGGAACAGGTCTTCCGCGGGCCAGCCGAGCGCGTCGGCCATCGCGTCGAGTTCGGCCACATAGGCCGGGAAACAGTGTTCTGCCGCATCGCGCAGTTGCCGCGCGAACGTGCTGCCGCGCCAACGGCTCACGGCCCGCCAGGCGGCGCTTTGCGCCATATAGGCGTCGAAGACGGGTTTCGCAAGGACGCCGAGTTGGCGCCCAATCGCTTCCGGCGCGCCGGAGATCCGGAAAAACGGCAGTTCCTGCATGGAGGTTCTCGCTTCGTTCGGGGCCGCGCCGGGACTTTCCAATGGGAAACGTCTCGCGGCGAAGCCGCCCTGGCTCAAGCAGAAAATTTATACGTCACTCAACATATGTTGTCAATGATAGATACAAAACAACAAATGGATTTGAGGACGATGCGCCGACGCCAGCCGTTCCGTTCAACGGAACAGCCCGCGCGGAAAAACGAAAATTGCGGATTGGAAAACGGGAAAACGCGCGTGGACTATCGGAAAACAGCCCGTCGAGCGCTCACGGCACGTACGCGCCTCGGGCGTTGAGCGAGCGCTCGGTCTGTTCGAGCTGTGCGACGCCGCCCGTGCCCTCCAGCGCCAGCAGGTGTGCAACGAGCGATTCAGCCAGCGCGCTCGCCGCCACAAGCGACGGGAAGAACGACGGACTTTCGTGCGCGAAGATGAGGACTTTGTCGGCGTTCAGGGCAATCGGCGATACCGCGCTGTCCGTCATTGCAATCAGGCGGCCGCCCTTCTCCAGTGCGGCTTCGGCCACGCGCACGGCCTCGACGGAATAAGGCGCGAAGCTGACCACGATCGTCGCGCTATCGCGCTCGATGCCGAGAAGCTGCATCTCGAGTGTCCCGGCCTCGCCCGCGAGCAGCGACACCGAAGGACGAAAGAGCCGGTAGCCATAAACAAGCCCGAACGCGACCGCATAGCACGAACGGAAACCCGCTACGTTGACGTGCTTTGCCTTGCGCAACAGCCGCGCGGCCTCGATCATCGTGCGCGTGTTGTGCGCCGCAGTGGCGTCGAGGTTGTGCTGCTGCGCGGCGAGCAGATCGTGTGCGAGCGCATCCTTCGCGCTGCCCGCCACGAGCGAGCGGGCCCGGCTCGCGAGCGGCTCGGGCCGTGTGCGCACGCGCGCGACGAAGAGCGCGCGCAACTCGTTCCAGCCGGGGAAACCGAGTTGCTGCGAGAGCCGGACGAGCGACGCGGGCTGCACGCAGGCACGCTCGGCGACCTTGCGCATCGACGACACCGCCACCTCGTCTGGGTGATCGAGCAGA
This sequence comes from Paraburkholderia sp., assembly GCF_004298475.1. Lineage (GTDB taxonomy): Bacteria > Pseudomonadota > Gammaproteobacteria > Burkholderiales > Burkholderiaceae > Paraburkholderia > Paraburkholderia denitrificans. The sequence goes on along the minus strand of NZ_SCRP01000012.1, from coordinate 181,953 downwards.
AACGCGGCGCCTGTCTGGAACTGTGGACTCAGTTCGGCAAAGCGTGCGCGGATGAGCGCGGCAAGCTGATCGAAGCTGTCTGGCATGCGGGCGTCATGGGGAGGTGGCGACAACAAATGTTAGCACTAGTGTTGTGAAGTGTTGCGAAGAGCGGGGGGCGGTGGTGAGTCGCAAACGATTCCTGTCCTGCCGCAAGCAATGTTGTCCCGGCATGCTCAACGTGCGAGCATCCATGCCGAGATTGCCGTGACCACGTCGCTCTCGATGCCATTGAAGCCGTGATAGGCGAACGGTTCGCATGGATCGCCTTGAGACGTGCCTCCCGACACGATCATCAGGTTAGCTCTGGACGACTGGGTCAACTGCTTCATAAGTGAATCCGTTTCGGAGGCAGGGCAATATCTGCAGCCGTCTTCCCGATGGTGCACGACGAGCACCGGAATCGTGAGGGTAGCGAGATGCATGCTCGTGACCGGATCGCCGCCCCTATCGTCCCGGAGGATGGTGGACGTCAAGACGATGCCGTCGGGACCGCCACCACCGGCCAGTGCAATGGCTATTGCTGCGACGGATTGCGTGCCGCGGCTGGTGCCGACCAGCCACACCGGCACGTGCAGTTGCGCCCTCAACCACGCGATTGCGGCACGCGCATCGTCGGCGTGTTCCCGCGTGAGTCGAAAACCGTTGAGATACGGCGACGACTGCCGATCACTCGGTGCATCGATGACCGCTACTGCAATGCCATTGTTGACGAACAACAATCGGGTGCGTACGAGAAAATTGTCTTCTCCCCATCCAAATGTTCCATACCGGTCCAACTGCAGTCCACCGTGCCCTCCGGCGTAGAGAATCGCCGCTGCTTTTGGCACTTCCGGCGTAATGAAAAGAAACCGCTGTGTGACGCCGGGACGGGTCGGAACATCGACTACTTTCGGCAGACTTTGTCCGTGAGCCGGGTGACAGTGTAGTGCCAACGCGATCATGAGAAACCAGATACACGCCCAACGTGACGGCACAACCGCAACTTTCGAGCAAAGAATTCGTTCCGGAAAACGCATGGGAGAACCCGTCCTGATAGCGGCAGCCGGTGCTGTCGTTGTACTTCGCTTTGCGCTGTCGCGGCTGACCAGAATACGGCAGCCTCTCCGGTTAGCTCCGCAACGAGGTGCGCCCCGAGCTGCGGCCGCCCGTTCTAACGTCTTCTTCCCGACGACGTTCAGTGCGACTCGACGAACTGGACGATCTCGCCGTTGTCCCGCTTGAGGTATAGATCATCGCCCTTCATGCGAACCTCGTTGCAGGAGTAAGGCATCTTGCTACCTTTACTGCAGATCTTGCCGTCCTCGGCTGTCCAGTCGCCGTGATCGGCAAATCCCTTGCTCGACTTGAAGTCGTACGCACCGCTATTGTCGTACTGGACATGCCATGTGCTGCTGTCGGCGAGCTTTATGTCGAATGTCTTGCCAGAGATATGTTGCTGAATGTCGCCTGAGGCAGGTGTTGTCGCCCCATCGGGGAACGCCATTCCCTGCGCAAAAGCAGTGGAAGCCGGGAGCAGAAGCAAGGTGATTAGCAGCTTGTTCATTTAACGCCTCCAGAGTGTCAAGGATACGATATGCGGCAGGTAGTTTGACCTGCGCATCCTGTACTCAGGAATTTAGTCGCCCGGACCACGCGGCGTCATGCCTCAATTGGGGCATAACGCGCGGGTAGTCATCAACATGCTTTCGATTCCCATTCATAGTTCAGCATAGAAGCGAGAATGAAAGGCTCGCTTTCACAATTGAATGACCTTGCTGTCGCTGCCGTGTAGCACAGCGCTGGTCGATCATGCAAACGTGGATTTTCGGTTGGATGCCGAACTGGCATCGTGAACAGGAAGCACGCACTATCCAGATGGCGCGGCGATCTATACGCGTGGGACTGGACCATGAGCCGAATCGATGCGGATACGCTTTCGACGTTGATCCATCTGATTTATGCGGCGTCGACGGATCCGGCGAAATGGCAACTATTCCTTGACCGGTTCGCAACCGTTGTCAATGCCGCCGGCACCGTGCTGTTCATGCATGACTTCGACGATTCGACAGTCGTGCGACAGGAGGGCGACGTCGCGCTGATGGAATACGTGCGCTTCGATCCCGCTTTTATCGAGTCATATTCGGCGCATTACTCGCAGTGCAATGTTTGGGCACAGGCGGAGAACCGGATGCCGGCCGGTTGCGCGATTACGTCCGAGATGCTGGTGCCATATTCGTCGTTGCTACGCAGCGAATTCTATGGCGACTGGCTGCGGCCGCAGGACCTCGCGCACGCGCTCGGCGGCGTCGTATTGAAGACAGGCAGCAAGGCGATCAAGTTCTCGGCGATCCGTTCTGCGCATGGCGGCGCGTTTGACGGCGCCGCGCTGCAGCTCTATGCGGCGCTGCTGCCGCACCTCCGCCAGGCATTCGAGATTCACAAGCAGTTTGTCGCGCTACGCTCGACGAACGCGGGGCAGACGCACGCGCTTGATGCAATGCCGATTGCCGTGTGGATGTGTGGCGCCAATTGCAAGGTGCTGTCGTCCAACCGCGCCGCGCAAGGGATGACGAACACGCAACGCGGCCTGCGAATCGACAGTCTTGGCCGACTACGCGCGCAAATGCCCGAAGACGACGCGATGCTCCAGATCGCGCTTGCGCGCGCAACCGGCTTGCACGGACGCGAGCGGCGCTTCGGCACGGCGCTTGGGCTGGGACGACTGAGTTCGGTCACGCGGATTTCGGCAATGGTAACGCCAGTGCACGAAGCGACAACCGGCATCGACGAGGAAACGGCGGCAATCGTGTTTGCGTCGGATCCGGACGACGGCCTGTGCACGCCCGAGGAATTGCTCTGCAAGATCTACGGCCTGACGCGCCATCAGGCTCGGCTTGCAGGCTGGCTGATGCGCGGCGAGGACCTGAAGGGATACGCACAAGCACACGAAGTCGCGTACGACACTGCCCGCTCGCACCTCAAGCAGGTGTTCGCAAAAACTGGCGTCAGGCGGCAGTCAGACCTGATCAGGATCCTGCTGTCGAGCGCGGCGCTGACCATCCAAACCGGCTTGCATGCGTAGGCTGGCACGAACGCAACGCGCGCGCCAACCGGCATTGATGATTTGACTTTTCCTCATCAAAGTCACGCGCTCTGCTTCCCCTGAGCGCCTCGCCCACCTTACAGGCGCCTTCGAACTCATCGAGCGCATCCCGCACCCCGCCCCCCCAGACCGCGCACGAAAAATCCTCCCCTCTCTTTACAGCCATGATTCCCAACGGTTTTATTTTCCAACTCTTATATAAGATATAAGATGTTTGACGCTACAGTGCATTGCAATTAGAATCGCGATCAAAGTAGTGCCTGGAACAGCCTCGGAGCGCCTTACAAGCCTCCCCCCTGAAACGCCAATTCAGCAGGTCCCCCATGCTTGAAAACTTTCGTGCTCACGTGGCCGCTCGCGCCGCGCTCGGTATTCCCCCCCTGCCGCTGACGGCTCAGCAGACCGCCGAGCTGGTGGAACTGTTGACCAATCCGCCCGCAGGCGAAGAGCAGACGCTGCTCGACCTGATCACCCACCGCGTGCCCGCCGGCGTGGACGAAGCCGCCCGCGTGAAGGCTGGCTTCCTGGCCGCCGTGGCCAAAGGCGAAACCGCCTGCGCGCTGATCTCGCGCACCCGCGCCACCGAACTGCTCGGCACGATGCTGGGCGGCTTCAACATCCAGCCGCTGATCGGTCTGCTGTCCGACGCCGAAGTCGGCACCGTCGCTGCCGAAGCGCTGAAGAAAACCCTGCTGATGTTCGATCAGTTCCACGACGTGCAGGAACTGGCCGACAAAGGCAACGCCAACGCGAAGGCCGTGCTGCAAAGCTGGGCCGACGCCGAATGGTTCACCAGCCGTCCGGAAGTGCCGCAAAGCCTGACCATCACCGTCTTCAAGGTGACGGGCGAAACCAACACCGACGACCTGTCGCCGGCCCCGGACGCCACCACCCGCCCGGACATCCCGATGCACGCGCTGGCGATGCTGAAGAACGCCCGTCCCGGCATCACCCCGGAAGAAGACGGCAAGCGCGGCCCGGTCAAGTTCATCGAATCGCTGAAGGAAAAGGGTCACCTGGTCGCCTACGTGGGCGACGTGGTCGGCACCGGTTCCTCGCGCAAGTCGGCCACCAACTCGGTGCTGTGGTTCACGGGTGAAGACATCCCCTTCATCCCGAACAAGCGCTTTGGCGGCGTGTGCCTCGGCGGCAAGATCGCCCCGATCTTCTACAACACGATGGAAGACGCCGGCGCCCTGCCGATCGAACTCGACGTGTCGAAGATGGAAATGGGCGACGTGGTCGAACTGCGTCCGTACGAAGGCAAGGCCCTGAAGAACGGCGAAGTGATCTCGGAGTTCCAGGTCAAGTCCGACGTGCTGTTCGACGAAGTGCGCGCTGGCGGCCGCATTCCGCTGATCATCGGCCGCGGCCTCACCGCCAAGGCACGTGAAGCGCTCGGCCTCGCGCCGTCGACGCTGTTCCGCCTGCCGCAGCAGCCGGCCGACACGGGCAAGGGCTTCTCGCTGGCCCAGAAGATGGTTGGCCGCGCGTGCGGTCTGCCGGAAGGCCAGGGCGTGCGCCCGGGCACGTACTGCGAACCGAAGATGACCTCGGTCGGCTCGCAGGACACCACGGGCCCGATGACCCGCGACGAACTCAAGGATCTGGCGTGCCTCGGCTTCTCGGCCGACCTCGTCATGCAGTCGTTCTGCCACACCGCCGCTTATCCGAAGCCCGTGGACGTGAAGACCCACCAGACCCTGCCGAACTTCATCAGCACCCGTGGCGGCGTTGCGCTGCGCCCGGGCGACGGCGTGATCCACTCGTGGCTGAACCGCATGCTGCTGCCCGACACCGTCGGCACCGGCGGCGACTCGCACACGCGCTTCCCGATCGGCATCAGCTTCCCGGCCGGTTCGGGCCTGGTCGCCTTCGCAGCCGCCACCGGCACGATGCCGCTGGACATGCCGGAATCGGTGCTGGTCCGCTTCAAGGGCAAGATGCAGCCGGGCGTGACCCTGCGTGACCTCGTCAACGCCATCCCGCTGTACGCCATCAAGCAAGGCATGCTGACCGTCGCCAAGCAAGGCAAGAAGAACATCTTCTCGGGCCGCATTCTCGAAATCGAAGGCCTGCCCGATCTGAAGGTCGAGCAAGCGTTCGAATTGTCGGATGCGTCCGCAGAGCGTTCGGCCGCCGGTTGCTCGGTGCGCCTGAACAAGGAACCGATCATCGAGTACCTCAACAGCAACATCACGCTGCTGAAGTGCATGATCGCCGACGGCTACCAGGACGCGCGCACCCTGCAGCGTCGCATCAAGGCGATGGAGCAGTGGCTGGCCAACCCGCAACTGCTCGCGCCGGATGCCGACGCCGAATACGCAGCCGTCATCGAGATCGACCTCGCCGACGTGCACGAGCCGATCGTCGCCTGCCCGAACGATCCGGACGACGTGAAGACGTTGTCGGACGTCGCCGGTGTCAAGATCGACGAAGTGTTCATCGGTTCGTGCATGACCAACATCGGTCACTTCCGCGCCGCATCGAAGCTGCTGGAAGGCAAGCGCGACATCCCGGTCAAGCTGTGGGTGGCCCCGCCGACCAAGATGGACCAGAAGCAGCTGACCGCGGAAGGCCACTACGGCGTGTTCGGCACGGCTGGTGCGCGCACCGAAATGCCGGGCTGCTCGCTGTGCATGGGCAACCAGGCACAGGTGCGCGAAGGCGCGACGGTCATGTCGACGTCGACCCGCAACTTCCCGAACCGCCTCGGCAAGAACACGAACGTGTACCTCGGCTCGGCGGAACTGGCGGCAATCTGCTCGCGTCTCGGCAAGATCCCGACCAAGGACGAGTACATGGCCGACATGGGCGTGATTAACGCCGATGGCGACAAGATCTACCAATACATGAACTTCGACCAGATCGAAGATTTCAAGCAGGTTGCCGACAAGGTGGCGATGTAAACGCGTTGTCGGGCTGCGGCGCGATGCTGTCGTTGTAACTCGCGTCGCAGTTCTCGTCGCGGTTCTCGTTGCAATTCGTACCGTAGTTTTTATCGTAAGTAGCGCCGCAGACTTAAAAGCCTGCGGCGCTATTTTTTTGTGCTGCACCGAAGCGCGACGACCTCGCCGCCATTCGCAGGCGCTCGCACGCATCTACCGCGCGATGACTTTTCACGCTGCGGCCCTGCGCGGATAACCAGCCGACTCGATAAGCGCACCGGTAGGATTGGGGTGCGCAACGCACGCTACAGCAACGCGACGACCTTCACGTCGCTGCGATCCGCCGACGCAACCACTTTGCCGTCCACGCGGCGGAACGTGAGCGTGACGGCGGCCTTGCCCACACGCAGATCGCGGATCTCGATCCAGTCGATACCTTCGGGCAGTATCGGCTGCTCGACGCGAACTTCGTTGCGCGCCGCATCGATCGATACGCCAAGACACGCTTCGAGCATCATGAACGGCGAGCCCGCGGCCCACGCCTGCGGCAGACACGCAACCGGATAGGCGGTCGGCGGCTCGCCGCGCCGTCGAGGGAAACCGCAGAAGAGTTCGGGCAAGCGCATATCGAACGTGACGGCCGCTTCGAAGAGCGCCTGCAACAGACGCACGGCTGCTTCCTTGCGGCCATATCGTGCGAGCCCGCGCGCGCAGATCGCGTTATCGTGCGGCCAGACCGAGCCGTTGTGATAGGCCATCGGATTGAAGCGCGCCTGCCCTGCCGCCAGCGTGCGCACGCCCCATCCGGTATGGAACAGCGCCGATTCGAGCACGCCCGCAACGGCGCGGCCACGCTCGTATTCGGGCAGGCCGAACGCGAGCAGATGCCCCGCATTCGACGCAAGCACGCGGCACAGCTCGCCGTGACCGTCGAGCGCAATGCCGTAGAAAACCGCTTCTTCCATCCAGTATTTTTCTTCCACGCACTGGCGGATCTTCGCCGCCCGCGCGGCGTAGCGAGCCGAGTCTTCGGCGAGCCCGCGCTGTGCTGCGAAGCGCGCCATCGTATCGAACGCCGAACTCGCGTAGGCCTGCACTTCGACAAGCGCAATCGGACCATCAGGGAAGTGTCCATCCGCGTGAAACACCGAATCATGGCTGTCCTTCCAGCCCTGGTTCGCCAGCCCGCCCTCCGACTCGCGCCGGTAGTCGAGCAGCCCGTGCGGATTGCGGTCGCATACATCCGCCACCCACGCTGCCGCGCGTTCGAGCGCGGGCCACAGTTCGTCGATCAGCGCGGTATCGCCGGTGCGCTCCGCGTAGGCGCCCGCGAGCACGACGAAAAGCGGCGTGGAGTCCACGCCGCCGTAGTAGAGCGCAAAGGGCACTTCGCCCGTCGCCGCCATTTCGCTCTTGCGCATCTCGTGCATGATCTTGCCCGGCGCGGAATCGCGAAACGCCGAAGTCTCGCGCGCCTGGTGCGCCGCGAGAAAGCGCAGCACGCCGCGCGCAAGCGCCGGCGTGAGCCACAGCGTCTGCAGCGAGGTGAAGATCGCGTCGCGCCCGAACGGCGTGGAGAACCACGGAATGCCCGCGTACGGATAGGGACCGGTCGGCAAGTCGGTGGTCAGCAAGCCAAGGTCGGCAATCGAACGGTTGATCCACGCATTGAAGAGCGGATTGCTCGAACGCACGCGCGCCGTCACGCGGCGGCGTTCGCGCATGACGATATGCGAATCCACGAGCGCCGCGCGCACGGCTGCGCGCCCCACGCGCAGCTCCTTGTCATCGGCGAGGCAATGCGCAGGCTGGAAAATGCCCGCGCTCGGCGTGTCGGGCGCGGCGCCCGGCAGGGGCTCGACCTCGATCGTCACCGTCAGGTAGCGCGACACGCAGGCCTGAGCGGGCAACTCGACGGAATAGTCCGCGCGGTCCGCGAAGAGCTTGTTGGGCGGCGGCGAAAACTCGATGCGCACGCGCCGCGCGACCTTGTCGCGGCCAATATATTCGAGCCGCACCTCGCCGTCTTCCACGCGCGGCGGCACGAGCGTGCCGCGCACTTCGCGCTTCAAGCCGCGCACTTCGAACATGTCGCGAAAATCGCTCGCAAAGGAGATCGAGAGCGGCACCGTGGCATCGGTCGTGCCGTAATTCGTGAGTTCGATGGCCTCGGTCATCATCGTGCCCGAGAGCACGCGCGAGCGCTGCACGTGGATCACGCCTTCGGGCGTGGTCTTGCCGCCGAGCGGCGGTAGCGGACGATTGGTGAGATGCGCGGCGAACGCGGTGTTGTCGCTGCTGACGCTGCCGGAGAGCAGCGACGGCGCGCGCCCGCCGAAGGTGAGGCGCAGCGAGGAGAGCACGCGCGTGTCGTTGACGAATAAACCATCGTCGATGCCCGTGATATCGCCGAGCGGGTCGTTGACGATGAATGTATCGCCCGACTTCAGCACATGCTGGTCCGCGCTTGCGACGTCGGGTATTTCGGGTGCGATGAATGCGCCGTCCGTGTCATGGTCGGGATGATCCACACCGCCTGCGCGGGTGACGCCGCCGAGTTCCTCGGGATCCTGCATCGCGTAGCTCCTGTTTCGATCGGGGTTTGTCGATCAGAGTTCGTGCTTCAGCGCTTACCCTGAATGCGTAGAGCGGTGTTGCCGTACGCGTCGCTTTTCCTGATTGTAGAGGCTTCTGTGCCGGCCCGTACATGCGCGTGAGCGCCTCTTGTCGGCATGAAAACTGCGTCACGCGGCGTGCGGCGCGCGGAGAGTCGACGACGAATAGCTGACACAGAACGTCAATCCTCTACTCGACGCGCAGGCTTAAAAAACCAATGAGGACTGCCACAATTTAAAAGTTAAAAAACCGTCGCAGCAAAAAACCGGTCCACCCGACGCGAAAGAAAAAACTCAACTGCGCTCACGCACAAACCGGTCGACGATTGCATTAAACGCCGCGGGAAGCGCGAGATTCATGCCGTGCGACGCACCCATCACGGTGGCGCGCCGTGCATCCCCGAGCCATTCGTCTAGCGCTTCCACCGTGCGATGAAAGACCAGCGGACTCAGCTCGCCGTCGATGAGCAATACGGGGCACGCAATTTCAGCGGCTTTTTCACGCGTGTACGCAGGCAGCGGATCGTGGAATTGCGGCCCGAGCGTGTGTGCGTTATCCGTTGCCATCTTGCGAAACGCGCGCGTGCTGCGCGCCCAGAAGCCCGGCTGGCTGACCGAATCCACGAACAGTTCGAGCCCCGCATCGACTTCGCCGGACTCGATCAATTGCACGGCACGCGCACGCAGCGTATTGACGATCTCCGGCAATTGCACGTGCGCCTGCCCTGGCAACTGGACTGACCCGCCCGGGTCCGCCAGCGTGAGCGTACGCACGAAATCCGGATGGCGCCGTGCGAACTCGAACGACACGCTGCCGCCGCGAGAATGCCCGATCACGTGAGCCGGTCCGGCACCGAATGCTTCGATAAATTCAGCGATTTCGTCCGCGTGCCGGCTCCAGCTAAAAGGCTGATCGTGCACCGCATCGGCTGCGGGCCAATAGTGCGAGAGGCTCACGGAAACGCAGCGGTAATGCTTCGAAAGCCCCGCAAGCTGTGGCTGCCAGTAGCGGTAGTCGCACAGCGAGCCGTGCACGAACAACAGCAATGTCCCTTCGCCGCGCGCGACGAATGGCATGGGCATGCCCCCGGACAATTCAATGAACGATCCGGGCGCGGGAAAAACGGCTTGACTCACGGCACGAAGGAATGAAAGCGGAATAAAAACGGCAGAGCGGCACAGCGAAACGACGAAAGCACCGCGTGTGTCCGTCCGCGAAAAAAGGGGCTATTGTCCCACGACGGCGCGCGCCGCGTGCGACGCACCATTCATCGGATCAATGCCGCTTATCGATGCCGCCTATTCGAATGCATGCGCGAATGCGTGCGCGCCATCATCACGAAGCGGCGCATCATGTGTCCCGCAGCGGGGAAATCGGCGATTACGCCGTTGATTTGACCAGCCTGTTGTGGGGGTGCTCGTTTACGGCTCCTTGATTTTTAGGGACGTGCCCAATAAAAAGATTGCTTAGACAGCTCGAATTTCCAGGCGTTTACCTAATGCGGCAAATGCAGACTCTACCATCTCGATTTTTGAAGAATGATTAAGCTTCAATAACCTGTCCACCTGCACTTGATTTATTTTAAGCCGCTTAGCCAGATCAGATTTGCGCACTTTTTGATTTAGCATTTCATTGGCAAGCAACACCTTGGATACCACCAAGGCTGGTAACGTCACAGTGGGTTGAGCGCGCCCGGGTTTCGAAGGCATCGGAATCTGACGTTTCTCAGAAAAATAGATTTCAAATGCCGCCTCAAGTGCATCAAGTGCTTGTGCGCGCGCATCTTCTTCGCTCTCTCCAACGGTGATTGCTTCCGGCACGTCGGGGAACGTGACAAGCAGCGTGCCGTTTGAATCCGGCGTCAACACGATGGGATACGACAACATTACCTTCTCCAGTATATTTAATACAAATATATAGATTATCAGTTGATACAACCCAATACACAGCGATTTGCAAGCCAGCCCCAGCGGGGCCATACGATCATTTAATCCCGAGCTGCTTCTTGATCGCCTCAACTAACCCCGTACCTATTTCCTTTGCACCGTGGTCAGGAAAAATTGTTGATTTACCATTCAGCGTAACTCGGTAGTGGCTTGATCCGCTTCGGTGTTTTTCGAACTTCGCACCCTGCTTCTTGAGCCACTTCCGGAACTCGCTGTACTTCACCGATTGCTTCTCCTTTTGTCGCGAGGCAGAGGAGAAACTACAACATTTTTGTTGTGTACGTCAAGCGATAAATACAACATATATGTTGCATCAATACGGCCACGCATTTTCACGCTCATGGGCCGTCAGCACTCGGAGAGAGGTTGCCAAAGCCGTAACAAATTTGTTGTTTTTAGGCGCTGCTTTATTTGCCCCACCTTACTGGCGCGTTTATTTGCACACTTCGAGCGCGCGCACGAGCGCTTCGCGGCCAAGCAGCACGCCCTGCGGCGTAATCGCATGGCCCACGCCCGGCAGGACGTACGCGGCCACGGCATAGCCCGCGTCGCTGAACGCGATGGCCGCGCGCTCCAGTTCCTGTGCCGGAATCACCTCGTCGTCCTCGCCGTGCACGAGCGTGAGCGCCGTGCGGCTCTTCACCGCAACGGGCGTCACGAGCCGCCCCGCAAAGGCGACCACCACGGCGGCCCCCTCGGGCTGCGTCGCGACGTGATAAAGCGACATGATCGAGCCTTGCGAAAATCCGACCAGCCCGAGCGCGTCGTAGCCGAGGCTCCAGTGGGCCAGTTCAGCGTCGAGCCGCTTGCGCAGCACCGCAGCCGCCGCGACGACACGCTCTTCGCGGTTGTTCTCGTTGATGTCGCGCAGGCTGAACCATTGACGCCCGCCGAACCCGCCATCGAACGGCTCGCTGCCGTCGAGCGAAACGAACGCAACGCCGGGCAAGGCGTCGCGCCACGTCTCGGCTAGCGGCATCAAATCCTGTGCGTTGCTACCGACGCCGTGCAGCAGCACGACCACCGCCCGCGCAGCGCCCCCCGCTGGCGCAAGCCGCCAGCCCCCATCGAACGATTCCCAGCCCATTGGAAAATCTCCCTTGTTGGCCCGCAGGTCGCAGGAGCGCCGCGCCAGCGGCGGTCGCCGCCCGCCCATTGCGCCCCATCGCGCCCGCATGACAGCCGCAAGCATACGCCGAGCGCAAACGGGTTGGTGCGGGCATGGGCAGACGCCAACCGATTGCGGTTATGCTTGCCCCAAACCGGCGCCGCGCCGTGCACGTTTTATTGTGCAGCCAACGAATCCGCGGAGAACACGCTTGAGCAAGCCCGCCCCGCCGCCCCTCGAAGGCGGCCGCCTGATCCTCGCGACGATCGCAGTCGCGCTCGCGACGTTCATGAACGTGCTCGACACGTCGATCGCCAACGTCGCGATCCCGACCATCTCGGGCAATCTCGGCGTTTCCGTCGACGAAGGCACGTGGGTCATCACCGTGTTCGCCGCAGCCAATGCCGTCTCGATTCCGCTCACCGGCTGGCTCACGCAGCGCTTCGGCCAGGTCCGGCTCTTCGTCGCGTCGATCCTGTCTTTCGTCGTGGCCTCATGGCTGTGCGGCATCGCGCCGAGCCTGCCGTTCCTGCTCGTCGCGCGCGTGATCCAGGGCGCGGTCGCCGGGCCGCTGATTCCGCTCTCCCAGGCCATTCTGCTCGGTTCCTGGCCGAAGGAAAAATCGGCCACGGCGCTCGCCTTCTGGGCCATGACGACGACGGTCGGCCCGATCGCGGGCCCTGCGCTCGGCGGCTGGATCACGGACAGCTACAACTGGTCGTGGATCTTCTACATCAACATTCCGGTGGGTTTGTTCGCGAGCTTCGCGACGTGGTCCATTTACCGCCACCGCGAATCCGAAACACGCAAGCCGCCCATCGACGTCGTGGGCCTCGGGCTGCTCATCGCGTGGGTCGCGTCGCTGCAGATCCTGCTCGACAAAGGCAAGGATCTCGACTGGTTCAATTCGCCCGTGATCGTCGCGCTCGGCGTGACTGCGCTCATCAGCTTCTCGTTCTTTCTCGTCTGGGAGTTGACCGAGGAACATCCGATCGTCGATCTGCGCCTTTTCAGGCAACGCAATTTTCTTGGCGGCACGATTGCGATTTCGGTCGCGTACGCGGTGTTCTTCGGCAATCTCGTGCTGCTGCCGCAGTGGATGCAGGAGTACCTGAATTACCGGTCGGTGGACGCGGGCCTCGTGACCGCGCCCCTCGGCATATTCGCCCTGATTCTCTCGCCGGTGGTCGGCCGCATCCTGCCGCGCTCGGACGCACGCGTGATTGCGACGATCGCGTTCTTGATGTTCGGGGTGGTGTTTTTCATGCGCTCGCAGTACGTGATCGAAATCGACACGTTCCATCTCGTGCTGCCGACCCTGCTCCAGGGCATTCCAATGGCGCTCTTTTTCGTGCCGCTCACCGCGATCATTCTTGCGGGCCAGCCGCCGGGCCGCGTACCGGCCGCAGCAGGGCTCTCGAACTTCGTGCGCGTGTTCTGCGGCGCGGTGGGCACCTCGATTGCGACGAACGCCTGGAACAACCGCACGGTCCTGCATCACGCGCGGCTCACGGAACAGGCTTTCGCCGAAAACCCGGTATTCCGCGATTCCATCGAAAACGTGCAGACGCTCCTGCATGTGAGCGAGCCCACTGCGCGCGCGCTGTTCGATTTCCAGTTGAACGCGCAGGCCGCGATGATGGGCCTGAACGATATCTTCTATATTTCCGCGATCATCTTCGTCGCCATCATCCCGCTCATCTGGATCACGAAATCGACGACGGGCTCGGGCGGCGGCGCGGCGGGCGCGCACTAAGGCCTGAACAAGGCATAACGAGCCGGGCGGCAAGCGAATACGCCGCCGCCCGCGCGCGCCTTACACCTTTCTGCGCGCACGCACCGCCTGCGCGAGCGTATCCAGCACGGGTCCGGTCTGCGCCCAGCTGATGCAGGCATCGGTAATCGATACGCCGTACTTGAGCGGCACGCCCGGCTTCAGATCCTGGCGCCCTTCTTCGAGGTGACTTTCGATCATGACGCCGGTAATCCGCGTGTCGCCGTCGGCGAGTTGCACGGCGATATCGCCCGCCACTTCGATCTGGCGCTGATGCGCCTTGTTCGAATTCGCATGCGAGCAGTCGATCATGACCGACTCGCGCAAGCCCGCCTTGACGAGCGCTTCGCAGCAGGCCGCCACCGAAGCGTGGTCGTAATTCGGGCCGCTCTTGCCGCCGCGCAGGATCACGTGGCAGTCGTCGTTGCCGCGCGTTTCGAAGATCGCGGCCATGCCCATCTTCGTCATGCCCATGAACGCGTGGCTCGCACGCGCGGCGACGATGGCGTCGGCGGCCACCTGCACGCCGCCATCGGTGCCGTTCTTGAAGCCGATCGGGCACGACAGTCCCGACGCCAGTTGCCGGTGGCTCTGGCTCTCGGTCGTGCGCGCGCCGATCGCGCCCCATGCCACGAGGTCGGCAATGTATTGCGGGCTCAGCAGATCGAGAAATTCCGTCGCCGTGGGCAGACCGAGCGCGTTGATGTCGAGCAGCAGTTGCCGCGCGGCGCGCAGGCCTTCATTGATGCGGAAGCTGCCGTCGAGACGCGGGTCGTTGATGTAGCCCTTCCACCCGACGGTCGTGCGCGGCTTCTCGAAGTACACGCGCATCACGACGAGCAGGTCGTCTTTTAGCGCGTCGGCTTTTTCCTTGAGCCGCTTCGCGTACTCGATGGCCTGGCCGTGGTCGTGGATCGAGCACGGTCCCACCACGACGACGAGGCGGTCGTCGCGCCCTTTGACCGCGTCGGCGATCTGCGCGCGGCTCGTTTCGACGAGCGTCTGCGTGTGCTCCGGCACCGGCAGTTCGTCGAGCAGCAGCGCGGGCGAGATCAGCGGGCGCACGGCGCCGATGCGAACGTCGTCGATGCGGGTGGAGTCAACGGTGGCGTCGGCGACGCCGACTTCGTGGTCGTGCTGCGGGTTGTCGATGCGGATCAAGATGCTCTCCTGCCTCGCGCGTGGCGCGGGTCGTGCGGTCCGGAACGGATGAATTCGCGATTATCGCATCCGGCGGCGCGCAGCGTTGGCGAGCACCCGGGCGGGGTTCCAGGCGGACTACCGCATACAAGCCGGGCTTCAAGCCGGACTTCAAGGCGGCATTGCACCGCCCCGGGTGCGCGGGCCGCGCGCGAAGCATGCGGCCTGCGCTTGCCGCGCCTCAGGACGCGGCTTGCTCCCGATAACGCGTGCCGCGCAGACGCCGCGCAATGCGCACGAGCGCACGCCATTGCTGCGCGATCACGCTTTCGCCGTAGTCGCGCCCGTGGCCGAGCGGCGCGGGCAGCTGGTCGCGAATGCCGGTCGGCTCCACTTCAGCATTCCACGACGCGGTGCGAAGCAGCATGTCCCACCACGGAAACAGCACGCCGAAGTTGCAGCCGTAATGCATGCCTTCGTGGCCGTAAACGACTGCGTGATGGCGGCGGTGAAACGCCGGGCTCACGATCAGGCGCTCCAGCACCGGGCCGAACGGCAGACGCATGTTGGCGTGCTGCACGCTCTGCATGAAGTTGCCGATCGCCACGAGCACGACGAATTGCGCGGGCTCGACCCCGATGAAGAGCGAAATGCCGGCGAGAAACGCCGCGTTGAGGATGTCGTCGAGGAAGTGATTGCGGTCGTCGCACCAGAGCGACATTTGTTGCTGGCTGTGATGGACCGCGTGCAGTTCCCACCAGATGCCGATGCGATGCTGCCAGCGGTGATACCAGTAGCCCGCGAAATCGAGCACGACGAGGTAGATCAGGAACGAGACGAAGGGCTTGTCGGTGACGCCGGGCCACAGGCTGTCCACGTCGATGTTCGGCACGTTGTACATCGCCATCAGGCTCTGCCAGTGGTTGAACACCGGCTGCAGCATGAAGAAGAACGCGAGATTCAGCACGCCGAGTTTCGCGATCCACGTGTACCAGACGTCCGCGCGCAGCGCCTTGCGGTCGGCCCACGCCTCGGCGGGCCGCAGCGCTTCGAGCGGACGCAGGACCAGATACGTGAGCACGACTTCGAGCACACCGACGATCACCCAGTAGAGCGCGTCGTAGGTGTCCTCGTCGTAGCTCATGAAGCCGAATTTGTAGAAAAACGGCTGCACCACGTCGACGTAGACGAGCGTTTGCAGCCACGATACGGCGTTATCGAGTTGCGAGACGAGGGTGTCGATCATCGAGTGCCTCGAATGAGTCCTTTGATTGGTGCGGAATGCGTCCGCTCAGTCCGGATTCGGTGCATAAACCGGCGCGCGATTGGCGAAATAGATGCCGTGCGGCGAGCGGCCCACGGGGATCGTGTCGATCAGCTGGCGCGTCGCGAGGTCGATGATCCCGATCTGCTTCGCGAAGCGAAACGTCACCCACAGATAGCGTTTGTCCGCGGCAAGCTCCATGTCGTCGGGACCGGGCAAAAGACCCGTGACGTCGGCGACCTTCTCGAGCTTCCGGTAGTCGAGGATGCTGATCGTGCTCTCGACGCGGTTCGACACGGCCACATGGCTGCCATCGTCGAGATTGCGGAAGTTGTGCGCGCCGCGCCCGGTCTGGATCCGTTTCACGACCTTGCGGTTGCGCCAGTCGATCACGGCCACGTCGTCCTCGCCGGTCATGCCGGCGAGCAGGTATTTATCGCCGGGCGTCATCCACAGGCCCGCGGGCGTGTCGCCGACCGGCAGCTTCCAGAGCACTGTCTGCGTGGCCAGGTCGATCGCGGCGATCTCGCCCGTGCCCTGCAGCGTCACGAACACGGTCTTGCTGTCCGAGGTGAACGTCATGTGGCTCGGCGTCTTCCCGAGTTCGATGCGTTTCACGAGCGTGAAATCGTGGTTGTTGTAGCTGTAGATGTCCATGCGGTCGAGGCGCAGCCCGGTCGTCAGGAACCACTTGCGGTCGGGCGAAAAGGCGAGCTGATACGGATCCTCGATGCCCTCCACGCGGCGCTGCACCTTGCCCGTGACCGGGTCGAGGAACATCAGGTCGTTCGAGACCGAATCCGCGACGATCAGCGACTTGCCGTCGGGCGTGACCATCAGGTGGTGCGGCTGCTTGCCGGTCGGCTCGGTGCCGACGACGGTGCGGCTCGCCTCGTCGATGAGCGAGAGCGCCGCCTCGCCGGAATCGAGCACGATGACACGGTTGCCCGCGCTGTTGACCGCGCTGTTGGCTGCGTTATTGCCGGTGTTGACGACCCTGTCGCCGGCATGGGCGAGCGTGCTGCAGGCGAGCGCGCCCATCAGCACGGCGAAGGCGAGACGGGCCTTGTTTACGGCGATGATCGGGAGTACGGGCATTTCGTCGGACAAACAAATCGAGACAGGCGCGAACCACCGGTTTGTGCTGTGATAGCGAAATCCATCGGCGGCTCGTGCATGGATTTCCTCCTTAACGTGCGAGGGCCGCAATCCGATGACGCGTTTTTGCATGATTCGCGTTGCCGCGCGATGGCGCCCGCCGTTCCGTCCCCCCAAATTTCCGAGGAGCCGTGCATGCACCATCGCACCCGCGACGAACCCGTGCACGACGGCCTGACGAAGCGCACCATTACCGCCGTGCGCGAGGCGCTCGAAGGACGCCGCCGCGGCACCGCGCTGCTGCTGCCGCTTGCCGGTCCGGCCGTCGTGGTGTCGGTGGCGTACATGGATCCGGGCAACTTCGCCACCAATATTCAGGCGGGCGCACGCTATGGCTACGCGCTCCTCTGGGTGGTGCTGCTCGCCAACATCGTCGCGATGCTGTTTCAATCGCTCTCGGCCAGGCTCGGCATCGTCACGGGCCGCAATCTCGCCGAACTGTGCCGCGAACGCTTCCCCGCGCCGGTCGTCTGGGCGATGTGGGTCGTGAGCGAAATCGCGGCCATGGCGACCGATCTGGCCGAATTCCTCGGCGGCGCGATCGGGTTCTCGCTGCTCTTTCACCTCCCGCTCATTGCAGGCATGGCCATTACCGCCGTCGTGACCTACGGCCTGCTGCTGTTCGAGCGCACGGGCTTCAGGCCGCTCGAACTCGTGATCGGCGCGCTCGTCGGCATCATCGGGTTCTGTTATCTGCTCGAACTCTTCATCGCGCCGATCGAATGGCCGAGCGTCCTGCGCCATACCTTCACCCCGAGCCTGCCCGACGCACCGGCCGTGATGATCGCCGTCGGCATCATCGGCGCGACGGTCATGCCGCACGCCCTCTTCCTGCATTCCGGCCTGACCCAGGCGCGCGTCGCGCCGCGCAACGAGATCGAGCGCATGCGGCTATTGCGTTTCTCGAATATCGAGGTCGTGATCGCGCTCTCCATCGCCGGGCTCATCAACATGGCGATGGTCATCACGGCGTCGGGCGCGTTTCACCAGGGCTTCCCGGATGTGGCGGAAATCGAGTCGGCCTATCGCACGCTCGTGCCGCTCCTCGGCGCCAGCGCGGCGGGCATCTTTCTGGTCTCGCTGATCGCCTCGGGCATCTCGAGTTCGGTCGTCGGCACGATGGCGGGACAGATGATCATGCAGGGCTTCGTCGGCTTCCAGATTCCGGTGTGGCTGCGCCGCGCCGTGACGATGGTGCCGAGCTTCGTGGTGGTGGGCTTCGGCATGAACGCCACCGAGGCGCTCGTTGCGAGCCAGATCGTGCTGAGCCTCGCGCTGCCCGTGCCGATGGCCGCGCTCGTCTGGTTCACGAGCCGCGCCGACGTGATGGGTTCGTATCGCAATCGCCCGCTCACGGCCGGGTTCGCCGTGGCGGGCGCCATGGCCGTACTCGCGCTCAACGTGGTCTTGCTGCTCGATACCTTTGGCGTGCCGGTGCCGGGGCTCGGCTAGCGGCGGTGCGCGCTGGCCATGCACCGGCAATACGCTGGCCATGCGCCCGCAATACGCCAACAGCGCGCCAGCAATATGCCAACGGCGGCCAACGACAGCCAACGGCGGCCAACCGCGCGCGATGAATGCCGTGCGCGTGCAAAATCCCCGGAAACCATGCAGTATTAGTTCTTTTCGCCGCTCCCCGTCGCCCGTCCGACGCGGCTTTTTCGAAACCGGTGCGCCACCTGCGCGCCACCATGCGTCACATTCAATCCGCCATGACGAAACAGCCTGTCCAAGCCGTGCCCAACCTGCCCCTCGACATGATCATCTTCGGCGGCGGAGGGGATCTTGCCGCACGCAAGCTGCTGCCCGCGCTCTATATGGCGCACCTGCACAACAATCTGCCCCGCGACACGCGCATCGTCGCGGTGGGCCGCAAGAACTGGACGATCGAGGAATACCGCGCGTTCATGGACGAGCAGTCGCGCCCGTTCGTCGACGCCAAGGCGTTCAACCAGGAGGCATGGGACCGCTTCCTCGGCCTGTTCAAGTACGTGATCATCGACGTGAACGCACCCGCGGACTACGCGCATCTGCGTGAAGCCTCGCGCGCGGACGCGCTGCGCGTGTTCTACCTCTCGACCTCGCCCGAACTCTTCACGACGATCTGCGACAACCTCTCGTCGGCATCGCTCGTGGACGAACGTTCGCGCGTCGTGCTCGAAAAACCGCTGGGGCACGATCTCGCATCGGCGAAAGAGATCAACGAATCGGTGGGCCGCCATTTCGCGGAGTCGCAGATCTACCGCATCGACCACTATCTGGGAAAAGAGACCGTGCAGAACCTGATGGTGCTGCGCTTCGGCAATCCGATTTTCGGGCCGCTGTGGCAGGCGCCGTACATCCGCAGCGTGCAGATCACGGTGGCGGAGACTGTCGGCGTGGGCAGCCGCGCCGGCTTTTACGACCATACCGGCGCGCTGCGCGACATGGTGCAGAACCATCTGCTGCAACTGCTCTGCATCGTCGCCATGGAGCCGCCCGTCTCGCTCGACCCGGACGCCGTGCGCGACGAAAAACTCAAGGTGCTGCGCTCGCTGCGCCCGATGTCGGTCGCCGATATCGCGCGCGACACCGTGCGCGGCCAGTACGCGGCGGGCGCCGTGGACGGCCAGCCGGTGAAAGGCTATCTCGAAGAGGACAACGTGCCGCCCGGCAGCCACGCGGAGACCTTCGTCGCGCTGCGCGCGCACATCAATAACTGGCGCTGGGCCAACGTGCCGTTCTTCCTGCGCACGGGCAAGCGCATGCAAAAGCGCCAGTCGGAGATCGTCATCGAATTCGCGGATCTGCCGTTCTCGATCTTCCCGAGCGGCCCGCGCAATTACGGCAACCGCCTCGTGATCCTGCTTCAGCCCGAAGAGTCGATCCAGTTGCAGATGCTCGCGAAGGAACCGGGCAGCGGCATGAACATCCTGCCCGTGAACCTGAACCTCGATCTGAAGCAGGCAATTCCCGAGCGCCGCGCCGAAGCTTATGAGCGTCTGCTGATCGACGTGGTCCGCGGCCGCCTCACGCACTTCATGCGCCGCGACGAACTCGAAGCGGCCTGGACGTGGGTCGAGCCGATTCTCAACGGCTGGGAGCAGCTCGGCGACCGGCCGCGCACCTACACCGCGGGCACGTACGGGCCGGCGGCTTCGTCGGCGCTGCTGGCGCGCGAAGGCATGTCCTGGCCCGAGGAAGTCTGAGCTTGCTGAATCGCGCGCGGATCGCCTGCGGATAAAGCACGATCCACGCGCGATCCACGCACTTCAGGCCCCGTGTACGCGCGTGTCCATCATCGTCTCGAACGCGTCTGAAATGCGCTGCACGTAAGGGTTCCAAACCCGCAAACGCGATCACGCCGCCCAGCGTCGGTCATCGGCAGATCAGCCCAGCGTCGCGCGCGCCGTGCGCAAACGCGCGACCGTCGCTACGAACGCCTCGCCACCCAGCGTGCGCTTGATTCGCCCGGTCACGGCCGCGCTCGCGCCGTTGAGCGCCTCGCGAATGGCGAGCGCCCTGGCCGTCGGCACGATCGCCACTTCACGGCCGTCGCCTTCGGTGCGCTGACGCTCCACGTAGCCGCGCGCTTCGAGGCCGTCGAGCACCCGCGTCGCCGTGGGCCGCGCGATTGCCAGCAGATCCGCGAGTTCGTGCTGAAGCACGTGCGGACGATCCAGCACGGCGCGCAGCATGAAAGCCTGCGGCGGTGTGAGGTCGAAGGGCTCGAACGCACCGGACCACTCGCGTTCCAGCCGCCGCGCCAGCGCCGCGGTGTTGAAGTAGAGACACTGATCGAACATTCGCCAAGCATAGCCCCATTTCACGCACCACGTCCCCGCCCCGATAAACGGTAAAAAGCGGAAAAAAACGGGAAAAAAACGGCGATAAAGCCCGCGACCAGGCACGCAAACAATGACGCAACCGAGCACGACAAACCGCGCGGCACACGTGATCTCGGCGTTTAACCGGGTGGCGGGCCGGGCGCAAAAAATGGTACCCAATGCCATTGAGCGCGCCCGTGAATGAGCGCCGCCCCATTCGTAACCGCCAGGAAACCGAAAACGTGAGTCCGTCCCCCGAAGCAAACGCACCGCTCGCCTGGGCGCCGTCGCCCGAAACCGTTGCGAATGCACGCATTACCGAATTCATGCACTGGCTCGCGCGCGAGCGCGGCCTCGCCTTCGACGATTACGACGCGCTCTGGCGCTGGTCCGTCGACGACCTCGACGCTTTCTGGTCGGCGATCTGGGACTGGGCCGGCATTGCCTCGGATACGCCGCGCGGCCGGGCGCTCGCCGATGCCGCGATGCCCGGCGCGCGCTGGTTTCCCGGCGTGCAGTTGAACTACGTCACGCAGGCGTTCCGTCATGCGACATCCGCGCGGCCCGCCATCGTTCACCGCAACGAGGCGGGTGAGGACGGCGAAATAAGCTGGGCCGAACTGGAGCGCCAGGTGGCCGCGCTCGCGGCAACGCTGCGCGGCATGGGCGTGCAGCGCGGCGACCGCGTGGCGGCATTCATGCCCAACATCGCGCAGACGGTCGTCGCGTTCCTGGCCACCGCGAGCGTGGGCGCAATCTGGTCGGTGTGCTCGCCCGACATGGGCCGCCTCGCGGTGCTCGACCGCTTCCGCCAGATCGAGCCCGCAGTGATGATCGCAGCCGACGGCTACCGGTACGCAGGCAAGCCGTACGACCGCCGCGCGCTGCTGCACGAACTCCTCGGCGAGCTGCCGAGCGTGCGCCACGTCGTGCTCGTGCCGAATCTCGACGCGCAGGCGAATGCCGCCGAATTCCCGCACGGCGTCGCATGGGCCGCGGCCATTGCAGGCGACGCGAGACTCGAAACCGAATCGCTGCCGTTCGATCACCCGCTGTGGATCGTCTATTCGTCGGGCACGACCGGGCTGCCCAAGCCGATCGTCCACTCGCACGGCGGCATCGTGCTGGAGCAGGTGAAGATCGCGGCGCTGCATTTCGACCTGCGCCCCGGCGACCGCTACAACTGGTATTCCAGCACCGGCTGGATCATGTGGAACTGCCAGGTGGGCGGCCTGCTTGCGGGCGCAACCTTGTGTCTCTACGACGGCAGCCCCGGCTATCCCGATCCCGGCGCCTTGTGGCGTTTCATCGGCGACGCGCGGGTCGACTTCTTCGGCGCAGGCTCCGCGTTCTATCAGTCGTGCCTGAAGGCGGGCATCGAGCCGCGCCAGCTGGCCGATCTGTCCCGCCTGCGCGCGGTCGGCGCGACCGGCTCGCCGCTGCCGCCCGAGGCCTACCGGTGGATTCTCGATCATGTCGGCGACGTGTGGATCGACGCGATTTCCGGCGGCACCGATTTCGCCGGATGCTTCCTGGCGGGCGTGCCGACGCTGCCGGTTCGGCTCGGCGAAATGCAGTGCCGCTGCCTCGGCGCGCGCGTCGAGGCATTCGACGACGCGGGCAAGCCGCTCATCGACGAGGTCGGCGAACTGGTCTGCACGGCGCCGATGCCGTCGATGCCGCTGCGCTTCTGGAACGACGCCAACGACACGCGCTATCGCGACAGCTATTTCGACGTCTGGCCGGGCGTGTGGCGTCACGGCGACTGGGTGCGCATCACGGCGCACGGCGGCGCGGTCATCTATGGCCGCTCCGATGCGACCATCAATCGCCACGGCATCCGCATGGGGACGAGCGAGCTTTACCGCGCCGTGGAAGATCTTCCCGAGGTGCTCGACAGCCTCGTCGTGGACCTCGAATACCTGGGCCGTGAGTCGTACATGCCGCTCTTCGTCGTGCTGCGGCCCGATCACGTGCTCACGCCGGAATTGACGGCGGCGATCCGCGAGCGCATCAAGGTCGCACTCTCCGCGCGGCACGTCCCCAACGACGTGTTTCAGGCGCCGGGCGTGCCCCGCACGCTCTCCGGCAAGAAGATGGAACTGCCGATCAAGAAGCTGCTGCTCGGGCAGCCGCTCGACAAGGTCGCCAACCCGGGGACGATGGCCAACCCCGAGACGCTCGCCTGGTTCGATGCGTTCGCACGCGCGCTGGAACAGCGGCGGGCGAAGGGCTGAGGCGGCCAGACCGCGCGAGGCCCTTGCATCGTCTTGCATCGCGCCCGTTTCGGCGTGTTTTGAGCGGGGCTTTTTGCGGGGCTTTTTGCGCGGCTTCAATCACTGCTTCGATCAATGCTTTGGTCACTATTCCGCGCGCTCAAAACACGCTGCCCGCAACGCCAAAATGCCCCGTCAACCCCCTCCGCCGATGAGGCTCTCACGGCCCGAACCGCGCCAGCGTGTAAACTGCTGCCTTTTTTGCTTCTCGCAGCATGGTGCAAGCCCCCCGGCGACCGGCGCTGAGCGGACCAACGCTCGTACGCCTGCTCGCGCAACTCGCCGATGCCGACTTCGCCGAACCGCCGCAGTCGCTCTCGGACCGCCTGAGCCAGTGGCTTGTCTGGACCGACGCCATCGCGCTGTCCACGGCGCTGAGCGGACAGCCGCCAGCCGTCGCAACGGGTACGGCGGGCGCGCGCGCGTTCGGCGGCGACGATGCGACAAACCTCTGCACGAGCGTGCGCAGCGCGCTGACGAAGGTGATCGCCCGCGAGCACGCGCCCGCCCAGCGCGGCGTGCGTGCCGCAGCCCACGTTGCGCCGATGGACGAACCTGCCGGCCAGGTCGACTACGGCGAATATCGCCAGCGCCATCTCGCGATCCAGCAGACGCTGGAAACCGAAATCGGCCAGTTGCGCGGCCGCCTGCGTGCGATGCTGG
The DNA here is from genome assembly GCF_004298475.1 of Paraburkholderia sp. GTDB lineage: Bacteria > Pseudomonadota > Gammaproteobacteria > Burkholderiales > Burkholderiaceae > Paraburkholderia > Paraburkholderia denitrificans. The sequence goes on along the minus strand of NZ_SCRP01000012.1, from coordinate 158,190 downwards.
CGGCAAAAACGCCGGCGCTCGCGCGCCTTGCGGCGGTGGACGCGATCATGGAGCGCTCGCTCGGTACGCGCGAGCGCAGTCTGCTGGCTTCGGTGCCCGCCTTGCTCGGCGCGCACTTCGAGCGGCTGCGCGCGGCACAGGCCGCGGGCGAGCCGGAAGCCGCCACAGCCACCCCGACTGGCGTGTGGCTCGACAGGTTCTGCAAGGACAGGCAGAGCGTATTGCTCGCCGAACTCGAAGTTCGGTTTCAACCGGTGGAAGGACTGCTCGCAGCCCTTCGCGCCCGCTAACCCCATAGTTTTATGTCCCGATTTCGTTTCGACCTCGTTGTATTTCTCGCCGGTTGTGCGGCGCTCTGCTGGATCGCCTTCGGCTATCTCGGCACGAATCCGCTGGCGCTCGCCGTCACGCTGCTGATCGGCGCCTGCTATTTCGCCGGCGCACTCGAACTGTGGCGCTATCGGCAGGCAACCGCCACGCTCGAACACGCCGTGACCGCGCTTGCCGAGCCGCCCGCCACGCTCGGCGCGTGGCTCGAACGGATCGATCCCGGCCTGCGCGGCCCGGTGCGCCTGCGCGTGGAAGGCGCGCGCGCGGCCTTGCCCGGCCCTGCGCTGACGCCTTATCTGGTGGGCCTGCTCGTGCTGCTCGGGATGCTCGGCACGCTGCTCGGCATGGTCGCCACGCTCAAGGGCACGGGCGCGGCGCTGGAAAGCGCCGTCGATCCGCTCGCGATCCGCGCTTCGCTCGCCGCGCCGGTCAAGGGGCTCGGCTTCGCCTTCGGCACGTCGATTGCGGGCGTCGCCACGTCGGCCATGCTCGGGCTGCTCTCGGCGCTCGTACGCCGCCAGCGCAGCGACGCGGCCCAGCAACTCGACACGCGAATCGCCACGACCTTGCGCGTTTTCTCGCATGCGCATCAACGCGAAGCGAGCTTCCAGTTGCTGCAACGCCAGGCCGAGGCCATGCCCGTGCTCGTGGATCGCCTTCAGGCGATGATGCAGGCCATCGAGCAGCAAAGCCTCGCGCTGAACGAGCGGCAGATCGCCAGTCAGCAGCAGTTCTTCGGCAAAGTCGAAGCCACCTACGCGGAACTCGCCGCATCCGTCGCGCGCTCGCTCAAGGATGGCGCAGCCGAAAGCGCGCGCGCCGCAGGCGCGGCGATCCGCCCGGCCGTGGAAAGCATGGTGCAAGGCGTCAAGGCCGAAACAGCCGCGCTGCACGCTGCCGTCACGCAAGCCGTCGAGCAGCAGATGGCCGGACTCTCGACCAGCCACGAAACGACGGCGGCCACCGTTTCGACGCTCTGGCGCGAGGCTCTCGCCGATCATCGACAGTCGAGCGCAACGCTGGCTGCCGATCTGCGCACATCGTTCGAGCACTATGCGGCAACCTTCGAAGCACGTTGCGCGGATCTGATCGATGGCGTCGCCGCCCGCCTTGATCGCTCGGCGGGTACGGCAGCCGAAAACTGGAGCGCGGCCCTTTCGCAGCAAACGCGCGCGAACGAACAACTCGCCGCCGATCATCAACAGGCCTTGTCCGTTGCAGCCGCAACATTCGAGCAGCACGCGGCTGCGCTGCTGCGCAACGTGAATGCATCGCACGCGCAGTTGCAGGCGGGGCTCGTGTCGCAAGACGAGGCGCGGCTCGACGCGTGGCGCGAGAGCGTCGCATCGATGAGCGCGACGCTCTACGCACGCTGGGACGACGCAGCCGTGCAGAACGCAACCCGCCAGCAGGCCATCTGCGACACGCTGGAGCGCACCGCGAGCGCCATCGCCGCGCAGACGCAGGCCCAGGCGCGCGACACCGTCGCCGAGATCGCGCGGCTCGTCGAAGCCGCCTCGGAAGCGCCGCGCGCCGCCGCTGAAGTGATCGCCGAACTGCGCCAGAAGCTCTCGGAGAGCATGGTGCGCGATACCGCGATGCTCGAAGAACGCAGCCGCCTGCTCGCCACGCTCGAAACCCTGCTCAACGCCGTGAATCACGCGTCCACGCAACAGCGCGGCGCAATCGATGCGCTCGTCACCACGTCGGCGGAACTCTTCGAGCGCGTCGGCGCGCAATTCACGGAGCGCGTCGAATCGGAAACGAACAAGCTCGACGGCATCGCCGCGCGGATCACACACGGCGCCGTCGAAGTGGCGAGCCTCGGCGATGCGTTCGGCGCATCGGTGCAGGCGTTCGGCGAATCGAACGCGCAACTCGTCGAGCAACTGCAACGCATCGAAGGCGCGCTCGACAAGTCGCTCGCGCGCAGCGACGAACAGCTTGCGTACTACGTTGCGCAGGCACGCGAAGTCGTCGACCTCAGCATGCTGTCGCAAAAGCAGATCATGGAAGGTCTGCAGCAGCTTGCCGCGCGGCGCGCAGCAGCGGGAGCCGAAGCCGCATGAGCGAGGACATCGACGGCGGCATCGACGGTGGTTTCGAACCTGCGACGCCCATCTGGACCGCTTTCAGCGACCTGATGTCGGCGCTGCTGGGCGCGTTCGTGCTGATCCTCGTGGCGGTGACCGGCGTGCAGCTCGAACTCTCGACCAAGCTCGACCATGAGATCAAGCAGCGTCAGCTCGAAACGCAGCGGCGCAAGACACTCGAACAGGCGCTCGCGGGGCCGCTCGCATCGGGCCGGGTCACGCTCGTCAACGGGCGCATCGGCATTAGCGGCAGCGTGCTGTTCGCCCTGAACTCCGACCAGTTGCAGCCCGAAGGCCGCACACTGCTCAAGAGCCTGGCCGGGCCGCTGGCCGCGTATCTGAAAGCGCGAGACGAGACGCTGATGGTGAGCGGTTTCGCCGACGACCAGCAGGTGCACGCGGGCAACCATCGCTTCGCCGACAACTGGGAACTATCGGCACAGCGTGCGTTGACCGTGACGCGCGCGCTCATCGACGAAGGCGTGCCCGCCTCGTCCGTGTTTGCGGCGGCGTTCGGCTCCGAGCAGCCGGTGAGTTCTAACGCGGACGCCGTTGGCCGGGCGAAGAACCGGCGCGTGGAAATCGCGCCGGTCCCGCGATCGACGGCCTCCGGCGGTGAGCGCGGTGAATAACGACGCCAGGGACGCTAACGAAGCGATGCCGGACAAGGCGTCATCGAACGAAGCGCAGCGCGGCGCGGATCGGCTCGATCCTGTGCGCGCCCGCTTCATCGAGGCGCTGGAACGGCGCACGGCAAATCAGAGCGGCAAAGCGCGCGAATTGCTGAATGCCACGCTATCCGAATTGATTGCGCAAAATTCGGTGTCCTCTGGCGACGCCGAATCTTCCGTGTCTGCCGTAGCGCCGATCGATCGCGCGCCCGCTCCGGGCCCGCTGCGCGAACTGGCCGACCTGATGAACGATCCGGCGAACTGCCGCGCGCGGCCCTCCGCGCCCGAAATGCTCGACTACTTCCGCCGGACCTGGGCCACCGTGCGCACGGAAAGCCAGTTGCGCCAGTCGCTCGTGCAGGTTCCGCAAAACGCGGGGCCGCTCAATTCCAGCAGCCTCGTGCATCGTGCGCTTTCGTTGATGCGCGAGCTTTCGCCCGGTTATCTGCAGCATTTTCTTTCCTACGTGGACGCGCTGTCCTGGATGGAGCAGCCAGGCATCGCCGACGCGGTTGCCAGCAAGGAGACGCCGCGCACGACCGGCGGCAGGAAGAGCGCGCGCAGCAAGGCACGCTAGTCCGCGCGCCCTTCAGCCGCCCGGGTGTTCGCAACACGCGTTCGCTAAACGGGTTCACGACCCGCATCAAACCACCCGGCCCCCACGCACGGGCGATCCGCTATGATGCGGATGATTCGCCATCGCTTTCCTCATCGCTTAACCGTCCTACTTTCATTCACGGAGATATCGATGCAGATGCGCTGCTTTTGCGTCACTGGCCACGGCCAGCCGCTCGAACTGATTCACCAGGACATCCCGCAACCCCAAGGCACTGAAGTCCTCGTACGCGTGAAGGCGGCGGGACTGTGCCACTCGGATCTGCATATCTGGGAGGGTTACTACGACCTCGGCGGCGGCAAAAAACTCTCGCTCGCCGACCGCGGCATCAAACTGCCGCTCACACCCAGCCATGAAATCAGCGGCGAGGTCATCTCCGCAGGCCCCAATGCGGGCCCCGTGCAAACCGGCATGATCGCCGTCGTGCATCCCTGGATCGGTTGCGGCGCATGCCCGGCCTGCCTGCGCGGCGAAGAGAATATCTGCGTGAGGCCGCAATCGCTCGGCGTCATGCGGGCAGGCGGCTTTGCCGAATATGTGATCGTGCCGCACCCGCGCTATCTGGTCGATCTCGGCGGGCTCGACCCCATCAAAGCCGCACCGCTTGCCTGCGCAGGCGTCACCACGTATTCGGCCATCAAGAAGTTCGGCGACCGCATTCATGAAACGCCGGTCGTCGTGATCGGCGCAGGCGGTCTCGGGCTCATGGCCATCGAGGTCATCAAGGCGCTGGGCGGCAAGGGCGCGATTGTCGTCGATATCGATGCGGACAAGCGCGAAGCCGCGCTAAAGGAAGGCGCGCTGGCCGCCATCGACGCACGCGCGCCCGACGCCGCGACGCAGATCGTCGAGGCCGTGGGCGGAACCTGCGGCGCGCGCGCCGTGCTCGATCTGGTCGGCTCGACATCGACCGTTTCGCTGGCGCTCGATTCATGCGCACGCGGCGGCCATGTGGTGATCGTGGGCCTGATGGGCGGCGACATAACGCTGGCCTTGCCGATCATCCCGATGCGCCCGCTGTGTATCGAGGGCAGCTACGTCGGCACGCTCGCGGAGTTGCGCGAACTCGTTGCGCTGATGCGCGACGGCAAGATCCGGCCCGCGCCGGTGACGACCCGTCCGCTCGACGAAGTCAACGACGCGCTTCGTGCGCTGCAGCAAGGCCGTGTGGTGGGACGGCAAGTGCTGATTCCCTGAGCCGCGTCAAACATTGTTCGCAGCGCTTGTCGTGCTTCGCGAGACAGGGCTGCGAATGGGGCAACGGGGCTTGCCGGTCGCAGTGATCAGGTCGCGCAGCGTACGCGAGACTTCCAATTTGCGAATTTCTTCGGCTGCGCCGGATTACCCGCATGTAAACCGGCTGTAATGTTCCGTCGATAACCTGGGTCCGCGACAAGATTCTCACAAGACGAGACATCTTGAGATTGCCGCGATGCTCCGCACTCCAAATTTTCCTAATGAACAAGAATGACCTCAATACAGAAACAGATGCCTATTTTCAAACGCCTGCGGCCATTCTTGGGGAAGTCAGAACTATAGTGTCCAAGATATTAAAGTCGCAGGTCGAATATATCCGTGCGATGCGCCTTGAACCGCCTGACTTCAGCAGCGTCATTGAGTCGAGTAATGTTTAACCTTTAATTTGATCATGGATTCTGCCAGTGCGAAGAAATTCCTCGTCCTGTACTAAATATGTCCATCGTCTCATACGTAGCCTGATAGTCATGCTTCTCGTAATTTCCGGGTTCCGAGTGGCTGCATGGTCCGCAAGTCATCCAACGCCCGAAGAATCCCCGCAAATCCCCGGATATTCATCAAAAAGCGGAAACGCCTTCGTGTACCAAAAAGTACCACTCGGCGATTCCACAGAACCCGAGTATGTGTTTGTCTGGTATTTGGGGGAAGAGTCGGGCGGTCCATTGATTCGATACCAGGATGGACCGATGACAGCCACACTATCGTGCTACGAAAACTGCCGATACGTGAGATGGAGCAGAATTTCAGAAGGCAAGGTCATATCAAGTGGCAGGATTCGTGTAATCAACGATCCCTTGATTCATTCCATCATCCGCGACGCAACATCGGGCCTGCTAAATTGACACCATCATGCAACTGCTGTCAGTGCGCCGCCCTCGCCGCCCGTCTCAGCGCCTGTTTGACATCCGGCGGTGCTAATCCCAGAAATTACGAAACGCCACCGCAACGATTACAGGCACGCAAAGCACCAGCGGGATCGCGAAATACGGAATCTCCAGATCGACGATCCAGCTATAAACCAGCCAGCCGACGCCCAGGCCGAGCGTAAGCAGCCCCACGAGCGCCGTAAGGGTGTTCAGCACCCAGGGAGGTGGCTGCTTGCGCCTGGGTTCGTTCTTCGGGGCGGGATTCATCTTGGAGGCAATAGAAAAAACGTCTTGATCCGGGCATTCGATGGCGCATATCTTACTCCGCCCGTCACGGGTGAGGCGCAACGGCGCGCCGCCTCCAGCCCGGTTTCGCGCACGGTTACTGACGTGGCTCGTCCGCTGCCAGCAGCACGCCCTTCTTGAAGACGAAGCAGCCGTAGCCGCGCTGCTCGCCGGTACCAATCACGCAATACGCGCGGCGCGCACGCTCATAGAAAGCAAAACGTTCGAGCGAAGCAAACGGCACCTCGCGTCCCTCGCCCGCATTGACTTCGTTTTGCGCCTCGCGCTGCACGGCGGGAATCGCGCCCGCATCGCCCACCACTTCCATGCGCAGCGCCGGATGATCGACAAACGTGTCGAGCGGCAACACCGAAAGCACCGCGCGCACCGCACGCGGCGCGTCCACGCCGTCGAGCCGCAGCAGCCGGCCAAGCACGCTCTCGCGCGCGAGCGCGTCGGCGGGAAAATTCGCGTCGCAGATCACGACTTCGTCGCCGTGCCCCATCGAAGCCAATGCGTGCAGCACATCGGCATTGAGCAGCGGATCCAGATTCTTCAGCACGGCGCCTCCTCCTTCGGGTTCGATTAACGACGCAGCGCGTGCGCGCCGAAGACATCGTAGCCGGGCGGCGGCGCCGTCACAAGCGGCGGTCCTTGCGCCGTCCGCCACGCCTCAGATGCGCCGCACGCCATGGCAAGCGGCACGTCGCACGCGAAGCGCAATGCGGTGGCACAATGTCCGGTCTGCATCTTCCAGCGGCCCACGCCCACGCAATCGTGCGCGTGCGCACGTCCACTACAACCACTGTCGAAGAGGATTGCCCCATCATGACGTCCAGCGTGAAGCCGTACCCGGATACCCAGATTTATGTCGACGGCGCATGGCGCGGCGGCGACCGCACGATTGCGGTGATCGACCCCGCCACCGAAGCGCAGATCGGCCGCCTGAGCCTTGCGAGCGAACAAGACCTCTCCGATGCCGCCGAAGCTGCCGCACGCGCGTTTCGCGACTGGCGCAAGGTTTCGCCGCTCGAACGCAGCAAGCTCATGCGCCGCGCCGCACAGTTGCTGCGCGAGCGCGCCGACGATGTCGCCGCGGTCATGACGCGCGAGCAAGGCAAACCGCTCGCCGAAGCAAAAGCAGAAACGCTCGCGGGCGCCGACGTCATCGACTGGTTCGCCGAAGAAGGCCGCCGCGCCTATGGCCGCGTGATTCCGTCGCGCGCCGATGCGGTTCGCCAGATCGTCACGCGCGAGCCGGTCGGCCCGGTTGCAGCTTTCACGCCGTGGAATTTCCCGCTCAATCAGGCGGTGCGCAAGGTGTCGGCGGCGCTCGCTTCGGGTTGCACCGTCGTGCTGAAGGGGCCGGAAGAAACGCCCGCGAGCTGTGCCGCGCTCGTGCAGGTGTTCATCGATGCGGGGCTGCCCGCTGGCGCGCTGAATCTCGTATACGGCGTGCCTGCCGAAGTGTCGTCGTATCTGATCGCGCATCCGGCGATCCGCAAGATCTCGTTCACGGGTTCGACGCCGGTCGGCAAGCTGCTCGCGGCGAAAGCCGGCGAACATATGAAGCGCGTCACGATGGAACTGGGCGGACATGCGCCCGCCATCGTGTTCGCGGACGCCGACGTGCCGCGCGCGGCCAAACTGCTCGCGCTCGCGAAGATCCGCAACGCGGGCCAGGTCTGCATTTCGCCCACGCGCTTCATGGTGCAGGACGCGGCATACGACGAGTTCGTCGAGCATTTCGTCGCGACGCTCCGCTCGATCAAGGTCGGCAACGGCCTCGAAGAAGGCGTGCAGATGGGTCCGCTCGCCAACGACCGCCGTCTCGCCGCAATGGAACGTTTCGTCGCCGATGCGCGCGACCATGGGGCAAAGGTGCTGACCGGCGGCGAGCGCATCGGCCGCGAAGGCTATTTCTTCGCGCCGACCGTGCTGACCGATGTGCCGCTTTCGGCCAGCATCATGAACGAAGAACCGTTCGGCCCGCTCGCGCCCGTCTCGCGATTCTCGACCTATGAAGACGCCATGACCGAGGCGAACCGCCTGCCGTGGGGCCTTGCCTCGTACGCGTATACGCGTTCGAGTGCGACGTCCGCCGCCCTTTCCGAGGACATCGAGGCGGGCATGCTGTCGATCAACCACCACGGCCTCGCGCTGCCCGAAACGCCGTTTGGCGGCGTAAAGGAATCCGGCTACGGTTCGGAAGGCGGCACCGAAGCGATGGAGGCGTACCTGGTCACGAAGTTCGTCTCCGAGCATCGTTGATCGTGGGTTGATCGTGGATTAATCACCCAGTGCGCTGCTCCGGGTGTGCATACGCACGGAGCAGCGCGGCGCCTGCGTCCGGGCGTCAAACCTCGGGATAGGCACGAGGGTATTGCGCAAGCCCATTCGCCAGTTGCACCCATGCGAGCTTCTGTGACACCCACGTATGATGCGCGGGCGGAGCGTCTTCAGGCCGGTCGAGACTGCCCGTCGTCACGTCGATTTCATTCCCGCGCGGATACGAAACCGCGCGCCCTAACTTTGTGTCGCCGGTTTCCAGCCGAGTCCCAAACTCTTCTGCAGCGCAACGAAATCCTTGAGCAGTTCCGCCTGGCCTGAGATCACGTTCTGCTGTGCAGCAAATTCGGCGCGCTGCGTATCGAGCAGATCGACAAGGCTCGACGCGCCCGCGCGATAGCGCTCGCGCATCAATGTCGCCGAGCGCTGCGCCGACGCCTGCACTTTTTGCAGCGTCACCAGATGCTCGCGCTGATAACCATAGCGCGAGAGCGCGCCATTCGCATCCTGCAGCGCACCCAGCACGGCCTTTTCGTAGCGCGCTCCGGCTTCGTCGCGCGCGGCCTCGGCGCCGTGCACCGCGCCAAGCGTCCGGCCAAAATCGAGCACGTTCCATTGCAGATAAGGCACGCCCACCCAGCTGAAATTGCTTTTACGCACCAGATGACCGGGATTGGCCGCCGTGAATCCGAGATCGCCGAAGAGCGTGAGCTTCGGCAGGAAGTCGGCGATGTGCTCGCCGATCTGCGCGTTGCTCGATGCGAGACGGCGCTCCGCCGCGCGAATGTCGGGCCGTTGCGCGATCAACCTTGCCGGATCGCCAACGGGCACGGACGCGGGCAGCGCGGGCAACGGCTGCATCGCAGCGAGTTCCGCGTCGAGCGCACCAGGCGCTTTGCCGGTCAGCACCGCAAGCTGGTCGAGCGAAATTTCCACCTCGGCGGCGAGCGGCGTGAGCGTCGAACGCGTGCTCTCCACCTGCGTCGTCAGCCGCTCGACGTCGACTTCCGCCGCCGTGCCGCCTGCGCGGCGTTCCTCGGTCAAGGTCAGCATCTGCCGTTGCAGGTCCGCCGTGTGCTGTGCAATCGCGAGGCGCTGCTGCTCGTCGCGCAAGTCGATATACGCCTGCGCGACCTCCGCCGCGAGCGACACCTGTGCATCGGCGAGTTCAGCATTGACCGCATCCGCTTCGTCGCTCGCGGCTTCCACAGCACGCCGCGTGCCGCCGAACAGATCGATCTCCCACGACGCGTCGAAATTCGCCGTGTAGAACTGCAGCGGACCGCGCCCGCTTGAGCTACTTTGGCCACCCGACCCGCCCTGCGACTGCGACGAAGCAAACGCGCTCAGATCCGGCTCGCGCATGCGCACGGCCGCCGCGGATGCAGAGACCTTCGGCAACTCCGCTGCGCGCTGCTGCTGCAACTGCGCACGCGACTCGCGCAAGCGTGCCCCGGCCATCCGCAGATCGGGGTTGTGCGCGAGCGCAGCGGCAATCAGCGCGTTCAGTTGCGCATCGTTCAGCGCCAGCCACCAGTCGTTCGGTGCAGGCACGCTCGCCATGCCTTTCGCGGGCGTACGCACGAATACGGCCGCACCCACGGAATCGGCGGCCACGGCGGGCGCCCCGCGGTAATCCGGGCCAACCGTGCAGGCAGCGAGCGCACACGCGGCTGCGACCAGGGTCAGCGACGCGAATGGGAGACGAAAAAAGCGAAAGGCCGTCATGAGCAAAAAAGTTGAACCTCAATGGCCCGCAGACGACGCCTTCGCGCCGGGCTGCGGTTTCTTGAGCAAAAGCGCGAGGGGCACGCAGGCGGCGAGCGCGATGCCGAGCACCCAGAATGTCTCGGAATACGTGATCACCATCGATTGCTGCTGGATCTGCGCGGCGATCTGACCGAGCGAGCGCAGTTGCGAATACGCCATGTCGCCGGTCTGCGCGAACCAATACGCAGCACCGGAAGCAACACGCTCCTGCCCGATCAGCGAATTCGCGCTGATCGATTCGCGCAGCATCGCGGTATGGAACGTCTCGCGGCGGTCGATCAGCGTGCCGATGATCGCGAGCCCCACCGATCCGCCCAGATTGCGCGCCATGTTGTAAAGACCCGCGGCGTCGCCGGATTCCTCGCGCGCGACGGCGGCCATCGACGCCTGATTGAGCGGCATCATCGCCAGCACCTGCGCGGTGCCGCGAACGAGCTGCGACCAGACGAAATCGTGGCCGACGCTCTGCGCAGTCAGTGAAATATCGAGCATGCAGCTCAGCGTGAACAGCAGCAATCCGCTTACCACGAGCACGCGAAAATCCATCTTGCCGAGCACGCGCGGCAGAATCGGCATCATGAGAAACGCGGGCAAGCCGGAAAGCAGCATGATCGAGCCCGACTGCTGCGCGTTGTAGCCCGCGACGAGGCTCAGGAACTGCGGCAGCAGATACGAAATGCCATACAGCCCCGCGCCCACCGCGAACACGATGACGATCACGCTCGCATAGCGCGGGTTGCGCATGAGCGACAGGCGCAGAATCGGCTTCTTCGCCGTGATCTGCGAGAGCGCGATCAACGCCATGCCCGCGAGCGAGACCCAGGTGAGCGCAACGATCATGCTCGACTCGAACCACCGTTCGCGCTGGCCCTCTTCGAGCACGACAGTCAGCGAACTGAGTCCTGCGGCAAGGCCCGCGATCCCGAGCCAGTCGGCCTTGAAAAACGCCTCCCAGTGCGGGCGGTCGGGCGCGAGGCCCACCACGAGCAGCGTGATCAGCGCCAGACACACCGGCAGGTTGATGAAGAAGCACCAGCTCCAGCTGATGTTCTCCGCGAGCCAGCCGCCCACGACCGGTCCAAGCAACGGCCCGAGCAGCACGATCAGGCCGAATACGGTCATGCCGACCGGCAATTGCGACAGCGGCAACCGGGTGCGGATGATGGTCTGCCCGGTCGGGATCATCGCGCCGCCCGTGAAGCCCTGGCCGATGCGCCCGACGATCATCACGGGCAGCGTGTGCGACCAGCCGCACATCATCGAAAACCCGATGAAAAGCGCCGAATTCGTCAGCAGAAAATTGCGCAGTCCAAAGACGCGCGTGAGCCACGCCGCGAGCGGGATCATCACGATCTCGGACATCAGGTAGCCCGTGGAAATCCACGTGCCTTCGGTGCCGGTCGCACCGATCTCACCCTGGATCTGCGGCAACGCCGAGTTCGTGATCGAGATGTCGAGCGTGGCCATCAGCGCGCCGAGCGCACCGGCGGCAACGGCAATCCAGTCCGCCGTGCTCGCGCGCGGCGCGGGCGGTACGGATTCGCTCATGGCCGCGTCACGGACGGCCGCGTCAGCCACGGTGATTCTCGGCTTCGATGCGGCGCTCGTCGTCGCGTGCCGAACGCGTATCCACGTCGACGGTCACCGACATGCCCGGCAGCAGCACACTGCGCGTTTGCGGGCCGGTATCGAGACGGATGCGCACCGGCACGCGCTGCACGATCTTCGTGAAGTTGCCCGTGGCGTTTTCGGGCGGCAGCAGCGCGAACTGCGCGCCCGTGCCCGGCGAGAAGCTGTCCACGACGCCATGCAACGTATGCCCCGGCAGCGCGTCGACCGAAAGCTCGACGGGCTGGCCCACGCGCATGCGGCCGATCTGCGTTTCCTTGAAATTCGCTTCCAGATAAGTGCTTTGCACGGGCACGACGGTCAGCATGCGCGTGCCGGGCTGCACGTACTGGCCAACGCGCACCGTGCGATCACCCACGCGTCCCGCAAGCGCGCTCCTGACCACCGTGTTGTCCAGATCGAGCTGTGCCTGCGCCGCATTCGCGCGCGCGGCTTCGAGTTGCGCGCGGGCCTGGGCAAGCTGCGCGGTAAGCGCGGTAATCTGCGCACGCGCGGCTTCGACAGCGGCCGAATCGGCGGCCAGCGTGGCCGCGGCTTCATCGCGCGTGCTCGTGAGTCCGGCCAGGCGTTCGGTGGTTTCCGCGCCGGCCGCGGCAAGCGGCGCGTAGCGCGCTACCTCGTCGCGCGCATGGCGCAGGCTCACACGCGCGACGTCCTGCTGCGCCTGCGTCTGCGCGATGTTCGCGCGCTGCTGGGCGATCTGCGCCTGTGCATGCTCGATGTCGGCGACGCGCGCGTCGACAGTCGCGCGGGCTTGATCGAGCGCCACCTGATACTGGCGCGCATCGAGCTTCACGAGCGGATCGCCCGCCTTCACCGCCTGGTTGTCGGCGACATAGACGTCGGTCACGTAGCCGCTCACCTTCGGCGCGACCGTCACGCTATCGGCTTGCAGATAGGCGTCGTCGGTCGATTCGATGAAGCGGCCCACCCTCCACCAGTGCCCGCCCCAGACCGCCCCGGCCACCACCACGGCCAGCAAGGTTCCGATCAGAAAATTCCGTTTCGTGCCGCGTCGCGCCGACGCGTTGCCCGCGTCCGCTGCATCGCGTGCGGGCACGCCTGCTGTCGTTGACATGTCTTCCGTCTCAATTTTTCCGGTTGGCGGAATTATTCCAATTGGGAAAATTGTGTCAAGTGATATATTTCCGGGCTGCCAGGCAAGGAGACCCATGAGCGAAAGCAAACGACTGCGCCGCCCGACCGCCGGAGGCTATGCACGCGGCGACGAAACCCGGCGCAAGATCATTGAGGCCGCAATCATCCTGTTCGGCCAGCACGGCTTCGAAGGCGCGTCCACGCGCGAGATCGCCGCGCATGCGGGCGTCAACGCGCCCGCGCTGCAGTACTACTTCGAGAACAAGGAAGGGCTCTACCGCGCGTGCGCCGAGTCGCTCGCGGACGAATCGTGGGAGGCTTTCGAGCCCGCCGTGATGCGCGGCCGCGAAGCGCTGGCGAGCAACGCCGGCGCCGACGCGCTCATCGAAGCCTTCATCGGCATCCAGATGGTCGTCGCGGATCGCACGTTCGTGAAGCACCGCGAACCCGACGCACGGCTCTTCTTCGCACGCGAACAAGGCGGCGGCGAACCCGAGATCGGCTCGCAGGTGCTGCGCGAGCGCGTGCGCGATCCGCTCAACGCGGTCAATGTCGCGCTCCTTGCGCGCATTACCGGCGTGCCTGCCGATGACCCGCTTACCGTCGTGCGCATGTTCAGCCTGTACGGGCAGTTTCTGCTGTTCCACGTTGCGCGGCGCTCGACGCTCGCGCTGCTGCAGTGGGACGATATCGACGCGGAAAAAGCCGAGTTCGTGAAAACGAACATCCGCGAGCAGACGCGCGTGCTGCTCGCGCACTGGAGCCGCGAACGTCTGCGAGCATCTTGATCCAGCGTGACATTTGCTCCTATTTGTCGTGCTACCGTAGCCAGTTCCTCTCTCACGAAGGCCCTGTCATGACTCCGTTCGCCGCCGTCGTCAGCATCCTCGCCGCCATTCTGCTGGGCGCCATGAGCCCCGGCCCGAGCTTCGTGCTCGTCGCCCGCAGTTCAATCGCCCTGTCGCGCCGCGATGGGGTCGCCACCGCGCTCGGCATGGGCGCAGGAGCGATCTGCTTCGCGGGCGTCGCGCTCGCCGGGCTCTATACCGTGCTCTCTACGGTCGAATGGCTCTACATGGGGCTCAAGATCGCGGGCGGCGCCTATCTGCTCTATATCGCCTCGCGGATCTGGCGCGGTGCGAGTCAACCGTTCACGGTGGGCAGCGCCAAAACCGCCGCCAGCCGCCCCGGCAAATCGTTCTGGGTGGGCCTCACCACGCAGTTGAGCAATCCGAAGACGGCCATTGCCTACGGCAGCATCTTCGTGGCGCTTCTGCCGCAGCATCCGCCGGTGTGGTGCTACTTCGCGCTGCCGCCGTTCGTCTTCATCATCGAAACCGGGTGGTACACGGTGGTTGCGCTCTGCTTTTCGAGCCAGCGGCCGCGCGAACTCTATCTGCGCGCGCGGCGCTGGATCGACCGCACCGCAGCCGTCGCCATCGGCGCGCTCGGTTTGCGTCTGATCCTGACCGCTGGTCAGCGGGGACTCTGAGTCGCGCCAGAAAAAAGGGCGGGCCGCGCTCGCGGCTCGCCCCTTTTTATCGCTCGCAGCCAAGCGCCACATCACTCCGCGTCAGGCCGCATCCGCATCGTCGCCAAGGCCCGCCATCAGGCCGCTCGCGCGCTGCACCCGGGAGACCACCGCGCGGTCGAGCACAGGCCGTCCCTCCGGTACCGCAAGCGTCAGAAACTCGCGCGCACGCGTGATGCCGGTGTACACAAGTTCACGCGTGAGAACAGGGCTATAGGTATCCGGCAGCACGAGTGCGGCGTGGGTGAATTCGGAACCCTGCGACTTGTGCACGGTGAGCGCGAACACGGTCTCGACGCTTTGCAGGCGGCTCGGCGACACCCACTTCACACCGCGCGATCCATCCATGGCGGGGAACGCCACGCGCAGCACGGCCGGCTCGCCGTCGCGCACGGGCAAGGCCAGCGCGATGCCGATATCGCCGTTCATCAACCCGAGTTCGTGGTCGTTGTGCGTGACGAGCACGGGCCGCCCCGCATACCAGTCGCCGCGCGGATCGATCAGCGCGCTTTCGTGCAGCAGCCGCGCCACGCGCTGGTTCAATCCTTCGACGCCCCACGGGCCGCGCCGCAGCGCGCACAGCAGCTGAAACTCGCCATGCGCCTTCAGCACCGCAGCGGCCCATTGCGCGAGCGCTTCAGGCGATGCGCCAGGCTCGGGCCGCAGCGCACGCATCGTCTCCAGATAGTGCCGATAGCCGTGACGGCTCACAGCCGCGCCCTTGCTGGCGCACACAACGTCCGTATTGCCCGTATTACCCGCGCGTCCCTCGACGATCAGCGCGCACAGCGGCGCGTCGTCCGCCGTCGAACACGCAACGCGCGCGAGATCGGCAAAACCGCGCGCCCAGATCTTCGCGACGCCCGCCGCATCGCCCGTATTGACCAGTTCGGCAAGCGCGCCGATGCCGCTATCGGCTGCAAAGCGATGACTCTCGCGCAGCATCGCGACCGCCTGATCAAGCGGCGTGCCGTGCGCGTCGAGCATCGCAGCGTCGATGCGCTCGCCCGTCGCCGCTTCGAGCCACGCGCGCGTGGCCTCCGTATAGTGGCCTTCGCGCGCGCGCTCGCACAGTTCGCCGAGCACCGCGCCCGCCTCCACCGAAGCAAGCTGGTCCTTGTCGCCGAGCAGGATGAGGCGCGCCGTGGACGGCAGCGCATCGAGCACCGCGGCCATCATCTCCAGATCGACCATCGACGCCTCGTCGATCACGAGCACGTCGACGGGCAGCGGATTGGCCGCGTCATGGCGAAAGCGCCGGCTGCCGGGCCGCGTGCCCAGCACGCGATGCAGCGTCGTCACGACCGTGGGAATCGCGGCGCGCAGCGCTTCGCCGTTCGGCAAAGCGTCGAACGGCAAGCGCTTCACCGCGCCCGCAATCGATTCGTTGAGCCGCGCCGCCGCCTTGCCGGTCGGTGCGGCAAGACGGATACGCAGGGGCCGTGCGCCGCGCGTGCCCGCTTGTCCGAGCGCGAGCGTCTGCAAGAGCGCCAGCAGTTTGACGACAGTCGTCGTCTTGCCGGTGCCGGGCCCGCCCGTGACGATGCTGAATGCGCTGCGCGCCGCCAGCGCGCAGGCGAGTTTTTGCCAGTCCGCACGCGGCGGCTGGCCCGCGTCGCTTACGCGCGCGGGAAACAGTGCGTCGAGCGCACGGCGCGCCGCGTCAGCGGGCAACGCAGCCTCGATTTGCGCGCGGCGCGCAAGCCGCCGCTCGATGCCCGCGCGCACGTCCTGTTCGTATTGCCAGTAGCGCCGCAGATAAAGCCGCCCGCCCGCGAGCACGAGCGGCGTATTACCGGCCTCGATGCCCACCATCTCAGGCGCGTCGAGCGCCGCGCGCCACTGCGCGAGCGTCACGCCCGCGAGCACTTCGGCAGGCGGTTGAACCGGTTCGGCAACGGGCCGTTGCGGGCCGTCGGGCGGCAACGAGAGCGCGAACGCGGGATCGTCGAGCGTGGCCCGAAGGTCGAGGCAGACGTGACCGCGCCCAAGCTGATGGCTCGCCAGCGCGGCGGCGAGCAGCAAGAGCGGCGCGGCCTGCGGCGTTTCGGTCCAGAGAAAGCGCGCGAACGCGGCATCGAGCGTGCGCAGCCAGCCACGCTCGACCCAGCGGTCGAGCACGGCGAGCATCTGCTGTGCCGATTCGCGCGCGCGCGGCGTCCTGCCCGCATCCTGTCGCGGCGTGTCTTGCGCCGCCGCTTCGAGCTCCTGTTGCGCGAACAGATCGCCGGTCACGCCGATCATGTCCTGCGTGCGTCGCTTCGTCATGCCATGCCCTCTGCCGCTTCGTGACGCGCGAACAGCGCATCGATTCGTTCGATCAGTTCGCGTGGCGGACGCTCGATATGCAGCCCCTGGCCAGGCGCACGTCCGCCGCGCAGGAAGATATAGACGGCGCCGCCCACGTGAAGGTCGTAGTCGTAGTCCGGCAAGCGCGCCTTGAGCAGCCGATGCAGCGCGAACAGATACAGCACGTACTGCAGTTCGTAGCGGGAATGCAGGATCTGCGCGCGCATTTTTGCGGCCGTGTATGAAGCATCGTCGGGCCCGAGCCAGTTCGATTTGTAATCGGCCACGTAGTAGCGGCCTTCATGTTCGAACACGAGATCCATGAAGCCCTTGAGCATGCCGTTCAGACGCGTGGCGTCGAGCGCGGGACGCGCCTCGCCGTCGAGCGTCATCGACGTGACGAGCGCATCGAGTTCGAGCGTATCGACCGCGTGCGCCGTCACCCAGAACTCCATTTCCGCCATATATGAGGCAAGCTTCGCGAACACGGCCGGCGACACCGTTTCGCCCTCCACGGGCGGCAGCCTCAATGGCGTCTTCACGAGATGCAGCAGCCATTCGGTGAGCGGCTCAACCCAGCGCGACCAGCCGCGCACGTTGCAGCGCCGCGCCACCCTATCGCGCACGCTTTCGGCATCCTGGGCAATCTTGTCGAAGCCCTCATTGGCCGCCCATTCCATCAGGTCGTGCAGGAAAGTGCCCGCGTCCGCGCCGCGCTCGAAGCCGTGCATGGTGTCGCCCGCCAGCGCGACAGCCTGCGCTTCGTCCGCTTCGTCGGCTTCGTCTGCTTCTTCTTGCAGCGGCGTGGTCGCGTCGAGCAATTCGAGGAACACGTCCTCGCCGCGCGTATCCGGCGCGGCGCGCGCGCCATCCGGATCGGGCGCGGCGATGCCGCCCGGCGCAGCCTCGACCGTCTTCAGACTCGAATAGCTCGCGACCCACCAGCGCTCGCGCTCGCGATACGCCATCGTGCGCGCATGGCCTCGCGCGGCGCGCGGCCCGCGCATCGCAAACAGCTCGCGGCCGGGTTCGGGCGCGGGCGCAATATCGATGTCGGTCGAGTCGCCGCGCAGCGCTTCGAGGCACGCTTCGGACTGGTCTGCCGGAAGCGGCTCGCCGCCGCTCATGAGGTAGCCGAACGCGCTCGATTCGACGCCCTGCAGCGGTGCGTAGCCCACCCATGTCGCGTAACGCGCACGCGTGAGCGCGACGTAGAGCTTGCGCAGGTCTTCGCCGAGCCGTTCGCGGTCCGCCTGCTGAAGCTCGCTGCCGCGCGCTTCGAGCGTGATCCGCAGTTCGCCCTGCGCGTCATGCCATTTGAGCGGCACTTCGTCGGGTTTGACCGCGCGATACGCGCAGGCGAACGGCAGGAACACGAGCGGATATTCGAGCCCCTTCGACTTGTGGATCGTGACCACCTGCACGAGCGCCGCATCGCTTTCGAGGCGCAATTGCCGCGCGTCGCCGCCACCGCCCGCGCTCTCGTCCTCGCGTTGTTCGTCGAGGTAACGGATCAGCGCGTGCTCGCCCTCAAGCTGCGTGCTGGCCTGTTGCAGCAGTTCGGCCAGATGCAGCAGGTTCGTGAGCGCGCGTTCGCCGTTGACGCTCACGCCCGCCGGCTCGCCGAGCAGCCGCTGCGGCACGTGAAAGTCGTTGAGCAGGCGCCGCAGCATCGGCAGCACGCCCTTCTTGCGCCAGCAATCGCGATAGCCGCGAAATTGCAGCACGCGCGCTTCCCATGCGAGTTCGTCGTGACCCAGCGCGTCGAGTTCGCTCCAGCCGAGCCCGAGCGTCGATGTCGCGAGCGCTGTTCGCACGCGACGTCCATCGTCGGGTTCCGCACAGGCGGCGAGCCAGTAGCGCAGTTCCTCGGCCTGCGGCGTGAGGTACACGGAATCGCGATCGGAGAGGTAGACGCTGCGCACGCCGCGTGCGCGCAGCGCCTGGCGGATCGCGCTTGCCTCCTCGCGATTGTTCACAAGCACGGCCATATCGGAGGGCTTCAATGCACGCAGGCCGTGCTCGCTTTCGAAGCCTGCCGCGTGCGACTCGCCGAGGTTCATGAGCCGCACCATCTCGGTCGCGCAGCTCGCGGCCATGCTCACGAGGTACGACGCCTTGCTGGACGGCGGCTTGCCGTCAACGCCTGGCGGCAGCCACCAGACGTTGAGCGCAGGCACCGCTGCGCCTTGCGCGACGAGTTTTTCGGCGCGGCCATGCGCTTCAGCACGTATGAACGGAAGCGCATTCGCCTCGCCGTCGTTACTGCGGAACAGGAAAGCGCCGTTGCCTTCGGCACGCGATTCCGCCGCGTCGAAGCAGCGGTTGACGGCCGCCACCATCGCGCGCGTGGAGCGATAGTTCGTCTTCAGCGTATAAAGCCGCCCTTCGCACGCCTGCCGGGCACGCAGATACGTGAAGATATCCGCGCCGCGAAAGGCGTAGATGGCCTGCTTCGGGTCGCCGATCAAGACGATTGCCGTATCGGCGACGTTCTCGGCAATGCGGTAGATCCGGTCGAAAATCTGGTACTGAACCGGGTCCGTGTCCTGAAACTCGTCGATCAGCGCCACCGGATACTGCTTGCGGATGATCGCCGCAAGACGCTCGCCGTTTTCCTTCTTGAGTGCCGCAAGCAGGCGCGTAAGAAGGTCGTCGAAACCCATCTGCGAGCGGCGCGCCTCCTCGTCTTCGAAGCGCCGCGCAATCCAGCGCGCCGCGTGGCACAGCAGCGCCTGGCGCGCGTTCGGCCGCGCGGCAAGCTTGTCGCGCAACGTCTCCATCGCCACGAATGCCGGATGCTCGGGCGGCTCGCTGCCGGGCTGCCAGATCTCCTGGAGTCCGGCGGGCGTAAGACGCGTCCAGACCGCAGCCTTTTCATCAAACGCGGGCTGCACGAGTTCGGGGTCGTGCGCCCACGCGCGCAGCTTGTCGATCCACGTATCGCAGTTGCGCGTGTTGAGCTTCCTGGCGTCGAACTGCTTCCTGGCGCGCGCGGCGTCGAGCAGCGCCTTTACGTCGTCGATCCAGCCGCGCCACGGCGCCTTGAGCGCTTCGAGTTGCTCGCGCGCCTGCGTGCGCGCGGCAAGCAGCGAGGCAGCCGGCTCGCTTGCGTCGGGCAGCAGGTCCGCATGCGCGAGCAGGCCGAAGATGGCCTTGCGCAGTTCGTCGGGATGGCGGAACCAGGCGCGCACTTCCTGGGCCGATTGCACGTCGAGCGGCGCCATGTAGGTGCGCCAGTAATCGCGCACGACTTCCGCGCGCAGCTCCGACTGGTCGGTGACGAGCGTCTGCGAAAAAAGGCTGTCGCTGTCGAATGCGTGCTCGCTGAGCATGCGATTGCACCAGCCGTGGATCGTCGAAACCGCGGCTTCGTCCATCCACTCCGCGGCGAGTTGGAGTCGCCGCGCGCAGGCAGGCCACGCTGCGGGATCGTAGTCCGCACGCAGTGCGTGCAGCAGATCACCGTCCGCTTCGTTGGCGAACACGTCGTCGGGATCGGCGCGGAACGCTTCGGCCGCTTCGATCAGCCGCGCGCGGATACGCTCGCGCAGTTCCTTGGTCGCGGCATCCGTGAACGTGACGACGAGGATTTCCGGCGGCGTAAGCGGCCGCGCGCATTCACCCTGCCCGGCCTGCTCATCATGTGCCTCATGCGCCTCATGCGCTTCATGGTCGTTTGCCGCACCATGGCCCAGCACGAGCCGCACATACAGCATCGCGATGGTGAAGGTTTTGCCCGTGCCCGCGCTCGCCTCGATCAGGCGGCTGCCGTACAGCGGAAAGCGCAGCGGCTCCAGCACGTGGGCCGTAACGTCGTGCGCCTGGGTCATGCGGTGTCTCCGGCAGCAGAAGTGGTAACAGCGGCATCGCGCGGCGCTCGCGATGCGGCCAGCGGGGCGCGCTGCACGGGCAGCAGCAGCCGCGTTGAAAGCGTGATGAATGCGTCGTCAACGACCAGCGCGTCGAAATCGGCGAACGCGCGGCGCAGCCAGGGGTTCGTCTCGCACTCGCCGGGGGAACGCACGTTGCCCTCGAAGGTTGCGCGCGCATCCTCCCACGCCTCGGCGGGCACGCTTGCCCGGCTGCCGTCGAACGCGTCCGGCAGGCGGCGCAGCCACGCGAACGCCGTCTTCACCGCAAGCGGCAGCGGCCTGCGCAAGCCCGCGTCCCACGCGCCGAGCAGCGCAATCAGATAGTCGCGCGCGACCTCCGGCGCGACGGGCGAAAACTCCGCCACGCCCGCCTTGCTGACGATCACCGTCGTCACCTCGCCCGCCGCCAGTTGCGCCGCAACGTGCGCGACCCAGTAGGCCGCCAGCCGTTCGCCGCGATATTTGTTCGCCTTGACGAGCGTGCCTGCGTCGAGAATCACGCGGCCACGCGTTCCGTCCGGGCCCGCGCGCAGATCGTCGATCCAGTCGTCGATCGTCAGCGTGCGCCCGTCGACGGACGCTTCAAGACGAATTTCGTATTGATGTTCGAGCGGTTCCGGCCAGCGCGCGAGCGCCTTGCGCCAGGCGGCGAACAGATCGCCCATCGGCGCGAGCAGTTCCTGGCCGATCACTTCGCCAAAGCCGCCCGCCGCCAGATCCCCGCTGCGATGCATCCGTTCGAGCCGCTCGAGCGCCACGCGTTCGAGGTCGTCGTCGCCGCGCTCCATCGCAGCCGCCTGCGCACGAATCAGTTCGCTCTGGAGTTGCCACGCCTGCAGCGTGTCCACTTCGAACGGCTCCTGATTCTCGCTTGCCGCATCTTCGGCTTCGAACGCGACGCGCAAACGCTGCTGGAAAAAGCTGCGCACCGGGTCGCGCAGGAACGCCGCGAGTTCGGCGATCGAAAGCGGTTCGTCGCGTTCGGGCGGCGGCAGCGCCGCCGCATGCGCCGCAGCGTCCGGCACCGGCGCGGGGCGGCTCCATTCGTGCGAATAGGTATAGAGCGGCGAGGCGTCCGGCTGCGCGGGAAAGTAGTCGGCGCTGAAGGGCTGCAGGCGATGCTCGATCGTCAGCGCATCGAGTAGTGAATCGGGCAATGCGTCCGGCGCTTCCGGCGTTTCCGGCGCTTCCTCATCGCCTTCGAGCCGCCAGCCCGTTTTCAGGTGATCGCGCAACTGTCCCACCAGCACCGAAGGCGGCCTCGGCGTGTTGTCGGTCACGCTGCGGCCAATCCACGAAATGTGCAGATGGTCGCGCGCGGAGAGCAGCGCTTCGAGAAACAGATAGCGGTCGTCCTCGCGCCGCGAGCGGTCGCCGGGCCGGTAATCGCGGCGCATCAGGTCGAAGTCGAGCGGCACGCGATTGCGCGGATAGTCGCCGTCGTTCATGCCGAGCAGGCACACGCGGCGGAACGGAATCGCGCGCATCGGCATCAGCGTCGCGAAGGTCACCGCGCCCGCGAAAAAGCGCTGCTGCAAACCGCCGCCCGCCAGTTCTTCAAGCCAGTTTTCGGCGACGATCGCCAGCGGCAGCGTGTCCGCGAGCCGCGCTTCGGCACAGGCTTCGCGCCATGTTTCGAGCGCGCCGTCGAGGCGTTCGAGCGTGTAGGCGTCTTCGGGGTCGTCGGTGGCGAAGAACGTCGCTTTCAGCGCGCGCAGCCGCTCGCACCAGACTTCGACCGTCGCCGGTTCGCGCAGCGTTTGCCACGTCGAATCGAGCGCATCCACGAGGCGCGTCAGCGGCCCGAGCAGCGCGGCATCGAGGCCGCCGATGTCGGCGTACGGCTCGATTCCGCGCCACGCACTCGCGCTGTCGCCCGCCGCATAGCCGAGCAACATGCGCCGCAGCCCGAAGGCCCAGCTGTTCGGCGCGTTCATCTCGTCGGCCTGCGGCAAGCCGAGGCTCGCGCGCTGCGTGGCATGCAGGCCCCAGCGGATATTCGCGCCGTCGATCCAGTTGCGCAGTGTCGGCACGTCCTCGGCGTCGATGCCGAAGCGCCCACGCACGGCGGGCACTTCCAGCAGGTCGAGCACGTCGCTCACGCTCACGCGCGACTGCGGCAGCGCGAGCAGCATCTCCAGCGCGCCGACGAGCGGATCGAACGTGCGCTGCGTGCGGTCCGCGACGCTGAACGGGATGTAGCGCGGATCGTCCGCGTCGAGCAGGCCGAACACGGCCTGGATGTGCGGCGTATAGACCTCGATGTCCGGCACCATCACGATCACGTCGCGCGGCCGCAAGGCGGGATCGGCGGCAAACGCCGCCAGCAGCCGGTCGTGCAGGATCTCCACCTCGCGCTGCGCGCTGTGGGCGACATGAAAGCGGATCGATTCGTCCGTGTGCGGATCGACGGCGGGCCATTGCTCGCGCGTTTCGTGCAGCGGGCGCAACTCGCGGATATCGTCCTGAAGCTGTTGCAGCAGCGTGTGCGCCTCGGCGCCGTCGAACAGATCGATGCGCTGGCCGATGCGCGTGAAATGCGGCGCGTAGCTCGCGCGCGCTTCGTCGCTGTCGTATTCGTCGAGCAGGCCGATGAAGTCGCGCCCCTGCTTGCCCCACGCCGCCAGCAGCGGCTGCGCATGGAGGTGCAGCAGCGAATCGTCGAGCGCCGCGGGCGCGCCTGCGCGGCGGCGCTGCCGCGCGTGCCGCGCGCGCAGCAGATCCTGGTCGGCGACGATATCGGCCCAGTAATGCATGCACGGGTTGTGAACGCACAGGAGCACCTGGGTCCAGCGCGCGAGTGCCGCGAGCACTTCCACCGACTGGCGCGGCAAGCTCGATACGCCGAACACGACGATGCGGCGCGGCAGCGCCTTCGGCCTTGTGCTGCTGCCGTTGCCGCTGCCGTCGTCACCATCGCGCCAGCTTTCCGCGCAACGCATGAACGCCGCATGGACCGCCGCGCGGCCCGTCTGCCGCAGATCGATGCCTTCTTGCGCATCGTCGCCCACGTCGTCGAGCAGCGCGCGCCAGAGCGCGGCCTGCCAGCGTGCGTCGGCGGGCAGCGGCGCGCGCTGGTTGCGGGCGTCGATCACCACATCGTCGTGCGCGGCCCATGCAGCGAGCCAGTCCGCGCGATACACCTGGTACTGGTCGAACAGATCGGCCACGCGCTGCGCGAGCTGGAAACGCTTGCGCCGATCGTCGTCCTGCGCCATGAAGCGCTTGAGCGGCTCGTAGCCGGGCGTATCGAGCAATGCGGGCAGCATGCGCATCAGCCGCCACGTGAGCCGCGATTTGTCGAACGGCGAAACGGCCGGCACCGCCTCCGGGCCCAGCACCGCGCGATAGACCTGCCAGAGAAAACGCGACGGCAGCGACATTTCGAACGCCGCCGCCACGCCGCAGCCACCTTCCTCCGGGTCCGCCGCGAATGCGAGCTTGAGCCACTGCGCGATGCCGTTGCTCTGCACGAGCATCACTTCTTTTTCGAGTGGAGCGACCGGATTCTGGCTGATCCATTGCACGATCAGGTCGCGTAGCCGTTCAGGCTGATTGCCGTGAACGAGCATGAGCCCCGTGGGCAGTTCGCGCACGCTCAAGCGAGGCTCCTTCGCGGCGCCATTGCGCGCGATGCGGGAATGGAAAGGGTGAAATGTGCGGCCATGTCGCGAGGTCGTAGTCCGGTACGAATGCAAAGCGGGCCGGCAATCCGGCCCGTCGCGACAGTTTACGACATCGGCGGCGCGTATGAGCCTGCGTCGCGACCGGCGCGTACGAGGCGCCTGTCGTGCGGCAGATGCTTTTTGTACCGCTAGCGCAGGCCGGTCACGACGAGCGGATCGATCACACGCATGACGTGCTCGGGCGTGATCGCCGAGGTGCACTGGTAGCGGCCCGATTCTTCATCGGCATGGCGCGGGCACCAGTTGAAGTCGGCCCGGTCGAATTCGACCGTCGTGTCGTTGTAGCAGCTATTGCACGCGTTGAAATTAATCACGCGCCACGGCGTGCTGAATTCGCTCTTCGGGTGCGCATAGCCGCTGATCAGCACGACCGGCGTTCTGACCGCCCACGCAAGCCAGGAAAGACCACTGCCGAGCCCGATGAAGAAGTCGGCGTGGGAGAGCAGGCTCGCGCGCTCCTGCAACGGGCGCTCGCCGGTGAAGTCCTCGACGCCCGCGGGCATCTTGTTCAGCGCGCCGGGCACGCCGTACTCGCGATCACGGTCGATGCACAGCACGCGATAGCCGCACGCCCGCAGATGCGCGACGAGCGCGGTCCAGCCGCGTGGATTGTTCCAGTACTGGCATTGCGCCGAAGCCTGTGTGGCGATGCACACGTAGCGTTCGCGGATGGTGCGCTCGCTGCTCGCGACCACGACATTCGGGCGCCGCTCGATCGCGGGGACGCCGAGCATGTACGACGCGAAGTCCTGGCGGCTGCTCACGCGCACATCGGTTGGCTGAAGATCGCGGTCCGCATACGGCAGGAAGCAGTTGAGCCGGTACGACGCATAGAAGTTCTCGCCTTCGAGTTCGGCCTCGCCTGCCGCGCTGTCCACGAACTGCAGCGCCGGATAGCCTTCCTCGAACAGCGCGCGAAGCCCCGGCTTGAGCCGCACGGTCACCGTGCATTCGTGCTGCTGCCGGAACGCCTCGACCGAGGGCATCCAGGCAATCGCGTCGCCGAGCGCACCCGAGCCGATCTCGATCATCACATGCCGCCACGTCGCGTCGTAGGCATGGGAGAACACGAGGCGCGCACCGTCGAACACGTCGAACTGGAAGCGCACGAAGTACTTGCGGCGGCTCGCTGCAATCTCGCCCGCACCGAGCGTTTCGTCGTAGACAATGCTGTTCGTGTCGAGGTCGCGCATGCGCACGCGCCATCCCGCCACGGGCACCTGCACGCGGCAGCCGTGGTTGAAGTCGTAGCGCACGCCCTCCCGGCCCATCAGCGCCGGGATATCGGAACGCGTGAACGAAGCCGCGTAGCCGCCAGGCTGCGCGCTCGCGCGCGCGGCTCGGGGCATCGCTGCCGGTGAATCGATCAGTATCTGGGCGGGCGTAATCATCGTGCGGGACTCGTCATCGGCGGAGGACTGGCCGATGCGACCCTGCCGCACCGGCATGGCGCCGTGAACGCGAACATGAACCCGTACAAAACACGAACATGCAGCGGCGCCGCCTGGGATGATAGTCCGCCGCGCAAAACCGTACTGCTACGCACGTCAATAATTTGTCAAATAGTGCCCGACAAAAAAACGCTCCGGATGCCTCGCCCGCTCAGGCCAGCGCCGCCGCCGCGAACGTGCCGGGATCTGTCGCCGGATCGCGCAGTCGCCGATCGCGAAGATATCGGGGTCCGATGTGCGCGCATCGGCATCGATCTGCACGCCGTTCGCGCAGACAATACCGGCCGCTTGCGCAAGCGCCACTCGGCATCACGCCGATGCCGACGAGCGCCACCGTCGCCGGTACGACCTCGCCCGATGCCAGCCTGACACCGCCCAGTCTGCCGCCCAGCCTCGCGCCGGGTGCGCCCGGTACTCCCGGTGCGCCGGCTATCCCCTGCGCGCCCTCGGCGACGAAAGATTCGATCTTCGCGTCAAGGCGCCGATCGGCCCGATCCGCCCTTCGAAACCGTATTGCCGCAGGAGCGCGGCGGCATTGCCGCCCGCATGCCCCGCACCGACTATCGCCACCGTGCCGTCCGATCCTTCCATGCCCGCCCCCGAGTGTTGTTCGCTGCACGCATGAGTCGCGGCCATTCATGAATGCGCCGCAACGCTCGCCGCCCGGTTCTGTGCAGCGCATGCGGCGCAGAACCGGGCAAGCGATCATCTCATGCTTCAGGAACGGGAATTTAATCGAACGGCTTATCGTTCGGCGCTGCAAAGAGCGCATGTAATTGCGGACTCATCGGGAATGCGAAATTAATGCCTTTCGGCGGAACCGGCTTCTCGAACCAGCGCGTATACATCGCATCGATTTCACCGCTCTTCATGATCGAGGTCATCGTGTCGTTCACGAGTTGCCGGAACGCGGGGTCGCCGTTGCGCATCATGAAGCCGTAGGCCTCCGACGATTGCGGCGTGCCCACGATCACCCAGTCGGACGGATTGGCCGTGAGCGAGCGCGTGCCCGCCAGCAGCACGTCGTCCATCATGTAAGCCACCGCGCGCCCCGATTCGAGCGCGACGCGCCCCTCGCCGTAATCCTTCGCGCTGATGATCCGCATGTTCATCTGCTTTTCCTCGTTCATGCGGCGCAGGATGCGCTCGGACGTCGTGCCCTGGTTGGTCAGCACGGTCTTGCCCGCGAGATCCTTGAAGTCGTGGATGCCCGAGTCCTTGCGCGTGAGCAGACGCGTGGTCGCAATGAAGAACGTCACGGAAAACGCCACCTGGGTCTGACGCTCCTTGAGGTTCGTCGTGACGCCGCATTCCAGATCGACGGTGCCGTTCTGCACGAGCGGAATGCGGTTCTGCGAGGTGACGGGGATGAAGCGCACCTTCAGGTTCGGGCGATTCGTCTTCGCCTTCACCGCGTCGATCACCTTGTTGCAGATGTCCTGCGAAAACCCGATGACCGTGCCGTCCGCGTCCATGTACGAAAACGGCACCGATGTCTCGCGATAGCCGATCGCAATAAGGTTCGCCGACTGGATTTTTGCCAGCGTCGGCTGCGCAACCTGCGCGTCGGCGGACTGGGTCAGCAGAAGACCCGGCATGGCAATCGAGCAGGCGAGCGCCAGCAGCCTTGGTCGTTTCATTGCCTCGTGCCTCCTTCTCGTGATACCGGACGATACCGGACTGCCCGCAAGCGGGCGGCACATTGTACGAAACACCGGCCAAATAAGGTACTGAGCGCAAAATGACGACCGGTTCCGGGTAAAGCTAAACGACAGCATAGAACGAAGCGGTCTCGCGCAGAAGGTGAATCGAAAGATTACACACGCCGAAAACCGTACTCCGGAACAGATCCGGATTTTGCCGATCGGCCTTCGATTAGCCGTTTGCAAAGGTGCGCATGATCTCCGCCTGCTTCGGATACGCGCAGCCCGCAGCGCTTCTGCGAGTCCGGGCACGCAAATCGCAACGTCACCGCTGCTTTGCCCGGGCCGATGCGTTTGGGGGATGAACAACAGTAGCGACTTACGACATTCGTTGACATCCATTCGTATGCCGATTCACACGAAGCGCGAGTGGGCGGCGGGCGGGCTAGAATCGCCGCGTCGGCTCCCGCCGTGCCATGCAATTCGAGGACACCGCCATGACTCACAGCCTGTCGCCCCGCCCGCCGCGCGTCTATCTCGCGGGCTTCGACGTGTTCCGCCGCGACGCGCGCGCATTCGGCGAGCGCCTGCGCGCCGCGTGCGCCGAATACGGCTTCGAAGGCGTCTATCCGCTCGACGCCGAAGCGCCAGCCGGCCTCGAAGGCCCGCGCAAGGCCGCCTGGATCTATCGGTCCAACATCGACGCGATCCGCTCAGCCGACATCGTCATGGCCAATGTCGATGATTTTCGCGGTCCGGGCGAACCCGATTCCGGCACCGCGTTCGAAATCGGCTTTGCAGCCGCACTCGGCAAGGAAGTCTGGGCCTATACGACCGATGCGGGCACGCTGGCCGAGCGCGTGCCGTCGCAGCCCGGCGCGCAAGGGCGCGAATGCGCGCGCGGGTTTCTCGTCGAGGATTTCGGACTCCAGAAAAATCTGATGATCGCGTGCGCCGCGCGCATCGTGAACGGCGACGCGCGTGCGTGCCTCGCCGCCATGGCGCAGGAACGCGAATGCGCAGAGGCGGCGAGCGAGCGTTAGGGCCTGTTCACATGAATAACGGGCCCTAATGATGCATCGTGCTCATGCGCTGCAGGGCGCGAATGCGCGCAACCGCGTGCGTGTCCGCCACCGCGCTCTGATACAGCTTCGCGAGGTCGCTCTTGAGCGCGGTGCGTGACGCATTGTCGAGATACACCATGTGCCCCGAGGGGTAAAAACGCGCGCTGAGATTGTTGCGCACGCTCTGGTCGGCGAGCGGCATCTTCTGCAGATCGACGACGGTCTGATAGAACGGCGTTACGAAGTCGTAGTAGCCGTTCGCCGAAAGCACGCGCAGATCCGGGTTCAGCGCCATCACAGCCGCAAGATCGCCCGCCGTGTAGAGCACGATGTTGCCCTGCGCGTCGATGCCCTTTTGCGCGCCGGTCGGGTCGATATGGCTGAAATTCCAGTTGCGGAAGGCCTGATCGTTGAGGTCCGTGAACGACGAATTCGAACGGAATTTCAGTTGCTCGTTCAGGTAGCTGTTCCACATCGCCGTATAGACGCCGGTTACGGCGGTCATGGTCGGGTCGTTGCCGCCGGAATTCGGATCGATCTTGCCCGCGATGCCGGTATCGATGGCCGTCACGCGGCCGTCGTAAGCGCCGAGCGCCACGCCCTTGTCCTTGAGCAGCGTCGTGAGGAAAAGCGCATTGCCGCGGCTGTCGTAGGCCGCGATATCGAGGCTCCAGGACGCGAGCGCGAGCGTATCGATGCCCGTGTACTGCGAGAGCGTCTTGAGCGTCGCCTCGATGGCCGGGTCCTTCGCATCGGGAAACGTTGCGAGCGCGGCGCGGTAATCCGTGCGCGCGAACTGCGCGACCTGCGCGACAAACGCCTGAAGATCCTTCGGCTTCGGCGTCACGCCCACGCGGTCGTGGTACCACGCATCGGCGGCGGCCGTGGGCAGCGCGCCCATCGGGTCGCCGCTTTGCGTGTAGTCGAGAATCGACGACTGAAGCGTGATGCCGTTGAGGTCCACGCCGTCCTCATGCAGCCGGTACGCGAGCACGCAACTGCGCGCCGTGCCGTACGACTCGCCGTAAAGAAACTTCGGCGAATTCCAGCGGTCGTTTGCCGTGAGATAGCGCTTGATGAATTGCTTGAGCGAATCCGCGTCCTGATCGACGCCCCAGAAGTCGCGGTTGTGATGCGGCGCGACCGCCGACGAATACCCCGTGCCCACCGGATTGACGAACACGAGATCGCTCTTGTCGAGCAGGCTGTCCGGGTTGTCTTCGAGCGTATAGGGCGCGGGCGGCGTGAAACCCGGCATGGACGTCCTGATGCGCTTCGGCGCATACGAGCCGAGCAGCACGAACACCGCCGACGAACCCGGCCCGCCGTTGTAGAAGAACGTGACGGGCCGCTCCTGCGCCTGCGCGCCGTCCTTCGTGAACGCCACGTAGAAGATCTTCGCGTTCGGTTGCGAGCTGACCGGATCGACGGTCACGAGATGCCCTGCCGTCGCCGTGTACGCAATCGCCTCGCTGCCGATCTGCGTCGCGTGATGCGTGATCGCGGCGTTTTCGGTCGTGTCGGTGACGAAGTCGTCCGGGCCGTTGCCGTAGGCGGTAGGATCGAAGCACGGCTGATCCGCCATGCTGCGATGCTTGCCGTTGCCGCCTGAGGCGTGACGCTTGCCGTTGCCATGCGTGGATCGAACCGGTTCGTTCATGTCGTCTCCTGGCTTATCGTGGCTTATCCTGGCTTGCAATGCGAGTGTGACGTCTTCGACGTCCTTCCACTATCCGCGCTATCCGCATCGACTGCGTTGAGGGCGTTGAACGCATTGAACGCGTTGGCCGCGCACGATGCCGCCTCGTGCTACGCCGACGCAAGCACCGCCGCCACTTTCGCGCCCACCGGCGTGCCGAGCCCCGAGCACGCGTCCCAGCCGGGCGCCGCCGCATAGTCGCCGTTGTTGCCGCTCGTGATGTCGTTGAACGCTGCGCGCTGCGCGTAGAGCAGCGCATTCACGAAACCCACGGGCTTGCCGCGCGCGGCGTTGATGCGCGCGATCAGCGCCGCCCACAGCGGCGCGACCGCACTGGTGCCGCCCACCACGGTGTCCGTGCCGTCGATGTGCACGACATAGCCCGTGGCCGGATCGGCGTCGGCGGACACATCGGGCACGCCGCGCCGCGCGAGCGCACTCGCGCCGCCATGGGTGCTCACGACGGACAGCCCCTTCTGCCACGCGGGCAGCGCGAACGTCGCACTCACGCCGCCGCCCGACGCGCCCTCGTTGCCGCTGTCCCACACCGTTTCGCGCACGATCTGCCCATTCGATGCCGTCATGCTCGTTCCGCCGCAGCCGAGCGCATACGGGCTCGACGCGGGGAAGTCCACGTGATCGGCGCCATCGCCCACGCCGTCCGACGAGCCGCTGTCGCCCGACGCCGCGCACACGGTCACGCCGAGCGCCACGGCCGATTGCAGCGCGTCGTCGAGCGCGGCGAGCGTCTGCTGCGACCACGCCGATTCGGGCGCGCCCCAGCTGATCGAAATGACCGAGGGCTTGCGCACGCTGTCGTGCAGCGCGGCGCTCACGGCATCGACGAAACCCGCCTCGCTGTTCGGCGCGAAGTACACGGCGATCAGCGCGCCGGGCGCGAGCGCGCCCGCGATCTCGACGTCGAGCTCGACTTCGCCATCGGCGCCGTTCGGGTCGCCGGTCGGCGCGTTCTCAGCCTGATCGACCAAGACGGATTCCACCTTCGGCAAAGCCACGCCGAGCGCAGTGAAATACGCTTGCAGATCCGCATCGCGATAGCCGCCGCCCATCTCGATCAACGCAATGCATTGGCCGCTGCCGTCACCGGACGGGAAGCCGTAGAGCTGCGCGAGCTGCGGCGGCGTGAACGATGCGCTCACGGCGCGCGCGGGGCGAATCGGCGGGCTGAATGCCGGATGAGGCGTGGGGTTCAGACGAAAGTGCGGCCGCGCTTTCGCGCGGTTGTCGAAGCCGAGCACGGCGGTAACGACTTCGTGCACGTCCTCGGGCAGATGTACCGGGCCGCCCGGCTGATGAAAGTGATAGGTGGACTGACCCACCTGGTGCTCGAAGCGCTGCAGATCGATGCCGAAGGCGGCGTTGTACTGCTGCACCGTGCCGGACAACACGACGCGGCGTGCCGCCAGATCCGAGCGCACGAGCGTGAGCCCATTGGATGCCGCAAAACGTTCGACGCGCCGCACGTCATCGGCAGACGCGCCGAAGCGCTGTTCGTACGCCTCGCGCGAGACCGGCTCGGCCGTCGCATCGCCAGCCTCGATCCGCTCGACCAGATCGCGAAAAGCCGCGCTGTCCTGGCGCCGCAGGATCACGACGATTTCGAAACGTTCCGTGGGATCGCACGCCCCCACGCACTTGATGTCAGCCGGTGCCGGATGGCTGCTGCCTGCCAGAGGACGCCTCATCATGGCCTTTCTCCTCGCTCTAGCGCGCCTCTTGGGCGTTGGATACGCAACAGTTTGCCGGATTTCCGGATTGCACACTCGCTGGCAGCCGCGCGCCGTGCAAGCGCCCAGATCGAAGCGGTGGGAAGCGGTGGCCAGCAAGCAGTATTCCCAGAGTCGGAGCTCCAGTGTGCGCTGCCGCCGTTCAGCGCGCTTGAAGGGAGCTACCCCAGCCGCTACCTCGAATCGATTGCAGGTCGCCCGGCCAACGCATCCTCAACGAGCGCGAGGACGTTCGCTTGCTCCCGCTCAGGCGCAAACAACGGCGCACGTCGCGCGCACTGCTGCTGCAACGTCGCCAAAAAATCACGATCGCTGCTCACCCGTTCGAGCAGCCGGGCCAGCGCCCGGTCGTCGCCAGCCGGGAAATAACCCTCGTAGTCGCGGCCCAGCATGCCGATGTTGCCGGGTATGCGGCTCGCCAGCACCGGCACGCCCGCATTCACCGCTTCGATGATCACGTTGGCCCCGCCTTCCATGATGCTCGAAATGATCATCGCCTGAGCGCTGGCAATGTGCCGCAGCGTCGCCGCGTGCGGCAGTCCCGCGTACCAGACGTAGCGCGCAACCGTGGGCCATGCCCGTGCTTGCAAGGCCTGCGCCGCGAGCCGATACTCGTCCGCAAGCGCCTGGCCGATATGAATCAGCCGGACCGGCGAATCGTCCGGCAGCCAGTCGAGCGCACGCATGGGGGTTTGCGGGTCCTTCTCCGCGCGCATATGGCCGACCAGCACGACGTCGAACGTTCGCCTTTTGCGCGTGGCGGCAACATCGTGCTGGTGCGCGGGAGCAGACTGATAGATCACACGGCATTTCGCGCGATGCGCAGCCGTCATTTCAGCGAGCCCTTCCTCCTGCAGCACGACCAGATGCGTGGCAAGATCGAGCGAGCGTCGCGCGGCTGCATCGACATGGATATCGCGATAGAGATCGGTGCCCGTCAGCACGACCACGAGCGGACGATCCCGACAGGCGTCGGCGAACCGCGCGATAGACGGCGCCGAGCGCCGGGCGTGCAGTGCAATCAGACAGTCGGGCGGCGCGTGCCGATGATCTTCCGGCGGCCATTCGGCGCCGAGCGTCACGTCGCAGGCTGTTTGCAGGAACTGGAACCAGCGGTGAGCAGTCTGCCAGTTGCCGTTGTTGGCGCTGCGCAGTGCCGGGCTGGCGATATGAATTCTGGCCATAGGAGGTCGCATGGTGTTACGGATTGATGGAGCGGCAACGCGCAGACTCGACAAAT
This sequence comes from Paraburkholderia sp., assembly GCF_004298475.1. Classification (GTDB taxonomy): domain Bacteria; phylum Pseudomonadota; class Gammaproteobacteria; order Burkholderiales; family Burkholderiaceae; genus Paraburkholderia; species Paraburkholderia denitrificans. The sequence continues at coordinate 125,060 of NZ_SCRP01000012.1, read as the reverse complement.
CACAGCTCGATGCAGCATTTGCCGAGGCTCATCGGCAAACATGGTCGATTCTCGAAAACCTGACACCCGCCCAATGGCAGGTCCCGTGCGATCCCGGCATCAATCCGCCACTGTGGGAGTACGGGCATATTGCCTGGTTTACCGAGCACTGGATACTGCGCGATCCACAACGGGGTCCGCAGGGCCGCTTCGTCGCGACCCGCCCATCGCTGCTGGCGAACGCGGACCGATGGTTCGACTCGGCGCGCATAGCCCACGACGACCGCTGGCATCTGGACCTGCCGCCGCTCGCGCAGATTATGGCCTACGTGGAGACCGTGCTGTCGCAGGTGCGCGCAAAGCTCGCGACGGTTTCGGACTCGGACGATGACCTCTATTACTTCCGCCTCGCCTTGTACCACGAGGACATGCACGCCGAAGCGCTGACCTATATGCGGCAGACGCTCGACTATGCGCCGCACGCGCCGCTCGCGATGGCGCCGCTCGAACGGCTGGCTGGCGCGCGCGACGTTGCACTGGGCCGCGAAACATTCATGATGGGCGGCGCGCGCGACGCAGGATTCGTCTTCGACAACGAAAAATGGCAGCACGCGGTCACGGTCGGCCCGGTGCAGATGGACCGCCAATGCGTGAGCAACGGCGACTATGCCGAATTCGTCGCGGCAGGCGGCTACCGGGATGAGCGCTGGTGGTCCGGTGACGGGATTGCGTGGCTCAAGCGCAGCGGGCTTGCTGCGCCGCGAAGGTGGCGCAAGGCGGAGCACACGCCGGAACGCAAATCGGAACACGAATCAGAAAACGAACCGGCGCGTGGCGGCGCGCAAAACTGGGAGCAGCGCTGGTTCGGACGATGGGAGCCGCTCGCGCTTGCGCTGCCCGTTTGCCACGTCAATGCGTACGAAGCGGAAGCTTTTTGCCGCTGGAAGGGCCGTCGCCTGCCGACCGAAGCCGAGTGGGAGTACGCCGCGTGCCACGATCTGATCGACTGGGGCGGATCGGTCTGGGAATGGACCGCCGATCCCTTCGTGCCGTACGCGGGCTTTTCAGTGGATCCTTACGCGGATTATTCTGCGCCCTGGTTTGATACGCATCGAAGCGTACGTGGTGCATCATTCGCCACATACGTCCGGATGTGCAATCCTCGCTATCGAAACTTTTACCTGCCGCACCGCAATGACGTCTTTGTGGGCTTTCGCACCTGCCGTTGAGAACGTACCGAGGTTCCCGGCGGCGCTAAAGCGAGGTCGCGCAACGACTGGCATCTGCTATGTTGCGGACATTTCGAGGAGATGCACTTGAGCGTTCTTGAGTCGAATAATTCCCGGGGATCCACCATGAAACCGCGCATTCCACCCCCTATCGTGACGTTGATCGCAGCGGCCCTCATGTGGGCGCTGCATCGCTGGGCACCGATGTCAGTCTGTTTCACCGCGCCCTGGAACCTGTTGGGCGTCCTTCCGGCGCTGGCCGGAATTGCCACTGCCGCAGCGGCCGTGAGGCGTTTTCGGCGTGCGCAAACCACCACCAATCCCCTGAACCCGAGCAAGGCTTCGCATCTCGTGACGGACGGGGTCTTCCGGTTCAGCCGCAACCCGATGTATCTCGGGCTCACGTTGTTCCTGACCGGCTGGGCGATCTGGCTCGGCACCGCCAGCCCGTGGTTCATCGTGCCGCTGTTCGTGATCTTCATCACCGTCGCGCAGATTCGTCCCGAGGAACAGGCACTGGGCCAGATCTTCGGCGAGGAGTACGCCGATTACCGGCGACACGTTTCGCGCTGGATCGGCCGCGCGTCGTAACGCCTGCGTCGCTTTAAGCCGCTTGAAGCCGCTTGAAGCCGCTTGAGGCGAGCCGGTCTTGAGATTGGCTAAAAAGAAACCTCAATATTGAACGCCGCGCGTGCACACTGCTTTTCAGCAGCATTTCCAGCGTGATGCCCACGCGTATTTTGTGCCGTGAGGCGCGCAAAAAACGCACGGTTGTGCGCGCAAGCGTGCGGCGCGCGAGGTTTTTTGCCTGCTGCCGGAGTTGGCAGCAGGCGATTTCAAGCGGTTTCAAGCGGTTTTAGTGGCTCCAGCGTCGCTTCAAGCAGCGGCCAGCGTCACAGGCAGGTGATTCTGCAAATACGCTTCGAACTCGTCCCGCACCTCCGGGTGGCGCAACGCAAACTCCACCGTGGCCTTCAGATAACCGAGCTTGCTGCCGCAGTCGAAACGCGTGCCGGTATAGCGATACGCAAGCACCTGCTCATCGGTGAGCAGCGACTGCAGCGCGTCGGTCAGTTGCAACTCGCCGCCCGCGCCGGGCTTGAGCGCGCGCAGATGATCGAAGATCGTCGGCATCAGCACGTAGCGGCCCACCACGCCGAGATTCGACGGCGCGACTTCGGGCACGGGTTTTTCGACGATGCCCGAGAGCTTGAACACGTCTTCCTCCCACTCGCGTCCGTCGACAACGCCATATGACGCACTGTTCTCGCGTGCAATCGTTTCGACGCCTACAACGGAGCTGTGATAGTGGTTGAACACGTTCACGAGCTGCTTCATGACCGGCGTGGGGCTGTAAAGCAGATCGTCGGCGAGAATCACGGCGAACGGGCCGTCACCCACGAGTTTTTCGGCGCACAGCACCGCGTGGCCAAGCCCGAGCGCCTCGGCCTGGCGAACGTAGAAGCAATCGACATTGCCCGGCTTGATGCTGCGAACGAGATCGAGCAGCTTGTCCTTGCGGCGCGCCTCGAGTTCGGCCTCGATCTCGTACGACTTGTCGAAGTGATCCTCGATCGCCCGCTTGCTGCGGCCGGTCACGAAGATCATCTCCGTGATGCCCGCGGCAATCGCCTCCTCCACTGCGTACTGGATCAGTGGCTTGTCGACGATCGGCAGCATTTCCTTGGGGCTGGCCTTGGTCGCGGGCAGAAAGCGCGTACCGAGACCCGCAACAGGAAATACCGCTTTGGTAACTTTGAGCATGGTGTTCATTCCCAGATCGATCGTTTGAATAACGGCCTCGCAGCAAGGCAAGCCCGGCGTCCCCGGTGATTGTGCTGGCGCAGCAGTTTTTATATTGAAGGGTTCGACTCCGTGCCGTTATCGGTCATAACAGGCGCACACGGAATTCGAGAAAATGAGTTCAACTGGATCAGCGGAAATTATTTCCATCGCTGCCGGATAATCGGCACGAATTTCCCGATCCATTCAGACGCATTTAGACGTGCCTCTACTCGACATCGTCGATGGTGGGCAATTTGCCCGAGCGCGCGCGAACGCGGCGGATAGGCTCGTTTCTGAGGGCCTCGCGGTACGCCGATACCGCGACGAGTATCAACAGTACGGCAACGCCAGCCAGCAAATGCAGATTCATCGAAATCTCCTGCGACCATAGACCAAAAACAGATGCTTCTACGCTAGCACCACAAATTCCACAAATAAACTCGTTTACCCCAATATCGATTTATTTATGAATTTCTCTCGTTTCGAGCGGCATTTCGAATCGTCCCGCGCGAATACATTTTGAAAATCTTTCGCATACTTTCGGTGCGCGGCGATCCCTATGATCGCGAGGTAACCTGACGAAAACTGCACACCGATGAGCGATCCCGCACTCGATACTGTTTTGCCACGAGCATCTTCCGTACCCGCCGCGCCCGCGCGTCCTGCCGCCGGTGCGCTGGCGGGCGATCACGCGATCGAAGCGCTGCGCGGCTTCGCCGCCCTGCTCGTCGCGTATTTCCACTGCCGCCAGGTCACGTGGATCGGCATGGGCGCATTCCATACGTCCCACGCGAGCCTCGCCAACCCCGGCACGATTGCCGCCTGGCTCACGCTGCCGGTCGCATGGGGATCGGCGGGCGTGCCGATTTTCTTCGTCATCAGCGGCTATTGCATCCATCGCAGCGGCGCCGCAAGGCTCGCCGCGAATCCGGATTTCCGGCTCGACGCCCGTCAATTCTGGCTGCGTCGTTTCGTGCGCATCTATCCTGTTCTGCTCGCCGCGCTGTTGCTCACGTTCGCGGCCGATTCGATCAGCCTCACGCTCGCGCCGGTCAGCCACAAGATTCTCGACATCGGGCCGCGCGCGTTTCTCGTCAATCTGTTTTCGCTGCAAGGCGTGGCGGGCAAGACGTACGGCTCCAACGGCGCGTTGTGGACGCTTTCGCTCGAAGTGCAGTTCTATCTGCTCTATCCGCTCGTTTTCGCGCTGCGCCGCCGCCTGGGTCTCGGCGCGGTCGTCACGGCCATTGCGGCCCTCAACGTCGTATCGGCGCTCACGCTCCAGCGGCACGACCTGATCTTTTTCACGTCGTACTGGTTTTCGTGGATGCTCGGCGTGTGGGTTGCCGAAGCGCGTGTGCGTGGGTCAACCGGGTTTGCGTTCGCCTATGCCGCCGCTGCGTTTTTCGCGGTGGCTGGCTGCGTCGCGTTTCACTTTGGGCAATACGGCGCATTTCAGCTTTGGGCCATTGCCTTCGCGTGCTATCTCGTGAAGGTTCTGTCGCGGCCCGCTGCGACAGGTGGCTTCTTGACGTCGGTGTTCGCGAAGATCGGCGATTTCAGCTACTCGCTCTACCTGATCCATCTGCCGCTTTTCGTGCTGCTCGCCTCGCTGCTGTATCGTTCGGCATTGCAGCCATCCATCTGGCCTTCGTTCGGCTTTACGCTGGCTGTATTGCCGGTGGCCTGGGTCTTTTATCGTCTCTTCGAACGTCCCGCGCAAAACATCACGAACCGGCTGCGGTCCAGGTAAAAACGCGATAAAAGCGCGTTAAAAAGCGCCCTAAAAGGCGCGGTAAAAGCAGCCGGTAAAAGCGATCCGCTTTTACCGGCTACGCGTAGCAACATCCTTCAGCACGCGCTCGACTGCCTCCACGTACTGCACCTTCCCGAAGCGCGCGCGCGCACGTTCCAGCCCCTGAGCGACGAGACGCGCGCGCAATGCCGCGTCGTCATGCAGCAAAGCCAGCGTAGCGGCCAGTTCGGCGGCGTCGCCCGGCGTGCACAGCAGGCCGCTCTCGCCGTGCTCGACAATTTCAGTCACGCCGCCGTCGCGCGAAGCCACAACCGGGCGCTCCGCCAGCAGGCCTTCCACGACAACACGGCCGAACGGCTCAGGCGTGATCGACGTGTGAGCGATGACATCGACAGCACGCATGCAGGCTGCAATGTCGTGGCGAAAGCCGAGAAAGTGCACGCGCCCGGACAGGTCATGTGCATCCACGAACGCGCGCAGTTCTGCCGCATAGGCGTCTTCGCCGAACAGCGGCGCGCCCACCAGCACGGCATGCATGCGCGTGTCGCGCCGCACCGCTTCGAGCAGGACGTGCTGCCCCTTCCAGTGCGCGAGACGGCTGAATGCGCCGACCAGGAAAGCGTCGGCGGGCAAACCTGTTTGCTCGCGCAACTGCTTTTGCTCAACATCCTTCAGCGCGATAAACGGCGCTTCATCGACGCCGTTGTGCACGACTTCGATGCGGCGCGCGTCGAACCCGGTGAGCTGCTCGAACGCTTCTGCGGACGCATGCGAATTGGCGATCACCTGCGCGAGGCCATACTTCGCGCACATCTTGATGATTGCGCGCTGTGCACGACCGAAGTGCGCCTCGCTCACGATATCGCGCAAATGCCAGACCACGGGCTTGCGCGCGAGCCGCCCGGCGAGCACGCCGATCACCATCGCTCGCTGCGTGTTGGCGTAAAGCACGTCCGCGTCGCGCGCGCGGCGGCGCGTCTCACGCACGAGCGATACGACACCGGCAAGCACGCCGAGCCTCGGCGCAGCGCCGCCATCGCGCCGCACGTTGTGCAGCGCACCCGAATCGAGCACATCGACGCGTGCGCCAGCGGCGGCAAGCGCTTCGCGAAACGGTCCGTCGTTGAACAGCAGCACTTCGATGCGCGCGCGCAGCCCCTTCACCACTTCGAGCAGCGACAGCTCCGCGCCGCCCAGCACGCCGCTCTGGTCGATGGCGAGCACGCGCGGCGCGCGAACAGCGGCGTGAGCCTGTTCGCCACACGCGGGCGCCACACGCGCGACCTCGCGCATCACAATTTCCGGCACGGCTTGCGCCACGCGCGCAAACAGTTGCTCGCGAAACTGCGCGGTCGAAAACCGCATGGCATTCGCCCGGCAGTCCTCGGCGCGAAAACGGCCCGGCTCGCGCTCGAACGCATCGACAGCAGCGATGATCGCCTCGGCACGCTGTTCCGCGAAAAAGAGGCCCGTGGGCCGCACCCTACCGGACGCGATGTCGCGCACCGTTTCCAGTGCGCCGCCCTTGCCGTAGGCGATGACGGGCGTGCCGCACGCCTGCGCCTCGACAACCGAAATGCCGAAATCCTCCTCCGCGGCGAACACGAAAGCCTTTGCACGCTGCATGCGCTCGCGCAGCACGGCAAACGACTGATAGCCCATGATCTCCACGTTCGGCGCGGCCTTCGCGCGCACCTTGCCCATGTCCGGTCCATCGCCGATCACCACGAGCCTGCGTTCCGGCATACGCGCAAACGCCTCGACGATCAGATCGATCTTCTTGTACGGCACGAGCCGCGACGCGGTCAGATAGAAATCTTCCTTCTGCGTTTCGAGTTCGAACGCATCGATATCGACGGGTGGATACACAACCTGCGCTTCGCGCTGATACACCTTGCGAATGCGCCGCGCAATGAACTGCGAATTGGCGACGAACTGATCGACGGAATTCGCCGTGCGCACGTCCCAGTTTCGGATGTAGTGAAGGATGAGCCGCGCCAACGCCGATTTCGGCCCGCGCGTCAGATTCGATTCGTTCAGGTACTGATGCTGAAGGTCCCACGCGTAGCGGATCGGCGAATGAACATAGCTCAGGTGAAACTGGTCCGGGCCAGTCAGCACGCCCTTCGCCACCGCATGGCTGCTCGAAATCACGACGTCGTAGGCCGACACGTCGAGTTGCTCGATGGCGAGCGGCATCAGCGGCAGCCACGCGCGGTATTTCTCGCGTGCGAACGGCAGCTTCTGGATAAACGACGTCGTAACCGGCTTGCCGTGCAAGAACGCACGATCCTTCTCATCGACAAAATCGACCACGGCGAAGAGATCCGCCTCGGGAAAACACGCAATGATCTGTTCCAGCACGCGTTCCGCGCCTGCGTAAGTGACGAGCCAGTCGTGCACGATCGCCACGCGCGGCGCGCGCCTGAGCGGCGCTGGCCGCAGTGCGGTCACAGGCGCTGTCACAAGCGCGGCCTCGCCGCGTTTCGATGGAGACATCTCGCGCCGGATAGCGGGCGCTGCGACGCGTCCGGACGGCGCCGCTTCGTCAATCAGTTCGTGACTCATGCGCTTTTCCGTGAATTCAAACGAAACAGAAGAGAACGGGCATAGCCGCGCAGCATCGGCGTGGTCGCCACCGACCACACGACATTCGCCGCCGCCAGCACCACGCCCGCGCCAATCGCGTAAACCGCGCCCGGCAGCCACCACGCGAGCGCGAGCGCGGCCGCGAGGAAACTCAAATGCGCGAACATGTCGACCAGAATCGTGCGGGCATGAATGCGCGAGAGATACAGCAGCACCAGGTAGTCGAACAGCGCGCGCGCCAGCACCGCTGTAGCAGCGCCAGGCAAACCGGCGCGATTGATGCCGAGCCACAGCAAGCCCGCGAACAGCGGCAATTCGACGAGCCCGACGCGCGCCGTCGCCGCCGGATTGTTCTGCGCCTGGATCAACACGCGGGTAACGCTGGCCTGTCCGATCAGCCACACGGCGACAATCAGCAAGCGGCCCACGGGCGCGCCATGCTCCGCTAGCACGGGCCCGACCCACGCGTGCAGGAACGGGCCGAGCACGACAATCGCGCCGATGGCGACCGGGGTGAACACCGCGTTGAGAAACTGCAGCGACTGCGCGGCGATTTCGTCGGCATGTTCGCGGTGCAGCGCCGAAAAACGCGGAAACAGCGTGCGCACGAGCGCGTTCGGCACGAGGTTCAGGCGTGTGACGAGGTTTTGCGGCACGGTGTAGTAGGTGACGAAGCGCGCGCCGAGGCCGCCGCCGAGCATCATCCGATCGAGCGAATCGGCCACCATGGTGGTGATGCTCGATATCAGCATCCACCCGCCGAAGTTGAAGAGCGCCTTCGACGTATCGAAACGCGGCGCGCGCAGCGTGCGGATGTTCAGCACGCGCAGCGCCGAGCGCCCGAGCATCGCGCCCGCAATGAGCCGCGCGAAGACGGCGGCGGCGAGCACGGTCTGCAGGTTCGGCGCGACGGCCCACGCCGCGCCGAGCGGCAGCAACTGAAACAGGAACGTGCCGATGGTCTGGTTCGTGTTGTAGATGCCGAAGCGCTCGGCCCCGTTGATTGCGCCCGCAAACACCCACGTGACGTTCGCCAGCGGAATCGCCACGGCGAGCCACGGCAGCGCGAGATACACCTCGTGGCGCAGCTCGGCCGAAACGTGCGTGAAATACGCGGTATAGAGCGCGCCGCCCGAATAGATCAGCAGCCCGCCGATCACGCCGGTCGTGAAATTGAGCCAGAACGCGCTCCAGAACACGCGTTCGCAGGCTTCGGCGTCGCCGGACGCATGCGCCTTCGAAATCTGATTCTGTGCGGCCATGCTCATGCCGAGATCGAGCACGCTGAAATAGCCGATCAGCGTCCACACGAGCGCAATCACGCCGTAACGCTCGACGCCGAGCAGGCGGATATACGAAGGCACCGTGACCAGCGACACGAAAGTCGGCAGTACGAGACCGAGCAGATTAATCGCGACGTTACGCAGTATTCCCTTGTCCATGAAGATTCCAGTAGCGGCAGATTCGATGCTGCGTCAGGCTGGTTTCCAGCGGTACATGAGCACCTTGCCGCGCGCATCCTCTTCGACGAAAACCAGATATTCGCCATTGGGCTGCCGGTGTGCGCTGATGCCGAACGGCACGTCCACCCAGCCCGACGCGCGCCCGACTTCCGGGCCCGGCCCGAAGGCGCCGATCTCCTTCGCGCTGGTTTTGTCGTACACGTGGACGTTGCCCGCGGGCTCGACCACGAACACGTATTGCCCTTCGACAGTCAATCCAGCCGGCGTGACAGGCGGCTTCGCTTTCGGGTCCCACGGCAGGCGCAGCACGTAGCGCTGTTCCGGGTGACCGCTCGACCAGTGGTCGTAGCGCACGAGCACGCGGCCCGCCTCTTTCCAGAAACCAGGATCGTGCGGCGCATCGGCGGTGTAGCCCGTCACGTAGAGCGAATCGCTATCCGGCTCGTAGATCGCGCGATGCACTTCGGTAAACGGCGCGGGCACGTCGTACTTGTCGAGCTTGTCGTACGCGTAGATCGGGTTGCCCTTCGCGTCGAGGCCGCCGAAGCGAAAGCGCCAGATGCCCTTGTCGTCGCGTGCGCGCCAGATATCGCCCCGCGTGTCGATCCACCAGCCCCAGCCGCCGCCCAGCTTCTCGCGGCCCGTATTGCGCGTGAATTCACCCGCATCGAACGCGCCATTACCGTTCGTGTCGCGCCAGATCCAGTCGCCGCCGGGCGGTGCATTCGGCACGTGCAGCACCGGCCGCTCGCGTCCTGCGATAAAGCCCGAGGGAATCGCCGTCTCGCCGTCGTGCTGCGCATCGAAGCGATAGATCTTCAGGTGATCGGCGTACATGTCGGTCAAATAGAGGAACGTGTGTCCCTCCAGCGCGCGTGCGGTCGGCAAGCCCGGCCATTGATCGGTGTGAAAAACCGGGTCGTCGGGATAGCGGAATCGATTGGACAGGAATCCAGCGTATTGCCATTCCTGCCCTGCCGGTTTCGACAGATCGAGTTCGAAGCGCTTGTTGCCGGTATAAACACTATTCGGCCGTGACGGGTCCATCCAGGCACCGTCGACGAAGAGCAGCCCCTCCGCGATCCAGTTGCGCTTGCCCGCGGGTGTATAGCTCTCGAGCGTTGCGCCGAGACCCGCGCCGATGCTTTCGTGGCGCGGCCCGATGCCGTTGGTCGAAACGTAGATATTGCCGCGCGCATCGGTAGCGACGCCGGTCAAGCCGTTGAAACGGCCAGGGCCGGGACGCCCTGCAACGCCGGAGAAAATACCGCCACGTTCGCCGAGCGTGCCGCTTTGCGTATAGCCGCTGCCGTTGCGCGCGTAGATGAGAATCTGCTGACGCGGCCCGTTGTCCGCAATCAGAATGCGCTGCGCAGGATCCACAGCGATATCGACGGGGATCGAATCGGTCGGCAGCACAAGCGCGTCTTCAGCGAGCAATTTGCCTTGCGCGGAATAGTGCGCGACGCGCGGCGCGTGATCGCTGAGCGTGCCTGTGAGCACCCACAACGATCCGTCGCCCGCGAGCGCAATGCGCCCCGGCTCGCGAACATCCCACTGCGATTGGCGCTGCATCGTGTTGGCGTCAACCACCTCGATGCGATTCATCGCCGTGTTGCTCACGTAGAGCGTCGAATCCGATGCGGCAAGGCCGCCGATATCCGCGTGACCGCCCGTCGTGACGTCGTTGATCCTGAGAAACGCGCCTGCGAGTTGCGCGTGCGGGTTAAGCGGATCGGGTGAAGACTGGAATGCCGCAGCGTGCTTCGGATCGTCGAGCGGCCGCCGCGTAATGCCGACCCACTGATGCCCCTTCGGCGGCCAGATGCCGATACCGACAAGGTGGCCCTTTTCGTTGCCGACGCCGACAGCCGCATACAGATAGCGTTTATTGACAGCAATCGCATTGCCGCCGCTGCCGCCCCAACCGTGCGTGCCGCCCGCGAAGCCGAGCACCTTGCCGTCCTGATACGCGCTGATTTCTGCACCGCTCTCGTCCCACGGCGCATTCGTCAATACTTTGCCTTCAGGCGTAGCGGCAATTGCGGTGATATTGATCTGCGTCCACGCGCCATCGCCATATCCATACGTATTGCCAATCCACGACGAAGTCACATTCAATTGCGGCGCAGCCACTGTCTGAACCGACGACGTGCAGATACTCGCGCACAGTACGGCTAGCGCCAGCGGCCTGCGCATGCGGTGACCGGGACTCAATAACGGCAAGGCGATTCCTCCGTGGCTTCTCGGCAATCTATCCGGATCATGCCGCACAACCAGCGAGAAAAATCGCCCGTCGAAAACCGAAAATAATTCAAAAAAATTCAATGCTTCAACGTTTTCGCCCTATTCCTGCCCAATCTCTCTTAATGGGGAGAATGCGGTCAAACATGCCGCGTCGTTTGCCGAGCGGGGTGCTTTTTTCCGATCCTGACTCGCACCGGACGCGCACTGAAAATCGTTCCACCCTGTTCCGTTCGATAAGGGCCCGCCATTCGAGCTTCGGATCGCTTTCATTCTGGATTTACAAAGCGAATATATTTCGCGGTTTTTGGCCAATTAATTCTTCCTAGAATGATCCGGACTATCTGCGCATGGACCCACCGGACACCTGATGACCGTCAAGAGCCTCGCCATTGAGAACCCGCCTTCACACCGAATCGTCCAGCTCGACGGACTGCGCGCACTCGCCGTCATGGCCGTGTTCGCCCAGCATGCGTTGCGCGCGCCGCTGTGGATGGGTGTCGATCTGTTTTTCGTGCTCAGCGGTTTTCTGATTACCGGCATCCTGCTCGAACGCAAGGCGCGCGGTCAGTCGTATTTCAGCTATTTCTACGCGCGCCGCATCCGCCGCATCCTGCCGCCTTATCTGTTGCTGATGGTGGTCTCGTCGCTGCTGTTCGGCCTCGGATGGCTACGTTACTGGCCCTGGTATGCGTTCTTCGCAACGAATATCGGCGACGCGCTCGGGCAGAGCGGCCACGACAGCCTCAACATCCTCTGGTCGCTCGCCGTCGAGGAGCAGTTCTACATCTTCTGGCCCTTCGTGGTGCTGCTGTTGCCGCGACGACTGCTGGCCGTCGTGGCCATGGCGCTAATCGTGATCGTGCCTGTGTTGCGCGCCATCGCCACGCCGTGGTTCGACTCGTTCTGGCCGATCTACTATCTCACGCCGTTCCGCATGGATCTGCTCGCTGCGGGCGCACTGCTTGCGATCTTCGTGCAGCACGATCGCGACGCGCTCGAACGCTTCAAAGTGCCCGCCGCGATTTTCTTTTTCGCCGCACTCGCCGTGCTCGCGTGGCTGCATCTGCATTACCCGCGCTTTCGCGCTGCCAATACGCCGCTTTCGAACGCGATGCTCTATAGCGTTTCGCTTGTGCTCTGTACGTCGTTCGTCGTCGTTGCGCTGCAATCGAAAGGCATCGTGCGGCGTGCGCTGTCGAATCCCGTGCTCGTTTATCTCGGCACGATCAGCTACACGATCTACCTCATTCACCTCACGCTCCTGTACGCCGTGTGGCGGCTCGGGCATGGACGCATGGAGAGCGCCGTTATCGCGCTCGCGCTAACGCTCGTCTATGCGAGCGCCAGCTGGTTCCTTTTCGAAAAGCGCCTGACGCGCGGTCCGCGCGCAGCGCACACCGCGCAGCCGCACGCCACGGCCATGGCGCGCGCTTCGGGCACACGGTCCTGATCCATCACCGATCTGAGTCACAACAGGATTCACCATCGGACTCACTATCACCTCACGCAAGGGACATCCCATGAATGCACCACGCAAAGCCGTTATCACCGGCGTATCCGGCCAGGACGGCGCCTACCTGACCCGCCTGCTGCTCGACAAGGGCTATCGCGTCACCGGCACGTATCGCCGCACGAGTTCCACCAATTTCTGGCGCATGGGCGAACTCGGCGTGCTCGACCATCCCGCACTCGAACTCGTCGAGCACGATCTCACCGATTCGGGCTCCACGCTGCGGCTCATCGAGCATTCGTGTGCAGACGAGGTCTACAACCTCGCGGCGCAAAGCTTCGTCGGCGTGTCGTTCGACCAGCCTGTCACGACCGCCGAAGCCACCGGCATCGGCGCGCTGAATCTGCTGGAAGCGATCCGCATGATCGATCCCGACATTCGTTTCTATCAGGCCTCCACGTCCGAGATGTTCGGCAAGGTGCGTGCCGTGCCGCAGAACGAAGAAACGCCGTTCTACCCGCGCAGCCCGTACGGCACCGCCAAGCTGTTCGCGCACTGGTCGACGGTCAACTATCGCGAGTCGTACGACATCTTTGCGACGAGCGGCATTCTCTTCAATCACGAATCGCCGCTGCGCGGCCACGAATTCGTGACGCGCAAGATCACGAACGCTGTCGCCAGAATCAAGCTCGGCAAACAGGCCACGCTCGAACTGGGCAACCTCAGCGCCAAACGCGACTGGGGCTTCGCGGCGGAGTATGTCGAGGGTATGTGGCGCATGGTCCAGGCCGAGCGCCCCGACACCTACGTGCTCGCCACGGGCCGCACGGAAACCGTCCGCGACTTCGTGACGATGGCGTTCGCCGCCGCCGGCATTCAACTCGAATGGTCGGGCCGCGACGAACGCGAAACGGCCGTCGACATTTCCACGGGACGCCAGCTCGTGCGCGTGAATCCGCGCTTCTATCGCCCCGCCGAGGTCGATCTGCTGATCGGCAACGCGAGCAAGGCGCGCGAGGAACTCGGCTGGGAAGCCCGCACCTCGCTCGAACAGTTGTGCCAGATGATGGTGGCGGCCGACCTCGCGCGCAATGAGCGCCCTGAAACGTTTTGATGCAGGCGCAACGATAGACACACGCGCGCCGAAGAATGTCGAAAGGGGCACAGCGTGCCCCTTTTCCCTTACTGCACGCCGCTATTCGCTGCGGCTATCGCCTCCGCATAGACTTCTGCCACCCGCTTCGCGACGACCGCGTTATCGAAATGATTGCGCGCGTACTCGCGGCAAGCCTGCGCATCGGGCAGTTTCAGCCTGCCTGAGAGCGCAGCGTCGATGCCGTCCGCAATGGCGTCCGCACCCGTCGCGGGCAAAACGAGATCCTGCGAGAGACCCGCCACTGCTTCCGGCAGCCCGCCCACCGGCGTCACGAGCACGGGCGTACCCGCCGCGAGCGATTCGACCGTGATCAGGCCGAATCCTTCGAGCGCGACCGTGGGCACGACGCTCAACGTTGCGGCGCGATAGAGCGAGGGCAAATGCGCATCGGGCACAAAACCGAGCAGCTTCACGTTGTCGGCAAGACCCGCATCGTTGATGCGCTGCTGCAGTTCCGCTTCGAGCCGTCCGCGCCCGGCGATCAGCAGCAGCACGTCGGGATGACGCGGCTTGAGCTGCCTGACCGCATCGATCAGGTCTTCGAGACCCATGCGGCGCACGAGCCGGCGCACTGCGAGCACGATCGGCCGCCCCTGCGGCAGTTGCAGCCTGAGCCGCGCTTCGGCGGGCGTGCAAGGCGGATCGAACTGCGCGGTGTCCACGCAGCCCGGCACCACGCGCACGCGCTCCGGCGAGATCGCATAGCGCTTCGTGAGGATGTCACCGAACGCGCGCGACAGCACGATGAGCCGCGACGAGCGCTCATACACGGACTGCTCCAGATGGTGTTTGATGCGCTGGCTCAAGGTCGCTGCGCCCTCAACGAAGCTCTCGTCGGCCCAGGGTCCCTGGAAGTGCGAGACCTGCGGAATGCCGCGCGTCACGTCGAGGCCCGGAAACGTGTAGAGCGCGAAGTGCGACGAAATCACATCGGGCCGATGCCGCCGGATTTCGCGCCGCAGCGCCTGGCGCGCGGACATGAGGCGCAGCGGCAGCGCACGCGAGGCAGAGCCGAAACCGTGAATCGCCCCGCCGCTATCCTGCTCGACTTTCGGCGAACCGGCCACGACGCCGCGAACGTGGACGCCAGCCCCGGGCAGTGCGCCCACGAGCGAGTAATACATGCGGTCGAGTCCGCCGGCACGCTCGGGAAACCAGTGCATGCCGATCTGCAGCGAATGGATGGATTGAGTCGTCATTACGTGTTTCCTTTCCTTGTTCTGCCCGATTGCTTGAATGCGGTATTCAGGGCGTTTCTTCGAACTGCAGCGAATGCGCGCCCGGCATTGCGGCATGGGTGAGGTCGTGCGCATCGCGGTGCGCGACATCGCTCGCGTCGCCCGCAATCTGCCGGTACAGCGCGATGTATTGCGCGGCCATGCGCGCCCAGCCGAACGACATCGCAAGCCGCGCCGCGGCTTCGCCCATCGCATGCCGTCGCGGCGTGTCGTCGGCGAGTTGCCCCACCGCACGCGCGAGCGCGGCAACATCGTCGGGATCGTCGAGTACGATGCCGCAATCCGGCGTGATGATTTCCGCGCCGCCCGCCGTGCGCGCCGTCACGACAGGCAGACCGGCCGCCATCGCCTCCAGCAGCGAGAGGCTCATCGCTTCGTAGCGCGACGGGAAAACATAGGCATCGACGGAACGCATCAGCGTCGGCATTTCGCGCACGAGGCCGAGAAAATGCACGCGTGACGCGATGCCCAGTTCACGCGCCATTGCGGGATATGGGCTGCCCGGCAGATAACCGGCCACCGTGAGATGCACGTGCTCCGGCAAGGCCTTCAACGCATGCAGCACCGTGCCGAGATTTTTGCGCGGCGTGCGCAGGTCGCCGACGAAGAGCAACAGGAAAGCGTCGGCGGGCAGATCGAACTTCAAGCGGTCGGCGCTGGCCGTGGCGAAAGTTTGCGTGTCGACGCCGTTATAAATCACATCGAGCCGCTCGACGGGATTGCCGCCCGACACACGAATCTCGTCGGCCACCTTGCGCGATACGGCCGCAATCACGCGCGAACGGCGATACGCCCAGCGCTCGAGCACCGCATTCGCACGCGTGTAGACGAACTGGTAGGCGGACCACACGCCACGCGTGAGGCCGAACGGGTAGTACTCGCTGCGCGCCCAGCCGCCGTGCACGAAGTGGGCCGTATTGACATCGGCGCGCGCCCACGTAATGAAACCATTCACATGCAGGACATCGTATTCGGCGCGATGCTGGCGCAGCCACAGCGCGCTCTTCAGCGCGAATACCTGTTGACGCAACAGATTGGTCGGCCATGCGCGCGACGGTTGCACGCGCACCCACGTCACCAACGGATGCGCGAGCAGTTCGGGCGCGACGTGCGATGCGATGAGCGTGACGGCGAACCCCTCCTCCAGCGCCGCGCGCGCGATCTCGTGATTGACGCGCCCCTGGCCGTCGTTATGACGCACGACGTGCGTGACGATTGCGACTCTCAATCGATGACCTCCGTAAAGAGGGTCTCGCGCCGGGTCAGCTTGTGCCAGTGCCCCGCGCTGAGTATGGAAAACACGCTGGAAAACAGCAGCAGGCCACCTGTGCCGACCAGCGAATTGGTGAACACGAGCATCGCGAAGATCGACAATGCGAGACTCAGGCACGCGCACACGTAACGGTCTTCAGGCATGCGCAGCGCGACGCGCACCGCGCGCGCCAGCAGCCACAACACACCCGACATGTACAGCAGCGTGCCAGGCCAGCCAAGCACGAACGGAATGTTCATCACGCCGCTGTCGAAGCTGCCGTACTTGCCGAGCTGGCCGTTGTTGCTCGATAGCTTCGTCGAGGCCCCCGTTGCACCGAGGCCTTCGCCGGTGACATCGGTAAACGCGGTCTTCGCGAAGTCTGCGTAGAACTGGTTGCGCGCTTCGTAGCTCTGGTCGTTGCTGAGGTTCGCGAGCGTATTGAGGCGCTGCTGCATACGGTCCGCCACGGGGCCCACGGTCAGCAGCGGCACGCACACGCCCGCAAGAACGACTGCGCTAATGATGATTCGCACGCGCACGCGGTTGCTCGATTTCATCAACTGAATCAGCATCGCAATCGCCCAGCCGCCCCACGTCGAACGCACGAGCGACAGCGCGAACGCAAAGAAACCCGCCGCCGCTGCGACCCAGCGCACGCGGTGCTTCGCCGCCATCACGAATACTATCGCGCCCATCATCGCGAACGCAAACGGCCCGGACGAGTTCATCGTGCTGAACACGCGCACGCCATAGGGAACGGGGTCGCCTTGCGAATTCATGTCCGAACCGATCATCCACATCGCGTCCCACGGCGGCATCACGAAGAACTGCACGAGGCCATAAATGCCCATGACGAGCATGCCGTAGATAAACGTATTGATAATCGTGTCGCGCGACTCGGGATACTGGCGCGTGAGCACCATGATGTGAAAGCCGATCAGGAGCGGATAAAGCCAGTTCGCAAGATCGTAGACAGCGGCGGCCGGGCCGCTCGCCACCACGCCCACCACAAACGCATAGCCGATGCCGGCCAGCGCGAGCAGGAGCGGCAGGCCGCGCCGTTGCGCGAGCAACGGGTAGTAGCGCAGCAGCGAAATGCCGCTGATCATCGTGACGGCGAGCGGCGCAACCTGGATCAGGCTGGTCGGCGTGAACGCGCCCTTGCCGTAGTCGGCAAGACGCCGCACTTCCGGACTCAGAAACCACAGCCACCACATGAAGCCGATATAGCGCACCGGATTCACGAAGTAGAGCCACAGGCCCGTCATCACTGCGAGCACCGGAAACGCCACCGTGAGCACCGTGCCCTGGTGCGCGGCCACGAGCAGCGCCGTAAAGAGCCACAGCGCAAGCGGCGCCAACGTATCGCGACTCATCGCGCGACGCAGGCCGGACGGCTTGCGCGCCAGCGCGCGCGGCGGCATCGACGCCGCCATGACGGCGGGCGCAGGACCGGGAACGGGGCCGGGAATGGGACCTGGAACGGGAACAGGACGAGGCATGGCGGGCGGCAGTCGCATCGTCACATTCCTCGCGGCAGCCCGCGCGCGGCAGACGACGTTCCCGCCGCCGTGCGCGCGTACTGCGCGTCGCGTGCGAGCAGCATTTCGCGCGTGAGTTGCACGTGCTGCCCGGCAAAATGCTGGGTCGTCAGATCGCGCGTGCGCAATTGCTCGCAGGCGGCGCGAGCCTGATCGAGCGCGCGCGCCGGATTCGTTGCCAACGCATTCACCGCATCGCGCAATTGCTGCGGACTGGACGGCTCGATCCAGGAAACAGCCCGCTCGTCGAAATAATCGTCGAGTGCGCCGACTTTCGTCGCGATCATCGGCTTGCCGAGCGCGGCGGCCTCCAGCATGACGGTGATGCCGGAGGCGTGCGTGTTCTGGCGCAACGGCACGACGATCAGGTCGGCCCACGCGTAAAGCGCGTGCTGTTGCGTCAGGCCCGACACGCGCACGATCTCCACATTCGATGCGCGCGCAGAGGACGGCATGCGACGGCGCGTGGCAATGCGCACTTCATAGCGCGGGTCGTTGCCCAGCGCGCCAACGAGCGTCGTCCAGTCGCGGTCGCGATCGTTGCCGATGGCCGCGATGCGCACCGGCTCATGCGGCTGCCAGCGCGTGGGCGGGCACAGCGGAAAATCGTTGGTATTCAGGCCGTAAAGCACGCGGCGCGCTTCGCGGCCGAAATAGCGCCCGCAGAGCGCCGCGTTTTCGCTTGCCAGCGTGGTGAGCAGATCGGCGCGCGCGAGCAGCTTGCGATAAAACGCGCGGCGCAACGCACTGTAGTTCGTCCAGCGATCGAGCAGCCACACGCTCTGTGCGAGCAATAGCGGGCGCTCACCGCCCTTGCGCGCATGCATCAGCAAGAGCAGCGCCACGGCCAGATGCTCCTGCTCCGTGTGCGTCCAGATCACGTCCGATTGCAGAATCGCGCGGCGATTGCGCCATGTATGGATGAAATCGAAGCCGCACACCGTCTTCAGTGCGCGCCGCAAAAAACGCACGGGCACGCGTTCGTCGGTATCGCGCGAATAATCGAGTGCGAATTCAGGGGATTGGGCGTGATGGTAGCCGTACAGGCTGCCGATGTTCTCGCCCTTGCGATAGCGGCGCGGATCGGCGCCGTAAAACAGATGAACGTGGACTTGCGTACTACTCATTCAGGGTCCTCCGTGTAATCGTGGGCCACGCGCTATGCAAGCGCGCGGCGCGCCTCGCGTGCGCCGTTGCGCACCGCGCGCCAGCGCGCGAAGGCGTCGCCCGGCGATCCGGCGCGCAGCGCGCCGAGTCCGGCGTGCAGCAGCCCCGGATAAACATGCGTGCCGACGAGCGCATACCACCACCATGCGGTCTCGCGATGCAGCGGCGAAAGATGGCCGCGAAGAATCAGATGCAGATTGAACGCGGCGTTGCGCATGGACGCGAGCGTCTGCGCGTTGCGCGGGTCTTCGCCGGGACGCGTCGCAGGATAGTGATCGACAGCGACGAGCGGGTCGTAGACGAGCTTCCAGCCCGCGCGCTTCACGCCCATGCTGAAGGCCATGTCGTTGTGCGTCTGTGCGCCGCTGCCGCGCAAACGCGCGTCAAAACGCAGGCTGCCGATTGCCGCGCGCCGGTAGCTCATATTGGCGCCCTTGAGCAGATCGACTTCGCGCGCTTTGCCCACGCCGAGATGATGATTGCCGACAATGCGGCCCGAAGGCCGCAGCTTGCCGACCAGTTCGCGCTCGCCGTCGAGCACGCGCCCCGCTTCGTGGACCCAGTCGCGCCCGCCGAGCGCGCCCAGCTTCGGATCGGCCTCGAATGCCGCCGCAATGCGCGCGACCCAGTCGCTGCGCGGCGCGGCATCGTCGTCGGTGATCGCAATTACGTCGCCCGTCGCGGCTTCGAGCCCGCGATTGAGCGCGGCCACCTGCCCCGGCGCGTCGACTATCGCCACCTCCACGTTCAACACGCGCGGCGTTACGTGTTCGGCAAGACACGCGTGCGTCGCTTCATCGTCGGCACGTGCGACCACAACAATCTGCTCCGGCGAGCGCGCCTGACACAGCAGTGCGGACAGGCAGCGCGCCAGATCCTCGGGACGGCGATACGTCGGCACGAGTACGGTCACGCGAACGGCGCGCTCGATGCTTGAATGATGTCGATCCATGAATCAGGCGCTCAAATATTCCTGCGCGGCCGCGTAACCGTACGCATAGCTGCCGCGCGCACGCTGCGGCACCGCATTGAAGATGCCGCCTTGCACGCGCACGCCCGCATTGCGAAGACGCTTGAGCGTATCGGCAATCTCGCCTTCCGAATGCATGCCCGAGCGCAGCACGAGGAACGTCGAGCCCGCATGTCCGCCGATGATGGCGGCGTCGGTCACGGCAAGCACCGGCGGCGTGTCGATCAGCAGCACGTCATAGCGCTGCGACAGCCCTTCGAGGTATTGGCCAAGGCGCGGCGACATCAGCAGTTCGGACGGATTGGGCGGACGGCGCCCGCAAGAGATGAAATGCAGGTTGTCCACTTCGGTCGCGCGAATGGATTCATCGAGCGAGATCTGGCCCGAGAGCAGTTCGGAAAAACCGTTCTCCTGCGAGCCGCCGAGGTAGCGTTCCAGCGTGCCGCGCCGCATGTCGCCGTCGATCATCAGCACGCGCTTGCCCGAGTGCGCAAGCAGCACGGCCAGATTCGCGGTGATAAAGCTCTTGCCGACGCCGGGCACTGAACCGGTCAGCATCACCACGCGATTGCGCGCATCCATCACGCTGAATTGCAGCGAGGTGCGCAGGCTGCGCAGGCTTTCGACCGTGAGGTCCTTCGGGTGCACGTTCGCGAGCACTTCGCGCATGCGCGTGCCGCCGCGAATCGGTGCGCGCTTTTCGAGCGCCGTCTGCTCCGTGGACATCGGCACGAGGCCAAAAACCGGCAACTGGAATGCGCGCTCGATCTGGTCGGCATCGACGATGCCCTTGAACATATTGCGGCGCATCAGCACGAAACCGGTGCCGACAATCAGGCCGAGCAGCGACGCGGCCGAAATGATCAGCAGTTTCTTCGGCTTCGCAGGTTTACCCGGACGCATCGCCGCATCGACGATATGCACGTTGCCGCCCGTGCCCACGCGCTGAACCGCCAGCTCCTGAATACGGTTCAGCAGCAGCACGTAAATGTCTTCGGCCACCTTGGCGTCGCGTTGCAATTGCACGGCTTTAACTTCCGTCGCGGGCAGATCGCGAAAACGCGTGTCGTATTTGGCGCGTTCGCCTTCCAGCTCGGTAAGCTGCTTGTGCGCGGCGATCAGCACCGGATGCGCGTCGCCAAAGCGTTGTTGCAGCGAAGCGATCTGCAATTGAAGGGCGGAAATCTGCTGCTCGTACTGCACGCTGCCTTCCAGATAGATCTTCGCCTCGTCGCTCGCATTGATCGAACCGGACTTGCTCTGGTAGGCCGTGAGCGCGGCTTCGGCATTTTCGAGGTCGGCCTTCAGGCGCGGCTGCTCGCTGCGCAGGAAGTCGAGCATCTTGCTTGCGTCGGCCTGCTTGCTCGCAACGTGCACGCGCAGATACGACTGCGCAAGCGCATTGGCGATTTCGGCCGCGCGCACGGCATCGGTATCTTCGAGCGCGATGTCGATCACGCCCGTTTGCTTGCCCTCTTCCTGCACCGTGATTGCGTTCTGGAATGCCGTGATCGCATCGAGGTTGTTCATGCGGACCACGGTAAAACGCGTGCCTGGGCGCGCAACAAGCCGGTTCACCAGCAACGTCACGCCATTGCCCTGTGCAGTCTCGCCCGCCACGCCTTCGAGCAGGCGCTCGCCGTCCGGACTGTGCAGGACGAAGCGTCCGTTCGACAATGCCGTCAACGTGAGCTTCTTGCCTTCGAGCGCAGGCGTCACGTCGATCGAATCGATGTCGGCGATTTCGCCGCCCCACGCGAACTTGTCGAGCCCGAGCCATGGTTTCGCGGGCGTACCCGGCGTTGCAAGCCGGTTCGCCAGATTGCCGAGCACCGGAAGCGAGACGGGTGCGACGGAGAAGTTCAGCTTGAACTTGTCGACCACCGGCTCGACCACGCTGCGGCTCTTGATCATCGCGATTTCGGCGTCGGTCGGCAGCGACGCGGACGATCCGCTATTGATCGCCGCGCCGGTCTGCGTTTGCGTAAGCGCCTGTGACGTGTAGTCGGCCGGCTCGACGCGGACCTGCGTATCGGCCGTATAGACCGGCTTCGCCACGTAGCAATAAAACACGGCGATGCCGATCACAGCCGCCGCAATGGCGAGGAGCCAGACGATGTCGTCGAGAATGACGCGCAGTAGCTGGCCGAGGACCACGTCCTCTTCTTCGGTGCGAGCCGCCGGGGCCGCCTGCGGGATGATTTGCATGCTCACGTTTCGATCCCCATGAGTAAGTGTTGCTCCTGACTGTGTTCGTCTTCGTACTGAGGCAGCACACGCATCACTTCGCGATCTGCTTGAGATAGAAAACGGTCTGGATGGTCGGCAGCACCTGCTGCAACACGCGGTTGAAGGTAGTCGAGGCGGCCGTGCCGACGTACACGACATCCAGCGGCTTGAGCTGGAATTGCGACGAAAGCATGATCGCGTCCGGTTGCGTCATGTCGAGCCGGTAGATATCCGGCTGAGTGGGGTTGTCTTTCATCCCGCGCATCACAAAGACCTGGCGCGGGTTCGCATCGGTGTCGAGAATGCCGCCCGCCTGCGTAAGCGCGTCGGCAATCGTGAGCTTTCCGCGGATCAGGCTCGTCTGCGTCGGCGTTTTCACCTCGCCCATCACGAAAATCCGGCTATCCGTGCGATCCGGAATGTTGATGACGTCGCCGTCCTGAAGCATCACGTTCTGGCTCGCATCGCCGCCATCGAGCATGCGGTCCGCGTCGAGCACGTAGAGCTTGCCGCCGCGCGTGAGACGCACGCGGTTGATGTCGGCGTTATCGGTCGTGCCGCCCGAGCGCGTAATCGCATCGATGAGCGTCAGCGGCACGTCGCTCATGGCGAGCGGACCTGGCGTCTTCACGTCGCCCGTCACCTGCACTTTCTGGCTGCGGTAAGCGAGCACGCGCACGTCCACCTGCGGGTTCTTCACGTATGGCCCGAGTCCCGACGCGAGCTGGTCGCGCAACTGGCCCGGCGTCTTGCCCGCCGCGCGCACGCGCCCGACGAACGGGAAGTAGATCGTTCCGTCCGCAGCGACCGTCTGCCCGTATGGATCGGCCTGCCCCGGCAGCGCGCTCGTATAGGGCTGCGCGAGCGCCTGACCCACGGTCTGCGTGGTATTGCCGCCCGCCGAGAACGTCGAGCCCTGCGGCGTCGTGAGTTCCGGGTGATCGAAGACGGTCACGCCGAGGATGTCCTGCGGCGCGATGTGATAGATGTAATTCGCCGCGTCGTGATAGCGCGATGGCGGCATCACCTGCGGCGTCGCCGCAACCTGGGCCTGCTGCATGACGAGTTGCGAGTCGATCAGATGCACCGTCAACTGCTGTTTCGGCTGATTCGACGGTTCCTCGTGCAGTCGCGACGTATCGAGGTAGTTGCCGGGCGCCGTGGAGCATGCCGAAACGAACGCGCTCAGCGCCAGCACTACAGTGAGTTTTTTCCTTAGCATATTCGGCTCATCCATCCCTTCACCAGACGATCCATCAGTTCGAGACTGTCGCAATACACGCCCTCATCGAGGCCGTGCGGATCTGCGACATCCGAGTTTTCCCACTTGCCGAGCGCGAACACCTTGCCGCGCGCGGTGGGTTCGATGCGCTCGATCACGGACACCTGCTTGCGCTCCGTGACGAGCACGAGGTCGGCGGCGCGCACGAGACGCCGCGTGAGACGGCGCGCGCGATGCTCGCCCACGGCCACGCCCCGTTCTTCGAGCAGGCGCTGCATCACCGGATCCATGTCCGCGCCTTCCTTCGCGTGAATGCCCGCCGAATGGAACGCGTGCTTGCGCTCGCCAGCGCGTTCGCGCGAGACCGCACGAAACAGTTGCTCCGCCGCTGGCGAGCGGCAGACGTTCGCGTGACAGACAATCAACACGTCCTGAAACATGGCAGCCCCTTTGTTGCCCTTTATTGCGCTTTATTGCCCGTTGTTGCGGTGAGCGCTGCGATTACGCGGCCTGGGTCCGCACAGCGGACTCGGCGCGTGCGCGTGCCGAATGCGTCGCACTCGCGCGGCCCACGGCGTGATATTCGATGCCGAGTTCCTGAAGCGCGGGCGGATCGTAAAGATTGCGGCCGTCGAATACGATCGGCGACTTCAGCCGCGCTTTCAGCACGTCGAAATCGGGCGCCTTGAATGCCTTCCATTCAGTTGCGATGACAACCGCATCGGCGCCGTCCACGGCATCCATCGCATCGCTCGCGTAGGTGAGCCGCGCGGCCTGATCGGGCACGTTCGCCAGATCGAGTGCGAGCACGCGCCGTGCCTCGCCGCCCGCAACCGGGTCGTAGGCGCGCACGCTCGCGCCGCGCGCGAGCAGTTCGGCGATCAGCGTGCGGCTCGGCGCTTCGCGCATGTCGTCGGTATTCGGCTTGAACGCGAGCCCCCAGACCGCGAAGGTCCTTCCGCACAGATCCGAGCCGAAGCGCGTGACGATCTTTTGCGCGAGGACGAGCTTTTGCGCGTTGTTGACCGATTCGACCGCACGGAGAATCTGCAGCGGGTCGCCGAAATCTTCCGCCGTGCGCATCAGCGCTTTTACATCCTTCGGAAAACACGAGCCGCCGTAGCCGCAGCCCGCGTACAGAAAGTCATAGCCGATGCGCGGGTCCGAACCGACGCCGCGGCGCACCGATTCGATATCGGCCCCCACGCGGTCGGCCAGATTCGCGAGTTCGTTCATGAACGAGATGCGCGTGGCGAGCATCGCATTCGCCGCATACTTCGTGAATTCGGCCGACGCGACGTCCATATACAGCGTGCGTTCGTGATTGCGGTTGAACGGCGCGTAAAGGCGCTTCATCATTTCCTTCGCGCGCTCGCCCGGCACGTCGTCATTGCCGCCGAGCACGATGCGATCGGGCCGCGCGAAATCTTCCACCGCTGCGCCCTCTTTCAGAAACTCGGGATTCGACATCACCGAAAACATGTGCGATTGACCGCGCTTGCGCAATTCGCTTGCAATGGCGTCGTGCACAAGCGCGGCGGTGCCCACCGGCACGGTCGATTTGTCGACGATCACCTTGAATCCGTTCATGTGCCGCCCGATATTGCGCGCAGCGGCCAGCACGTATTGCAGGTCGGCCGAACCGTCCTCGTCGGGCGGCGTGCCGACCGCGATGAACTGGACGTCGCCGTGCGCGACGGCGGCGGCGACATCCGTGGAGAACGTCAGGCGCCGCGCGCGGCGGTTGCGTTCGATGATCTCCTGCAGACCCGGCTCGTGAATCGGCACGATACCCTGATTGAGCATTTCGATCTTGCGTGCGTCGACATCGAGGCAGAACACGTCGTTGCCGATGTCGGCCAGACACGCGCCCGTTACGAGACCCACATAACCGCTGCCAATGATCGTCAGATTCATGCCCACCTCAAATAAAGTGATTTCCGATTGCCTACCGTATGACCGGCGGCGGGACCGGCGGCTCTATCGCGCGCCGCGTGCCCGCCCGGCTCAATAGGCGTTTTGTCCTGCGAAGCCTTTCCACATCGTCATCGCGACGATCTTCAGATCGAACATGAAGCTCCAGTGCTGCATGTAATGCAGATCGAAACGGACGCGGTCGCGCATTTTTTCCACGCGATCCGTTTCGCCGCGAAAGCCGTTGACCTGGGCCCAGCCCGTAATGCCGGGCTTGATGCGATAGCGCTGCATGTAGCCGCGCACGAGATTCTTGTAGATGTCGTCGTGTTCGAGCGCGTGCGGGCGCGGCCCGACCACCGACATCTCGCCCTTGAGCACGTTGATGAACTGCGGCAGTTCGTCGAGGCTCGTGCGACGCAGGAATGCACCCACACGCGTGATGCGCGGATCGTTGCGGCGCGCCTGCGTGACCTGCCCCGCACTTTCCGCATGCATCTTCATCGAGCGGAACTTGTAGATTTCGAATTCGTTGCCGTCGAGCCCTTTGCGACGCTGGCGAAACAGCACCGGCCCCGGCGACGAGCACTTCACTGCCACGGCGATCACCGCGAGAAGCGGCGCGAGTGCCGCAAGGACGCACGCGGCGAAGAGCCAGTCGAACGCACGCTTGGGCAGCACGCGCAGATCCGTGATCGGCGACGCGGCCAGATTGATTGCGGGCACACCCAGCAGGTCCACGACGGGCTGGCTGAATAGCGCCAGCGCGCGCACATCCGGAATGAAGCGGATATTCACGAAGTCATCGCGCAGTTCCGTCACGATGCGATGGATCGTGCGCTCCTTCGAGATCGGCAGCGCCAGCCAAAGCTCGCGAATGCCGTGTTCGCGCACGCGATCGAGCATCGCCGGAAGATTGCGCTCCACCGGCACGCCGTCCACCGTGGCTTCGACATCGGCATCGCAATCCTCATCGAACAGCAGCACGGGGCGAAAACCCGCTTCCGGGTGCTGGCGCATTTGCTCGACGAGAAAGCGTCCATAGCGGTCGCCGCCCGCGACTGCCACGTCGCGCTGGTTGTAGCCTTCGCGGCGCAGTCCCTTGAGCACCATGTAGCCGAGCGCCTTCGCCAGGATCAGGAGCACCACCGAAGCCACGGCCCACCATCCGAGCCACAGCCGCGACAGCGAATCCGCGCGGTGCACGCTGAAGCTGAGCAGGATGCCGGTCGCTTCGGCGGCGATCCAGGCGATGCACACGCGGGCGAAGAGGTCGTAGAGCGACTTGCCGCGCCACGACTGATAGATGCCGAACGCGGGGAACATCCAGATCGCCAGCACGCAGTTGAACGCAAGCACGATACTTTCGGCGTCGCTGAGCGGCACGATCCTTCCGTGATGCAGCGCGGCCGCGACCAGCGCGCCCGCGGCAATGGCGGCAACGTCGATGATTCTGGCTAGAACGCTAAACATATCCGGCACCTCGGATCAAAAAAAGAATCACAGCCACGGGCCTGTGTCGTGGCCATCGCGTCATCAAGTTAGGGATTGCGGCGCTCACCGCGCGCCAGCACCGTTAAATCGCATCCGAATTAACCCTAATATGGCGCGATAAAAATTGATTCCGCAAGGCGCAAAAGTATCTCCAAATGTATCGTTATGCGGATGGCCTTTTATAAGCGAATATTTTCGGCAAGATTTGCGGATTCTCGCTGCCTGATGGCCTGAAACACTGGCGGCTTATGGCGCATTCTTACCGATTTCCAGCCACCGCCATCGCCCTCGTGCAGAATATCTTTCTGCCCGCCCGCCATTTTTTATTTTATTTTTTACTCGCTAATCTGCTTAATAGAAAATCCGGAGCAGGCTGAAATCGTTATTTTTTCATTTTCTTAATTACCCTCTTTTAATTCATGAATTTCAGCATGCTACAAATGGTCTGACCGAAACCCTCTTCAGGAGAGCGAGATGATGGAAACGGGTTCCGCAACAGCTACGGTGCGCAAGGCCGAACGCGGCGATTCGCGCAGCACACTGCAGGTCTGCCCCGTGGTGCTGGCAGGCGGCGCGGGTTCGAGGCTGTGGCCCCTGTCACGCGAGCAGTACCCCAAGCAAATGATCAACCTCGTCGGCGAACGGTCGCTGCTCGCCGAGACGGCGGGACGCCTCGATGCACTGGCCGAACAGGTCACGCTTGCGGATCAGTTGCTGATCGTGTGCAACGAAGAGCATCGTTTCACGACCGCCGAGCAGGTGCGGCACGAAGGCAAGCGTGCGCGTCTCATCCTCGAGCCAGTGGGCCGCGACACCGCGCCCGCGCTGACGATCGCCGCGCTTTCGGTCGTTGCCGAACAGCAGGACGGCATTCTCGTCGTGATGCCCGCCGATCACGCGCTCGCCGATCTCGGCGCATTCCAGGCCGCCGTAGCCGAGGGCGTGCGTCATGCGGCGGCGGGACAGATCGTCACGATGGGTATCGTGCCGACCCGCCCCGAAGTGGGCTATGGCTACATTCACGTCGGCGAGCCGCTGGCCGCAGCCGCTCCCGATGGCGCGCGGCGCCTGAACGGTTTTGTCGAAAAGCCCTATTTCGAACTGGCGAAGCAGTACGTCGCGTCGAAGAGCTACTGGTGGAACAGCGGCATCTTCATTGTGCGCGCAACCACGTGGCTGAAGGCGATCCGCCATTTCCAGCCCGCGATATACGAGGCCTGTGTCGCCGCGACCGAAAGCGGCAGCAGCGACGGCGATTTCTTTCGCGTCGGACGCGAGGCGTTCGAACACGCGCCGTCGAACTCGATCGACTACGCGGTCATGGAGCCGCTCGCGACCGATCCGTCTGTGGCAACCGCCGTGGTCGTACCGCTCACGGCGGGCTGGACCGATCTCGGTTCGTGGGACACGGTGTGGCAAGTGTCGCCGAAGGACAACGAGGGCAACGTGGCGCACGGGCGCGTGATGTTCGAAGGCGCCAGCGATACGTTCGCGCATTCGGATGGACGGCTGGTTGCATGCCTCGGCACCCAGGATCTCATCGTCGTCGAGACGGCGGATGCCGTGCTCGTCGCCGACCGTTCGCGCTCGCAGGACGTGAAGAAGGTCGTGCAACGCATTCGTGCGCAGCACGGCAGCGAGGCCGTCACGCATCGGCTCGTGCAGCGCCCGTGGGGACATTACGACTGCGTCGACGGCGGCGAACGCTTCCAGGTCAAGCGCATCGTCGTCGATCCGGGCGCACGCCTGTCGCTACAGATGCATCATCATCGCGCCGAGCACTGGGTTGTCGTACGCGGCACGGCGCTCGTCACGCGCGGTGAAGAGCGCTT
This sequence comes from Paraburkholderia sp., assembly GCF_004298475.1. GTDB lineage: Bacteria > Pseudomonadota > Gammaproteobacteria > Burkholderiales > Burkholderiaceae > Paraburkholderia > Paraburkholderia denitrificans. The sequence continues at coordinate 96,544 of NZ_SCRP01000012.1, read as the reverse complement.
TATCGTGTCCGAGAACGAATCGGCCTACATTCCGCTCGGCGTCGCGCATCGGCTCGAAAACCCCGGCAAAATGCCGCTCGAAATCATTGAAGTGCAGTCGGGTTCGTACCTTGGCGAGGACGATATCGTGCGTCTTGACGATCAATATGGCCGGCAATAAGCGGCCAGGCATGAGCGAACGCGGCGCAAATGCGCCGCGAGCCGCGATGTATCGGGCCCGCGTATCAGCCTGCGTGGGCCCGCGTGCGAGGTCTGTATTGCGGATCGGCGGTGCGACGCTCGGAGGAACGGCTCGCCTCAGCGCCGCTATCGCGCCTGTCGTTGGCCGACACCAGCGTGCCGGATGCGGTAAAGCGTTGCAGCGGCACGAGACGTGCATTGGCGGGCGCACCCGTGGTGGCCATCGCGCTTGCCACTGCGTCTGCCACCGTGCTGGGTACTACGTTTGGCGCCACGTTTTGCACCGCATTCGCCACCGCGCTTGTCGCCACGTTTGTCGCCACGTTTGTCGCCACGTTTGTCGCCACGTTTGCCACCGCATTTGTCGCAACATGCACGGAGCGCGTAACGACCGCATTGGCGGGCGCGTGTGCGACCGCCGCACCGGCCGTATTTTGGCCGGGCGCTGCGGCCTGCACAGCAGGTTCGCCGCCGCACTCGCGTTCGATCCAGTCACGCCCCCAGTCCAATGCGAAGTGTTTCGCCGCGTCGCGGTCCTGGAACGGCGGACCGATTAACCCGGAACGCTCGACGCGCTGGTTGTCCTTGAGGATCTCCACGGCCGCACGATACATGCGGTTGCGCACCGGCTGCACCGTCAGTTTCATCACATAACCGCGCCATTCGGCAACCTGCGCCAGGTGCGGCGTACGGTTCGTCCACGTCGTACTACGCGCCGCCACGGGACTTTCGTCGCGCGGTACAGGAACGGATGCGGATGCAACGGGTACAGGCGCGCGCTTGCGCGCGTGCCCCGGCGCAGCGTGCAGCGCGTCGTGCGCGAGAACGGGCGGCTCCGCGGCCACGAGCTGGCGCGTCATGCTTTCGATCGGATCGGCAAGCGGCGCATCGGCCATGCTTGCGGGTGCCTGCCATGCTTCCGGACTCTTCCAGTACACAGCAGGCAATCCATCGTCGGGATCCGTTTCATCGGCAATCGCGGCGACAGTCTCTGCGACAGGCTGTGGGGGTTCGGGGACGTAGACGAAACTACGCCCGCTCTGTGTGAGCCGTTGAACGATTTCGACGAGCGTGCCGCTCGCGTGCCATTCGTCGAAACGGCGGCGGCAGGTGGGCCCGGAAGGATAGCGCGCGGGCAGGCGCGACCACGATTCACCCGTGGTCAAAATCCACAACACCGCATTGGCCACGACCCGCGGCTCCGCACGAGGTCGGCCGCGGCGATTGATTCGAATGGGCGGTTCATCGGATACGAGCGACGACACCATCATCCACTCGTCATCGCTCAGTTCTTCGAAATTCATGCTGTTCTCCACGCAGCCGGACCATGGCTGCAGTGACAAAGCATCCGCGCGCGAACCATGGCTGATTCGCGCGGGAATACTCGGTTGCACCATTTGCTTGTATGCATGGCTCATTTGCGTCAGACGCTGCACTCAGGAAGTGCGCGTATTCACGGTAGTGACGCAAAGAACGTGGTCTCACTCGTGCACGGGAGAAATTGTGCGGGAAGCATACCACCTGAAACCGGCCACTGAGGAGGGCCGAAATAAGTGTTACGGTTAGAAACAAACTGAGGGCATAAAAAGCGTGAATTTTGCCGAAATGCACCTGTAAGTACGGCATTTCTTCCTGCTTTGCGATTCGCTACGCCGCATGGGCGGTATGCGAGTGGCCTCCGTCGCAGCAGGTAAAGCGTGCGTTTTACCTCGACCGATTATCTCGTGCTGTTGCGATCACAACCAACGACAGAACGATGACATTGAATGACAACATGGGTGGCTGCGCGGGTTGCACCTCGCCCGCCGCCGCCGACGCTGTCCAACGCTGCGGCAACCCAGGCGCAGCGTAAAAACGAATCCGTTTATAGTGATAAATCATCGGCTCACCTCGGAGGTTCGTGTATGCAAACGTTTGTACCGCGCCTCGCCGCAGCGCTCGCCATCGGCCTTGTCCTGCCCTTGCCGGCCGCACATGCCCAGCTCGGCAACCTGCTGAACCAGGGCACAACGGGCGGCTCGGCCGGGAATGCACTCGGCAATCTCGGCAATGCCGGCAATCTCGGCAGTGCACTCTCCGGCGCTTCCGTCACGTCGAACAGCGTCGGCAATGTGACCGGCCTGCTCCAGTACTGCATCAAGAACAATTATCTGAACGCCGATGCTGCGGGCAGCGTCAAGGACTCGCTGCTCAGCAAGCTGCCCGGTGGCGCAAACACGACGGACACCGGCTACCAGCAAGGCAGCAGCGGCATTCTGACCGCCGGCAACGGCTCGAAGCTCGATCTCTCGGGCAGCGGACTCAAGCAAGCCGCCACGCGCCAGGTCTGCGACAAGATCCTGGCCCAGGCAAAATCGATGCTGTAGAGCCCGTTCACATTGATAACATGCTTGCGCTAGCACCCCCCTGTCGTGCCACAATCAGTGGCACGGCAAGGCACGCGCGCAAATTTTGTGCCGCGCGCCGTTGAACATGAATGCAGCCGGAATGTCGAAAGAGTTTCCGGGGTGTTTCAGTCGTCACGGCTATGAGCAAGCACAGAACTCCCGTTGTCACACTCTTCGCGGGCCTCGCTGCGATGCTGGTTCCGGCATTCGCGCACGCCGAGCATCGCGACGAGCACTTCGATTGCACGTCGAATCCGCATACGTTCATCTCATCGCTGATCCACGAGAAATCGATCGATGCGAAGCCCAGCCGGGTCGAGGAGAATTCGGTCAACGCATTCCGGCCCGTTCATGGTCGCCAGCTCCGTGCGTTCGGCTTTCCGATTTACATGGTGCTCGGCTACGCGCACGACGACGCACTCTTTCACCACGGCTCGGGCAAAGAAATCGATTCACCGCTTTATGGTGTGGTGGTGTCCGCATCCGAAGATTCGGTACGGCTACGGCTGAGCCAGGCCAACAGCGATGCAACGGTGCAAACCGTCGTGCCGATGCTGCTCACGGCTATAGTCTGCGGCGGCTGACGCGCGCCGCATAACGTCAAGCATGATCAAGCCGAAGAGAACGCCAGTGCGCCAAGCACCACGCCCCCGGCGGCCATCCCCATCGAGGTGTAAAGCAGCCAGCGGCGGCGCGTGAGCAGCGTAATCGCCGTGAGCGCAATCGAGATCTGAATGGCCGTCGTGGCCTGCGCCCAGCGATGATGGCCGTGCATGAGCGTTTCGCTGCGCGCATCGTCGAGCGCCACTTCTCGTTCGATGGCTTCGGCCTTCGCGCGTATCGGCTCCTTCTGCTGGCGATAACGATCGACATCGGCGGCGAAGCGGCGCTGCGCTTCGCTGGCATTGGCCGAGAGCGCCGCACCCAGTGCCGCAAGATTTTCTTTCTCGCCTTTCGCCTGGTAGTACGCCCACTGGTTTGCGGCCTCGGTCTTGCGGATCGCCGCCTCGTTCTTGTAATAGAGCGCCAGATTTTCGCTCGTCCCGCTCTGGTACGCGAAGATCGCGCCGATCGACGCGAGAATCGCCGTCATCACCGCCATACGGCCCGCGAACGAATCGGTTTCACCATGCGCGCCGTGACCGCTCGCAGCATGTTCGACCGCGTGATCGTGCGGCCCATGCACTTCGTATTCTTCAGGCATCCAGTGACTCTCCGGTAAAACGCGCGCGCAGGCGCACCGTTGCGTGTGCGCGCAGCCTCTTCGGCCACTCGTTAAGTGGCGCGCAATCAGGGACGCTCAATTATGGTGAGCGCAGCCCGCTTGTCCAGTCATGAGCATGCATCTTTTCAAAGCGAAAATCCAACCGCATCCAATTGAAAGCAATTTGAAGGAAACTGATCGACGCGATCTACGATGGTGAATTGCGCAAGACGGCGTATGCGAAAACGCCCGCGCGTGCCGCCGTTCATGGAACGGTGGCACGCGCGGGCGTGGCGTACGGCTTGCAGAGACCGAAGGCTTACTGATCGGTCGCTGCCGTGGGCGAAACTAGCCGCCCAGATAGGCGCGCTTGATGTTGTCGTTCGCGAGCAGGTTGTCCGCGGAGTCGGCGAGCACGACATGCCCGTTCTCCAGCACATAGCCGCGATCGGCCACGTGAAGCGCCTTGTTCGCGTTCTGCTCGACGAGGAACACCGTTACGCCTTCATCGCGGATCGTGCGAATGATGTCGAAGATCTGAGCGATCACGAGCGGCGCGAGGCCGAGCGTGGGTTCGTCGAGCAGCAAGAGACGCGGACGGCTCATGAGCGCGCGGCCGATTGCAAGCATCTGCTGCTCGCCGCCCGACATCGTGCCGGCCCGCTGCTTCGCGCGCTGGTTCAGCCGCGGAAACAGCGTGAAGACGTGCTCGATGCCGGCCTCGATTTTGTCGTGCGACGAGAAAAAGCCGCCCATCTGCAGATTTTCGAGCACCGTGAGGCTCGGGAACACGCGGCGGCCTTCCGGCGAAATCGCCATGCCAAGCCGCATGATCTCGTGCGTCGGCATGCGCGTGATGTCCTCGCCTTCGAACGACACGCGCCCCGACGAGGCGCGCGGCGTGCCGCACACCGTCATCATGAGCGTGGTCTTGCCCGCGCCGTTGCTGCCAATCAGCGTGACGATCTCACCCCTGTTCACTTCGATCGACACGCCCGCGAGCGCTTCCACCGCGCCGTAGTGGGTATGGACCTTTTCCAGCTTCAGCATCAGTCCTCTCCGAGATACGCCTTGATCACGCGCGGGTCGTTGCGCACTTCGTCGGGTTTGCCGATCATGATCGGCTTGCCGTGCTCCATCACGAGAATGCGGTCCGACACGCCCATCACGAGACTCATGTCATGTTCGATCAGGAGCACCGAAATACCGAATTCGTTGCGCAATCCATCCACCATCTCCTGCAGTTCGATCTTCTCCTGCGGGTTCAGGCCCGCGGCAGGTTCGTCGAGCATCAGCAGGCGCGGCCGGGTAATCATGCAGCGCGCAATTTCGAGCCGACGCTGGTGACCGTACGAGAGCGTGCCCGCCTCGCGGTTCGCCACGCTCGTCAGGCCCACGCGATCGAGCCACTGCGCTGCGTGTTCGAGCGCCGCACGCTCGGCGCGGCGATACGCGGGCGTCGTGAACAGGCCGCTCAGGATGTTGCGGTTGACCTTGAGATGCTGGGCAACCATCAGGTTCTCCAGCACCGTGAGTTGCCGGAACAGACGAATATTCTGGAACGTGCGCACGAGACCGCGCCGCGCCACCTGATGGCTCGGCAAGCCGGTGATCGCCTGGCCCTGCAGGCGGATGTCGCCCGCAGTGGGTTTATAAAAACCGCCGACACAGTTGAACACCGTCGTTTTGCCCGCGCCGTTCGGGCCGATGATCGCGAACACTTCGTTTGCGCGCACATCGAATTCAATTCCGTCGACGGCGAGCAGGCCGCCAAAGCGCATTTGCAGGCCCGATACTTTCAACAACTGTTCAGCGCTCATCGCGGCAACTCCACATGCGGACGGCTTGCCGGCAGAAGGCCCTGCGGACGCCACATCATCATCAGCACCATCACCAGGCCGAATATCAGCATCCGGTATTCGGCGAAGCCGCGCGCCACTTCCGGCAGCACGGTCAGCAGGACCGCCGCGAGCACCACGCCCAGTTGCGAACCCATGCCGCCGAGCACGACGACCGCGAGAATCAGCGCCGATTCGATGAACGTAAACGACTCGGGCGTGACGAGCCCCTGGCGCGCTGCAAAGAACGCACCGGCGAGACCCGCAAACGAAGCACCGAGCGTGAATGCGGAGAGCTTCACGCGCGTCGGGTTCAGCCCGAGCGAGCGGCATGCAATCTCGTCCTCGCGCAGCGCTTCCCATGCGCGGCCCATCGGCATGCGCAACAGGCGGCTCGTGACGAAGAGTGTGAACGCAACCAGCACGAGCGCGAGCAGATAAAGGAAGATCACCATGTGCTCGCCGTTGTATTCCCAACCCAGCAGCTCATGGAATGTCTTCGCGCCTTCCACGCTCGCGTGGCGCGCCATTTCGATACCGAACACGGTCGGCTTCGGAATGCCCGAAATACCGTCGGGCCCGCCGGTGATGGTCGTGAGGTTGTTCAGCAAGAGGCGAATGATTTCGCCGAAGCCGAGCGTGACGATCGCAAGATAGTCGCCGCGCAGACGCAGCACCGGAAAGCCGAGCAGAAAGCCGAACGTGGCCGATGCGAGGGCTGCGAGCGGCAGACACTCCCAGAACGTGAGACCGAAATACTGGTTGAGTAGCGCATACGTGTAGCCGCCGACCGCGTAAAAGCCGACGTAGCCGAGATCGAGCAGACCCGCGAAGCCCACCACGATGTTCAGGCCGAGGCCGAGAATCACGTAGATCAGCGCGAGCGTCGCGACGTCCACGGCGCCGCGCGAGCCGATGAAGGCGAACACGAAGCCGAACGCGAGCAGCGCCCAGATCGCCACGCGCTGCTGTTTCGCGCCGGGCGCGGGCAGCGCGGGCAGGCGCACGCCGAGCATCGCGCGCTTGAAGAGCGGCTTGACGAGCTGGAACACGAACACGATTGCAGCGGCGATCCAGACGGGCCGCCAATGCTGATGCAGCGCGACCTGATAGCCGTCGAGCGTGAGTTGCAGGCCGAGGACCGGCGCGGTGAGGATGATCGTCGCCAGTGCGGCGGCGAACGCACCCTTGACGGTCTGCGAAGACGAGGCGCCGTGCGCGTGTTGTGCGCCCACGGAAATCGGAAGGGGTTGACTCATGACGTCCTCACACCTTTTCGACGTCCGGCTTGCCGAGCAGGCCGGTGGGACGGAACAGCAGCACGAGCACGAGCAGGCCGAACGCGACCACGTCCTTGTACTCCGCCGGCATGTAGCCCGAAGCGAAGGTTTCGACCAGACCGAGCAGCACGCCGCCGAGCATCGCGCCCGGAATGCTGCCGATGCCGCCGAGCACTGCCGCCGTGAAAGCCTTGATGCCCGCGATAAAGCCGATATACGGATTGAGCTTGCCGATCGTGAGGCCGATCAGCACGCCGCCCACGGCGGCCAGCATCGCGCCGAGCACGAACGTGAGCGAGATCACGCGGTTCGTGTCGATGCCGAGCAGATTGGCCATCTTCATGTCTTCGGCGCAGGCGCGACAGGCGCGGCCCAAGCGCGAACGGGTGATGAAGAGCGTCAGTGCGATCATCAGCACGAGCGTCACGCCGACGATCAACATGCGCGCATACGGAATCGTCACGTCGAAGTTGCCGCCCATGTTGAAGTCGAGCGCGCCGGAGATCAGTTCCGGCACCGACACGTCGCGCGCGCCCTGCCCGATCTGCACGTAGTTCTGCAGGAAGATGGACATGCCGATCGCGGAGATGAGCGGCACGAGGCGCGGCCCGCCGCGCAACGGCCGATACGCCACGCGTTCGACCGCGAAACCGTAGAGCCCGGTGACGAGCACCGAAACGATGAGCGCCGCACCCAGCACGAGCGGCAGCGGATAGCCCGCCGACGTGCCGATGGCCGTGAGCGTGACGAGGCCCACATAGGCGCCGATCATGTAGATCTCGCCGTGAGCGAAGTTGATCATGCCGATGATGCCGTAGACCATCGTGTAGCCAATGGCGATCAGCGCATAGATCGCACCCAGCGTAAGCCCGTTGATGAGCTGCTGGGTGAACTGCGGAAGAAAATCATTCATGCGAAAGCCTCGCGGCGACAAGACCGGTAAAACCGGTCAAGCCCGGATTCGAAAACGCCCCGCCCGTCACGACGAGGAGCAGGGCGTCCCGGTGACACGCCGCGATTAGTTGGCGGCGGTCTTCGTGGCGTCCTTGTGCCACGTGTAGACGACGAAGCGGAATGCCTTCAGGTCGCCCTGCGCATCGAATTCCACCTTGCCGATCGGCGTGTTGAACGCGTTCTTGTGCAGGTATGCCGCGACCTTGGTCGGGTCGGTGCTCTTCGCGCCCGCGATGCCGTTGGCGATCACCTGAACCGCCGCGTACGACGGCATCTGGAACGGACCGTTGGCGTCGCGCTTCGCGTCGGTGAATGCCTTCACGAGCTTTGCGTTGGCCGGATCGGCGGAGAAGTCGGCGGGCAGCGTGACGAGCATGCCTTCAGACGCGGGACCGGCAATAGCCGTCACGTCCTTGTTGCCCACGCCCTCAGGCCCCATGAACGTTGCCTTCACACCTTGCTCGCGCGACTGGCGCAGCAGCAGGCCCATTTCCGGGTGGTAGCCGCCGAAGTAGACGAAGTCCACGCCTTGCGACTTGAGCTTCGTGACGATTGCCGAGTAATCCGAATCGCCAGCGTTGATGCCTTCGAATACGACGACGGGGATGTGCGCCTTGTCGAGCGCGCCCTTCACCGACGTTGCGATGCCCTGGCCGTACGACTGCTTGTCGTGCAGGATCGCGACCTTCTTCGGCTTGATCTTGTTGATGATGTACGCGGCAGCAGCGGGACCTTGCTGGTCGTCGCGGCCGATGGTGCGGAAGATGAACTGGCGCTTCTTGCCCTGGGTGAGCTGCGGCGCGGTGGCCGACGGCGTAACCATGACGACGCCTTCGTTCTCGTAGATATCCGAAGCGGGGATCGTCGAGCCCGAGCACACGTGGCCAATGACGTACTGGATATGCTGCGAAACGATCTTGTTCGCGACGGCGACAGCCTGCTTCGGCTCGCATGCGTCGTCCATGAGGACGGCTTCGAACTTGTTGCCGTTCGCGCCGCCTGCAGCGTTGATCTGCTCGATGGCGGTCAGCGCGCCCGCCTTGACCATATCGCCGTACTGGGCGACCGGGCCGCTGAACGGACCCGCGATGGCGATTTTCACGGTGTCGGCTTGTGCATACGCACCAAAGGCGAGCAGCGCGGCAGCCACGGAAAGAGAGGTAAGGCGGGACAACGTCATCAGGTGCTCCTCGATTGTTCTGGGTCATCCGGTCAAACGGATTGACCTGCGCAAACGAACAGCACCCCAATCGAACTGCATTGGGGAACAACCTTGACGAGCCTGAGAAAAAAAGACGTGACGGGGCCCGGCAAGTATCGGCCGCGGTGTAGCGGCCGAGTTCGGCGAGACTGCAAGGGATGCAGCCTGTTTTGCGCAAGCGATCCGCCTGCCCCGTTCGCTGCATTTCGTACCGGAAAGGTGTTCCGGCCTGAATCAGCGATTCGGCGGATACTACCAATAAACCCTTGCAAGCGCAACCGTCGATTTTTCCTATACCGCAGGCGTGTTTTTGAAGGGTATCTGCGGTATTTGCGGTACATCGGAGCCCAGTTTGGAGCCAGTCGTCCGGGCAATCCGAAATATCAGCATTGCGCAATGAACGCGCCTTATGAACAACCGGACAACCCTGAATACGGCACGCGACAAAACTCACATACGCCGCGCACGCACGCAGATAAACGCGGGCGACAATTCAAGTTCGTCATACAGTGCGGGCGCAACCGTCTTCATTTCCGGCGCGGGCCGCGGCCCGATCAGCCTGTCGAGTAACCCAAATCTTTCACTCACCTTCCAACAAACGCACTATTTGCAGACGAACGCGACGCTCTGCCCCAAGTCCGGTTATCATCGCGCCCTTGCGCGTCGCGGGCAGCGTGCGCGCAATCCCGGCCCCTGCGCCACCTGACGCGAACCCAGACTCACGATGTCCCACATCCCCTTCGATGCCGTGCTCTTCGACTGCGACGGCGTGCTGGTCGACTCCGAACGCATCACGCACGTCGTGCTCGTGCAGATGCTCGGCGAACTCGGCTGGACGCTCGACATCGAGGACGCGATGCGCATTTTCGTGGGCAAGATGGTCAAGGACGAGGCCGCGCGCATCGAGGCCCATACGGGTTTCGCCATCGACGACGCCTGGCTCGAACAATTTCGCGCGCGCCGCAACGAAGCGCTCGAACGCGATCTGGTGGAAATTCCGGGCGCCCCTGCCGCCGTACGCGCCGTGCACGCGGCATTCGACGGGCGCATCGCGGTCGCTTCGGGCGCGGACCGCCGCAAGCTGGAACTGCAGTTGCGCAAGGTGGGCCTGTTCGAATGCTTCGAAGCGCACATCTACAGCGGCCATGAAATGCCGCGCAGCAAGCCGCATCCGGATGTCTATCTCGCGGCAGCCGCCGGCCTGCGCGTCGCGCCCACGCGCTGCGCGGTGATCGAAGACACGGTAACGGGCGCGCGTGCGGGTCTCGCCGCGGGCGCGACCGTCTTCGGCTACAGCCCGGGCGCGCCGGGTCACAGCAGCGCCGATGCGCTGCGCGAAGCGGGCGTCGCACACGTCTTCGCCGACATGGCGGAGCTACCTGCGCTGCTTGCGCGCAGGAGTGCCGAAGGCTCCCCGTAAGCTCGCACAAGACACGCCGCAAAAGACACGCTTCGCTCACCCAGGAAGCACAGGTTGGCTGACTCGCATACCATCCGATAATGGCGTGATCAGCCGAAATAGATAGTTTGCTACCGAATTGCCCTGGCCTTTTATCCCGCCGATGTCGAATCTTCATACCTTAAGACTTGCCGTCAGCAGCACGCTCGTTCTCGCCTCGCGCAAGTGGCGGCGCACCATTCACGGCGCGCTCGCCGCGTATAACGTGTCGGAAGCGTGCGCAGCGCCGCTGCTCACTGCGGGGCGGCTCGGCGAAGCCGTGCGCCAGGTCACGCTCGCCGAATACATCGGCATTGAAGGGCCGTCGCTCGTGCGCCTGCTCGACCAGCTCTGCGCTGCGGGCCTCGTGCGCCGCGACGAAGATCCCGACGACCGCCGCGCCAAGACGATCTCGCTGACCGACGAAGGCCGCGCCGTCACCGCGAAGATGGAGCGCGACCTGCGTGCGCTGCGCGAGCGCGTGCTAAAGGGCGTGACGCGCGCCGACCTCGAAGCGACGCTGCGCGTGCTCGATGCATTCAATGCGGCCGACGCCGCGCATCACGACTGAACGGCGTCATGAACTACCCGACCTACCGCGACTGGCTGTTTTCGGTGAAGACGTTCGCCGCGTCGATGCTCGCGCTCTATCTCGCGCTCTATTTCCAGTTGCCGCGTCCGTACTGGGCAATGGCGAGCGTCTACATCGTGTCGAATCCGTTCGTCGGCGCGACGCGCTCGAAGGCGCTCTATCGTGCGCTCGGCACGGCGCTCGGCGCGGCTGCCGCCGTGCTGCTCGTGCCGCCCTTCGTCGAAATGCCGTACCTCTTCAGCGTGATCGTCGCGCTGTGGACCGGCACGCTGCTCTATATGGCCATCTCGGACCGCACCGCGCGCAGCTACGTGTTCATGCTCGCGGGCTATACGATGCCGCTCATCGCGCTGCCCACGGTGACCGATCCGGGCACGATATTCGACGTGGCCCTCGCGCGAACCGAAGAAATCACGCTCGGCATCGTCTGCGCGAGCGTGGTGGGAAGCACGGTGCTGCCGAGCCGGCTTGCACCCACGCTGATCGAGCGCGCCGACGCATGGTTTCGCGACGCCGCGTTCTATGGCCGCGAAGCGCTCCTCGGCCACCTCGCGGGGACGGACATTTCGCAGTGCCGGCAGCGGCTTGCGAGCACGATCAACGGCCTCGAATTCCTGTTGAGCCAGTTGAGCTACGACCACACGCACCCGGAAATCCTCGCGCGCGCTGAAGCGATGCGCGGGCGCATGCTGCTCTTCCTGCCGATGATCTCCGCGCTCGCCGATCCGCTGGCCGCGCTGCGCAACCTGCACGTGCGCCCTGCCGGCCTTGACGCCTTGCTGGCCGACGCCGCGCAATGGATCACCGCGCCGCTCGCCCTGCGCGCGCGCAACATGCACGACGATGCAGGCGATCCGGTGGCCGACAGCCTGCACACACGCATCGCCGCGTTGCAACCCGCACGTGAATCGCTCACGGGCTGGGACGGCGCGCTGCTTTCGAATGCACTCTGGCGGCTCGGCCAGGTGATCGACGTGTGGCAGGACTGCCGGTCGCTGCGCGCGCTCATCGCACACGAATCGGCCGCGTGGCAGCCGCGCTACCGCCACTGGCGGCTCGGCGGCACCGAACGTTTCTTCGACCGCGGCATGATGCTGATTTCGAGCCTCGTGCCGGTGACCGCGATCATCGCCGCATGCTCGCTATGGATCAGTTCGGGCTGGCACGACGGCGCGGCCGCCGTCTCGCTCGCGGCGGTGGCGTGCTGCTTTTTCGCGGCGCTCGACGAACCCGCGCCGATGGTGTTTCGCTTTTTCCTCTCGACCTGCGCGAGCGTCGTGTTCGCCGGGCTCTATCTGTTCGTGGTGCTGCCGCACGTCCACGATTTCGCGATGCTGATCGTGATCTTCGCGGTGCCGTTCATCCTGATCGGCACGCTGATTCCGCGCCCGCAGTTCAGCATGGTGACGATGCTCGTCGTCGTGAACACGGCCACCTTCATCAGCCTTCAGGGCGCCTACGACGCCGACTTTCTCGTGTTTCTGAACAGCAACCTCGCGGGCGTCGCGGGGCTGCTCTTCGCGTTCGTCTGGACGCGCGTGGCGCGCCCGTTCGGCGCCGAACTCGCTGCGAAGCGCCTGCTGCGTTCGAGCTGGCACGACGTCGCGCTCTCCGCCTCCTCCGCGCCGCTCGGCAACCAGCGCAATCTCGCCTCGCGCATGCTCGACCGCCTGATGCAGCTGATCCCGCGTCTGGCCGCCTCGGACGAGCATCGCCATCCGTCGATCGAGAGCTTCCGCGATCTGCGCATCGCACTGAATGCGCTCGATCTGCGCCGCTCGCGCCGCAAGCTCGGCGGCGACCTTCCCGATGCCATCGACCGCGTGCTGCTGGGCATCAGTGCTCATTACGCGAAGTGCGCCGAAGCGAGCGCGCGCCAGGACGCGCCGCAGACGCTGCTTCACACCATCGACGACGCGCTCGGGCGCATCGCAGCGCATGGCGCCGCTGCAGTTGCGCCGGAGGCGCCCGATGCGCCGGATACGCCCGCTGCCCCTTCGGGCACGAGCCGCCGCGCGAGCGCCTCGCAGCGCTGGATGAGCGACGCGCGGCATGCGCTCGTGGGCATGCGGCTGTCGCTGTTTCCGCAGCAGGGCACGAATCCGCCGCACGCCGCCGCAGAGGTCCACGCATGAGCCCCCGTTCCACTCTTCTACTTTCGAGCCTCGCACCATGATCGGAGAAATCGATATCTTCGGCGTATTCGTGCCGGCCGTGCTCGTGCTCATGCTGATCGCGTACCTCATCAACATCGTGATCGGCAAGGTGCTCACGCGCATCGGCTTTTACCGGCTCGTCTGGCACCGCTCCATTTTCGATCTCGGCATCTATGTCTTCGTACTGGCTGCCGTCATCGTCGTTTCGCATCGTTTCATGCCCAACTAACGTGAAAAAGACCCTGTTCTCCGCAGGTAGGATCCTGCTGACGCTCGTCGTCGTCGCGATTGCCGCTGTCGTGCTGTGGCGCATCGTCAACTACTACATGTTCTCGCCGTGGACGCGCGACGGCCACGTCCGCGCCGACGTGATCCAGGTCGCGCCCGACGTGGGCGGCCTCATCACCGCAGTCGAAGTCGCCGACAACCAGCCGGTCAAGCAAGGCCAGGTGCTGTTCGTGATCGACCGGGCACGCTACGCGCTCGCGCTGCGGCTCGCGCAGGCCACGCTCGATCAGCGCCGCGCGACCCTCGCCCAGGCGAAGCGCGAATACGCGCGCAACCTGACACTCGGCAATCTCGTTGCGAGCGAATCGAGCGAAGAGAGCCGCACGCGCGTCGAGCAGGGCGAAGCGGCCGTTGCGGACGCACAGGTCCAGGTCGACACCGCGCGCCTGAACCTGCAGCGCACGACGATCGTGAGCCCCGTCGACGGCTATCTGAACGACCGCGCGCCGCGCGTCGGCGAATATGTGTCGTCGGGCCGTCCGGTGCTCGCGGTCGTGGATCTGCACTCGTTCCGCGTGGACGGCTACTTCGAGGAAACGAAGCTGGGCAGCATCCATATCGGCGAGCCGGTCGACATTTCGGTAATGGGCGAGCGGCGCGTGCTGCGCGGACACGTGCAGAGCATCGTCGCCGGGATCGAGGACCGCGACCGCGCGCAGGGCCCGAATCTGCTGCCGAACGTGAATCCCGCATTCAGCTGGGTGCGGCTCGCGCAGCGCATTCCGGTGCGCGTCGCGCTCGACGAAGTGCCCGAAGATTTCCGCATGATCGCAGGCCGCACGGCAACCGTCGCGGTGCGCACGTCCGCAAGCGAGAACCGAAGCGCCGCCGCAGCCGGTAGCGCGAGCGGTGCAACGGGTGCAACGGGTGCAAGCGGCACAAGCGGCGGCGGTGCGGCAGCAGCCACGAACGCTTCGGGTGCTGCGGGCGCTTCGGGCGGGATGAATGCGAGCGCAACCAGTGCAGCCGGAGCGTCGCAATGACACGTCGTCCGCTCTGGCGCACGCTTGCGCTCGCGCCGCTTGCACTCGCGCTTGGCGCCTGCATGAATGTCGGGCCCGATTACCGGCTGCCGAAAGACGCGCTCGTTAACGCCCCACTGGCGCAAGGACCGATCGACGGCGTGCAGCATGCACCCGTCGCCTCAGGCGAAGCGCCCGCCGACTGGTGGCGTCTCTACGAGGACCCCGCGCTCGACGAACTCGTGCAAGCGGCGCTGCAGTCGAACACGAGCCTGCGCGTCGCCGCCGCGAACCTCGCGCGCTCGCGCGCGGCCGTGCAGGTCGCGGACGAACAGGGCGGTTTCTCGGGCGGCGCGAGCGCCGCATTCGTGCGCGCGCAGGAATCGGCGGAACAGTACCTGCTCACCAGCAAGCTCCCGGTCGCGTACGAAGGCGATCTCGCGTTGAACGTCTCGTATGAGATCGATCTGTTCGGCAAGCTGCGGCGCGGCGTGGAATCGGCCCGCGCCGACGACGAGGCCGTGCAGGCCGCCGCCGATCTCGCGCGCATCACCGTGGTCGCGGACGTCGTGCAGGCGTATGTCGAATCGTGCTCGGCCGCCGAGGAACTCGCCATCGCGCAGGAGTCGCTGAAGCTCGCGCGCGAACGCGTCGCGCTCACCAAGCGGCTGCGCGACGCGGGCC
Source organism: Paraburkholderia sp. (assembly GCF_004298475.1). Lineage (GTDB taxonomy): Bacteria > Pseudomonadota > Gammaproteobacteria > Burkholderiales > Burkholderiaceae > Paraburkholderia > Paraburkholderia denitrificans. The sequence continues at coordinate 81,380 of NZ_SCRP01000012.1, read as the reverse complement.
GCGGCAACCAGCCCGACGTGACGCGCGGCCTGACGCAGGCGCAGACGCTTGCCGCCGACATTCCCCGCTTCGAGGCGCGCCGCCGCATCGCGCAATATCAGCTTGCGATGCTGCTCGCGCGCGCGCCCGCCGACCTGCCGCCCGGCGCGCTCGCCTGCACGCACCTGCCGCAGCTCAAGCAGCCGATTCCCGTGGGCGACGGCGCAGCGCTGCTGAAGCGCCGGCCCGATGTGCGCGAGGCCGAGCGCAAACTTGCGGCATCGACGGCGCGCATCGGCGTGGCGACGGCGGCGCTCTATCCGTCGATCAGCATCGGCGCGGGTGCGGGAACGCTCGGCATTGCGGGCGATCTGTTCACGCCGGCCACCAACCGCTGGTCGATCGGACCGCTGATCAGCTGGTCGTTCCCGATCAACGGGCAACGTGCGCGCGTGCGCGAAGCCGAAGCCGAGACGAGCGGCGCGCTCGCGCACTTCGACGGCGTCGTGCTCAACGCGCTGCGCGAAACGCAGTCGAGCCTCGCGGCCTACGCCGCGGACGACCAGCGCGCCGACGCGCTGCGCACGGCCTACGCGACGGCACAGGAGTCCGCCGACGAAACGCACCGGCTCTACGCGGCCGGACGCGACTCTTTCCTGTCCGACCTCGACGCAACGCGCACGCTGACTTCCGTGCACGCGCAGGTCGCGGCGGCAGAAAGCCAGGTGGCGCGCGACCAGGTGAAGCTGTTCCTGTCGCTTGGCGGCGGCTGGGAGAAAACGCAGGCGCAGTGATGTCGATACTGCGGACGACGTCAGCGCGCGAATGCGACCGTCACGTCGAGCGGCATGACGAGCACGATGCGCGTGCCGTCCGGCGCCGATTCGATGGTCAGCGTGCCGCGCAGCCGCGCCGCGCGCGCACGCATGCTGCGCATGCCCGCACCGCCCGGTGCGATCTCGCGCGTGTCGAAGCCGATGCCGTTATCGGTGATCGTCAGATGCAACGTATTGCCTTCGCGCCGCAGCGCCACCTCTGCCTGCGAGGCCTGGCTGTGTTTGAGCACGTTGGTCAGCGCTTCCTGAATGATGCGCATGAGATCGAGCCCGCGCGCGCCTGGCAGACGGCAGCTGTCGAGCCCCTCCAGCGTCCAGCGGCACGCTACGCCCTGCTGCTCGAACAGTCGCATGAGCCGGTGCCGCAGCGAGCAGATCTGGCCGGCCAGCGCGAATTCGCCGCGCTCCTCGCTCGAAGCCGCATCGACGATGATGCGCAGGTCGTCGCGCAGCTCCTTGAGAATCGAAAGCGAACGGCCCGGCGGCGGCGGCTCCGGCGCGTGTTCGAGTTCCGCGATGGCGCCGACGATCGTGCCGCCCAGGCCATCGTGCAGTTCGTGAGCGAGCCGCACGCGCTCTGAAAGCCGTGCATTGGCAACTTCGAGTTCGTACTGGCGCGTGAGCGTCTGCCAGAGTTCCGCGCGTGCCGCCGCGATGCCGCGGTTCAGGTCGTCATTAAAACGCTCGACGCGGCGCTGCGAATCGACAAACCGCCACGCCAGCATCAGCGCCATCGACACCATCTGCAACTGCGCGGCCACGGCGGCAAAGTAGATGTTGCCGTTCAGGACGCCGATGAAAGTGAGCAGATCATGTGCGCCCCCGGCGAAGAAAGCCACGGTGCTCAACGCCACGATGCGCTGGTCCATGCGCCCGCGACGCCAGACAAACCACAGAAACGCGCTGCACGTCAGCAAAAAAATACCCGCCGCAGCGAGCGCGAGCACGATGCGCGTCGTTGCAATGCTCGTGTGCGGCACGGCGAGCATTGCCAACGCGCCGATCGACACCACGGCCCAGAGCGCGCGTTCGAGGCGCGGCAAGCGGCGCTCGCTATAGCGCACGATGAACATCGCGAACGCACCGCTGTAGACGATCAAAGCGATGGAATTCGCGCGCTCCCAGGCGTTGTTGCTCGCGAACGGCCAGGGCGTGGTCGTCACTTCGTTGAACGCCACCCACCACCACGCGAGCGACATCACGCTGAACCAGCCATACGCTGCTTCGCCGCGCCGCATCAGCCATAGCGTAAAGAAGAAGCAGCCGAGCGTCGCCGTCACAGCAAGGCTGTATAGCTGCAGATCGCGCCGCAGGAAGAGTGCGCGCGCATAGACTGCGGCCAACGTGTGCGGATCGCCCACTGTCACCCTGCCGAGTCCCGGCGAAAACGCTGCGAGTCCCGATACGCGCGCGATCAGCGTGTTTTCGCCCTCATGCACGAGCGGCGCGGGCAATAGCCGGTAGCGCGGCGTGTACCAGGCGCGCGTGAGCGGCTCGACGAGCGAGACGTCGCGATCGAGCAGCGTGCCATTCAGAAAGAGCGCACCCGCCATGTTCAGATAGTCGAGAGTGACCGCAAGCGGCGGCGAGTTCGGCGGAGCCTGCCAGGTGAGCCGATACCACACGACGCCATCGAAGCCGGGCCAGCGCCTCGCCCAGCCGTCGGGCAGCGTCACGTCGACCCAGCCCGTTGCGGGCGGCTGCACGGCGTGCCAGTCGCTGCGTGCGGCTTCGATGCGCGTGAACGCGAGTGTGCCTGTGGAGAGATCGTCGGGTGAGGAAGACGCAGCCGCCGCTGCGCCGAGATGCAAAAGACAGAGCGCCCCGATCAGGGCAACAAACCATAGGTGCGCGCCTCGAAAACCGCTTGCGTGCGCGAATTGACCGCCAGCTTCTTGTAGATATTCTTGATGTGGCATTCGACCGTCAACCTGGACAAGGTCAGCACTTCCGATATCTCACGGTTGGTCAGCCCCTTTCCGACCAGCGCGAGAATCTCGATCTCCCGTGGACTCAGCGACTTCGCGAGCGGCGCTGTCTGCGCCCCGCTCTTCATTCTGGTGGCCGGCCCCGCTCCGGCCATGTCGAGAATCCGCCTGGCGACAAACGGATCGATTGGCGCACCGCCGCGCAATGCGCTGCGGATCGACAACGCAATCTCGATGTCGTCGCGTTCCTTGAGCAGATACCCCGTTGCCCCGGCTTCCAGCGCCGTGACGATGATCTGCTCGGTACTCCACGCCGAGATTACCAGAATCGGCAATGCCGGATCACGCGTATAAAGGTCGCGGACAAGGTCGATCCCGTTGCCGTCGGGCAGCCCGATATCGGCCAGTACCATCGCGAACGGCTGCTCGGCGAGCAGCGCCTGTGCGGCGCGTATGCCGCCCGCATACATCATGGCGTCGGCCGGATAGCCGAGGCTCGCGAGGATGGTGCCGAGGCGCCGCTGCATCAAGGGGTCGTCTTCGACGATCAGGAGCGGACCGGGCAGTACCGATTCATGCGTTTCGGGAAGCGGTAGATTCATGGGCGAAGGCAAAAAACCGCGGGAAAAGACCACAAACCACGCCACAAACCAGGCCACAAAAAAGGCCGTAAAACACGGTGTGGAACGCCAGCCGCGGAATCTGCTTGCGCGGACAACCGTAGCTTCGCACAATTGCACGTGCCGGAGTGTTGCCCGCGCCCCGACACGAACGCCGACCCTACCTGATTCCAGGTATTGCGGCACGCATGCACAGCGGATCAAATACGCGGGCATGCAGGAAGACGAGAATAAAGCGCGTTGCGGACGCCGCGCCGCACGCAGACCAAACGCTTTACTGGCCACGGGGACGGCAAACGGATGCGCCTGGCATGAGACCCGCATCCGTTCGCCCGCCAGGCCCAACATCATGGACCACGCAAAAAAAAACCGGCGCTCGATGAGTCCGGCCGGATGCGACGATCAATACGGACTGGAACTGGCGCGCGGAAGCTCATACATCGCGAGCACACTCACACTGCAAAGCCGCGCGACCGCAATCGCCGAAGTAATCGACGGGTTCGTGGCCCAGTACGGCGACGTCGATCTTGCGATCTTTCTTGAAGTACTCGCCGACCGCCTCGACAGGCGCGGCGCCCACGAAGCCGCCGAAGCCGTAACGCACGCGGCCGAGCGCGCCGCGCGGCGGCGCTAGCGCCGCTGCCGGCTACACATCGAACAGCGACACATCGAACAGCGATACATCGAACGGCGATACATCGAACTTTAGTGGCCGCCGAAATTGTCCCGCGGCGAGAAGCCGATGACCGCGCCACCATGCGGAGCGCCGTCCTGTGACGTGCCGCCCGTCGCCGCGCCGTAGCCGCTCGCCTGTACGCTGTTTTCCGCATTGACGCGCGCTTCTGCCGCCTGGATGTCCCTCGGATAGTACTCATCCTTTGCGCTCGGACGGTAACCGGCCTTTTCCAGCTGGACCAGTTCGTTGCGAACCTGAGCGCGCGTAACAGGCCCATTGGTGGATTGCGCCTGCGCAAAAGAAACAGCCGGTATTGCAAGCACGGTAGCGAGCGCAACAGTCTTGATGAGCGAGCTCATGACGATACCTCCAGAAATTCCAGATACCGGTGCAGTGCTTTTCTGCATCCGTTGAAGAAAGTTTAGGGAGGTAACGCGCCCGGATAAATGGGCGCTCCGCGAAGACACTGTTAGATCGGACCGGAGAATCGTGCGCCATGGCAATCCGGCAGCCACGCGGGCGCGCGCTAAAACGCGGGTGCGGCATCATGTACCATACGTCGCCTGGCGAAGGCGCGGGCACGCATGAGTGCACAGCCGCCACTGCGAGCGCGCCAGCGTAGATCAATGCAATAGAGAGACCCCGGATTGGAGAAACAAGTATGAAAGTTGCAGTCATGGGCGCGGGCGCGGTGGGCTGTTATTACGGCGGCATGCTGGCGCGCGCGGGACACGACGTCGTGCTGATCGGCCGTTCGCAGCACGTGGACGTCATCGCACACGAAGGTCTGCGCCTCGAGACCCAGCAGTTCGACGAACGCATTGGCCCCCCGCACCTAACGGCCAGCACGGACCCCGCCGCCGTTGCCGGCGCGCAACTCGTGCTGTTCTGCGTGAAGTCGACCGACACCGAAAGCGCAGGCGCTTCCATCAAACCCCACCTCGCCGCCGATGCGCTCGTGCTCACGCTGCAAAACGGCGTCGACAACGCCGAGCGCCTGCGCGGCGTGGTCGCTCAGGACGTGGCGGCGGCGGTCGTCTACGTCGCCACCGAAATGGCCGGCCCCGGCCACGTGCGCCATCACGGACGCGGCGAACTCGTGATCGAACCTTCGCCACACAGCGAGGCCGTCGCGCAAACGCTGGCCGCCGCACAGATTCCCGTCGAGATTTCCGATAACGTGCGCGGTGCATTGTGGGCCAAGTTGATCCTCAACTGCGCGTACAACGCGCTTTCGGCAATTTCGCAGTTGCCTTATGGGCGGCTCGTCGAGGGCGAAGGCGTGCGCGATTCGATGCGCGACGTGGTGGCCGAATGCGTCGCGCTCGCGCAAGCCGATGACGTCGAACTGCCGCCCGATATCGACGTCGCCGTACGTCGCATTGCAGAAACCATGCCGGGGCAATACTCATCCACCGCGCAGGATCTTGCGCGCGGCAAGCGCAGCGAAATCGACCACCTCAACGGATTCGTCGTACGGCGCGGCACGGCGCTTGGCGTGCCCACGCCTGCAAACCGGCTGCTCCACACACTCGTGCGCCTCATCGAGGACAAGGCGCGCGACGCCGTTTAATTCCAGCGGCGCGGAAAGCGCGGCGAATTGCAGTGAAGCGCGGTGAATTGCGTTTCCGCGCGTGCAGTCCTCGTCCATCGACTCAGGAGATATCGCCATGGCCAAACTCGTCGTGCTCTACAAAACGCCTGCAGATCCCGTCGCATTCGACGCCTACTACATGGCGAAGCATGTACCGCTCGCAAAGCAGATCCCCGGGCTCGCGCGCTACGAGATCAGCACGGGCCCGGTGACGACGCCGCAGGGCCCCTCGTCGTACCACCTCGCAGCCGTGCTGGAGTTCGACAGCTTCGAAGCCCTGGGTGCCGGTCTTGGCTCGCCCGAAGGCCAGGCGGCAGCACGCGACGTCGGCAACTTTGCAGACGCGGGCGCCGACCTCCTGCTGTTCGATACGAAAGAGGTCTAGCAACGTCGGCGCATTAGCGCTCGAAGACGAGCAGCGTGGACGTGGCCGTTGCGTAGACCTTGCCGGCCTTGTCGGTGATCGTGGCTTCGGTGAAGGCTGCGCGACGGCCAATCGTAATCACGCGGCCTTCCGCGCGCACCGGCCCGGTATCGACCGTCATCGCACGGTGATACGACACTTTCAGTTCGAGCGTCGTGTAGCCCTGTGCCGCACCGAGCCGCGAATGTCCCGCGCAACCGCATGCGGAGTCGAGCAGCGTGGCGGCGTAGCCGCCATGCACCGTACCGATGGGGTTATAGGCGTGCAGCCCCGGCGTGCCTTCGAATACGACGCGCCCAGCTTCGACTTCGACGAGGTGGAAGTCGAGCGTGTCGCCAATCGGCGCGCGCCCGCCATGCTGGATCATGTGCTGCAACTGTTCGAGCCCGGTCAGGCCGGGCGGTAATTCTGCTACGAGATTCATTGAATCGTGTCTCCATCGGGTAGGCGCAATTTCACAGATATTCCATGCGATATGACGGCGGTCACCTCCGCCATTCGCACATCCTACCGCTTCGCGAACGATCGTGCGCAAATACATTTCAGCCCGCCGCAGGCAAGAACCCTGGACGATTTCCAGTCAATCTATTCAGGTCGTTAATCCGCTATCCGAATGACCTGAACAAGTTCGATGCGTGCGCATCTAGTCAGCTATTTAACTCGCCCGCCGCGCCGTTCGGTTGCCCTCCAATCACCGTCAGCCAGCCGAAGACCGCAAAAGGTAAAATCCAGCGATTCCGTCTGCGCGAGCCGTAAAAGCCGCACCGTTGAAGCCATGAATCCGAGCGAATTTGCCGAACTTCCCGCCACTGCGACGCGTAGCGCCCTTTCCATCGAATACCGCTGGATCGGCGTCGAACGCGCGGACGCGCCGCTCGCCGTCTTCCTGCACGAAGGGCTCGGCTCGATCGCGATGTGGAAAGACTGGCCACAGGCGCTTTGCGAGCGTCTCGGCATGCGCGGGCTCGTCTGGTCGCGCCCCGGATATGGGCGCTCGACGCCGCGTCCGCACGATGTGAAGTGGCCTGTCGATTATCTGTCGCATCAGGCCCGCGACGTCCTGCCTGCGCTGCTCGACGCGCTCGGCGTGAGCGCTGCGCAGCGCGAACGCATGTGGCTCATCGGCCATAGCGACGGCGGGACGATCGCGCTGCTTTACGCCGCGTTTTTCCCGCATGCGCTCGGCGCAGCCGTGGTGATCGCGCCGCACGTTTTCGTGGAAGACATCTCGATCGAGGGTATCGCCGAAACGAAACTTGCGTACGCAACGACCAGCCTTCGCGACAAGCTTGCGCGCTATCACGACGATGTCGATTCGGCGTTCTACGGCTGGAGCGATATCTGGCTGAGTCCGGCTTTCCGATCGTGGAATATCGTCGATCAGCTCGGCACGATCCGCGCGCCGCTACTCGTGGTGCAAGCCATCGACGACCACTACGGCACGTTGGCGCAGATCGATGCCATTGGTGACGCAGTGCCGCATGCACGTGTACAGGCGCTCGCACAAGGCGGCCACTCGCCGCATCGCGATGCTCCGGAACCGCTTGACGACGCCATTGCGCAATTCGTGCTCGAACAGCGGCAACGCGCGATTTCCGCCATTCATGCACCGTGAATCGAACGCGAAATATCAGGGCTAATCTCAGGGCGGCTAAATGCCGTAAACACTGGGTGAGCACTACGCATTGGTGATATTGTCTGCACTGGCTGGCGCCCGCGTGTGACGCAGCGCCCATCATCTGGCGGCGCACGCGCGCCGGTTTCAACCATGAGCGATTTGACCCAGATGGATGCACCGAGAACTTCGCCGCGCACGTGGATGCGGCGCACAGCGGCGTCGATACGCCCGCGCATCCGGCAAGCCTTCGCGCCCGCGGTGCGCAACCTGCAGTATGCAAAACGGAGATTGCAGCCGTTCGCGCTGGTGGCGGTGATCGGCTTCCCGCTTTACTACTACGTCTGGAAAGTCCTCTTCCCGCAGCCGTACGAGAATCTCCCGCTGCGCCTGCTCGGCTCCGCGCTGTTCCTGCCCGTGATCGCGTTTGACCGGTGGCCCGCCGCCGCGAAGAAACTGCTGCCGTGGTACTGGTACAGCGTCACCCTCTTTGCGCTGCCGTTCTTTTTCACGTTCATGCTGCTCAAGAACAACGGCAATCAGGTGTGGGTGGAAAGCGCGCTGATCGCGGCATTCGTGATGGTGCTGATTCACGACTGGCTCATGCTCGTGCTGCAGTTCGTGGTCGGCATCGGCCTCGCCATGCTCGCCTATAGCCTGACCAGCCATCCCGTCGACTTTGGCGCGAATTACCTCACCCACCTCACGATCTTTTCGTTCGCCGTGGCAATCGGCGCAGCGGCGAACTACGATCAGGAGCGCATCCAGGTCGAACAGGAGCGTGCCATGCTCGCCACCGCAGGCAGCGTGGCGCACGAACTGCGCACGCCGCTTGTGGCGATCCGCGTGGGCGCCGCAGGCCTCATGCGCTTCCTGCCCGGCCTCCTCGAAACGTACCAGCTTGCGCAACGCCATCTCTTGCCCGTGCCGCGCATCCGCACGGCGCATCTGCGCTCGCTCCAGGGCGTGGTGGGCCGCATCGAACAGGAAGCGCTTTATTCGAACGCGATCATCGACATGCTGCTTGCCACCGCGCGCTTCACAGGCGGAAACATGCAAAACGCAACAATGTGTTCAATCGCGCATTGCGTGGAAACGGCGCTCTCGCGCTATCCGTTCAGAGAGGGCGACCGGCGCCGCGTGCAGTGCAATCTACGTCCCGATTTCTCGTTTCGCGGCTCGGAAATGCTGACCGTCCACGTTCTTTTTAATTTGTTGAAAAACGCGTTCCGCCATATGGGCGGTATTGACGATGCATATATTTCCATTCGCCTCGAAACGGGGCCACGTGCAAATCGGTTGATTTTCAGCGATACCGGCTCAGGGATTGCGCCAGATATCTTGCCGCATATCTTCACCCGCTTTTATACTTCGGCAACTGCCACCGACGATGTCTCGCTCGGAGCAGGAATTGGACTCGCCTTTTGCTACGACGTCATGCAAGCCATCGGAGGAGCCATTACCTGTTCTTCGGTGCGAGGCGAGTACACCGAGTTCGTTTTGACTTTCCCAGCGCCATGATGAAAGCCATCAAGCCGTTCGCGTACCCGACCACCGTCGCCTTTGTCGACGATAGCGCGTCATTTTTGTCGAACCTGAGCCTGCAGCTTGATCCGCGGCTGGCATTCCGGATGTTCAATTCATCCACTCAGGCACTGAAGTTCCTGAATGAGCGCCCCGCGCACGAACAGGGCACGGAACTCATTTTCAGCCCGTATCACGACCGCACCGAAGAAAACGACGCTCAGCAGGTCGTCGCCATGCGCGTGGATGCGATCCGCAGTCTCGTGCACGAACCCGCCCGCTTCGATTCGGTTTCGGTCGTGGTGGTCGATTACGACATGCCCGAACCGAACGGACTGGATTTCTGCCGGAGCATCGCCAACCCCGCCGTGAAGAAAATCATGCTCACCGGCAAAGCCGACGAACACGTGGCGGTACGCAGTTTCAACGAAGGCATCATCGACCGCTTTATCCGCAAGCATGAGGTCGACGCCGTCGAAACACTGAACCACGCGATCCGCGATATGCAGGACGCGTACCTCGACTGGGCGGGCGCATCCGTGCGCGACGCGCTCTCGGTCTCCGAGTATGGATTCCTGAAGGACGGCGCACTCGCAGCGCACGTCAGCGGCCTCTTTGAAAGCCTCGGCATCGTTGAACACTATCTTTCGTATCAGCCCCACGGGCTCTTGATGTTCGACGAAGCGGGCACGGCGTACCTGCTGGTGATCCACACGGACGAGACGCTGCGCGGCGTGCGTGAAATCGCCGTCGAGCAAGGCGCGCCGTCGAGCTTTTTCGAGGAGCTCGACAGCCACCGCAAGCTGCCCTATTTCTGGCAAACCGAGGGCCACTACCCGGCGCAATGCGACGAGTGGCAGCCCTACATGCACCCGGCTTCGGTTTTCCAGGGCGAGCGCCGCTATATCTACACGGTCATCAAGCAGCCGGCCGGGCTGGCGCTCGATGCAATCCTCCCCTACGAAACGTATCTGCGCGAGCTGGACGGCGAAGTCCCGGCGGCGTGAGACACGCATCGCGCGGCCTCACGCCGCGCCTTCGTCAAGCCGTCGCCCGCTCTGCCACGGGTTGCACCTGACGCACCCGGGCGCTGGCCGCGCCGCGCCCAGCCGCGCGTCGCGTGGACGGCCAGTTCCGCATGTCCACCTCGTCGCGCATTTCGTCGCACGCATCGACGAAGCGTTCCAGTTCCTGATCGGTCAGCGCGGCATTCACCGAAATCCGCACAAGCGAGCGGTTCTGCGCCGTCGCGGGTGCGCAAAACACCGAGCCGAAGATACCTCGTGCTTCGAGCGCGTCGCGCAGCACGATGGTCTGCTGCTCAGGGCCCGCTTCCAGCGCGATGATCTGTGTCTCGCTGCCGTTGAGGTTGTAGCCGAGTTCAGTGAGCCGCGCGCGCAGGTAGCGTGCGTTCGCGGCAAGCCGCATGCGGCGCCAGTCTTCCCGTTCGATCACGTCGAGCGTGGCCGCGAGTCCCGCCACTTCGTGCGGCAACAGCGTCGAACTGAAAATCGCGGGCAGCGCCTCGAATTTGAAGTACTCCTGAAAGCGACGCGAACAACTAATGAACCCTGCGCGGCCTGCAAACGCTTTGGCGAGGCTCGCCGTACGGAAATGGACGCGATCGGTCAGGCCCAGCTCGACAACGAGTCCAGCGCCGTGCGGCCCGTGCGTGCCGAGCGAATGAGATTCGTCTACCACGAGCACGCAATCGTGTTCCGCGCAAACATCGGCAATGGCGGCGAGCGGCGCCACGCTGCCATTCGTGCTGTACACCGAATCGACAATCACGACGCCCGGGCCATTGCGCTCGATGCGTTGTTCGAGGTGATCGACATCGTTATGCAGAAAACTGATTGCGCGCGCACCGGCACTGCGAATGCCCTCCCAAAGCGACATGTGCGCCATCATGTCGACGTAGACCGGCGTCTGTGCGTCGGCAATCGACTGGATCAGCCCCGTATTGGCCGCGAATCCCGACTGGCACAGCACGCCGGCTTCCGCGCCCATATAGGCGGCGAACCGGTCTTCCAGTTGAAGCTGCGGACACGCGTCGCCGTGCAGGAAAATGCCGGACATCAGCAGACCATTGCCCTCTGCGCGGATATTCGCACACACCGCGTCGAGAATCGCGGGATGGCGCGCGATCGAAAGATAGTCGTTGCTCGACAGATGTAATGCATCGTTTCCCGGCTCGCGCCCCATCATGATGTGCCCGCCCGCCCAGTGCTCCTGCACGCGCTCCCGGTAATAGCGGTCGACGCGCGCTGCGAGAATGGCCGGCAATGCGGCGTCATTGTTTTGGGCGCTGCGCCAGTTGCTGCGAAGTTTCATTTGATGCTCCTCGTGGTTAAAGGCCGCCCTCCGGGTAATTCGCTCCGTTAGCGATACCTGGGAATGGCCGGCCGGAAAAATGCCCGTGCAACTGCGTCATGCACGATCGGCATGATGCTGACGTCATAATCACGGGCAGATAAAAACGGTTGGAGCGATGACCGGCGAACACGGTCATCAGAATGCACAGCGGACGGGGGCAATGTGTGCGGCAGCAATGCGCAGGTGTGCGCAAGACCGCACAGCCGCTTCATAAGGCCTTCCCGGCCACGCGAAAACGGCGCTGATCTGGTTTGCGGCCGTTGGCCACCATCAATGGACGCCCCGACACCCGCACGACTTCCGCCTCGCGTGATCGCCAATATTGATGAAGGAAGGGGCGCCCGGTCGATACGACGGGCGCGCTGAAATGGCTGCGCCGGTTATCCGCGAGGTGAGACGTTCCGCGTAGAACGCTGTCCGACGCGCGAGACGCAAGTGCGACGATTATCGGCCAAAAAATCGCGCCAGGACGGGCCTGGCGGCGTTAACTATGCTTACTGAATCTGGAAATAACGTGATGCGGCGCACACACCATGAATTCGGGCACCGAACGATACATTGCGCATAATATGCGGTGCCGGGCGATCAGGTTTGAAGCGACGTGCGTGAAACGCATCCTTCCTGAACCAGACAAAATGAATGTTTGCTTTCCAATAGATAAATTAGCATTGCATGTCGATATGTGTTCAAGCCACGGCTCCCTTCAATTCAACACCTCCCTATTTGATACCCAGCACCCGATCCAACGACAGCCTGCCGCCACCACGCGCGATCATATAGAGCAGCAAACCGGCCCACGAGAGATGCGTTGGCCATGCATCCGGATAGACGAACACTTCGATTACGGTTGTCATGCCGAGCAACGCGAGCGCCGCACCGCGTGTGAAAAGTCCGAGCACGAGCAACAGCGGAAAGAAGTGCTCCGAATAAGCTGCGATATGTGCGGCCAGTTCCGGCGCGATGAGCGGAATCCTGTATTCGTTCCGAAAGAGTTCGTAGGTGCCCTGCGTGATCGTCAGCAAGCCGCTCACTTTCGTGCGGCCCGACATGAAAAAGATCGCTGCGATCGAAAAGCGGCAAATCAACGCCAGTAGCGAGTGACCGATGATGCGGCTGGCCAGATCGGCGGCGGCATTCCAGCCTGCACGCAGATGCGAGAGCGGCGAAGCCGCGGCGCTGCGGGTCGTGTCCATTTCAGTCTCCGTGTATTTCGTGAAATCCGATGTCCGGACCGGCGACGGCTGCACTGATCGCGCCGTCGGCAAACAACGTGGCCGTGATGCTCACAAGATCGAGATCCGGTTCGACCTCAAGTGCGCGTTCCATTGCATTCCCGAACGTCACGCCAGCAGCGCAGGCGTCGAGCAGCGCACAGGTTCCCTCGCTCACCTGGCGCCACGTCACGCGTCCGCCTGCGCGCAGCAGCAATGCACCCTCGCCGCGCCAGTCGAGTGCATCGGGCAGCGCCACTTCTTCCCGATTCGCGCGCCAGATCGTGTAGACCGGTTGCGCGTCGAACCATGCCCAGCGTGCAGTCGCGTTCGGAAGCAGGACGCTCCGCAAGAACGCGCCGGGTGAAAGACGCGCGACTTCTGCGGCGCGCCGTGTCGTGTTTTCGGACCCAACTTCGGACACGAAATCGGGCGCAACATGCGACTCGATCCACAAGCGGTCGAGACGCGCCACGCCGGGCAGATAAGTCAGTGTGCTCGCGGGTTCGAACGCTTCGAGAAACGCCGGAAAGGTCGCGCCGTATAGCAAGAGACGCGCGTCGTCGGGCGGCGTGGCGCGCGCATAAGCAAGGGCCACTGCACGAAACCAGTCCACGCCGACGAGCCGCTGCACGGACGGAAAATTCGCCTGCAAGGCATCCACGCAGCCCTTGAACACGGTATTGCGATACACGGCAAAGCCCGGTTGAGCGGCCACCGCCGCCACACGCGGATCGCTTTCCGACGCGCCATACAGCGCACGAATAAAACTATCCTGGAACGCAGCAAGCGAGGTGTTCATACCGTCACCTCCGCAACATCCAGAATCGCCTGGGCGCGCCCGCGCTCGGCGAGTAACTCCGAGAATGCGGGGATGCGATCGTCGCGCTCGATCAGCGTGGGCCGCGCACCGAAACGCGCGATCACATGCCGGTAGAGCGCCCATACGGCGTCATCGACGGGTGCGTCATGCGAGTCGATCAGGAGTGGCGGCTGCGTCTGCGTATCGACGCTATGTCCCGCAAGGTGGATTTCGATTACAAATTCGCCCGGGAATGCATCGAGCCATGCCTTCGCATCGAAACTCATGTTGCATGCGCTCACATACACGTTGTTCACGTCGAGCAGCAACGCGCAGCCTGTGCGCCGCACCAGTTCGGCGAGAAAGGCCTGCTCGCTCCACTCATGACCTTCGACGCGCAGATAGTGCGACGGATTTTCAATGGCAATGCGCTGCCCCAGCGTGTCCTGCAGGCACGCGATGTTCGCCGCGATGCGCGAGAGCGCCGCACCGTTACGCGGGAACGGCAGCAGATCCGGATGATAGTGCCCGCCCCACGCCGACCACGCCAGATGCTCGGACACCCACGCGGGCTGCACACGCCTCGCAAGCTCACGCAAGCGATGCAGATTCGCCGCGTCCGGCGCGCGGTCGGCGGCAAGCGACATCGACACGCCGTGCAGCGACAATGCGTGCCGCTCGCGTATCGCGTCGAGCCACGCGAGACGGGGGCCGCCCGCAACCATGTAGTTTTCCGGATGGACTTCGAACCACAAGCCACGCGCATCGCAGTTGAGCGCATCGTCGTAATGCTGCGGCTTGAGGCCGAGTCCGGCGCCGCATTCGGATGGCGTATTCATGATGGTCGGGCGGCCGTGCGCATCAGGATTCCAGCGGCGTAAGCGAACCGTGGCCCTTCGGCGTCTGGATCGACGTGCAGGTTCCCGTCGGCACGTTCTTCCAGTGAATGCCGTCGTAGTCCATCTTTTGCGAGCCGGCGCAGGTCGTTCCCGCCCCCGCCTTGCAGTCGTTGTGGCCGGCCATCGCAACGCCGTAACACTTTTCCACGCTGCTACCCTGAGCCTGGGCAGCGCTCGCGCCGCTTGCAAGCGTGGCAAGAATTATTGCTGCTGCGGACAATTTAAGAGTGCTCATGATATAGCCTCGATTGGTTTAAAAAGAACAGTATTCAGATCGTTATCGCCTTCTTTATCGATGCGCGAGCGATCTGCCTGTAAATACGAGGCTGCCCACCCAGCGGTTACAGCGCGATGCGCTTTTTCGACGCAATATTTTTTTGCCGTTGGCTGTAACCGAAACCCCCTGCCGGACGAATAGACGTACGGACGCGCAGCACGTCACACACCGCGTAATGACCGAAAGCCATCGGAAAGCAAACCGCGCAGCCCGTGCTTGACGAACGACGCCCAGGGCCGCGACTATAAACAGGGATCTCTTCCCGGCCACCGGAGCATCGTCATGACCCGCTACGCGTTATACGTCGAGCTGAAAGCCCGTCCCGGCAAAGAGGACGCGCTGGCCGCCTTCCTCGCCGGCGCAAAGCCGCTGGTCGATGCGGAACCCGCCACGCGCGCATGGTTCGGCGCGCGCTTCGACGCCCGGACGTTCGCAATCTTCGACGCCTTCGACGACGAATCGGGCCGCGACGCCCATCTGAGCGGCAAGGTCGCCGCCGCCCTGATGGCGCACGCGGCAGAACTGCTCGCCGAAGCGCCGCAAATCCGCCGCGCCGATGTTCTCGCAGACAAGCTGGCGGGCTGATGCGCGCAGCGTTGCGCACGCACGCGCATAGTGTTTCGTCTGCGCTGTAACCGGAGTTCGCGATGAATCGAACTACGGGTAGCGAGCTTGCGCGCGGCACGGAGGAACGGCTGAGGGCGCTGTTCGTGCGCGGCCTCGACGGCGATACAGCCGCTTATCAGGCATTTCTCGCCGACCTGAGCGCGCATCTGCGCGGCTTCCTGCGCAAGCGTCTTTTCGCGCTGCAGGACGATGTGGAGGATCTGGTGCAAGAAATCCTGCTGGCCGTACACAACGGAAGAGCCACGTATCGGCGCGACCAGCCGCTTACAGCGTGGGTCCACGCCATTGCGCGCTACAAGCTGACCGACTTTTTCCGCGCGCGCGCACGGCGTGAGGCGCTGCAAATACCGCTCGACGAGGAGCTGGAGATTTTTGCAACATCCGATACTGAAGCCGCCGATGCCAGCCGCGATCTGAGCAAGTTGCTCGAACAATTACCGGACCGGCAGCGTCTGCCGATCCTGCACGTAAAACTTCAGGGGCTTTCGGTGACGGAAACGGCGAAATTGACCGGCCTTTCCGAGTCGGCCGTGAAAATAGGCGTACACCGCGGCCTCAAAGCGCTCGCGATAATGTTTCAAAACGCGTCATGAAAACAGAAGATCTCATTTCGTTACTCGCCACAGGTGCTGCGCCGGTCGACCGCCACGTGGTCGCCCGCCGCTTCTGCCGAGCGCTGATCGCGGGCGGCGCGGGCTCGACGCTGCTGCTGTCGCTTGTCTTTGGCGTGCGCCCCGATCTCGCGACCGTGGCCGCCACGCCGGTCTTCTGGATCAAGCTCGCGCTGCCGTTCTTCATCGCGCTCGGCGCGCTTTTCGCCACCACGCGGCTCGCGCGGCCCGCCGGTACGCCTGGCATGGCCTGGGCTGCCGTGGCGTGGCCCGTGGTCGCGGTGTGGATCGGCGCGGGTGCGCTCCTCTGGTTCGCCGCACCCGACGCGCGCCTGCCGCTCGTCATGGGGCAGACGTGGCGCGGGTGTCCGCTCAATATCACGCTGCTTTCGGTCCCCTCTTTCATCGCCGTTTTCTGGGCGCTGCGCGGCCTCGCGCCCACGCGCCTGCGCACCGCCGGTTTCGCGGGCGGACTGCTCGCGAGCGCCACGGCGACGCTCGCCTACTGCCTGCATTGCCCCGAAATGAGTGCGCCATTCTGGGCGGTCTGGTACCTGCTTGGGATGGCGATTCCAGCGGCGCTCGGCGCGTGGCTCGGCCCGAAGCTGCTGCGCTGGTAACCGCGCGGTTACTCCCTCTGCCCCCCGCAGAACAGTATCTGCGCCGCATCTTCGATCGAACCCCGAGCGCATCGCATTCCGGCCCGGGCCGGGAACGGCGCTTGCGTATGATCTGATGAACGCCGGGTCCCGCCCGCATTAATGCGCGCAAGCGCCGGCAGCAGAAATGCGAAAACACGGACGCTGTCTGGTCCGCGTCACCCGGGTAAAGGATTATGGCTACCGTATTGCTCGTCGACGACGACGTCAACGCGCTCGATGCGCTAAAGGAATTGATCGGTCAGGAGGGTTACCGGGTCATGACGGCCGCGGACGGCACGCACGCGCTGCGCAGCGCGCTCGCCGAGCCGCCCGACATCGTGATATCGGACTGCATGATGCCCGATATGGACGGCCTGACCCTGATGCGGGAATTGCGCCGCAATCGCGAATTGGCCAACGTGCCGCTCGTGCTGATGTCGGCGGTGGTCACGCCGCCGCCGGGCGCCGATGTGGTCGGTTTTCTGCGCAAGCCGTTTGCCGGTTCGCAATTGATCGCCATGCTGCGTCGCGTGCAGTTGCCGTGAGATGCCGTAAGCGATCAGCACAATTTGCGATTTAATTCGCAATCGCAGTTGATGCGTGATGTTGCGGCTGCAAGTAAAGCGCAACCGTCAAACCTGCGCGGACGGCCGATGCCAGCCGTTGTGCCTGAACGAGGTGGCGAAGAACATCACCTGATAGCGAATGGCATTGGACCAGTACGACCACGTGTGTCCGCCAGGACGCTCGGCGTAGTCGTGCGGAACGCCCAGTTCGACGAGCCGCTGGTGCAGCGTGCGATTCGATGTGACGAAGCCGTCGCTCACGCCGCAATCGATGGTCAGATCGATATGGTCGCGCTCGAACTCGCGTGCGCTCGCAACGATCGCATTGCTGTTCCAGAACGCGGCGTGCTGTGCGGGATCGCCGAATACGCGGTCTATGCCGGGCTCGTCTTCGCACTTGCGCGGATCGACAGCACCGCTGATGCTGCCTGCCGCACCGAATGTTCCCGGCCGGTCGAGCGCGATACGCAGCGCACCGAAGCCGCCCATGCTCAGGCCCGTGATCGCGCGGCCCTGCCTGGCCGCGATGGTGCGAAAGCGTGCATCGATCCAGTTCACCACTTCGGTGCCGACATAAGTCTCGTATTGGCTGCGCGGGTCGAAGGGACTGTCGATATACCAGCTTTCATGGCCGCCGTCGGGCATCACGAGAATCACGTGATACCGGTCCGCGAGCCGGCCAATCGGCGCGTTCGAAGTCCAGTCGGTATAGTCGCCGCCCGAGCCGTGCAATACGTAGATCACCGGATAACGTTGTGTGTGGTCGCCGCGCGCGTAGTCGTCGGGCAACACGATCGTCGCGTCGAACGCACGCCGCATGGCGACGCTCGGGATGGACACGACCCCCGTCTGGAATGCCCAGACGGGCGTGGTAAACAACAGCGTCAAAAGAAGCCAGAATGCGCGAGCCTGATTCATGAGTGTTCGCTCTTGTCCTATCTGCCCTTGCACCCGAGCGCATTCGAGCGCCGGGCGTCCATACGCCTTGGACGACTCTAACAACGGGTACTTTCAGCCAAATTTCAGGCAAGCCTACGGTTTGTCAGGAAGGCAGGAGACGCGTCATGTCCATTCTGGCAGGCATCGCATACTGGGTCGATGCGCAATGCGCGCACGCTCATGACAATGTTGGAGAATCCGCTTGTCGCGCGAGGTGAATAGCGCAATGCGTCGTGCAATCCGATTTGGAAATCCGCACTGGGAATCCGCTTTAGCAATTGACTTGCACTCGCCTGAATTAAAGCCTTCCTTCTTCTCCTTGCACGGATAGTAATGTTGTTCCCGGCTTCCAGTGAGAAGTCATGCCGTCCGTATGGTTAATTCCTCAACCGCGTTTTTCGCTTTTCCCATCGAGAAACCATGTTCGCGGCCCGGTATTCCTTGTCATATTCGCGCGTTGTTGCCCCCACCCCCAGTGTTGACTTCATTGCCAGCGCGTATGCGCAACTGTATCGTAGAACTGTGCATCGCCAACCGACGCATACTGTTTTGCACCAGGAGCACCTATGACTTCTCCGACAAACACCGCACCGATCATCACCGATGTATTGATCATCGGCGCTGGACCTGTCGGCCTGTTCGCAGCATTCGAAGCCGGCGTAATCGGCCTCTCATGTCAAATCGTGGATGGCATCGAGCGGGCGGGCGGCCAATGCATCGAGCTGTATCCCGACAAACCGATTTACGATATTCCGGCGATTCCGGTGTGCACCGCACGCGAACTCGTCGACCGTCTTGTTGAGCAATGCAAACCATTCTCCCCTCCCATGCATCTCGGCCATCGCATCGAAACGGTCGAGCGCCGCGAAGACGGAAAATGGCGCGCCCGCACGGATAAAGGTCTCACGTTCGAAGCAGCGGCGATCCTGATCTCCGCCGGCAATGGTTCGTTTGTCCCGCAACGGTTACAGGTGCCGGGAGCCGCGCTGCTCGAAGGGCACGCGCTGCACTATAGCGTCCCGAGGCTCGCCGATTTCGCCGGGAAGAAAGTCGTGGTAGCGGGCGGAGGCGACTCCGCACTCGACTGGGCACTGGAACTTCGCTCAGTCGCGCAGCACGTCACGCTCGTCCATCGTCGCAACGGTTTTAGCGCAGCGGATTCGAGCGTCGAAAAAGTGCGCCGCGCGATCGAGGCGCGTGAAATGGATTTTGTCCTCGGGATGATTGCGGGACTGAACGCACAGGGCAGCGCACTCGAATCGATCGAGATTCGTCAGATCGACGGTTCGGTGAATCTCGCCGCCGATCAACTGCTCGTGCTGTACGGGCTCGTTTCCGATCTCGGTCCGATCGCAGGCTGGGGAATCGACATGCTGGGCGGACGAATCGCAGTCGACACGTCGAACTATGAAAGCTCGGTGCCCGGCATCTTTGCGGCAGGCGATATTGCCACCTATCCGAACAAACAGAAGCTGATTCTTTCCGGTTTCCACGAAGCATCGCTTGCCCTGCGCAAGGCGTACCACTACGCCTACCCGGACAAGAAACGCGTGCACATCCATTCGAGTTACGACGCCAAGCTGGCTGAGCGCGTAGTCGCCAGCCATGAAGCGTGAAAACCGGGGATTGCATCACTCCATGACAGCGCCGCGCCGTTTTCCCGCGCGCGGCGCCGATATCTTCACGCCGAACGGCCAAGCCACTTCTTGAAGGCGCAATAAGCCAGGATGAACTCGCGGCGATATTGATGACCGTTCGCGTAGTGCCCCTTTGTCAGCACCGCCTGGCGATAGATGATCATCGTTCGCCGCACCCATTCCGTTGCAGCGTTCACGCCGTCTCGTGCCACGAGAAAGGCGATGCGATTGTCCTCGTTCATGCGTATTCCCTGGGTTTAGATAGCGCAGCCCGCAAGCATGCGAACCGGGTAGATGTTTTTTAGTGCACGACGGGGTTTTTGGCAAGGCTCTTCAGGCCGTGTGGTTGATCGGCGGCTCCATGGTGCCGACACACGTTGCCAAACGCCTGGCATTCGGTTCATTCGTTCCGCTCGGGCGGATTTTGTGCACTGCAAGCCAGCACGCAAAATCGCGACATTGCCGAAGACGACATCGCGATGTTCGAGCGCCGCCATGCGGCGTACGCCGTAATGGCCGCATATGGAGATGTGACGTGTCGCGTACGTGGCAGAATGCGCAACATTATCTGCATGACGAACTATCCGGCGCCGCCTTCGCACTCTATCGCGACGCGTCCGGACATACCTGGTTTGACGCTCATGTCCATTCCCACGATGAACCGCCCTCCCCAACTGAACGGCCTTCGAATCGGCATCACAATCGGCCTGCGCGCACCCGGCGAAAGCCTGTGGATCAACGGCATCAAGCAGAACGCGCTCTTTCTCGCGAAGCTGCTGATGGCATCGCCGCACGGCCATCGCGTCACGCTCGTCAACACCACCGACGTCCCGTTGACCGATGCGTTGCCGTGGGATCGCACGGCTTACGACACCCGTACGTTTGGCGAGGTGAAAGATGCGCTCGACGTGCTCATCGAACTCGGCGGACAGATCAACGCCGAACAGACCGCCTACCTGAAGGCGCGCGGCGCGAAGCTCGTCAGCTATTGCTGCGGCGTCGAGTACATCAACGTGATGGAATCCATGCTGTTTGGCCGGCGTCTATGGAACGCGCTCTTCATCAATCGCGATTTCGACGAGGTCTGGGCCATTCCACAGATCGCGACCTCTTCACTACCGTACCTGCAGTCGCTGCGGCGCTGCCCGGGGCGCGTCGTGCCGTTCGTCTGGGATCCGATGTTCCTCACGGAACGCGCGCGACGTTTGCGCCATCACGGCGCATACCGGCCGAGCGGCGCGCACGCGAAGCGTGTGACGGTGATGGAGCCGAATCACGACGTGGTGAAGTTTTGCGTCTATCCGATGCTGATCATCGACGAGGTTTTCCGTCGCGCGCCCGATGCCATCTCGTTCGCACATGCGACCAACGCCGAACATCTGGCGAAATCAAGCCCGGAATTCGTGATGTTGATGAACTATCTCGAGATCGTGCGCGCGGGCAAGGCAAGCTTCGTCGGGCGCTTCGACACACCGGACTTCCTCGCCGAGCTGACCGATGTCGTCGTTTCCCATCAGTGGGAAAACCCGCTCAATTACTTCTATCTGGAAGTGTGCTGGCAGGGCTATCCGCTCATTCATAACGCGAGCCTGGCACCAGATCTCGGTTATTACTACCCGGATAACGACGTGCAACAAGGGGCCGATTTGCTGCTGCGCGCGTTGCGCGAGCATGATGCCGACTGGCAGGAGTACACGCGGCGTCAGCGCGCCATACTGAAGCGTTATACGCCCGAAAATCCCGCGCTCGTGGCCGGGTACGACAGCTTGCTCGCGCACTTGATCGGCGCAGCAGGTTGAAAACGGGCCAAGTACGGACTCGCTACGGGTAAAGCGCGTACCAGGTTCGGCGCCGGGTGTGCAATACGCACCCGGTGCGAACCATCCTTTACACCCTCCGCTCAGCGTTCTCGCACGGCCACGGGCACACGACGCGCGGCGCGCTGCGGGATCAACAGGATGCAACCCAGGATGACGGCAAGCAGGATACCGGACGCATAGAACCGGCTGAACTGCATGCCGCCTTGCGTGAGCGGCTTGTCGAGCAGATCGCCGAGCGTCGCGCCCAGCGGACGCGTGAGCACGAACGCCGCCCAGTACAGCGCTGTACGCGACACGCGCGGCCACAACCAGAGCAGCCCAACGATCACGAGTCCGGCACCGAAGATCGCCGCGCTGACTTCGTAGCCGAGACCGAGGCCGCCGCGGTCGCCTCCGGCAACCCAATCGCCGAGTGCGGTGCCGAGCGTCTGCGAAAACAGAATCGTGGCCCAGTAAAACCACTCCACGCGCGCAGTCACGACACTTTCAACCGAAACGGTGCCCTCCACGCGGTACCAGATCGCGAGGCTTGCGACCAGCAATGCAAGGATGATCGAGACGCCGCCGGGATAACCCAAACCGAGCGAGCGATCACAGAAATCGGCCAGCGTCGTGCCGAGTGTCGTCGTGGCGACGATAGTCGCCCAATAGAGAAACGGATAAAACTTGCGCGCACGGATCTGTGCTGAAATCAGCACGACGAATGCGACGAAGAAAATAAGCGTGCCGATCAGATAGCCAAGATTGAGCGACATCGTCACCCAATCGCCACCCGTTTCACCGAGCGTGGTGCATGCGATCTTGATGATCCAAAAGCCGAGCGTCACCTCGGGCACCTTGCTGACGACGTGTTCGACCAGATTTCGGGGGCTGGATTGCATTGCAAGACTCCTTGTGTCGCGCACACACGAAACGAAAGAGTCTGTGATTATAGATACGCATAATTAACAACAGCTTAACGACCTCCTGCTGCCCTTTCCGCTGCCTGATCCGGCGAAACGCATCAGGCCGGTGCACCGTATTCACGGCGCAATCCGAGATTGATCTGCACCACCTTAACTATTGTTTAACGGAAATAACCCAGGCCGGCCTCCAGGATTGAAGCGGTCCAGATGAATCACGCAGGTCATTAAGCACGGCGCTTACTTTTAAGCCTGGGCAAGTACACGGGACCACGCGGATTGCATGACCCGCCCGCCGCTTCCTGCCCGACGGGCGCTGACGCTGTGCAGCCAAAGTGTCGCGGGCAAACTTACAACAACTGTTAGCCAAAAACTTGACGGCGGCGAGCGGGAATCTGTACCCTCTCGCGTCGATGGTTCCCGCCATAGGGATCAAATGGGAACGCAGTAGAAGCACGCACGCTTCGAATCTGCGGCTGCCCCCGCAACTGTAAGCGGCGAGTCCGTGCCAGGCGCGACCACTGGGATACCCGGGAAGGTCGGCACCGGACAACGACCCGCAAGCCAGGAGACCTGCCATCAACCGAGGTCCAAGCAGCCGCACCGGGCGGGGTGTCCCGATGCGCCAGCACCGCCCTGTGCGGTCGCTCGTTGCAAGGACAGCCCGGCCTCAGGAACTGTCACATGTCCGTTAATTCTCGACCCGCCTCCTTGCGGGATATGCCGCATCGCCACGCCGCCAGCCGGCGCCCTCGAAACACACGAGCCGCTCGCTCATCCATTCCGTCTGTCTCGTCCGCTTGCGCCCCTGACCAGGCGTATTAGCACTGCTTTAAGCCCCGCTTTTAGTCCCGCTTCTAGCCGCACTCGCACTCTCGCATCATTCCGGTCGCCGATCGGAGCGAACGTGCCGAAGCGCGCGCCGCAAGGCCCGCGCCAGCCGCTGCATCCGATTCAGACCCAAACGTATTTGAAGAGCCACTCATGAAGTTTCGACATCTCATCGTCACGTCCGCCATCACCGCCTGCGCCTTGCAAAACGCCCAGGCTGCGGACGACACAACGCTTGCGCAAACGCAGCAGCCGGGCGCGGAAAGCGCCGTGCCGGACATTCTCGTCGTGGGCGACGCCCAGCATTTGCCGCAATCGTTCGACCAGCGCTACGCGACCACGCAGGTCCTCACGCGTACGGATCTCGATCGTCTTTCTCCCGCCGATCCGGGCATCGCACAAGCGCTCGCCACGCTGCCGGGCATCACCGTCTCGCAGAGCGGCGGGCCGGGTTCGGTCACTGCGGTCAGCATCCGCGGCTCGGCGGGCAATCAGGTTGCCGTATTCATCGACGGTATACGCGTCGGCTCCGTGACCACCGGCGTGGCCGAATGGGCGGATCTGCCGACCTCCGCGTTCGATCGCGTCGAGGTCATCTCCGGCCCGGCAGCGGCCTCGTTCGGCGCGGACGCAGTTGGCGGCGTCGTGCAGCTCTTCACGCGCCACGCATCGAACCAGCCGAATCAGACGATCGCGTCGTTCGGCGGCGGCTCGAACAAGACGTTCGACACGCAGTTGCGCACCTCGGGCACGATCCCGTCAACGGGGCCGATGTCCGCGCTCGGCGGGCTCACCTACTCGCTCGGACTGCACGACTACAACACGGCGGGCATCGACGCGACCCGGCCTTTTGCATACGGTCACGAGGACGGACGCAACCCGTATCACGCGCAGAACATCGACGCGCGCCTGGGCTATGCGCGCGATAACTGGTCGATTTCGACCTTCGCGCTCTATCACCGCTCCGAGCTTTCGTTCGACAACTCGGGCGGGAACGACCTGCAACGCGATAATCAACTGACGACCGGCGCTGCGTTCCATCTGGACATCACGCCGTACACGCAGTTCGACCAGTCAGTCGGTTTCGCGAACGACCGCCAGTTCCTCTTCGCGCGAAACCCGTCGATTTCCAACGACGAAATCGATTCGACGCGATTCTCCACATCGACGTCGATCACCCATCAGGAGACGGGTCACAGGCTGTTCGGCCAGCCGCTGACCGGCGAAACGAAGCTCGCCTACGACTTCACGCGCGAACAGGCATTCCTGCCGTTCGATATCCCGGGCGGTCTTCCCGCGCGCAACGATTCGGCCGTGTCGCTTCACCAGTCGACCACGCTCGGCCCGTGGACGCTGTTCCTCGCAGGCCGGCACGAGATCGTGCAGGGTCAGTCGGTCAACACGGGCAACGTCTCGCTCGCCTGGGCAATCACGCCGGTCTACACCGCACGCGTTTCCTACGGCAACGCCTTCCGTCTGCCCACGTTCAACGATCTGTTCTACCCGGGCTTCTCGAATCCGAACCTTAAGCCTGAGCGCAGCAACTCGGTCGAGGCCGCGCTCGATGCGACGACGTCGTTCGGCACGTTCACGGCGGCCGTCTACGAGACCCGCGTTCACGACCTCATCGCACTCGTCACATCCGATTTCGTGAACTACACACCCATCAATATTGGGCGGGCGCGTATTCAGGGCATCGACCTCTCGTACAAGGGCTCGCTCGGCAAGTCGACGCCTGTGAGTCTCTCCTTCAGCATTCTGAATCCGCAGGACGTTACGGGCCAGAGCTGGCTCCCCCGTCGTCCGCGGCAGACGGGTAGTCTGAGCATCGATCACATGTGGGACGAACTGCACCTGCACGCGCTCAGCACCGGCGTTTCCGTGCTGTATGGCGGATCGACGTTCGACGACCAGGCCAACACGATTTATCTGCCGTCGTATACGACCGTCGACCTGCGCGCCTCGTACCAGATCAACCCGCATCTCGCGCTGTCCGCCTCGCTTTCGAATCTGTTCAACCGGCAATACGTGACCGCCTTCGGTTACAACACGCTCGGACGCACGGCATTCGGCAAGATCACGTATACGTTCTGACGTGAGGGTTCAACGCTGCCCGCGCTCGCGGGCAGCGAGCGAGGTATCGGCCACACGACCGGTTGCGTGCTCAACCGCCGCTCTTCCCCGAAGTCGATACTCCGCTCGGCCAATCTGATGAGCAACGCCCGTGGCGGGCGGTTTTAATTCAGGCGGTCGCGGCTTGTTCCTTCACCCAGAACACCAGCACTGAAGTTTCCTCTTCGAAGCGCTCTGCATGCTCGGCGCCAGCCGGGATGACGCACCATTCACCGCTGCTCACCGGCCGTTCGGTGCCGTCCAGCGTCAGGTGGAGCGTGCCGGCACTGACCAGCACGTAATTGGTAGTGGGATGCGTGTGCAGCGGACTGCTGTGATTTCTCCGCGTAGCAACAGTGACGTCACAGCGCTCGCCGTTGATTCTGCCAAGGCCGAGCAGAGCGTCGGGAATATGTGCCATTGAAAACTTCCTCGAGATTGGATTGAAGCATCGCGAGTTTAATGGCGCCGATAAGGATTGTGCCGATAGTTGACACCCCACAAGGGACGGTCGCGACGCCTGGAAGCGAACGCAGGTACCACGCCTCCTTATTTACTGCAGTTAAATAATTCATCGGACGAATTCGCGGCGCAAACGAGGCGAAATGAGAATCAAGCTCGCCACTTGCAGCCTTACGAATCTTCATGACGGTGGCTTTACCGGACAGGGCAAGCAGTTCTTTGCGTGAAGGCAGCGGTGCGCTGCAGCGACGTTCCGGGAAGCGACGCCGCAAGAGCGAACTCCTACTTTTTGGCAAACGTTTGCTGTCAAGGTCTCAAGTCTCACCGTCCCACGCCGAAAACGCGTACATCGCCACGAAACTTTGGAGGCCCGACGTGACGCGCGTTGTGCTCTTACTAGCCGTAATGTTCATGACAGGCTGCGCACAACTGCAGCGGCCCAACATGGCTCAAACCGAGAAACCTGCGGTGTCGAACGTGATCATGAAGTTCGACATTCCCGCCGATGCACTCGGCGCACGCGATCCGCAACTGACTGCGGTGCTCGCCAAGGCGGGCGCGCTCGCCGCCTCACAGAAGCAGCCCACCGTGATCCGCGTGACGGCGCTGGCCCAGGACTTCAAGTACATCAACCTGGCGATCTGGCGGGGAGTGCCGCAGCACGGGCTCAAACCCACGCTCGAAAACCTTACGGCCGGCGCGAACCAGACGTACAGCGTCTCGATCGAGCCGCAACATGCGGGGAGCTGAGACGATGCGCCTGATTGCTTTCGCCGCGCTATCGCTGTGCTTGAGTTCAGCCGCATGGGCCAGCCAGCCTGCCGTCGGCGCGCCTGCAACCGCTGCCGCCACAGCCTCTGCGGACAAGGTCTACCCGCCGCTGCCCTCGCTCGCCATGCTGCCGCCCGCCACCGGCGACGACGACGAACTTCCCGCGCCGCACTCGACGTCGCACGGCAAGAAAAAGATGCGCCAGCACGAATGCCGCTGCGCGATGCCGATGCCGCGCCTCGTCGTCTCCGATGCGTCGCGCACCTATCTCCATGACATCGAGCAAAGGCTCGATTCCGCACTGGCGCAGTAAAGCAGAACCTGGAGCACCGACCCGTGGATCAGAAAAAAACCAACACCTTCCGCCCTTTGCGGTTGTGGGCCGTATGCGCCTGGGCGGCGCTACTGGCACTACTGGCACTCGGCAGTTCGGCCGCACAAGCCGCCGCGCCCGCCGACGATTGCTTCGACAAAGCCGGCGCTTACCAGGGCGTCAATCCGCTCGTGCTGCGTGCCGTGGCGTGGCGCGAATCGAAAGGCGATGCCACCGCCATCAACCGTAACGCCAACGGTTCGATCGACGTGGGGCAATTGCAGATCAATTCGATCCACTTTCCGGAACTCGAAAGCCGGGGCATTCCGCACCGCGCGCTCACGGACCCGTGCGTGAATATCTTCGTGGCCGCCTGGCTGCTCAAGCAGAAGATGGTGCGGTACGGCAACACGTGGCGCGCCATCGGCGCCTATCACTCGGAATCGCCGCACGAGCGCGACGCCTACGCACGCAGCATCCAGGCGATTCTCGTGAGCTGGGGGCTGTTGCAGCCGCAACGGTGAGGTTCTACTGCAGGCCCCGCGAGGTCGTTGTTTCCTGGAGGAGGCCGGACACGCCGATCATTTTTGCACCGGAACCCATAGCCGATGCGCACGCTGAAAGCCATATGCTGGATCGGTGACGCGCAGCGCTTAAGGATCGCATAAGCATCTGCCCCATAGAATTCCCCGCGAGTCTGCCGCGTAGCCCTAAAAGCTTGCGACAATCCGATTTCGCGGGCGGCACGTTGCCTCCCCGCAACCCAGGTTTGCTTCCGGGAGCGCACGTTGCCTTGCCTTTTACCTCGCGCGCCGCGCAATCGCGTCGGCAGCGCCACTGCTTCCTCTATCCGTGTCGCGCTAGCCGCAACGGCGTCTGCCACCGCGTTGCTTTCCGGCTGCGCCGTCTATCATGCAAAGCCCCTGCCGTCGAGCGACTCGCTGCTCACCCAGGCCGCACTTGCGCGCGTACAGATCGATCCGGCGAAGATGCCGCTGCCCGAACTCGCCGCGCATCGCTTCGATCCATCCGATGGCTTCGACATGGAAGACGTCGCGATACTGGCCGTCGCGAACAATCCCGATCTCAGGCTCGCGCGCGACGATCTCGGCATCGCGCAGGCGCAGGCATTTTCGGCGGGACTGCTGCCCGATCCCCAGGTCAGCATATCGAGCGACTATCCTGGCGCGGCCGGATTTTCGCGTGCATTCAGCTACGGCCTGAGCATGGACGTCATGGCCATCGTCACGCGCAGCGCGAACAAAAAGTCCGCGGATGCTACGGTGAGCAAGACCGACCTCGGCCTGCTCTGGCAGGAATGGCAGGTGGTGGCGCAGGCGCGACAGCTCTTCGTGAAGGCGCGCTTCCAGGACGACGTGCTGCCGTTGCTCGCGCAACAGGCCGAACTCGCGCAGACGCGCTACGTGCGCACGGCGCACGCGGCGAGCGAGCACAACGTGACCGCCGACACCACGACCGCCGCCCTCACGGCCTGGCAGGACGCGCGCAAGCAATACGCCGACATGCAGCAAGCACGCGAGCAGACGCACCACGACCTGAACGCTTTGCTGGGCCTCGCGCCGGAAGTCGATCTGCCGCTCGTCGGCGCGGCCACGGTCGAGCCCCTCGACGCGTCGACGCTGGACGCCGCCGTCGCAGCGCTACCGCAGCGCCGGCCGGATCTGATCGCGTTGCAGGCCGGTTACGAAGCACAAGAGCAGAAGTACCGCGCGGCGATCCTCAATCAGTTTCCGAGCCTTTCGGTCGGCTTTACCCGTCAGCGCGACACATCGGAAATCTACACGAGCGGCTTCGCCATCAATCTCACGCTTCCGGTGTTCAACCGCAATCGCGGCAATATCGCCATCGAGCAGGCCACGCGCCAGCGTCTCGCCGACGAATACCAGGACCGCCTGAACACCGCTTACGCCGATATCGCGCATCTGCGCGCCGCTAACGCACGCGCCGGGCAACAGCTCGCACAGGACGATGCAGCCCTGCCCGCGCTGAACGAAGCGGCTGCCCGCGCGCATGACGCCTACGCGGCGCACAACATCGCGCTCGGCCAATACGTCGACGCGCAAAGCGCCGCGCTCGCACGTCAGGTGGATGCCGCCACGGCTCGCGAGGCACTCGCCGAGCAGCGCATTTCGCTGCAAGCGCTGCTCGGCAGCGCGATCCCCGATCCGTACGCCGATGCACCCGCCGCGCACGACAACACCAACGGCCCGACGCATGCCTCCGCGGACGCCGCCACGAATGCTCCTGCCAATCGCTGATGATGCCCATGCCAGAACGCTACTTTTCCCTGCGTGCCGCCGTGTACGCCCTGTGCGCCGCCGCCTCGCTCGCTGCCGGCGCTGCGCTCCTGTACGCGCGCAGCGCGCACGCCGATGATGCCGCTGACGCCAAACCTGCGGCCTCTGTTGCCGTGCAGATCGTGCCGGTCATGCGCAAGCCCGTCTCTCAGAGGGTCGTCGCTTATGGCGTGGTCGGCAGCACCGCCGGTAATTCGGTCACCGTTAGCCTGCCCTACGTGGCGCGTGTGACGCGCGTTCTGGTACAGCCGGGCCAGACGGTCGCACGCGGCACACCGCTTGTCGTGGTGCAGGCCGATTCCGCCGCAGTGGTCGCCTTCACCCAGGCGAAGAGCGCTGCCACGCTCGCGCGCGGCGAGCTCTCGCGCACCGAGGCCCTCTTTCGCGACGGCCTCGCCACGCAATCGCAGCTCGACACCGCGCAAAAAGCGCTCGACGACGCTCAGCAGGCGCTCGCCGCACAGAAGGTATCGGGCATCGCAGCGGGCGAAACAACCGTTACCGCGCCAGCCGCCGGCGTGGTCTCGCAGATGAGTGCCGCACCCGGCGACCAGGTGCAGGCCGGTACGTTGCTCGCGCAACTGGTCGGCATGAACGCTTCCGGCGTGCACGCGGCCAACGTCTCGCTCGGCGTGGAAGCCGCCGACGCCGCAACGATCCACGCAGGCGATCGCGTCGTGCTGCATCCGCTAACCGCCGCGCAGACGTCCGCGCAGGCGCAAGGTCAGGTCGCGTTGGTGGGGGCGGCCGTCGATGCGCAGACCCAGCTCGTCAATGTCGGCGCCAGCGTGCCGCTCGCGGGCACGGCGTTCCTGCCGGGCATGCGCGTGCGCGCCGAGATCGACACGCAGACGGGCACCTGGTGGGAGGTGCCGCGCGCCGCAGTGCTGCAGGATGCCAGGGGCCAGTACGTGTATCAGTTGATGCCGGGTAACAAGGCGCACCGCGTGAACGTGACCGTGAAAGTCGAGCACGGCGGTACGTACGGCGTGGACGGCGCGCTCGACGCCACACGCGGTCTGGTTGTGAGCGGCAACTATGAACTCGAAGACGGTATGGCCGTGCGCGTCGCGCGAGGCGGCGCGCAATGACTTTCAGCGAATGGATGCAGCGCCACCGGCGCTCCCTGTTGTTCGTGATCGCACTTGGCGCCATCGCAGGCGCGCTCACCGGCCTGCGTCTGCCGATCTCGCTCTTTCCGAACGTCTCGTTTCCGCGCGCGGTCGTCTCGCTCGATGCGGGCGACCGCCCCGCCGAACAGATGGCCACGCTCGTCACCGTGCCCGTCGAAGAAGCGCTGCGGCGCGTGCCGGGCGTTCGCGACGTGAAATCGACAACCAGCCGGGGCTCGGCGCAAATTTCGCTGAACTTCGACTGGGGCACCGACATGTCGCAGGCCACGTTGCAGGCGCAGTCGGCGATTGCCGAGATCCTCGCGACGCTGCCGCCGGGCACGACCATGCAGGTGCGCCGCATGGACCCGACCGTCTTTCCCGTGCTCGCATACAGCCTCACGTCGTCGCGACTCTCGCTCTCGCAACTCCACGATCTCGCGCAATTCCAGTTGCGTCCGCTGTTGTCGTCGGTCGACGGTGTGGCGCGCGTCGATGTCATGGGCGGCGCGCGCGACGAGCTCGAAGTCGCCGTCGATCCGGCCCGCCTCGCGGCGTACAAGCTTTCGGTTGCCGATGTCTCGCGCGCGATCGGTGCGGGCAACGTGCTGATGGCCACCGGGCGCATCGAGGACCACGACAAGCTCTGCCTCGTGGTCGCGAACACCGCCCTGGACGGCCTCGACGCGCTGAAGAACGTGGTGGTCGCCACGCCTGATGCGAACCGGGCGAATCAGGTGCGTCTCGGCGATATTGCAACGGTCGCGCAGGGCGTCGTGCCCCAGTGGATGCGCGTGACGGCAGACGGCAAGGATGCCGTGCTGATCAATGTCTTCCAGCAGCCGGGCGCGAACAGCGTGGCGATGGCGCAGGCCATCCGCGCGCGCCTCGCCAGCTTCGACAAACAGATGCCGGCGGGCGTGCATCTCGCGAACTGGTACGACCAGAGCGAGCTTGTGATCGCTTCGGCCACGAGCGTGCGCGACGCCATCATGATCGGCCTCGTGCTCGCCGCGCTCACGCTCTTCGTGTTCCTGCGCAACGTGAAGGTCATGCTGATCGCCGTCGCGCTCGTGCCTGTTGTCATGGCCGCGACGATTCTCATGCTCGACCTCTTCGGCATGGGCTTCAACATCATGACGCTCGGCGGCATGGCCGCTGCCGTGGGCCTCGTGATCGACGACGCCATCGTCATGATCGAGCACATCGCGCGGCGCGTGCGCGAGGCCGGCGCTCACGCATTCCATGGCCGCGTGATGAGCGCGGCGCTCGAATTCACGCGCCCGCTGGCGGGTTCCTCGGCAGCCACGCTCATCATCTTCGTGCCGCTGGCGTTTCTCTCGGGCGTGACGGGAGCGTTCTTCAAGGCGCTCTCCATCACCATGGCGAGCGCGCTCTTCATTTCGTTTCTCGTGACATGGCTGGCCATCCCCATTCTGTGCGACCACTGGCTCACCGCGAAAGACGCCGAAGAGCACAGCGAAACACGCTTCGCTGCGTGGCTCAACGACCGGTATCGCCGCATTGTCGCGGCCGTCAGCGCGCGGCCCGTGTGGGTGCTTGCGTTCATCGTGCCGCTGGCGCTCGTTGCGGCGCTAGCGTTCACGCGCGTAGGCAGCGGCTTCATGCCGTCGATGGACGAAGGCGGCTTCGTGCTCGACTACCACACGAAGCCCGGCACTTCGATCACCGAGACCGATCGCCTGATGCAGCAGATCGAGGCGATCATCCGCGCCAATCCAAACGTGGCGACCTACTCGCGGCGCACGGGTGCGGGTCTGGGCGGCGACCTCAACGAACCCAACATGGGCGACTTCTTCGTGCGGCTGAAGTCGGGCAACCGCGAACCCATCGACACCGTGATGGAGGAAATCCGTTCGCAGGTCGAAACACAGGTTCCGGGTGTGAGCATCGAGCTTGCGCAGTTGATGGAGGATCTCATCGGCGACCTCACGGATGTGCCGCAGCCCGTGCAGATCAAGATCTATTCCGACGACCAGAACGTTCTCGATGACACCGCGGAGCGCATCGCCGCGCGCATCGGCAAGATTTCCGGCATTGTCGACGTCGATAACGGCATCAACCCTGCTGGCGACGCCGTCAATCTGCACATCCGCGCCGATGCTGCGGCCGCCGAGGGCATGGACCCGCAGGCCATCGCGCAGCAGGTGAACGATCTGCTCGACGGCAACGTGGCCACGCAGTATCAGGACGGCCCGAAGAGTATCGGCGTGCGCGTGCGCGCACGGGGCGCGATGCACATGACCGATACCGCGCTCAGCCAGTTGCCGATACGCGCGCCGGACGGGCATATGTTCGCGCTGTCGCGCGTGGCCGACCGCGTGACGGTGAGCGGCCAGCCCGAGATCAGCCGCGACAATCTCAAGCGCATGGTGGCGGTGACGGCGCGCATCGACGGGCGCGATCTCGGCTCGACCATCGCCGACGTGCAGCACGCGCTCGCCGATCAGAACCTGCTGCCCGCAGGCGTCTATTACGAGCTTGGCGGCCTCTATCAGCAACAGCAGATCGCCTTCAAAGGCCTGATTGCCGTGTTCGGTGCGGCGCTCGCGCTGGTGTTCGGGCTGCTGCTGTTCCTCTACGAGCGCTTTCGCGTGGCGCTAGCCGTATTGGCGATGCCGCTGCTCGCGGCCGGCGCGGTCTTCATCGGCCTGTGGATCACCGGCATCGAACTCAATATCTCGGCGATGATGGGGATGACGATGATCATCGGCATCGTGACGGAAGTCGCAATCTTCTACGTGTCGGAATTTCAGGGCCTCGTGCGCGACGAAGGGATTGACGTTCACGAGGCGCTGCAGGCGGCGGGCCGCAACCGTCTGCGCCCCATCGCGATGACGACAATCGCCGCAATCCTCGCGCTCCTGCCGCTCGCATTCGCACTGGGCCAGGGCAGCGCGATGCAGCAGCCGCTCGCGGTGGCCATCATCTCAGGCCTGATCGTGCAAATGCCGCTGGTGCTGGTGGTGCTGCCGGTGCTGCTGCGTCTGCTGCTGGGCGCAGGCAAGGGCGGCAAGCCGGGCGCTGCGTAACGACTGCGCGGGCTTGCGCAAAGCCCGCGCAGCGTTTTACGACCTTCAGTCGTGCCAGATCGGCCAGCACGCGGTAGAAACTCCGTGGCCGGACGTGCGCAAATGAAAAGCCGTGCACAATACCCCCATGCGAGCCCCAGACCTTGAACGCCTTGTCACCGTCACCATGCCCTTCGGTAAATATAAAGGCCGGCTCATCGCCGACCTGCCCGGGCATTACCTTAATTGGTTTGCACGCGAAGGATTCCCACGGGGCGAACTCGGCCAGCTGCTCGCACTGATGCAAGAGCTGGACCATAACGGCCTGAGGGACTTGCTCGAGCCGCTGCGCAAACGAGGATAGCGCGCCAATCAGGCGCTATTGATACTGCGAACACGGCAGACACGGCAGGCGCAGTGACCGGATCTGCCGCCGCAAGATGTCATTTGCGGCGGCAGAAGTTCAGAACATCTTGCGCAACCCAATCGCGGCGCCCACATTGTTGCTTCGTCCGAGCGAATCAACAGCGCCCGTGATTTTGTCGGTCGTACCCGGATAATCGGCGGCAAACGCGCCATTGCCGCGCGAAAAATCCACGGTGCCATAAATTTCCGTGTGTTTCGACAGGGAATATTCGGCGAGCACGGTAGCGGAATAGTTAATGCCCGAACCCAGCGTGCCGTCGATCAGTTCGGCGTTACGCGTGTGCCCGTAATAGCCGGCCACGGTAATCAGCAGCGGGCGGGTCGCCTGCCAGTTCGCGCCAATGTAGAGCGTGTCGTCAATTCGATTCGGACTGACGCCAGCCAGTTTCGGCGCGCCGGACTGTTGCATGTTGCCGTCGGTCGTGCCGGTACGATCCTGCGCATGAAGCCACCCGGCCAAAAGGCGAACGGCGGGCGTGATCTGGTATGCGCCGCTGACGTGAAGCAGATTGATCTTTGCGCCGTTGATCGCGCTACCCTGAGCCTGAGTCACCGAAGTCTGCTGAAAGCCAGCGCCCAGTAACGCCGGTCCGCGCTCATAGGTCAATTCGACGGCATAGGTGCTGCCCAGACCCACCGCGCCCGCTTGATTTCCGAATCCATAGATTGCATCAATGCTGAATCCATTGGTGCTCAACTTGTATTTGATACTGTTGCTGATCGTGAGATACGGGCCGATGCCGTTCCACATCCAGCTATCCTGCCAATAGTTGCCCACGGTGAACGGATCGAATATATCGCCCATGGTGTCGTAGAGCGGGGCATATTGATTGCCCAGCGTCACCGCGCCGTAACGGTCGCTCGACAGGCCGACATAGGCTTGACGGCTGAACAGCGTGTTTGGTTGGTGAAGCGCTCCACTATTCGCCTGAAAGCCATTTTCCAGCCGAAAGATCGCGGATAGACCGCCGCCGAGATCTTCGGTTCCGCGCAAGCCCCAGCGGCTGTTCGTCTCGGGACCGACAACCATGCTAATCAAGTCTTTGCCATCGGCAGCGGCATTCGTCTGATAGCGCAATGCGGTATCCACGATACCGTACAACGTCACAGAACTCTGGGCATGGGCAGAAGTGGTGGCAGCCGCGGTAAGTACGCCAAGTGCCCCCGAAATAATAATTTTTTTCATTTATATGTACCGTGGAGAATCTGGGGGGGCGATATCCCGATAGCGGTATCGAGTTGCCCTCCGGAAGAAACAGCGGAGCTTAGTTCTTTACGATCTTTTGAAAAATTGCAGAATCTGGATTAGTCAATTCCAGAAATCGGAAGAATACACGATTGCAGCGCCGCCACCGGCAGCAACAGGTTGTCCGCCGCCCCTCACTTCGAATACCCGTGGGATCTGATCTGACTGTAGGTGATTTCGTCACCCGAGAGCCCCCGTACACCAGACTACCGATAGTTGACGAAGTTAATGATGTCGTTTAAAAACCACGGCAGAATCAGCTGCGTATCGGGGTAGCTGGTGCCGACGCTGAGCCTCGGCGGATGTGCCGCAGCGTCGCCGGGCGTCACCCTTTCGGGCGCGTGTAAAATGTACGCATTTGTGCCGGTCATACGTGGCCGCACGGTCTGGTTATTCGCGGGCGACGATGCCGAGGTACAGCCGGTAGTGAACACGATGAGGGCCGCTGCAAAGCAAATGGGCTTCATGATGGCGTGAACTCCAGCAACGTTACGTCGACACAGTATGGCCGATGATGGATTCGTCCGGTTCGTGAGCGAACGCTGCCGCGCGCAGTAAGCGCGGTAACAAGCGCGGTAACAAGCGCGGCAATAAGCGCAGTTCTAGTCGACGTGATCCATCCTTCAAGCCCCACCGCTCGCAATTGACGCCTATCATGCGTGAATCGTCCGGCCATCTTTTCGCCGTTCACGCACGCAACACCCCAAAGCCATGAAAGGTCTGCGCCGCTTCATTCTTCTGATCGTGTTTCTGCTGCCCGCCCTGAACGGTTGGGCAACGGCGGCGATCATGCCGGCCGCCGCCACCCACGGCATGGCGATCAGTGCGTGCGACCACGTCGCCGTTTCCGCCGCAACGGCGCAGCCCGTTAAATCCTGCGTGCAACACAAGAATGCCTGCAGCGTACCGTCCTGCTGTCCGGTTTGCGGCCCGCTGGTTCCTGCCATGGTCGCCGCGCGCTTTGCGGCTGCACCGCGTTCCAGTACCTGGGTTTCGACACATCCCGCGCTCCTGACCGGTATCACCTTCCCCCCGCCCCATCGTCCCCCGGTGCCGGTTTGAGTCCACTGCACCCGCTGTCCCGGCGTGTTCGCGCACGCCAGGATCGATGACGACACATCCATCACGCTGGAGGGGCCATCATGCCCAAATTCCGCCATTCTCTCGTTGCCGCCCTGCTGGCGGTGCTCAGCATGTCCACCCTGGCCGCCATTCCGGCGATCGTTTATAAAAGCCCGACCTGTGGTTGCTGCGAAGACTACGTCAGCTACCTCAAGCAAAACGGTTTCGCCGTCACGGCGATCAACACTGACGACATGTCGCGCGTTGAAAAGCAGTTTCACGTTACGCCCGAAATGGCCAGTTGCCATACCGTCAAGATCGGCAACTACGTCATCGAGGGTCATGTACCCGTGGCGGCCATCAAGCGCCTGCTAGCCGAAAAACCCCCTATCCTCGGACTGTCCATTCCGGGCATGCCGCAGCACGCGCCCGGTATGGGCACGTACCAACCGGGCACGCTCGACGTCTATGAGTTGACTGCGGACGGGCGCACAGGCGTGCTGTATGGCCGCTTCTGATCGGCGCCGATGAACGGCATGAGCGGGCGCCCAAACCCGAGCGGTGGCGCGCCCTCGCCTGGCCGCAGCGCAGGTTGCGGCACGTTTGCAAGGAATACAGCAATGAAGATGAAATCCCTTTCCATGGTCATGCTGGCCGCAGCGCTTTTCCAGGCCAGCACGACATTTGCCCAGATGCCGGCGATGCATATGGAACATGCGCATCATGCGTTTGCGTTTGGCCGTCCGGCCCAGGAAGCCGACGTGACGAAGACGATCCACGTCGAGGCCAATGATCAAATGCGGCTCAATTTCGATTCCATGGAAATCCGGCGCGGCGACGTGGTGAAGTTCGTCGTCAAGAACGTGGGCCAGGTGCCGCATGAATTCGCGATCGGCGATGACGCATTCCGGCGCGAACATATCAACGAAATGAAGCAGATGGCGGCGATGCCCGGCATGGCCGGCATGGGGCACTCAGATCCGAACGTCGTCAGCCTTCAGCCTGGCGAAACCAAAACGTTGGTCTGGCGCTTCGATCCGCTCCATACGCGTAACGTCCTGTTCGCGTGTTATGTGCCGGGCCATTACGAAGCCGGTATGTATCAACGGATCGTTATCGGCAATTAACTACAAACTCACTCCAAGGTAACTGCGAGCTAACTGCAAGCCGCGTAAACAGCACACGCCTCGCAAACGCGAGGCGTGCTTTACACCGCTTCAGTTCAGAACTGATCTTCGCTCATTGCGAGCACGCTCTGGCTGCCGCGCCCGCTGAGAATCGACACCGCGGTGCTGCTCGCCATCGGGAGAATGTGCTCTGCGTAGAACTGCGCCACAGCGATCTTCGCACCATGGAACGACGGATCGTCTGCGTGGCAGCGCGTCGATGCAAGCAGCGCGCGCGCCATCTGCCAGCCGCACAGCACGATGCCCGCCAGCTTCAGATAAGGCACGCTGCCCATGAACACCGCATTCGGATCGCGCTTCGTATTCGCAACGACGAACTCAACCACATCGCCAAGCGCCTGTGCGCCCTGCTTCAACTGCGCGCCCATCGACGCCGCAGCCGTGCCATCCGCCTGAGCGAGCGCTTCGATCGTCTCCGCAATTTCGGCGAGCACCGCACGCGCAACTGCGCCGCCGTCACGCACGGTCTTGCGTCCGACCAGGTCATTGGCCTGAATAGCCGTGGTCCCCTCGTAAATCGCGAGAATCCGCGCATCGCGATAGAACTGCGCGGCGCCCGTCTCTTCGATAAAGCCCATGCCGCCGTGCACCTGCACGCCGAGGCTCGCCACGTCGTTGACCATCTCCGTGCTCCAGCCTTTCACGATCGGCACGAGATACTCGTAAATCGCCTGATGACGCTCGCGCTCTGCTGCGTCGGGATGCCGGTGCGCGTGGTCGCTGTGCGCGGCGGCCACATACGCCAGCGCGCGCGCACCTTCGGTCAGCGCGCGCATCGTCGCGAGCATGCGACGCACGTCGGGATGGTGAATGATCGACACGGCCTGCGCCGCCGATCCGTCGACGGGGCGGCTCTGCACGCGTTCCTTTGCATACGCAACAGCCTTCTGGCAGGCACTCTCCGCGACGCCGATGCCCTGCATGCCCACGCCGAAGCGCGCCGCGTTCATCATGATGAACATGTATTCGAGGCCGCGGTTCGCCTCACCGATCAGATAGCCCACTGCGCCGCCGTCGTCGCCGTACTGCAAAACCGCCGTGGGACTCGCCTTGATGCCGAGCTTGTGTTCGATCGAAACGCAGCGCACGTCGTTGCGTGCGCCGAGGCTGCCGTCTTCATTCACGAGGAATTTCGGCACGATGAAGAGCGAAATGCCTTTCACGCCAGCCGGTGCGTCGGGCGTACGGGCCAGCACGAGATGCACGATGTTCTCCGCCATGTCGTGCTCGCCCCACGTGATGAAGATCTTCGTGCCGAAGATCCGGTACGAACCGTCCGCCTGCGGTTCGGCGCGCGAGCGCACGAGCGCGAGATCGGAGCCTGCCTGCGGCTCCGTGAGATTCATCGTGCCGGTCCATTCACCCGAAATCAGCTTCGGCACATAGCGCGCTTTTTGATCGTCTGTGCCCGCCGTGAGCAGCGCTTCGATTGCGCCATCGGTCAGGAGCGGACACAGCGCGAACGAAAGGTTTGCCGCATTCAGCATTTCGATGCACGGCGTGGCGATCAACTTGGGCAGCGCCTGGCCGCCGTATTCGGACGGATGCTGCAAACCTTGCCAGCCGCCCTCGACGAACTGGCGGAACGCCTCCCTGAAACCCGCCGTCGAGGTCACTTCGCCGTCGTGCCAGCTGCTCGGGGCGCGGTCGCCCGTCACGTTCAGCGGCGCGAGGACTTCGCCGCAGAGCTTCGCGGCTTCGTCTAGCACGGCCTGCGCGGTGTCGAGGTTCGCATCCTCGAAACCGGGCAAAGCGGCGACGGTGTCCATGCCGGCCAGTTCCTTCAGCACGAACAGCATGTCCTTGACGGGGGCGGTATAGCTCATGATGGTCCTTCCAGTGACGCGGTAAATGAGGAAACACGCGGCGCCCGCAGGCCGGCAAAGCGGCGGGGCACACTCGGGTTTCGGCAGATCGTAGCGCCAAAGGCACGCGCACGGACTGTCCAAACCGGACCACCTGGTGACAAATCTGGCCACATCGTGCCGTGCGCGTCCCTATGCAGGGGCGTTGCCGTCAACCGCGCACGCGGTACGTGCCAGGCGTGCTGCCGGTCCAGTGGCGGAATGCGCGATGAAAGGCGCTGGGATCGTCAAAGCCGATGTCGCCCGCGATGGCCGCAATCGTGTCCTGCGTTTCGGTGAGACGCAGGATGGCAATATCGCGGCGCAGATCGTCCTTGAGTGACTGAAAGGATGTGTCTTCGGCAGCGAGGCGCCGGCAAAGCGTGCGGACCGAACAATGCAGGTTTTGCGCCGCTTGCTCGATGGTCGGCAAATCGGGCAGCGTTCCTGCAAGATACTGGCGGACGCGGTGCCCGACACGCTGTTCGCTGAACGATTCGAAAATCCAGTCGCCGGGCGAGCGTGCGAGAAAGTTGCGCAGGTTGCGCTTGCTCTGGCGGATCGGCATGTCGAGATACGCCGCACCGAAACGCATGAGCGTGGATTCACAACCAAAGCGCACGGGCCCTGAAAAGAAGTAACGGTGATCGAGCGCGTGCGGCGGCTGCGGGCACGCGAATTCGACCTGCAACAGCGGAATCTTCTGCCCGATCAGCCACGACGAGACACCGTGCGCGAGCTTGAGCATCAATTCCTGCCCGAGCGGGCCGATTGGCCCGTAAGCGGGATGCGGACACAGTTCGACCTGCGCCACCGGGCCGCTGCGGCGCGATTCGAGCCGGAAATCGTCGAGCACGATATGGAAAAACTGGCCAAAACGGTGCAGCGCCGTTTCGAGGTTGCGCGCATCGAGCAGGCTCAAACAAAGAAACTTCAGCGTGCCGCTGCGAAACGGCCGGCTGAAAACGCCGGGCATCTCATCGTCGAGTTCGATGGCCAGCGCCTGATAGAGCGCGGAAAACTGCTCTTCGGTGACGCGTGCGCCGGGTTCGTGCAGCAGCTCGGGCGCCACACCGGCCTGCATCAGATAGCGGTGACTCACCTCGGCCTTCGCCCCCGCAGACGCGAGAAAGCCATTGACGAGAGAGATGGGAACAGTTGCGCTCGGCGCTTGCATGCGGGGTTTTCAGGTAATGGCGTGGGCCGTCGGTGCACGAATGCGACATTCTAGAACGGCCGCCGCCCCTCGACACGCATAACGCAATGCCAGGCGATTATTCGCGTTTTCGCTACACAGAAGTGCAAGGTAAAGGCAGTCTCGATATTTTCAAAAAAAATAGCTGGCAACATGACCACCGTTTGCGAAGTCGCTTACCTTTTCTGGAGTCCACATCATGACATGGCGCCGCATTCAGCAAGATTATTTGATCCGGTTTTGGGCGCCACTCCCCTCGATCATTGCAGCCGGCGTGCTCTCTGCGTTCTACTTCGGCATTACGGGCACCTTCTGGGCTGTAACCGGCGAATTTACGCGCTGGGGCGGTCATGTACTTCAGGCATTCGGCCTGCATCCCGAGCATTGGAGCTACTTCAAGATCATCGGGCTGCACGGTGCGCCGTGGACGCGCATCGACGGCGTCATGGTGCTCGGCATGTTCGCAGGCAGCCTGTCCGCCGCGCTGTGGGCCAACAATGTCAAGCTCCGTTTTCCGCGCAGGCAACACCGCATCGTCCAGGCGCTCGTTGGCGGCGCGATAGCCGGATTCGGCGCGCGGCTCGCGATGGGATGCAATCTCGCGGCCTTTTTCACGGGCATTCCGCAATTCTCGCTGCATGCATGGTTGTTTGCGCTGTCCACTATCGTCGGCTCGTATTTCGGCACACGCGTAGCGCTGCTGCGAGTTCTGAAGGCCGAACCCCGTCTTGAACGCGTGGCGGCTGGCCAGAAATCGGCCCTTCCCGCCAGACAACCGCGTTGGCAATTCCGCATCGGCGTCGCCGTATTCGCCGCCGCGCTTGCCGCCTCGCTCGCCCTTGCCTTCGGCGCAGAGAAACTCGGTCTTGCCGCCGCGTTTGGCATCGCATTCGGCGTGCTGATCGAGCGCGCACAAATCTGCTTCACGTCGGCGTTTCGCGACATGTGGATCACAGGACGCACAACCACGGCGCGCACCATCGTGCTCGGCATGGCCGCCAGTGCCATCGGGGTCTTCAGTTATGTCCAACTCGGCGTCGTGCCGAATATCTTCTGGGCCGGTCCGAATGCCATCATCGGCGGCGTGATGTTCGGCTTCGGCATCGTGGTTGCAGGCGGTTGCGAAACGGGCTGGATGTATCGCGCGATGGAAGGCCAGGTGCATTACTGGTGGGTCGGCGTCGGCAATATTTTGGGCGGAACGCTGATTGCGGCGCTTTGGGATCGCGTCGCTCCGGTGCTGGTGCTCGACTATCCTCCGGTCAACCTGTTGAATGCACTGGGGCCGATGGGCGGTCTGATCGCGACTTATGCGGGCCTCGTCATCGCGTTCGCCCTGTTGCTGTGGTGGGAAAAAACCTTCCTCGAACGTGCGCAAACGCGCACCCTTCGCCAAACCGAACCCGGGAGCGCAATCTGATGGCCGACGAAACCTTGACCCCCGACTTCCGCCTCGACCTCAGTGGCGAGCCGTGCCCTTATCCTGTGGTCGCAACACTCGAAACCATGCCGAATCTGCAGCCCGGCGAGATTCTCGAAGTGCTAAGCGACTGTCCCCAGTCGATAAATAGCATTCCCGCCGATGTGAAGCGCTACGGATACCGCGTGCTGAAGATCGAACAGCATGGTTCGACGATTCTTTACTGGATTCAACGATGAGCGACCTCGCAACGGATTAGCCGGGGTCGACGGCTGCCGTTGCCCCTGGCGCGCTCGCGCATGGCGTCGTAATTCAATCGTTCAGGCTGTCTCCGGCTGCGCCCGGTCCCGATGATGGTCCGCGGCGAGGAACATATACATCGCGGGCACGACGAACAGCGTGAATAGCGTGCCGATCGACATCCCCGTAAAGATCACGAGGCCCATCGCGTTACGGCCCGCCGCGCCCGCACCCGACGCGATCACGAGCGGCACCACGCCCAGCACCATCGCGGCCGTCGTCATCAGGATCGGCCGCAAGCGCACGCCAGCCGCTTCTTCGAGTGCTTCGCGCTTGCCGCGCCCCGCGCGTTGCAGCTCATTCGCGAACTGCACGATCAGAATGCCGTGCTTGCTGATGAGGCCCATCAGCGTGACGAGACCCACTTGCGTATAGATATTGAGCGTCGTGAGTCCCAGGTTGATGAAGATCAGCGCACCGAACAACGCCATCGGCACCGACACGAGAATCACGACCGGATCGCGGAAGCTCTCGAACTGAGCCGCAAGCGCGAGAAACACGATGATCGTTGCAAACAGCAACGTGATCACGAAGCCGCCAGATTCCTGCACGAACTGCCGCGACAAACCCGAATAGTCGGCCGTGTAGCCCGTCGGCGCGACTTCTGCGGTGACTTTGCGCAGGAAGTCGAGCACTTCGCCTTGCGAGATGCCCGGCGCGAGCACGCCGGAAATCGTTGCCGAATTAAGCTGCTGGAAGTGATTGATCGATTCGGGCACAACATTCTGCTGCAGATGCGTGACCGTCGATGCCGGAATCACGCTGCCACTGGGCGTGCGCAAGTAATAGTCGAGCACTTGCGACGGATTCAACCGGTCCGTTTGCAGCACCTGCGGAATCACCTTGTACGAGCGGCCTGCAATCGAAAAGTAGTTGACGAAATTGCCGCCGAGCGCAGCGCCCAGCGTTTGCCCGACATCGCTCTGCGTCAGGCCGAGCGAAGCGACTTTGTCGCGGTCCACGAGCAATACGCTTTCTGGCTTGTCGATCTTCAGATCGCTGTCGACGAAGAAGAACATGCCGCTTTCCCGTGCCTTTTGCAGCACGGCTTGCGACACTTCATTCAGGTTTTCGAACGGCTCCGTCGTGCTGATGACGAATTGCACAGGCAAACCTCGTGCACCCGGCAGCGGCGGAAACTGAAATGCGGCGACACGTGCGCCCGCAATACCGTTCCACTTCTGCTGCAATTCCTCCTGCAATTGCGTCGCGCCCTTCTTGCGCTTGTCCCACGTCTTGAAGAGCACGCCGCCGATGCCCTGGTTCAACGTCGGCTCGCCCGTGAGCTGGAACATCTGCGCGTATTCGGGCAACTGCTTCGAGATATCGAAGACCTGGTCCGCGTAGGTCTGCATCTGCTGGATCGTCGCATTGGGCGGCCCCTGGATCTGGGACAGCACGATGCCCTGATCCTCCTGCGGTGCAAGCTCCGATTTCGACGTCATGAAGAGATACACGGTGCCGACCAGGAGCAGCGCGCCCATGACGATAAATACCGGCCACGTATCGAGCATCGCATGCAACAGATTCCGATAGCCGTGATGGACGCGTTCGAACTGCCGATCGACGAAGCTCGCAAAGCGGCCCGACTCCTGGTCTCTGCGGAAAAAGCGCGAGCACAACATCGGCGAAAGCGTCAGCGCAATCACGCCCGACACGGCGACAGCGCCCGCCAGCGTGAACGCGAACTCGGTAAACAGCGCGCCCGTCAGCCCGCCTTGAAAGCCGATCGGCACGTACACGGCGATCAATACGACCGTCATGGCGAGAATCGGTCCGCCGAGTTCGCGCGCGGCGATCAGTGCGGCTTCGAGGGGCTGCCGGCCCTCTTTCTTCATATGCCGGTCGACGTTCTCGACCACGATAATTGCGTCGTCAACGACGAGACCGATTGCAAGCACGAGCGCAAGCAGTGTCAGCAGATTGATGGAATAGCCGAGCACCTGCATCACGAAGAACGTGCCGACCAACGAGAGCGGCATCGCAATCACAGGCACGATCACCGCGCGGAAACTGCCGAGGAAAAGGAAGATCACGACCGTCACGATCAGCAGCGCTTCGACGAGGGTCTTCACCACTTCTGCGATGGCCGTGTTGATGAAGTCGGTGGCG
Source organism: Paraburkholderia sp. (assembly GCF_004298475.1). GTDB lineage: Bacteria > Pseudomonadota > Gammaproteobacteria > Burkholderiales > Burkholderiaceae > Paraburkholderia > Paraburkholderia denitrificans. Next base: position 37,133 of record NZ_SCRP01000012.1, on the reverse strand, counting down.
TCGTAGACGATGTCGCCCGTCATGCCCGTCGGGAACTGCTTCTGCAGGTCCGGGAAAACCGTTCTCACGCGCTTCGCGACGTCGAGCACGTTCGCATCCGGCGCGACCTTGATGCCGATGAACACCGATCGCTTGCCGCTGAACGCGACATTGAAGTCGTAATTGTCCGCGCCGAGCACGACGTTCGCGACGTCTTCGAGGCGCACGATCGCGCCGTTCTTCTGCGCGACGACGAGTTTCCTGAAGTCATCGACGGAATGCAGATCGGTGCCCGCATTCAGATCGACGCTGATCATCTGGCCTTTGGTCGTGCCGAGCGTCGCCAGATAATTGTTGTTGCCAAGCGCCGTGAAGACGTCGCCAGCGGTCACGTTGTGTGCGGCCAATTTGCTCGAATCGAGCCATGCGCGCAGCGCGAATTGACGGCCGCCGAGAATTTCCGCCGTCTGCACGCCCTGGATCGAATCGAGCTTCGGCTTCACGACGCGCAGCAGATAATCCGTGACGTTGTTGCTCGGCAGCACGTCACTGTAAAAACCCATGTACATCGTGTCGGTGGTTTGTCCCACTTGCACGGTCAGCACCGGCTGTTGCGCCTGCGGCGGCAACTGGTTGCGCACCGATGCGATCTGCGTGTTGATCTCGGTCAGCGCACGATTGGAGTCGTAGTTCAGGCGCAGCGTCGCGACGATCGTCGAGACGCCCGTGCTGCTCGTCGACGACATGTAGTCGATGCCCTGTGCCTGAGCAATCGCGGCTTCGAGCGGCTGCGTGATGAAGCCGGCCATCGTGTCGGCGCTCGCGCCATAGTACGCGGTGGTGATTGTCACCACACCGTTTTCGGTTTGCGGATATTCGTTAACTTTTAGCGCCGCGAGCGAGCGCAAGCCGAGCACGAGTATCAGCAGACTCACCACCGATGCGAGCACCGGGCGTTCGATGAAGATGTCGGTAAATTTCATCGCACGGCCCTCTATTGTTCCTGAGGCGTCGGATTCGGGTTATTCGCAGGCTGCACGCGATTATCGATCACCAGCGGCGTGCCGTTTTTCAGCTTCAACTGACCGCTCGTTACGACCTGCGTACCTTCGCTGATGCCCTTGAGAATCGCGACCTGGTCGCCACGCGTCGGGCCTGGCGTGACGAACACCTGTTGCGCGACGGGCATGATCTTACCTTGTGCATTCTTTCGCTCACCGGGCTTCACGATGAACACGGTCGCGCCATACGGGTTATAGGTGATCGCCGTTTGCGGCAAGGTCAGATAGCGCTGCACGCTGCCCGCATCGACCTTCACGTTCGCATACATGCCGGGCAATAGCTTGCGCTCGCGATTGTCGACGGTCGCCTCGATTTGAACATTGCGCGTCGCGCTGTCCACGCGCGGATTGATCGACCGGATCTTGCCGTCGAAGGCGCGGTTGCCGAACGCATCCGTATCGACAGCAATGGTCTGGCCGACGTGCAATTGCCCGAGTTGCCTTTGCGGCAGAAAGAAGTCTGCGTAGATCGGGTCGATGGCTTGCAGCGTCACGATGGCATCGCCCGGGTTGATGTACTGGCCGGGATTAACTGTCGTGATGCCGACGCGTCCCGCGAACGGCGCGCGAATCGTTTTCTTTTCGACGAGCGCGGCCTGTTGATCGACCTGGGCTCTTTTGCTTTTAAGGTCGGCCGCGTCGGCATCGAGCTGCGCCCTGGCAATCGCCTGAATGCCGAACTGCGCCTTGTCGCGCGTGTAGACCGTTTTCGCAAGTTCAGCCGCAGCTTGCAGCGATGCGAGTTGCGCGCGGTCCGAATCGTCATTCAGGCGCACGAGCACCTGGCCCGCCTTCACGTCCTGGCCCGAGATGAACACGATCTCGCGCACGAGCCCGGCCACTTCCGTCGTCACGTCGACGCCGCGCACCGCGCGCAGGCTGCCCACGGCGGCAAGCTGCGGCTGCCATGTCTGATAGCCGGCGACAGCGGCCGTGACGGTGGCGGGCGGCGCAGTGTTGCTCGCCATGAACTTCCTGATCATGTGCGCCCGGAACAGATTGAAGCCGAACAGCGCGGCCAGCAGCAAGCCCACGCAGAACAGCATGATGATCATCCGCTTCGCCATCGGTTTTTTCGTCGTCATCGTCATGTCCTTGCAGGGCAAACCGCTCTGCATGGGGCAGGATTCACTTCGGCATGGCCGATGTGGGCTGTGCTGCCGCGCTCGTCGCCGTATCGTTCCACCAGCCGCCACCGAGCGCCTGGAACAGCGCCGCCGTATCCGCGTAGCGCGCGGCTTGCGCCTGCGTGAGATTCACGACGGTCTGCTGGTATTGACGCTGTGCATCGAGCAGCGCCAGATAACTGACGCCGCCGACGCGAAACTGGCCGTGCGTCAGTTCGAGCGCACCGCCGGCCGCGCGCCATGCTTGCGTTTGCGCGTTCAGACCGGTTGCATCGTGTTGTAGCGCGCGCAACGTATCGGCGACATTCTGAAACGCCAGCAGCACGGTTTGCCGGTATTGCGCATTGGCCTGATCGAATGCCGCTTCTGCTGCGCGCTTTTGCGCACTTAACTGGCCACCGTGAAAAATCGGCTGCGTGAGGCCTGCGCCGATGCTCCAGATCATGTCGGCAGACCTGAAAAGGCCCGCGGGCGTCAACGCCTCCGGGCCATAATTCGCTGAGAGCGTGAGCTGCGGATACATGTTTGCGGTCGCGACGCCGACCTGGGCGCTCGCCTGATGCAGCGTGGCGTCGGCGGCGAGAATATCGGGTCGCTGCCGCACGAGCGACGACGGCACGCTGACCGGCAACGTCTGCGGCAGTGTGAACATCGACATCCTGAACTCGGGCACGTCCGTATCGCTCGGCGGCTTGCCCGCCAGGACCGCGAGCTGGTGACGCGTCTGGTCGAGCGACTGACGCAACGGCGGCAACGTCGCGCGGGTCTGGGCCACGAGCGTTTCCTGCGAAAGCACGGCGACGCGGCTCACGCCGCCTAGCGCGAGCTGCTGGCGCAATATGCCGAGCTGCGCGTCTTCGTCGTCGGCGATGTGCCCGGTCGCTTCGATCTGCTCGCGCAGCGAGGCTTCCTTGATGGCCGCTGTCACGATGTTTGCGGACAACGCGAGATAGGCAGCCTGCAACTGAAAGCCCTGGAAATCGACCTGCGAGCGCAACGATTCGAGCTCGCGCCTTCCTCCGCCGAACACATCGAGGTTGTACGACACGTTCACCGATGCGTTGTAGAGGTTCAAAAGCTCCGTGAGTTGCGGCTGACCGAAAGTGACGCCGCTGAACTTCTCGCGCGTCGCATTCGCCTTTGCATCGACGGACGGATACAGCGTGGTGCCCATTTGCGCGCGAAGATTCTCGCCGGCCTGCCTGAGCGCCGCTTGCGCCGCGGCGACGTTGGCGCTGTTGGCGAGCGCTTCGCGGATCAGCGTGTCGAGCGGCGCGCAATGAAAAAGCGTCCACCACTGGGCGGGAATGTCGAGACCGGCGACGAACTGTTGCGGCACGCCCGATGCGCCCGGCGACGAGGCCGTCTGATCGGGCAGCGGCGTGGGTGTGTAGGTGTTGGTGGCGGGCGGCGCGGGCGTATGGTAATTCGGACCCACCGTGCAGCCGGAGAAGGCGATCAGGACAGTGACCCCTGCAACACGCGCGACCGTCGCACAGGCTGCATGGCGGCGAGACGCACTGTGCGAATGCCAGCGCAAGCGGCTGCGACTGAAACCACGGTTGGCGTCATCAATCATCTGTCCACCTTGTTTCGCTGCGCGATATACGAACCGGACGAAATAGCAGATACAGAGTTTGGAATCATGCCACAACATGTTCGCCTGAACGGCGAACGGCATGGCCACGGTGTTTACGACTCGCCGCAGGTTTCGGGCGATTGCAGTGGCGATTGCAGTACCGGCTCCATTTTGCCTACGCGCCATCCGGCCGGGATTTGGCGGCCCGCCAGCAAGCGAAGCGAATCATCGGACTGTGTCAAGGCCCGGTCCAGACATTGGGCACACTAACTAGTCTGATAGCAGCATGCCCGATTCCTGAAACCTGCCGATGTTTGAAAGGATTTAGAAAGCTGACTGATCGCTCGCCGATTGGCCAGTTAAAACAGCGTCATCCAGTCATGCTTGTGTTCGATGGATTTGAACCGGGAGTATCCGTATAGACTTCGCGTCGTAACCAGGCGTCGTGCGGCGCCACTGCGCGATTCCGCCACAGACGCCACGGTACATAAATTGAGAATCCTCAAGATCATTTCGGTTCGGCATCGATACACTTATCTACAGGTCGCCGCGGTCTTGAATAAAAACAGCAGCGATCCAGAAGGCCCCACAACCTTCCTCGACAGCGTGGGGCCTTCGCCTTTCCATTTGTGCGTCGATACGGGCTGCAACCGTCGCAGATCCCGCAGGCGCCCCGACCGCACACGCCGATTCAGCCGCGACAGTCTGCACACTCACACGCGCCTCATTCACGACAAGGTCTGCACCTAAGTGCGCTGGCCTGAATCGCGGTCCTGCTGCTCAGGCGGCATCGGAACCGCAATCAACATTCGCCGATTGCGGGGATCAACTTCGAAAGAGATGCCGCGAGCGCGGCGAGAATAATCACGAGCGTCGGCAAGATGTGAGGCCGTCATCAGATCCAGATAATGACGGCGGATTCAACCAGCCGATCTTATGCCGATGGTGCTCAGTTCTCGTGCCGCGATTTTTTCATCATCGCCGGATCGCGCACGATGGTGACCGCGCACGGCGCGTAGGCGAGAACCTGGCGGGCGACCGAGCCGATCAGCCAGCGATCGAACGGCGTATGTCCGCGATGCCCCACCACGAGATGGTCGATAGCATGCCGCTCCGCGTACAGCACGATTTCCTTCGCTGGCGGGCCGACCACGAGATCGAACGTCACGGCCTCGATCGAAGCGGCGAGCTTTGCCTTGATTTCGTCGAGGATCTCGTTGGCATGGCGCACTTCGAACTCGATCAGACTTTTTCGCTCGACTTCGATTGCCCCCCAGTCCGGCGTGCGTGCGACGACGAGCACATGCAAGCGCGCGTCGAAACGCCTTGCGAGATCGACCGCGAAAGCAACGGCGTATTGCGCGGACGCCGAACCGTCATAACCGACCAGCACGTTCTGCATGATCTGCTCCTGCGCTAATGAATACAGCTTCTATCATGATAGTCCGCCTGGCCGATTTGAGTGATACGCGCTGTCACGACCGCCGGCTATTCGTGGCCACGCTAACCACTGAACAGCGCCGCGTTTTGCGGACTGTCGGCCATCCCCGTATCGATGTTCAATGACCCCCGTTGACGGCAGCGGCGGCGGCAACAGCGCGCTTCCCGAACCATGCATGCACATCCAACTGCGAGGCAGTCGAAGCCGGCGATCGGGTTTTCAGTCACGCAGTCTTGCGGGCGGCCAAACGCTCGCTGCCAGCGCCTATGCATTGATGAGGTGAGCGGCTGTCACGCGCGCTGCAGATCCGCGATCGTCGCCGCCAGGAAACGCGCGGCTTCGCCGCCCGTCACGACGCGGTGATCGAACGTCAGGCTGAGCGGCAAGATCCGGTGAATAGCAGGCGCGCCGTGTTCCGCGACCACCTGTTCATGGATGCGCCCCGCACCGAGGATCGCGACGGTCGGCGGCACGACGATGGGCGCCGCGTACTTCCCCGAAATCATCCCGAAGTTCGACAGCGTGATCGTGTTGCCGCGCATCTCTTCCGGCGGAATCTTGCGTGCGCGGATATCGGCGCGCATCCGGTCGAGACCGCCGCGCAGATCCGCCGCGTCACGATGCGCGACATCGCGCAGCACGGGTACGAAAAGCCCATCGGGCAGATCGACGGCAATGCCGAGATCGATCTTCTCAAGTACGTGACGCCGCCCCGTATGTCCATCGAACCATGCGTTCAGTCCCGGCTCCGCACGGCAGCCCGCGACCAGCGCACGGATCAGCCGGATCGTCACGTCGGTGTGCGGCGGCCACGCGTGAATGTCGGCATCGTCGATCACGGTAGCGGCGGCCACTTCGCTTTGCGCGCGCGCCATGTTGCGCGCCATCGCACGCCGCACGCCACGCAGCACTTCGGGCGGACCGACTTCGCCAAGCATCTTCGCGAGGCGCTGCACGTCAGCCGTCGTGATGACGCCTTCCGGGCCGGACGGCGTCACCATCGACAGATCGACATCCAGCTTGCGCGCAAGCGCGCGCGCCGCCGGAATCGCCCTGATCACGGCGCCGCCCGCGCCTCCCCCCTCGCCCGCGCCAGCCAACGCAGACGCTTCGTGCATGACATGCCGGCCGACTTCCATATGGCCGACGACAGTGCCCGCGTCTGCATCATCGCCCTCGCCTTCGAACGCGACGAGCGGCGCGCCCAGATGCACGATATCGCCCACCTGTCCGAACCGCTTCGCGACGCGACCGGATTGCGGCGACGGAATATCGACGATCGCCTTCGCCGTTTCGACCGACAGCAGCGGTTGATCCGCGCCGACTTCATCGCCATCGCTTACATGCCACTCGACGATCTCCGCTTCCTGCAAGCCTTCGCCCAGATCGGGCAGTTTGAAGATTTTCATGGCTTTACGATGCCTCCAGAGCTTGCTTCACCGCAGCGACGATGCGCGAGGCACCTGGCATGTATTGATTCTCGAGCCGGTAAAGGGGCACGACGACGTCGTAGCCGGTCACGCGCTGCACAGGCGCGAGCAGCGAATAAAGTCCGCGCTCGGCGATACCGGCGGCGATCTCCGCGCCAATGCCGCCCGTGCGCGAGCCCTCGTGCACGATCACGCAGCGGCCCGTCTTCGCCACCGACGTGAGAATCGTGTTCATGTCGATCGGCTTGAGCGTCGCGACGTCGATCACTTCGACCATCACGCCGTCCTGCGCGAGCAGATCGGCGGCGCCCAATGCATCCTGCACGGCGCCACCCCAGCTCACCAGCGTCGCATCCGGGCCGTCACGAAGTGTGAAGCAGGTGTCGAGCGGCAGCGCTTCGCCGTCGTCATCCACTGTCTGCCGGAACAGGCGATAGAGGCGCGTCGGTTCGAAGAAGATCACCGGATCGGGATCGCGAATCGCGGCCAGCAACAACCCGTATGCGCGCGCCGGCGAAGAAGGCGTGACAACGCGTAAGCCTGGAATATGCGCGAACAGCGCTTCGGGGCTTTCGGAGTGATGCTCGGGTGCGTGGATGCCTGCCCCGCACGGCGCGCGGATCACAAGCGGACAGCTGAGGCGTCCGCGCGTCCGATTCCTCAGACGCGACGCATGATTGAGCACGTGATCGATCACCGGGTACAGAAACCCGCTGAACTGGATCTCGACGACGGGCTTCAGTCCCATCGCCGCCATGCCGATTGCCGTGCCCGCAAGCGCTGTTTCAGCGAGCGGCGTATCGAGCACGCGTTGCGCGCCGAAGCGTGCCTGCAGGCCGACCGTCGCGCGAAACACGCCGCCATTCACGCCGATGTCCTCGCCGAGCAGCACGACGTCGGGATCGTGTTCGAGTTCGTATGCGAGCGCCAGATTGAGCGCGTCGATCATGTTCAGATCAGCCATGGCCGTTGCTCCCATTCCGGCCGTTCCGGCCGTGGCCCGCTATCGGCGCGAATCGCTGCGCGCTTTCAAGTTGCTCACGCATTGCATGCGGCAGGGTCTCGTACAAGTGATCGAACATCGCGGATGTATCGGGCGGCGGGACCGCGAGATACGCTTCGACGGCTGCTTCGACCTGTGCGTGACACGCCTTGCCGAGCTGCTCGTCCTGCGCCTTGTTCCAGACGTTCATCCGCATCAGATACTTGCGCAAACGCAGCAGCGGCTCGTATTCCCATTGCTTCTGAATTTCATCGGAGTCGCGATAGCGTGTTGCATCGTCGGCCGTCGTATGATCGCCGAGTCGATAACTGAGCGCTTCGATCAGCGTCGGGCCGTCGCCTCGCCGCGCTTTCGCGAGCGCCGCATGCATCGCCTGATGCACGGCGATGACATCGTTGCCGTCGACCTGCAAGCCGTCGATGCCGGCCGCGACCGCCTTCTGCGCAAGCGTCTGCGCCGCGCTCTGCGTGCTGCGCGGCACCGAGATCGCCCACTGGTTGTTGTTGATGACGAGCACGACCGGCGCCTGCCAGACGCCCGCCATGTTCATCGCTTCGTAGAAGTCGCCTTTCGACGTGCCGCCATCGCCGAAGATCGCAACGGCGACGCGCGGCTCGCCGCGCAGCTTGAACGCGTAGGCCGCACCGGCGGCATGGCACACCTGCGTACCGATGGGGACGCAATTCGGAAAGTCGAGTCGCGGCACGCTGAAGTCGCTGCCGCGTTCGTCGCCGCCCCAATAGAGCAGGCTTTCCGTCATCGTGACGCCGCGCAGCAATTGCGCCGCATGATCGCGGTACGAAGGGAACAGCACGTCGTCGGCCTGCATCGCGCTCGCGACGCCCACGCCGATCGCCTCCTGCCCCACCGACGACGCAAACGTACCGAGCTTGCCGGTGCGTTGCAGCGCAACGGCTTTGGTATCGAACGCGCGGGTCAGCACCATCGCGCGATAGAGGGAAATCAGCGCCTCGGGTTCTTGCGCAAAGGCCGGCAAGGGCTGCACGGGCTCGCCTTCGGGACCGAGATATCGCGTATACCCGATGTGAAAACTGGCAGTCGTGGTCATGACCGCCCTCCTTGTTCTTCAGATATCGAATCCGTGCAGGAGATCACGCGCACAACCCATGCCGGTAGGCGCAGACGTGCGGGGCGCCCTGAACGGCAGTTCGGGCGGCCTTATTATTTGACCGGAAAAGCGGGTATAAGGTGCGAAATCTTTCTCGCTGTATAGCGGGCTGTGTAACGGGCTGCATAACGGGCTGCACGCACAGGAGCGGTGTCGAGGCGCTGGCTGTATTCCGCCAGTCCTGATGAGAATCCCCTGAATGAACGATTCACCGCATCGCCTTCCAGCCGCCGGTTGAAACGTTTGCCCCTATTATTCCGCGCCTGATTTAATCCTTCCGACTATCTGACGCCCCAGATAATCCCGCTGGCTATTCCATCATTCTTTCGCTAGGATGCGCCGTGCAATACCGTTCTTCGTCAGCGATGAAAATCGATCTAGCCACCCTTTACCTGCTTGTAATCGGAACCTTGTTTGCCAGTTCCGCCATGACATATTGGGAGCACGTGTCTCATCCCAAGCGAGGCAAGGAATTGCGCATGCTGGCGGCCGGATATGCCCTGCTCGGCATCGGCTGCGGGGTGGCCCGGTTCCGGGGCGAACTGCCCGGCGTCGCCGGCGCGGCGCTGTCCAATCTCGTGATTCTCGGCGGCTATCTCCTGGTGCTGCGCGGTATCGCGATGTTCAACGGCCGGCGGTATCTCGCGGCCTCGATCGGTCTGCTGGTTCTGATGGGCGTCGCGTGGGCCGCGGGTGGCGCGCGTCGGCAGGTCGTCATGTGGCTCTATGCGAGCGCCGCTCCCATCGCGCTGGTTTCGGCCATGACGGCCCGCGAGCTGATGCGAAGCGATGGCGTTCCGGCGGTCCAGGCCCGGCGTGTCGCCGTGGCGGTGGTGGTCATTCACGCGTCGTTTTACGCCGCAAGAGCTTTCATCCTGCCCTGGCTGGTCCCGCGGTTCGGCTCGAATCTGCTGGCGATTGCCAGCAACGTCACGATGTACGAGGGCGTTCTCTACTCGGTCATTTTGCCGATGACACTACTTCGGCTCACCCGAGAGGAAGTTCATGGCGAACTGATGCAGGAATCGCGTACCGATTATCTGACTCGCCTCGGTAATCGAAAGCTGTTTTTCGAAGAGGGGGAGCGGATTTTCTGCGACTGCGCGCAGGATCGGCGACCGCTCGCGCTCCTTGCATTCGATCTCGATCGCTTCAAGAGCATTAACGACCGCCATGGACACAAAAGCGGCGATGAGGTTTTAAGGTCATTTGCCGATACCCTCCGGTTTGTCACGGGTGCCGACGCGATTCTCGCCCGCACTGGCGGCGAGGAGTTTGCTGCCCTGTTGCCGGACTGCGACAGTGTCCGCGCAAAAAAGACCGGCGAGACGGTCGCCCACCGGTTCGCAGCGATGTCCCACGACGCCGACGGCGACTGCGTTCGCGCCACCGTCAGCGTGGGTCTCGCCGAATCGAATCACGCAACTGCGTGCCTCGCCGACCTGCTCTCGGTCGCCGATCGCGCGTTGTATCGTGCGAAGTCACTCGGCGGCAACCGGCTCGAACAGGCGCCAACGGTAGCGGAGCCAGTGGTCGTCTGGCCATCGAACTGAAGGCATGCTGACCAACTCGCCAGGCATTCGCCGGGAAGGGGGCGACATGAACAGGCACACCGGTATCAGGGCTCTCGTGTTCGACGTGTGCGGCACGATCGTCGACTGGAGAAGCGGTGCGTCTAGACAAAACCGTTGAAATTTACCTGGTCAAGCCTCTTTCTCTTCACCCACCCTCACGCGTGCCCTTCCGATAATCAGACGGACTACTGCCGGTCCAATGCTTAAATGCGCGACAGAAACCGGTGGCATCCGAAAAACCGAGATCGAACGCGAGCACTGCCACGCTCGTATTCGAGTTTGTCAGCCGATGCACCGCGATATCCCTTCGCAGCCCGTCTTTCACCATCTGAAAACTCGTTCCTTCGTCTGCAAATCTACGGTTGAGCGTGCGTACGGAGGTGTGCAACGCCTGCGCAAGATCCCGTATCGTTACCGGCTGCGCAATGTTCTGTTCAAGATACTCGCGCGCTTTAGCCACAATGGAACCGTGATGAAATGCGGTGAACGTCCAGTCACCAGGAGCGCGTTTCAGGAAGGCCCATAGCTCGTGCTTCTCGCGTTTAAACAGTTCCGCGCAATCCTGGTACAGGAAATAAATGCTCGTCACCCCTGAATCAAAGTGCACCGGGCCGGGGTACAAGAATGCATAGTCCTCTACATGCCTCGGCCTCGCGAAGCTGAACTCGACCCGGTGCAGGATGATTTCCCTGCCGAGCAGCCACGATGCGATGCCGTGAGCCAGCTTCATCATTAACTCATGCCCGAGTGGCGTGACCTGCGTGCCAGGCGTCCTTTCCACTAATGCCAGTCGCACCAGATCATGCTTCGTTGAAATCTGCAGTCGGTAGTCATCCAGCAGCAAATTCCAGAAGCGAACAAAACGATTGAACGCTACCAACACGGTGGGCGCGTCCAGCAAGCTGAGCATCAGGTACTTTAACGTGCCGCCCCGGATCGGCCTGGACCACAGTCCCAGCATTTCATCATCGAGTGTCGCCGCGACTGTCCTGTACAACGCGACGTATTGCTCGCGTGTCATTCGCGCATCAGGCTGATTTAAAAGGGACTGCGGGATGGCGGCGCTTGCAAGCGCCTGTGCTGCCCCGTCTTCCCCGTGACGGGTGCGAATGAAGCGCAGCATCCCGTGCAAGAAGTGAGAAGAAACCGTGAGAGGGCGTTGCCAGGACAGGTTCATGGTTCGCTCATTATGACGCAGTTTGCATATCGATTGGCGCGATGCGTCAATTTCTTGCTCCTCTCGCGCCTATACTGGCGGGTAATTTCTGCGGTGTCTGGCATTTGTAATCGTTGCCGCATGGCGCGTTGCGCCAATCATTGGTCGCATATCTTCACCAATTAAAAGTGGGGCATGGTTTGAATACAAGACGCATTGTCGTGACTGGCATGGGTATGGTGTCGCCGTTGGGATGTGACGTTGAATCCGTCTGGAGCCGTCTCCTGAATGGCGATTCAGGCCTGGTTGGCTTGCCTGACGACGTCACGGAAGGGATTGCATCAAAAGTCGGTGGCGTCGTGCGGATGTTGACGTCAGATTGTCCGTGGGGATTCGATCCTGACCTCGCAGTCGAACCCAAGGACCAGAAGAAAATGGATCGGTTCACTGTGTTTGCGCTGGCCGCAGCGCAACAGGCTTTGAATCAGTCCGGCTGGCAGCCTGAAACGGAAAGCGCTCGCGAAAGGACAGCAACAATTGTGGCGTCTGGCGTTGGTGGTTTCGGTGCGATTGTGGATGCCGTGAGAACGACTGATAACCGCGGGCCACGGCGGCTTTCTCCTTTCACCGTCCCCAGTTTTCTGGCCAATATGGCCGCAGGCCATATCTCCATCCGCCACGGCTTTCGTGGTCCCCTCAGCGCACCGGTTACTGCCTGTGCTGCCAGCGCACAGGCCATTGGCGATGCAGCGCGCCTGATTCGCGCTGGCGAAGCCGATATTGCCGTGTGTGGCGGAGCCGAGGCCTGCATCGATCGCGTCAGCCTGGGGGCATTCGCCGCCGCAAGAACCATGTCCACGGGCTTTAATGACCATCCCACCCAGGCATCCCGCCCGTTCGATATTGGACGAGATGGTTTTGTCATGGGAAAAGGCGCCGGCATGCTCGTCATAGAAGAACTGGAGCACGCATTGCGACGAGGCGCAACGCCGATTGCGGAAGTGCTCGGTTATGGCACGAGCGCCGACGCATACCATATGACGTCTCCGCCCAATGACGGTGCCGGCGGACGACGCGCGATGGAACTGGCAATCCGGCAGGCAAACATTGAACCCAGGCAGATCGGGCATTTAAACGCCCATGCGACATCCACGCCGGTCGGTGACATCAGCGAGCTGGCCGCCATCAAGGCTGTATTCGGAGCCGATCGAGGTCCCGCCGTATCAGCCACCAAGTCCTCGACGGGACATTTGCTTGGCGCGGCCGGCGGCGTGGAAGCCATTTTCACGGTGCTTGCGCTGCGCGACCAGCTTGCGCCGCCCACGCTCAACTTGATGCAGCCTGATTCGGCAGCGGAAGGCATCGACATTGTCAGCGGATCGGCTCGCAAGCTATCGACGGACTATGCGATCTCCAATGGCTTTGGTTTTGGGGGCGTCAATGCCAGCCTGCTATTCCGTCGACTTTGATCCTGGCTTTGATCCTGGTTGCGAGCCGAGGAAAAAAACTCGCAACCCGCCTCGCACCGAACTTGCTTACCTGTATTCGATAGAATGAATACGCGCGATGTCGCAGCGCAGCGAGAGGCGAGGCGATGCGCCGCTTAACGCTGCACCGGTAACGCTTCAGACCTGACTGGAAATGAATGCGTGCAAGATTCTGTCCGGCATCGCAATGGCCGCGCTGTCCATCACATGCGCCGCTGCCGACGTAGCCGGTGCGTGTTCGCCGTCGTTCTCCGAGGTCGACGTCACGCATGGACTCGAAATGCGGACCCGCTGCGCCGTGTCGGCACCCGCAATCGCGCGCGTCACTGAGCGCCTGAACCGCGCAGTGAAAAGCGACGGTCTTTCCGCAGCGCAACGCGTTGCGCTGGCGACAGCCGCCAACGTGATGCTGCATGCTGTCTTCTCGCAGACAGACCACAGCAAACCCACAAGCGACGCGACGTTCGTCAACTTCGAAACAATCCTCGAAAACCTCGCATCGCAGATCAGGACGCGCCCCGATATCGACCCCACAGCCGAAGCGTCGAAATGGAGCGCACGTTATGAAGATCTGCTGCGCAGGTTGTCGATCACACGCAGCGCGGATCCCACCGAACTGCAATTCGACGCAGCTGCGCGGCGCCTCGATCTGGATAACGCATCCGCGCTTCTTATCCGGCTCATCGCTGAAGTGCCCACTACCGCCCAGCTATCTGCAGCGCGCAACTACGACGCGGCGAGCATCGAACTGCTTCGCTTCATGCCATGGAACGCGTTACCGTACCTGACGAAGGCGCACGCACTGCAACCCGACGATATGGACATCGCCACCGCATACGCCGACACGCTGCTCGAACAGCACGAACCCGAGCGCGCGGAACCGGTGTATCAGGCGCTGCTGAACCAGTATCGGATGCTTGCGCAACAAAAGCCCCTCACCGTGCAGCCGTCCATCGCGCGGACGCTCGGCAAGCTTGGCAGCCTGTATCTCATGCGGCAGCAGCAGAAGGAAGCCGAAGCCGCATGGCTGCACGCGCTCGAAATCTACTGGGCGCTCGCGCGTGTGAATCCTTCGGCCTACAGTCCCGCAGTGGCCAGGACCATTGACAGCCTCGCAACGTTGTACCGCGACACGCAACGTCTTCAGGATGCGGCAGATGCGTGGCGCGAAGTCCTCGCCCTCGACCGCGCACTGGCGCGACAGGACCCGGTCACGTACCGGCCCGCAGTCGCGACGACACTCAATGACCTCGGCATCCTCTACAGTGCGACACAGCGCACGCATGACGCGGAACTCGCCTATCTCGAGGCCATCGGGATCCAGCGCGCGCTCGCACACGATAATCCTGCGGCCTGGCGTCCGGCGCTTGCACGTACGTTGAATAACCTCGGGAACTTTTACAGCGCAAACGAGCATCTGCCGCAAGCAGAGCACGCCTACCGGGAAGCGCTGAAGATCCGCCGGCAGCTCGCCCGCGAAAGCCCCGCAATTTACGGGCCCGACCTGGCGCGTACGCTGGGCAATCTGGGCGTGCTGTACCGACTCGAACGGCAGCCGGCAAAGGCATTGCAGGCGTATCAGCAGGCCCTGCATATCGTTCACGCCCTCTCTCGCGATACGCCGGCCGATTACCAGCCTGACGAGGCGCGGATACTGAACAATCTGGGTGTGCTCTACAGCCGCACGGGCAGGCCGCGCGAAGCGGAAGACGCGTGGCGTCGTGCGCTGGATCTTTACCGCAAACTCGCACAAGACGATCCATCGACCTGGCGGCAGGATGAAGCACGCACCTTGCGGAATCTGGGCACGCTGCTAAGCCACATGCGACGTTCGGCTGAAGCCGAAGAATTGAAACGTGAGGCCGACGATCTGACCGATTCGACGCGGGCCCGGTAAATCGCGCGGCAAGCGGCCGCAACACGCCACGGCTGCATGAGCAGAAGGCGTACGTGCTTGCCGCCGGGAGAACTATATTGATGGATGAGCGTCCCGACTAGCGCGTTGCGCAACCAGCAATGGAAGCCCCCGCCGCGGATATCATCCGACTTTTCCCGACTTTCGTATGGTGCCGTCGCCTCGAGCAGGCGTGTTACGAGCCGCTTGATCGCGAGCTAATGGCGTATGTCGACACTTTGATCCGCAGCGGCGTCGGTACCCGTACCGGCGACACATGGCAGTCCGGTCACCAGCAACATAAAAGGCCGGAATTTGCCTTGCTGATCGCGCATATCGAACAGGCTGCTCGCGACGTCCTCACGTTTCTTAAAGTCGCTGCTGCCCCGTTTCACATTACCGGATGCTGGATCAACGTACTGAATCCAGGCGGGGCGCACGCGATGCACAGTCATCCCAACAATTTCCTGAGCGGCGTGTATTACGTGCGCGCGCAAGCGGGTGCCGATACGATCAATTTCCATGATCCGCGCCCACAGACGAGCGTTATTCGTCCGCCCGTTACAGAGTTGACGGCTTACAACACGGATCAGGTGGTCTTGCCGGTCAGCGAAGGCACCTTGCTGTTGTTTCCAGCCTGGCTATCGCATTCGGTGTCGGCGAACACGAGCGCACAAGCACGCGTGAGCGTCAGCTTCAACGTCATGTTCGCCGACTATGACGCCACCATGAGCCCACCGCTCTGGGGCATCTGAAACGCGGTGCAGCGAACCGCAAGGCGTCGCCCGGAAGGTCAGCGCCGTGCAACTTCTTGCGATTGATAGCAAACTTCGGGCGTGCGACCTGTCGCGGCTGCGCGTGCAAGAGGCTTGCGGGAGGGGTAAAAAGGCCGGTAGAGTCCGTCTGAGATCGTCAGTGGGCCATTTTTTATCATGCTTCTGCGCATTCATCACACCGCTATCATTTGCTCGAATTACGAGGTATCTCGCCGGTTCTACACGGAGGTGCTGGGCTTGCAGATCGTAGCCGAGCATTACCGGGAGCATCGGCGGTCATACAAACTCGACCTCATGCTTCCCGATGGATCGCAGATCGAGCTGTTTTCGTTTCCCGATGCTCCACCGCGGCCGTCCTGGCCGGAAGCCTGTGGATTGCGGCACCTTGCATTTGGCGTCGACAACGTCGATGCCTGCAAAGCGCTTCTTGAATCGAAAGGCATCTCAGTCGAGGCCGTGCGTATCGACGAGTACACAAACAGGCGTTTCGTTTTCTTCGCCGATCCCGATGGCCTTCCGCTCGAGCTATACGAAGTGTCGGCGTGACAGGTCGCTCATGCGAGGTGCAGCTCGATACGCTGCAGGTCGGCGCCATCCGCATGCGCGTCGCCACACCACCCAAATAAAAACGGCGGCCGCTTTCGCGCACCGCCGTTCCTCAAACACCATCAACAACAATCAACCACGCATCAAGCCACCAACACTCAATCGCGATTCGCCTGCAACACGGTCAGCGCCGCCATGTTCACGATCCGTCGCACCGTCGAGCTGGACGTAAGAATATTCACCGGCGCATTCACGCCCAGCAGAAACGGTCCCACCGCCACATTGCTGCCCGCGCTCGTCTTCAGCAGGTTATAGGCGATATTGCCCGAGTCGACGTTCGGGCACACGAGCAGGTTCGCCGAACCCTTCAGGCGCGAATGCGGCAGGATGCGCTCGCGCAGCGATTCGTCGAGCGCGCAGTCGCCGTGCATTTCGCCGTCGATCTCCAGATCGGGCGCCGCCGCCTGCACGAGCTTGAGCACTTCGCGCATCTTCGCACCCGATGCCGAGCTGCCCGAGCCGAAGTTCGAGCGCGAAAGCAGCGCAACCTTCGGGCAGAAATTCAGCCACGTCATTTGCTTTGCCGCCTCGATCGTGAATTCGGCGATCTGTTGCGCGTTCGGGTTGTCGTTCACATGCGTGTCCACGAGCGCCACCGTGCGCTTGTCGAGCAGCAGGATGTTCATCGCCGCATAGGTGTTCGCGCCGGGCGCTTTCCCGATCACTTCATCGATAAAGCGCAAATGATCGTGATACGCGCCCACCGAGCCGCACACCATGCCGTCGGCATCGCCGAGGTGCACCATCATCGCGCCGATCAGCGTGAGGCGTCGACGCAATTCCACGCGCGCCATTTCCTTCGAAATGCCGTCGCGGCAGCGCAATTCCCAGTAAGTCGTCCAGTACTGATGGAAGCGCTCGTCGTACTCGGGATTCGTCACTTCGATGTCTTCGCCCAGCCGCAGGCGCAGGCCGAACTTCTCGATACGCGCGAGCAGCACTTCCGGGCGGCCGATCAGGATCGGACGCGCGAGCTTTTCATCGACGATCACCTGCGCCGCGCGCAGCACGCGCTCATCTTCGCCCTCGGCGAACACGATGCGCGACTTGCCGCCCTCGCGCACGAACTGTCTGGCCAAGGCGTACACCGGCTTCATGAACGAGCCCGAGTGGTAGACGAACTGCTGGAGTTCGTTCCGGTAGGCCTCGAAATCGTCGATGGTGCGCGTCGCCACGCCGTCTTCCATGGCGGCCTTCGCCACTGCCGGCGCAATGCGCAGAATCAGACGCGAATCGAAGGGCTTCGGGATCAGATAGGTCGGGCCGAAGCGCAGATCGGATGCGCCATACGCCGCCGCCACCGAGTCGTTCAGCTCTTCTTCGGCGAGTTGTGCAATCGCGCGCACCGCCGCGATTTCCATGTTGCGCGTAATGGTCGTTGCGCCCACATCCAGTGCCCCGCGGAAGATGTACGGGAAGCACAGTACGTTGTTCACCTGGTTCGGGAAGTCCGAACGGCCCGTCGCCATGACCACGTCGTCGCGCGCTGCGAGCGCCACTTCCGGGAAAATCTCGGGCGTCGGATTCGCCAGCGCGAGGATCAGCGGCTTCGCCGCCATCTTCTTCACCATTTCCGGCTTGAGCACGCCGCCCGCCGAGAGGCCGAGGAACACGTCGGCGCTCTCGATCACGTCGGAGAGCGTGCGCGCCGAGGTTTCCTGCGCGAAGCGCGCCTTGTCCGGGTCCATCAGCGACGTGCGGCCCTGGTAGACCACGCCTTCGATGTCGGTGACCCAGACGTTCTTGACCGGCAAGCCGAGATCGACCATCAGGTCGAGGCACGCGAGCGCCGCCGCGCCCGCGCCCGAGGTCACGACCTTGACCTCGCGGATATCCTTGCCCACGACCTTCAGGCCGTTGAGGAACGCCGCCGACACCGTGATCGCCGTGCCGTGCTGGTCGTCGTGGAAGACCGGGATCTTCATGCGCTCGCGCAGCTTGCGCTCGACCGTGAAGCAGTCCGGCGCCTTGATGTCTTCGAGGTTGATGCCGCCGAAGGTCGCTTCGAGGCTCGCAATGATCTCGACGAGCTTGTCCGGGTCCGATTCGGTGACTTCGATGTCGAACACGTCGATGCCCGCAAACTTCTTGAACAGGACCGCCTTGCCCTCCATCACCGGCTTTGCCGCGAGCGGGCCGATGTTGCCGAGGCCCAGCACGGCCGTGCCGTTCGTGATGACGCCCACGAGGTTGCCGCGGCTCGTGTACTTGAACGCGTCTTGCGGGTTGGCGGCGATCTCCTCGCAGGCCACCGCGACGCCCGGCGTATAGGCGAGCGCGAGGTCGCGCTGCGTGACGAGCGGCTTGCTCGCCGTGACCGAAATCTTTCCGGGGGTCGGATACTGGTGGTACTCGAGAGCGGCCTGGCGATCGGTCTGGTTCATGGTTCTCACTCGTTTTTGGGTGCCGGGAACGCCCGGCAAGGGTCGAATGACGCGATTTTAGGCAGTCGCCATAAGTTTCAAATTTTGATTTACTATAGCCCCATCACTTTTTTATGATACTTAGCGGCTATCGTGCCCCGGTATCCTGTTTTTTGCCTCGCTTTTGATTCGACCCCGTGACAACTTTCAGTCCCGACGAACTCACCCGGCGCCTGAACACGCGCCTCAAAATGCGCCACCTGGGGCTGCTGCTGCAGATCCGCCAGTACGGCTCGCTGACGCGCGTGGCCGAGCAGGTCGCCACCAGCCAGCCGGCCGTCACCAACGCGCTCGCTGAAATGGAGAGCATGTTCGGCGGCGCGCTCTTCGAGCGTTCGTCGCGCGGCATGACGCCCACCGCGCTCGGCAACGTCGTGCTCGCGCGCGCCGAAGCCATGCTGAACGACCTCGACCATCTCGCCCGCGACATCGAAGCCGTCGTGGCGGGCCATGCCACGCGGCTGCAGATCGGCGTGATTCCGTTCGTCTCCGGGCGCACGCTCGCCTCGGCGATCCAGCGCACGCAGGCGCGCCTGCCGCAGCGGCTCACGATGACGATCCACGAAGGCACGAGCGATGCGCTCATGCTGCTGCTACGCGATCACACGCTCGACATCGTGATTGGACGCGCCTCCTCGTCAGTCGATCTCACGCAACTGCGTTTCGAAGTGCTGTATCAGCAGAATCCGCGGCTCATTGCGAGCCGGCGGCTTGCTGCGCGGCTCGCGCGCACGCGCCTTGGCCTCGACAAGCTGCTCGAACTCGACTGGATACTCGGCGCGCCGCACACGCCCATGCGCGAGCAGATCGCAGACATCTTTCTGCAAGCGGGCGTCGCGCCGCCGGTGCCGATTGTCGAGAGCTACACGTCGCGGCTGATCGGCGAGATGATCGTCGCGAACGAAAACGCGGTGTCGATCGTGCCCGCCGATATCGCCGAGGAACTCGTGCATTTGACGGGCGTGGCGATCGTGCCGTATTCGCTCAGCTGGACGCTGCCGCCCGTCGCGATGTTTGTGCGCGAGGGGATGACGCGCGAAGTGGGCGCGGCGTTCGGGCAGTCGCTGCGCGAGTTGTATCTGCAAGCGGAAACCGCGTGGACGGCATAAGCCATTGCGTTCTGTTCGTCCTGCTGTAACCGCGGCGCGTCTCCAGTCGAACTACCACGTACGAGCGTAGACGCCTGCGAACAGTTGCCTCCTCCCCTGCGCGGCATGCGGGAACCAGGCAGAAACTGAGCGGGAATATTCGGCAGCGCAAGGTGTTCATCCCTTCGAACGCTTGCGGATCGCGACGCCCCCGCACGGCGCTCCCTGCAATGGAGACTCGCACCATGGCTCTTTTCCTGATCGCCTGGCTCGGCGGCGTGCTGACCATCGTCAGCCCGTGCATCCTGCCGGTGTTGCCTTTCGTGTTCGCCCGCACGGGCAAGCCGTTCCTGCAAAGCGGTCTGCCGTTGCTCGCGGGCATGGCGCTGTCGTTCAGCGCAGTCGGCGCGCTCGCTGCGGTTGGCGGCGGCTGGGCTGTCGCGGCGAACCAGTACGCGCGTTTCGCCGCGCTCGCGCTCCTCGCGCTATTCGGCCTCACGCTGCTCGTACCGTCGCTCGCCGGGAGGCTCGCGCGTCCGCTCGTCGCCTTCGGCGCGCGGCTCTCCGAATCTGCCGGACAAGCGCAGCAAACGGGCTCGGGCATCGGTTCGTCGCTGCTGCTGGGCGTGGCAACCGGCCTGCTGTGGGCGCCGTGCGCCGGGCCGATTCTCGGCCTCATCCTGACCGGTGCCGCGCTGCAAGGCGCGAGCGCACGCACCTCGCTGCTGCTGTTCGCCTATGCCGCGGGCGCGGCCACGTCGCTTGCGCTCGCGCTTGCGGTCGGCGGCAAGGTGTTCGCGGCGATGAAGCGCTCGCTCGGCGTGAGCGAATGGGTACGGCGCGCGCTCGGCATTGCGGTGCTCGCGGGCGTGGCCGCGATTGCGCTGCAAGTCGATACCGGTGTTCTCTCGCGCATCTCGCTCGCCAGCACGACGCAAATCGAGCAAGGGCTGCTCGACCGCTTTCACCCCGCACATGCGGGCCCGCAAGAAGGCGCTGCGGCACTCGCAGCGCGCAGTGCGTCCCCGCTCGCGGTAAAAGAATCGGACAACGCGGCACTGCCCGTGGAAGGCACGCTGCCGCCGCTCGACGGCGCGGTGCAATGGCTCAATTCACCGCCGCTCACAGCCGCGGATCTGCGCGGCAAGGTCGTGCTCGTCGATTTCTGGACCTACTCGTGCATCAACTGCCTGCGCACGCTGCCGTATGTGAAGGCGTGGGCCGACAAATACCGCGCGTCGGGACTCGTCGTAATCGGTGTGCACGCACCGGAGTTCGCGTTCGAAAAGGACATCGGCAACGTGCGCCGCGCCGTCGCCGATCTGAAGATCGACTATCCGGTCGCCATCGACAACAACTACGCGATCTGGCGTGCGTTCAACAACGATTACTGGCCCGCGCACTACTTCATCGACGCGCAAGGCCAGATTCGCCATCATCATTTCGGCGAGGGGAATTACGCGGAATCCGAACAGGTTATCCGCGCGCTGCTGACCGAAGCGGGCGCGAAGAATCTGCCGGGCGGATTCGTCGCCAATACGGGCACGGGCGTTGAAGCGCCGCCCGCGATGAGCGAAATACAGTCGCCTGAAACTTATCTCGGCTACGAGCGTGCGCGTGGTTTCGCTTCGCCCGGCAATCCTGTCGCCGATCTGCCGCACCGTTACGCCGCCGGGCAACTCGACCTGAACCAGTGGGCGCTCGTGGGAACGTGGACGCTCGGCGCCGAACACACCGACCTCGATCGCGCGGGCGGCGGCATCGTGTTCCGGTTTCGCGCGCGCGATCTGCATCTGGTGCTCGGCCCGTCGGCCAGCGGCGAGCCGGTGCGTTTTCGCGTGAGCATCGACGGCGCGCCGCCCGGTGCGAACCACGGCGCCGACGTCGATGCCGGCGGCAATGGCGTCGTCAAGGAACAGCGGCTGTATCAGTTGATCCGGCAGCGCGGCACAGTCGTCGACCGTACCTTCGAGATCCGGTTTCTCGACCCCGGCGTGCGCGCGTATTCGTTCACGTTCGGCTAAAGCGCGCGTTCGTCCGAGCGTCGGGAGAATGCGTCAAAACACGCCGAGCGCGAGACCCGCCGCAAGGCCCGCGCCGAGTTCGGCGCACTGCGCGAGATCGTCGGCGACGAGAATCTTGGGCGCGAGAATGCGCTCCGGCGTTTGAGCATGCGTGCACACGATCAGCCCTTGCGCCACGCTCCTGAGCCGCCAGCCGGTCGCGATGCGATCGATCTGGCGCAAGGCGTTCTGGCCGTCGCTGCCCGCGCAGATCATGGCCGCATACGGGCGGCCATTCACGCGGTCGAGCACCGCGTAATAGGTGCGATCGAAGAAGTCCTTCATGATCCCCGACATCACCGCGAGATTCTCCGGCGTCGCGAACAGATAGCCGTCCGCGGCGAGCACGTCGTCGGCGCGCGTCGCGTCCGCGCGTTGCAGCCTGACCTCGACGCCCGGCTGCTCGCGCGCTGCCCGGGCGGCAGCCTCGGCCATCTGCTGCGTTCCCCCGGTCATCGTGTGGTAGACGATTAATAGCGTTTTCATGCGTGTTTTTCTACGGTCCCGGTGATGCCGGGGTGATCACTACAGCCAGCGCCAGATGCCTGCGGCCCAGCCGGTAAGCGGGATATGCGCCCAGGTCGCAACAAGCCAGACAACGAGGCCGCCAGCGAGCGAATGCATGCCGAACCCGCCCAGCCGCGCGCGACCGGCGAGGATCGCCGCGAACGGCCAATAGCTCGTTTTCGATTCCCATACAGGCCAGAGTTCGGGCTGAAGCTGTTCCTTCTTGCGGTCCTGCAACGCCGAGCCAACGAGCGCGAGGATCACGATAGCCGATCCGAGCACGACGCTCTTAGCCACCGGATACACGGCGATATGGCAAAGCCCCCAGAGTGCCAACGCCCACATCATGGGATGACGCGTCACCGCGAATACGCCGCGCGCCGCTTCGGGGAACGGAGCGGGCCGCCCGCCAGTGGGCAGCGCCGGATTGCGGATCAGCGAGCCCATCAGGAGAATCGACGCGATCAACATGACAACGCTCGCAATCGCCCACAGAACGTCCCCGACCGGCCATAGCAGCGCGGTAACCGGAGCCCGCCTGAAGGCGTACACGAGCCAGCCGAACGTCAGGAACGCCACCAGCGAATAGATGCCCTGGAAACCCCGTTCGCCGATCGCGCCCGCCAACGGCTTGCGCAACGGGTGGGACAAGATGAAATGGGTACCCACGAACGCGACTGCCGCCGCCGTCACTGAAGTCATGCTTCCCATTGGCCTGCCTCCTTGCGTCGTTGCGTAGTTGTGTCTGTCGTGCGCCCGCCCGTGTGCGTGAAGATGCATGAAGCTACGTGAGCGCAGCGGGTGAACGCGTCGGCATAGAGGATACGCCGGAATGAGAACGTCTTCTTTGCAACGTCCCGCAGCAGGACGCGTGCGGTGCATGCGCGCACGCAAACAACGCGCGACGGCGCGTCAGGCGGATCGACACTGCGGAAGGAGGATACGGATGTTGCGGGATGCAACATCCGTGTGATGGCCGGCGGGATTGGGAGCGGCGAAGCCGCTACGCCGGAAAACGGAGAAACGCGCGGAGAAACGCGCAGACAAACACACGAAAAAGCGCGCAAAAAAGCGTACGAAAAAGCGCGTCAGGCGTCGTCCGGCGTCTGGTTTTGCGTCACGGTGGACATCTTGCGATAGATCGTGTTGCGCGATACCCCGAGCGAGCGCGCTACAGCTGACACATTGCCGCCGTGGCGCGCAAGTGCAGCGGCGATCACCGACGCGGCGACATCCTGCAGGCGTTCACCCTGCGCAATCAGCGTATCGGCGGCACGCGGCGCTGGTGCAGCGGGTTCCTGCGCACCGTTGCTGGACAGGTCCTCGAAGAAGTCTTCGGGCAGATGCTCGCGGCGGATCTCCCCATCGTCGTCGACCATGGCCGCCGCCGTGCGCAGCAGGTTGCCGAGCTGCCGGAAGTTGCCCGGCCACGTGCAGCGCGCGAACAGCGCCATCACATCGGGCGCGACGCTGAGCGGCTGTGCGCCCGCGCACGTCGCCGATTCGCGCTGGAGCATCTTCTGGATCACGATCGAGAGATCCGTGCGCTCGCGCAGCGGCGGCAAACGAACCACGAGGCCGTTGAGCCGGTAATAAAGATCGTCGCGGAAACGGTGCTGCGCAATCAGTTCGCGCAGATCGCGGTGCGTCGCACAGATGATCGCGATATCGACGGCGATGGTCCGCGTCGAACCAAGCGGATTGACGAGCCGCTCCTGCAACACGCGCAAAAGGCGCACCTGCAACGGGTACGGCATATCGCCGATCTCGTCGAGAAACAGCGTGCCGCCGTTGGCCTGCAATACTTTGCCGACTGCCCCCTTGCGCCGCGCGCCCGTGAACGCGCCCTCTTCGTAGCCGAACAGTTCGGATTCGATCAGCGACTCCGGAATCGACGCGCAGTTGACCGCGACGAACGGCCCATCGCGGCGCGGCGAATCGTTGTGGATCGCGTTGGCCAGCAGTTCCTTGCCGGTGCCGGTTTCGCCGGTGATCAGAATCGGGATGTCCTTGCCGCTCACCTTGCGGACCTTCGCGATGACCGAGGCCACCTGCGCGTCGCCGGTGTCGAGGTACGCGAGCCGCGACAGACCCGCAGCCGACTGCGCGACGACGGCGCGCGCGACGGGCTCCGCGCTGACGTGGGTGTCGGCGAGGCGCTGCGCCCCCCCGAGCGGCGCGCGTCTGAACTGCACGCGTGCGCGCACGACGGCGCCGTTGCTCAGGTTCAGCGTGATGTGCGGCTCGTGGCTCCCGCGCGCACGGTCGATCAATTGCGTGCTCGTAAGCTGGAACAGCGACGACAACGTATGAGCCCGCAACGCCGCCAGCGGCATGCCGAGCTGGAATTGTGCGCTGCGGTTCGCGGACAGGAAGCGGCCATCGTTCGTGAACGCAACGATGCCTTCCATCAACGTCCCGAGGAACTCGGCGCGGCCATGAAACGACACCTGCAACGTCTCCTGAAAGGTCGTCGTAAACAGATGATTCTCGATCATCTGCACGGACATCTTCGCGAGCGCCATGGTGTGCGGGTGATAGCTGCGGTGGTCGCCTGTCACGTCGAGCACGCCGACCACGTTGCCATAGGGATCGAAGATCGGCACGCTCGAACAGGTCAGGAAACGGTTCGCGGCGAGATAGTGCTCCTTGCCGTGGACCACCATCGCGCAGCCTTCGGCGAGCGCCGTGCCGATCGCATTCGTACCCTGCCGATCCTCGGCCCAGTTCGCGCCTGCACGCAGCGCGACTTTCTCCGCGCGCTCCAGAAAATCGTCGTCGCCGATCGAATGGAGAATCAGGCCCTCGGCGTTCGTCAGCACGATCATGCTCTGCGTGTTGATGATCTGCTCGTGCAGCGTCTCCATCACGGGCATCGCATGCGCGCACAACACGCGGTTCTGCTCGCGCTTGAGCGCCAGTCCCGTATTCGAGAGAACGTCGTAGTCGGGGCGCGCCGATGCGCACAACCCGAATGCCTCCGAACGTTCGTGCGCCTTCTGGATCGATAGCGCGGGCCAGCCAGCAGGCCGCACAGCCGCGTGCCCGTCGACTGGTTGAATGGCTTCGAGCATGATTTCCTCCAGATGGCCCAGCACCTTGCCGGATTCTTGCCGGATTCTTTCCGGACTTTTGCCGGATTTTTACCGGATAATTGGCGTCGACAAACGCAAGCGCCAGATCCGTGAATCGGCATGGAACGCGCGCGGGGCAAGACATTAGCCAGCAGCACACGCGGTACATAAACGTGTATACGCCTTGTGTCTTTTACAGGAATCGGCGTCGATCAGCTATTCGGACTCACCCCGAGTCTTCGGTCGTTCCGCGTCCGCACGATGATCGAAACGCGCACGAATTCCGCGGCGCAAGGCTTGCATAGCCGGTTCCATACAAGCACATTACGCACGACACGCTGCATTGCACAAAAAGCACGACCATTAAAAATCGACTTGTCTGGATCGCCGCAGAAACGCATTCACCGCAATACTCCCTCCGATGCCCACGCGCTGTTGCACATGGACGCTATTTTCGCCCTGTTCTGCGCGCGCTGCATCGATAACCCCATCTGCGAAAAGGAGCATGTGAAAGCGCTTGAAAAAGCGCTTGAAAATAGCAACGATTTGATTATGGATTTTCTGCGTTGCGCCATTGCATTTGATTCGGACTCCCGTTTTTTAAACGGCAAACAGAGCAGGCGCACCTCGCAATAAAAGCGCGACGCGCATACGCAATGCGCGGCAACGGGCGCGGCCCGATGTAGCACCTCGCTCAAGACATGATCCGCGTCAAAGAGCCGGCGCCCATACATGCTCCAATCGAATCATGGCGCTGCTGCGGCGCGTGACTGGGAGTCGACGATGAAACTCACGTTTCTGGGCGCGGCGGAAACCGTAACGGGTTCACGCTATCTGCTGGACGCCGCCGGCAAGCGCGTGCTGATCGACTGCGGCCTGTTCCAGGGCACGAAGAACCTGCGTCAGCGCAACTGGGCGCCCCTGCCCGTGCCCGCCAGCTCGATCGATGCCATCATCCTGACCCACGCGCACATCGACCACTGCGGCTACCTGCCCGTGCTCGCGCGCGATGGTTTTCGCGGCCCGGTCTACTGCACGCCCGGCACGGCGGATCTCTGCGAGGTCATGTTGCACGACAGCGCACGGCTGCAGGAGGAAGAAGCCGCGTTCGCCAACCGTCACGGCTACTCGAAACACCATCCGGCCCTGCCGCTTTACACGGTCGAAGACGCCGAGCGCGCACTTCGCCTCATCCGCCCGCACGAGTTCGATACGCCCGCCGCGCTCAACGCCAGGCTCGGCTTCAGGCTGCTGCCCGCAGGCCATATTCTCGGCGCCGCCAGCATCGTGCTGTCCAGCAACCACACGCTGCTGGCGTTCTCCGGCGATCTCGGCCGCCCCAACGATCCGCTGATGCGCGCGCCCCTGCCGCCCGCGCATGCCGACTATCTCGTGGTCGAATCGACCTACGGCGACCGGCTGCACGCCGCGAGCGATCCCGAGGACGAACTCGCGCAGATGTTCGCGCGCACCTTCGCGCGCGGCGGCATCGTCGTGATGCCTTGCTTCGCCGTGGGTCGCGCCCAGGAAATCCTGTATTACATCGCGCGCCTCAAGGAAACCGGACGCATGGCGAGCGTGCCGGTCTATCTCGACAGCCCAATGGCGATCAGCGTAACCGGCCTGTACCGCCGCCACATGCGCGAGCACCGTCTCACGCTGTCGCAGTTGCACGCCATCGACCATGCGATGTTCACCGCGCGCACCGTCGAGGAATCGAAGGCGATTGCCGGGCGGCGCGGGCCGATGGTGATCATCGCGGGCAGCGGCATGGCGACCGGCGGCCGCGTGCTCCACCACCTCGCGCTCTACGCACCCGATCCGCGCAACACGATCGCGCTCGTCGGCTATCAGGCCGCCGGCACGCGCGGCGCGGCGCTCGCAGCGCACGCGCCCGCCATCAAGCTGCACGGCGAATACGTGCGCGTGCGCGCCGAAGTCGCCGCGATCTCGTCGCTGTCCGCCCACTCGGATTACGGCGAAACGCTGGACTGGCTCGGCGGCCTGACCTGCCCGCCGCTGCGCACCTTCGTCACGCACGGCGAACCCGCGGCGGCGGACGCGCTGCGGCGGCGCATCACCGAAACACTGGGCTGGCGCTGCGAGGTGCCGGGCTACCTGGAATCGGTAGACTTGCCTGAACCCGCGCCGCGCGAGCAACCCTGCGCCGCCCGCGAAGCCGCACTGCCCGCACAACCCGGATCTGCATCGGCATGAAGCGCGCACCTTTGCAGACCCGCATCACCGTAACCGCTTGCCCCCTTCGTGCACTTCGTGCGCGACCAAAGGAGTTGCCGCGATGACCTACAAAACCCTGCTGGTTCACCTCGATACGAGCAATCGCGTTCAGGCGCGGCTCGATATCGCCCTGCGCCTCGCACGCCGGTTCGATGCGCACCTCACCGGACTGTTCGCGACCTTCATGCCGGACCCGCGGGGGTTCCGTGCCATGGCCGGGTCGGCCGGCTGGTACGAAACGCAGCGCAAGCTCCACGAAGAGCAGCGCGGCGCGACCGAGCGGATCTTTCGCGCGGAGTTGCAGCGCGCCGGGGTGAAAGGCGAATGGATCGCGGTGTCGCAGTCCGCCGAGCCATCGGTCGTCGCGCACTGTCGTTACGCCGATCTCGTCATCCTCGGGCAGGACGACCCGGACGACCCGCAAACCTACATCGCCGACCGTTTTTTCGAGTCCGTCGTGACGGCGTCGGGCCGGCCGGTGCTCATGCTGCCGTATGCGGGGCACCACGAAACGGTGGGCTCGCGCGTGCTCGTGGCATGGAACGGCAGCCGCGAGTCGGCACGCGCGCTTTTCGATGCCATGCCGCTTCTTGCAGGCGCGCAACGGGTCACCGTCGTGCGCATCAACACGCCGGGCTCGGGCGCCCCGGTGCGCGCACCGGGCACGGATGTCACCGCGACGCTCGCACGGCACGGCGTGAACGCCAGCTACGCCGAACTTCGCAACGACATCGACGAGACCAGCGGCGACACGCTCCTCTCCTTCGCCGCCGGGGAAGGCTACGATCTCATCGTGATGGGCGCGTATGGCCATGCGCGCTGGAAAGAGCGGGTGCTCGGCGGCGTGACCCGCACGATAGTCGAATCAGCGACGGTGCCGGTGCTGATGTCGCATTGAACGCCTGGACACGCGCTGCGGCTCGGCTGCTGCGTGTGCAACGTCGATTTCCGGACCATAAACGGAAGACCCACGGAACACCCACGGAGAACCCACGATGCGCCGCCCGTTTCCCGATCTCGACCGGCCCGTTGCCCGCGCAGAGACGCGGCACGCACGTCGCAGGTGGCCGCTCGCCGCCACAGCATTCGCCGCCGCCCTTGGCTGCACGCACGTTTTCGCGCAATTGCCCGAACCGACGCAGCTCGTCAACGCGCAACACTGCATGTTCTGCCATACCATGGATGCAGCTTTTCTCGCGCCGTCGTTCCGTCAAATTGCCGAACGCTACCGCAAGACACCCGACGCAAGCGCGATGCTCGAACAGAAGCTGCTGATCGGCGGTCGTGCGCACTGGGGCGACACGCCGATGCCGCCGCCCGAACAGCGAGGCGGCCCGATTTCCCGCGACGATGCCCGCACGCTCGTACAGTGGGTATTGAGCCAATAAACCGACGATTTCCATTTTCGGAGTGCCATCATGCGCATCACCGCTCATCTGGACCGCTACGATCGCCACAACCCCGACGCCTGCGCCATCGTCTGGCTCGACACGCAATCGGGCAAGTGGTCCCGCGAAGGTCATGTCGGCGCCGGCGTGCCACCCTGGGGACATGCCGGGCACGCATCGGACGGCACCTGCCTGCTGGCGGGCAGCGACGAAGCGCCGCTATGTGTGCTGGAAGGACTCGATCTTGCTGCTCCGGGCGGTCCGTTCGAAGGCGAAACCGGCGCAATTCGCTGGCTTAAGCACGACCGGCACGACCGGCACGACCGTGCCGACCGTGCTGAGCGGGAGGAAGGCAGATGGCATGTGCAGTGTGTGGACCCGACGGAGTGCGTGGCCGCAGACAGCCTGTTCGCCGACGAAGGTATGTGAATCGGCACAAGCGAACGTCACACGCGAGCGTCACGTGCAGGCGGGCTGCGCAGGGCATCGCTCGCACATGGGCTCGCACATGCGGTCACACATGAAACGCGTGACGGGATTTCAGTTCGATCCACAGCATGCCTTCGCGCAACCCGTCCAGCACGGCATCGGTTTCGTTTTCAAACGTGCTGTGATGGGTGAACGTGTGAGTGAACTGTGCCTGGGGCCCTGTGTGCTCGACGTGAATCAGGCAACCGTACCCGCCCTCCGGCGATGGCACGCTTTCCGCAGTCACGCTCCACGTACCCGCGTCGATGTTTCCGTTGAGAGTCATGACTCACGCTCCATAGCAGGCAGTTCGCCCTGATCGTGCGGTGAACCCGCGGCCGTTCGCGAGCACGCTGTCGATTTGAGCATAGACCCGGCTGGTCGTGCGCGGTTGATGTGCATCAATCGGGCTTTCCCGGTTCGCTCCGAACCGGCTGCCGGGCCGATTCGGGCAGGCAGCGCGCAACGCGTGGAGTGACGGCTAGCGTGCGGCAGCGAGTCGGTGTCTTCTCGACTCAAGGAGCCAACGTCATGGCCATGCGTATCGATCTGAGCGGCGTGAAGCAGCGCTACCGCCTCTGCTTCGTGCGCGACACATGGGCGTTCTTCACCCGGCTCGACCTCGATCGGCAGTGGGGCGACGGCTGGGAGCGCGCACCCTACGAGCAATACGCCGGGGAACCGTACGCGGGGGAACCTGATCAGATCCTGAAACTCGCATTCGACGGTCCGCTGCTGCGTCCCGAAAGCGGCGCGCACGGCGCAGCGTACAGCGTGGAAACGATCAACGACGGCCACGTTCCGTGGCTGCGCACAGAAAACTACCTGGTGCCGAAGCCGCTCTTCATCATGGGCGGATCGACGATCGAGAAGTTCGTCGAATGCGTCGAACTGGTGGGCGGCACGGTCTACGCGCCGCTCGGCTGGGGCGATCGCGTTCGTCCCCAGGCCCCGCCAACTCCGGCAGTGCCGGACCACACGCCTTAACGCCGCCCGCTGAACGGCTCACGTTGGAAAACTGCGACGCTCAGCGCCTCGTAAGACGCACGCCAGTGACGTCAATTCACATTACCTTACGCTGCATCAGCATCCGGTCTCGCGCGCCAGGCGAGACTAGACGGGTAACGCCCGCTTCGAAGGCCGAATGCACGCGCTCGCCGGTCCATCCCGCCTTCGGTATGAAACCCGTCCTTCTGGCAAGGAGACTGTTGTGCAAGCAAATATCGGAACCGTCGACCGGATTCTCCGGATCGTGATTGGGCTGGCCCTGATTGGCCTCGCCGCAACAGGACGCATCGGCGTCTGGGGATGGATTGGCATCGTGCCGCTCGTCACAGGTCTCGTGCGCGTGTGCCCGGCCTACCGCCTCCTTGGACTGAGAACGTGTCCGCTGTCCAAATCCGATTCGAAGTGAGACCGCTTTAAAGCGCACCCCGCTTTAAAGCCCGCCGCTTTAAATCCTGCCTGGCCAGCCCCACTCGCCGCGACGTGCGCAGGCCGTCTGCGCACGTCGAAACAACCTGATGCGCGGCCATTGCCGCGTGGCGGCACGGCGCAATCATCGGGTCGAGCCACGCTGCCCTTCCTTTGTCATCCGACGCATAGCCGGATCGACCCGCAACATCTCCAGATCGCCTGCGACAACTTGACACTCAAGTTTCGGGACGCACCCGCCGTTGAGGCGCGATGGGTCTAATCAGCGACGGGCGATGTTGGATAAGGCTCGCCGGTATCAATCGCCTGGTCAATCGCCTGGGGTCCGCAAGAAAATGTATACGAGCAGCTACCACGTTCCCATTTCGAGCCTGATCGCACGTCCGTTACTCACCTGCCCACCCGACACATCGGTGCGTGAAGCCGTGCGCCGCATCCTGGCCGAAGGCTGCAGCTCGATCGTGGTGATGGAAGGCGCCAGCGCTCTCGGCATCTGGACCGAACAGGACGCACTATCGGCGGGCGAGGATGCGAACACGGCCGATCTCCCGATCGGCACGGTCATGAGCGCCCCGCTGCTCACGCTCGATGCCGACACGCCGCTCGGCGAAGCGGCGGTCCGCTTCAAGCAGTCGGGCATCCGCCACTTCGGCGTCGTGAAAGACGGCGCGTGCATCGGCGTGATCACGCAAACCGACGTCATCGTCAATCAGGGGGCGGAGTTTTTCCTGCGCCTGAAGTCGCTCGAATCGATTCAGTTGCGCGCGCCCGTTGTCGTGACGGAGCAGTATCCCCTGCACGACGCCGTAGCAACGATGCGCAGGAACAGGCTCGATGCGGTCGTCGTGGCCTATGCAGACGGCGAGCACGGCATCCTGACCGAGCGCGACGTCGTGCGGCTGATCGCCAACGAAACGCTCACGGGTGTGGTCGGCGATCATGCGAGCCGCCCGCTGCGGGCGCTGGCGGCCACGCAGAGCCTCTATGCCGCGCAGCGCTTCATGTTGCAGCAGCATATCCGCCATCTCGGCGTGCGCGACCCCGAAGGCCGTCTCACAGCCGTGCTGAGCTTTGCGGACATCATGCAGAACATCGAAGAGGAGTATCTGAGCGAGCTGCAAAGCGCGCTGATCGAGCGCGACGAAGCGCTCGAACGTGCGCGCTTCAGTCTGCGCATGGCCGATCTCGTGTTCGACTCCGCGCTCGAAGGCATCATGGTCACCGATCGCCACGGCAAGATCGAGCGCGTGAATCAGGCCTTTACGCGTCTGACCGGCTACTCGGACGAAGAGGTTTTCGGGCGCAGCCCGCGCCTTTTGAACTCGGGCCACCAGGACGCGTCGTTCTACAAGAACATGTGGCACTCGCTCGTCACCAACGGACACTGGCAAGGCGAAATCTGGAACCGCCGCAAGAGCGGCGAACTGTACCTCGAATACCTCACGATCACGAGCATTCACGATACCGACGGCAACATCTCGCACTACGCGGGCATATTCTCGGACATCACGCAGCGGCGCCAGAACGAAGAGCGGCTGCGCTACCTCGCCACCCACGACGTACTGACTGGTCTGCCGAATCGCGCGCTGTTCGAGGAGCGGCTCGAACGCGCGATCATCCATGCGAGCCACAGCAAACGCCAGGTCGCGGTAATGTATCTCGATCTGGACCGGTTCAAGCTCGTGAACGATACGCTCGGCCATCATGCCGGCGACGAAGTGTTGAAGACGGTGGCCGCGCGGCTCGCTGAGGGCGTGCGCGACAGCGATACCGTTGCGCGGCTAGGCGGCGACGAATTCGCATTCGTGCTGGAAGAATTCAACGACGTGCGGGACGTGGGCCGTATTGCGAAGTCGCTGCTCAATTCGGTCGGGCAGGCCATCGATCTCAACGGGCACGATATCTTCACGACGCCGAGCATCGGCATCAGCATCTATCCCGACGACGGCACCGAAGCCGAGCAACTGATGATGCTCGCCGATCAGGCGATGTACGGCGCGAAGAACCAGGGCTGCAATGCGTTCCAGTTCTTCGAGAGCAAGATGACGTCGTCGGCAATCGCGCAGCTCGATATGGTCGGCGAACTGCACCGCGCACTCGAACAAAACGAATATTGCCTCTTCTACCAGCCGCAATACGATCTTTCGAGCGGACGCGTTGTCGGCGTCGAAGCCCTGCTGCGCTGGCGTCACCCGCATCGCGGGCTGCTTTTGCCCGACAAGTTCATCTCGATCGTCGAGCAGTCCGCACTGATCGTGCCGCTCGGCCGCTGGGTCCTTCAGGAAGCCTGCAGACAGGCGCGCAACTGGCTCGACGCGGGCCTCGAATTCGGCCGCATCGCGGTCAACCTGTCGGCCCGGCAGTGCCACACCGATAGCTTCCTGACCGACCTCACGCGCATACTCAGCGAAACCGCATTGCCGCCCGAACGCCTGCAACTCGAACTGCTCGAAAGCACGACGATGAACACGCGCGAGGAGATCGGCGTCTTGCTGCGCGAACTGGAGACCCGCAACGTGAGCATCGCCATCGACGACTTCGGCACGGGCTACTCGTCGCTCGCGTATCTCAAGGATCTGCCGGTCGATACGCTGAAGATCGACCGCTCGTTCCTGAGCGGCTGCGACGCGCACAGTGCGGATCGCGCCATCATTCGCGCGATTGTGGCGATGGGACGCGCGCTCGACCTGGACGTCGTGATGGAGGGCGTGGAAACGCAGGAACAACTCGCGTTCCTGCAGGATGCAGGGTGCCATCAGGGGCAAGGCTTTTTGTTGGCGCGGCCCGCGCCCGCGGAACGCGTCAACGAGCTTTTGTCCTGGCAGCGCAGTGCTTTTCCCATGCCGCCGGGCTGCCATCACGCGAGTAAAACGGTGCTTGCGGGGATTTGAGGGTGGCCGAAACGCTAGTCCGGCCCTCACACGTCCTTCAGTACGAGTTCGACCTGAGCTAACCTGCTCAGGTCCGCACTCACGCGCAGCGAACTGGTTACGACGATTCGTTGATCGTCACATTCGCTGCTCCCCGGCGCCTTCGCCGCGGATATTCCTTTAAACAATTTCACGACCGCGTTCAGCATCGAACCATCGACGCGTCGCGTTGAATCGTTTTCACATTCACTCCCTTCGCATACATCGACAGGCTCAGGATATAAGCCTGCACAGGTGGCGTCCTCAATACTCAGAATTCCTATACGATTCACTCGCGGGCATCGGGCAGATTCACAGGCGACAGATCATCCGTTCCAGGCCATGAACGACACGCCGATGCCGACACGCTGTCAACGGTCCGACACATCACCAACCTGTTCACGATGCTTTTCAAATCGCCTTCATAAAGAAATTCAATTGTTCGTGCCAGATGCGTTCCGGCATGATCGGCTATCCCCCCGCAGGCTGCGTAAGCTGTGGATTTCACGATGTCTATCAACCAAGCGAGAGCGACATGTCATCCGAAGCCAAGTGCCCATTTACCAGCCATGCCGCCGCCCAGGCCATCGGCGGCGGCGCAACCAGCAAAGACTGGTGGCCGAACCAACTCCGCGTCGATCTTCTCAATCAGCATTCTGAAAAATCAGATCCGCTCGGCAAAAAATTCAACTATCGCGAGGAATTCAAAAAGCTCGATTACGAAGCTCTCAAGGCCGACCTGCGCAAGCTCATGACCGACTCGCAGGACTGGTGGCCGGCCGACTTCGGCCACTACGGCCCGCAGTTCATTCGCATGGCATGGCACGGCGCCGGCACCTATCGCAGCGGTGACGGTCGTGGCGGCGCCGGACGCGGCCAGCAGCGCTTCGCACCTGTGAACTCGTGGCCCGACAACGTCAACATCGACAAGTCGCGCCGGCTGCTGTGGCCGATCAAACAGAAATACGGCCAGAAGATCTCGTGGGCCGATCTGTTCATTCTGACCGGCAATGTGGCGCTCGAAACCATGGGCTTTCGCACCTTTGGTTTTGCGGGCGGCCGCGAAGATACCTGGGAACCGGATAACGACGTCTACTGGGGCGCAGAGAAGGAGTGGCTTGCCACCAGCGATAAGCCGGACAGCCGCTACTCGGGTGAACGCAATCTCGACAATCCGCTCGCCGCCGTGCAGATGGGCCTGATTTACGTGAACCCGGAAGGCCCGGACGGCAACCCCGATCCCGTTGCGGCCGCACACGACATTCGCGAGACCTTCGCCCGCATGGCGATGAACGACGAGGAAACGGTCGCGCTAATCGCAGGCGGCCATACGTTCGGCAAAACCCACGGCGCGGGCCCGGCGAGCAGTCTAGGGCCCGATGTCGAAGCCTCGCCGCTCGAACAGCAGGGTCTCGGCTGGGCAAGCAGCTACAAGTCCGGTAAAGGTGCGGACGCAATCACCTCGGGTCTCGAAGTAACGTGGACGCAAACGCCGGCCCAATGGAGCAACTTCTTCTTCGAAAACCTCTTCAACTACGAATGGGTTCAGGAAAAGAGCCCGGCTGGTGCGATCCAGTGGGTTGCAAAGGATGCGGAAGATGTGATTCCGGGCCCGGCAGCCGGTTCGCCAAAGCGCAAGCCGACCATGCTCACGATCGACCTCTCAATGCGCTTCGATCCGGCCTACGAGAAAATCTCGCGCCGCTTCCTCGACAATCCGCAAGCCTTCGCCGATGCATTCGCACTCGCGTGGTACAAGCTCACGCATCGCGACATGGGCCCGAAGGCGCGCTACCTCGGCCCGGAAGTGCCGAAGCAGGACCTGCTCTGGCAAGATCCGATTCCGGCTGCAACATTCAAGCCGAGCGAGGCCGACATCGAAGCACTCAAGACCACGATCGCCGCATCGGGCCTGTCGGCTTCGGAACTCGTTGCGCTCGCATGGGCTTCGGCCTCGACGTTCCGCGGTTCGGACAAGCGTGGCGGCGCCAACGGCGCACGCATTCGCCTCGCACCGCAGAAGGACTGGGAAATCAACAAGCCGGTTGCGGGCACGCTGGCCACGCTGGAGAAAATCCAGAAGGCTTCCGGCAAGGCATCGCTCGCCGACGTGATCGTGCTGGCCGGCAACGTCGGTATCGAAATGGCCGCGAAAGCCGCAGGCGTCAACGTCAAGGTGCCGTTCGCACCGGGCCGCGTCGATGCCTCGGCTGAGCAGACCGATCCCACGACTTTCGCGGTGCTCGAGCCGCTTGCCGACGGTTTCCGCAACTTCGTGAAGAGCAAGCCTGCTGTTCGCGACGAGGCGCTTCTGATCGACAAGGCCAAGCTGCTGATGCTGACCGCGCCCGAAATGACCGCGCTGATTGGCGGCCTGCGTGCGATCAACATCAACGCCGACGGCAGCCAGCACGGCGTATTCACGGCCACGCCTGGCGCACTGACCAATGACTACTTCGTCAACCTGCTCGACATGGGCACCGAATGGAAGCTGGCAGGCGACATCTACGAGGGTCGCGACCGGAAGACGGGCAAGGTCAAGTGGACCGGCACGCGGGTCGACATCGTGTTCGGCTCGAACACGATCCTGCGCGCACTCGCCGAAGTCTATGGCAGCGCCGACGGCCGCGAGCGCCTCGTGAACGACTTTGTCGCCGCCTGGGTGAAGGTCATGAACCTCGACCGCTTCGATCTCGCCTGATCGCCTGAACGCAAAGAGCCATCTGCTGGAAGCAGTAGCCAGTAGCTGGCCTCTGCAAGAACGAAAAGCCGCGCGGCTTCGTGCCGTGCGGCTTTTTTTATCGTCTTGTCTGCCCGATAAGCGTGCTGCAAACGCTGATCGAGATTATGCGAGCCTGAATCGATCGATATTCGACCGAAGGTCGTCGGCCTGCGATTTCCGCGACATCGCAGCAGCGGCAGCCTGTTCGACGAGCGACGCGGCTTGTTCTTCCGTCCGTTGCGACGACACGAGCCGCTAAATCACTAGCCCATCAGCACATTCACGGCGTCTTCAAGCGCCTGGGCCTGCTGATTGAGCGCGGCGGACGCGGCCGTGGATTCGTCGACGAGCGCCGCGTTCATCTGCGTGATCTGGGCAAGCTGCTCCACCGCAATCTGCGACTCGCCGATCTCCACGCTTTGACCGCTGCTTGCGTGGGCAATATCTGAAATGGTCCGCGTGAGGCCTGCAATGGATTGCTCGACCTTGCCCATGTCGCCACCGGCGCTGGCCGCCGCCTGGGCACTTGCCGTCATCAGTTCGAGCGAGTTGTCGATCAGCGATTTGATTTCGCGCG
>NZ_SCRP01000011.1 GCF_004298475.1 Paraburkholderia sp. | reverse complement strand
ACTACTACAACCACGAGCGCATCAAGCTCAAACTAAAAGGCCTGAGCCCCGTGCAGTACAGGACTCAGGCCTTGCCCACCTAGCTATTTAACCGTCCAACTTCGTGGGGTCAGTTCAGAATCGCGGGCTTATCGGGGGGACATCAGAGCGAGTGAGAAACGCTCATCCCGTCATTTCAACTCAAACATTAAACAGGAAGTTCATCACGTCGCCGTCGTGCACGACGTATTCCTTGCCTTCGGCGCGCATCTTGCCGGCTTCCTTCGCGCCTTGCTCGCCCTTGTACGAGATGAAATCGTCGAACGCGATGGTCTGCGCACGGATGAAGCCGCGCTCGAAATCCGTGTGGATCACGCCGGCCGCTTGCGGCGCGGTGTCGCCAACGTGGATCGTCCACGCGCGCACTTCCTTCACGCCCGCCGTGAAGTACGTCTGCAGCCCGAGCAGCTTGTAGCCCGCGCGGATCACGCGGTCGAGGCCCGGCTCGTCCATGCCCATGTCGGCGAGGAATGCGGCCTTGTCTTCGTCTTCGAGATCGGCGATTTCGGCTTCGATCGCCGCGCACACGGCGACGACCGGCGATTTCTCGGCTTCAGCGTACTTGCGCACGGCGTCGAGGTGCGGGTTGTTCTCGAAGCCGTCTTCCTTCACGTTCGCCACGTACATCGTCGGCTTCGCGGTGATGAGGCAGAACGGCTTGAGGAGCGCCTGTTCGTCTTCCGAGAGGCTCAGCGCGCGGACCGGTTTCGCCTGGTCGAGCTGCGCGCGCGCCTTCTCCAGCACGGCGGCGAGCTTCGCGGCTTCCTTGTCGTTGCCCGACTTCGCGGCCTTCGAGTAGCGCGTGAGCGACTTCTCGACGGTGCCGAGGTCGGCGAGTGCGAGTTCGGTGTTGATGACTTCGATGTCGGCGAGCGGATCGATCCTGCCCGCGACGTGGATCACATTTTCGTCTTCAAAGCAGCGCACGACATGCGTGATCGCATCGGTTTCGCGGATGTTGGCGAGGAACTGGTTGCCGAGTCCTTCGCCCTTGCTCGCGCCCGCGACGAGGCCCGCGATGTCCACGAACTCGACGACGGCCGGCACGACGCGCTCGGGCTTGACGATCTCGGAGAGCTTCGCGATGCGCGGATCCGGCACTTCCACCACGCCGACATTCGGCTCGATCGTGCAGAACGGATAGTTCTCGGCGGCGATGCCCGCCTTGGTCAGCGCGTTGAACAGGGTGGACTTGCCGACGTTAGGCAAGCCGACGATGCCGCATTGGAGGCTCATGAAATTCTCTGCATATCAGGGTGGGGACGTGCGGCTCGCCGGATCGGGGCGGCCGCATTCCGCGCGGGGGGCGGCGGAGCGGGCGCAGGCGGCACGTCGGGAGAGTGACGCGGGTCACCCAAAACCGCAATTGTAACCTTGTCCGGGCGCTGCTTTGAGTGCGCACCTGTTCGCCCGGACGACAGCGCGCGCCGGTTGCGGCATGCACGCCGCATTTGAGCGCTCCGTGCGGCAATGCAGCGCGCGCTGGGCGCGGGCTAGGTGCGCGCTGAGTGCGTGCTGAGGAAGCGAGCCGCCCGTGGGCCGCTCGTCGCCTGCGTGCACGCCGCAGCGGGTCCGCCGTGTGCGCCCTTCAAGGCACCGCAGCGACGCCCCAGCCGTGCCGTTTACGGCCCCGCAAGCCCTGCCCGCACAGCACTTGGGCGGCCATGGCCGCGGCTATAATGCGCAAATGACAGCAACCAATCAGACTTTCGATGTCGCGGTGATCGGCGGCGGGCTTGTCGGCAAGTCCGCCGCGCTCGCGCTGACCCAGAGCGGCCTGCGCGTCGCCCTGCTTGCGCAACCCTGTGCCCCCCTTCCTGCCGGCGCCGTGTTCGACGCACGCGTCTACGCCTTTTCACGCAGCTCGCAGTCGCTGTTCGAGCGGCTGCGGGTCTGGCAGGCCATCGACGCCGCGCGGATCACGCCCGTCTACGACATGCGCGTGTTCGGCGATGCCGCCGCCGAGCTTCACTTCTCGGCGTATCAGGCGTCCGTCGCGCAGCTCGCGTGGATCGTCGAATCGTCGGTCGTGGAGCGCGCGCTGGATGCCGCGCTGCGCTTCCAGCCCAATCTCACGTGGATCGATTCGCGCGCGCAGACGTTCGACGTCAAGCCGGACGCTGCCGTGATCGGCCTCGCCAATGGCCGCACGATCGAAGCTGACCTCGCCGTGGGCGCCGATGGCGCGCATTCGTGGGTGCGCGCGCAGATCGGCTCGGGCGTCGAGCGGCGCGAGTATCGTCAGACGGGTGTCGTCGCGAATTTCCGCGCGTCGAAACCGCACGGCGAAACGGCGCTGCAGTGGTTCCGTGACGGCGAGATCATCGCGCTCCTGCCGCTGCCGAACCAGCATGTGTCGCTCGTCTGGTCTGCGGAAACGGATCACGCCGCGGCGCTCGTCAAGCTCGATGCGCAGCAGCTCGCAGCCGAAGTCGAGCGCGTGACGCAGCAGCAGGTCGGCACGCTCGAGTGCGTGACGCCCGCGCAGGGCTTCCCGCTTGCGCTGCAGACCGTCGACCGGCTGATCGCGCCGCGTGTCGCGCTGGTGGGCGATGCCGCGCACCTGATCCATCCGCTCGCGGGGCAGGGCGTGAACCTCGGTCTGCGCGACGTGGCGGCGCTCGTCGACGTCATCGCGGGCAAGGAAGCGTTCCGCGACCTCGGCGACACGGTGCTGCTGCGCCGCTACGAGCGCGGCCGCCGCGAGGACATCCGCAAGCTGATCGTTGCGACCGATGGTCTTCAGCGGCTGTTCTCGATTCCCGGTACGATTGCGCGTGCCGTGCGCAACACGGGCATGGCGTTCGTCGGCGGGCAACCGCTCATCAAGCGCTGGCTCGTCGCTTCGGCACTGGGCTAGCCGCGCGTGCGGCGCTGTCGCGCGCCTGGCCGCCGGGCGGCGTGGTGGGAATAGCGGTCGCTGCACGGCCACGGCGGTTTCAGAATGGCCGATGTGGCCGATGTGGCCGAGGTAACAAAGCGCGGCGGCGAAACGGTGCAGGCGCAACGGCCGCGCGGTAAGCTGCTGCGGTGTTGCCACTCACACAGGATAAGGGCGTGCGCGAGCCGCGCGCGGTCGAAACAGGAAGTCACTCATGCAAACGCGAATCCGGATTGCCGCGCTGATTCTGGCGGCGGCGAGCACCGTGCTCGGCTGTTCGGCGAAGGCCGATCCGGCCACCGACAAGCTGAAGGCCACGCTGCAGGCGCGCCTCGGTTCCGACACCGAGATCAAGAGCATCACGAAGGCGCCGATGGCGGGCCTCTACGAGGTGAACCTCGGCACGCAGGTCGTGTACACCGACGCGAAGGG
The DNA here is from genome assembly GCF_004298475.1 of Paraburkholderia sp. Lineage (GTDB taxonomy): Bacteria > Pseudomonadota > Gammaproteobacteria > Burkholderiales > Burkholderiaceae > Paraburkholderia > Paraburkholderia denitrificans. The sequence goes on along the minus strand of NZ_SCRP01000011.1, from coordinate 19,498 downwards.
CGAATACGTCCTGCTCGGCGATCTCGTCGACATGAAGACCGGCCGCAATCTCACCGAGGCGCGCCGATCCGAAATCAACCGCGTCGATTTCGCGAGTCTGCCGCTCGCGAACGCGGTGAAGGTCGTGAAGGGCAACGGAAGCCGCAAGATCGCGGTGTTCTCGGACCCGTACTGCTCGTACTGCCGTCAGCTCGAAAACTCGCTGAAGTCGGTCGACAACATCACGGTCTACACGTTCCTCTACCCGATTCTCACCCCTGATTCGTCGGTCAAGGCGAAGCAGATCTGGTGTTCGGCGGATCGCGGCAAGGCGTGGGAGCAGTGGATGCTCGAGCGCCGCGCGCCGACGGCTGCGGGCAACTGCAACACCACCGCACTCGACAGCAATCTTGCGCTCGGCGAGAAGATGAATCTGACCGGCACGCCAACCGTGATTCTTGCCGATGGCCGCCGTCTGCCAGGCGCGGTCGATGCGAACCGGCTTGAGCGCGAACTGAGCGACACGCACTGAAGTCGATCCGATCCCACCGGCCGCTACTGCGGCCGGTGTTTTTTTCGGGCCCGCCATTCGACCCGGACTCGCGCATCTGCCGCTGTTTCCCTATCTGAAGCGCGTGCCCGAGGCGCAAACCGCGATGCCCGGGCCGTTCGCGCCGCGCCGCGGGCCAGCCGCCAGGTGCGCTCCCTGAACCACCGTCACCCATCCAGCCGATGAAGCCGATCCGATACACCATCGTTCCGAAGCAACCCGCCGCACATCTGTTCGAGGTGAGCGTCACCGTCGACGATCCCGCGCCCGAAGGCCAGCGCTTCATGCTGCCCGTGTGGATTCCGGGCAGCTACATGGTGCGCGAGTTCGCGCGCAACATCGTCACGCTGCGCGCATTCAACGACGCCGGCCGCAAGGTGCGCGTGACCAAGAGCGACAAGAACACGTGGCAGGTCGCGCCGGTGAAGGGCGCGCTGACGTTGCGCTACGAGGTGTATGCGTGGGATCTCTCGGTGCGCGCGGCGCATCTGGACGACACGGTCGGCTTCTTCAACGGCACGAGCGTATTTCTCGCGGCGATTGGCCGGGAAGACGCACAGTGCATCGTCGATATCCAGCGCCCCGGGGGCCATGCGTTTCGCCACTGGCGTGTCGCGACCGCGATGACGGAGGCGCGTGGCACCAAGCGCTACGGCTTCGGCGAGTATGTCGCTTCGAGCTACGACGAGCTGGTCGACCATCCGGTGACGCTCGGCGAATTCCTGCTCGCGAGCTTCGAGGCGTACGCCGTGCCGCACGACATCGTGATCGCGGGCCGCGTGACCGGGCTCGATACCGCGCGTCTCGTCGCGGATATCAAGCGGATCTGCGAAGCGCAAATCGCGCTCTTCGAGCCGCGCACGAAACGCGCACCGATGGAACGCTACGTGTTCATGACGCAGGCCGTGAGCGACGGCTACGGCGGGCTCGAACACCGCGCCTCGACCGCGCTCGTCTGCAACCGCACCGATCTTCCCGTGAAGGGCAGGACGGAGATGAGCGAAGGCTATCGCACGTATCTCGGCCTCTGCAGCCACGAGTACTTCCACACCTGGAACGTGAAGCGCATCAAGCCGGCTGCGTTCGTGCCGTACGACCTCACGCGCGAGGACTATACGTCGCTCCTGTGGCTGTTCGAGGGCTTCACGTCGTACTACGACGATCTGATGCTCGTGCGCACCGGCCTCATTTCCGCCGACGACTATTTCGGTCTCCTCGGCAAGACGGTCGGCGGCGTGCTGCGCGGCACGGGACGCCTGAAGCAGACCATCGCGGAAAGCTCGTTCGATGCGTGGATCAAGTACTACCGCCAGGACGAAAACGCGTCGAACGCCATCGTCAGCTATTACACGAAGGGCTCGCTGGTGGCGCTCGCGTTCGATCTCGCGATCCGCGCCGAGACGAACAGCCGCAAATCGCTCGACGATGTGATGCGCCTCTTGTGGCAGCGCTACGGGCGCGATTTCTATCGCGGCAAGCCGGTCGGCGTGAGCGAGGAAGACGTCGAGGCGCTGATCGCCGAAGCGACCGGCGTGTGGCTCGGCAGCCTCTTTCACGGCGCGGTGAACAGCACGCGCGATCTGCCGCTCGCGGAACTGTTCGAGCCGTTCGGCGTGTCGCTCGACGGCGAGCCGGAGCGCGGCGCGAAGCCGTCACTCGGTGCGCGTTTGCGCGGCGGCGCGGAAGCCGTGCTGTCGGTCGTCTTCGAGGGCGGCGCGGCGCAAAAGGCGGGGCTCTCGGCTGGCGACGTGCTGATGGCGCTCGACGGCCTGCGCGTGACGGGCGCGAATCTCGACAGCCTGCTCGCGCGCTATCAGCCGGGCGCGAAGGTCGAGATCCATGCGTTCCGCCGCGACGAACTGCGTGTCGTGCGGCTCACGCTCGACGCACCGGAGCGCGCGCGCTACAAGCTCGCCGCCGCCGACAAGCGCACGGGCCCGCGCACGTTTCGCGAGCGCTGGCTCGGCGTCTGAGCGGCGCGCAAAAGCACGCGCGGCGGCAAAAATCGGACAAAAGCGGCGCACAGCGTCGCTTTTTTTATGCCTGCGATCGTTCCGCTGCTGCAACAATCCGTCGTCGCCGGACTACTTTTTCGGTGTACGGCAAATCAACACAATGGCTCCACTCGCGCAACCTTGCGCAACTGATACCCGAAGGAGCCACCATGACCACGATCCTGCAGATCAATTCCGCCGCCCGCTCGCAAGGCGCGCAGTCGACGCTGCTCGCCAACGAATTGACGACCCGCCTGCAACAATCGAACCCCGGTTCGAAAATCGTCTCGCGCAACCTGCAAGCCGAGCCGCTGCCGCACCTGGACGACGCCATCCTCGGCGCGTTCTTCACGCCGGCCGAGCAGCGCACGCCCGAGCAGCAGGCCATCGCCGCGCGCAGCGAAGCGCTGATTGCGGAACTGCAGGCCGCGGACATCGTCGTGATCGGCGCGCCGCTGTACAACTTCGGCATCTCGTCGCAGCTCAAGACCTACTTCGACTGGATCGCGCGTGCGGGCGTCACGTTCCGCTATACCGCGAACGGTCCGGAAGGTCTCGTGAAGGGCAAGAAGGTGTACGTGGTGTCGGCGCGCGGCGGCAAGTATCAAGGCACCCCGAACGACACCCAGACGCCGTACCTGAAGACGTTCCTCGGCTTCCTCGGCATGACCGACGTGAACTTCATCTACGCCGAAGGCCTGAACCTGGGGCCGGACGCCGCGAGTGCCGCGCTCGCGAGCGCGCGCGAGGCGATTGCCGCCGCGTAAGTTCTGTCTGGGTTTGCTTGGTTTTGCCTCGGTTGGAAAGCAAAAACGCCACGAATGCAGTTTTCGTGGCGTTTTTTTTCGTCGGCGCGCTTCGGGAAGCCGCTGCGCGTGCGGACTCAGGCGAGCACTTCGGCCTTGTTGGGCAGACGCCAGTCGATCGGCGTGCGGCTCTGCGATTCGAGGTACGCGTTGGCCTGCGCGAAATGCCCGCAGCCGAGAAAACCGCGATGCGCGGAAAGCGGTGACGGATGCGGCGCTTCCAGCACGCAATGCGCGCGGCCTTCGACGAGTGCGCGCTTGGCCTGCGCGTGCGCGCCCCACAGCATGAACACGAGATGTTCGTGGCGCGTGGCGAGTTCGTGGATCAGCGTGTCGGTGCAGCGTTCCCAGCCGCGCTTCGCGTGGCTCGCGGCATTCGCGCGCTCCACGGTCAGCACCGTGTTGAGCAGCAGCACGCCCTGGCGCGCCCACGCGTCGAGACAGCCGTGCTCCGGTGCTTCAATGCCGAGGCTCGCCGCGATCTCCTTGAAAATATTGCGCAGCGACGGCGGCGGCCGCACGCCGGGCGGCACCGAAAACGCGAGCCCGTGCGCCTGCGGCGTGCCGCGATCCTCGCCGTGGTACGGGTCCTGGCCGAGGATCACGACTTTCACGTCGTCGGGCGAGGTGAGGCGCAGCGCGCGGAACACATCGGCGGGATAGACGGTCTTGCCCGCAGCGCGTTCTTCATCGACGAAACGGCAGAGCGGCGCGCAGGCGTCGCTTGCGAGAAACGGCTGCAGCAGATCGCGCCACGCGGCGGGCAGGGCGTCGAACTGGTCTTCCAGGCGTTCTGCAGGCGCGGGTGCTATGGGAGACGTCGGCATGGTCCGGGGTTTCGTCGTTTGCGTCGTTTGCCTTCTTTTCGTTGTTTTGGGCGCAGCGGTGCGGATGGGCGTCGGCTGGTCGTCGTCGAAAAGCGAGAACAGCGAGATCTGACGCGGATCGACCTCGGGTGCCTGCATGTCGTCGTGTGCGGCCTGCGATGGTGCGGTGACGAGGTTGTCGAAGAGCGAGGCCTGCACCGGAGCCGCCGCGCGGGAGCGTTTCGTGGAAGTCATGGGCGGCAAGTGTCGCAGCAAACGCGCGGTGATTCAATGCAGCGAAAAAAGGGGCAATGCAGGGGGGGCGGCGCACAGGGGCCGCACAAACATGAATCGCCCCACGCACCGCGCTCAATTTTCGCGTAGCCGATATCCGCGTTGCGCCTTGCTGATGTTCTCGGGCGCGAGCCCGGGCAGTTCGGCTGTGAGTTGCGCGGCGAGCTTGTGCAACGCGGCTTCGTCCCCGGCTTTCAGTTCCAGTTCGATTTCGCAGATCGGCGTGCGGCGTGTTTCGCCGTTCACGTCAGCGGTGATTTCGCCCTGGTCGACGGCCGCCTCGATTTGCGCGCCGTCGACTGCGAGCATCCACAACGTGCGCGTGAAATCGGTGCGAAAGAGGGCGATCAATGACGAAGCCGCATCGGCCAGCGCCGTCGCAACGTCCGCGACGCCCGCATCGTCGCATTCGCGCAGGAGCCGTGCGGTTTCGAGCGCTTCGCCTGCCACCGGCATTTCCCACTCGTGCCGCGCGTGCAGGCCGTTTTGCGCGACGCCGGCCGTCTTGAACGTCTGCAGCCAGCCATCGGGCGTGCGCCGCAGCCGCAGCGCGCTTTTCGCGCGCGCGAGCGTCAGCGCCGGCGTATCGAAGTAGATGTTCTCCAGCCGCACCGCGCGGCCCGTCGTGCCCGCGCGCGACGCGAAGAGCCTGAGCGCCGCATCCACTTCGTCGTGCGGCAGCGCGAGCTTGATTTCCCGCTCGATGGCCATGTTCGGGTTCCGTCCTCAGAAGAACATGCGGGCGAGTTCGACGCCCGGCTGCTCCGCGCGCATGAACGCCTCGCCGACCAGGAACGTATGCACGTTCAGCGCGCGCATCTTCTCGACGTCGGCGCGCGAGAGAATGCCCGACTCGGTCACGACGATGCGGTCGTCCGGCACGTCTTCGAGCATGTCGATCGTCGTTTGCAGCGTCGTTTCGAAGCTGCGCAGATTGCGGTTGTTGATGCCGATGAGCGGCGTCTTCAGCGTGAGCGCGTGGTCGAGTTCGTCGCGGTTGTGCACTTCGACGAGCACCGCGAGCCCGAGCGAATGCGCGTACGCTTCGAGTTCGCGCATCTGGCCCGGATCGAGCGCGGCGGCGATCAGCAGGATCGCGTCGGCGCCCATCGCGCGCGCTTCGAGGATCTGATACGCGTCGACGATGAAGTCCTTGCGCAGCACGGGCAGCGTGCATGCGGCGCGCGCCGCTTCGAGATACGCGGCGCTGCCCTGGAAGAACTGCACGTCGGTGAGCACGGAGAGGCACGCCGCGCCGTGCTGCGCGTAGGAGCGCGCGATGTCGGCGGGAACGAAGTGCTCGCGCAGCACGCCCTTCGACGGGCTCGCCTTCTTCACTTCGGCGATCACGGCCGCCTCGCCGTTCGCGTGTTTTGCACGCAGCGCGCCGACGAAGTCGCGCAGATCGCGCGACGACGCTTCGAGGCGCAGGGCTTCGAGCGGCGCGCTCTGCTCGGCGGCGCGCACTTCTTCGCGCTTGACCGCGATGATCTTTTCGAGGATGTCGCTCATGGTGTGTCCGTCATTCGTACCGGTTTCAGCGTGTGAATTCAGCGTTTGAATTCAGCGTTTGAACTGGCGCGTGAAGCGTACCAGTTCGTCGATCTTGGCGCGGGCGCGCCCGCTTGCGATGGTCTCGCGCGCGAGCTGGATGCCGTCGGCGATCGACGCCGTCACGTCTGCCGAATAGAGCGCCGTGCCCGCGTTCAGCACCACGATCTCGCGCGCGACGCCCGGCTCGTTCGACAGCGCGCCGAGCAGCAGCGTCTTCGATTCGTCGGCGTTTTCCACCTTCAGCGAGCGGTTCGACACCATCTGCAGGCCGAAGTCCTCGGGATGGATTTCGTACTCGTGCACGGCGCCGTCCTTCAGTTCGCCGACGAGCGTCGATGCGCCGAGCGAGACCTCGTCCATGCCGTCCTTGCCGTACACGACGAGCACGTGTTTCGCGCCGAGCCGCTGCATCACGCGCACCTGGATGCCGACCAGATCCGGGTGGAACACGCCCATCAGCTGATTGGGCGCGCCGGCCGGATTCGTGAGCGGGCCGAGGATGTTGAAGATCGTGCGCACGCCGAGTTCGCGGCGCACGGCGGCGATGTTCTTCATCGCCGGATGATGGTTCGGCGCGAACATGAAGCCCATGCCCGTTTCGGCAATCGAGGCGGCCACCTGGTCGGGCTGCAGGTCGATGTTCACGCCGAGCGCTTCGAGCACGTCCGCGCTGCCCGATTTGCTCGACACGCCGCGGTTGCCGTGCTTGGCGACCTTCGCGCCCGCGCCCGCGGCGACGAACATCGCCGCCGTCGAGATGTTGAACGTGTGCGCGCCGTCGCCGCCCGTGCCGACGATGTCGACGAAGTTCGAGTTGTCCTTCACTTCGACGTGGTTCGCGAATTCGCGCATCACGGTGGCGGCGGCCGCGATCTCGCCGATGGTTTCCTTCTTCACGCGCAAGCCCGTGATGATGGCGGCCGAGAGCACCGGCGAAAGCTCGCCGCGCATGATGAGACGCATGAGATGCAGCATCTCGTCGTGGAAGATCTCGCGGTGCTCGATCGTACGCTGCAGCGCTTCCTGCGGGGTAATCATGATGTCGTCTCCGTGCTTATGCATCGCGTACGGCTCCCGTGCGCTTCGATTGCTTGAGGAAGTTCTCGAGGAGCGCGTGGCCGTGTTCCGAGAGGATCGATTCAGGATGGAACTGCACGCCTTCGACGGCAAGCTCGCGATGGCGTACGCCCATGATCTCGCCGTCCTCGGTCCACGCGGAGATTTCGAGGCAGTCGGGCAGCGACTCGAGCTCGATGGCGAGCGAGTGATAGCGCGTCACGCTGAAGTGCTTGGGCAGATCGGCGAATACGCCTTTGCAGTCGGTTTCGATCTGGCTCACCTTGCCGTGCATGATGGTCTTCGCGCGCACGACGCGTCCGCCGAACGCCTCGCCGATCGCCTGATGGCCGAGGCACACGCCGAGAATCGGAATCCGGCCGGAGAATTCGCGCAGCACGCCGAGCGTGATGCCCGCATGCTGCGGGTTGCTCGGGCCCGGCGACAGACAGATGCGCTCGGGATTCAGACGGGCGATTTCGTCGAGGGTGATTTCGTCGTTGCGATACGTGTGGACGTCTTCGCCGAGTTCGCCGAAGTACTGGACGATGTTGTAGGTAAACGAATCGTAGTTGTCGATCATGAGCAACATGGTCTATCTCCGCTCAGAAGTCGCTGTCGAGGCCGTCCTGCACCTGCTCGGCGGCGCGCAGCACGGCGCGCGCCTTGTTTTCGGTTTCCTGCCATTCGGACTCGGGCACCGAATCCGCGACGATGCCCGCGGCGGCCTGCACATACAGATTGCCGTTGTGGATGAGGCCGGTGCGGATCGCAATCGCCAGATCCATCTCGCCGTTGAACGAGAGGTAGCCGACCGCGCCGCCGTACAGGCCGCGCTTCACGGGTTCGAGTTCGTCGATCAGTTCCATCGCGCGCACCTTCGGCGCGCCTGAGAGCGTGCCGGCCGGGAACGTCGCGCGCAGCACGTCGAAGTTGTTCATGCCGGGTTTGAGCGTGCCTTCGACCGAACTCACGATGTGCTGAACGTGCGAGTACTTTTCGATGACCATCTTGTCGGTCACGGCGACCGAGCCGATCTGCGCGATGCGGCCCACGTCGTTGCGCGCGAGGTCGATCAGCATGACGTGCTCGGCGATTTCCTTCGGATCGTTCAGCAGTTCGGTTGCGAGTTCGGCGTCGCGCTCGGGCGTGTTGCCGCGCGGCCGGGTGCCCGCGAGCGGACGGATCGTCACGATGCGGTCTTCGCCGCGCTGTTCCTGGCGCACGAGAATTTCCGGCGACGCACCCACGACGTGGAAATCGCCGAAGTTGTAGTAGTACATGTACGGCGACGGATTGAGCGAGCGCAGCGCGCGATAGAGCGACAGCGGATTGTCGCGATACGGCTTCGTGAGGCGCTGGCCGACCTGCACCTGCATCAGTTCGCCCGCGGCGATGTATTCCTTCGCGCGGCGCACGGCGGCGAGGTAATCGTCCTTCGCGAACTCGCGGAAGATCTCGGTGCGCACGCTCGACGACGTGACCGGCGGCTGCACGGTCGTGCGCAGACGCTGCTTCAGTTCGCGCAGGCGCTGCTTCGCTTTCGTGTAGGCCTCGGGCGTTTGCGGATCGGCGTAGACGATCAGATAGAGCTTGCCCGCGAGGTTGTCGATCACGGCGACTTCCTCGGTGAGCAGCAACTGGATGTCGGGCAGGCCGAGATCATCGGGCGGCGCGGTATCGGCGAGCTTTTTCTCGATATAGCGCACTGCGTCGTAGCCGAAGTAGCCCGCGAGGCCGCCGCAAAAACGCGGCAGGCCGGGGCGCTGCGCGACCTTGAAGCGGGCCTGGAACTGCGCGATGAATTCGAGCGGATCGCCTTCGTGCGTTTCGATTACCTGATCGTCGCGCACGACTTCGGAGACGCCGCTGCGCGCCCGGATCAACGCGCGCGCGGGCAGCCCGATGAACGAATAGCGGCCGAACCGCTCGCCGCCCACCACCGATTCGAGCAGGAACGAGTTGGCGCCCGCGCGTTCGGGCTGGGCGAGCTTCAGATAGAGCGAGAGCGGTGTTTCGAGATCGGCGAGCGCTTCGGCGATCAACGGGATGCGGTTGTAACCCTCGTTGGCGAGGGACTGGAATTCGAGTTCGGTCATGTTCCGATCCTTCCTGTTCGTGCGGCCGGTCGCGGCGCTGAAGGGCGCGGCGGACAAGCGCGATGGCGACTGGTTCGAGTGCCTTGGTGCTGCGTTTGGGTTGCTGCGGGGCTGCTTTGGGGTTGCCGTGGGTTGCCTTGCAGTTGCCTCGCGGTTGCCATCAGGCCGCTTTTTGGCGCTGCGCTCGCTCGCGATCCCGGCGCCCGGATGCGAAGGCGCCGATGTGCGGATGTTACTCGACGTCCAGGACAGGCGCGGCGTTGCCGTCTTGCGCTCTCCGCCCCGCCGGATAAAGCGATGCGACACGCAGGCACGACCAACGCCAGCGGCCCGTGAGCCGGCAGGTGAGTGACCGCAACAGTCTGAAAACGAGAAATGCGCGAAAGCGCAGCGAAATAAAAAACGGTGCTGAAGGCGAAACGACACGGTGCTTCAGCGAACCTCGGCAGCGGGCAGAGGTTAGTGCGACCAGCGACGCCAGGGCCAGGCTCCCCGGTCGATGCTGCCCAGACTCCGTTTTTTATTGAGAAACATGAGGAAAGGTGACGGTCAGTTGATCACTTAGGTCAGAAGATTGTGTGCTGCGATGGCCTTCGCGGCGTCGAGCAGCGTGGCAACTATACCATCCGATTTTATTTGTTGTACAGGCTGGCCGTGGTTGTAGCCGTAAGGCACCGTAAGCGTCGCCATGCCCGCCGCGCGGCCCGCAATCGCGTCGTTCTCCGAATCGCCGATCGCCACGGCCGCCTGCGGCGCCACGCCGAGCCTGGCGCAGGCCGTGAGCATCGGCAGCGGATCGGGCTTTTTCTTCGGCGTGCTGTCGCCGCCGAGCACGGCCTCGAAATACCGGATGAGCCCGTATTGCTCCAGCAGTTCGACGGCGAAGCGATGCGGCTTGTTCGTCACGCACACGAGCCGCACGCCCGCGTCGCGCAGCGCGGCGAGCCCCGCAACGACATCCGGATACAGACGCGTGTGCCGTCCGTTGATCTTCGCGTACTCGTCCTGGTAGAGCGCGAGGGCTTCCTCGAAGCGCGACTGGGCGTCGTCCTCGGGCAGGCGCTGCGCGAGCACGCTGCGGATCAGGTGCTCCGAACCCTTGCCGACGAAGCCCATCACTTCCTCGCGTGTCGTCTCCTCGGCGTCGATCTGGGCCAGCATGCCGTTCAGGCCCGCCGCGAAGTCGTCGGCCGTGTCGACCATCGTGCCGTCGAGGTCGATCAGCGCGGCCTCGATACGCGGCGCGGCGAACGCGATCGGCGCGCTTGTCGGTGCGCTTGTCGGTGCGCTCATAGGTGCGGTCATTGCGCGGCGCTCACCGTGGCGAGCTGCGCGCGCATCTGGTCGATCACGGCCTTGTAGTCCGGCTTGCCGAAGATCGCCGAGCCCGCGACAAAGGCGTCGGCGCCCGCCGCCGCGATTTCGGCAATGTTGTCGACCTTCACGCCGCCGTCGATCTGCAGATGGATCTCGCGGCCGGTGCGCGCCGTGTAGGCGTCGATCTTCGCGCGCGCCTCGCGCAGCTTGTTGAGCGCTTCGGGAATGAACGACTGGCCGCCGAAGCCCGGATTCACCGACATGATCAGCACGAGGTCGAGCTTGTCCATGACGTGATCGATGTAGTTGAGCGGCGTGGCCGGGTTGAACACGAGGCCGGCCTTGCAGCCGTGCTCGCGGATCAGCGAGAGCGTGCGGTCGATGTGATCCGAGCCTTCGGGATGGAAGCTGATCAGGTTGGCGCCGGCCTTCGCGAAATCGGGCACGATGCGGTCGACGGGACGCACCATCAGATGGACGTCGATCGGCACGTCGACGTGCGGGCGGATCGCCTCGCACACGAGCGGGCCAATGGTGAGGTTCGGCACGTAATGGTTGTCCATCACGTCGAAGTGGATCCAGTCGGCGCCCGCTGCGACGACGTTGCGGACCTCCTCGCCAAGACGCGAGAAGTCGGCGGACAGGATGCTGGGAGCGATATGGAATTGCGTCATGACGAAATCGGAGGCGGACAGAAAAGCGTTATTTTACCGTTACATGCGTGCGTGGCCGGCGCCGCTGCGCAACGCCGCCCGGGTGCGCGACGGCATGCGCCGCGGCGGGGCGTGCGGTGCGCCCGGTCGCGTGCACGGTTGCGGCTGCCCGCCGCATGAAGCAGAATGCGAAACCAGAGCCCGATGCGGGAGATGCCCGCGCCGCCTGGGTGCGCGGGGCTGGCGGGTCTTCGCTCCATGCGTGGTCCCGCGTTACCGACCGGAATCAGGATGAGCCAGTATCAATTCAGCGTGACCTCGCAGGTACGCTACCTGCCCGACGAATCGGACCCGGAACGCCGGCAGTACGCGTTCGCCTACACATTGACCATCCGCAACACCGGCCAGGTGAGCGCGCAGTTGATCGCGCGCCACTGGATCATCACCGACAGCGAAAACCATGTGCAGGAAGTGAAGGGGCTCGGCGTGATCGGGCACCAGCCGCTGCTCAAGCCCGGCGAGCAGTTCGAATACACGAGTTGGGCCGTGATTGCCACGCCCGTCGGCACGATGGGCGGCGAGTACTTTTGCGTCGCCGAGGATGGCGAGCGCTTCGAGACGCCCGTTGCCGAATTTGTCCTGCGCATGCCGCGCACGCTGCATTGAACCCGCGCGCGCGTGGACCGTCTCCTAGTCCTGACGCCGGTCGTGCGCAGAGCGCTTCTTCCTGCCCGATGCGGTCCATACAACGATGAAAATCAGCAGGAATAGCGCGAGCAATGCTTCCAGACCAAACATGAGCATCGGATATTCGTCGAGCAGATCAGACATGGCGGTATCCCGTAAGAGCAGACATTGTATGCGAGCTTCGATGAGCGCCTGGGCGCTCGCATTGACGCGCAATCGCGGGCTCACGCCCGGGTTCCGTGCGGAGCGTGATGCGCCCGATGTGACCGGTGTGACCGGTGTGACCGGGCGGCAGGCCGGCCCGCAGCGGGGTTTTGCAGGTTTCGCGGGTTTTGCGCGTATCGGCGCGTGGATCGGCGGTGCAGCGCTTGCCGTGTTGCTCGCCTCTTGCGGCGGCACAGGCTACGTGCGGACCTCGCCGCCGGGCGGTGCGGCCGCCGTGCCTCCCCAGATCGCCACCGAGCGCCTCACGCCGGTTGCCTGGCAGCAGGTGCCGGGCTGGCAGGACGATTCGCTGATCGGCGCCGCCGCCGCGTTGCGAGCGAACTGCACGCGCCTCGCGCGCGATCCGCGCTGGCTGCGTGCGTGCGCCGCGGCTTCCGGACTCGACGATCTCGACGCAGCAAGCGCGCGCACCTTCTTCGAATCCTATTTCACGCCGTTCCAGTTCGCCAACAGCGACGGCACGCTCGACGGCCTGGTAACCGGCTATTACGAGCCGTTGCTGCACGGCTCGCGCGTGCGTCGCGGCGTTTATCAGACGGCGCTTTATCGCTGGCCTTCCGGCTATCGCGCGGGCGCCGCGCTGCCGACGCGCGCGCAGCTCGAGCGCTCGGGCGTGCTCAATGGCAATGAGCTTGTCTGGGTCGACGATCCGATCGAAGCGTTCTTCCTGCAGGTGCAAGGCTCGGGCCGGATTCTGATGGAGGACGGCAGCGTGATGCGCGTCGGCTTCGGCGGAACCAACAACCAGCCGTACCGTTCGATCGGCAAGTGGCTGCTCGATCGGGGCGAACTCACGCCCGCGCAGGCGACGATGCAGGGCATCAAGGCTTGGGCGCGCGCGAATCCGTCGCGTGTCGACGCGCTGCTCGACACGAATCCGCGTTTCGTCTTTTTCCGCGAAATGCCGGGCTCGGAGAGCGCGCCGCAAGGCGGCGCCGATGGCCCGATCGGCGCACTCGGCGTGCCGCTTACGCCGGAGCGATCCATCGCGGTGGATCCGTCGGCGATTCCGCTCGGCACGCCGGTCTTCCTGCAGACCACGCGACCGCTCACGAATACGCCGCTTAACCGTCTCGTATTCGCACAGGACACGGGCACGGCGATCAAGGGCGGCGTGCGCGCCGACTACTTCTGGGGCCTCGGCGACGATGCCGGCGATCTGGCCGGCAAGATGAAGCAGGGCGGCCGCATGTGGCTGCTGTTCCCGAATTCCTGAGCGTGTCGCAATCGGATGCAACGGAGAGCCGGTGTATGCCGGCTTTTTTGTCGGATGCGGCCTCGAAGAAGGGCTTAAAGCGCCTAAAGGACTGAAAGGGCTTACTTCGGGGCTCACTTCGGGCGCTTGTCGATGACGCGGCGCGCCTTGCCGACCGACCGCTCGATGCCGTTGACCTCCAGTACCTCGACGATTGCCGTCACGCCGATCAACGCCTTGATGTCGTGCGCGAGCGCCTTGCGCGCAATTTCGAGCGCGGCGCCGTCGGGTGCGCTCTCGGGGCACGGTTCTACGTGGAGCGTCATCACGTCGAGCGGCCCGTCCTTCGTGAGGACGATCTGGTAGTAGGGCGCGAGCGTGTGCTGCCGGAGCAGCAGCTCTTCGATCTGTGTCGGGAACAGGTTCACGCCGCGGATGATCAGCATGTCGTCCGAGCGGCCCGTGACCTTCTCCATGCGGCGCATGGTGCGCGCCGTGCCCGGCAAAAGACGCGTGAGGTCGCGCGTGCGGTAGCGGATGACGGGCAGCGCCTCCTTCGTGAGCGACGTGAACACCAGCTCGCCGAATTCACCGTCGGGCAAGACTTCGCCCGTTTCCGGATCGACGATCTCGGGGTAGAAGTGATCTTCCCAGATCGTCGGACCGTCGCGGGTTTCGGCGCACTCTGCCGCGACGCCCGGGCCCATGACTTCCGATAAACCGTAGATGTCGAGCGCGGTGATGCCGACGCGTTTCTCGATGACGGCACGCATCTCGTTCGTCCACGGCTCGGCGCCGAAGATGCCGAGGCGCAGCGAACAACGCGCCGGATCCATGCCCTGGCGCTCCATTTCGTCGGCGATGGCGAGCATGTAGCTCGGCGTCACCATGATGATGTCGGGACGGAAGTCCTGGATCAGCTGAACCTGTTTTTCGGTCTGGCCGCCGCCGAACGGGATCACGGTGAGTCCGGCGCGCTCGGCGCCGTAGTGCGCGCCGAGGCCGCCGGTGAAGAGGCCGTAGCCGTAGCTCACGTGGACCTTGTCGCCGGGCCGGGCACCCGCCGCGCGCACCGAGCGTGCGACGAGGTTGGCCCAGGTGTCGATGTCGCGTGCGGTGTAGCCGACCACGGTCGGCTTGCCGGTCGTGCCCGAGGACGCGTGGATGCGCGCGATCCGCTCCTGCGGCACGGCGAACATCCCGAACGGATAGCTGTCGCGCAGATCCTGCTTGGTCGTGAACGGAAAGCGCGCGAGATCGGCGAGCGACTGCAACTGCGATGGATGCACGCCGGCTTCATCGAATTTGCGGCGATAGACCGGCGAATTCTCGTACGCGTGATTCAGCGACCATTTCAGCCGGTCGAGCTGAAGCGTCGCGAGTTCGTCGCGGCCGGCCGTTTCGATTGCTTCGAGCGGCAGCGTCTGTGTCATCGGTATCTCCTGAGCCTTCGGTGCGCTGCTGGGTGCGTCGGTTGGGTGAATGCAAAACCGGGTGAGAAAACGCGGCTTACCCGGCTACCGGAATGACGTTGCCGCGAATCTGCGCGGACTTGCCTCTGAAGAGCGCAACAATCTCGCCCGCCCGGTTCGTCACGCTGATGTCGTAGATGCCGTTGCGTCCCGAGAGGATCTGCTCCACGGCTTCAGCCGTCAGCACGTCGCCGGGCTGGACCGGGCGGAGGAACTCGATCGAGCAGCCGGCTGCGACGGTGTTGACGTTGTACGAATTGCAGGCGAACGCGAACGCAGAATCGGCGAGCGTGAAAATCAGGCCGCCGTGGCAAATCCGATGGCCGTTCAGGAACTCGGGCCGCACGGTCATGGAAAGGCGCGCGTAGCCTGCGCGGATTTCCAGCAGTTCGATGCCGAGCGCGCGCGAGCAGGTGTCTGCGTCGTACATGGCTTGCGCGGTGGCGCGTGCGAGTTCGTCGGGCGTCATGGCGGCGGGCAAGGTGTGTGGCATGGCGAGTGGTTTGGACTGTGGTGAGGACATGTCAGCGGCCCTCGAAGCGCGGTGCGCGCTTTTCGATGAACGCCCGAACTCCTTCGGCGTAGTCGTGCGAGGCACCGAGTTCGCGCTGGAGATCGCGTTCGAGATCGAGTTGCTGCTCGAGCGTCTGCGAGGCCGAGGCGCGCATCGCTTCGCGTGTGGCGACGATGGCGCGCGTCGGCTGCTTCGCGAGCTGCGCGGCGAGGGCGGCGGCGGATGGCGCGAGTTCGGCGTCGTCGGTCACTTGCCAGACGAGGCCCCAGCTTTCCGCTTTCTCGGCGGACAGGCGCTCGCCCGTCATCGCGAGGCCGAGTGCTCGCGCCATACCGACGCGCTTCGGCAGGAACCACGTTCCACCCGAATCGGGCACGAGGCCGATTTTGACGAATGCCTGAATGAAGCTCGCCGAGCGCGCGGCGAGCACGATGTCACAGGCCAGGGCGAGATTCGCGCCCGCGCCGGCTGCGGTGCCGTTGATGGCGGCGATGACGGGCATCGGCAGCGCCTGCAAGCGTTTGATCAGCGGATTGAAATGCTCGTCGATCAACACGCCGAGGTCGGTCATCGCGCCGGGCGTGAAGTCGAGGTCCGCGAGATCCTGGCCTGCGCAGAAGCCGCGGCCTGCGCCGGTCAGCACCAGCGCACGTGCGCCAGCGGCGACGACTTCGTCGAGTGCCGCCGCGAGTTCGCGATGCATGGCGCGCGTGAAGCTGTTGAGCTTGTCCGGACGGTTCAGCGTGATTGTCGAGACGTGCGTGGCGGCGTCGGTCTCGACACGGATCGCATCGTAGGGCATCGGGTCTCTCCTTTTCTCCTGAGGCCGCCGCGTGTTGCGCACGGCGGCGGGTCGGTGCTGCACGTTCGTGTCAGAGGCGTTCGATGGCGAGGGCGATCCCCTGGCCGACGCCGATACACATCGTGCACGGCGCGTAACGTTCTTCCGTGCGTTCGAACTGATAAAGCGCGGTCGTCACGAGCCGCGCGCCCGATGCGCCGAGCCGATGACCGAGCGTGATCGCGCCGCCGGCTGTTGCTATATCGGGCGCGCGGATCGGCGCGGAGCCGAGGTCGTCTGCGCTGACGTCTTTCAATGCGTCGCCGTAACGGCTGAACGGGGTGCGAATCGCGTCGCAGGCATAGGCTTCGGTCATCTTGGATACCTCGGGCAGGCGCGCGTGAGTGCGCTCATGCCCTTCATTAGAGAGGATGAGAGAGCCGGACGCTATTAGCCCGAACGGCATATGCCGTTCAGCCAGCTGCAACCGGTGCGGCTTTGGGTTCAGTATGGACGCGGCTTTGAACGACGCGGAAGCGGTTCGCCACGAAAGCGGCGTCGGCCAGCGCGGCGTTCGCGGCGGGGTTTGCGCCGGTGCCGTGGAAGTCGGAGAACGCCGCCGACTGGTTGACGAACACGCCACCTGTCAAGTTGATCGAGAGCGCCACGCCGCCCGTGATCGCAGCTTCGTGTGCGGCTTCTATGACTGCATCGTCGGTGCTATAGACGGAAAGTGTCAGTGCGCCGTGATCCCGCGCGATCGAGCCGGCCAGGGCGAGCGACTGCGCGGTCGAATCGGTGGCGATGACAAACGAGATCGGGCCGAACCATTCGCGCGTGAACGATGCATCGTCGCGCGCGGCGTCGAGCGACAGTACGAGCGGCGTACGCACGCGCGCGCCGGCGAATTGGGGATGTTCGAGCGTCAGGCTGTCGGCGAGAACGGGGCCGAGCTTGTGCGCCTCGTCGATACGCGCCGTGACGCTTTCGTTCTGGATCGCACCGAGCACCTCGACGGCGCGGACCGGATCGGCCACGAACTTCTGGACCGCGCCCGCAATCGCCTGGGCGACCGCTTCGAAGCTGATGTGACCTTCGGCCGTGCGAATGCCGTTGCGAGGAACATAGATATTCTGCGGCGCCGTGCACATCTGGCCCGAGTAGAGCGAGAGCGAGAAGGCAATGTTGCGCGCGACGGCCTTCAGGTCGTCCGCGGAGTCGATCACGATCTGATTGACGCCGGCTTTCTCCGTGTACACCTGAGCCTGATGCGCATGCTGTTCGAGCCAGTCGCCGTTCTGCGTGCTGCCCGTGAAGTCGATCAGCTTGATTTCGGGGCGCAGTGCGAGCGCCTGGACCAGCGCGCCGTCGTTGGGATCGGTGGCAAGCAGCGTGACCACGTTCGGATCGAAGCCCGCTTCGCGCAGCACGTCACGCGCAATGCGCACGGTGATCGCGAGCGGCAGGATCGCACCCGGGTGCGGTTTGACGATGACCGTGTTGCCCGTGGCCAGATCGGCGAAGAGGCCGGGGTAGCCGTTCCATGTCGGAAACGTGCAGCAACCGAGCACGAGGCCGGTGCCGCGCGGCACGACCATATAGCGCTTGCGCATCGCGAGCGGCGGGTTCTTGCCCTGTGGCTTTTCCCAGTGCGTGTCGGCCGGGATGCGGCGCAACTGATCCCAGGCGTACGCGATGGCTTCGAGCGCGCGGTCCTGGGCGTGCGGGCCGCCGGCCTGGAACGCCATCATGAAGGCCTGGCCGGTGGTGTGCATCACGCTATAGGCGATTTCGAAGCTCGCACGGTTCAGGCGCTCGAGGATTTCGAGGCTCACGCCCACCCAGGCCCGCGGGCCCGCGACGCGCCAGTCGCGCCGGGCCTCCTCGGCTGCGGCGATGAGCTGGTCGGGTGTTGACTTCGGATAGCGTGCGCCAAGCGCGAAACCGAACGGCGACGCTTCGCTGCCGACGGTTTCGCCGGTCGTCGGCTGGTCTAGTTCGAAGGTACGGTTCAGGTGTGCTTTGAACGCGGCTTCACCATCGACGCTGGCTGTTTCCCCGTACACTTTCGGGCTGGGCATCTCGGAAAACGGGCTCCAGTAGCCGCGGGTTTCGATGGCGGCAACCGCCTTTTGCAGCATGGCTTCGTGCTTGGCGAACAAAGGATTTGTCATGGCGCAGGCAGATGAAAAGTTGGATGGAACCTGCGCCGGCTCATTAACCGACCGGTTGGTTGGTAAATGTTAGCATTAGTCAAAATTTGTCGTAAAAGATTTTTCGAACGACTTTTCTTTCGTTGAAGGAGGGGGTATGGGGTACGAGGATATTTTGGTTGAGACGCGCGGCAAAGTCGGTCTGATCACGCTCAATCGGCCGAAGGCGCTGAACGCGCTGAACGATGCGCTGATGGACGAGCTAGGCGCTGCGCTGAAGTCGTTCGACGCCGACGATGAGATTGGCGCGATCGTTATCACGGGCAGCGAAAAGGCGTTCGCGGCCGGTGCAGACATCGGCATGATGGCGAGCTACACGTTCATCGACGTCTACAAGGGCGACTACATCACGCGCAACTGGGAGACGATCCGCTCGATTCGCAAGCCGGTCATCGCTGCGGTTGCGGGTTTTGCGCTGGGTGGCGGCTGCGAGCTGGCGATGATGTGCGACATGATTTTTGCGGCTGACACGGCGAAGTTCGGTCAGCCGGAGATCAAGCTTGGCGTGATTCCAGGCGCGGGTGGAACGCAGCGCCTGCCGCGCGCGGTATCGAAAGCGAAGGCGATGGATCTGTGCCTTACGGCGCGCATGATGGATGCGACCGAGGCAGAGCGCGCCGGACTCGTGTCGCGTGTGATTCCTGCCGCCGATCTGCTCGATGAGGCCATTGCAGCGGCCAATACGATTTCCGGCCACTCGCTTGCGGCGGTGATGATGGCGAAGGAGGCGGTGAACCGCGCGTACGAGACGACGCTTGCAGAAGGCGTGCACTTCGAGCGCCGCATGTTCCACGCGCTCTTTGCGACGGAAGATCAGAAGGAAGGGATGGCGGCGTTCATCGAAAAACGCAAGCCGGTCTTCACGAACAAGTAGATCCGAGGGTTACACCGCCGCCCTGTGGCGGCGGAGATCGAAAATTTTTCTACGCGCCCCCTTGCGCGATGGCGGTGGTGGGGGGTAAGATTCGCCCCCTTCGCAGTACGGACGTGATGAAACAGGCGTCCGGGCAGTGGAGGCCGCCGCAGAAACGGGCGGCGCGGAGTCGGCAGCTTTCGAGCAGTGATGCAAAAAAAGGGTTGACGAAGCGAAAAAGATTCTTCATAATCTCGTTTCTCTGCTGCTGACGCAGTGACGCAGAAAACGCCGGATAGCAAGTCGTTGTTTTACGGCGGTTTCAGCGAGCGATCTTTAAAAATTTACAGCCGATAAGTGTGGGCGCTTGATGCGGTCAGCGACTCCGGTCCGTTCTTCGGGATGGGCCGGGAAAAGCAAAAGTATCAAGAGTCTCACACTAAAGTAAGT
>NZ_SCRP01000010.1 GCF_004298475.1 Paraburkholderia sp. | reverse complement strand
GCAGGAACAAGCGCAGGAACAAGCGCAGGAACAAGCGAATTCGGCAGACGCCGCACCGGCCACGATTGTGCGCGACGTGCATCTGTTCGTCGTGCAGCAAGACGGCTCCATCGCCGAACACGACGACAACGTGATGCGCGCCAACACGCGAGCGGGCGTCGATCAGGTGGCGCAGCGCTACGTCTGGTTCAATAAGGATGTCGAAGCGATCACGGCGCTATCGGCGCAGACCATCGACCCCGATGGCACGGTTCATCCGGTCGGCCCACAGGGGATCCGCGACGTGCAGGAGCCGCGCTCGGCGGGCGCGCCGACCTTCCAGGACGGCGTGCTGCGCACGGTCGTCTACCCGGGCGTGCGGCCAGGCTCGCAAGTGCGTCTCACGTTCAGCAAGCACCGTGCGAAACCCCTGCAGGCGGGCGCGTTTTCGTATTTCGTCGAACCGTCGGGCGAGCCCATCGAATTTCAGCGGCTCATCTTCGACCTTCCCGCCGATCTGCCGCTGCACGTCGACGCGCGCGGCTACGTTGCGCTCGCACCGATCACCGCGAACGGACGCACGCGCTACACGTTCGATTACAGCCACGGTCCGTATGCGCTGCTCGAACCGGGCGCGGTGGCCTACGCGAACTGGGGCGACCGCCTGATGGTGACGACGGTGCCGAGCTTCGCAGCGTTCGCCGCGCTCTATCGCGAGGCGGCCGCCGACCCGAGCGCGACCGATCCGTCGATTGCCGCACTCGCACAGGCGCTCACTGCCGGTGCGCGCGACCCGCGGGAAGCGGCGGCCCGCATCTACGACTGGATGCGTCTGAATATCCGCTATGTGGCGCTTTTCCTCGGCGAAACCCAGGCGGTGCCGCATCGTGCCGTCGATGTCCTGCGCAACCGCTACGGCGACTGCAAGGATCACGTTGCGCTTTTCACCGCGCTGCTCGCGGCGGCGGGCATCCGTGCCGAGGCGGCGCTGGTGCACCTCGGTCCCGTCTATACGCTGCCCGGCGTGCCCGGCTACGGCGCCGATGCAATCAACCACGTGATCGCGTGGCTGCCCGATCTCGGCGTGTTCGCGGACACGTCGTCGGGCGGCGTCGCCTTCGGTTATCTACCGGCGAGTGTGATGGATCGACCGGCGCTGCTCGTCGACGATGGCGTGCTGGTTCGCACGCCCGCGACGCAGCCGCATGCACGCAGCGCGTGGCTCGCCATCGACGTGGGGCGCGACGGCGAAGCGGTGTACCGCTATCACGTCGAGGACGACGGCGCGGGCGCGGAGCCTGAGCGCAACACGTTTCGTCGCGCGACGCGCAAGGAGGCGCAGCAGGTCGCGATGTTGCGTCTGCGGTTGACCGGGCTCACGGGCGAGGCACAGATCACGACGAGCGCACCCGACGCGATGTCCGGCCCGTTCTCGACGACGACCGAGGGGACGCTCGATCATGTCGTCTGGCCCGAGGGCGCCACGGCGCTGCCGGCGCTATCGAGCCTGGCGGGCGGGATCGCCACGCAGATCGACGCCTGGCTCGCGCAGCCGCACCGCACGCAGCCGTGGGCCTGCGTGAGCGGCGATTACGACGAATCTGCGCAAATTCAGTTGCCAGCGAACGTGCGGGTGACAGATGTGCCGCGCGACGTGAGTGTTCAGGGCGGGGAAGGAGAAGTGGGAGAGGCGGGCGGCGCGCTAGCGTACGCGGCGCATTACGTGTTCGATCCGCTCTCGCGCACGGTGCAGATCGTGCGCCACCTCGAGGCGCACTTCGGCCATCAGATGTGCTCGGCGGCGGAATTCGCGCAGATGCGCGACGCACTCGTGCGCATCCAGCGCGATACGCACGCGCAGATCGTCGTGCGCGCGCCGGGCGGGTCACCGGCTGGCCCGGCTGATTAGCCCGCCTGCATTTCCAGCACGGCTTCGCGCAGCTGCACGAGCGGCGCTTTCGTATCTTCGTTGGCCCAGTCTTCGAGGTCGTCCAGCGCGCGGTTGCAGCCGTCGAGCACCACGTCGAAATCGACCGGCACGCCGTTGGCGAGCGCGAAACGCAGCGTCGTGGCGAAACGCTCGCAGTCGTCGTCGCCGTACGCGATGTCGAGGTTGTCCGCGATCGTCTGCGCAATCGTGCTGCGCGCCCGGTCGCTCTCTTCGACGAAGTCGATGATGCCGCGCGCCACTTCAGGCGCGTGATACAGCGCGATATCGAGCCATTGCGCGGCGTCGAAATCGTGCTCGTGGCTTTGCGTCTCGAAGTATTCGATCGCTTCCTGTTCGTGGGTTTCGCCTGCATCGACGGCAAGGCAAAGCTGCTCGAAATACTCTTCCTGTTCGCTGCGGATCGGGTCGGACATCGGTCAATCTCTTCAATCTTCAATCAAGGTGCGCACCGTGCGCGGCCCGCATTATAGGCCGCGCCGTGTCACGCCATGCCATGCAACGCCATGCAACGCGACGTCACGCGATTCCGCGCGCACGTTACGCACGCGTTACGCGACCTCACGCCGCATCGGCGGCCCACGCGTCGAACCACTCGCGCGGCCGTGCGATCTGGTCCTGCGCGGCGACGATCTCCAGCTCGTAGCGGCCCGCGTCCCACGTCGCCTTGACCACGGCGTTCACGGCCGCGACCGTATGCTCGAACGCCGGGCGCAGCGCGTCGCCGAGCATGAGCCGTGCGACGAACACGGCGCACGTCACATCGCCGACGCCAACCGGCTGGCGCGCGAACGGATAGAACGGACGCTGCGCGAGCCATGCTTCGCGCTCGGTCACGACGAGCATGTTGAAACGGTTGGCGGGACTGTTGCGGTCGAGCAGCTGCTTCACGAGGATCACTTTCGGGCCGCGCCGCAACAGTTCGCGGCAGGCGGCCACGGCTTCCTCGGCGGTCTCGATCTCGCGGCCCACGAGGCGCTGCAGTTCGCTGTGGTTCGGCATCAGCGCGTCGGCGACTTCGGGCATGTGCGAGGCGAGAAATGCCTCGATGCCGGGCTGCACCTTGCAGCCGTTCGCCATGCCCATCACCGGGTCGCAGAAGTACTGCGCGTGGGGGTTGGCCGCTTTCACCGCGCGCACGATGTCGATCACGGCCTGCGCCTGGTCGGGCGCGCCGAGGTAGCCCGAGAGCACGGCGTCGCAACGCGGCAGCACGCCGATTGCGCCAATGCCGTCGACGAGGCTGGCCAGCTGGTCCGCGTCGATCGCGCTGCCGGTCCAGTGGCCGTATTGCGTGTGATTGGAGAACTGCACGGTGTTGAGCGGCCAGACGTTGACGCCGAGTCGCCGCATCGGGAACACGGCGGCGCTGTTGCCCGCGTGGCCGAATACGACGTGGGACTGGATGCTCAGGACATTGTTCATGGTGGATCCGTTGGATTCGCGTCCGCTGGCAGCGCTGTTTCAGCAACATGGCAGCGAGTTTGCAGCGCTATTGCGGCAGCAAGCGCGTCGTGCGCATCGCACGCAGAGTGCATTGCAGCAACGATAACCGAATTGGGCACGAGCAGTCGACCGGCTTGTGCGGGCGCTGTTGCGCCGAAGCCGTCGTAAAGGCGTTATGCGGTCGATGTGCGGTCGATGTGCGCGTGCGTCAGACGAGTTCGCGATAGAGCGCCATGTAGCGCTGCGCCGACACGGCCCAGCCGAAATCCTTGCGCATCGCGCGCTCGCGCGTATCGCGCCAGTCGCGGCTGCGCGCGTAGAGCGCGAAGGCGCGGCGAATGGCGGCTGTGAGCGCGTCGGGTTCGAAGCGCTCGAACACGAAGCCGGTGGCGAGCGCATCGGCGAGATTTTCGAGGGATGCGTCGACGACCGTGTCCGCGAGGCCGCCCACGCGATGCACGAGCGGCAGCGCGCCGTACGCGAGCGCGTACATCTGCGTGAGCCCGCAGGGCTCGAAGCGCGAGGGCACGGCGATCACGTCGGCGCCCGCGACGATCGCGTGAGCGAGCGCCTCGTCGAAACCGAGTTCGACCGCAACCGATTCGGGATGCTGGCGCGCCGCGCGCGCGAAGCCCTGTTCGAGGCTCGCGTCGCCGGTGCCGAGCACGACGCACTGGCCGCCGCGCGAGACGATCTCGGGCAGCGCGGCGAGCAGCAGGTCGAGGCCTTTCTGTTCCGTGAGGCGGCTCACTACGCCGAACAAGGGCGCATCGTGCTTCTGGGCGAGCTTCAGGCGCGCCTGAAGCCCGGTCTTGCAGCGCAGCTTGCCGCTCATGTGATCGGCGCTATAGCGCGCGGCGATCGTTTCGTCGGTGGCCGGGTTCCACACGCCGTAATCGACGCCGTTGAGAATCCCGACGAGATCGTGCGTGCGGCCTCGCAGCAGGGCTTCGAGCCCGCCGCCCTGGGCGACGGTCTGAATCTCGTGTGCGTAGGTCGGGCTCACGGTCGTGATCTTGTCGGCGAAGTAAAGGCCGGCTTTCAGAAACGAAAGCTGACCGTAAAACTCGACGCCGTGCATGTCGAAGAAATCGGCGGGCAGGCCGAGGCTGCCGAACTGCTGCGCGGGAAAGATGCCCTGGTAGGCGAGGTTGTGGATCGTGAAGACCGAGCGCGCGTGCGCGCGTCCGGTCGGCAGGCCGTGCTCGCGCGCCGCCGCGCGCAGGTAGGCGGGCGCGAGGCCCGCATGCCAGTCGTGCGCCTGCACGATCTGCGGCGCCCAGGCAGGGTCGATGTGCTGCGCGAGCTGCGCCGCCGTCCAGCCGAGCAGCGCGAAGCGCTGGGCGTTGTCGCCGTAGGGGACGTGCTCCGCGTCGAGATAGGGATTGCCGGGGCGCGCGTAAAAACCGTCTGCGCGAATCATGTAGACCGGCAGATCGCTGCCCGGTACGCGGCCGAGTTCGAGCGACGCCTCGCGCGCGCCGAAGCTGCGTTCGAGCCGTGCGACGGGACGCAGATCGGCAAGACCGTCGGCGATGCCCGCGAAGCCGGGCAGCAGCAGACGGGCGTCCGCACCCTGTTCGATCAGCGCGGCGGGCAGGGCGGCGGTGACGTCGGCCAGTCCGCCGGTCTTCAGGAGCGGATAGAGTTCGCTGGCTACGTGCAGGACGCGGATAGTCATCGGGCGGGTGTCCTCTCGGTGCTCTGCTACGCGTTTCGGGGCGGTTTCAGGCTCGCTGCGGGCTCGTTACTGTGTGGCGGGTGCACGGCCGGATGTACGGCCGGATGCGCGGTGCGCGGGCGAGCTTGCCGCTATGTTGCGCCCTGCGCGCGCGTGAGCGCGTCCTGCGTGACCAGCACGACGCCGCTCTCGGTGCGATAGAACCGTTCCGCATCGCGTACCGGATCCTCGCCGATCACGGTGCCGTCGGGAATCGCGCAGCCGCGGTCGACCACGACCTTGCGCAGCCGGCTGCTCGCGCCCACTGTGACCTGCGGCAACAAGACTGCCTCGGCAATGTTGCAAAACGACTTCACGACGACATTCGACGAAAGCACCGAGCGCGAAATCTGCGACCCGGAGATCACGCAGCCGCCGCAGACGATGAGGTTCGTACCCGAGCCTTGCAGGCCGTTCAGGTCGCGGACGAATTTCGCGGGCGGCAACTGCTCCTGGTAGGTCCAGATCGGCCAGGTGCGGTCGTAGAGATCGAGGGCCGGGATCGTCGAGGCGAGGTCGAGGTTTGCGGACCAGTAGGCGTCGATGGTGCCGACGTCGCGCCAGTACGGCTCGGCGCTCGGGTCGGAGCTGACGCACGAGAGGCTGAACGGATGCGCGATTGCATGGCCTTCGGTGACGACGCGCGGAATGATGTCCTTGCCGAAGTCGTGATCGGTGGCCGACATCGCGATGTTCTCTTCGAGCAGCTTGATGAGATAGCCCGTGTTGAACACGTAAATGCCCATGCTCGCGAGCGCCGTGTCGGGGCGGCCCGGCATGGCGGGCGGATCGTCGGGTTTTTCGACGAAGCCCGTCACGCGGCGCGACTCGTCGACGGCCATGACGCCGAACGCGCGCGCTTCGAGCCGCGGCACCTCGATGCAGCCCACGGTGCAGTCCGCGCCGCTTGCAGCGTGGTCGCCGACCATGCGCGTGTAATCCATCTTGTAGACGTGATCGCCTGCCAGCACGACCACGTATTTCGGCGCGATGGAGCGGATGATGTCGAGATTCTGGTAGACGGCGTCGGCGGTGCCGCGATACCAGTGCGCGCCCTCGACGCGCTGCTGCGCGGGCCACAGGTCGAGGAACTCGTTGAATTCGCCGCGCAGGAAACCCCAGCCGCGTTGCAGATGGCGCAACAGCGAATGCGCCTTGTATTGCGTGACGACGGCGATGCGGCGGATGCCCGAATTCAGGCAGTTCGACAGCGCGAAGTCGATGATGCGGAACTTGCCGCCGAAGTAGACGGCGGGTTTGACGCGCTTGTCGGTGAGCGGGCCGAGCCGCGTGCCGCGCCCGCCCGCGAGCACGATCGCGAGCGTCGTGCGCTGCAGATCGTTGAGGCTTGCCGGAGGTTCCATGGATGTCTCCTGTCTCCTTGTCGTGCCCCCGGATTGACCGGCGCGTTTGTGTGTGTTTTGTCTGCGTTTGTGCGCGTTTTGTCTGCACGCCGCCGATGCTCGCTGACGCTTTTTTATTGGCTTGTATAGATTGTTCTAGCACCGAATGGCGCGTCATGCGAATCGGCGGTGCGCATTGAAGTTGCGTACCGCGGTGGTGTGTTGCGACGGCCTCTTGCGGGGACGTATCGGCCCGCAGCGAAGCGCTTGCCGCGCGTGCAGGCCAGAGCGGATCAGTGTGTCTGGGCGCGGGCGCTGCGCCGCGCCGCTAGAATCGCTGGCGGTGCGTGCTGCGTACCTCGCCGCACCCGATTCCGCATTTGGCGAACAATTCGGCTACCAAACCGGCTACCAATCCGCGGCTACCAACCCGGCGACGAACCGGACGAACAACACGCCTCCTCGCTCATGACCTCGATCCGCAAACTTTCTGCTCTCGCTGCCGTGTGCTGCGCCGCTGCGTTCAGTCACGCCGCCGTGGCCGACGATGGCCCTGCCTACGGTCCCGAACTCGAAGGGTTCAGCTATCCGCACACGGTTCACGACTTCGCGTTCACGTCGCAGGGGCAGTCGCTGCACATGGCGTACATGGATGTCGAGCCGACGAAGCCCAACGGCCGCACGGTCGTCCTGCTGCACGGCAAGAACGTCTGCGCTGCAACCTGGGAGCAGACGATCGGCGAACTGGCATCGGCGGGCTACCGTGTGATCGCGCCGGACCAGATCGGTTTTTGCAAGTCGAGCAAACCCGCTGCCTACCAGTTCAGCTTCCAGCAGCTCGCGCGCAACACCCATGCGCTGCTCGCGTCGCTCGGCATCGGGCGGGCGACGATGATCGGCCATTCGACGGGCGGCATGCTTGCCGTTCGCTATGCGCTGATGTATCCGCAGGACACGGAGCAGCTTGTGCTCGCGGACCCGATCGGCCTGGAAGACTGGAAGGCATTGGGCGTGCCGTCGTTATCCGTCGACGACTGGTATGCGCGCGAACTGAAGACGAGCGCGGACGGCATTCGCCGCTACGAGCAGGCCACGTATTACGCGGGGCAGTGGCGGCCGTCGTACGAGCCGTGGGTGCAGATGCTGGCGGGGATGTATCGCGGGCCCGGCAAGAAACAGGTGGCGTGGGATTCGGCGCTGCTCTACGACATGATCTACACACAGCCCGTTGTTTATGAGTTCGGCCAGCTGAAGACGCCGACGCTGCTGCTGATCGGCGACAAGGACACGACGGCGATCGGCAAGGATGCCGCGCCGCCCGAAGTGCGCGCGAAGCTCGGCCATTACCCGGAACTCGCGAAGGCCGCGCAGCGGGCGATTCCGCACGCGACGCTCATCGAGTTTCCCGAGCTTGGCCATGCGCCGCAGATTCAGGATCCGCAGACGTTTCACAAGGCGCTGCTGGCCTGGCTGGCAGCGGCGCCGGAAAACCGTTGAGCGATCAAGCGGTTTTCAGTCCCGCCGCGCATATTCCTGCGTGGCTTGCGACCGGCAAAACCGCCTGTTTGCTCATTGCGTCCGTTGAAAGACCCATTCGCCGCCGCCCTCGCGACAGAAACGCGGGTGCAATGTCATCGACTGGCCCCGGGATTGCAGAACGACGCTGGTTTCGCGACAGGTACGGGGTCCGTCATGTGTGGTGCGGTCCGGCGTGACTGTTGCGTCGACCCGAGTGCCGCGACGCAGCGCTTGGGATGACCACTGCGTCGATTCGCCGTCCGCCTTCTGGTCCAGCGACTCGCGCAGCACCTTCCGTAGCGCGGCGTTGTCCTGTTGCGTCATCGCCGCGACCGGCGTGTCGCGCAAAAAGCCGAGATTCGCGGCATGCGCCGTGCACACGCTCGTGGAAAGCAGCACGGCGGCCATTAGATGAAGCGTGGTTCGGGTTTGCATCTTCTGCATCGTGCATTCTCCGTCGATGGATGTCGGATCGACGCCAAGAGTAGCACGGGCCCTGGGAACGCTTGTGCTGAATGGATGGTTGCTGGGGCGGCGGGGGGGAGTCGAACCCCCTGTCCTTCGGCTTGGAAGCTGTGTCTTGACGTATTTGGCGTTAAGGCTTCAAGGCCAATGCCCTGATTCTGAGCAGAGTTTGAGCATACTGCGACTACCGGGAGGTGGCTGCAATGGCAGCAGTTATGCAGGCGCGGCGCGTGAGAAGAACGCCGTAGCCCCGGGTGCAGAATGAAAGTCGATTTGATTGCTAACGGATATCAGTAAGTACGCCGTCGAGATGTGGAGGCACCGAATTGCCGACGAGGTTCGGACACTCGCCACTCAGTTTTTTCGATTAAAAGATGGACTTGGGGTGGTTTCGGCTGACCGCATCGGGTAGTGATCGGCCACGATGGGTGTGTCGTGGAGAGGTCCGCGCCAATATTCGAATGTCGGCGGAAACCCCAAAGTAGTCGACCAATTAATATCCAAATTTGTAGCCTCTGACTCGTCTGTGCATGATCCCAGTCATCGTTTCAGCGGGATAATTCCAGTTACGAGTACACCGCCCGGAAAAATTTCACATACTTGACACTGACATAGTCGCCCGGGGTGGCGGAAAAGGTCGCAAATGAGAATTTGTTTCTGTGAATACGAAATAGTGAACTGCGCGTGGGCACAAAGGGGGAGATTTCGGTTGGTTCGATGCTCCGTGCATGATCCGTGTTGTACGTGATCAACCCATAGCGATAATCCGCATTACGGCTAGTGTGAGTCATGCACGGAAGTGCCGACCCGACTTCAAACTGTGACGGCAGTCCTAAAGCTACCGACCAATCGATTCCTCAAGTTTCGATCGCTCACTGCCGTAAAGATGATCTAGTATTATTGGCATGTGCTGACGGGGGCGCTGTAATAGCGGCTCCATATTTTCCTCAACTCAATTGGATTCCCGGAAAATTGCACATTTTACTCGGTGGTTTAATTTCTAAAAATTATTCGATATAAAATGATTAACTATTCGACGGAATTTCCAATAAACGAAAAATCATCCGTAAGTGAGATTCTTGCGCTTGCCTGCAAGTGGATAGCCGGAAGCCCCCACACGAAAATCAAGGAAGAGGAACTCTCAGATTTAATTGGGTCGCATGAAGGCAGTATAAAAGTTGGCAATGAAAGCGTTGCGACGGGTTACGCAGAACTTCCTGACTACGAGATTGGTGGATTTCGATATTCTCGCCTTGAGAATGGAGATATTGAATGGGTTACCACAATTGTTTCCTCGCAGACACCCAGTCAACACTTGGTCAGCATACAGGTTAGCTGCGAGGCTCTACGGACGGCGAGTTATCTGCCGGAACCCAGAAAACCATATTTTGTGAAACAGGTTCTGGGATCGATCGGTGGCGGAATGGATGGTCAAATGCCTGTATCTGACAAACCGATAGTTCTGAACTTGGGCGAGGAACATATTGCGGCAAAGTTGATATTAGGGAATGCCGGCAATTCCCTACCAATAGTTTACGTGAGCGCTGGATTTGAAATAGCACAGGCGGTAAATTCAGAAAAACTTGCCAGGCAGTTGTCAGGTATGGCGCATGTAATCGTTGAGCCAAGTAGAATTTTCTCGATAAAACTTAAGAATCTTACCTCATCTAGGAACGTTTACGGAGGGACGATCGGAGTGTATTGGCCGGATAGCACGGCCAGGAAATCGTATTTCATTTCCGATGAAAATAATACGCCAGGCAAGCTTCGGAATTCAATTTTCAGGGATATCAGATTGGCGCTTGCGAATCGCAGACAAAAAACCTATTGTACATGGCTGCATCTCAGAGAGTGCATTTCGAAGAACAGGCTGGAGAAACTGCGATCATCTGGCTCAACAGAGCTGGATGATTATGTTAAGGCATTTGATGCCGATTTGTCTGCAAAGCAGGAAAAAGTGGAAGAGGCTGAGCGGGAAATTTTTCGGCTTACCGCAGAGCTACGCAAGTTTAACAGCGAGACTCCCTCTAGGGATGAGGGAATTATAGCCTATGGCTTGGAGCAAGATTTTTACACAGACGAAATAAAAGGATTTGTCCTGGAGGCGCTGAATGGATATATCGGAAGTACGGTAGTTGGGAGTAGAAAGCGTCACATTATAGAAGATCTAATTTACCACAATGAAGCAAAAAGCGAGGCGGAGGAAATTAAACGGGAAATCAAATCCATATTTAAATCGTACGTCGAAATGGATTCAAAAATAAAAAGTGCACTTATTAGATTAGGGTTTGATTTGTCGGAAGATGGGAAGCACCACAAAATTACTTTTCACGGAGATGGTCGGTATACCTTCGCCGTATCAAAAACCAGTAGCGACCACCGCGCCGGAAAGAATTTCGCGAGTGATATAAACAAACGATTGTTCTGATCAACCAGCACAATCAACACAAATCCGCTGCGCGCAAACACTAACTAGTTCGTTATGGTCTGGTTATGGTTGCCTTCTTGGGCGGACGCTCGTTGGCTCCAACAATTCGTAGCGAGTGTCCGCCAATGTCAATCACTTTCCGATCAGATCAACCGGTTGAATCCACACTTGGAAACGGTCATTGAGGCGGAACCGAGGTTGATCGGCTGCAACGGCTCGATAAGCGACTTTTCCAGGAATTTGCGATCAACCAATTTGGCTGCCCCTGGCATACCCATATTTCACCCAAACCCTTATCTCGCGAAGGCCGCGCATGGGCGATTCCGCACGCGACGCTCATCGAGTTTCCCGAGTTTGGCCATGAGCCGCAGATTCAGGATCCGCAGGCGTTTCATACGGTGCAGCCCACGCAGTCTTGAATGCGCCGCGAATCCCCAACCACCGCGCTTACTAAGCGCCGGCCAACTCCTTCCGCACTTCAGCAGTAATCTCAAACGAGCGTAGCCGCGCGGCATGATCGTAGATCTGCGCGGTGACGATCAGCTCGTCGGCACCGGTCTGTTCGATCACCGAGGCGAGCCCTGCGCGCACCGTTTCGCGCGCACCGACCACCGAACAGGCGAGCGCATTCTCGACACCCGCGAGTTCGAACGCGTCTGCGTCGGGTTTTTCAACAGGCGGCGGCAACTGTCCGGGCGTGCCGCGCCGCAGATCAAGAAATTGCTGCTGCAACGAAGTGAAGAGAAAGCGTGCTTCGTCGTCGGAGCCAGCAGCGAAGACATTAACGCCCACGATCGCATGAGGCTTCGCCAGCGCGGCCGAAGGCCGGAACTGCGATCGATAGATCCGTAGCGCCGTCAACAGATGGTCCGGCGCGAAATGCGAAGCGAATGCGAACGGCAGACCCATGGCGGCCGCCATCTGCGCGCCAAAGAGGCTCGATCCGAGGATATAGAGCGGCACGGACAGCCCCGCGCCCGGCACGGCGCGCACGCGCTGTCCCTCGACGGGCGGCGCGAAATAGCGCTGGAGTTCGGCGACGTCGTCGGGGAACGCATCGGCGCTCGACTGCAGATCGCGCCGCAGCGCGCGCGCCGTCGTCTGGTCGGTGCCGGGGGCGCGGCCGAGTCCGAGATCGATACGGCCGGGATAAAGCGATTCGAGCGTGCCGAACTGCTCGGCGATCACGAGCGGTGCGTGGTTCGGCAGCATGATGCCGCCTGCGCCGACGCGAATCGTGCGCGTGCCGCCCGCGACGTAGCCGATCACAACGGACGTGGCGGCGCTGGCGATGCCGGTCATGTTGTGGTGCTCGGCGAGCCAGTAGCGATGGTAGCCCCAGCGTTCGGCGTGCTGCGCGAGATCGAGCGTATTGCGCAGGGCGTCGCCGGCGTTCGAGCCGGCGGGAATCGGCGAAAGATCGAGAACGGAAAAGGGGATCATGGCTTTGGGTGTTTTGCGCTTTGTGTTTCGTGCTTGGTGTTTCGTATTTCGTGAGGTACGGCCCGGCAAGGCGGACGCGAAGTACGGCCATTGTGCAGGAGCGCTCCGGTGCTTGCTGACGGCGAGCCAATACGCAAATGAGCGTAGGTGAGCGCAAAGAAGCGCGAATGAGCGCGAATGAGCGCACACGAGCGAAACCGGGCGCATACGAGCACAAACGAAATCGAGAATCGTTTATATCTGTGCGTGGGGTTAATCCATCCGGCGCGGCGACCATCGTCCTTACGAAGAATAAGGATTTCAATTGCCTTTCTTGTGCGCCAAATGCCTGTGAACGTTGAAGGCGAATCGTCCGCGGGTTGAAAAATTCATCGAAATTGCAACGGCAGGAAGCAGTTTTGCTGCCAGTGCTGAAGCGGGACCGGGTGGTTACTGCTACAATTTTCGGCGTCGAATCGGGGCGCGAGCAGTCCGCAACAGTGTGGATTTCGCCTATTGCGTCCTTAAGTCGTTCATTAATTCACGTTGCATCGGTTAAAACGCCTCCGTCCAGCGGCCGGTTTCCTGCAAGGAACATGCGTAGTGGCCAGGATGCGCGTTGGGCTTTTTTCCGG
Organism: Paraburkholderia sp.; assembly: GCF_004298475.1. GTDB lineage: Bacteria > Pseudomonadota > Gammaproteobacteria > Burkholderiales > Burkholderiaceae > Paraburkholderia > Paraburkholderia denitrificans. Next base: position 332,017 of record NZ_SCRP01000010.1, on the reverse strand, counting down.
ATTTCAGGGTTGTGCAAATGGTACGAAGCGATTCGCTTGATCTGACCGGTATGGATATCGGTCCTGCGCTCCAGCAGGGCCGTTCCGTGCGGATCGGGCGGCCGGGAGTGTTGGCATGACGGTGCAGCTGCCATCGGCCTGGTGGCTGGTAATCGCGGGATGCTGTGTGGCGGCGCTCTACGCGATCTTCGCCGCGCTCACCATGCCGCGCCTCGGCTCGGCAGCGCAGGTGCGTGCGGCCGCCCGGCGCGCCCGCGCACGCCGCGCCATTCCGGTGAGCGTGCTCAAGCCGCTGTGCGGCGCCGAGCCGCGTCTCTACGAAAATCTCGCAACCTTCTGCGAGCAACTCCATCCGCGTTTCCAGTTGCTGTTCGGCGTGTCGTCGCCGTCCGATCCGGCCATTGCCGTCGTGCGCCAGTTGCAGGCCGCCTATCCCGATCACGACATCGAGCTCGTCATCGACAAGCGCGTCTACGGCAGCAACCTGAAGGTCAGCAACCTGATCAATCTCGCGGCGCACGCGCGCTACGACGCGCTCGTCGTCGCCGATAGCGACATCGCCGTCGAGCCCGACTACCTGGACATCGTCACCGCACCGCTCGCCGATTCGTCGGTGGGCGTCGTGACCTGCCTTTACTACGCGCGCAGCGTCGGCGGTTTCTGGCCGCGCGTCGGCGCGCTTTTCATCAACGAATGGTTCGCGCCCTCGGTGCGCGTCGCGCACAGCACGGGCTCGCGCGCATTCGGCTTCGGCGCCACGCTCGCGCTCTCGCGCACGACGCTGGAACGCATCGGCGGTTTCACGTCGCTCAAGGACTGCCTCGCCGACGACTATCTGCTCGCGCGTTTCGCACGCGATCACGGGCTGGCGACCGTGCTGGCGCCGGTCGTCGTTGCAACCGACGTCATCGAGCCGACGTTCCGCTCTTTGTGGCTGCGCGAGACGCGCTGGCTGCGCACGATCCGCTCGGTGAATCCGGGGGGCTTCGCCTCGCTCTTCATCACGTTCACGTCGCCGTGGATCGTGCTCGGCGCGCTGCTCAGCCTCCTGCTCATCGCGGGCAACCAGGGCATCGCCACGGCGCTTGCCGGCGCCGGCACCGCGTCGGCGGCGCTGTTCGTGCTCGGCGCGAGCACCGCTGGCGGTATCATCGCGCGTGCGGTGCTGCATGCACGCAGCAGCGCCAACTGGCGCACCTTCTGGCACGATTTGCCGCTCGTGCCGCTGCGCGACACATTGCTCGCGCTGCAATGGCTTTCGGCCGCATTCGGCTCGCATGTCGTATGGCGCGGCGTGCGCGTGCCGGTGGCGAACCCCGAGACGGCGGACGCAGGCGTTACTGCGCCGGCGCGGCGTGCAGCGGTCGAGGTGTCCGACGGCCGTTAATCCGAAGATTTAATCGCGCGTGCCGCAGGGGCGGTGCGCGCTACGTTTAATTTTTGTCATTCCAATTTTTGCCCGTAATTACCCGGGTTGCCGGAGCACTCATCTCATGAAAACGCTGTTTTTGCAGGCCCCGTCCTATGACGGCTTTGACGGTGGCGCCGGTTCGCGTTACCAGGCGAAGCGCGAGATCCGCTCGTTCTGGTATCCGACATGGCTCGCACAACCCGCGGCGCTCGTGCCCGGCAGCCGCGTGCTCGATGCGCCCGCCGACGGCCTTTCCGTCGAAGACACGCTCAAGATCGCCGACGGCTACGATCTCGTCATCATCCACACGAGCACGCCGTCGTTCCCGACCGATGCGCTCTTCGCGCAGGACCTGAAAAAGCGCAAGCCGTCGATCCTGATCGGCATGGTGGGCGCGAAGGTCGCGGTCGATCCGCACAATTCGCTCACCGCAACGCCGGCAATCGACTTCGTCTGCCGCGAGGAATTCGACTACACCTGCAAGGACGTAGCCGATGGCCTGCCGTTCGCCGACATCAAGGGCCTCAGCTACCGCGCGAAGGACGGCTCGGTCGAGCACAACGAAGCGCGCCCGATGATCGAGAACATGGACGAGCTGCCGTTCGTGGCGCCGGTCTACAAGCGCGATCTGAAGATCGACAACTACTTCATCGGCTATCTGAACTATCCGTACGTCTCGATCTATACGGGCCGCGGCTGCCGTTCGAAGTGCACGTTCTGCCTGTGGCCGCAGACGGTGGGCGGGCACCGCTACCGCACGCGTTCGGTCGAGAACGTGCTCGAAGAAGTGAAGTGGATTCAGGACAACATGCCCGAAGTCAAGGAGATCATGTTCGACGACGACACCTTCACCGACTTCAAGCCGCGCGTCGAAGAGATCGCACGCGGTCTCGGCAAGCTCGGCGTGACGTGGTCGTGCAACGCGAAGGCGAACGTGCCGTATTCGACGCTCAAGATCATGAAGGAAAACGGTCTGCGCCTGTTGCTCGTGGGCTATGAATCCGGCGACGACCAGATCCTGCTGAACATCAAGAAGGGCCTGCGCACCGATATCGCGCGCCGCTTCAACGAGGATTGCCGCAAGCTCGGCATCAAGATCCACGGCACCTTCATCCTGGGCCTGCCGGGCGAGACGCAGGAAACCATCAAGAAGACGATCGAGTACGCGAAGGAAATCAATCCGCACACGATCCAGGTGTCGCTCGCCGCGCCGTATCCGGGCACGGCGCTCTACAGGCAGGCTGTCGACAACGGCTGGCTCGAAGAGAACAAGGTGGTCAACCTCGTCTCCAAGGAAGGCGTGCAGCTTGCCGCGATCGGCTATCCGCACCTCTCGCGCGAAGAGATCTATCACAACCTCGAGAAGTTCTATCGCGAGTTCTATTTCCGGCCTTCGAAGATCTGGGAAATCCTGCGCGAGATGCTCACGAGCTGGGACATGATGAAGCGCCGCCTGCGCGAAGGCGTGGAGTTCTTCCGCTTCCTGCGCGCCCACGAGGCATGATGGAACGGCAGTCTCGCGAAACGCGCGCACTGATTTTCACCGCCGACGACTTTGGCCTGCACGAGCGGGTCAACGCAGCGGTCGAGCGCGCGCACCGCGAGGGTGTGCTCAATGCTGCAAGTCTGATGGTGGCCGCAAACGCGGCTGCCGATGCCGTAGCGCGCGCCCGGCGCCTGCCGGGTTTGCGCGTCGGCCTGCACCTCGTGCTGGCCGACGGCGCGTCGATGCTGCCGCGCGCGCAGATTCCCGCACTGGTCGACGCGCAGGGCCGTTTCGGCGACAACATGGTGCGCGACGGCGTACGTTTTTTCTTTTTGCCGCACGTGCGCGCACAGCTCGCGAAGGAGATTCGCGCGCAGTTCGAGGCGTTCGCCGCGACCGGGCTCGAACTCGATCACGTCAATACCCACAAGCATTTCCATCTGCACCCCACGGTGCTCTCGCTGATCATCCAGATCGGCCGTGAGTATGGGCTGCGTGCCATGCGTCTGCCGCTCGAAGCGGGTGCGCCGCTCGCGCTCAAGCCCTGGCTTCATCTCGTGCGCGCACGGCTTGCGCGCGCGGGCATCGCGCACAACGACTTCGTGGTGGGCATCGCGAACACGGGCGCGATGGACGAGGCCGTGCTGCTCGACGCCATCGCGAATCTGCCGGCGCAGGGCGTCGGTGAGATCTACTGCCATCCGGCCGAGGCAGGCGTGGACGCCATCACGCCGTCGATGCAGGCCTATCGCCCCACCGACGAACTCGATGCGCTCCTCTCGCCGCGCGTCGCGGCGGCACTGGCGGCGGCGCGCGTGCGCAACGGCGGTTTCGCCGACGTATTTTTCGGCGGTCCGGCTCGACCCGGCGCGAACGCGCCGGCAGGCGAGGTTCGACCTTCATGAAGTGGCTGCAATGGCTGGGCCTGCCGGTCGGGATCGCCATCCTGATCGCGCTCGTCATCCGCGACGGCGCGCATGACGTCATGCACATCATCGGCACGGCGGGTCCCGTGCTGCTCTGGCTCGTGCCATTCCATGCGGTGCCGCTGCTGCTCGATGCCCACGCCTGGCGCCTGTTGCTCGCGAAACGCCTGCCGCTCGGCTTCCTGTTGTGGGTCGCCGCCGTGCGCGAGGGCGTCAGCCGGCTGCTGCCCGTGATGGGCGTGGGCGGGGAAATCGTCGGCATCCGCCTTGCGCGCTGGCGACTGCGCGACGGCAGCTTCGTCACCGCATCGGTGATCGCCGAAGTGCTCATCACGATGGCCGTCCAGTACGCGTTCTCGGCGCTCGGCCTCGTGCTGATCGTCGCGGCGACCGGCGACGGCAGTTCGATGCGCACGATCACGACAATCGGGCTCGCCCTCGTTCTCTCGCTGCCGATACCGATCGTGACGTTCGTGCTGCTGCGGCGCGGCGGCTTGTTTCACGCCATCGAGCGTTGGGCCGCGCGCATGTTCGGCGCGAACAATCCGGTCGTGCTCGGCATCGACGGCCACCAGCTCGACCGCGACCTTAACGCACTGATGTCGCGCACCGGGCTCATGTTCCGCGCCTTCTGCTGGCAGCTTGCGGGCTACATGGTCGGCGCGTTCGAGACCTGGTGGGCGCTGCGCCTGCTCGGATTCCCGGTTTCGATCGAGGGCGCGCTCGCCATCGAGGCGCTGACCCAGGCCGTGCGCCACGCGGCCTTCATGGTGCCCGCGGGCCTCGGCATCCAGGAGGCGACCGTGGTGCTGCTCGCGCAGCTATTCGGCGTGGGGCACGAAGCCGCGCTGTCGCTCGCGCTCGTCAAACGGATGCGCGAGGTCGTGTTCGGCAGTGTCGCGCTGGTTTCCTGGCAAGGCGTGGAAATTGCGCGCACGCGTTTGTCCATGCGCGCAGGCAAGGCGCTTGCGCCCGCATCGGTGCCCGCGCCCGTGCCTGCGCCCGTGCCTGTGCCGGTTGGCGTCGCCCATGAGTGCGATGCCGCACGGTCCGACCATCACGAAAACGTGTAATAGCGGGTACATTGAGGGATATAGGCGGGGCAGACGCCCCATCCCCGGCATGAGCCCAGGTGATTCACGGTGAATGCGGTTTGGACCATGAAGCTTAAATTGCACAAGGCGCGGGTTTTCGCGGCTGTCGCGGCAGTGCTTGCGGCGTTCGCGCTTTCCGGCTGCGACGACCGCCAGATCGATTCCATGTGGCAGACCCTCAAGGCTCTCTTCGATTCCGTCAAACCCGACGTGCTCCTGTTCAAGGGCATGAAGCCGGGCATTTCGACGCTCGACGACGTGCGCAGGCAGATGGGCAAGCCCGAGACCGAGCGCATCTTCGACGATGGCTCGCGCCGCCTCGAATATCCGCGCGGCCCGGCGGGCCTCAATACCTACATGGTGGATATCGGCCCGAACGGGCGGCTCGTTGCGATTACCCAGGTCCTCACCGCCGAGAACTTCGCGAAGATCACCATCGGCATGAGTCAGGACGAGGTGCGGCAACGGCTCGGCAAGCCGGGCGAGGTCGCCGCGTTCCGGCTCAAGAAGGAAACGGTGTGGAGCTGGAAGTGGCGCGAAGGCGGCGTCGAGCAGGAAGCGTATTTCAATGTGCATTTCGGCCCGGACGGGCGGGTCACCACGACTTCCCGCTCGGACGTGATGCGCGGTCACTGACTCACAGACAAGCGGGAGGCGCGCATGATGAACCGGCGGCGTAACCGGCGCATCGGTCTCGTGCTCGGCGGCGGTGCGGCGCGCGGCTGGGCGCACATCGGCGCGATCCGCGCACTCGAAGAGGCCGGGATCAAACCCGACGTCGTGTGCGGCACCTCGATTGGCGCGCTCGTTGGGGCCGTGTATGCGAACGGCGACCTCGACTGGCTCGAAGAGTGGGTCGGCCACCTCACCTGGCAGACCGTCGTGCGGCTGCTCGACGTGCGTCTCTCGGGCGGGTTGCTCGGCGGACGCAAGGTGATCGATGTGTTCGCGAACCAGTTCAACGGACGCGGTATCAACGAGCTGCAGTTGCCGTTCACGGCGGTTGCCACCGAACTCGACACGGGCCGCGAAATCTGGCTCAGCGAAGGCGGCGTGGTGGACGCGGTGCGCGCCTCGATCGCGATTCCGGGTCTGTTCACGCCGATCTGGCACGACGGCGTGTGGCTCGTGGATGGCGGGCTCAGCAACCCGGTGCCGGTTTCTGCCGCGCGCGCGATGCGCGCCGATTGCGTGATTGCCGTCGACCTCAATCACGACATCCTGAATGGCCGCGACCTGGGCGGCGCCATCGACACCGTGTTGCGCGAGGCGCCCGAGGGCGCCTCGTTCTCCTCGCTCTCCGCGCCGGGCGGACCCTCGAAACCCCCGGAATCCGCGGCGCCTTCCACATCCGACGAACCGCAGCCGCTGCTGCGCCGCAACGGCAGGCGCTTTCCGCGCTGGCTCCAGCCCGCAGGGCAGGCGAGCGCCGACGTGCGTGTGGCGCCGCCGCCGAGCGCACGCGTGCCGTCGATGCTCAGTTCGATCGCGCAGAGCATCGACATCATGCAGGTGCGTATCACGCGCAGCCGCCTTGCGGGCGAGCCTGCCGACGTGCTGATTCAGCCGCGCCTCGGCGGCATGGGGATATTCGATTTCCACCGCGCCGAGCCCGCCATCGCGGAGGGGCGTGCAGCCGTGCAGTACATGCTGCCCGCGATTCGCGCCCAACTCGGCATCGAGTAGAGGCGTTCGGGGCTGCGTCGTGCGCGGCTTGGGTGAATCGTCCAGCTTTGCCGCGCTGACCGGCGGTGCGGTATCGTTCGGGCTGGCAGTTGCGCGCCGACCCGCGCAACGCTACTCGCACGGCTGGTTTGCCGTGCGTATGAACTAAAAGAAAAACCTGGATGCAGTCCGCCGCCGATGATCCGTCCCACTCGTTCCAGTGCGCCCGCAGATGCCGCGCGTGCCGCCGCTTCCGATGCGCCCGCACGTGCGGACCGCACCGCCGAAGTCGCGATTGTGGCGCTGTCGCCGGTTTCGATGTCGGGCGTGGGGCCGATTGTCGATGCGCTCAATCTCGCCAACGAGATCGATGGCCGCGCGCTCTACCGCTCTCGCATGGTCTCGTGGAACGCGCGCCCGGTGCCGCTTTCAGGCGGCGCGCAATGGCCTGCCGAAAGCGCATTCGACGACACGCTCGCGTGCGACTGGCTGATCGTCGTCACGGAGCGCTTTCAGCCGTTCGCCGATTCCCGCCTCTTTCTCGCAACGCTTGCGCGCGTCGGTCAGCGCACGCCGCTCGTCACGGGCATCCATCACGGCATCTGGTGGCTCGCGATGGCCGGCTTGCTGCACGGCTATCGCGTGGCTGCGAACTGGGAGACCTATCAACAGTTCGCCGAGCAGTTCGAACGCACGATCGCCACGCAACACATCTACGAAATCGATCGTGATCGCGCGACCTGCGCGGGCGGCCAGGCGACGCTCGATTTCATGCTCGCCATGATCGGCCGCGAGCACGGCCCCGAACTCGCCGAGCGCATCGCCGACGCGCTCGGTGCAAGCACGCTCAGAAGCGGCGACGAGCGCCAGCGCATTCCGTTCGTGACCGCGCCAGGCGAGCGCAACCCGCGCCTGAACGATGCGTTGCTGCTCATGGAAGCGAACATCGAGGACCCGCTTACCTCCGATGAAATCGCGGGCCTCGTCGGCGTCTCGCGGCGGCAGCTCGAGCGGCTGTTTCGCCAGTATCTCGGCGCGATGCCGTCGAAGTACTACCTCGGCCTGCGCCTTGCCAAAGCGCGCTCGCAACTGCAGCGCACGAGCAAGTCCGTCGTGCAGATCAGCCTTGCGTGCGGGTTTGCGTCCGCGGCGCACTTTTCGAACGCGTATCGCGAGCGCTTCGGCGTGACGCCGCGCGAGGACCGCCGCAACTGGATCGAGCGCCAGCACGGCGGCGCGGCTGGCGGGCCGCGCGCGGATGGACGCGCGCAGCCGCCGGAGCGCGAATAAGCGCAAATAAGTGCGAGTGAGCGCCAGTGAGCGCCAGTGAGTGAAACTCGCCAGATTCACCAGACTGGCCGGATTTACGCAATCCGCGCCCCCAGCAGGTGCAGACCGCGAAAGAATGCGTCGCGCACACGCAAGACGTTTGCCGCACAGTTGCCTACACTGCACCTGTCATCCACGCGCCGGGCGCTCGCCCGTGCGCGCACCGTCCAAATTCCGAGCCAGAGAGGATCCGTCATGAACGAGCAGAGTGTGACCCGCCAGACTTTCGATGAAGTGATGGTGCCGTGCTTCTCGCCGGCGCCGTTCGTGCCCAGTCGCGGCCTCGGCTCGCGCGTGTGGGACACCGAAGGCCGCGATTACATCGACTTCGCGGGCGGCATTGCCGTGACGGCGCTTGGTCACGCGCATCCGGAACTCTTGCGGGTACTCAATGAGCAGGGCAGCCAGCTCTGGCACATCGGCAACGGCTACACGAACGAGCCGGTGCTGCGCCTCGCGAAGAAGCTCGAAGCGCTGACGTTCGCCGACCGCGCGTTCTTCGCGAACTCCGGCGCCGAGGCCAACGAGGCCGCGCTCAAGCTCGCGCGCCGCGCTGCCGTCGAGCGGTTCGGCGAGCAGAAGTATGAAATCATTTCCTTCGCGCAGTCGTTCCATGGCCGCACGTTGTTCACCGTGAGCGTGGGCGGCCAGCCGAAGTATTCGGAAGGCTTCGGCCCGGTGCCGGGCGGCATCCGCCATCTGCCGTACAACGATATCGAGGCCGCGCGCGCCGCGATCGGCGCGCAAACCTGCGCGGTGATCGTCGAGCCTGTGCAGGGCGAGGGCGGCGTGATTCCCGCCGATCCGGCGTTCCTGCGTGCGCTGCGCGAAGCGTGCGATGCGCACGGCGCGCTGCTGATTTTCGACGAAGTGCAAACGGGCGTGGGCCGCACGGGCCACTTCTACGCCTACCAGGACACGGGAGTCACGCCCGATATCCTGACCTCCGCGAAGGCGCTCGGAAACGGCTTTCCGATTGGCGTGATGCTCACGACCGAACCCATCGCCGCGCACTTCAAGGTCGGCGTGCACGGCACGACGTACGGCGGCAATCCGCTCGGCGCGGCGATTGCAGGCAAGGTGGTCGATCTCGTGAGCGATCCGGCGGTATTGGCGGGCGTACGCGCGCGCGGCGAGTTTATCCGCACGAAGCTCGCGACGCTGCACGAACGCTTCGACGCGTTCAGCGACGTGCGCGGCAAAGGTCTTCTGATCGGCGCGGAACTGACGCCGCGCTTTGCAGGCCGCGCGAAGGACTTTCTCTCGGCTGCGGCGAACCGCGGCGTGATGATGCTGATCGCGGGCCCGGACGTGCTGCGTTTCGCGCCTTCGCTCATCATCCCCGAAGCCGATCTGGCCGAGGGTTTCGCGCGCCTCGAACAGGCGTTCGAGGACGTGATCGGCGTCGCGGCCGCGCGCGTGTAAGGGTTCAAGAGGGTTCAAGAGGGTTCAAGAGAGTTCAAGCGTTCAAGACCGAGGATCGACGATGCTTTTTGTTCGCCCGGCCAGGCTGGCCGATCTCGATGCAATCGCGCACATGGCGCGCACCGCGCAGCCCGTGCTGCATTCGCTGCCGCACGACCGCGCGGCGCTGGAAGCGCGTATCGCGCTGTCCGAGGACTCGTTTCGCACCGAAGTCGATTTTCCGGGCGAGGAGTTCTATCTCTTCGTGCTCGAAGACTCGGCGACGGGGCGGCTCGTCGGCACATCGAGCCTCATCGCGGCGGCGGGCTACGCCGAGCCGTTCTACGCGTTTCGCAACGACGCACTGATTCACGCGTCGCGCGAACTGCACGTGAACCGCAAGATTCACGCATTGCAGATGTCGCACGAACTGACCGGCAAGAGCCGCCTCGCGGGCTTCTATATCGACCCGTTGTTGCGCGGCGACGCCGCCGCGCACCTCGTATCGCGCGCCCGCATGATGTACGTGGCGATGAACCGGCGGCGCTTCACGCCCGACGTGTTTACGCTGTTGCTCGGCGTCACCGACGATGCGGGCGTGTCGCCATTCTGGGAAGCGGTGGGGCGCAAGTTCTTCGGGCGCGATTTCAAGGACATCGAAATGGCTTCGGGCGGGCGCAGCCGCACGTTCATCGCCGAAGTGATGCCCGCGTATCCGATCTACGTGCCGCTCTTGCCCGAGTCCGCGCAGCGCGTGCTGGGGGAGCCGGACACGAGTGCACTGCTTGCCTACGACATCCATCTGGAAGAGGGCTTCGAGCCGGACCGTTATGTCGATATCTTCGATGCGGGCCCCGTGCTGACCGCGCAGGTCGACCGCACGACCTCGGTGGCGGCCAACGAGAGCCGCGTGGTGCGCGAGGCGGCGAGCACCGCTGTGAACACTGCAACGGGCGCGTCGTATATGGTGGCGAGCCAGCGCGGCGGCGAATTCCGCTGCGTGCTGACGACTTTGCCGCCGCTGCCTGAAGGCGGCCATCACCGCGGTGCGCCTCACCACGCCGCGCGCGGCGCGGCCCCGCTCGATAGCGCCGCGCGCGCGGCGCTCGACGTACAGGACGGCGATGTCGTGCGCTGTGCGCCGCTGCGGCGCGAGACGCCGGAAACAGAAGATCAGTCGATGGGAGAAACGCAATGATCGTGGTTCGCGTCGTGCAGACGGGCGATGTGGACGCGCTAGTCGCGCTCGCCCAGGAAACCGGTCCAGGTCTCACCACGTTCAAGCCGGACCGCGACGCGCTGATGGCGCGCATCGCGCGCACGCGGCGCACGCTCGCGGGCGAGGCCGCGCCGCATGAGGCGGGCTATCTGTTCGTGATGGAAGACACCGCGACGGGCGACGTGGCGGGCGTATGCGGCATCGAAACCGCGGTGGGCCTGCAGCAGCCGTTCTACAACTATCGCGTGAGCACGGTGGTTCACGCGAGCCAGGATCTCGGCATCTGGACGCGCATGCGCGCGCTGAACATCTCGCACGATCTCACGGGTTACGCGGAGGTGTGCTCGCTGTTCCTCTCGCCGCGCCATCGCACGTCAGGCGTGGGCGGATTGTTGTCGCGCTCGCGCTTCATGTTTATCGCGCAGTTTCGCGATCACTTTCCCGAGCGCATCTGCGCGGAATTGCGCGGTCATTTCGACGCGGAAGGCACATCGCCGTTCTGGCGCGCAGTGGGTTCGCATTTCTATCAAATCGACTTCAATGCGGCCGATTATCTGAGTTCGCATGGCCGCAAAGCGTTTCTCGCCGAACTGATGCCGCGCCATCCGGTGTACGTGGAACTGCTGCCCGAGGAGGCGCAGGCCTGTGTGGGCCTCACGCACGCCGATACGATTCCGGCGCGGCGGATGCTCGAAGCGGAAGGTCTGCGCTATGAGAACCACGTCGATATCTTCGACGCGGGCCCGGTGCTCGAATGTCACATCGCCGATTTGCGCACCGTGCGCGAGAGCGTCGTCGTGCCGGTGGAGATCGGCGCACACGATACGGCGTCCAGTGTGCGCTCGCTCGTTTCGAACACGTCGCTCGGCGACTTCCGTGTGGGTTCCGCGGCGGGCGTCGTGCATGACGGCGTGTTCGTGCTGAACGCCCAGGAAGCGGCGGCGCTGAATGTCGCGGCGGGTGAACCCGTGCGCGTGCTCGGCGCCGCACACAAACATCAATAGCAACCGATAGCAACCGACAGGTGAGCGCAGCAGGCGCTGAAGCGGGCCCTGCGCGCGCACCGTGGATCGACAAGGATGACCATGAACGAGCTTTTTATCGACGGGCAGTGGTGCGCGGCCACTGGCCCCGCGTTTGCCTCGCGCAATCCCGGTTCGGGTGCGGAAGTGTGGAGCGGCAACGCCGCGTCGGCGGGCGATGTCGAGCGTGCCGTAGAGGCCGCGCGCCGCGCGTTCGGCGAATGGTCGCAGACGCCGTTCGAGACGCGCTGCGAAATCGTCCGCCGCTTTGCCGCGCTCGTGACCGAACGCAAGGAGCGGCTCGCGCAGGCTATCGGCCGCGAAACCGGCAAGCCGCTCTGGGAAGCGCGCACTGAAGCGGCATCGATGGCAGCGAAGGTCGGCATTTCCATCGCCGCGTATGGCGAGCGCACGGGCGAAAAGCGCACGCCGATGGCGGACGGCGTCGCCGTGCTGCGCCATCGTCCGCATGGCGTCGTCGCCGTGTTCGGGCCGTACAACTTTCCGGGGCATTTGCCGAACGGGCACATCGTGCCCGCGCTGATCGCCGGAAACACCATCGTATTCAAGCCATCCGAACTCGCGCCGGACGTTGCGCGCGTCACCGTCGAGATCTGGCGCGAAGCCGGTCTGCCCGCCGGCGTGCTGAACCTCGTGCAAGGCGAGCGCGACACCGGCATTGCGCTCGCGAACCACCGCCAGATCGACGGCCTGTTTTTCACGGGCAGCTCGGATACGGGCACGTTGCTGCATCGCCAGTTCGGCGGCCGTCCCGAGATCGTGCTCGCGCTCGAGATGGGCGGCAATAATCCGCTCGTCGTCGCCGAAGTCGAAGACATCGATGCCGCCGTGCATCACACGATCCAGTCGGCGTTTCTTTCGGCGGGGCAGCGCTGCACCTGCGCGCGCCGCATCCTCGTGCCGACCGGCCCGTTCGGCGACCGCTTTCTCGAACGCTTCGTCGAGGTCAGCGCGCGCATTGCCGTGGGCGAATACGACGCCGATCCGCAGCCGTTCATGGGCGCGGTGATTTCGTCGCGTGCGGCGGCGAAGCTCGTCACGGCGCAGTCGCTGCTGCTCGAACGCGGCGCGCGCGCGCTGCTGCCGATGACGCAGCGCGACCCGTTGCTCGGTTTCGTGAGCCCCGCGATTCTCGATGTCACCGGCGTGGCCGACCGGCCCGACGAAGAGCACTTCGGGCCGCTCGCACAGGTGATCCGCTACGCAGGCTTCGGCGACGCAATCGCGCAAGCCAACGACACGGCATACGGTCTCTCGGCGGGCCTGCTCGCCGACAGCGAAGCGCTGTGGAAGCGCTTTACGCGCGAGATCCGGGCGGGCATCGTGAACTGGAACCGCCCGACCAATGGCGCATCGAGCGGCGCGCCGTTCGGCGGCACGGGCCGCTCCGGCAATCACCGCCCGAGCGCGTATTACGCCGCCGACTATTGCGCGTACCCGATGGCGTCGGTGGAAAGCGCACAACTGCAGATGCCCGCGAGCGTTTCGCCGGGCCTTCACTTCTGAGGATCGACGATGCAAACCCTTGAAGCGAACTTCGACGGACTCGTCGGCCCGACGCACAACTACGCCGGTCTTTCGTTCGGCAACGTGGCGTCGCAGAACAACGAGCGCTCCGTCGCGAATCCGAAAGCGGCGGCGCGCCAGGGACTGCTGAAGATGAAGCGGCTCGCCGACCTCGGCTTCGCCCAGGGCGTGCTGCCGCCGCAGGAGCGCCCCTCGATGCGGCTCTTGCGCGAGCTGGGCTTTGGCGGCAAGGATGCCGACGCCATCGCGAAGGCCGCGAAAGAGGCGCCCGAATTGCTCGCGGCGGCGAGTTCGGCATCGGCGATGTGGACGGCGAACGCGGCGACCGTGAGTCCGTCTGCCGATACACCCGATCACCGTGTTCACTTCACGCCCGCGAACCTGTGCAGCAAGCTGCATCGTGCGATCGAGCACGAGGCGACCCACCGCACGCTGGGCGCGATATTCGCGGACCCCGCGCATTTCGCGGTGCATGACGCGCTGCCGGGCACGCCTGCGCTCGGCGACGAGGGCGCGGCGAATCACACGCGTTTTTGCTCGCAGTACGGCGAGCGCGGCGTGGAATTCTTTGTCTATGGACGTAGCGAGTATCGCCGTGGACCGGAGCCGAAGCGCTTCCCTGCACGACAGACATTCGAGGCGAGCCGCGCGGTGGCGCAGCGCCACGGCCTTGCGGAAAACGCGATGGTGTTCGCGCGGCAGAGTCCGGACGTGATCGACGCGGGCGTGTTCCATAACGATGTGATCGCGGTGGGCAATCGCAGCACGCTGTTCTGCCACGAGCGCGCGTTTCTCGATCAGAAAAGCGTGTATGACGAACTGCACGCGAAGCTGGCGAAGCACGGCGCGCTGCTGGACGTGATCGAAGTGCCCGACGCGCAGGTGAGTGTGGCGGATGCGGTGACGTCGTATCTGTTCAACAGCCAGTTGCTGAGCCGCGCGGATGGCTCGCAGATTCTGGTCGTGCCGGGCGAATGCCGCGAGAATCCGCGCGTGGCGGCGTACCTCGACGAACTGGCCGCGAAGCGCGGACCCATCGATGAAGTGCTGGTGTTCGATCTGCGCGAGAGCATGAAAAATGGCGGCGGTCCGGCGTGCCTGCGTCTGCGCGTCGTGCTCAACGATGCCGAGCGTGCGGCCGTGCTGCCCGGCGTATGGATCAACGACGCGCTGTTCACGCGCCTCGATGCGTGGGTCGAAAAGCACTATCGCGACCGTCTTGCGCCGCAGGATCTGGCCGACCCGATGCTGCTCGTCGAGTCGCGTACGGCGCTCGACGAACTCACGCAAATCCTCGGTCTCGGCTCGCTCTATGACTTCCAGCGCTGACGTGTTACTCGCGGATTTTCTCGGCTACACGCTGGCGGGCTCGCGGCCTGCGAGCGCGGACGCTGCGCGGGCCACATGCGAGGGCACATGCGAGGGCACGTGCGCGAGCGGCGCACGCTGGCAATGGATCGATGACGGCGTGCTGCTGATCGAGCCTGCGCATGTGGATGCCGGGACGCGCAGCGTGCTGCTCTCGGCGGGCATCCACGGTGACGAAACGGCGCCGATCGAGTTGCTCTCGCAACATGTTGCCGATCTCGCGGCGGGACGCGCGGCGCTCGCCTGCCGCCTGCTCGTCGTGCTCGGCAACGTGGACGCGATGCGCGCGGCGCGGCGTTATCTCGACGACGACCTGAACCGCCTGTTCGGCGGCCGCCATGTGAGCGCGGGCGGCAGCAGGGAAGGGCAGCGGGCCGCTGCGCTCGAAGCCCACGCGCAGCGTTTTTTCGCGGCGGCATCGAACGCGCCGCACGCGCGCTGGCATCTCGACTTGCACACGGCCATTCGCGCGTCAGCGTTCGAGCAGTTCGCGCTCGTGCCGTACACGGGCGAGCCGCCGTCGCGCGCGTTGTTCGCGTGGCTGGCCGACGCGCGCATCGCCTGCGTGCTGATCCACACCGAACAGGGCCCGACGTATTCATCGTTGACGGCCGACCGGTGCGGCGCCACGTCGTGCACGCTCGAACTCGGCAAGGTGCAGCCGTTCGGCCACAACGACCTCGCGCGCTTCGCGGCTGCGGACGCCGCGGTTCGCCGTCTCGTCGCGGGTGTCGCGCCCGATGCACGCGCGCCCATGCCGCGCGTCTTCACGGTCATCGGCCAGATCACGAAGCGCAGCGATGCGTTCGAATTGCACGTCGCCGCCGACGTGCCGAATTTCACGCCGTTCGCACGCGGCACCGTGCTCGCGAACGACGGCGACTATCGCTACGTGGTCGGCCACGACGAAGAGCGCATCGTGTTCCCCAATCCCACCGTGAAGCCCGGACTGCGCGCGGGCCTGCTCGTTGTCGAAACGAGCGACACGACGCTGGCCGCACTCGCCTGACGCAACTGCGGCGCGCTGTCGCGGCGCGCCGTTCCGATGCACATTCAACATGCCGTCACATCGTCGCACACGGCTTTGGTACGTTGCGCGCGCATGCTTTTGGGTGGTTTGCGCCGCGCGGCACACATGCGGCCTTTCGGATATTGAATCAGGCAGGCCGGATTTCTCACTATCGCGTGTGCAGCGGCGCACGGATCGGCCTGGCATCCACGCAACAATTTGCGCAAACGCACGTGCCTGAACGTTGTCCAGAACGGACATTCTCCGGCCTTGATCCGCCTATGCCCGTACAATGCCGCAGGTAGAATCCACACGATGAGTGTCCGCCGGCGCGCATGAAGCGTGGGCGCGGTGCAAACGAATCTGAGAACCATGCGCCGGCAAATGTGCGGCGTGTCGCAGGGGACCCCATGAGCTACAACGACGCAGATCGGCCGCCGATGCCAGGCGCTGTGGGAGAAAAGCCGCCGGCACCGCAATACGAAGTCTATTTCGGCCGTCAACCCGTGCTGGATCGCGACGGCATCTTGTGCGCCTTCGAGATGGTGCCGCGCGTCGTTGATCTGCGTGAAAACCGGGACAAACCGGGCCGTCCGGGCGCGGCGCTGGCCAAGGCGTTTGCGGCGCAGCCCGTGCGTGCGGCGTTGACCGGGCATCGCGGCTGGCTGGACGTCACGCGCGAGGCTCTTTTCGACGATGCGCTGCTGCTCCTGCGTCCCGATCGCGTGATGTTGGAGTTGCCGTGCGATATCGAGTGCGATCCGGCGCTCATCGCGCGCCTCGTCCAGTTGCACGGGCGCCGCTTCCGTTTTCTGCTCGATCACGTCACCGAGGCCGACGACTCGTTCGCGAAGCTGCTGCCGTACGTCGAGGCGGTCAAGATCGATCTGCACAGGGTCGCGCCTGACATGGTGGCGAAATTCGCGGGCGTGCTGAAGTCGGCGGGCAAGCTGCTCGTCGCGATGGGCGTGGAAAGCCAGCATGACTTCGAGCGCGCGCACGCGCTCGGCTTCGACCGCTTCCAGGGCTATTTCTTCGCGCATTCGCACGCAGGCGCACGCCGCGCGAGCGCGCCGCGCCACGCGCTCCTGCATCTGCTGCAACTGCTCGCATCCGATCCGACTGTCGCGCAGCTCGAAACCGAGTTGAAGCTCAATCCGATACTCGTGATGCACATCATGCGGCTCGCGAATTCAACGAGCTTCGGCATCGGGCATAAGGTGACCACGCTGCGCGAGGCAATCAACGCGACGGGCACGGACCGCCTTCAACGCTGGACGCAGTTGCTGCTTTATGCCGATGGCCGCAAGGTGTCGCTCGAAGACGATCCGCTGCTGCAACTCGCGGCCACGCGCGCGCGGTTCCTGGAAATTGCGGCAATGCGCTTGCCGAACGCGCGGATTGCCGAGCAGGAAGCGGCTTTTCTCGCGGGCGTGTTCTCGTGCGTGGATGCCGTGTTCGGCGGTCCGATCGACGAAACCATCGACCTGCTTTCGATTGCGCGTCCGATTCGCGCAGCCATCGTGAACCGGGAGGGTTCGCTCGGTCAGTTGCTGAACGTGATACAGGCGCTCGAACGCGGCGACTGGGCGCGTCTCGACGAAATGTGCGCGCCGCTCGCGCCGTTCACGCCTGGCGAGGCGGCGGCAATCGCACTCACGGCAGCGGAATGGGCAGGCATGGCCGACCGCGACGCCGAATCCCAGGGGCTCGAACGCATCGAAGATTGAGGCTGGAAGGCCGCGGACACGGCAGCCGCGGCAACGGGAAGGGCGGCGCGCGGCGCCGCTTTTTTTTCGGCAGGCGGACGCGCGTCTGCGGCCGCCGCTTTACGATTGAACGGCTCAGGCCGTATCGGCTGAACTGCGTGCGAGAAAGCGCGCAAGCTCGTAGGCGAGCTCATTGAGCGCGTTCATTTCCGTCTGTGAAATCCGCCGCGGTTCCTGCGTGTCGAGCCAGTCGCCGTAGAGGAGGGCCACCGGCCGTTCGCCCGGCACGCCGACCGGCAACAGGACGAATGCGCGCGCATCGCCGAATGTCGAGCGGTACCAGCCGGGCAGCCGGGAGATCATCTTCGGAGCATGCGCGTCTTCGATGAAGATGCCGACCGAATTCGCAATCGCCAGATGGAACACGTCGGGCTGGAACGCGGCGCTGAAGCGCAGTTTCGGCAGCATGCTCTCGATGCCGGGGCCGAAGCCGCGTTGCGCCGCGAACACGTCTGCGCCCTGGCGCACGAACACGACCGTGCGCGCAAAACCGAGTCCGGCGAGCACCGTTTCGTTCGCGAGCGTGAGCGCCGTGCTGAACGGGCTGTCGGGCGGCAGCGCGCGCAAGTCGACCACGCCTGCCGCAATGCGCGCTTCGACGTTGAGCGATTCGCGCGCGATGGCGTCGGCGTTCGCGTGCAATTCGTTGATTTCGTGCATGACGCCGCCGTTGGCCTCTTCCTTCGCGAGTGCGAGGCTCATCTGCGCGAGCAAGTCGGCATCGGTGGACAGTGCGCGGCCGTAGACCTGCGCGAGATCGGTAATGTTGGATTCACGCTCTTCTTCGGTGAGGTTCGCCGTGGTGAGCACGCTCGCAACCTCGCTCGAATAGTTCGTGATCGCGCGCAGCCACTGCCCCTGGCGCGATTCGTTTTCCTGGGGATCGTAGTCGCCCATGCCTTCGCGGATCATTTCGGGCAGCCGCCAGCGCGTCGCGGCCTCGCGGCCGAGTTCGTCGAACGTGACGCCGAGCACTTCGAGGCACGCGTCGTCCTCGGTTGCGCCTCCGTCGCACTGGCGGCGAATCTGGTCCCACTCGGCTTCGAGGTAGAACACGACGAGCAGCTTGCCCACCTGGCGCATCAGCGTGCAGACCACGGCTTCTTCGCCCGCGCGCATGTCGCCGTTTTCCGTGAGCTTGCGCGCGACGCAGCCCGAAAGCATGGTGCGGTTCAGTTCGAGCTTCGCGTCGATGCGGCGCGGCGCGCTGTGATGAAAGTGGTCGACGATCTTCAGGCCCACCACGAGGTGGCCGACGGCATCCATGCCGAGCACCATCAGCGCGCGGGTGATCGTCGTGATGTTGCCGCCGAACGCCATGTACATGGCTGAATTCGCGAGGCGCAGCACCTTTTGCGTCAGCGCGAAGTCGGAGAGCACGACGCCCACGAGCGCATTGAAGTCGAAGTCGTCGTTGGTCATTGCGGCGACTGTGGTGCGTAGCGACTGCGAAAGCATGGGGAAATCTCCACGCTCATTTATGCGCGCCCACAGCCGGTCGAGCAGGACTGCCTTTACCATCTGAACCATGTCAATTCCGCTAATGCCCAGTCTTGTTGTGTGCTGCCATCAATGCACCTCGTGGACATGGAGCGTACGCATTTCGAAGCGCTTCGCCAGTTCCTCGGAGGGGAGCGCCTTGCACACAAGCCAGCCCTGAATGTGATCGCAGCCCATCTTCGTGAGCAGATCGCGCTGCGCCTCGGTTTCGACGCCCTCGGCGACGAGTTCGAGATTGAGCGTGCGCGCGAGGCCCACCACGGCGTTGACGATTGCCTGATCGTTGCGCGAGGTGAGCAGGTTCTCGACGAAGCTGCGATCGATTTTCAGTTTCGACAACGGGAAGCGCTGCAGATACGCAAGACTCGAATACCCGGTGCCGAAATCGTCGACGGCGAACCGGATGCCGAGCGCCGTGATTTCTTCGAGCAGCGCCTTGGCGCGCAGGGGATCGTGCATGAGCAGGCTTTCGGTGATCTCGAACACGAGCCGGTCCGGCTCGATTCCCGACAGCTCGATGGCCTCTTGCACGCTTTCCTTGAATCGCGGGTTGCGGAACTGCTGCGGCGACACGTTGACCGCCACGTACTGCAATGAAATGCCCTGCGTGTCCCATTGCTTCAATTGCATGCAGGCCGCCTTGAGCACCCAGTTGCCGAGATAATTAATCAGACCGACCGATTCGGCAAGAGGAATAAATTTCGAAGGCGGCACGAGCCCGTGCAACGGATGCTGCCAGCGGATCAGCGCCTCCACGCCCACGACGCCGAGCGTCGTGCTGCTCGTGATCGGCTGGAAGTGCAGGGAGAACTCGCCGTTGCGCACGCCGTCGTAGAGATCGGATTCGAGCTTCAGCTGCTGCGCGTCGCTGGGGTCGTTGTCGGGGACGTGCAGCATCAGCGTGTTGCCGCCCGCGGCCTTGGCCTGCTGCAGCGCCTGGTCCGCGCGCCGGATCAACGGCGTGTTGTCGGTTTGCATGGCGTCGTCGCCGACCGTGCGCTGGGCCGGATGGAACGCAATGCCGATGCTGGCCGACAAGTGCACCGGCTGGGTGCGGAACGTGTACGGCTGCAGGATCGAGGTGAGCAGCCGCCGTGCGAGCGTTTCGGCATCGCTGCGCGCGTCGCTCGGGTCCGTATGCGGCTGCGGCGCGATCACGATTGCGAATTCGTCGCTGCCCGTGCGTGCGATCAGCTCGCCCTGTAGCGCGAGGTGGCCGAGCCGCCGCGCCGTCTCGCGCAGCAGTTCGTCGCCCGCTTCGTAGCCGAGCGCGCGGTTCACGCGCTGATAATCGTCGATGTCGAGCAAGAGCAGCGCCACCGGCGCGCCATGCAGGTCGGCTTCGGTTTGCAGGCGCTCGAGTATGGGCCCGAGCGCCGTCTGGTTCGGCAGGCCGGTCAGCAGATCGTGGTGCAGCGCATGCGTGAGGCGCTGCTCGGCCCGTTGCCAGGTCGACACGTCGAAACCCGCGACCGCGAAACCGTCCTTGTCCGCGTAGGACGCTCGTTGCACGCGCAACTCGACCGCGAGCGGATAGGTGAGCGCTTTCACGAGATGCACCGTGTCTTTTTCGATGGCGCCCGTCATGGTCGCGCGGTCGAACAGCGCGTCGAGGCGCAACTGGTGCTCCGGTGCGACGATGTCGTGCAGGGTGGCGCCGAGCAGATATTCGCGGTGATACCCGGCGAAGCGCAGGCTCGAATCGGAGACGTAGAGGAAGCGGAGGTTGCGGTCCAGATGAACGAGGAAATCGACCGCGCTTGCGGTGTCCTCGAACGCGCGCGAGGCGGTATCCGGATACGCATGCGCCTGTGGATTCGCCGGCTCGTGCGCGGGCGGCGGGGTGGTGGCTACGGGTGCAAGCGGGTCGCTGGCAGAGCGACGGGCAAGTGCGCGTAGCCGATCGACGACCGTGCGCATCCGGCCCGGACGGGATGCCGTAATCCTGTTTGCTTCCATGTCTGTCGCTGACAACCCTTATTCCATGCAGCCTGTCTGTCGCGTGCGTCGCATCGCCGGATGCCCCAGGAACCTGGCGGAGCATTTTACATCTGGCTAAAACGCATATCAGAACGAGTTATCGACCACGAATCGAAAATCTTTAGCGCATGGCAGGAAAAACACTGATGAGCCGTTCGGGCGCGCCGCGTGGCGCACGCTCATGCGGATTCGCACGAGGCGGCGCAGCGGCGGGCCGTGCGCCGCGCGACGGGCTGATGTGGCGCGCAATGCGCCATGAGCACGGTTGCGGCGTGCGGACGCAGGCGGCGCTCAGGCGAGACTCGGGTGAAACTCAGGTCGCACCTGGCTGCGGCATTGGGTCGCCGACATTTGCATCGATGCGGGTGACGCCGGAGCGTGGCGCGACGGCGTGGCGCCCTTCTGCGAGTTCGATCATTGTGTGATCCAATGACGCCATCGTCGGCTGCGCAGGCACGCGCCATGCGCGAAGTTGACGACACATGGAAAGGATGACCGACATGAAACCCAGATTCATCGCGTTAGGTGCAGCAGTGCTCATGAGCGCAGGAGTCGGGTTGTATGCGCTCAGCGCCGAGGCCACGCTGAAGCCTGGCGACCCGGCACCGGACTTTACGGCCCAGGCTTCATTGGGCGGTAAGACTTACACGTATTCGCTCGCATCGGAATTGAAAAAAGGACCGGTGGTGCTGTACTTCTATCCGGCGGCCTTTACAAAGGGTTGCACGATCGAAGCACACGAATTCGCAGAAGCCGTCGACGAATACAAGAAGTACGGCGCGACGGTGATCGGCGTGTCGCACGACGACATTGGGACGCTGACGAGGTTCTCGGTGAGCGAGTGCCGCAGCAAGTTCCCGGTGGCCGCCGACGAAGACTCGAAGATCATCAAGTCGTACGACGCCTCGATGCCGATGTATGCAGCCATGGCCAACCGCGTGTCCTATGTGATCGCGCCGGACGGCAAGATCATCTATGAATACACGAGCCTCGCGCCCGACCAGCATGTGGCGAACACCCTGCGCGCCTTGAAGGAGTGGAGTGCGCAACATTCCCAGCAGTAAGTCTCGCGGCTAATCTTGCGGCCGTTGCGCTGGCTGCGTTCATCGCGCGGCAAAACGTTGGGCGCGCATCTTTACGCTCGCCATGGCCCAGCGTCTTTGAAGCCTCTGAAGTCGCTGAAGCCTCTGAATGAAGAAGGGCGGCCGACGGGCCGCCCTTGCCATATGAAGCAGACTAACGCACACGCTTACTTCGCCACTGCGGGCGCGGGCCGTCCGCGCTTCTGATCCCACCAGACCCGCAGCCGGTCCATATACAGATAGACGACCGGCGTCGTATAGAGCGTGAGCATCTGGCTCACGATCAGCCCGCCGACGATCGAGATGCCGAGCGGCGCGCGCAGCTCCGCGCCTTCGCCGCGCCCGAACGCGAGCGGCAGCGCGCCGAGCAGCGCCGCGCAGGTCGTCATCATGATCGGGCGAAACCGCAGCGAGCAGGCCTGATAGATCGCGTCGCGCGAGTTGAGGCCCTCGCGCGACGCCGCGATGGCGAAGTCGACCATCATGATCGCGTTTTTCTTGACGATGCCGATCAGCAAAATCACGCCGATCAGCGCGATGATGCTGAACTCGGTATTGAAGAGCAGCAGCGCGAGCAGGGCGCCCACGCCCGCCGAGGGCAGCGTCGAGAGGATCGTGAGCGGATGGATATAGCTCTCGTAGAGAATGCCGAGCACGATATACACGGCGGCGAGCGCGGCGAGAATCAGCAGCGGCTGGTTATCGAGCGACTGCTGGAACGCCTGCGCCGTGCCCTGGAAGCTGCCGTGGATGGTCGGCGGCACGCCGATCCGGGCCATCGTGTCGTAGACGACCTTGGTTGCGTCCGAGAGGGATTTGCCGGGCGGCAGGTTGAACGAGATCGTGGAGGAGACGAACTGGCTCTGGTGATTCACGGAGAGCGGCGTCGTGCCCGGCCCGAACGAGGCAATCGCCGAAAGCGGAACCATCGTCTCCTTCGCCGTCGAGACGGCTGAGCCCGACGACGCACTCGACTTGCCGCTCGCCGCGATCGAATTGATCGCGAGATTGCGCGCGGAATCGGCGGCGATGCTGGCCGCGCTCGCTGTCGCGTTTGTTACTGTACTTGCCGCCGTGCCGCCCGAGCGCGCGCTCGTGACCGGGCCGCTTACCGTGCCCGCCGTCGCGTTGGTGCTCTGCGCGCCGCTCGCCGAGCCCCCGGCCGTGCTGATCCAGATGTCGTTGAGCATGTCCGGGCTCTGCCAGTACTTCGGCGCGACTTCCATCACGACGTGGTACTGGTTGAGCGGGTTGTAGATGGTCGAGACCTGGCGCTGGCCGAACGCGTCGTAGAGCGTGTTGTCGATCTGCGAGGGCGTGATCTTCAGGCGTGCGGCGCTCGCGCGGTCGATGTTGATCTGCGATTCGAGGCCGCCTTGCTGCTGGTCGGAGTTGACGTCGGCGAGTTCGGGGCGCGCCTGCAGTGCCTCCGTGAGCTTCGGCCCCCACTTGTAGAGGTCCGCCGTATTGTCGGAGAGCAGCGTGAACTGGTATTGCGCGTTCGATGCGCGGCCACCGACGCGGATGTCCTGCACCGCCTGCAAGAACGTGCGCGCGCCGGCCACGTGCGAGAGCGGGCCGCGTAGTTGCGCGATCACCTGATCGGCCGAGAGCGTGCGCTCGCTTTTCGGCTTCAGCGAGACGAACATGAAGCCGAAGTTGGTGGCGCGTCCACCGGAAAATCCCGCCACCGAATCGACTGCCGGATTGGCCTGGACGATCCGCATCATTTCCGTGAACTTCACTTTCATCGCCTGGAACGACGTGGACTGATCGGCCTGGATGCCGCCAATCAGCCGCCCCGTGTCCTGTTGCGGGAAAAAACCCTTCGGCACGATCACGTAGAGCGCGACGTTCAGCGCAATGGTCGCGATCAGCGTGAGCAGGATCAGGACCGGATGCGCGAGCGCCCAGCCGAGCGTGCGCTCGTAGCCGCGCTGCAGGCGCATGAAGCCGCGGTCGAGCCACTGTGCGAAGCGTCCTTCGGCCTGCCTTTCGTGCGGCTGTTCGAGCAGGCGCGAGCACATCATGGGCGTGAGCGTGAGCGAGACCGCGAGCGAGACGGCGATGGCGAGCGACAGCGTGAGCGCGAATTCGCGAAAGAGCCGCCCGACAATGCCGCCCATGAGCAGAATGGGCAGGAACACGGCGACGAGCGAAACGCTGATCGACAGCACCGTGAAGCCCACTTCGCGCGCGCCGAGCAGGGCGGCCTGCATGCGCGGCACGCCTTTTTCGATGTGGCGCGAGATGTTCTCAAGCACAACGATCGCGTCGTCGACGACGAAGCCGGTTGCGATGGTGAGCGCCATCAGCGAGAGGTTGTCGAGCGAGAACCCCATGAGGTACATCGCCGCGAAGGTGCCGATGATCGAGATCGGCACGGCCACGCTCGGAATGAGCGTCGCGCGCCAGTTGCGCAGGAACAGGAACACGACCATGACGACGAGCGCCACGGCGATCATCAGCGTGCGCTCCGTGTCCTTGAGCGAGGCGCGGATCGTCACCGAACGGTCCGCGGCGGGCGTCACGTCGACATCGGCGGGCAGCGACGCCTTCAGCCGCGGCAAGAGCGCGATCACGCGGTCCACCGTCTCGATGATGTTCGCGCCGGGCTGGCGGTACAGGATCACGAGCACGGAGCGCTTGCCGTTGGCAAGGCCGATGTTGCGCAGGTCTTCCACGGAGTCGACCACTTCGCCCACGTCCGCGAGCTTGACGCCCGCGCCGTTGCGGTAGGCGATCACGAGATCCTTGTACTGGTCCGCCTTGCTCGCCTGGTCGTTGGTGTAGAGCTGGAAGCGCTGCGGGCCGAATTCGATGGCGCCCTTCGGGCTGTTCGCGTTGGCCGACGCGAGCGCCGCGCGCACGTCTTCGAGGCCGATGCCGTAGTGAAACAGCGCGTGCGGCTCCAGTTCGACGCGCACGGCCGGATTCGCCGAGCCGCTCACGTCGACTTCGCCCACGCCGTCCACCTGCGAGAGCGACTGCTGCAGCACCGTCGCCGCCGAATCGTAGAGCTGGCCCGCCGAGAGCGTGGGCGAGGTGAGCGCGAGGATCAGGATCGGCGCGTCGGCGGGATTGACCTTGTGGTAGGTCGGGTTCTGCCGCAGGCTCGTGGGCAGATCCGCGCGCGCCGCGTTGATGGCGGCCTGCACGTCGCGCGCGGCGCCGTCGATGTCGCGGTTCAGGCCGAACTGCAACGTGATGCGGGTGTTGCCGACCGAGCTCTGCGAGGTCATTTCGCTGACGTCGGCGATGCTGCCGAGGTGGCGCTCGAGCGGGCTCGCCACGCTCGTCGCCACGGTCTCGGGGCTCGCGCCGGGCAGCGCGGCCTGCACGGAGATGGTCGGGAAGTCCACCTGCGGCAACGGCGCGACAGGCAGCTTCGTGAACGCGAAGATGCCGGCGAGCGCGATGCCGAGCGCGAGCAGCGTCGTCGCGACGGGGCGGGCGATGAACGGGCGGGACAGGTTCATCGCGTCATTGCTCCGCGGGCGAGGACGGCGAGGAGGGCGGCGCTGCTGGCGACCCGTGCGATCCCGGCGAGCCACCGAAGCGGTTCCGCAGGCGCCGCGCGATCGAGTCGAACGCGAGGTAGATCACGGGCGTCGTGAAGAGCGTGAGCGCCTGGCTCACGATCAGGCCGCCCGCAATCGCGATGCCGAGCGGCCGGCGCAGCTCCGAGCCCGCGCCGCTGCCGATGATGAGCGGCAGCGCGCCGAGAAGCGCCGCCATCGTCGTCATCATGATCGGGCGAAAGCGCAACAGACACGCCTGATAGATCGCCTCGCGCGGCGGCTTGCCTTCCTGGCGTTCGGCTTCGAGCGCGAAGTCGATCATCATGATCGCGTTCTTCTTCACGATGCCGATCAGCAGCACGATGCCGATGATCCCGATGATGTCGAGATCATGGCCCGTGAGAATCAGCGCGAGCAGCGCGCCGATGCCGGCCGAGGGCAGCGTCGAGAGAATCGTGATCGGATGGATGAAGCTCTCGTAGAGCACGCCGAGCACGATGTACATCGTCACGATGGCCGCGAGAATCAGGAACAGTTCGTTCGACAGCGACGCCTGGAAGGCGAGCGCCGCGCCCTGGAAGCGCGTCTGGAACGACGCGGGCAGGCCGATGTCCTGCTCGGCCTGCTGGATCGCCTTCACGGCGGCGCCGAGCGATGCGCCGGGCGCGAGGTTGAACGAGATCGTCGTGGCCGGGAACTGCGACAGGTGCGTGACGAGCAGCGGCGCGGAACGCTCGTGGAACTTCGCGATGGCCGAGAGCGGCACCTGGCCCGTGGTCGAGGTCGAGGACGGCAGATAGATCGCGTTGAGCGCGTCGGTGTAGTGCTGCAATTGCGGATCGGCTTCGAGAATCACGCGGTACTGGTTCGACTGCGTGAAGATCGTCGAAATGATGCGCTGGCCGAAGGCGTCGTAGAGCGCGTTATCGACGGTGGCGGGCGTGATGCCGCAGCGCGCCGCGCTCGCCCGGTCGATCTCGATGAACACCGACTGGCCCTGGTCCTGCAGGTCGGTCGCGACGTCGGCGAGTTCGGGCGCCTGCTGGAGGCGGCGCACGAGCTTCGGCACCCACGTCGTGAAGTCGCCGATATTCGGCGTGGTGAGCATGAACTGATACTGCGTCGGGCTCACCGTCGAGTCGATCGTCAGGTCCTGCACCGGCTGCATGTAGAGCGTCGCGCCCGGAATGTGCGCCACGCGCGCCTGCAGCGTGCGGATGATTTCGCTGGCCGTCTCGCTGCGGTCGTCGCGCGGCTTCAGGTTGATCAGCATGCGCCCGCCGTTGAGCGTGATGTTCGTGCCGTCCACGCCGATGAACGAGGTGAGGCTCTCCACGTTGTCGTCCTTGAGGATCTCGGCGGCGAGCGCCTGCTGGCGCCCGGCCATCGAGGCGTACGAGACCGACTGCGGCGCCTGCGTGATCGCCTGGATCACGCCGGTGTCCTGCACGGGGAAAAAGCCCTTCGGCACGACGACGTAGAGCAGCGCCGTGAGCACGAGCGTGAACACGGCGACCACGAGCGTCATGCGCTGGTGGTTCAGCACCCATTGAAGCGCGACGCCGTAGCGGCCGATCACGTAATCGAAGAAGCGGTGCACGCCCGCCTCGAAACGGCGGGTTTCGCCAGGCGGCGTGTGGCGCAGCATCTTCGCGCACATCATCGGCACGAGCGTGAGCGATACGATGGCCGAAATCACGATGGTCACCGCGAGCGTGATCGCGAATTCGTGGAACAGGCGGCCCACCACGTCGCCCATGAAGAGCAGCGGAATCAGCACCGCGATCAGCGAAACCGTGAGCGAGATGATCGTGAAGCCGATCTGCTTCGAACCCTTCAGCGCCGCTTCGAGCGGACTGTCGCCTTCCTCCACGTAGCGCGCGATGTTCTCGATCATGACGATCGCGTCGTCGACGACGAAGCCGGTCGCGATGGTGAGCGCCATGAGCGACAGGTTATCGAGCGAGAAGCCGAACAGATACATCACGGCGAGCGTGCCGATCAGCGAGAGCGGCACCGAAAGGCTCGGAATCACGGTGGCGTACATGTTCGCGAGGAACAGGTACATCACGAGCACGACCAGCACGACGGACATCAGCAGCTCGAACTGGACGTCGCGCACGGAAGCGCGAATGGTCGTCGTGCGGTCGGTGACGATCTGCACGTCGAGCGATGCGGGCAGCGATTCCTGCAATTGCGGCAGGATCGCCTTGATGTTGTCCACGACCTGGATCACGTTCGCGCCCGGCTGGCGCTGCACGTTCAGGATGATCGCGGGCGTGCTGTTCACCCAGGCGCCGAGCTTCGTGTTTTCCGCGCCCGGCACGATCTTCGCGACGTCCGTGAGCATGACGGGGCGGCCGTTGCGGTAGGCGATGACGGCGTTCTGGTAGGCGTTGGCGTCGGTGAGCTGGTCGTTCGCGTTGATCGTGTAGGCGCGCGTCGGGCCGTCGAAGTTGCCCTTCGGCGTGTTGACGTTCAGGTTCGAGATGGACGTGCGCAGATCGTCGAGATTCAGGCCGTAGGCCGCGAGCGCGCGCGGATTCGCCTGGATGCGCACGGCCGGGCGCTGGCCGCCCGAGAGGCTCACGAGGCCCACGCCCGCCACCTGCGAGATCTTCTGCGCGAGGCGCGTATCGGCGAGATCCTGGATCTCCGTGAGCGGCAATGTTTTCGAGGTGATCGCGAGCGAGAGGATCGGCGCGTCGGCGGGATTCACTTTCGCGTAGATCGGCGGCGCGGGCAGGTCGGAGGGCAGCAGGTTGCCGGCCGCATTGATGGCGGCCTGGACTTCCTGCTCGGCGATGTCGAGCGGCAGATCGAGGCTGAACTGCAGCGTGATCACCGACGAGCCCGCCGAACTCTGCGACGACATCTGGTTGAGCGACGGCATCTGCCCGAATTGACGCTCGAGCGGCGCGGTCACCGACGAGGTCATCACTTCGGGGCTCGCGCCCGGGTAGAAGGTCTGCACCTGGATCGTCGGGTAATCGACTTCGGGCAGGGCGGACAGCGGCAGAAAACGCAGCGCGACGAGGCCGACCAGCATGATCGCCGCCATCAGGAGGGCGGTGCCGACCGGGCGCAGGATAAAGGCGCGGGAAGGATTCATGCTGGCTTACTGCGCCTGTGCCTGCGATGCGGGGTGGCCGCGGTGCGCGCCCGAAGCGGTTGCTGCTCCGGCTGCTCCGGACGCGCCGGGTGTTCCGCTCGCACCCTTCGCGCCGCTGGCATGCTTCGGATGCTCGGCGGGGATCGTGATCTTCGAGCCTTCGCGCAGGCGGTCCGAGCCGTCCGTCACGACGCGCTCGCCCGCTGCGAGCCCCGACGCGATGCTGGTGCGTTCGCCGTCGACCGGGCCGACCTTCACGATGCGCACGGTCACGGTGTTATCGGGCTTCACGACGAACACGTAGCGCCCCTGCGAGCCGTTGAGCACCGCCGAGGTCGGCACGATTACCGCGTTGTGGATCGTGTCGACGAGCAGGCGTGCGTTCACGAACTGGTTCGGAAACAGCATCTGGTCCGGGTTCTGGAAATTCGCGCGCAGCTTGACCGTGCCCGTGGTGGTGTCGATCTGGTTGTCGAGGGTTTGCAGATAGCCGTTTTCGAGCTGCGTCGTGTTGCTGCGGTCGTACGCGGTGACCGGCATCTTCTTGCCCGAGTGAAGCTGCTTGAGGATGGCCGGCAGGTTGTCTTCCGAGGTCGTGAAGATCACGCTGATCGGCTGCAACTGCGTGAGGACGACGATGCCGTTCGTATCGCCGGGCGTCACGTAGTTGCCCGCATCGACCTGACGCAGACCGACGCGGCCCGACGTCGGCGCGGTGATGCGTGCGTAGGTGAGATTGAGCTTGAAGGTGTCGATGTTCGCCTGATCGGACTTGACGGTGCCTTCGTACTGCTTCACGAGCGACGCCTGGGTATCGACCTGCTGGCTCGCGATCGAGTCCTGCGCGAGCAGGGTCTGATAGCGCTTCAGGTCGAGGCGCGCGGTGGCGAGCAGGGCCTGATCGCGCGCGAGCTGGCCTTGGGCGTTCGCGAGCGAGATCTGGTACGGGCGCGGGTCGATCTGGGCGAGCACGTCGCCCTGTTTCACCATCTGGCCTTCCTGGAAGTTCACGGCTTGCAGCGTGCCGGAAAGCTGCGTGCGCACGGTGACGCCGGCGAGCGGCGTCACCGTGCCGAGCGCCGTGATGACGATCGGCATATCGCCGTTCGCGGCGCTCGCGACGCTGACGGGCTGCGCCATGTTCGCCATCGCGCCCGGTCCGCCGTGGCGCGCGCGCGCGCTGCTGGCCGCGCCCGCGCCACCCGCGCCGGAGGGCGCCTTGTTCCACGGCTGCCAGCGCACCAGCACGATTCCGGCGACGACGAGTGCGGCGGCGAGCACGATGAGCTTGCCGCGACGGCTGCGGGGGGCGGGAGAGGCGGCAGTTGACGGGGCGGGCGTTTCTCGACGGGGCGGTTCCGGGTGCTTGTCTTGGTGATCCATCGGGCGGTCGGTACGGAGCAGACGGGTTGAGCGGTTGTTTTGTGCGGCGCCGCACATGCGTGCGCCGTTGCGGTGTGCCGATGCTACGCGAAGTGCGCGTAAGGTTAATGTCAGGCGCGACGGCGATGACGCGCGCTCGAAGTGCACTTGATGCGCGCGCCTCGCGTGGCGGACGAAGGGCAACCGCAGTGGGGGCAGGCGGTGTGCGGGCCGGGGTGGCCGCGCTGTAAAAACATGATGCTAGTCGGCGCCTCCTTCAGCGTCCAGTCGCCTATCTTTCAAGACGTTACGGCGGTTACACCCGTTGTAGCCGCGGTGTAAGGGGAGGTTTGTCAGGCTCGATCGCCGATGGATGCCGGGGGTGCCGAGCCGCCGATTTCGGCGGCGGTGATGCAGCGCATCACGGCGAGGCAGCGCGCAAGCGCTGTGACTTCGTCGGCTGAACTGTCTTTGTTACGTATCGTTTCGGTGCGTTCTTGCAGGTCGATATTGGAAGTCATTCAAGGTGAGCCTGCGTTTTTTGAAACAGCATTTCGATTTGCAATCTCGCTGCCTGGTCCGGCCTGCGGTCGAGACAGAGCACACCGATAAAAGGTGAGCGATATTGTCAGGTATTTCGTCAGCTAATTGTAACGAGCGCGTCGCGCTTCATAGATCGTGCAATCAGGCGCGAATCTGCTTGACTTGGTCAGTCGATCAGTAAAAAATGCAACATTATTTCGGTAAAGCCCCGCAACACGCGGGGTTTTTATGTGCCGCGAGGTATGCATTTCGCATTGATTAAGCTGTGTATCGAGTGAACGCATTGAGCGAATGCATTGCCGGGCGGGCGCTGAATATCGTCTCTCAGGTTCTAGCACGGCCCTCGGAATGGCTAGAACTTTTAGGTGCGTCACGCTAACGCGTGACGCTTTTTTTTTATTCCCTGTCGTGGCCCAAGACAACCTCAGTAGCCCTTATTTCCTGACCATGCCGCCCTGATTGCCGTCATTTTGCACGTGCGATGCGGGGATTATCAAAAGCACTGCCGTTGATTCTGGTCATATTCGAAAACCACGCCCGGAAGCGATGGATGCGTAATAAACACGCAATACGCGCACAACAAAAACGCAACGAATATGCAATAAAAGCGCGATCAAAACGGTGGTGCAGAAAAGCGGGGGCGGAATCAGGGTGGCGGCGGGCGAACCGCCGCCCGGTGCGTGATGGACGCACCGCAAGAGGAGACGATGTGAAAAGCTCGGTGAAGAGCGAGAACAGCGAACCGCCGCGCAGTGCCGCGGCGGTTCGCCCGCATGCCGATGACGGCTATATCAGAAAACCGACTCGCGCTCCGGCGTCGCCGTGATCTTGTGGATGGACAAATCGGTGCCGCTGAACTCTTCTTCGCGATCGATGCGCAGCCCGACCGTCAGCTTGAGCGCGCCATACACAATCGTGCCGCCGAGCGTCGCCACGACGATCCCGCCGACCGTTCCCGCCACCTGCGCCCAGAACGACACGCCGCCCATGCCGCCGAGCCAGTGCTTGCCGAAGATGCCCGCCGCGATGCCGCCCCATGCGCCGCACAGCCCGTGCAGCGGCCACACGCCGAGCACGTCGTCGATGCGCCAGCGGTTCTGCACGCACGTGAACATATAGACGAACAGCACGCCCGCAACCGCGCCTGTCGCGAGCGCCCCCAGCGGATGCATGAGGTCCGAACCGGCGCAGACGGCCACGAGCCCCGCGAGCGGCCCGTTGTAGGTGAAGCCCGGATCGTTGCGGCCCGCCATCCACGCGGCGAGCGTGCCGCCCACCATCGCCATGAGCGAATTGACGGCGACGAGCCCGCTGATCTTGTCGATGCTCTGTGCGCTCATCACGTTGAAGCCGAACCAGCCTACCGTGAGCACCCACGCGCCGAGCGCGAGAAACGGGATGTTCGAAGGCGGGTGCGCGGCGATGCGTCCGTCACGCGTATAGCGTCCGTGGCGCGCGCCGAGCATGATCACGGCCGGCAAGGCCACCCAGCCGCCGAACGCATGCACGACCACCGATCCGGCGAAATCGTGAAACTGCTCGCCGAACAGGTGCGTGAGCATGTCTTGCACGCCGAACCGTCCGTTCCAGACGATGCCCTCGAAGAACGGATAAATGAATCCGACGATCACGAAAGTCGCGAAAAGCTGCGGATTGAACTTCGAGCGTTCGGCGATGCCGCCCGAGACGATTGCGGGAATCGCCGCCGCGAAGGTGAGCAGGAAGAAGAACCGCACGAGGGCATAGCCGTTGTGCGCGGCCAGCACGTCCGCATGCGCGAAGAACTGCACGCCGTAGGCGATCGTGTAGCCGATGAAGAAATAGGCGATCGTCGAAACCGAAAAATCGACGAGGATCTTCACGAGCGCATTGACCTGGTTCTTCTTGCGCACGGTGCCGAGTTCGAGGAACGCGAAACCCGCGTGCATCGCGAACACCATGGCAGCGCCGAGCAGCAGAAAGAGCGTGTCGGCGCCATTCTTGAGATTGTCCATCCTTGCGTCCTGCGGTTGCCCAAAAAGAGCGCATTCTGAGCAAGATGCGGGCCAGGTTCGTGCCAAAGCGGTGAATCCGGTGAACCGGGCCTGTGGTGCATGGCATTACAGCGGTGCGCGCATGCACCGCGCCGGATTCCGGCCTGGTGCGCGCCGGCTGTCGTGCACGGGGCGCGTCGGCACAATTCCAGTGCCGACGATCGAAGATGGGGAGGCGATGCGCCAGATCGGGGCGATCTATTCCATTTCCCTTTCTCGATGGGCCGATTGTCGGGAAATCGCAATATTCGCGTCGCGGTGTGCGCGATGACGACCGATGCGTGCGCGAAATCGGTCGAATGTGTGGATCGCGTGGACCGCACATGGGGCGCACATAGGGCGCACATAGGGCGCAAACGCCGACATAATGGACGAACCCAGTTTCCCGTCGTCCGGAAGCTCCGAACCGGCTCATGGCATGCGACTCACGACAAAAGGATTCCTGCTGATCGCGATTCCCGCTGTATTCGAGCTGACGCTGCTATCGGGCATCGTGAAGGCCGAGGCGGATGCGGAAGCCGCGGATCGCTGGAGCCAGCACAGCCAGAACGTGCTCGCGCAGGCGGCGCGCGTGCTCGAGCCGGTCCTCATCGAATCGGTGCGGCTGCGCGGGGCGGTGGCGGCAGGCGACACCGCATTCACGACGCCGGTTGCCACGTGGATGGAGGTCGACCGGCGCATCGACCGTCTCGCCGAACTCGTCTCCGACAATCCCGGCCAGGTCGAACGCGCCGTGCAGATCCGCCAGGCGGTGCAGAACTACCGGCAATGGTCGGACCGTATTCAGGATCTGCTGCATTCGCGGCGGCACGGCGATCTGACCGAGTACTTTCGCGAGCTTACGGCCGCCGACGTGCTCGATCGTGTGCGCGCGCAGGTGACGTCGTTCCAGACCGAGGAGCGGCGGCTCGACGTGATGCGCGTGACGGAGGCCGAGGTCGCGCGCGCCCAGCAGCAGACACTCGTGATGGCGGCGGTGGTGGGCTCGATCGTGCTGGTCGCGCTTTCGGTGTGGCTTTTCACGCGGGGCGTGCGCGGCCGGCTCAACGCGCTCTCCGACAACGCGAGCCGTCTCGCGGGCAATGAACCGCTCGCGCCGCTCTCTGGCGGCAACGACGAAATCGCGCATCTCGATCTCACGCTGCATCAGATCAGCCGGCGTCTGATCGAGGCCGAGCGCATGCGCCTCGGTTTTCAGGCGGACCTTGCGCGCCGCGCGGACCAGCTCGCGCACATCAACGAAACCCTGCGCCAGCAGACCCAGGAAAACGAGATGTTCATCCATAGCGTGTCGCACGACCTGCGCGCGCCGCTCGTGAACCTCCAGGGTTTCTCGCGCGAACTGAACCACGCCTGCGACGACCTGCGCGCCCTCGCTGCGCGTTCGTCGCTCGGGCCGCAGGCGCGCGAGCACGTCGAGCGCCTGATCAACGAGGAGATCGGCGAGGCGCTGCATTATCTGCAGACTGCCGTGCTGCGCGCGTCGCACATCATCGACGCGCTACTGCGCCTCGCGCGCGTGGGGCGCGTCGAGTACCGGCGCCAGCGCGTCAACGTGCAGGAACTGGTGCAGCGCGTGGTCGATGCGATGCACGGCTCGATCCGCGCCCGTGGCGCGCAGGTGAGCGTGCGTACGCTGCCGGACGTATGGGGCGATCCGACTGCGCTCGAACAGGTCTTCGGGAATCTGGTCGGCAACGCGCTCAACTACCTGGAGCCGGCGCGCGACGGGCGCATCGAGATTGGCACGACGCCTTCGCCGCCCGGCGTCGAGTCGCTGCAGATTTTCTACGTGCGCGACAACGGGCTCGGCATTCCCGAAGTCGCGCTGCCGCGGCTTTTTCAGGCGTTTCAGCGCATGCACGGCAACGCGGTGCCCGGCGAGGGCATCGGGCTTGCGCTCGTGCGGCGCGTGGTCGAGCGCCATGGCGGGCGTGTCTGGGTGGAGTCGCTGGAGGGGGAGGGCACGACATTCTATTTGTCGCTACCCGATGCGCTGGCGTTCGTGCCGCCCGCGCCCGGCGAGGCGGCGCAGCTTGCTGCGACTGCGGAGCTTGCGGCAGACGGTGCGGCGACGTGGAGCGCCGCCGGGGCGGGCAGCGAGCCGGGGAACCCGGCAGACGACGAACGCGCCGTGCCGCCGCCCGGTCCCG
The DNA here is from genome assembly GCF_004298475.1 of Paraburkholderia sp. Taxonomy (GTDB): domain Bacteria; phylum Pseudomonadota; class Gammaproteobacteria; order Burkholderiales; family Burkholderiaceae; genus Paraburkholderia; species Paraburkholderia denitrificans. The sequence continues at coordinate 297,481 of NZ_SCRP01000010.1, read as the reverse complement.
CTGCCGCGCTGCGGCAGGCGGGTGGACCGCCGGAAAGCGTCTAGCCGCCGCCGAGCAATCCGTTATCGGCGAGCGTGCTGTGACGCCGTGCGCGTTACGGCTCGATGCGGGTGCCGAGGAGCACGAGAAACTGCCGCAGCCATTCCGGATGCGCGGGCCAGGCCGGGGCGGTGACGAAGGGGGCGTCGGTGACGGCGCCGTCGATCGGAATCTCGGCATACTCGCCGCCCGCCAGCTGCACTTCGGGCGCGCAGGCCGGGTACGCGGAGATGCGCTTGCCGCGGATCACCTCGGCGGCGGCGAGCAGTTGCGCCGCATGGCAGATCGCCGCGATCGGCTTGTTTGCGCGGGCGAAGTGGCGCACGACGTCGAGTACCTTCGGATCGAGCCGCAGGTACTCGGGCGCGCGGCCGCCCGCGATGGCGAGGGCGTCGTAGCTGGCCAGTTCGATTTCGTCGAAGGTGGCGTTGAGCGCGAACTGGTGGCCGGGTTTTTCGGTGTAAGTCTGGTCGCCCTCGAAATCGTGAATGGCGGTCTTGATGCGCTCGCCCGCCTTCTTTCCGGGGCACACGGCATCGACGCGGTGACCGATTGCCTGCAGTGCCTGGAACGGCACCATCGTTTCATAGTCCTCGGCAAAGTCGCCGGTGAGGAAAAGTATTTTCTTGACTGCCATCGCATGACTCCTCGGTTGGATAGGTTGGGACACATCGATCGCCCGGGCAGTCTACCTCAGCGTGTTTGACACTTGTCTGCCGTGCGCAATGACTGCTTCGCCGACATTCGCGCTTGCATTCCGCTTGCATTCTGTTACTCACGCCTGGCGCGCAGTCTGACGGAGTGCGGCTAAACTGGAATGTCCTGATTTCGCCCCTTTCGCCATGAATTCATGCTCCGGACGGGTCGATGCGGGCGCGCCGCAGCAGCATGCGAGACCGCCCGCGTCGGGTTCCGTCTCCGGCTTGCGCACCGCGAACGCCGGACGCACTGCGCGCCTCGCGCAGCGGCTCGTGCGCCACGCACTGTTGACGCTTGCGTGGCTGGCGGCTGCTTTGTTGTGCGTGCCGCCCGCTGCGGCCCAGCCTGCGCCGGCCGCCAAATCCGGCCCGCCTGCGTCGGTCGTGCCGATTACGCCGATTGCGCCGGTGCCTGTGCTGCCCGCGTTGAAGAGCATCATCACGGGCCAGCCCACGCCGGCTTCCGGCGCCTCGGCGCCCGAGGCTGCGTCCGCGCCGAACCCGGCCAGCGAGGCCGAATTCGCCCGCTCGCTCGACAGCGTGATCGCCACGCTCGACAACGAGCGTCAGCGCGAAGCGCTCGTCGCGCAGCTCAAAAAGCTGCGCGAAGCCTCGCACCACGTCGCGCCTGCGCCCGCTTCCGGCGCTGCGGTGACGTCGGGGCTGCTCGGCGCGATTGCTTCGGGACTTTCGTCCGTCGAAGCCGATGCTCGCCACGGCAGCAGCCCGCTGCATTACTGGGCCGGGCGTTTTTCGGCGGCTGGCAGCGAGCTTGTCGCGCTTGCGGCGGGCGAGGGCGATGAGAGCGCCGGTCACCTCGTACTCGACATGTTCGCGATGCTGGCAGGGTGGGGCGCAGGCGCTGCGGCGCTCACCTGGCTGTTGCGCCGGACGCTGCGGCGCTTCTCGGTCGATACGGGCTTGCAGCCCAATCCGACCACCCTCGAACTGGCCGTCTTCGTGCTGCATCGGGTCGGTCCGTTCATCGCCGCGTTTTTTGGCGCGCTGGTTGTCGAGCGGGCGCTGCCGGAAGCCGTCGGCCGCACGATCGGGCTCGTGATCGCTTACGTGATCGTGGCGGGCGCCGTGTTCTCGTCGATCTGCCTGATCATGTTCTCGCTGTTCGGCTCGGGGCACCGGCGCGCTGCCGTGCGGGTGCTGATCGCGCAAGCCAGACGGCCGCTTTTCGCCATCGGCGTACTCAGCGCGCTCGGCGACGCGGCGACCAACTACGAAGTCGCGCATCAACTCGGCATGAACCTCGCCGCGCTGGTCTCCACGGCCGCGAACATGACCGCCGCCGTGCTGACCGCGACCTTCGCCATCGGGTTCAGGCGGCCCGTCGCGCACCTGATCCGCAATCGCGGCTACGAACTGCGCCACGACCACAGGGCGCTCACCGAAATCTTCGACGTGCTCGCGTCGCTCTGGCACGTTCCGATGCTGCTGCTCGCGACCGCTTCGATCATCGCGACCATCGGCGGCATCGGCAGCAGCGAGAACGTGCTGCAGATCTCGGTCGTCACCGCGCTGTTGCTCGTACTCGCGTTCTTCCTTTCTGCCATCGTGCGGCGCATCACGCGCCCGGACCCCGCGCGCGTGCGGCGGCGCTCGCCGTATCTGCGGCGGCTCCTGCGTTTTGCGGGCTCGCTGACCACGGTCTTCATCTGGCTCGCCTATTTCGAGTTGTGCGCGCGCCTGTGGGACATTTCGCTCGCGCGCATCGTCGAGGCGAGCGTGGCCGCGCGCGGCATCGCGCATGCTTTCTTCGCGATCGGCGTGACAGTGTTTCTCGCGTGGCTCGTCTGGATCATCCTCGATACCGCGTTTCTCGAAGCGCTTAATCCGAGCGGCCCGCGCGGCAAGGGGCGCGCGCCCAGCACGCGTGCGCGCACCATGCTGCCGCTCATGCGCAATGCGCTGCTCGTGACGATCCTCGCGATTGCCGGAATCGTCACGGCGGCCAATCTCGGCATCAACGTGACGCCGCTGCTCGCGGGCGCGGGCGTGATCGGTCTCGCGATCGGCTTCGGCGCGCAGTCGCTCGTGAGCGACCTCATTACGGGCCTCTTCATCATCATTGAGGAAACCATATCGGTGGGCGACTGGATCGATCTCGACAACGGTCACGCGGGCACCGTCGAGCATCTGTCGATCCGCACGGTGCGCCTGCGCGACGGGCAGGGCGCGATCCACGCCATTCCGTTCTCGCAGATCAAGATCGTGAAGAACCTCTCGCGCGACTTTGCGTTTGCGGTGTTCGAAGTCCGCGTCCCGTTTTCAGTGGAACTCGACACGGTCACGCGGCTGATTCGTGAAGCGGGCGCGGATCTGGCTGCGGATTTTCGCTACCGGCGCGAAATTCTCGGGCCCATCGAAGTCTGGGGGCTCGACCGCTTCGAGCCGAACTGGATGGTGTTCAAAGGTCAGATCAAGACGCGGCCGTTGCAGCAGTGGAGCGTTGCGCGCGCATTCAATGCGCGCCTGAAACGGCGCATGGACGAAGCGGGCATTGACATGCCGGTGCCACAGATGCAGGTTCATATGTCTTCGCGCGGCGAGGATGCCGCGCCGCACGCCGACGATCTCGGGCCGCCGCACGAGCGGCAAAAAAGGGGCGCGAGATCGTCGCCGAGCGACGCCTCGCACGAACCGCGGCCCGCTCCGCCGCCCACGGCTGGCTCGGACGCCTCGCCGCCGCAGATTCCAACGGCGGGCGGCTCGGCGAAACGCAGCTAGCGGCGCGCACGGCGCCGTGGCGCGATGTGATGCAATGCAATGTGGCGCGCGCGGTTGCGGGCGCAACCAACCCCGTGGCGTGGAGCGCAATGGCAGTGGTGGCGGTTGTGCCCGTCTGGCGCCCGCCGAAGCTGTTGCGCGCCGGTTTTTTTGCGGCTTGCGTTGAGAAGGCGTTTCCCTATAATTTCCCGGTGCTGACTCTGAATAGAATAAATATCTACACACGGGAAAGAGCGGGAATGGATGTCATCGACATAAAGCTCATCGAGCTGTTGCAGCAGGACGCCACGATGCCGGTCGCCGAACTGGCACAACGGGTGAATCTCTCGCAGACGCCCTGCTGGAAGCGCGTTCAACGCCTGAAGGAGACCGGCGTGATCCGCGCGCAGGTGGCGTTGTGCGATCCGAAAAAGCTCGGTGTGGGGACGACGGTGTTCGTCACGGTGCGCACGAACCAGCACACCGAGGCGTGGGCGCAGGCCTTCACGCGTGCGGTGCAGGACATTCCACAGATCGTCGAGGCGTACCGCATGAGCGGCGAGACGGACTATCTGCTGCGTATCGTGGTGGCGGATATCGACGATTACGACCGCGTCTACAAGCAGTTGATTCGCGCCGTGCCGCTTTCCGACGTCAGTTCGAGCTTCGCGATGGAAATGCTCAAATATTCGACGGCGCTGCCGGTACGCAACGTGCAAACGGAATAGAACGGCGGTGCAGCGCCCGCGCCGCAAGCCGTCTGCAAGGCTGCGCGGCGTAGAATGCCCGCTTCCCCCATTTCTTTTCTGCGAGCCATGAACGATCCGCGCAAGCCGTCATCCGCGTTTGGCGTAGTCGTGTTCATCGTGGTGGTGGTGCTGCTCGTGATCGGGACCGTGCTCTTCAATGCCATTCGCGGCAAGCGCGAACACGACGAAGCCTTCCCGCCGCAAACGTCCAGTGAAGCTGTGAGCGACGCACCAGCGAGCACGCCCGCGAAGTAGCGGGCGGCGCGTCATGCGCTTCAAGCATGTCATGCACGTCACGCGCCTCGTGCGCGTCATGCATCGGGAAGCCGGATCACGCTCGCGTCCTTGCGGATGATCCAGGACGCCGAAATCATCTGCTTGCATTGATGCGCGAGCAACTTCAATTCCTGTGACAGTTCCGCGGACGGCCCGAGTGTGCGCTCCGCGCCGACCACCATCGCGTCGAGATCGCGCGTGAGGCGCTTTGTCATGTCCATCTGATCGGCGGCGGCGGGTGTACCGGCTTCGGCGGCGACGAGGTTCTCGCGCACGCACGAAAGCGCGGAATCGAGCGCGTCGAGCGGCACGGCCTGGCCGGGCTTCGTGGCGCTGGCGAGAAGCGGTGCGCTTGCCGTGATCTGCGAGGCAAGCACGTGGCTGCGGATCAGCAGATCGTTTAGTTCCGCGACGAATTTCTGCGCGAGCTTCGGTTCGAGCATCATGCGCTGGAATGCCTGCCCGAGATTTGCGAACGCGATGTGCACGTTCTTGCGCGCAAGGCGGTAGCGCATGTCGCGGTCGAGCGCCTGCGACGACGCACCCGCCTGCGCGCTCACTTTTGCGCCCACCGCCGCGACGGGCTGGCCCGGCGGCACGCTCGCGGTTGCGCGTTGCCGGGCGCTCGCCGCGTCGGCTGCTGCGAGCCGAACCGATCCGCCGCGCGCCGCTCCCCGCCACCAGCTTGCGTCGAGATACTGCCGTGTTGCGGCGATCATGTCGTTCACGAGCTTGCCCATGAACCGGTATTCCCAGTACGGGAACAGATGGCTCGCGGCGATGGCGATCATGCAGCCGACCACCGTGTCGATCGCACGCTCGCCGATGATGCGCAAATTACCGGGCGCGAGCAGATGGAACATCAGCAGCACATAGGCCGAGGTGAACACCACGCTGGCCGTGTAATTGAACAGCAGCAGGCTGTAGCTCATGATCATCGCGGCGAACATCGAAACGATCAGCACGAGCGGCTGCTTCACGAGCAGGATCAGCACGACGCTCGCGGCGCAGCCGATCAGCGTGCCGACAATACGCTGTGCGTTGCGCTGGCGCGTGAGCGAGTAGCCGGGCTTCAGAATGATGATGCTCGTCATCACGATCCAGTACGCGTTCGTGAGCGGCAAGAGCCGTCCGAGCCAGAAGCCCACGGCCACGGTAATCGTCACGCGCAGCGCGTGGCGAAAGCTCGGCGAGTCCATCGTGAGGTTCGAGAAGATCTGCATGAGCGGCACGCGGCGGCTCGTTACGAAGCGCTGCAATGCCTCGTCGATGCGCAGTTCGGTTTGCGTGACCGGGGCTTCGCTCGTGAGGTTGCGGCGCATGCGTTCGGTCAGGCGCGTCGCGCTCCAGATGCGCCGGAACGACGCCGAAATCGCCGCATAGGCTTCGGGGTCCGTCGCGGGCAGATTGTTTTTCTTGAGCAGTTCGAGTTCGTATTCGATCGCGCGCAGCTCGGCTTTCACGTTGACGCTCGCGCGCGGCGCGTGGTTTTGCAGCACGCCGAGGCCGATATCCTCGAGATCGGCGGCTGCCTTGCGGATCAGGTCGCGGTAAAACACCAGCAGATCGGAGCCGCCGAAGGTGTTGCGCACGAGCGGATAGTCGGTGTGCGCGCCCACGAACAGCTCGTGCAGATCGACCGTGTTGATGAACAGATTGAAGTGCATCGCGCGCCGCGCATCGAGCTTGCCGCGCCTGAGCTTCGGCAGATTGCGCAGCACGATGTCGCGCGCGGCGTCCTGGCGTTCGACGGCGGCAATCTGCTTCGCGACGAGGTTGCGATAGCACTCGTCGAGATCGTTGTCGAGATCGTAGAACTGCGCGCGCGCGAGCAGATAGTCGGCGCAGGCGAACACGCTTTCGGCGAGCGCCTGCTGCTCGATGCGATCGAGCATCAACCGGCTCACGAGCGTGGACCAGCCCGTGTACCACAGACCGCCCACGAGAATCCACAGCGCGTTGACGAGCGCCTGATGCGGCCCGAAGTGCTCGTCGAGCGTCATCACCATCATGAAGAGCGTCGCGAAGCTGATCTGCGGCCAGCGGTTGCCGTAGACGACGATCAGCGAGAGCACGAAGGTGAGCGGCACGACGGTGGCCCAGAGCGCGACCGGATTGACGGTCGCGAGGCCGGTGGCGTAAGCGGACAGAAAACCGATCACGCTGCACGCGAGCATTTCGTTGCGCTTGTACTTGAGCGGGCCGGGCATATCGACCACGCATGCGCCGAGCGCGCCGGTCGAGATGGTGAAGGCGAGGTCGCTCTTGTGGAAGACGAGCAGGCACAGAACGGCTGGAAGCGAGATGCCGATCGCGATGCGCAGGCCGCCGTAGAAGTACTGGCTATAGAGGAATTTGCGGATTTCTACCGAGTAGCGCATCGACTGCCGGTGACGTTCGGGAGCGGCAGGACGCCGCAGGCTGCCGGTGAGTCTAACTGATTTTTGCGGCTCCCAGATGAGCCTGGTGTGTGTGTGGGTGGGTGCGGAATGCGCCGCGCCTTATGCGGCCGGATCGCGGAGCAGTCCACGGGTGCCGCCGATGCGCCGCATGCGCGTGCGGTACCAGAAGGTCCAGGCGAGCAGGCCGCCGAATATGCCGTAGCCGAAGATCGGCGAGACGAGGAGGAAGCGCTCGATGGGCCAGGTCGCGGCGAGCCAGGTGCGCAGCGCGGCGTCGCCGGTCATGCCGAGGCCCCACACGATGGTCAGCATGCGCATCGCCGAAGCAAAATCGCGTTGCTCGGCCCAGAGCAGTTCGAAGCGCGCGGCGCCTTCGGGCGTTTCGCGGGCGACGGTTGCGCGCGCAAGGTAGAACACGAGCGGCCGTCGCGCGAAGAGCGAGGCGAGAAAGGTGACGCCGATGGCGCCCGAGGCGAGGCTTTCGCGCATCAGCAGCACGCGCGGGCCGCCGCCGAGAGCCATCGCGCCGAGCGAGAGCACGATGCCGAACAGCACGATCGCGGAAAGCGCATCGATACGCCGGAAACGCGCAAGTTCGACGATGCTCCAGACGACCGGCGGCACCGCCGAGGCAATCAGTCCGCCGACCTCGCCGTAATGCGGGTAAGCGAGACGATAGGCGACCCAGGGCAGGAGCAGGTTGACCGCCAGTTCGGCGACAAAGGCCGGGCGCAGCTTCATGGGACGCGTGCTCCTGTGTGGTTGGGGAAAGTATGGTCGACGGCGCAACGATCGGCAATCGGCGTTGCTGCGGACCCTTTCATGACCCGCATCGGGCGTGCCTCGCGCGATATCCGCGATGCGTTGCGTGTGCGACACTCGCGCATGTGCCGTTGCATCCCGCCTGGAAACGCTGCCCGTCATGACCGCCCACCATCCCGTTGCCGCAGATGAAGTCGAACTGGTCGCCGTTCGTGCGCAAGGCGCGGGCGGGCAGAACGTGAACAAGGTGTCGAGCGCGATTCATCTGCGCTTCGACATCCGGAACTCGTCGCTGCCGGAGGTGCTGAAAATGCGCTTGCTCGCGCTGTCCGACCGGCGCATCACGCGCGAAGGCGTGGTCGTCATCAAGTCGCAGGAATACCGCACTCAGGAGCAGAACCGCGCGGCTGCGCTCGCGCGCCTCGACGAATTGATCGACAGCGTGAGCGCGACGCGCAAGGCGCGCGTGCCGACGCGGCCCAGCCGCGCCTCGAAGCTGCGCCGCCTCGACAGCAAGTCGCGCCACGGCGAGGTGAAGGCGGCGCGGCGGCGTGTCGTCGACTGACGCCGCGCGGGGTTCAGTGCGCGGCTCAGTGTGCAGCTTAGTGCGCAGTATTGGGCACGTCGAGGATCAGGATGATGGTCCAGTCGGCGTCCCCTTCGTGGTGATATTGACGCTCGGCGACGATGAACGGCTGCTGCTTGCCCTGGGGGCCGAGAAACAGCACGTCGCCCTCCATGGGCAGGCATTCGACCGGGGGCAGGGCGAGGAACGCGTCCTGATTGCCGCGCGGCATCAATTTTTCGATCTTGCGGGACGCCGCTTCGGTCCATTCGATATCGAGCTGGATGTTGCTCATGCTGTTCTCCGCGCGCGTGGCGCACAGTGTGTGGGTCGGTTCGAGGTGCGCGACTTTAGCATACTGCGCGGCGGCGTCCGTCCGGGCAGCGATGGCGCGCGCCGATGACACAAAAAAAGGCCGATGCCTGTAATTGCGGCATCGGCCTTTGGGTCATTTTGATGATTGTGGCCGCTCAAGACGACCGCGGCGCGGGGCGTCGCTTACTGCGGCGCGTGGTGTCCCCCGGACTTTCCGTGGCGGTGGTGCATGTTGTGGTGCTGGTGCATCGGCATCTGCATCGGCATTTGTGCCGATTGAGCGCCTGACTGCCGCGACTGCAGATCCTGCGCGCGCTGCAAGACATCTGCTGCTTTCTGCTGGTCGGTGCTCATGGTGATGCCACTTTCTGTTTGCGCATAGGCGGCGCTCGTCAAGGCGCAAAGCGAAATCAGGACTGCGAGGGGCACTTTTTTCATCTCTACCTCCGTAGAAGCGGTTTATGGACCCAGCCGTTGCCTGTCCAGGCCGAATGGACACGTCATACCAAAGAACAATATACGCTCCAGATGAAAACGCGTGACGCTGGCTGTGCGGCGTTACATCTGGTTACGCTTGCGTCGACGCGGCAGGCCTCCCGAACCCTCCGATCATTCCGCAGACGTGAAATTGGCCCATGCCGATCAAGTCGCGGAGCGCCGTCTGGATGTTGCAAAGACTGGGATGGCGCGGGCGCAAGCGAGGCTGCGCATGACGTATGCCCGAGACGGCGGGCACGGGATGTGTTTCGGCGCTTCCGGAACCGGAGCAGGCCGTTACGCGTACGTATTCGCGGTCGCGGAAGGACGACGATGACCGTCTTCAGGCCGAACAGCATAAGCCGTGCTTTCGTATGGTCTTAGGGAGTGCGATGCATCGCTGGCTGGTCCGGATCGTGCCGAATTGCCGGCCGGTCACCCCGACGCGAGCAGGGGCATGCGGCGCAAGTCATGGCGCCGCGACGCCGTGCGCGGGCGGCGTTTCAGCACGATCAGCGCAATAAATGACACAAAGAAAACAAATAGAATCAATGCGAATGAGGTAACGTAGTGTTTTCGGGGAATGGTCCCACGCGCTTATGCACCGTAATCGCGGCGTAATCGTGGTGCGGTGCCAGTGGTGAGCCGGGTGGCTCGCCACGCTTGCCGGGGCCCGGAGCGCTTGCAGTGCCCGCCTCGCGGCGGACGCATATCGACGGCCGGTCACGGCGGGCTGCGCGCTCCGCTGGCTGGCGTTGTCGGGCACAACCGTTCGAAGGCCGTATTTTAAGAAAGAAGTGAGATGACCACGTATTCCAACGAAGCAGTGCTCGAAGCGTTGCGGCGGGTGCAGTACCGGCAGGTCCCATGGGCGCGGCGTCCCGAAGTCTTTCAATACCTGCGCGATCTTGGCCTGATGGACACGGTGAGACAGCGCACGGTCGCACCAGCGCCCGGTTTCCACGCACCGGTCGACATCGCCGTTTTGACGGACCGCGGCCGCGCCGAATTTGCGCGGCTCGCACGCGACGAGCGCTCGCTTCAGTGGGCCGACCACCGTGTTGCCAGCTACGCGCTTGCCTGCGTGCCGCAGGTCGGTCTCGAAACCCGCCAGTAGGCCGCTTCCACTACCGCTCCACGGCCACGCCGCTGTCACGCGTGTTGTCACGCTGCGCGGATCCCGCGTCTGTCTGCGATGAACCAAAAAAAAAGCCCGTATCGGACGATACGGGCTTACCGGAATTACTGCTGCCACGCTGTGCTTAATGGCTAACGATAGACCGTCGGCCGTACGCAGTGGTTCCCGTAATCTGTGCGGCTAAAGCGCCGGGTTTGCGTTACTGCAACGTTCGAGCGATCGGAAAGGCGTGTGGCAGGCGAACCATGCCGGAAAGCCTGGGTGTCGAGCGAGGCGAGGCGGGGCGCGGCGGGGCGATGAGGAGGCGGTTCAGCGGCGCCGTTGCGCCGGCGGTTCCGGCCGCGACTGCGTGGCGGCGCGCTGACGCGCGTTATCGACGATATCGCCGCGCAGGTTGCCACGCGGCACGGCCGCATTCACGCCGTGCGGCAAATGCGCTTCGTTCGGTTGTTGATTCGCGACGCGGGGCATGGGCCAGCCTGCAGCGCCTGCGCGCGGCGGCTGCGCGAGCGCGCCGGACGGCGCGAGCGAGGCAAGCAGTGCGAGGGTGGGCAGCGAAACCATGATGCCCCGGGCGAGCAGCGTCATGGGTTTCATGGCGGCCTCCCGTCAACCTGGGTTGTCGACGTTGATAGACATGCTCACACCCTAACGTTGGCCGCCAATGGGTGCTGTGAATATTGGTAATGAGATGTTTCGCCTGTCAGCCCGGAAAAATGGCGCGAGAAACTGACAGGCGAGGGCGCGAGCGCACCTCGGGTAGAGGGCTGCGGAGAGGGACGCATCACCGGGCGCGCGCGGCGCCCGGCCCGTGATACATGCAATGCATGTAGCCAGGAACTCAGGCCATCTTGACGGGCGCGCGCCACGACTCCGGATTGGTCCAGAACGCACCGCGCAGGCGGTCGCGGCTCGGCGGTGCGGGCGGCTTGGTCGCCGTCGCCCCGATGCGGCCGCGCAACGAAATTTCGCGGCCGCTCGTACCGAGGCGTTTGACGATTTCGGCGAGCGTGCCGTCGGCTTGCCACTCGTCGAACCGGCGGCGGCAGGTGGGCGGCGATGGATAGCGGCCCGGCAGCTTCGACCAGCCTTCACCGGTCGACAGGACCCACAGCACAGCATTGACCACTGCCCGTGCTTCGACGCGGGGCCGCCCGCGCCGTTCGCTCCGTGCGGGCTCCGCGCAGAACAGCGACTCGACCAGCGCCCATTCGTTGTCTCTCAAATCGTCGAAAAGCATCATGTTTCACCTCAGCGAAGCTATCTCCGGTGCGCTGCCCCGCGCTGCGCACTCTTCATGTGTTTCCGGCCTGGTTGGCGGAGTTTCAGGCTTGTTCGGCTGACGGTCCGGACTTGTACGTTCCGGGCGTCGGCCGATCCTGTGCGTGACCCGACGCGAAAAGCGTGCCAATTCGTACGCCTTTCGCCTCTAAGCCGCGTGGCAGCAAGTCCGCGCGGGTGCTTGCCAGCGCCGTATCTGACTAGAAATCGCGAGTCCCGAATATCAGGAGAATCACCAATCGTGTGCAATCGGGCACGCAACGCGTGCGTGCGCGCCGGATTGCTGCACTGCCGCGAACAATCCTTCGTTGGGTCTTCGTTGGGTTTTGTCGGGTTGTCGTGGGGTGAAGCCGACCGGCGGCAGCCGCGTGTGCTCGCGGCTGCTTGTTGCTGCTCGTTGCTGCTCGTTGCTTTCGCCCGACCGGGCGGCTTAGCTCAGGCGTGCGATGTGATTTGCATTGCACAATAGTCGGCTTGATATTGCGTGCGCGAAACCGAAATCGGGGTCGAACGCGCCGGCCAACACCGCATGAAATTTCGCTAACCGAACGCATCGGTGCAAGGGTTTTTAAGTAAAACGTAAATCTTCACATGTGTCGCGTGCGCGCTACACTGGTTGCCTGCGCAACTGCCGAACTCCCCGGATGTCCTTCAATGAGCGATTCCGCCCTGACTTCGTCCTTTTCGTCCTCTATGTCCGCTATGTCCTTTTCGTCGAAAGCCGGTTTGCCTGAGGCGCGCGATGCCGTGCAGACACTGCGCTCGTCGCAGATCCGGGAGGTTGCGAACGCGGGCTTCGGCGTGCCGGACGTGCTGCCGTTCTGGTTCGGCGAATCCGACCGCGTGACGCCGCCGTTTATTCGCGAGGCCGCGGCAGAGGCGCTTGGGCGCGGCGACACGTTCTACACGCACAATCTCGGCATCGCGTCGCTGCGCGAAGTGCTTGCCCGGTACGTGAGCGAGCTGCACGGTGCGACATCGCCGGAGAACATCGCAGTGACGAGCGCAGGCGTGAACGCGCTGATGCTTGCCGCGCAGCTTGTCGTCGGCGCGGGCGACCGGACGGTCGCGCTGACTCCGCTATGGCCGAATCTGGTCGAGATTCCGAAGATTCTCGGTGCGACGGTCGAAACGGTATCGCTTTCGTACGGCGAGCGCGGCTGGACGCTCGACCTCGACCGATTGCTGGCGGCGCTCACGCCGGACACGAAGCTGCTGCTGATCAATTCCCCGAACAACCCGACCGGCTGGGTGATGACGCGCGACGAGCAGCGCACGGTGCTCGATCACTGTCGCCGCCACGGGATCTGGATCGTCGCCGATGAAGTCTACGAGCGCCTGTACTACGGTGAGGCCGGGGAGCGCGCGGCGCCTTCGTTTCTCGACCTCGCGTCGCGCGACGAGCGCCTAATTTGTGTCAATTCCTTTTCGAAGGCATGGCTCATGACGGGCTGGCGGCTCGGCTGGATGGTCACGCCGCCCACGCTGATGGGCGATCTCGGCAAACTGGTCGAGTACAACACGTCGTGTGCGCCGTCGTTCGTGCAGCAGGCCGGCATCGCGGCAGTCGAGCATGGCGAGCCGTTCACGCGCTCGCTCGTCGCCGATCTGCGCGTGTCGCGCGACCATCTGGCGGCGGCGCTCGCCCAGCTGCCGGGCGTCGACGTGAAGGTGCCGCGCGGCGCGATGTACCTGTTTTTCAAGCTTCCCGGTGCGCAGCAGAGCCTCGCGCTGTGCAAGGCGCTCGTGCGCGACGCGGGCCTCGGGCTTGCGCCCGGCAGCGCATTCGGCCCCGAGGGCGAGGGTTTCGTGCGCTGGTGCTACGCTTGCGATCCTGCGCGCCTCGATGCGGGCGTCGAGCGTCTTGCGGGCTATCTGGCGGCGCGCGGGGCGTGCTGAGTCCGGGCTGGGCGCGTGCCGGGCGCGTGCCGGGTGTGTGCCCGGTGTGTGCCCGGTGTGTGCCCGGTGTGTGCCCGGTGTGTGCCGAGAGGTATGTGCAATTTGCGCCCGGTATCGGCACGGCGCCGCGACACTGGGGCAGCGCGCGGGCGTCTTTACGCACCCGGTGTTTTTGCGTAATATGGCGCTCAGTCTAGCGATTCCCCACGGGATTATCGCTGCTCCGTCCGGCTGGGTCTGGCTCTAGTGCCTGTATTGCGGCCCCCCGGTGCGTGCTCCCATCAATATGACCGATCAGAATCGGGCGAGCGCGTCTCCAGTTCCATATCGTCTCTGTCTGATCCGGTTCCTTGAACCCGACTTAAGGTCTGACCTGGCTGCATGAATACCCAAGAGGCGAAAATCGTCCTCGAGACTGCATTGATCTGCACGCAGGAGCCGCTGAAAATCGGCGATCTGCGCAAATTGTTCGCGGATGACATTTCGGCCGACACGGTTCGTCACCTGCTCGAAGACCTGAAGCAAGACTGGTCGGGCCGCGGCGTCGAGCTGGTGGGGCTCGCGTCCGGCTGGCGGTTTCAGAGCAAACCGGCAATGCGGACGTATCTGGACCGCCTGCACCCCGAAAAACCGCCGCGTTATTCGCGCGCGGTACTCGAAACGCTTGCGATCATCGCGTACCGGCAGCCGGTTACGCGCGGCGATATCGAGGAAATTCGCGGCGTAACGGTGAACACGCAGGTCGTAAAGCAGCTCGAAGACCGGAACTGGATCGAGGTCATCGGTCATCGCGACGTGCCGGGCCGCCCGGCGCTCTACGCGACGACCCGGCAATTTCTCGACGACCTCGGGCTGAAATCGCTCGAGGAGTTGCCGCCGCTCGACGACCCGTCGTCGCAGATCGGCGAGCAGCTGCTCGCACAGCACGCGATCGAGTTTGCGGACAACGAAGCGGTGCAGCGGATCGCGGCGGGCAGCGAAGGCGCCGCGCCCGAAGCGCTTGATCCGCTGAGCGTCGAGCCCGCAAGCGAAGACTCGCGCGAAGATCAACGCGAACATGAAAGCCGCCGCGACGCGGCGCAGGACGATCCCGCCTCGACGGCGGATGACACAGCCGCGCAGCGCGGCATCTGATGCAACAAGCGTGATTGACGCGCCCCGCAACGGGGCGCGCAACCTGACATTTTGAGGTTGTTTTGACTGATATCCACGACACCGATTCGACCGACGCGTCCGAATCCTCGCGCCGCGCGGCGTCCGCGCATGGCGACGAACCGCATGCTCGCGAAGGCGGGGGCGATGTCGCCGAGGTGCAGACGTCCGGTGGCTCGGGCGAGGGCGAAGACCGTCCGCGCCGTGGTCTGCGCCGGGGTCCGCGCAGCCTGATCGCACGCCGCCGGGCGGGCGCCAAGGCCAAGTCCGCCGAAGCGGCATCCGCCGAGGGCGCACCGGCTGCGGCTGAAATGCCGGCGGAAGGCGCATCGGGCGCGCAGGCGCGCGCCCCGCGCAAGGAACGCACGGCGAAGCCGGGCCGCCGCAGTCAGGCCGAGGGCGCCGACCAGGCCGCCGCAGCGGCGGGCAAGCCCGCGCGCAAACGCCAGAAGGGGCCGCAGCCTGGCCAGGGGCGCGCCGAAGCGCCTTCCGCCGCGGGCGAGAGCGCGCAGGACGACCTGTTCCTCTACGTGACGTCGCCGGCTTTCGATGCCGACAACACCGCCGGATCCGGCGTACGTGCGCCGATGCTGCGCCGCGGCCGTCCGCAGCAGGCGCGGCGCGTCCTGAGCGCGGATGACGACGCGCCCAAGCTGCACAAGGTGCTCGCCGATGCGGGCATGGGTTCGCGCCGCGACATGGAAGAACTGATCATCGCCGGGCGTGTTTCGGTGAACGGCGAACCGGCGCACATCGGCCAGCGCATCCTGCCGACCGACCAGGTCCGCATCAACGGCAAGCCGATCAAGCGCAAGCTCGCGAACAAGCCGCCGCGCGTGCTGCTTTATCACAAGCCGACCGGCGAGATCGTGAGTCACGCCGATCCGGAGGGCCGCCCGTCGGTGTTCGACCGGCTGCCGACGATGAAGACGGCGAAATGGCTCGCGGTCGGGCGCCTCGATTTCAACACGGAAGGTCTGCTGATGCTGACCACCTCGGGCGACCTCGCAAACCGGTTCATGCATCCGCGATACAGCGTCGAGCGCGAGTACGCCGTCCGTGTGGTCGGCGAGCTTTCGGAGGGGAACCGCCAGAAGCTGCTGAAGGGCATCGAACTCGACGACGGCCCGGCGAACTTCCTGCGCATCCGCGATGGCGGCGGCGAGGGCACGAACCACTGGTATCACGTCGCGCTGGCCGAAGGCCGCAACCGCGAAGTGCGCCGCATGTTCGAAGCGGTCGGCCTGATGGTGAGCCGCCTGATCCGCACGCGTCACGGTCCGATCGATCTGCCGCGCGGGCTCAAGCGCGGTCGCTGGGAGGAGCTGGAGGACAACCAGGTGCGCGCGCTGATGGCGGCCGTCGGGTTGAAGGCGTCGACCGAGGAGAAAGGCGGCCGTGGCGGCAATGCGCAGGAGCGCCGTCAACCAGACCCGATGCAAACCTCGATGGGCTTCATTAACCGCGAGCCTGTCCTGAGCTCGCACGGCGCGATGAACCAGCCGCGTCAGGGACGTCGCGGCGTCGCTGGCGGCTTCGGCAGCAGCAGTGGCGCGGCCGGCGGTTTCAGCGCCGGTTTTGGTGGCGGCCGCAACGGCAATCGCGGTGGGCGGGACGTCGACGGCAATCGCGCACCCGCGGCGGGTAAACGCGCGGGTGGCAACGCGGGTGGCAACGCAGGTGGCAATCGCCGCAGCGGTCCTGGCGGCAACGGCAACACAAGCGGCAACGCCAGCGGCAACCGCGCACCGGGCAGCACCCGTGGCGGCCAGCGCGGCGCTCCGCGTAACCGTACGCGCGGTCACTGAATCCGACAGCACGGCGCTCGCTGCGGCACAAGCAGCGAGCGCCGTCGCACGTTGCCCGAAGGGTCTCGAACACGCGCTTGCATTACCTTGCAGGCACATGCAAACGATGTTGCGCAGCCTGTGCCAAACGCGAATCAAGCCTTTCCATACAGGCAGTTAGCGCGCTCTGGTTTGCGCTGAAATCAAAAAAAGGCTACAATCTCGTCGTCGCTGGGCGTGCAGCTTTTATTTGCACCCTTGGTGCGACCACCTTGGCAAGAAAAGAAGATGGGCGTTTCGCCCATTTTTTTTTGGTCCGGCCACTTTGCATCATGAAGCAAAGCGGCAGCGCGCAATAAAAGTAATACGTAAAGTAATACGTGCGAAAGCGAACGGACAAGGCTCTTTGCAGAGCCTCGCGAGCAGTTACAGGCACGCGCAAGCAGGGGTGAGTCAACCGGGGAGCAAGCAATGTGCAAGAGCGCGCGCTCACCTGGCGCGCGGCCCGCGAGACCGGATTTCAGGAAGTTGCTGGCCTGCTGCGCGAACATCTGGAGTAGGTATTGTGCAACTGACGGAACTGATTGAAACCACGGTCACCGGACTCGGTTACGAGCTGGTCGACCTCGAGCGCACCGGGCGCGGCATGCTGACGATCTACATCGATCAGCCCGCGGGAATTGCGATCGAGGACTGCGAGAAGGTCACGCGTCAGCTGCAGCACGTTCTGACGGTCGAGAACATCGACTACGAGCGACTCGAAGTTTCGTCGCCCGGCCTCGACCGTCCGCTGAAGAAACTGGCGGACTTCGAACGCTTCGCAGGCTGCGAAGCGGTCATCACGTTGAAAAAGCCATTGGACGGACGGAAGTCGTACCGGGGCATCGTGCATGCACCCGAGGGCGAAACCATCGGTCTGGAATTCGAAGGGAAGGCGGGTCCCGCGATGCTGGATTTCACGCTCGCGGACATTGACCGCGCACGCCTTATCCCCAAAGTTGATTTTAGGAGCCGCAAACAATGAGTCGCGAAGTGTTGATGCTGGTGGACGCACTGGCACGCGAGAAAAATGTCGACAAGGACGTGGTGTTTGCCGCCCTTGAAGCGGCGCTGGCGTCCGCCTCCAAGAAACTCTTCGACGAAGACGCGGACATCCGCGTGCACATCGACCGCGAGAGCGGCGTGCACGAGACGTTCCGCCGCTGGCGCGTCGTGCCGGACGAGGCCGGTCTTCAGGAGCCGGATCAGGAGATCCTGCTGTTCGAAGCACGCGAGCAAAACCCGGACGCACAGATCGACGAATTCATCGAGCAGCCGGTGCCGTCGGTCGAGTTCGGCCGCATCGGCGCGCAGGCCGCCAAGCAGGTGATCCTGCAGAAGGTGCGCGACGCGGAGCGCGAGCAGATCCTGAACGACTTCCTCGAGCGCGGCGAAAGCATCATGACCGGCACGGTCAAGCGCATGGACAAGGGCAACTTCATCGTCGAATCGGGCCGTGTCGAAGCGCTGCTGCGCCGCGACCAGCTGATTCCGAAGGAGAACCTGCGCGTGGGCGACCGCGTGCGCGCCTGGATCAGCAAGGTCGACCGCACGGCACGCGGTCCGCAGATCGAACTCTCGCGCACCGCGCCCGAGTTCCTGATGAAGCTCTTCGAAATGGAAGTGCCGGAAATCGAGCAGGGCCTCCTTGAAATCAAGGCGGCCGCGCGCGATCCGGGCGTGCGCGCCAAGATCGGCGTCGTCGCTTACGACAAGCGCATCGACCCGATCGGCACCTGCGTCGGCATCCGCGGTTCGCGCGTGCAGGCCGTGCGCAATGAGCTCGGTGGCGAAAACGTCGACATCGTGCTATGGTCGGAAGATCCCGCCCAGTTCGTCATCGGCGCGCTCGCGCCGGCTGCCGTGCAGTCGATCGTCGTCGACGAAGAAAAGCACTCGATGGACGTGGTCGTCGACGAAAGCGAGCTGGCGGTCGCCATCGGCCGCAGCGGCCAGAACGTGCGTCTTGCCAGCGAACTGACCGGCTGGCAGATCAACATCATGACGCCGGACGAAAGCGCGCAGAAACAGAACCAGGAGCGCACGGTGCTGCGCGACCTGTTCATGGCCCGTCTCGATGTCGACGAAGAAGTCGCCGACATTCTCATCGACGAAGGCTTCACGAGTCTCGAAGAGATCGCTTACGTGCCGCTCAATGAGATGCTCGAGATCGAGGCGTTCGACGAGGCCACCGTGCACGAGCTGCGCAACCGCGCGCGCGACGCGCTGCTCACGCAGGCCATCGCGAACGAGGAGAAGGTGGAGACCGCCGTACTGGATCTGAAGAGTCTCGACGGCATGGACCCGGATCTGCTTGCGCTTCTGGCGCAGCACGCAATTCACACCCGCGACGAGCTTGCCGAGCTGGCCGTGGACGAGCTGGTCGAAATGACGGGAATGGAAGAGGACGCCGCCAAGGCGTTGATCATGAAGGCGCGTGAACACTGGTTTCAGTAATGAAGCCGGTGCGCAACGAGCAGGAAGCGACCATGACCCACTGAACTGATCGCGGCTGGCCCCGCCGCCGAGCGGGGCCCAAACGGCCGCATGAACCGATGTCAACCGCAAGGAATCGCTCCTTGCATTAAGAGGAATGAATGGCGAGTATCAACGTAGCCCAATTTGCCGCGGAACTGAAAATGCCTGCAGGCGTGCTGCTCGAGCAATTGCAGGCGGCGGGCGTCCAGAAATCGAGCGAGGACGATGTTTTGTCGGAAACCGATAAGGCACGCCTGCTCGACCACTTGCGCAAGTCGCACGGTTCGAACGACGCGGACAAGCGCAAGATCACGCTGACGCGCCGGCATACGTCGGAGATCAAGCAGTCCGACGCGACGGGTAAGGCTCGCACCATTCAGGTCGAGGTGCGCAAGAAGCGTACGTTCGTCCGCCGTGACGAATCCGCCGATCAGGCGGAGGCATCGAATCATGCAGTCGACGCTGTCGCCGCCGAAGAGGCCGAGCTTCAGCGCCGCGAAGAGGAAGCTCGCCGCGAGGCCGAGCTGCTCGAACGTCAGGCTCAGGAACTGAAGGAGCGCCAGGAGCATCTCGCGCGTGAAGAGGCCGAGCGTCTCGCACGCGAAGAGGCCGCTGAAGCCGAGCGCCGCCGCGCCGAGGAAGAAGCCGCGAAGAAGAAGGCAGCGACCGATGCCGCCGCGCGCGAGCTGGCCGCCCAGGCAGTCGAGGCGCAGCGCACCGCTGCCGAGGCGCAGGCAAACCAGGAACAGCAGGAACAGCAAGACCGCCAGGAAGAGCAGCGTGCCGCAGCCGAGCGCGCCGCACAACGCGAAGCGGCCCAGAAGGCCGAGGCCGCTGCGCGCGAGGCCGCCGAAAAGGCACGCAAGGAACAGGAAGAGATCGCTCGCCGCCGTGCGGCCGCCGAGGCCGAAGCGCGCGCGATCCGTGAAATGATGAACACGCCGCGCAAGGCGCAGGTCAAGGCGCCTGAGCCGCCGAAGCCTGTCGAGCCGGCGAAGGCCGCCGAAGCGAAGGGCACGCTGCACAAGCCGCCGCGTCCGGAAGGCGCGGCACGCCCGGCGCAGGCCGGTGCCGGCGCTGCGGCGAAGAAAGCGGCTCCGGCTGCTGCTGCGCCGTCGGCGGGCGCACCGGGCGCAGGCGCGGGCGACCGCAACAAGAAGCCGGGCGCCGGCAAGGGCGGCTGGCAGGACGACGCCGCGAAACGCCGCGGCATCAAAACGCGCGGCGACTCCTCGGGTGGCGTCGATCGCGGCTGGCGCGGCGGTCCGAAGGGCCGTGGCAAGCACCAGGACAGCGGCTCGTCGTTCCAGGCACCGACGGAACCCATCGTGCGTGAAGTGCACGTGCCGGAAACCGTCACGGTGGCCGACCTCGCGCACAAGATGTCCGTGAAGGCTTCGGAAGTCATCAAGGTGATGATGAAGCTCGGCCAGATGGTGACGATCAACCAGATGCTCGATCAGGAAACGGCGATGATCGTCGTCG
Source organism: Paraburkholderia sp. (assembly GCF_004298475.1). Classification (GTDB taxonomy): domain Bacteria; phylum Pseudomonadota; class Gammaproteobacteria; order Burkholderiales; family Burkholderiaceae; genus Paraburkholderia; species Paraburkholderia denitrificans. The sequence goes on along the minus strand of NZ_SCRP01000010.1, from coordinate 277,221 downwards.
AGGAACTCGGCCACCATGCGGTTGCCGCGAAGCTCGACGATCCGGAAGCGCTGCTGATCGAAGGCCAGACCACGTCGACGGACGCCGAGCAGCTGCCGCGTCCGCCGGTCGTCACGGTCATGGGTCACGTCGACCACGGCAAGACCTCGCTGCTCGACTACATCCGCCGCGCGAAGGTTGCCGCGGGCGAAGCGGGCGGCATTACGCAGCACATCGGCGCTTACCATGTCGAAACGCCGCGCGGCGTCATCACGTTCCTCGACACGCCGGGTCACGAGGCCTTTACGGCCATGCGTGCGCGCGGTGCGAAGGCGACCGACATCGTGATTCTCGTCGTCGCTGCCGACGACGGTGTCATGCCGCAGACGAAGGAAGCCATCGCTCACGCCAAGGCGGGCGGCGTGCCGCTCGTCGTGGCGATCAACAAGATCGACAAGCCCGACGCGAACCTGGATCGCGTGAAGCAGGAACTCATCGCGGAAAGCGTCGTGCCGGAAGAATACGGCGGCGAATCGCCGTTCGTGCCGGTATCGGCGAAGACGGGCCAGGGCATCGACGATCTGCTCGAAAACGTGTTGCTGCAGGCCGAAGTGCTTGAGCTGACGGCACCGATCGAGGCGCCTGCGAAGGGCCTCGTGATCGAAGCGAAGCTCGACAAGGGTAAGGGTCCGGTCGCAACGGTGCTCGTGCAGTCGGGTACGCTCAATCGCGGCGACGTCGTGCTTGCCGGCAGCGCCTACGGCCGCGTGCGTGCAATGCTCGACGAAACCGGCAAGGCCACGAAGGAAGCGGGTCCGTCGATCCCGGTCGAAATCCAGGGTCTGTCGGAAGTGCCGGCTGCGGGCGAAGAAGTCATCGTGCTGCCGGACGAACGCAAGGCGCGCGAAATCGCGCTGTTCCGCCAGGGCAAGTTCCGCGACGTCAAGCTTGCGAAGCAGCAAGCCGCGAAGCTCGAAAGCATGCTCGAACAGATGGGCGAAGGCGAAGTGCAGAACCTGCCGCTCATCGTCAAGGCCGACGTGCAGGGCTCGCAGGAAGCACTCGTTCACGCGCTGCTCAAGCTCTCGACCGACGAAGTGCGCGTGCAGATCGTGCACGGCGCAGTCGGCGGCATCAGCGAAAGCGACGTCAACCTCGCGGTCGCGTCGAAGGCGGTCATCATCGGCTTCAACACGCGTGCCGATGCTCAGGCGCGTAAGCTGGCCGAAGCGAACGGCGTCGATATCCGCTACTACAACATCATCTACGACGCAGTGGATGAGGTGAAGGCGGCCATGTCGGGCATGCTCGCGCCGGAAAAGCGCGAGACCGTCATCGGCATGGTGGAAGTGCGCCAGGTCTTCAAGGTGCCGAAGGTCGGCGCGGTGGCCGGCTGTATGGTCACGGACGGCATGGTCAAGCGTTCGTCGTCGGTGCGCGTGCTGCGCAACAACGTGGTCATCCACACCGGCGAACTCGACTCGCTCAAGCGCTTCAAGGACGACGTGAAGGAAGTGAAGCAGGGCTTCGAGTGCGGTATGTCGATCAAGAACTTCAACGATATCGTCGAAGGCGATCAGTTCGAGGTGTTCGAAATCACCGAAGTCGCGCGTACGCTGTAACGCACAGGCGCGACGCTTGACGGGCGGGGCGGGCGCTGGCCGGCCCCGCCCGTTTGTTTTTGTGCGGACCGCTGTCGCTTATTGCTGGCTTATTTTCCGGCGTTCCGCTTTTCAAGCCGCCGAAAAAGGTGGATTAATCATGACGAAAAAACGTTCCTCTCCGAATCGCAACGTGCAGATCGCCGACCAGATCCAGCGCGATCTCTCTGAACTCGTGGCGCGTGAAGTGAAGGATCCGCGCATCGGGCTCGTCACGATCCAGAGCGTCGAACTGACGCCGGACTACGCCCACGCGAAGATCTTCTTCACGACGCTCACCGGCGACCCGCTGGCCACGCAGGAGGCGCTCAATCACGCGGCGGGCCATCTGCACAACCTGCTCTTCAAGCGCCTGCACATCCACACCGTGCCGACGCTGCATTTCCATTACGACAAGACGGTCGAGCGGGCGGTCGAGATGTCGCGCCTCATCGACGAGGCCAATTCGACGCGCGCGAAGGAAGACTGAGCACCGCCCGCCGGGCGAGCGCCCGCATGCGGTTCTTGCCCGCCGAAGGCGGCGGGCGAACGTGTTTGCGAAAGACCTGCCCGGCTGTTTTTTCTGCCTGACATGACTGCATCCTCTTCATCTGCCCAACCCGGCGCGGCCCGGCCGAAAGTTCCGCGCCGCCTGCTCGACGGCGTGCTGCTGCTCGACAAGCCCATCGGCCTTTCGAGCAACGACGCGTTGATCCGCGCCAAGCGCCTCTACCGCGCCAAGAAGGGCGGCCACACCGGGACGCTCGATCCGCTGGCTTCGGGCCTGCTGCCGCTCTGCTTCGGCGAAGCGACCAAGTTCTCGCAGGATCTGCTCGATGCCGACAAGACCTACGAGGCCACGATGCGTCTCGGCGTTCGCACGACGACGGGCGACGCCGAAGGCGAAGCGCTCGACACGCGCGAGGTGACCTGCGACGAGGCGGCGGTGCGCGAGGCGATGACGAAGTTCGTCGGCGACATCGTGCAGATTCCGCCGATGTACTCCGCGCTCAAGCGCGACGGCAAGCCGCTCTATGAATACGCGCGCGCGGGCCAGGTCGTCGAGCGCGAAGGGCGTCAGGTGACGATCCTCGCGCTGGAGATCATCGCGTGTGCGTTGCCGGACGTGACGTTTCGCGTGACGTGCAGCAAGGGCACGTATGTGCGCACGCTCGCCGAGGACATCGGCGAGGCGCTGGGCTGCGGCGCGCATCTCGTGATGCTGCGGCGCACGGGCGTCGGCGCGCTGACGCTCGAACATGCCGTGACGCTCGATGCGCTTTCGGACGCCGACGACGCATCACGCGATGCGTGGCTGCAGCCGGTCGATGCGCTGCTTTCGACGTTTCCCGCCGTGACGCTCGACGCCGAAGCATCGCGCAGATTCACCCACGGCCAGCGTTTGCCGCTAGCCGAGCTTGCAGCGGACCGGTCGCAGTGGGGCGACGTGCAGCGCGTGCGCGTCTATGGCGAAGATGGCCGTCTGCTGGGCGTCGCGAAGCCCGCGAACGGCGTGCTCGCGCCGGAGCGCCTGGTGGTGAGCCAGGCAGTGAGCCAGACGGTGAGCCCGGCCGCGTAAGCGCGCTCCATCGTTCAAAGCAAAACGGCACGCCGGTGTGAACCGGGCGTGCCGTATTTGTTTGCGACGGGCCATGACGCCCGCTTGCGCTGTAGCCGGATTAGCGGATCAACGGATCAACGGATCAACGGATCAACGGATCAACGGATCAACGGATCAACGGATCAACGGATCAACGGATCAACGGATCAACGGATCAACGGATCAGTGTGCCGCCGATGCTGCCGCACCTGCGTCCGCGCTGCTCGTGCGCTCGGGGCGCGTGATCCAGATCAGCGCGATCAGCACGATGAAGATCGCCGATGAAACGTAGAAGAGGTCGTTGACGCCGAGTTGCGCGGCCTGCTGCGACAGCATCCTGTCGAAGAGGCCGTGCGCCTGTGCCGGATCGAGACCGGCGGCGTGCTGCATCTGCAGCATCGACTCGTTGAAGACCGGATTGGTCGGCGTGGCCTGTTCGGTGAGGCGCGCGTGGTGGAACGTGGTGCGGTGATCCCACGCGGTCTCGAAGATGGACGTGCCGATGCCGCCGCACATGATCCGCACAAAGTTGGACAGCCCCGACGCAGCCGGAATGCGGTTGCCCGGCAGCCCGGACAGCGTGATCGACACGAGCGGAATGAAGAGCCCCGCCATGCCGATACCCTGGATCAGGGTCGGCAGCGTCAGCGCCCACGTATCCACGCCGGTCGTGTAGCGCGACCGCAGCCAGAAGCACAGCGCGAATACGACGAACGCCGACGTCGCGATATAGCGCGGATCGGTGCGCGGCAGGAGGCGGCCCGTGATCGGCGAAAGCATGATCGCGAAGAAACCCACGGGCGCCATGACGAGGCCCGCGTCGGTCGCGGTGTAGCCTATGCTGGTCTGCAGCCACAGCGGCAGCAGCACGAGATTGCCGAAGTACAGGCCGTAACCCACCGCAAGCGCGATCGTGCCGCCTGTGAAGTTGCGCCGCGCGAAGAGCGAGAGATCGACGACCGGATGCTTGTCTGTCAGTTCCCACACGACGAAGAAAGCGAACGCGATGACCGCGGTGAGTGCGAGCGCAACGATCGTCGTCGACGAGAACCAGTCGAGGTCCTTGCCCTTGTCGAGCATCACCTGCAGCGAACCGACCCAGATGATCAGCAACGCGAGGCCGACGCCGTCGATGGGCGCCTTTTTAACGACCGAATCGCGGTCGCGGAAGATCGTCCACGTCGCGAATGCGGCCACGATGCCGACCGGAATGTTCACGTAGAAGATCCACGGCCACGAAATGTTGTCGGAGATCCAGCCGCCGAGAATCGGCCCTGCCACCGGCGCGATGAGTGTCGTCATCGACCACATGGAGAGCGCGATGGGCGCCTTCGCGCGCGGGTAGCTTGCGAGCAGGAGCGTCTGCGAGAGCGGGATCATCGGGCCCGCCACCGCGCCCTGCAGCACGCGCGAGGCGAGCAGGAAGGGCAGCGTGGGCGCGAGGCCGCACATCCACGACGAGATCACGAACAGAATGATCGACGCCATGAAAAGACGCACCTGACCGATGCGGTCGGTGAGCCATCCGGTCAGCGGCACGGAGATCGCGTTCGCGACCGCGAACGAGGTGATGACCCACGTGCCCTGGTCGGACGACACACCGAGGTCGCCCGAGATCGACGGGATCGACACGTTGGCGATCGAGGTGTCCAGCACGTTCATGAAAACCGCGAGCGACACCGCAATGGTACCGAACACGAGTTTTGCGCCCTGCAGCGGCGGATGGACGACGGGTTGTTGCTCTGCCATTAATTCGCTCGTTGTTGGGCGGGTTTCGACCGTGGGTTGGCGGCGGCGGCTTACATCGCCCTGGCGGCGGACTTCGCCGACGACACCGTTGCGCCGGTCCTGGCCGCCGCGTTGGCGCCGGTGTTTTCCGACACGATGCGGGCGATTTCGGCATCGGCTTCCGCGCCGTACTTGTCGAACACGTCGGTCTGATAGACCGTGTTCTGCGCGTTGCCGAGCTGGCTGCCCGAATCGTCCTTGATGTTCACGTCCACCTGCATCGACAGGCCGATACGCAGCGGGTGTTTTTCGAGGTCGGCCGGATCGAGCGAGATGCGCACCGGCAGGCGCTGTACGACCTTGATCCAGTTACCCGTGGCGTTTTGCGCGGGCAGCAGCGAGAACGCCGAGCCCGTGCCCGCCGAGAAGCCCACGACCTTGCCGTGGTAGACCACCGAAGAGCCGTACACGTCGGCCGTCATTTCGACCGGCTGGCCAATGCGCATGTGCTTGAGCTGCACTTCCTTGAAGTTCGCGTCGACCCACACGGCGTTGAGCGGCACGACCGACATGAGCGGCGTGCCCGGCGAGACGCGCTGGCCCACCTGCACCGAGCGCTTCGCCACGTAGCCGGTGACCGGCGCGGGCAGCGTGTTGCGCGCGTTCGCGAGATATGCGTCGCGAACCTTGGCCGCGGCGGCCATGACGTTCGGATGCGACGAGATGGTCGTGTTCGCGGTGAGCGCGCGGTTGGCGGCGAGCTGATGCTGGGCGGCTTCGAGTGCGGCTTCGGCGCCCCGCACGGACTCGCGTGCGTGCGAAATCTCTTCCTGCGAGACGGCGCCCGTCTGCGCGACCTGCATGCGGCGGCGCAGGTCGTCCTGGGCACGCGCGAGATCGGCCTCGCGCACGGCGACTTGTGCTTCGTACTGGCTATCGTCGGCGAAGAGGCCGCGCACCTGGCGCACCGTCTGCGCAAGATTCGCTTCGGCCTGCTGCAGCGCGATGCGCGAGTCGGCGGGGTCGAGCACCACGAGCGGGTCGCCTGCCTTGACCGTCTGCGTGTCGTCCGCCTTCACTGCGATCACCGTGCCGGTGACCTGCGGCGTGATCTGCACGACGTTGCCGTTCACATAGGCGTCGTCGGTGCCTTCCATATACCGCGCGAGGAGGAAGTAATAGAGGCCGTAGGCAATGGCTGCAATCGTGATCACGAGGACGAGCAGCGTCATCATGCGGCGGCGCTTGCCGTTGCTCGCGCTCGGCTGCGCGTTCGGTTGCGGACCGGCGGCCGGTTGCTGGGGGGTGGTCATGGAAACGATCTCCGGGGGTTCGCTTGTGCTGTTCGCTCGACTATTCGATCGAGGCTGTTCTGGTCGGGCAGGCGCGGTTTCAGTTCGATGCCGCTGCCGTCGCCGAAGCGGGCAGTGCAGGCGCCGTCGTGCCGGTCCACGGCGCGCCGTTGGGGCCCTTCGCTTCGCTGCCGACGGCGGCGGGCGGCACGAGGTCCGCGCCGTGTGCGTCGAACCCGCCGCCGAGCGACTTGATGAGCGCCATCTGGGCGTCGCGCCGCTGCGCCTTCAGGTTCGTCACCGTCTGTTCGGCGGCGAGGCGGTTCTGGTCGGCGTTGAGCACCTGAAGCTGCTCTGACAGGCCCGCCTTGTAGCGGATCACGGCGAGCTGCCAGGCGTTCGTCGAGGCATCGAGCGCGCGCTCGGCATCGACGAGCTGCCGGTCGGCCGAACGGATCGACGCGACCTGGGTCGCGACGTCCTGGAACGCGCCGATGAGCGTCTGGTTGTAGTTCGCCACGTCGAGTTCGAAGTCGGCATAGCGGCCCTTCAACTGTCCGCGCAGGGCGCCCGCATCGAAGATCGGCAGGTGGACTGCCGGGCCGAACTGCATCTGGCGGCTCGTGAAGTTGAGGAATCTGCCCCAGCCGAACGCATCGAAGCCGAAGCCCGCCGCGAGGTTCACGTCCGGATAGAACTCGGCCTTGGCTTCCTTCACGTCGTGCATGGCGGCTTCGACCTGCCAGCGCGCGGCGACGATGTCCGGGCGGCGCGACACGAGATCGGCGGGCAGGCTGTCGGGCAGCGCGACATCGGTGTTCGGCTGCAGCACCGGCTGCGCGATCTGCAGCCCGCGATCCGGTCCCTTGCCGAGCAGCGCGGCGAGCTGGTAGCGCACGGTTTCGATCTGGCCGTCGATCTGCGAGAGATTGGCCTGGCTCGACGCGATATTGCCGTTGGCGGTCTGACGCTCGACGTTGGTGTCGAGGCCCGCGAGCACGCGCCCATTGGTGATCGTGCCGACGGTCTTGCGGTTGTCGATTTCGTGCGAGGCGATGTCGCGCAGCGCATAGAGCTGGGCGAGCTGGTTATACGTGCGCGCGACCGATGCCGCGAGCGTGATGCGCGACTGCTGCATGTCGGCGACGGAAGCCTTTTGCGCGGAGACGGCCTGTGCGAGGCGCTGACGGTTCTTGCCCCAGAGGTCGAGGTCCCACGATGCGCTCACGAGCGCGTTGTTCTCGCTATACCAGGAGCCGCCGAACGGAGGCGGGTAGAGGGCATTGGCCGAGTACAGCTGGCGGGTCCACGAGTAGCTCCCATTGACCTTCGGAAAGAGCGCCGACTTCGACGTCTGGATGTACGACGACGCTTTGGCGATGCGCGCCTGCGCCTGTGCGATGGTCGGATTGCCTTCGAGCGCTTCGTCGATCAGCTTCGGCAGTTGCGGGTCGCCGAACTGGTTTGCCCAGTCGAGCGTGGGCCACTGGCCGCCCTGTGCGGGGATGCTCTGCAAGGTTTCGAACTGCTGCGGCTGGGCAATGGTCTTGTCGCTCTCGATGCCGAAGTAGTTCGCGCATCCCGAAAGGGCCAGCGCCGCCATGGCTGCTGCTGCGGCGGCGGCCCGGCGTACGGCTGACCGGGACTGGGAATGGGGAGTCATTGCTCGTCTCGATGCGTGTGAGGAGAAGGTAATGCTGGACGGTGCAGCTATTTTCGTTTGAGATATTTTCAAATTTAATTGCCCCGTCACGAATTGGCAGGCGGATTCTGGCTCGCTTCGCAGCCGTTCGCCAGCACGCGCCGCAGCATGCTTTTCAGGAACCCGACTTCCTCGGGCGAGAGGCCGCTCAAGAGGCGCTCGCTGATGCTGGTGAACATCGCCGGCATGCGTCTCGCGATTGCCTGGCCTTCGGGCGTGAGCGCAAGACGCACCGCCCGGCGGTCCTCTGAGCTGCGCACGCGCTTGAGCAGCCCCCGCGTTTCCAGCCGGTCGACGAGCCGCGTCACCGCGCTGGCATCGATCCCGTACTCGCGGGCCAGTTCCGCAGCGAGCACGCACTTGCCGCTCGCGACCATGAACAGCACGCTTGCCTGCTGGCTCGTGACGCCGAGTTCCGCGACGGTGCGCTGGTTGACCAGATTCGACATGGTCGACTTCACGCGTGAAATGAGGTAGCCGACGCTTTCTCCGAAGTCGTACTCAAGGACTTCGGACGGAGGTGTATGGGCCGGATCAGTCATAATTCTGCTGCGCCTGCAATGATTGACTAGGCACGGATTATAGAGTGCGATTAGTTGACGCGGCAAGCGTCAATTATGCAATTGCCGAAAATGTTTTGCAGATATCGAGCTTAATCCGATCTAGAGAGCGTGGGAGAATCGCCTGTTTTGGCTCGGAAAGGCCGTGGCAAAAGGCTGGCGCGCTATAGAAGGCGCAAATCGAGGCGCAAATCGAGGCGCAAATCGAGGCGGTAATCCCGGCGATAAATCTTGCGCTGCCGAATGCTGTCCGGATGGCTCCGGGCGGTCACCCCGTCACCTTACAGCGTGCGATGAGGACATGTGTCAGAGGAAGTCATCCTCGCGTGCTATACTTGCAGGTTCCCGAAAAGTGCGTTTTTGTCGGGGTGCTGTGTTCCGGTTTGGCCGGAACCGGCGCAACGGCAGCCGGCAGAACCAGGCGAATGGGGCACGAACGCAGCACGTCGATGCCCCCGATGCCTGTCTATCTGTTAGCCGCGCACTCAACTGTGTCCCCAGGTTCCTATGTCCCGCGCTCTTCGCAACATCGCCATCATTGCCCACGTCGACCACGGCAAGACCACGCTCGTCGATCAACTGCTGCGCCAGTCCGGCACGTTCCGCGAAAACCAGCAGATCGCCGAACGCGTCATGGACTCGAACGACATCGAAAAAGAGCGCGGGATCACGATTCTCGCGAAAAACTGCGCGGTCGAGTACGAAGGCACCCACATCAACATCGTCGATACCCCGGGCCACGCCGACTTCGGCGGTGAAGTGGAGCGCGTGCTCTCGATGGTCGACTCGGTGCTGCTGCTCGTCGACGCCGTCGAAGGCCCGATGCCGCAAACGCGCTTCGTCACGAAGAAGGCCCTCGCGCTCGGCCTCAAGCCGATCGTCGTCGTCAACAAGATCGACCGTCCGGGCGCGCGTATCGACTGGGTCATCAACCAGACGTTCGACCTCTTCGACAAGCTCGGCGCGACCGAAGAGCAGCTCGATTTCCCGGTGGTGTACGCGTCGGGCCTGAACGGCTACGCGTCGCTCGACGATTCGGCCCGCGAAGGCGACATGCGTCCGCTCTTCGAGGCGATCCTCCAGCACGTGCCGGTGCGCGCCGCCGATCCGGAAGGCCCGCTGCAACTGCAGATCACCTCGCTCGACTACTCGACCTACGTCGGCCGTATCGGCGTCGGCCGCATCACGCGCGGGCGCATCAGGCCGGGTCAGCAGGTCGCGCTGCGCTTCGGCCCGGAAGGCGAAGTGATGAACCGCAAGATCAACCAGGTGCTGTCGTTCCACGGCCTTGAGCGCGTGCAGGTCGAGTCGGCCGAAGCCGGCGACATCGTGCTGATCAACGGCATCGAGGACATCGGCATCGGCGCCACGATCTGCGCGGTCGACAATCCCGAAGCGCTGCCGATGATCACGGTGGACGAGCCGACGCTCACGATGAACTTCCTCGTGAACTCGTCGCCGCTCGCGGGCAAGGAAGGCAAGTTCGTGACGAGCCGCCAGATCCGCGACCGCCTCACGAAGGAACTGAACCACAACGTCGCGCTGCGCGTGAAGGACACGGGCGACGAAACGACGTTCGAAGTGTCGGGCCGCGGCGAGCTGCACCTCACGATCCTGATCGAAAACATGCGCCGCGAGGGCTACGAGCTGGCCGTGTCGCGTCCGCGCGTCGTGCTGCACGAAGTCGACGGCGTGAAGATGGAGCCGTACGAGCAACTGACCGTGGACGTCGAAGACGGCCACCAGGGCGGCGTGATGGAAGAGCTTGGCCGCCGCAAGGGCGAAATGCTCGACATGGCGTCGGACGGCCGTGGCCGCACGCGTCTTGAATACCGCATCCCTGCGCGCGGTCTGATCGGCTTCCAGGGCGAGTTCATGACGCTCACGCGCGGCACGGGCCTGATGAGCCACGTGTTCGACGAATATGGCCCGATCAAGGACGGTTCGCTCGGCGAGCGCCGCAACGGCGTGCTGATCTCGCAGGACGACGGCGCGGCCGTCGCCTACGCGCTGTGGAAGCTGCAGGATCGCGGCCGCATGTTCGTGAAGCCGGGCGACGCGCTGTACGAGGGCATGATCATCGGCATCCACAGCCGCGACAACGACCTCGTCGTGAACCCGATCAAGGGCAAGCAGCTCACCAACGTGCGCGCCTCGGGCACCGACGAAGCCGTGCGCCTCGTGCCGGCGATCCAGATGTCGCTCGAATATGCGGTCGAATTCATCGACGACGACGAACTCGTGGAAGTGACGCCGCAGTCGATTCGCCTGCGCAAGCGCCATCTGAAAGAGCACGAGCGCCGTCGCGCAAGCCGTGAAGCCGTTGCCGAGTAATCAGGTTCAACGATTTTGCGCACTGCAATGCAAATAAGGATGCAAAAAAGCCGCCCCTATGCAGGCGGCTTTTTTGCGTCCGGTAAATTTGTATTGCAGTGCAAAAAAGAGTGTGCCGCAAGAGCCGTGAAAGCCTGTCTGGAAAGGGCTTGCGTGCGGTTCTCGCGTCACGTTGCGTCCGACGGAGACACGCACTTATGTGCTATCCTCCGCGGATGCATGATTTAGGTCCTTCCAAGCAGACTTGATTCGCAATCCGCTAAACGGTCAGGCCGTGTCGCGGAAGGTTGAGTAACCCGCTATTTCTCGAGAAACTCGAAGAAAGGTGAGCGTAAATGTCGGAAACGATGAAGCAATTCCAGCTGAACTCCTATCTGTTCGGCGGTAATGCTCCGTATGTCGAAGAGCTATACGAAGCATATCTTGATAACCCTGCGTCCGTCCCGGACACCTGGCGCGAGTATTTCGACGCGCTGCAAAACGTGCCCTCGTCGAGCGGCACGGCAGACAGCGACGTCGCGCACGGCCCGATCGTCGAGTCGTTCGCCCAGCGTGCCAAGGCCAACGCATTCGTTTCTCGCGGTGGCGGCGAAGATCTCGCCACGGCCCGCAAGCAGGTTTACGTTCAATCGCTGATCGGCGCGTATCGATTCCTCGGCTCGCAATGGGCCAACCTCGATCCGCTCAAGCGCCGCGAGCGTCCGAATATCCCCGAACTCGAGCCCGCGTTCTACGACTTCACCGAAGCCGACATGGACGAGACGTTCAGCGCCACGAACCTGTATTTCGGTTACGAGCGCGCGACGCTGCGCGAGATCGTCAAGTCGCTGCGCGATACGTACTGCGGTACGATCGGCGTCGAATACATGTACATCGGCGATCCTGAACAGAAGCGCTGGTGGAAGGAAAAGCTCGAGTCGATCCGTTCGACGCCGAACTTCTCCAACGACAAGAAGAAGCACATCCTGCAGCGCCTGACGGCCGCCGAAGGCCTCGAGCGCTTCCTGCACACCAAGTACGTCGGCCAGAAGCGCTTCTCGCTCGAAGGCGGCGAGAGCTTCATCGCGTCGATGGACGAAGTCGTCCGTCACGCGGGTGCAAAGGGCGTGCAGGAAATCGTCATCGGCATGGCCCACCGCGGCCGCCTGAACGTGCTGGTCAATACGCTCGGCAAGATGCCGGCCGACCTCTTCGCCGAATTCGAAGGCAAGCACGTCGACGATCTGCCGGCCGGCGACGTGAAGTACCACAAGGGCTTCTCGTCGGATATGGCCACCGAAGGCGGCCCGGTCCACCTGTCGCTCGCATTCAATCCGTCGCACCTCGAAATCGTCAACCCGGTGGTCGAAGGCTCGGCCAAGGCGCGTATGGATCGCCGCGGCGACGAAAACGGCCTGCAGGTGCTGCCGGTGCAGATCCACGGCGACGCGGCTTTCGCGGGCCAGGGCTGCGTGATGGAAACGCTGAACCTCGCGCAGACGCGCGGCTACGGCACGCACGGCACGCTGCACATCGTCATCAACAACCAGATCGGCTTCACGACGTCGGACCCGCGCGATACGCGCTCGACGCTCTACTGCACCGACGTGGTCAAGATGATCGAAGCGCCGGTGCTGCACGTGAACGGCGACGATCCCGAAGCCGTCGTGCTCGCCACGCAGCTCGCGATCGAATTCCGCATGCAGTTCCACAAGGATGTCGTCGTCGACATCGTGTGCTTCCGCAAGCTGGGCCACAACGAGCAGGACACGCCGGCGGTCACGCAGCCGCTCATGTACAAGAAGATCGCGCAGCACCCGGGCACCCGTGCGCTGTACGCCGAGAAGCTCGTGCAGCAGGGCGTGATCACGGCAGCGGACGCCGACGGCTACGTCAAGGCGTATCGCGCCGCGATGGACGAAGGCAACCACACGGTCGATCCGGTGCTCTCGAACTACAAGAGCAAGTACGCCGTCGACTGGGTGCCGTTCCTGAACCGCAAGTGGACCGACGCCGCCGATACGGCCGTTCCGCTCGCCGAGCTCAAGCGCCTCGCCGAACGCATCACCACGGTCCCCGAGAACTTCAAGGTTCACCCGCTCGTCGAGCGCGTCATCAACGACCGCCGCACGATGGGCAAGGGCGACGCGAAGCTCGACTGGGGCATGGGCGAACACCTCGCGTTCGCGTCGCTGGTCGCTTCGGGCTACACCGTCCGTCTGACCGGCCAGGATTCGGGCCGCGGCACGTTCACGCACCGTCACGCGGTGCTGCACGACCAGAACCGCGAGCGCTGGAACGACGGCACGTACATTCCGCTGCAGAACATCGCCGAGAACCAGGCGAAGTTCACCGTGATCGACTCGGTGCTGTCCGAAGAAGCGGTGCTCGGTTTCGAGTACGGCTACTCGACCGCCGAACCGAACACGCTCGTGCTGTGGGAAGGCCAGTTCGGCGACTTCGCGAACGGCGCGCAGGTCGTGATCGACCAGTTCATCTCGTCGGGCGAAGTGAAGTGGGGCCGCGTCTCGGGTCTCACGATGCTGCTGCCGCACGGCTATGAAGGCCAGGGTCCGGAGCACTCGTCGGCGCGTATCGAACGCTATCTGCAACTGTGCGCCGAGCACAACATGCAGGTCGTTCAGCCGACCACGCCGGCGCAGGTCTTCCACCTGCTGCGCCGCCAGATGATCCGCCTCTTCCGCAAGCCGCTCATCGTCTTCACGCCGAAGTCGCTGCTGCGTCACAAGGAAGCCGTGTCGGACCTGTCCGAACTGGCGAACGGCACGTTCATGCCGGTCATCGGCGAAGTGGACGAGTCGATCGATCCGAAGAAGGTCAAGCGCGTGGTCGCCTGCTCGGGCCGCGTGTACTACGACCTCGTCGCACATCGCCGCGAAGCGAAGTTGACCGACGCCGCGATCGTGCGTATCGAACAGCTCTATCCGTTCGCGCACAAGCAGTTCGAAGCGGAAATGAAGAAGTACGACAACGCGACCGAAGTGGTCTGGGTGCAGGACGAGCCGCAGAATCAGGGCCCGTGGTTCTACATCGAGCACCATCTGAAGGAAGGCATGAAGGAAGGGCAGAAGCTCGCGTACAGCGGCCGTCCTGCTTCCGCCTCCCCGGCGGTCGGCTACTACGCGAAGCACTACGAGCAGCAGAAGGCGCTGATCGAAGGTGCGTTCGGCCGCCTGAAGGGCGCGCAGGTCGCGAAGTAAGCACGAAAGAGCAACTCGAACCGGGAAGGCGCGACTCGCAAATCACGCGCTTTCCCGCGCTCACGTGCGCGACCCGGTTCGTTTCACGGGGGGAACCCCGGTACGTATTCAGGAAAAAATCACATGGCTATCGTTGAAGTCAAGGTCCCCCAGCTTTCGGAGTCGGTTTCGGAAGCCACCATGCTGCAGTGGAAGAAGAAGCCGGGCGAAGCTGTCGCCCTGGACGAAATCCTCATCGAACTCGAGACCGATAAGGTCGTGCTCGAAGTGCCGGCGCCCGCAGCCGGCGTGCTGGCCGAGTTCCTGGCCAATGACGGCGACACCGTCGTGGCTGATCAAGTGATCGCGAAGATCGACACGGAAGGCAAGGCAAGCGCAGCAGCACCCGCCGCCGCCGCCGCGCCCGCAGCCGCTCCGGCCGCTGCCGCAGCCCCCGCTGCTGTCGCCGCCGCTGCAACGACGGGCGCAAGCAGCAGCGTCGCCTCGCCCGCCGCTTCGAAGCTGATGGCCGAGAAGGGCTTGTCGGGTTCGGACGTCGCCGGCACGGGCCGCGACGGCCGCATCACGAAGCAGGACGTGCTCGGCGCGGGCGCGCCGAAGGCCGCTGCGCCCGCACCGGCGGCGAAGCCCGCCGCTGCACGCCCGGCGCTGCCGGACGTCAAGGCGCCGGCTGCTGCCGGCAACTGGCTGGCCGACCGTCCGGAACAGCGCGTGCCGATGTCGCGTCTGCGTGCGCGTATCGCCGAGCGTCTGCTCGAATCGCAGCAAACCAACGCCATCCTCACGACGTTCAACGAAGTGAACATGGCGCCGGTCATGGATCTGCGCAACAAGTACAAGGACAAGTTCGAGAAGGAACACGGCGTGAAGCTCGGCTTCATGTCGTTCTTCGTGAAGGCGGCGGTTCATGCGCTGAAGAAGTTCCCGCTCGTGAACGCGTCGATCGACGGTAACGACATCGTCTATCACGGCTACTTCGACATCGGTATCGCTGTCGGCTCGCCGCGCGGTCTCGTGGTGCCGATCCTGCGCAACGCCGACCAGATGAGCCTCGCCGACATCGAAAAGAAGATCGCCGAGTTCGGTCAGAAGGCGAAGGACGGCAAGCTGTCGATCGAGGAAATGACGGGCGGTACGTTCTCGATCTCGAACGGCGGCGTGTTCGGCTCGATGCTCTCGACCCCGATCATCAACCCGCCGCAGTCGGCGATCCTCGGCGTGCACGCCACGAAGGAACGCGCTGTCGTCGAGAACGGCCAGATCGTGATCCGTCCGATGAACTACCTCGCGATGTCGTACGACCACCGCATCATCGACGGCCGCGAAGCCGTCCTGTCGCTGGTTGCCATGAAGGACGCGCTGGAAGATCCGGCTCGTCTGCTGCTCGATCTGTAAAGCAGCGCTGCTTCATTGCGCATCATTCGCATCATCAAGTCTCTCTGAGCGTCGCGCGCGCGGGCGGTGGAATCCACCGCCCGCGTGGCGCGCTCAAGTCCCGAAAGGATGACCATGTCCAAAGAATTTGACGTCGTCGTGATCGGCGCCGGCCCCGGCGGCTATATCGCGGCGATCCGCGCTGCCCAACTCGGCAAGTCGGTTGCCTGCATTGAAAAGTGGAAGAACCCGGCCGGCGCGCTGAAGCTCGGCGGCACCTGCCTGAACGTGGGCTGCATTCCGTCGAAGGCGCTGCTCGCTTCGTCGGAACAGTTCGAAAACGCCCAGCATCACCTGATCGATCACGGCATCAGCGTTTCGGACGTCAAGATCGACGTCTCGAAGATGTTGGCCCGCAAGAACGACATCGTCGAAAAGATGACGAAGGGGATCGAGTTCCTGTTCCGCAAGAACAAGATCACGTGGCTCAAGGGTCACGGCAAGTTCGTCGGCAAGAACGAAGCCGGCGTGCAGATCGAAGTGAGCGGCGAAGCCGACGCGGAAGTCGTGACGGCGAAGAACGTCATCATCGCGACCGGTTCGAAGGCGCGTCACCTGCCGGGCATTCCGGTCGACAACAAGATCGTCGCCGACAACGAAGGCGCGCTCTCGTTCGACGCCGTGCCGAAGAAGCTCGCCGTGATCGGCGCAGGCGTGATCGGCCTCGAACTCGGCTCGGTGTGGCGCCGTCTCGGTTCCGAAGTCACGGTGCTCGAAGCGCTGCCGGAATTCCTCGGCGCGGCTGACCAGTCGCTGTCGAAGGAAGCCGCCAAGCTCCTCAAGAAGCAGGGGCTCGACATTCACGTCGGCGTGAAGGTGGGCGAAGTGAAGGCAACGGACAAGAGCGTCACGATCGCCTACACGGACAAGGACGGCAAGGCGCAGACGCTCGAAGCCGACCGCCTGATCGTCTCGGTGGGCCGCGTGCCGAACACCGACAACCTCGGCCTCGAAGCGATCGGCCTGAAGGCGAACGAGCGCGGCTTCATCGACGTCGACAACCACTGCGCCACGAGCGTGCCGAACGTGTACGCGATCGGCGACGTGGTGCGTGGCCCGATGCTCGCGCACAAGGCCGAAGACGAAGGCGTGCTGGTGGCCGAGATCATCGACGGCCAGAAGCCGCACATCGACTACAACTGCATTCCGTGGGTGATCTACACCGAGCCGGAAATCGCATGGGTCGGCAAGACGGAGCAGCAGCTGAAGGCTGAAGGCCGCGAAGTCAAGACGGGCCAGTTCCCGTTCATCGCGAACGGCCGCGCGCTCGGCATCAACAAGGCCGACGGCTTTGTGAAGATGATCGCCGACGCGAAGACCGACGAGCTGCTCGGCGTGCACATCATCTCGGCGAACGCATCGGACCTGATCGCGGAAGCCGTGGTGGCGATGGAATTCAAGGCGGCTGCCGAAGACATCGGCCGCATCTGCCATCCGCACCCGTCTCTCTCCGAAGTCATGCGCGAGGCGGCTCTCGCCACCGACAAGCGCGCACTCAACATGTAATGCGCGCGGGCAGGGCGTCCGGCGGGGTGGTCAATTCCGTCGGATGCTCTGCCGCACAGTATCTTGCATCACGACGAAGAGGCGGGTGGGTTCTATCCCACCCGCCTCTGCTTATTTGCGGCCCATGAAATGAACGTCACCAAGTACTACGAAAAGGAACTGCAAAACCGGGGGTACCAGTCAGATACGGCCCAGCGCACCGCGGTCGACCGGCTGCAGCAGTGCTACGACGAATGGGTTGCGTACAAGTCGCGCCGCTCGAACGCGTTCAAGAAGCTCATCATTCACCCCGATCTGCCGCGCGGCGTGTACATGTGGGGCGGCGTGGGGCGCGGCAAGAGCTTCCTGATGGACAGCTTCTATGCGGTCGTGCCCGTGCAGCGCAAGACGCGCCTGCACTTCCACGAATTCATGCGCGAGGTGCATCGCGAGCTGGAAGAACTCAAGGGCCAGGCCGATCCGCTCGACGAACTCGCGCGCCGCATTGCGAAGCGATATCGCCTGATCTGCTTCGACGAATTCCATGTCTCGGACATCGCCGACGCGATGATCCTGTATCGGCTGCTCGACCGTCTCTTCACGAACGGCGTGCAGTTCGTGATGACGTCCAACTACGATCCCGATCTGCTCTATCCCGATGGCCTGCATCGCGACCGCATGCTGCCCGCCATCGCGCTGCTCAAGGACAAGCTCGACGTGCTCAACGTCGACGCGGGCATCGACTACCGGCAGCGCACGCTCGCGCAGGTCGAGGTCTACCATACGCCGCTCGGCGCCGAAGCCGACCGCGCACTGCGGCACTCGTTCGCGCAACTCGCGGCGGTGCCTGACGAAAGCCCGATCCTGCACATCGAGAAGCGCGAGATCAAGGCGCTGCGCCGTGCCGACGGCGTGGTCTGGTTCGACTTCGCGACGCTCTGCGGCGGGCCGCGCTCGCAGAACGACTATCTGGAACTGGCAAGCCGCTTTCATGCCGTGATTCTGTCGGGCGTGCCGCAGATGACGCCGCGCATGCAGTCCGAAGCGCGCCGCTTCACGTGGCTCATCGACGTGTTCTACGACCACAAGGTGAAGCTGCTGATGTCGGCGGCGGTGTGTCCCGAGGCGCTCTACGTCGAAGGCCCGATGGCGAACGAGTTCACGCGCACGGTTTCGCGGATCGTCGAGATGCAGTCGAAGGAATATCTCGAAGCGCCGCGCCGTATCGTCGATACATCGCTTACCTGAGCAAGCGCGTCCGCGTTGTCGCGAATGTCGCGAAAAACGGGCGCGTCGATGTTTTCAAGATTCAGACCCGTCTGATACTCGGCGCGGGGGCAAGTGGATATCGTTTGTCGGTGACAACCCCGACAAAGGAGAACACCTTGACCCCGCATCGCGATATTAACGAGGACGAATGGGAACGCGTCATGCCGCTTTTCCCAGAATTGCGGCAGCGTACCGAATTGCGCGGCCGGCCGCTCGCCAATACGCGGTCGGTACTCAATGGTGTTCTGTGGGTCATGTATAGCGGCGCGACGTGGTCGGCCATGCCGCGCCGCTATCCCTCGTACCAGACCTGCCATCGCCGGTTCAAAGCCTGGTACGACGAAGGCGTACTGAAGCGCGTGATGGCCGAACTGTTCGGTGATGAAGGCGCGGTTGTCTGCCATGCGTTTGAATCGCGCATGCGCAAGCCGATGAACCGCGCGGGCAAGGGCATGCGCAACGAGCCGCCGCCGGTGAAGAAGGGTTCGCCGTTCGGCCCGGTCACATCCACGGGGACGCCGCCGTTCCCCACTCATCGCCTGCTGTTCCGCCCGAGTTCCTGAACTGCATCATGACCTGTGGATCGCCGTCCGGCCCACAGGTTCACCGTGGCAGGCGAAGCCACTTCCGGATACGCATGCAGGCGGGTGCGCGCGATGTCTCGCGGTCCCGCACTGCTTCGCATCCGTTCTCCTCATCCACGTCGAAACGCAACTGCCGCTGGCAACTACTGCTGGCGAATCCACGTTTGTGAGCGGCCGAGCAGGGCGATGCCCAGATAGCCGCGCACCACGAGCTTGTGACCGCCGTCTTCGACGTGCATCTTGCAGCGGTACACCTTGCCGTTTTCCGGATCGAGGATGTGACCGCCGTCCCAGCCCTCGTCGGTCTTCTTCATCCCGTCAATGACCGTCATGCCGAGAATCGGCTGATCCTTGCGTGCGTCCGTGCACGCGGTGCACTTGCGCTCCGGATTATTGCTGGCGCTGAGGCCCTTGATGACCTTGCCGCTGAGCTGGCCGCTGCCGTCGTCGCTGATCTGGACGAGCGCTTTCGGCTGGCCGGTGTGATCGTCGACGGTCTGCCAGACGCCGACCGGCGTATTGGTCTGGGCGTAGGCTGCGATTGCGCCGCCGAGCAAGGCGCTCGCGAGTGCGAGCCGGGTTGCCGCGCGCGCGGCGAACGCAACGGTGCGTCCGGTGATCCGGTTCATCCTTTGTCTCCTATGGTTTGTCCTGGCCGTGCGGACCGCGCATCGCGCGCGCCGCGCACGGCGGTGTGGGCAGCATACGCGAAAGCGGTGTCTCCGTTTGAGAGGAGGGACTCTAGTCGCTCGCGTGATGGGTCGGGGGCGATGCGTATGCCAATCGTTTATCGGCAGGTATCCTGATTAATCGCCGGATCGGTGCTTGTGGGGGCGTGAAAATCGGCGTGATGGCCGTGCAGATGCAGTAAGCCTTGCGACGGCTCAAGGCGAGTCCACACTCATGCCCGGCAACGCAGGGTTCCTGGTGCACACTGGCATCGCGAAGTTGTGTGCCGGGCAGGCAAGCGCGATGCGTCGCCTCCGCTGCCGTATACCCGACCCGCTATGGGCGCAAATGCCGACGCAAAGATAAGTCACGATTTCCCGGTATCAGGTGAAAAGTGTTGCGGGAACATTAATGGAAGCAGCAATTTTGCGATGAGAAGCCCGAAACCGGGGAAAGTGAGTAATAATTAGGCCGTTTTGCCAAAACTAGAACTGTTCAAAGCAGGAACTACATGAACTACGACCGGAGAGTTCGAAACGCGGCACTGGCAGTCATGGTGCTAATCGGGGGTACGCAAACGGGCTGCGCGCAGTCTGCATTGCAATCCGCTGGGCCGACCACCCAGCAAACAACGCAGGGCGTTGAAGCAGCTAACACGAATTCGGCGGCCCTGCCTGCTGCGGTTGTTGCGGCGTCGGCGCCTCAGGCGACGGTGGCAGCATCGGTAGCTCCGGGCCAGACGGATGTGCTGACGCCAGACGAGGCGCAGCAGAACGCGATCGGCAACGTGGCCGAGCTTCAGAAGATGATCAGCGGGTCGCAGCTCATTCGGCTTCGCACGACCTACAACGGTGAGTACGGCGCAAGCTTGCTGTTTTACGGCAAGGAGATGACGTACTACGTTGCACTGTTCCAGAACAAGACGTTCTGGCGCGTCATCAAGACGAGCGACGAAACGCGCGCCGAAGCGATCTACCGCGATTTCGCGGCAAAGACCCAGCAGCTTGCGGAAGTCGAGATTCGCGGCATCCGCCTCGAGGCGCAGAAGGCCTTCACCGATCGCATGATTGCGCTGACCCAGGGGCACGTAAGCAGGCTGCAGGCCGACCTCGCGGTCGCGCGTCAGCAGCAGGCGCTCGTGGCCGACCAGCAGAAGCAATCGCGCGAGCAGGCGACTGCGCTGCAGGCTCAGAAGACGGCAGCACAAGATCAGCTGCGCTCGGTGCAGCGTCAGGTGCGCGAACTGCAGCGTCAGGTCGAAGGCGGCTTGCCGGCGCAGTAAGTGTCGTGCCGCTGCAGTTTGCGGCGGCATGAATCTTTCGCGATCAAAGGGCGGACGGGCGTCCCGGACG
Organism: Paraburkholderia sp.; assembly: GCF_004298475.1. GTDB lineage: Bacteria > Pseudomonadota > Gammaproteobacteria > Burkholderiales > Burkholderiaceae > Paraburkholderia > Paraburkholderia denitrificans. The sequence goes on along the minus strand of NZ_SCRP01000010.1, from coordinate 256,393 downwards.
TACCGCCGCCTTTGCGCATGCTCGCCTGCACGGCGTGCTTCGGCACGCCGGTTCGCCATCAGGCGTCTCTTTCATGGAGCTGCGACGTTCGGCGGCTTCATGCGTCTCCGCGCGCCGATCATCTGCGTGCGACTTTTGCCGTGCGCGCTGCCGCGCGTATCGCGCAACTCAATGTCTCAAGCCGTGGGAGGCGGTGCCCGCGCGTCTTCCTCGCTTCACCGAGTGGTGATGCTCGGGCTTGCTTGGGGTCGGCCGGACCGCGATCGGATCGCTCGCCGGAAAGGTTTCTTCCAGCGCTTCGTCGAGCGGATCTGCCGGTGGCTGCATGCGGGCTTTCTTCGACGCACTCATGATGTTCTCCGTGGCAGGACGTACTTGTCTCAGCATATCCCAACGGATAAAACCCTGAATGCAGGCGGGTTTCGGGCTGCACCCGCGGTGCGGCCCGAAAGTCATGGAAGTGGCAAAAGAGGCGCTATGTGCGGCAGACGCGCCGCTGCGTACCGGCGCGGCGACCGCGTCGGGTCGCCGGTTTCCGGTGGAAAACGCGTGTGCGGCGATGCGCGCAGCGATACTGCTCAGACGTTGCCGGAGTCGCCGCCGCCGTTACTGCCGGTGCCGTAGAGCCGGCGTCGGCGCGTGACGACCACCGGGCCGTCCTGCGGCGGACGATCGCCCGACGGGGCGGGCGCGCTCCACGATTCCTGCGATTCGCGCGGCTCTCTCGGTTCGCGGGGCTCGCGCGGGCCATGGCTGCCATGGATGCCGCGGCTCGTGTGCTCGCCGGTATGCGCCGGTCGCGCCGGGCGGGGGCCCGGCCGCGTGCCGGTGTCGAGCTGGATCGTGGAGATGGCGCGCTTGTAGATGCCTTGCAGGCCGACAGGCGTGCGCAGCATCACGAGGTACTGATCGAACGACTCGATGCATCCGGTCAGGCGAATGCCGTTGACCAGATAGATTTCGACGCGCTTACGTTCCTTGCGCGCGGCGTTCATGAAGTCGTTTTGGGGATGTGATTCTGCGGAAGGCATGGACGAAATATGACCTGGCGGCTCGATGCCGCATTCAGTTGAAAACGTTTGCTCGCCGGGATTCTACCTTGTGGCGGCGGGATTCGCGTGCGTGAGCACGCGCTACTGCAGCACTATACCGGCTCGGCGCCGGATCGGCAGAGTGGCGGGTCGTGCTCATCGTTGCTTCCCTCGGCGGCGGCAGGGTTGCGGGCGGGGTCAGCTTCGTGCCCGTGACGTCTTCGGCGTCCGCTACATTGCATCCGCGCCTGAAACCTGCGAAGACGCCCGTGACGACACCGGCGACGGCACTCACGCCCGACCTGTGACAGTGCGCCGCATTTGCGGCGTACGCTCACAGCGTAGTGCAAAGCGGCGGCCCGTGCGCAACTGAATCTCGCCGATCGCCGACACTTTGCTTTCGCTTTACAGCGGCAATCATTCTCGCGTCTTGCGCCCCATTCGTTATGTGCGGTGCCTCACATGCAACATGCACGCGACTGCATACGATATCCAGTCAAAAAAACCGTCAAAAACAACGTAGGCAGCGGGAATAACGGGGACTTTCGGCGCGTTTATCCGTTTGTCGGCACTTGCGTTGCGCGTCGCGCGCTTCGCAAGATATCCGGGGCTACACGGCAAGGCGCGTCCTCGAAGGAGGTGACGATGAAGCGATTTCGCAAGCTACTGGTGTTCCTGATGCTGGTCACGGTTTCCGGGGCAGGGCTGGCTGCGTGCGGCGACATGAATACGAGCGGCAGCTCGTCGTCGGGAAGTGCGGGCAGCAGCTCGGGCAGCGGTTACTGACAGGCGGACGGGGTGCTGCGCCATCCGTCCAGGGAGTTCGAGGCGCAAGTGGTGGCGCAGCTCGCGCCACTGCGGCGCTATGCGCGCTCGCTGACGGGTGACGCCGCCTGGGCCGATGACCTCGTGCAGGATGCGGCGGAGCGCGCGCTTTCGCACTGGAATTCGTTTCGGCCCGACAGCAATCTGCGCGCCTGGCTCCTGACGATCCTGCGCCACATTTATATCGACCAGTTGCGCGGCCGCCGCGAGATTACGGTCGACGACGAAAGCGCGCCGTGGCGCACGCTCGAAGCGCCGCACGGCGAGGTCGACGGGCTCGATCTGCGCGACCTGCAGCGCGCGCTCTATCTGCTGCCCGCCGCACAGCGCGAGGTGCTGTTGCTCGTGTGTGTCGAGGAACTGAGTTACCACGAAGCGTCGGCCGTGCTCGGCGTGCCGTCCGGCACCGTGATGTCGCGCCTGTCGCGCGCGCGCGAACATCTGCGGGTGCTGCTCGGCCAGGATCCCGCGCGGCGCACGGCATCGCTCAGGGTGGTGGGGACTACGCGATGAATCACGACGACCTCGAACGCGATCGGGCGTGCTTGCTGGCCGCAGCAGCCGATGGCAGCCCGCCCGAAACGGATCTCGCAATGCTTTCGGCGTACGTGGACGGCGAACTGTCGTCTGACGAACGGGCTGCGCTGCATGCACGGCTTACGGACGATCCGCCCGCCGCAAACCGCGTTGGCGCGTATTTCGCCCAGAAATCGGCATTGCAGGCGCTTTGCCGCGCAAGCGATGCGGACCCGACGCCGGCTTCCTGGCTCGTGCTGCGGCCACGCAATCCGTGGTGGTGGAACGTCGGCATGGCCGCCGCCTGGTGCGCCGCGGGCGCGGGCATTGCGCTTGCTGCCGCCGCATTCGTGCCGCGCGGCGGGGCGACCGGGGTGGTTACCGGATCAAGTGCCGGACCGGTCGCTGAAACGGACAGCGCGCGCGCGGGCGGCTTCGTCACGCCCGACGATCCCGATGCCTTCGCGCGCCATGCGGACGTCGCCTACGCTGTCTATACGCCCGAGCAACGCCATCCGGTCGAAGTCGGCGCGGCCGATGAGACGCATCTGGTCGCGTGGCTCTCGAAGCGGCTCGGCAAGCCGCTTTCGGTGCCGTCGCTGAGCGAGTATGGCTACGCGCTCGTCGGCGGACGGCTGCTGCCCGGCACCACGGGACCGGCCGCGCAGTTCATGTACGAGAACGATGCGGGCGAGCGGCTCACGCTGTACGTCGGCGCATCCGGCAAGGACAGCGGCGCGGTGCGCCTGCTGCGCGACGGCAATCGCCGCACGTTCTACTGGACCACCGACCGCATGGGCTACGCGCTATCCGGCCCGCCCACCGAAGGCAAGCTGCAGGCCATCGCGTACGAACTCTGCGGCGCGCTGGGCGGCAAGCCCTCACAGTGGGGCAGGTGGTGACGGGCGGCGCGATGCAGGACGCCGCGCGCATCTTGCCGCCGGGCATGAGCGAAGCGCGCTTCGAGCGCGCGCTGGCGGCGTTCGAGCGAATCGTCGGCACACCCAACGTATGCCGTGGCGGCGCGGCGCTCGAACCGTATCTCGATCCCTTCGTACCGGCTGCGGATCCACGCGCGTTCGCGCCGTCGGCGGCGCTGTTGCCCGCCAACGTGGACGAAGTCCGCGCGATCCTGCGCGTCGCGAATGAGACGGGCGTGCCGCTGTGGACCGTTTCGACGGGCCGCAACTTCGCCTATGGCGGTGCGGCGCCGCGTCTGTCCGGATCGGTCGTGCTGGACCTGCAGCGCCTGAAACGCATTCTCGCCGTCGATGAGCGGCTCGCCTACGCGCTTGTCGAACCCGGCGTGAGCTACTTCGATCTGTACGCCCATCTGCGCGACGGCGGCTACCGCCTGTGGGTCGATCCGCCCGCTGCCGGGTGGGGCAGCGTGACCGGCAACACGCTCGAACGCGGCTTCGGCACGACGCCCTACGGCGATCATGCCGCGACGCTGTGCGGCATCGAGGTCGTGCTCGCGAACGGCGACATCGTGCGCACCGGCATGGGCGCGATCGAAACCGGCACCGCATGGCAGCTTTACCGGCATGGCTACGGCCCCGGATTCGATGCGCTCTTCACGCAGTCGAACTACGGCGTCGTCACGAAGCTGGGTGTCTGGCTGATGCCCGCGCCGCCGGCGTATCTGCTCGGTGAAGTGCAGGCGCCCAACGAAGCGGATCTCGCCGCGCTTGTCGACACGCTGCGCCCGCTGCAACTCGATGGGACGATCCGCAATCATGCGGCGATCGAAGGCGTGATCCGGCGCGCGGCGGGCATCGCGCCGCGCACGCGCTGGTTCGAAGGCGACGGGCCGATGCCGGAGGCCGCCGTGAGCGCGATGCAGCGCGATCTCGGCGTTGGCCGCTGGAATCTGCACTTCGGGCTGTACGGCACGCCCGAAGTCATCGACGCGCAGCGGCGCGTGGTCGAGCGCGCGTTTGCAGCGGTGCCGCACGCGCGCATCGTCGCGACGCGCTACGTAGCGGGCGACATAGCGGGCGACATAACTGGCGACGAGCCGCAAGGCGGCGCGGATCGCAACCTCGCGGGCATTCCGACGATGACCGCGTTTCGCCTGCTCGACTGGCGCGGCGGTTCGGGCGCGCATGTGGATTTTTCTCCGCTGTGTCCCGCCGATGGCCGCGACGCGATGCGCCAGTACACGCTCGTGAAGACGCGCGCGGCTGAATACGGCTTCGATTACTACGGCGGCTTCACGGCGGCGGGGCGCTGTTTGCATCACATCTTCGCGGCGATCTTCGCGCGCGAGCGGCGCAGCGATGCCGAACGTGCGGGCGATCTGCTGCGCGCGCTGATGAGCGATGCGCGCGCGGCGGGCTATGGCGTGTACCGCTCGCATCTGCTGTACATGGACTTCGCTGCTGCGCAATACGGCTTCAACGACGGCGCGTTGCTGCGTCTCGCGGAAACCCTCAAGGACGCGCTCGATCCGCACGGCGTGTTGTCGCCGGGCAAGCAGGGCGTGTGGCCAGCGGTGTGGCGGAACGAGCGCGGCTACACGTAAGCGGGAGGCTGCGATGGACCGGCGGACATTTCTGTGCGAGACGGGCGGCGCGCTCTTCGCCGTCGCGTGCGATGTCGCGCCCGCGCGCGGTGTGCGTGGTGCATTCACGGGCGAAAGCGCGAGTGCGTATTCGTGTATCGCGCTGTTCGATCCCGCGCTCGCGCAAGGCAGGGCGCTTGCGCATTACGCCGCGCGCAAGGGCATCGAAGCGTGGCCGGCCGACGACGACATCGGCATGCTCTGGCACGCGCGCCTTGCCCGCTACGCCGAACGCGCCGAATGTGCCGGAGCGCGCACCCGCATGATTGCCGCGCTGCGGCCCTCCGACCAGTTCGTGCTGGCGCGCCTCGCCGCGCCGAGCGGCGCGGTCGTGCTGATGTGCTGATGTGCTGATGTGCTGACGTGCTGGCGGTCAGCGCCACGCCTGGAAGCGATAGTCCGGATTCTTCGAATCGAACGTGAGCGCGTCGAAGGACTTCGGCTCGATGCGCTCGAAGACGATCTCTTCGAACGGCCTGCCGTCGCTGTCGTACGACTGCGCCATGCGGAACCACGGATGCCGCAAATCGAGCCCGAGCGTCTCCTTGCTCGCGTAGCCGCCGTTCTCGCCGGGCGGCGCGTCCCAGGTGAACGCGACCACACGCGCGCCGTCCACCGTCTTCACGCTGATCTGCGCGGGCCGGACGAGCCCCGCCTGTTCGAGGCGCGCGTCCTCGTCGATAAAGCGGCGCGCGATGTATTCGGTGCCGAGATCGGTCAGCAGATGGCGCGATTGCGCATGGGCGAACACGCCGTCGAGTCGCGTCCAGAGCGACACCCTGTGAAAGAGGCCGCCCGGATGGCCGTACATGGCATCACTGCGGCGCGCGGCGTCGTAGAGCACTTCCTGGCCCGCATGCGCGCCGTCGGGGAGCCAGCGCGCGTAGATGCGCAGCGGTGCGTGCGCGAGCCGCACGAGCATGTGGTCGGATTCGGCGGGCCAGCGGCCGTGGATGCGCTCCTTGCGCCGCAGCACGAACTCGCACGATGCATAGCCGTTCGGGCCTGCCTCGATATAGCGCGGCAGCGTGCGCGGATCGAGCGAGGCGAAGAGCGCGACGAGCTGCGCGTCGTCGAGCGTGGCGAGCCCTCCGTCTTGCGCGGCGTGCTGCAGCCATCGGACCTGATCGTCAAGCGGCAGACGCCCGACGTCGGCAGCGGATTCGCCGACGGGCGATGCGGGCGCGTGCGCGCCGACGTCCGCTGCTGCAGGCGGCGCACGCGCGACGGCGCAGGGAAGCACAGGCGGAAACACGAGCGCGGCGCAGAGGGTCGCGAGACAGGCAGACGGCGTTGTGCGAAACCTCATCGGCGCACGCTCCATGAATTCGTCAGTCCGTTGCGGCGCGCACTCACCGGGAAACTGCGCGGGAAACTGCGCGGGAAGCTGCGGTGAAGCTGCGGTGAAGCTGCGCCGACACGGCATCAACGAATCAGGCCGGCGCTTTCTTCCCGACGACTTCGTCGCGCAGCGCGCGCCGCAGGATCTTGCCGATGTTCGATTGCGGGAGCGTATCGCGGAACTCGACGATGCGCGGCACCTTGTAGCCCGTGAGCTGCTCGCGGCAGAACTGGATCAGCGCGTCCTCGGTGAGCGTCGGGTCGCGGCGCACGACGAACACCTTCACGCGCTCGCCCTGCACCGGATCGGGCACGCCGATCGCCGCCACTTCGCGCACGCCCGGATGCGAGGCGATCACGTCCTCGATCTCGTTCGGGTACACATTGAAGCCCGACACGATGATCAAGTCCTTCTTGCGGTCGACGAGCCGTACGTAGCCCTGTGCGTCCATCACGCCGATGTCGCCGGTGGCGAGCCAGCCGTCGGCGTCGAGGACCTTGGCGGTTTCGTCGGGGCGGTTCCAGTAGCCCTGCATGACCTGCGGACCCTTCACGCACAGCTCGCCCGCTTCGCCGATGTTCGCCCACGTGCCGTCGTCGCGGCGAAAGCGCACCTGCGTCGAAGGCGCGGGCAGGCCGATCATCCCGTCGAAGTCGTGCTGGTGGCCGATATCGACGGGATTGAGCGTCACGATCGGCGAGCATTCGGTGAGGCCGTAGCCTTCGATAATCGGCTGGCCGGTCACGGCCTTGAAGCGCTCGGCGACGGCGCGCTGCGTCGCCATCCCGCCCGCCATCGCGAGCTTGAGGCCGGAGAAGTCGCGCTGGCGGAATTCCTCGTTGTCGAGCAGCGCGCTGTAAAGCGTATTCACCGCCGAGATGCAGCTGAACTTCTCGTGGCGGATCGTCTTCATCACGCGTTTGATGTCGCGCGGATTCGCGATCAGGATGTTGCGGCCGCCGAGCGCCATGAACACCATCGCGTTCACGGTCAGCGAATAGATGTGATAGAGCGGCAGCGGCGTGAGCACGGTTTCCTGGTCGGCGTCGAGCTGGCCTGCGGTCCACGTCTTCGCTTGCACGAGATTGGCGACGAGATTGCCGTGCGTGAGCATCGCGCCTTTCGCGACACCCGTCGTGCCGCCGGTGTATTGCAGGAACGCGAGATCGCTGCTCTTGACGTTGACCGGCGCAACGGGGTGGCGTGCGCCTTGCGCGAGCGCGTCGAGGAGCTTGACGGCGTGTGGCAGCCGGTACGCGGGAACGAGTTTCTTGACGTGCCGCAGCATGAAGTTGATCAAGCGGCCCTTCAGGTTGAAGCCTTCGCCGAGCAGATCGCCAAGCGCCGTCACGACGATGTTCTTGACGTTCGTGCCGGGCAACGCGTCTTCGAGTGTTTTCGCGAAATTTTCGAACACGACGATGGTTTGCGCGCCGCTGTCCTGCAACTGGTGCGTGAGTTCGCGCGCGGTATAGAGCGGATTCACGTTGACCACGATGGCGCCGGCCTTCAGCGCGCCGAACAGCGCGACCGGATATTGCAGCGTGTTGGGCAGCATGATCGCGACGCGTTCGCCCGGCTGAACGCCCGCACGCTGCAACCACGACGCGAACGCGGCGGCCTTGCGCGCGAGCGCGGCATAGGTCATCGGCGAACCGGCGCTCACGTAGGCCACGCGTTGGCCGTAGCGTGCGGTGCAGTCATCGAAGAATTGCGTGAGCGAGGCGTAGCTGTGCGCGTCGATTTCGCGGGGGACGTCTGCGGGATACGACGCGTACCAGATGCCGTCGGTGTCCGGCGCGGGTTGCGCGGCGCCGCCGGTGGTCGAGGGCGGGCAGGGCAGATCGGTCATGAGGTCTCTCCGGGCGTCGTTAGCGTTTTTGTTGCGTTCATCGTGCATGGAGCGTGGTGCGAATGGCAGGAAGCAGCAGCAAGCGGCAGTGAGCAGCGAGCCGTGCGACAGCCATTCGTCAGTCCGAATCGTGCCACGCCGCGGCGCGGCGCGAAAGCGTACTGAACGTCACGCATAAACGAAAAACCGCGCGGGCGTGAACCCGCGCGGTCTCGTGTTGCGATGCGGTTGCGCGTGGCCGCGGTGCCGCGTTGCGTGTGCGCGATCAGACAGCCGACACTTGCCTGGCAGACTGCGTCATGTCGATGCCACGGCGCTCGCGGCTGAAGAGAATCATCACGGCGATGATGACCGCCACCGTGCCGGCCACGACCGCCATCGCGAGGCCGTAGTTGTTGTCGTGCGAGACGGCGAACGACGCCTGCATCGTCGCATTGACCGAGGCGAACAGGTTGCCGAGCTGGTAGACGAGGCCCGGGAACGTCGCGCGGACTTCGTCGGGCGAGATCTCGTTCAGATGCACCGGAATCACGCCCCACGCACCTTGCACGGAGATCTGCATCAGGAACGCGCCCATTGCGAGCAGCACCGGCCCGCTCGAGAAGGCCCACAGCGGCAGCACCGGCAGCGCGATGAGCGCGGAGATGAAGATCGCCTTGCGGCGGCCGATCTTCTCGGAGAGCGAACCGAAGAACAGACCGCCGCAGATTGCGCCGATGTTCAGCACGATGGTGATGATCGAGACGGTATGCGGATCGAAGTGGTGCTGTTCGCGCAGGAACGTCGGATACATATCCTGCGTGCCGTGCGAGAAGAAGTTGAAGCAGGTCATCAGCACGATCGCATAGATCGACAGGCCGAAATTGTGCTTGAGCGTCGTGCGCAGGCTCGGGCGCGGGCGCTTTTCCATTTCCTTCCATGCCGGGGATTCCGGCATGTTGCGGCGGATATAGAGCACCAGCAGCGCGGGCACGACGCCGATGAAGAACATGCCGCGCCAGCCGACGTGTTGATAGAACACACCGAACACGATCGAGGCGAGCAGGAAGCCGCTCGGATAACCGGCCTGCAGGAGGCCCGAAACGATGCCGCGCGATTTCGGCGGAATGGTTTCCATCGTGAGCGCGGAGCCGACGCCCCATTCGCCGCCCATCGCGACGCCGAAGAGCGAGCGCAGGACGAGGAAGGTCGTGAGATTCGGCGAGAAGCCCGAGAGCATGCCGAGCACCGAATACAACGCGATGTTGAGCATCAGCGTCGGGCGGCGGCCGTACTTGTCGGCGAGGCGTCCGAATATCAGCGCGCCGAGCGGGCGCATGGCCAGCGTGAGCGTAATGGCGAATGCGACTTCAGGGATTTTGACGTTGAATGCCGTGGCGATGTCTTTCAGGACGAATACGGTCAGAAAGAAATCGAAAGCGTCAAGGGTCCAGCCTAGATAGGCGGCGATCGTGACGTGCTTCTGTTCACGCGTCCAGCTCATTGATTGTTCTCCTGATCGTGCTGCGCTGCACCGTCTGTAGCGGTGATGTCGTGTGTGGTCCGGTACGCGCCAGCCGATGGACCTGGCGGGAGTGTACACCCGGCATTAAACATCTGCATCAAAGTTGCGACAACCTCGGACTAATCCCTGGTGTCATTTCAAATGAACGACCGTGCTTTTCCGTATTTACCTGGGCGGAAGGCGTCGCTAGAATCGGTCGCCATCGTCGGTGATCCGGCGATGCCGGGTCTGTCGAACCCTATTGGCTGCGCCGCGCACCGGCCAGCTCAGATCAAGGAGGAGCAAGCATGCAGGTCAGGGACATGTTCGAACTGGGCGGGCAGGTGGCGCTCATCACCGGCGGCTCGCGCGGCCTGGGGCTGCAGATGGCCGAGGCGCTGGGCGAGATGGGGTGCCGCGTCGTGATCACGGCGCGCAAGGCCGACGAGCTCGCACAGGCGCAGCGTCACTTGCAGGCGCGCGGCATCGAGGCGATGACTGTCGTCACCGACCTCCAGCGCGCAGAGAGCATCGCGCCGCTCGTCGACGAAACGCTGGCGGCATGCGGGAAGATCGACATCCTCGTGAACAATGCGGGCGCGACGTGGGGCGCACCGGCCGAGGACTATCCCGACGAGGCGTGGCACAAGGTCATGAACCTGAACATCAACGCGCCGTTTTTCCTCGCGCGCGAAGTCGGCAAGCGCTGCATGATTGCGCGCAAGCGCGGCAAGATCATCAACGTCGCATCGGTTGCAGGCCTTAAAGCGTCGCCTGGCCCGATGCAGACCATCGCGTACAACACGTCGAAGGCTGCGGCAATCCACTTCACGCGTGCGCTCGCAGCCGAATGGGGCAAGTACGGCATCAACGTCAACGCGATCTGCCCGGGCTTCTTCCCGTCGAAGATGTCCGCGGGCCTGCTCGACAAGCTCGGCGAGTCCGTGATCGAACGCACGCCGCTGCACCGCCTGGGCGACGACGACGATCTCAAGGGCGTCGTGGTGTTCCTCGCGAGCGCTGCTTCACGTCACATCACAGGCCAGTACCTGGCTGTCGACGGCGGCGCGAGCGTCGTCTGAGTTTCATCACGGCCAGCAGGCGCCGCCTCATGCGCCGCTTCATGCGCGGCGCCTGCACGGATTGCACGACATGCGCGCCGCAGCGGCGCGCATCCAACGAGACGGAAACCGCCATGTCCACGTCAGAACTGTCACAGTCCGCTTCTCAACCTGCGGCGCGCGCGAAACGTGCGCTGCCTTCGCCGCACTGGCCGCCGCATCTGTCGCCGCATCTGACGATTCCGGCCACGAACCTGTTCTATAACGCCGAAGTATCGGCGGCGCGCTTTCCCGACAAACCCTATATCTACTTCTACGACACGCCTGTCACGTTCGCGCAGTTCAAGGACGAGGCCGAGCGCGTCGCAGGTTATCTGCAGCAGCACTGCGGCGTGAAAGCGGGCGACCGCGTGCTGCTCTACATGCAGAACAGCCCGCAGTGGATCATTGCGTATTACGGCATCCTGCGCGCCAACGCCGTGGTCGTGCCCGTGAATCCGATGAACCTCACCGAGGAACTCGCGCATTACGTCGAGGACAGCGGCGCGACGACCGCGTTTGTCGCGCAGGATCTTTACGCGCGGATCGCGCCGCATGTGCAAGAGGGCGAGGGCGCAGGACTGCATCATCTGCTGGTCGCGACTTATTCCGATTACCTCAAGCGCGAGCCGTCGTCGCCGCCGCCCGAGTTCGTGAGCGCGCCGCGCCATGTTGCGGGACCGGGTGTCGTCCACTGGACCGACGTGCTCGATGCGCGCTGCGTTCCGGGCGCGTTGAGCGCCGGTCCCGACGACCTCTGCGTGATGCCTTATACGTCGGGCACGACGGGCAAGCCGAAGGGATGCATGCATACGCATCGCAGCGTGACGAGCACGGCGGTGGGCGGCTGCAACTGGTTCGGCAGCAACCAGGATGCCGTGCAGCTTTCGGTGCTGCCGCTCTTCCACGTGACCGGCATGCAGGGCGGCATGAACAGCCCGCTCTACAACGGCTCGACCATCGTCATCCTGCCGCGCTGGGATCGCGACGCCGCCGCGCGCGCGATCGAGCACTATCGCATCAACGGCTGGCAGGCGATTTCGACGATGGTGGTCGATTTCATTTCGAATCCGCGCATCGACGAATACGATCTGTCGAGTCTCGCGTGGATGCGCGGCGGCGGCGCCACGATGCCCGATGCGGTGGTGAAGAAGCTGCGCGATCTCACGGGACTGGAATTCGTCGAGGGCTACGGCATGTCCGAGACGATGGCGGCCACGCACATCAATCCGCCGCAGCGTCCGAAGCCGCAGTGTCTCGGCATTCCGGTATTCGACGTGGATGCGCGCGTGGTCGATCCGATCACGCTCGAAGAATTGCCGGACGGCGAATCGGGTGAACTCATCATGCACGGGCCGCAGGTGATGCAGGGCTACTGGCGCAATCCGCAGGCGACGCGTGAGGCGTTCATCGAACGCGACGGCAAGCGTTTCCTGCGCACCGGCGACCTCGTGCGGCGCGATGAGGAAGGCTACTACTTCATGACCGACCGTCTGAAGCGGATGATCAACGCGTCGGGCTACAAGGTGTGGCCGGCTGAAGTCGAAGCCTTGATGTACCGCCATCCGGCGATCAGGGAAGTGTGCGTGATCGGCACGCAGGACGAACGCCGCGGCGAAACGGTGAAAGCCTGTGTGGTGCTCGATCCGAAGCAGCAAGGCAGCGTGAGCGAGGACGACATCATCGCGTGGGCGCACGCCAACATGGCGGCCTACAAGGCGCCGCGCATCGTGCAGTTCGTCGATATGCTGCCGAAGTCGGGCAGCGGCAAGATCCTGTGGCGCAAGCTTCAGGAAGACGAGGCGCAAGCGCGCGGCTGATCTTCTCCGCGCCAATGCGTTATGGCCATCCGTTGCGATCAACGCGCGCCGGATGGCCAGCCGGCGCCGCAGCGTTCACGCCTGCGGCGCCGGAATCATCTGCACTCCGATTCGCTACAGTTTCGCGCCGTTTTGAATCCCTCACGGACATCAGGCACCGGCAAGCGCCGGCACGCCCGTGCCCGGCTCGCGCCAGTCTTCTTCCCATTGCGCCCGCATGGCGCTGATCTCGCGCGACAAGACCGGCAAGGGGCAGAAGGTGGCCGTCTCGATGCAGGACAGCGTGCTGAATCTGTGCCGCGTGAAGCTGCGCGACCAGCAGCGTCTCGAGCGTATGGGCTTCCTCGAAGAGTATCCGCAGTACCCGCATGGCACCTTCCGCGATGTCGTGCCGCGCGGTGTGATCGGGGGGGGGGATCAGCGATAGAGGCGCCGGTACGGCGTGAGCCGTGCTGGCGCCTTCGATTTAAATGCCGTACTTCGCGTCACCGGGAAGTAAACAAAAAACCCCGCAAATTCAACGATTTATGGGGTTATTTGTTTGTTTCCTTGTACTGCTTGATTAGCTTTCTGGTGCCCAGGAGAGGACTCGTATTTTATTTGTAGATGATTGATTTAAGGGGGATTTAAGCTGAATACCTCTTGTCGGTGTACTCATTTCGAGCTGGCTTGCAAACGACGCTCGTTTGTCGCGCAAACGCAACGCTCGGAACGGCAGATGAGCCTATACCGACGGGGAATCTGCCTTCGATGGGCGAAGCTTCGCGGTCATCCGAATCTGTGCGACAAAACGGGCGAGCCGGGTGAGCATGGCAAGGATGCAGCGGGCCCCCTGGTCCGATGGGTTGAGCAACCGCGGTGGCCTTTACAAGCTGTTCGACTAGTCGGGCAGCCGCATCGCAGCCGTACAAAAATTCCACCGGTACACGGGACGTATACGCAGATAATTTTGGACATGATGAAAGGTTGCCGAGACTTGACCGACGCGAGAGAGCCGACCGTACTTGCCGGAGAACCGTAAAAACCAGGGGGCACTCGCAAGCAAGTCAGAGGGCTGGACAAATTACGCAAATTACGTAAAATGCGTATTATTCTGACCGGAGGTCCTCGTGACTACTGTAACCGCTACCGATCTCGCCCGCCGCACGAACCAGGTGCTCGACGCCTTGGCGCGCGGGGAATCGGTCACCATCACCCGCAATAACACCGTGCTTGGCACGATCAGCCCGCCCGAGCGGGCTGTCACACTTCGCGATGCCTTCGAGCGCATCCCAAAGATGCCGCCCGACGTTGCCGATCGGTACATGGCTGATATCCGAAATGCCGATTTCGACGACGAGGTGCGTGATCCATGGCAGAACTAATCGTCGATACATGTGTCTGGATCGATCTCAGTAAAGGCGCTCTCGACGCTGAAGCAATCTACAACGTCGCTGGGTCCCAATTGATCCATGTCTCCGCGATCTCGCTTGGCGAATTGGAATTCGGCGCGCAACTTCCAAGCGACGCCCGCGAGCGAGCACAGCGCACTGCCTTTCTGCGTGCCATCGAACGGATGTCGGTGCTCGCAGTGACGCGAGAGACCGCTCGTTCATTCGGGCTGCTCGCGACCATGATGAAGGCGGCGGGCCGTAGCCCGCGTCCGCGTTATAACGATCTGTGGATCGCCGCTCAGGCTCATGAGCATCACCTGCCGCTACTCACTAGCAACCCAGATGATTTCCGCGCGCTAGACGTGATCGAAATCATCGAAGCCCCGAAGACGGCTCATTGAACACGGGCGTCGCTGAATACAGGAGTCGCGAGGACGTTTTCGCAAACTGAGTGAGGTAGGCCCCCGGCTCTGCCGCAATCCACCTATAAGGACCTCCCCGTTGTTGCAAGCTGGGTTTAGTGAATCATTCGTCATCCTCGCAGTGGCGGCCTCGATGCTCACCGCCGCGTACCACATGCTGCGCGACGGTACCGGAGCGAGTATTTCTGAACTGGCGTCACGCTGCAATGTGCTTGCCTACGAGGTTTGTGAGTGTGTCAAGGTATCCGGTGAGGAAATGGTTTGCACCGGGAAACACGACGACTGGGAGGTGTTGCGGCTTGGCCCAAAGCATCACGTTGGCAAGGGGAACAATCTGGTCATCTCCGCCATGTATGATTAGTGCGTCCTTTGGGGCTGTCGGTGTCTCGTAGACACGCTCACCTTCGACTGTTCCGTTCGGCATGCCTGCGAGAATCGTAAAATCTGGTGCCTTACCAGCTCGCAGTAGTTCGTTCGCGACGCGCGCTTGGACAAACGCACCAAAGGAGAATCCGGCCAATGCGAGTGGAATGCCTGGGTACTGTCGGCGCAACGTGTCGACTACCTGGAGGATGTCCTCAGTTTCTCCAGCACCTGAGTCATGCTCCCCGGCAGATTCCCCAATCCCGCGAAAATTCGGTCGTACCGCTAACCATCCATGTTGTTGAAAGCAGCGAGCAAGCGCTTGTGGAACCTTGTGCCGTGCAGTGCCCCCTTGCAGGGGATGTGGGTGCGTAATCACCGCAATGCCTACGGGTGATTGCCCTGCTGGGGAGTCAACCAGCGCCTCAATCGGGCCGGCGATTCCTTGATACGTTTGTTGTGAAATTGACATGGGGACGCTCTTGCGTAACGGGGGTGACGCGTTGCGTGTCGCTCAGAGGCGACCCAGACGTTTGAATGGGGCATCCAGCGAGGGAAAATCCCCATGCAGACAAGCAGACTCCAATCGCAAAGCCGAGGAATACGTACGCCACAAGACTTCTGGTGTATGGTCTTGACGGTTTCATGAGGACGTCTCTATCGAACATTGCGATTATTGTGCCATTGGTACGTTGAGAGCAATACGACGCTTTTGTTCTGGCGGCCATTAGTAAAGCCTATGAACGACGCAATGCATGCGTTTGCTCGAATTATCTGTGCCTCAAAGAGATAGAGATCCGCGCGGTTCGCGTTGAAGCAACTAGGCTTGCTCACTGCTTGTTTGCGCCTTTAGTCAATCGCGCCACGACTTCGTCGACCATCGGATGATGGCGCTGTGTATTCCACACCAAAGCCGCTGTTATGACCACGACTTTTTCTTTCAGAGGTCGGACGACGACATTCTCGGGTGCCAGTTTGCGCATCGAGGATGGAACCAGCGCAACTCCCTGTCCGCATCCGACGTACGCGATCTGTGAAGTTACTGAACGTACTTCGTGGGTGACACGCGGAGTCAATCCGTGTGAGCGGCAGACTGACGTTAGCAGATCGAAGTAGACCGGACTGACCTGGCGCGACGACATTACGAGCTGTTCGTTCGCCAGAGCCTGCAGTCGTATTCTGGGCTGGACGGCCAGCGGATGATCCTTTGGAAGCGCGACGGCCAGCCGGTCCTCGGCCAGTGGCATGGTGGCAATTCCGCTTCCCACCTCGCCATCGACACGGACAAAGGCCAGATCGAGTTCACCGGCTTCCAGTGCCGGTATGGCTTCGACGCTATCGATCTCGCGAACGAAAACAGTCAGATGCGGGTGAGCACGCTTGAGCGCCTCCAGCACAGAAGGAACGGTTTCCAGCATGGCGGAGGTGATGGCGCCGATATGCAGCACTCCGGTCTGACCGGCCGCCACTTCCCGGATTACGCGTTCAAGCTGTTCCACCTGGCCAGCGAATTGCCGGACGGCGGGCAGGATCGCCGCGCCCGCGGGACTGAGCTGCGTGCCCTGGCGGGATCGGTGAAAGAGCTGAAGCTTGAGCGATTGTTCAAGCACCTTGATCTGCTCTGTCAGCGGCGGCTGCGACATGTTCAGCCGCTTGGCCGCCCGTCCATAGTGCTGTTCCTCAGCAACGGCAAGGAACATCCATAGCTGCCGGATCAGCCTGAAATCGATCGTATTGCGCATGTTGATGCGTATCCTCAAAGGGGAGTCGTGGATCGTCCGTCTGTTCCGAAAACAGTATCAGCGAGATACGAAACGCGGAATTTACATATCAATCCGGTGACGCGAGGATTGTCGCACTTTCCAAAGGAACTGCGTGTGATGAATCCGACTTCCATTCTTGACCGCCTCGCCTCGCTGGACACCAACACGGTCTCTGACGCACTTGATTTTCTCGGTCTACCGGGTGCGACCTACGGGCTGCGTCCGCTGTGGGACTGCCCGAAGATCGTTGGCCGGGCGAGCACTATCCAGCTCGGGCCGAAAGCCGACGCGAAGCCGACGGTGCATCTGATTTCGCCTGTCATTGACGCGGTGACCACCGACGACCGCGTGCTGGTCATTGCCGGCGGCGCGGATGGCATCTCGTGCTGGGGCGACATTCTGGCCAATGCAGCCACCGCAAAGCAGATCCGTGGATCGGTCATCGACGGTCTGAGCCGCGACATAGAAGGCAGTGAGTCGATCGGCTATCCCGTTTTCGGTCGAGGAGTGACGATGATCAGCGCCCGTAACCGGGTGATCCAGATCGATGCGGGCAAGCCGGTGCAGATGGCGGGCGTGACGGTGCACGAAGACGACTACGTGATCGCCGACCGCTGCGGCACTGTCTTCGTGCCCGCGGCACGCATCGGGGACGTGCTTGATCTGGGTGAACGTATCGCTCGCCGCCAGGACGGCATGGTCGCTGCCGTGCGCGCCGGCCGCTCGGTCGCCGAGGTGATGCACGACAAGGAATTCGAGGCGATTCGCGCACAGTGACATCCACATCCTCTTTTGGAGCATCTCAAATGGCAAATTCCTTGAGGGCTAACCCCCAAGACCAGGAACTGGTGGCCCTCTTTGAAGGGCTGGACACCCCAGGCGTTTCCGACGCTATGGACAAGCTGGGCCTGCACGGCCAGGCCCTCGGCATCATGCCGCTGGCCGACTACAGCAAGGCCGTGGTGGGCCCGGCGTTCACGGTCAAGTACGTGCCGGCGAGCAACCCGCCGGGCACGGTGGGCGACTTCATCGACGACGTGGCCCCTGGTGATGTGGTCGTGATCGACAACGACGGCCGCACGGACTGCACCGTCTGGGGCGACATCATGACCCAGTATGCGGGCCTGCGCAGCATTGCAGGCACGGTGATCGACGGCGTGTGCCGCGACGTGAGCAAGGCGCTGGGCGACGGCTACCCGATGTTCAGCGCGGGCCGCTTCATGCGCACTGGCAAGGATCGCGTGCAGGTCGAATCTGTGAACACCACGGTCGCCATCGGTACCGTGCGCGTGGCTTCCCGCGACATCGTGGTGGCCGATGCTAACGGCGTGGTCGTTGTGCCGCGTGGTCGCGCCCGCGAGGTGGCAGAAACCGCCCGAAAGATCGAAGAAGTTGAATCGCGCATCCGCGAGCAGATCGCGCAAGGCAAGACTCTGGGCGAAGCGCGCGCCGCGCTGGGCTACCACAAGCTCCAGACCAAGGAATAGGAAGAGGCAATCACCATGACCTACAGCGCAGAACAACTCGCGCAGGCCTGCAAGCTCGGCACCTCCACGCTGTTCGAGGCTTCGGGCATCCCGACCAGTGTTGCCGACATTGCCATCCGCCCCGTCTGGGCGGGCGCCTCGGTCGCTGGCCCAGCCTATCCGCTGGAATGCTCGCCGGGCGACAACCTGGCCATCCACATCGCGATGGAGAAGGTGCCGCGTGGCAGCATCCTCGTGATTTCGACTGGTGGCTTCGTCGCGGGCTACTGGGGCGAGGTGCTCACAGTGGCAGCCGAGGCTGCCGGCGTGGCGGGCCTGATCATCGACGGCGGCGTGCGCGATATCGCGGCACTGACGGCCCGGCGCTTCCCGGTGTTCTCGCGTGGCATCTCCATGCGTGGCACGATCAAGGCGAGTTCACCATCGGTTGGCCGTCCGATCAGCTTCACGGGCACGCCGGTGGCGACCGGGGATCTGGTCGTCGCGGATGATGACGGCGTGCTCGTGATCCCGGCGGCGCACGTCGCACAGACGCTTGCCCAGGGGCAGGCACGTGCCGACAAGGAGGCGAAGATGATGGACGCATTGCGCGAAGGCCGCAGCACGCTGGAATTGATGGGGCTGACGAGCTGGAGGCAGGAGCAATGACCGGGTTGTCTGAAGGTTTGAACCGTTTCCTCGCCGCAGCACGGCCGTCGGCGACTTACAGGGTTATGGATCGCGTCGCGGCACGGCGTGCGAGCGGAGCAGCCGTGATCTCGCTGAGCGCCGGCGAGCCCGACTTCGACACGCCGGAGCATGTTCGTGAAGCGGGCATCGCCGCAATCAGGGCGGGGCATACGCGATACACACAGGTAGCCGGGCTGCGCGCGCTGCGCGAGGCGATCGCCGCGAAGTTCCAGCGCGAAAACGATCTCGACGTCGACTGGCGCGACACACTCGTCTGCAGCGGCGGCAAGCAGGTGATCTTCAACGCGCTGGCTGCCACGCTCAACGAAGGCGACGAGGTCATTGTGCCGGCGCCGTACTGGGTGAGCTACCCGGAGATCGTGCAGCTTTGCGGTGCGCAGTCCGTGATCGTGCCATGCGGCGCCGCGAGCAACTTCAAGCTTACGGCCGATGCATTGCAGGCTGCCATCACGCCGAAAACTCGGTGGATGATCCTGAATTCGCCATCGAACCCGACCGGTGCCGTCTACAGCCGCGAGGAATTGCAGGCGCTGGCTGAAGTGCTGCTCGCACATCCGCAGGTACTGGTACTGTCCGACGACATCTATGAGCACCTGATCTTCGACGACCTTGAATTCTTCACGATCGCGCAGGTTGAGCCCCGCCTGCGTGAGCGTGTACTGACGATGAACGGAGTGTCAAAGGCGTACGCGATGACAGGTTGGCGTATCGGCTTTGGCACGGGTCCCGGCTGGCTGATAGAAGCGATGGAGAAGCTACAGGGACAGCAAACTTCCGGTGCGTCGACGATTTCGCAGTACGCAGCACTTGCAGCACTGACGGGCCCACAGGACTTCATTCAGCAGTCGCGCGAGGCATTCCAGCGTCGGCGCGATCTGGTCGTCAGGCAGATCAACCAGGCACCGGGCCTGCACTGCGCGGTACCGCAGGGCGCGTTCTATGCGTTCGCGTCATGCGAAGGCCTGATCGGCAAGACGACCCGGGCCGGAACTCGCCTGGACGGGGACGAGGCTGTGGTCAACGCGTTGCTCGACGAGATGGGTATCGCGACCGTGCATGGGAGTGCGTTCGGTCTAGGGCCTTACATCCGTATTGCGTATGCGCTGGATGAAGAGACGCTGTCGCGCGCGTGTATGGCCATTCAGGATTTTTGCCGGTCGCTGACAAATTGAGGACGTCGCGCCGATGGCTGGTCTTGACCGCATGCGATGCGTCGGGGCCGGCGCGAAGCGAACCTTTATCCGAAGAGTAGAGAAGATGCCTGCAGAATTTAACCGCGCGCAGTTCGTGTTTTCCATCGATGGCACGGCGCTGGACGTGTCGGCCATCCATCGCGAGGGCGACAAGGCATCGATCCTGTTCCTGCATGGGTTCGGATCGACGAAGGAGGACTATGCCGACATCGTCCGTTATCCGGAATTCGCGGGTCATCCGTTTGTGGCGTATGACGCCCCGGGTTGTGGCGAGACGCATTGTGCTGACCTGTCGAAGATCAGCATTCCGTTCCTGATGGAAACAGCGCTTGCTGTACTTGATCGGGTCGGGTTCGAGCGCTTTCATCTGGTCGGGCATTCGATGGGCGGCCTGACTGCGCTGATGCTTGCGCACCGGTATCCGGAACGCGTGATCAGCTTCGTCGACATTGAAGGCAATATCGCGCCAGAGGACTGCTTTCTCAGTCGCCAGATCGTCGAGCATCCGCGCGACGGTGTACAGCAATTTTTCCGCGACTTCATCGAGCGTGCCCGGCTTGCTCCGGCATATGCGAGCGCGCTCTATTCGGCGAGCCTTTGGCACAAGGTGCGTGCCGAAGCTGTCGGTGGAATTTTCCGCTCGATGGTCGACCTGTCGGACAACGGCGACCTGATGACGAAGTTTCTCGGCCTGCCGTTCCCTCGAATGTTCATGTACGGCAATCAGAACGCCTCGCTCTCGTACCTGAACCATATCCGGGAACAGGGCGTCGATCTGGTCGAAATCCCGGATTGCGGGCATTTCCCGATGTATTCAAATCCCGCGCTGATGTGGAGAGCCATTGCCGGGTTTCATCGGCGTGCAGGCTGACTTTCTGTTGTAGACAGACGCGGCCCAGCGAAACGGGCGCAACGTAAAACATTCATCCGGTGCGTCTGACGACTGGCGACAGTCGCCAGGACAGACCGGGTACAAAAAACAGATATCAGCTTGACGGTTGATACAGGAGACGGTTTGATGAATTCCAGGATACAGAAAGACGAACTTGCCGCGCAGGGTGTCGCCGACGTCAGTCGCAGAGAGTGGCTTGAGTCGCACGAAGCGGGCTATCACAAGACCATGGGCAATCGGCAGGTACAGATGATTGCGATTGGTGGCGCGATCGGCACGGGCCTTTTCCTTGGCGCTGGCGCACGCCTGCAGATGGCGGGGCCTTCGCTTGCGATCGTCTATCTCGTATGTGGCGCGTTTTCATTCCTGATCCTGCGTGCGCTCGGCGAGCTCGTGATGCACCGGCCGAGCAGCGGCAGCTTCGTGTCGTATGCACGCGAGTTCCTCGGTGAAAAGGCGTCTTTCGTGGCCGGTTGGATGTACTTCCTGAACTGGGCAATGACCGGCATTGTCGACATCACCGCAGTTGCGCTGTACATGCACTACTGGGGTGCGTTCGGCGCGGTGCCGCAATGGGTGTTCGCGCTGATCGCGTTGTGCCTCGTCGCGGGCATGAACCTGGTCGGCGTGAAATGGTTTGCCGAGATGGAGTTCTGGTTCGCGTTGATCAAGGTCGCCGCGATCGTGATTTTCCTCATCGTGGGAACTGCGATCCTGGGTAGCGGTGGACAGGTTGCGGGCCACGCGACCGGCATACATCTGATCACCAACAACGGCGGCTTCTTCCCCCACGGACTGATGCCGCCGCTGGTACTGGTGCAGGGCGTCGTGTTTGCATTCGCTGGCATCGAACTGGTTGGTACCGCGGCGGGGGAATGCAAGGATGCACACCGGGTGCTGCCGCGCGCGATCAACCGGGTGATCTGGCGAATTGCGCTGTTCTATGTCGCATCGGTAGCGATGCTGGTGTGTCTGATGCCGTGGAGCGCATACAAGGCGGGGCAGAGCCCGTTCGTGACTTTCTTCAGCGCGCTCGGCGTGCCCGGCATCGGTTCGCTAATGAACATCGTCGTGCTGTCCGCTGCGCTGTCGAGCCTTAACTCTGGACTGTATTCGACTGGTCGAGTACTGCACTCGTTGTCGATGGGCGGCTCCGCGCCGAAACTCTTCGCACGCATGAGCGCGCAATCAGTGCCGTACACGGGAATTCTCGTGACGGTCGCCATCTACGTGGTGGGTGTGGTGCTGAACTACCTGGTCCCGTCGAATGTGTTCGAGCTCGTGCTCAACATCGCGTCGCTCGGCATCGTCAGTACCTGGGGCTTCATCGTCGTCTGCCAGATGCGGTTCCGTGCCGCGGTCGCGCGTGGCGAGGTTGAAGATGTGGCGTTTCGTATGCCTGGGGCACCGTTCACGTCGTGGCTCACGTTGCTGTTCCTGCTGGGCGTGCTTGTGCTGATGGCATTCGATTATCCGAACGGCACGTGGACAGTCGCCTCGATTCCAGCTGTCGCGGTATTGCTTGTCATCGGATGGAAGACGATGAGCGCACGCGCACGTCGCGCCGTGCTTACGCCGACGATTCCCTCGATTGCACTTACGCAGAACGTGCTGGAAAGCGACGAGCAATGACCTGTCCTTGCGATACCCGCGGGGTTCGCCCGCTGGTGTCGGGTCAAAAAGAAAACAGAAAGACTCTCATTCCTTGACTGCCGTGTCTCTGCGGGGCTTGGTACGCCTTGGGAGATGGTATTGATTTATAAACTGATGATGGAGACCGTGATGAATCTCAGCATGAAAAAGCATGTGCCTGTCGCCGCCGCAGCAATGCTCTGCACGATGATGGTTACGCATGCGGTGGCGGACCAGACCGTCCTGATTGGCCATGTCGCGCCGTTGACCGGCCAGATCGCCCATCTTGGGAAGGACAACGAGAACGGTGCGAGACTCGCGATCGAGGAAATCAACAGGAAGGGGCTTGTGATCGGCGGACAGAAGATTACATTGGTACTCGATGTACAGGACGATGCCGCTGACCCGCGCACGGCGACCCAGGTTGCCCAGAAGCTGGTCGACGACCACGTTGTCGCAGTGGTCGGTCACCTGAATTCGGGTACGTCGATCCCGGCGTCCAGGATCTATAGCGACGCAGGCATCGTGCAGATCTCCCCGTCCTCGACCAATCCGGCCTTGACCCAGCAGGGGTTCAAGACAACGTACCGGCTGGTAGCGACGGACGCTCAACAGGGCCCGGCGCTCGCGAACTATGCGGCGAAGAATCTGAAGGTGAGGTCGGTTGCAATCGTTGACGATGCGACTGCGTATGGTCAGGGCCTTGCGAGCGAATTCGAGAAGAGTGCGAAGGCACTGGGTATTACCGTCGTGTCGCACGATGCGACAAGCGACAAGGCGGTGGATTTTCGTGCGGTTCTGACGAAGATCAAGGGCGAAAATCCGGACGCCATCATGTACGGCGGCATGGATGCGACGGGCGGGCCATTCGCGAAGCAGTCAAAGCAACTGGGGCTGCGTGCGAAGGTGCTCGCCGGAGATGGCCTGTGCACCGAAAATCTGGCCGATCTGGCCGGTACGGCGACTGATAACGTGATCTGTTCCCAGGCGGGCCTCGCGCTTGAGAAGATGGCCTCGGGCAAGGAATTTCAGCAGAAGTACGAAGCGCGCTTTCATCAGCCGATCCTGATCTACGCGCCTTTCACCTACGACGCCGTCTATATCATTGTCGACGCGATGAAGCGTGCGAATTCTACCGATCCTGCGAAGATTCTGGCCAAAATGCCTGGTACGGACTACACGGGGATGCTTGGGGAAACCACCTTTGATTCAAAGGGCGATCTCAAGCACGGAGTGATTTCGCTGTACGACTACAAGGCAGGCAAGAAAACGCTGCTCGACATCGTGAAAATGTGATGTTGTTGCTTGCCGGAGTTTGACGTCGGGCCGCCATGCGGCGGCTCGCGATTCAT
Organism: Paraburkholderia sp.; assembly: GCF_004298475.1. Lineage (GTDB taxonomy): Bacteria > Pseudomonadota > Gammaproteobacteria > Burkholderiales > Burkholderiaceae > Paraburkholderia > Paraburkholderia denitrificans. Next base: position 232,691 of record NZ_SCRP01000010.1, on the reverse strand, counting down.
TCGCTATAAACGCCAGGTGGGTGCCTGAGCCATAAAGCTGCGCTTCCTGATATGTCTCTCCGAAGCCATGGTGCTGGTTCGTGCCAGACAATGCGATGGAATTGCGGTCGCTGCGCTCTACTGAATTGCGGCCGATTCCAGGCATCTGGGGGCACTTGGCAGGGGCGCCATCAACGAAGCTGAATGAGAAAGCCTTTGTCAAGGCAGCCATCAGAGAGTTACTCGACGGGAAGTGAGCCCGCTCGACTCCCTGCGGTCTTGTCTGCAAGCGTTCCTGTGCTCTTCTAGTTGGCGAACGAGCTCGGAATGTTCGTGAGTATGCGCGTACTGCATGACGTCATCCTTGTGGACCATGCCAGAAATATCGCTCCATCGCGTTCCTGTTGATAGAGGCAGATGGATAAAGGCACGATATGGTCGTGGCGCATCTTCATCCGCGCGGCCAGAACATGCCATTCGCCCGCTTTCATGTCGATTTCGTCCCACGGTGCGGCTGCGATCACTCCGGGGCGTAAGCCCGTGAGCATGGTCAGTTTTAGCGCGGCCCTGGTAATCGGCGACTTATAGGTATTGATGGCTTGAACCAGCGGGACAATTTCGGTGGGTTTCGTAATCGCCGGGATGTGGCCTTTCTCGTGTCGCGGGATGACTCCGCGCAGCGACAACGGAACCCCGTCCTCTCGCAGGCTATGGTGGGTCGCATACGTCACGATGCCGCCTACGTATTGGCGTGCCTTGGTTGCGAGGTTGGGGGCATGGTCCGCTATTGCTTCCAACACCGGTTTGACTTCCGATGTCGCAAGCGTCGAAATGGGCTTGTTGCGTAGTGGTGGGATCAGTATTGCCTAACCACGAACTCCGCTTTGCGGTAAGTCTCGTCCGCCCATTCCTTGCGTTTGAATGCCAGCCAATTCTCTGCCACGAGATGAAACGCCCCCTCAGCGGCGCGTTGGCGTGCAGTTGCTTCGGCTCTGCGGTGCTCGACCGGATCTGTACCATCACGCACGAGACTACGCGTGATCGCAGCGGACTTGCGCGCGTCGACGAGTGTAACTTCCGGATATGGACCAAGACTGAGAAAGTTCTCCTTGCCCGTACCTGGGCGGCGATAACGGAGCAGCCACGTTTTGCTTCCGTTCGGCCAGATGCGTAAGGCAAGCCCGTTCCCGTCAGAGAGTAGGTAAGGGCGCGCGCGCGGTTCGGCGACGCGAAATACGACTTCGGACTTCGGTTCGGCGCGTTTGGGCATCGCTCGGCACCTCGATTCCGTGTATACGCAAGAGTATCCGCAAAAATCGCTGATGCCGCCGGTATATGACGGCTGCCCGCGGAAACAAAAAACCCCGTAAGACTATGATCTTACGGGGTTTCTCGAACTACATCGGCTTTCGCCGGAACAACCGTTGGTGCCCAGGAGAGGACTCGAACCTCCACAGTGTTGCCACCGCCAGGACCTGAACCTGGTGCGTCTACCAATTCCGCCACCTGGGCACGTCTTGAAGCTAGGCGGCCATTATAGCGACCGGATAAAACCTGTCAACAAATGTTTTAACCGCTTTCGCCAGAGTCCGGGTGGATTACCCCGATAACGCTGATTGCGCTGAGGATGCACGCACCCGATCAATGAGCCGGTGAGCGCGGAGGCGGGCGGGACGCGCGGGATGGCTGGTAATGGCGACGGAACGAACAAACGTTCCTCAGATAGTCGATCAGCGACCAATGCTCGTGGCGGTCGGATGCGGTCGAGCGACCGGTATCCATACCGTAAAGCTCGAACCTTTTCCCGGCTCGCTTTCCACCGTGATCCTGCCGCCGTGCTTTTCGACAATTCCGTACGAAACCGACAGTCCGAGCCCCGTTCCCTTGCCGACGGGTTTTGTCGTAAAGAACGGATCGAATATCCTGGCTCGCACTTCGGCGGTCATGCCTGCGCCGGTGTCCTTGACCGCGATGGTGACGCCTTCGCCCTGATGGCGTGTGGTGATCGTGATGGTTCCGTGTTCGGCGATGGCCTGGGCGGCATTGACGAGCAGGTTCATCACAACCTGATTGATCTGGGACGGAATGCACTCGACCGGCGGCAACTGGCCGTAGTCCTTGACGACTTTCGCCTTGTACTTGAGTTCATTGTGCACGACGTTCAGCGTTGCATCGAGACCGTTGTGAATATCCACGATGCTCCATTCCTCGCTTCCCACCCGCGAGAAATCGCGCAGGTCCTGTACGATGCGGCGCACGCGTGACGTACCCTCGATCGACTCTTCGATCAATGCGTCGACGTCGGAAAGCAGATAGTCGAGATCCGCCTGCTCGCGCGCCGTATGAAGACGGGCCAATGCTTCGTCGTCGAGATCGCACGACGTGCGCAGCATGCTGTCCTGCAAGTTCATGTAACCCAGCAACTGGGTCATCCAGGTCTTGAGCGTGTGCAAATTGGAATCGACGAATCCAATCGGGTTGTTGATCTCGTGGGCCACACCCGCCGCCAGTTGTCCGATCGATGCGAGCTTTTCCGATTGCAGCAACTGCACATGCGCCTGCTCGAGTTTCTCGATCAAGTCTTGCTGTGCGATGCGCTCCGTTTCGAGTTCGGCCTGTGTCCGTCTGCGTTCGTCGATTTCCTGCCGCATCAACGCCTGGGTAAGCTGAAGCGTGTGCGTGATCTTGCGGTTCTCGTGAAGCGCGGCTTCCAGCTCGCGGGTGCGATGTCGAACCTGGTCTTCGAGCGTGACCGCCATCTGGAACAGGCTGAAATCGGAACTGTATGCCATCGTGCTGCGTTCGGCACGGTCCATCAGGGCACGCACGATCTTGTTCAATCGCACGATTTCCATGTCCAGCGCCTCGACATCCGATGGCGCGTCTGCGTGCGTGGGCGCTTCAGACACGGGCTGTCCCCGCCTCATTGCCGAACACGATGCCGGTCAGCGTCTGGTTGACGTGGACGCCGCGATATTGCTCGCCATAGGTGCTGAAACCGACCGCGTGATTTGCCTTGTAAAGGGCGGCCGCTTCATCTCGGGTTCCGCGTTGTGTCATTTCGAGGTGACGCAGGATGCAATCGTACGTGAGCGTCAGTTTGGGTTCGCCCAGCGTATTGCGAAGATCGTCGAACGTCGTGCGCAGGTTCTCGACGAGATCGAGTGCTCTCGCGACGCGCAATACAAGACCTTCCTCGATGGCGCAATAAAACGTGAGACTGCCGTCGGGATTCAGTTTCTGGATGGAGCGAACATAATCGGCGCCGTCTATCAACACGACGACGGGCGCGGACGCAAAATGGCTGGAGCAAAGATCGTCCACGCTTGCGCCGATCAACCGTGCGTACTCTTTGGCGGCCGGAAGCCCGTTGATTTCGTATACGGTGCGTCGCGGCGCGTCGGCTCCGGTCACGACCAGTCTTTCTTCGCAGCGAAGAAAGTGCTGCGTCTTGAACGTGCGAAAGGGCAATGCTGTCGTTGCGACGACCAGAACGGCGCAGTCGTTGCGAAAGGACCCCTCATGGAATATCGCGGTGCGCTCGAAACGCAGATCGTCGCCTGCCGATCCACCGACCAGCGGAATGTCGCCGAGGGCGTTTTGCAGCGTGCGCGCGACCGGCTCTTCGCGTACCGAAAGCCCGTCGACCAGCAGCAGCGCAAACGAGTTGGATGCGCTCGCGTGCGATGCATGCTTCTCGAGATCGTTCAGGGCATTGATCGCGTATGCCTGGCCGCCGGCAATCGTAAAATCGCGCAAATTGTCGATGCGCGTTATCTCCGCTGTAAACAGCGCACGCGGTAACGCGACCGCCGAGAGACTGTGATCCAGATAGCCGGCCGGCCCGATCTCGCCAGCCGTGGTGCAGCCGATGACACGCGTTTCGCCGAACGTCGCGCGAATTTCACCGGCGAGAGCGTCCAGGTCGAAATGGCTGGAGCAGTAGAAGATGACGAGTTCGGCGTCGCAGCCAGCAAGCGTGGCGCCGACTTCGCGAACAGCCGTGCGTGCGTCGGGGTGCGTCGAATGGGCTGATACGATCGAGGAAGACTCAACGGATGGCATAACAGGTTCCTCCTTTCCGGGCCACTTCGCGAGGCCGGTACGCTCTTGATGGTCGGCAGATACAGCAGACTCACCCTGTGATATCGGCAGGAGGAACTGAATTCTGAATGCGGATATTCGCCAGGTTTTGGTAAAACGTTTGCGAGATCGATACTGGAGGGTGTCTGTGGTACGGACGCGGCTGCGTCATGGGCGATGGCATCGCCGCAATGTCGGCGGCGGAGAACCGAAGTGCCAACCGGATACACGTGCATTTAATGTGAAGTGCGTCAAATGCGCAAGGCATCGAGGGAAAACCTGATGTCCGGCGGTTCCGCAGCGTCCGTTACATAGTTAAGCTTCCACTCTTTGGTGGTGGTAGCTGGAATGCAATTGCGCAAGGCTGGAAAGCCGGCGCGCACAATTGATTGTCGATCTTGCAGATGTTGAAACCGGAGAGTACATCGTGAGTGATTTCCCGTGTAACGCGGAAATGGAAACGCTCGACAGCGATCAGTCAGCCAAGCAGATCGGGTCGATACTGATCGTTGACGACGAACCCAGCGTGCTGTCCGCACTGCGCCGGCTGCTTCGTCAGTGTCGCTATGAGATCCATACGGCGGAGAGCGGCAGCGCCGGTTTGAAAATACTGGAAGAACATCCGATCGACGTGGTCATCTCGGACATGCGTATGCCGAACATGAGCGGCGCGGAATTTCTGGCGTCGGTTCGAAGCAGGTGGCCCGACACGGCGCGGCTCTTGCTGACCGGTTATGCGGACATTGCATCGGTTGTGAGCGCAATCAACGAAGGCGGCGTTTATCACTATCTGCAGAAGCCCTGGGACGATCAGGACCTGCTGCTGACCGTGAAGCGCGCAATCGAGGAGCAGGCTCTGCGGCGCGAAGCTGCAAGGCTGGGCGAATTGACGCGCGTACAGAATGAACAGCTCAAGCAGTTCAATGCGACGCTTGAAGCTCAGGTCAAGGCACGTACGGAGGAACTCGGTCAGACGGTCATGTTCCTCGAAAAGGCCGAGGAAGATCTCAAGTGCAACTTCATCGCGATGCTGAAAGTGTGCGCGAACATGATCGAGTTGCGCTGCGGCGTGTTGGGCGGGCAGGCATCGCGAATCGCGGATCTCGCGCGCCAGCTCGCGCTTGAAGCGGGGTTGAGCGAATACGAGGCCCAGGAAACATATTTCGCAGGGTTGCTGCTCGGCGTCGGCAAGCTCGCGCTGCCGGACGCGATCGTTCAGAAGACGGTCGACAAATTCACGCCAACGGAGGCGCGTTCCTATTACCAGCACCCTCTGCATGCGCAGATGACGCTGATGCCCGTCGCCAATCTGCAGGCGGCGGGGGTGCTCATCCGGCATCAATACGAGCGCTATGACGGGCGCGGGACCCCCAACAGCCTGAGCGGCCCGGAGATTCCGATGGGCGCGCGGATTCTCGCCATCGTACGAGATTTCGAGGGACTGCGATCGGGTGCGCTGTTGGGGCGCGTGGTTCCCGATGAGAAGATTACTTCGGTACTCCGTTCGCAGGCCGGAATGCGCTACGACCCGGCACTCGTGGACGATTTCCTCAAGGTTCTCAAAGCCCGCCAGGCGAGTGGGCTGGACCATGCCTGCATCGACACGGCGCGGCTGAAAATGGGCATGAAGCTCGCAGACGATCTGCGCACCTCTCGTGGCGTGCTGCTGATGACGAGCGGAAGTGTGCTGGAGGCGCACCATATTGCGCAGATCAGGCGCTTCGAAGAGACGGAGGGCGAGCGGTTCTCAGTGTATGTCTGCGACGCCGAGGCGTGACGTGTTCGTGATCGGACTGGCCATCAAACGCAACGAGGGCGCGTTGATGGACGCGGTTCTTGCCATCCGGAAGGACGTCACGGATAGAACCGCTCCAGGGCATCATGCAACGTCGCGGTAGAGAAAGGTCCGAGATGTGTTCCCAGAAGCCGACCGTTGGCATCGTAGAACAAGGTAGTCGGGAAGCCTGCCGTATGAATGCGCGCCGCAAGAGAGGATGTTGGATCAAGCCACACATTGCTCAGATGAAGCGAGCGGCCTGCAAGATAGCGGCGAACAGTCTCTGCCTGCTCACCCTGATTGACGAAAACGAAGCGTACATGGGGATTTTCTGCCTGGACGCGCTCAAATGCAGGTAGTTCAGCCTGGCAGGGTGGGCACCATGTTGCCCAGAGATTGACGATTGTGGGCAGACCTTCCGTGTTCAAGAAGTGCGACGTTCCATCGAGCGATTGCAGTTCGACTGCCGGTATCGGTGATGGAGCGGGAGCGTCATTTCGAAGTACCTGTGCGGAACCGTAAGCAAAGAGACCTGTCGTCAGGGCGAGTGCAAGCGGCACTCGCGTTTTCCTGCTGCGCAACAGGCGCCATCCGGTCATGAGGGCGCCGGCAACCACGCCGGTGAGCGGATCGAAACCGAGATCGCGAATATCGAGCACGGCGATCATGTCGTGCCGATACTGTGGAAGAAATCGGATTGCGAACGCGATGCGTGCCGCAATCAGCCCTGCTGCAACGATCATCAAGACATCGGCCTCGATGGAACCGTGGCGCTTCTCCATCAGCCAGCCCATCGTGAATACGACAGCGACGCCGAACATGAAAATCAGCGCAGGTATAGGCAGCGCGAACGAACCAATCGACATGATGACGTGAGCAAATCGTGAATGATGAAATGATGCCAGGTTGCAATGCAGGTCTTGCGGTTGGTGTAACGCTACAAGTCCGCTGGGGGAAGCGTCAGGCTCAATGACGAGTCTGACTCAAGGCGAATAACTTCGGATTGTCAGTGGGCCATGATGTGACGGCCGGATTAACAGGGCGTCGCTTCTTGCATCAGCCGCTCGCGAAATGCCACCAGCTTTGACTGCGATGCGCATTTTGCCCGATAGACGACATAGTAAGCCAGCTCCGACGCCAGCTTTATTCCGGGAAATAGCGGGACCAGCCAACCTGCCGCTACGTCATCGCAGGCCATGACGCTTCGTGCCAGTGCAACACCGTGCCCGTCAATGGCCGCTTGCAGGACCGCAGCGGAATTATTGACCTGCATGCTGCGGCTGGTATCGACCTCGGGTGCTCCGGCCCGCAATAGCCAGTCACCCCAGGTGGCGAACCCCGTGTGCGTGTCCACGGACAGATCATGTATCAACGCTTTTCCGGCGAGATCGTGCGGGGTTGTCAGGCCGCCGGTCCAATATTGCAGCCGCCTCTGGAGTGATACACAACCTTGGGTCAAGGCCGGGAAGGTTCAGATCCGAAACATCATGGTTGGCATTCTGACGCCAGCGCGTTACGGCAAGGCCGCGGCTGTAATTATTTCGCCTTCGCTGCGCTCGCCGGCATATCGCGGGACATTTTGTCGTGCGTGGACGTCGTGGGCTTTTTCACGGGCATGTTGTCGGGGTTGGTCGCGCTCGCCGCACCGGATGCAGCCGCAGGCGGTTTCACCATCGGTTGGAACGGATGCGGTTTGATCGTCTGGGCCTGCGTCTGCGCTGAAAAGCCCGAGGCGATCAGCAGGGCGAAGGCGATTGCGGGCCCCATCCGAACAGGGTGCGTGCTCATAGGCTCCTCCGGTCTTCGGCAACCAACCGGACACGCGCTAACCGTGTGCCTGGGCGGTCGAGGAGGCGTGAACGGACCGGCAACACGTGAGACATGAGGCTTCATGTCGCCGGCACCACGGAAGCAATAAAGGGAGGTTGAAAGGTGGTGAGAAACGGTGGAACTGCGGGTTTAAATGCGACAGCGCGTGTGCAGAACGGGACTCAGCGTTCTCGCCTTATGGTCTGAAGCAGCGAGTCGCCATCGTTGGTCAGCCAAAGACGATGGATGCCGGACGCGAGTTGTTCCATTGCGACGAGCTGGCGTTCGAGCAAGACGTCCAGGTCCTCGCGGGTGAGATCGATCTGGTCGGGCGAATCCTTGACGAGCATGAGGGTAGCAAATTCGTGGGGGCTGAGCATGTCTGTCTCCAATATCCGAACTGGTTTCTTCCAGTTCCAGTAATGGCTGCCAGTTAAATTGGCAAGACGGATAACCATGTTTTCTAATCGATCCCATAAAAAATGAGGAATTGGGATCGTGAAAAAGTAAAACTATTTGAAACCGGTCTTTCAAATGCAAGGTCTTGATCGATGCCTAGTGACGAGGAAGTGGATATTTACATAAACACCCGATGCGAGGGACTGATGCAGCGGCTTCGGGACGTACATGTTATTAGACGCGCTCACCTGAAGCAGGGATCTGGGGCAATCTGCAGGCAGGTATTACGAGTCCGTCATGGACCAGAAGGAACCAGCGGGTGTGTTATGGTCGCTTTGATCTGGAACGTGGACCATTAAAAAGCACAGGGAGAATTCTGTCTATAAGGAGTTATCCCGGAGTCGATAGTCAGGTTGATTTGTCAAGCAAATTCTGTTTTATTCATGGAATTAGCGAAGTTATTTATTATTCTTTTACTGTAATTCGTGAATCTATTGCGATGCATCCCATGATTATCAGGTTGTGACTACGTACCGGTGCCAGGCCTGCCCCAATAGAAGCTAGAAACGCTCGACGCGTACCTCGACTGAATCTCTCGCCACCGTCAATCGCGTGCGGTCGAGCAGGGCATTTGCGGGCGCGGTGCCGTCCGGGTCCAACGGTCTCACTTTGTTGAACACTACGGTAAAAGTCTGCGGCGTGACTGTCACCGACGAATAGCCGTGCGCGTCGTGGTCGGCGTGGCCACTCAGAGTGCGCCCGCAGCAGATCCCTGGAACTTTCGGGCATTTCTGATCACTGCAGCGAGGCTATCTGCTGCGTCTTCCATCTGCTCGCTGCTGAACCCTCCGAACCCAAGAACGAGTCCCGGGCGCATGCTGCCCGGCGCGAACATCGGCGATACCGCACGCACTGCCACGCCCGCCATGGTCGCCTGACGAACGATTGCGTGGTCGTTCAGATCATTGGCAAGCCATAGAACAAGATGCATGCCCTGATCGCCGGGTTCGACCCAGGCGAGATCGGAAGGCAGCAGCGCTTTGAGCGTTTCGATAAGGCGAATCCGCTGTTCCGCATACACATGCCTAACCTTGCGGATGTGCCGCTCGAGATGCCCCTCCATCATGAAGGCGGCGAGGACGTGCTGATCCGCAGTCGGCGGGTGGCGGTCCATGAGGACGCGAGCGCCGCAGAACGCATCGACGAGCCCGCGCGGGACAATCGCGTAGCCAAGTCGCAGCGAGGGGAACAGGATCTTGCTGAAGGTGCCGAGGTATACCACTCGCTCCGGGTCCAGGCCCTGGAGGGCCGGAAACGGATAACCCTCGTAACGTAGCTCGCTGTCGTAGTCGTCTTCAATGACCCAGGAATGATTTGTGCGGGCCCACGCGAGCAAGGCGGCGCGCCGCGCCATGCTCAGCGGCATGCCGAGAGGGTATTGATGAGATGGCGTGACAAACGCCGCGCGAGCCCGGGGTGCCATCCGTATACCGGCTTCGACATCAAGGCCCTCCGCATCGACGGGTACTCTCGTGATGCCATCGCGATGGCCCACGCTCTCCAGAATCGCTGTGACGCCGCGGTAGGCAGGGTTCTCGATCCATGCCTGGTCCCCCGACGCGAGCAGCACCTGGGTTGCGAGAAAAAGGCCTTGCTGCGTACCGCTTGTGACGATGACCTGATCCGCTTCGCAGCGCACCGAGCGTGATTTGCGCACGTAAGCGGCGATTGCCTCGCGCAGCGACCGCACGCCGAGCGGATCGGCATATCCAGTCGGCGCGCCCGGGCCTCGTGCGCGGATGCGGTTGCCGAGCCGCCGCCAGATATCGGAAGGCGCGGTCAGGCCGACAGGCACCGAAATCGCAAATGGCGTGGGCGCGAGGGGCCGGAATTCCCGCGCGATCTGCGCGAACAGTTCGGCGCGTTCGGGCAGTACTTGTGCAGCAGCCGGGGGTGTCGGCAACGCGTGCGGTGTGTGGGCAGGCTGTCGCTCGGCCAATGCCTGTGCAACGCGTGTCCCGGCCCCGGCTTTCGATTCGAGGAATCCCTCGGCGATGAGTTGCTCGTAGGCTTCGATCACCGTGCCTCTTGCGACCCGAAGCGAAACGGCGAGTGTGCGTGTCGCCGGCAGCGCGTCGCCAGCGCGGATGTCTCCTCGACGTACGGCTTCGCGCAGCGCCTCTGCCAACTGGCGGCTCAGATTGCCTGCGGTGCGGTCCAGCGCGCCGAAGGAGGGCATCTCCGCGACGCGCGCAGTTCTCGACACGATTCTGGTTCTCTAAAAATGGCTGAAACTGGATCTACAGGATAAACCACTTTCAGTGCAGACTTGAACCGTGGCGCGATGCCAACCCCGCTTATCCTGCTCACGAGAGGACCGCTTATGTACATACCCGCTGATTTCGCTGAAAACCGCAAGGAAGTGCTGCACGCCACCATTGCACAGCATCCATTCGGAACCCTGATTACCCACGGGGAAAATGGACTCGACGCGAACCACATTCCGTTCGAACTGGTGCCGGACGAGGGTGAACTGGGCGTGCTGCGCGCGCATGTTGCTCGCGCCAATCCGGTCTGGCAGGCTGTGGCGAACGGTGACGAGGTGCTGGTGGTGTTCCGTGCGGGGGACGCCTATATTTCGCCAAACTGGTATCCGAGCAAGCACGAGTTCCACAAGCAGGTGCCCACCTGGAATTACGTGGTGGTTCACGCGCACGGACGAATTTCCATTCATGACGACGAGCGCTATGTGCGCGGTGTGATCGGGCGCCTGACCCGCACACACGAGGCATCGCAGCCTAAGCCGTGGAAGATGTCGGATGCCCCCAAGGAATACACCGATGCGCAGGTCAGGGCGATTGTCGGCGTGGAGATCGGGATCACCCGTCTCGTCGGCAAGAGCAAGCTCGGCCAGAACAAGGAGGCGCGGGATATCAAGGGCGCTGGCGACGCGCTGGTGGCATGCGGCGAGGCGCAGATTGGCGAGGCGATGCTGCGCGTCCTTGCGGACAAATAACGCGACACAACCATTTCGTGCGCCCGCATGCGGTCAAGCGGTATTAAAGTGCAGCGCCTCGTGAAAGGACGGATAGGGGGAGCGCTACGCACCCCCTATCCGTCCGGCTGAGTTGTTCCAGCCTTAAGAAATAAGCACTACCTTGCATATAAGTAGCGGCTTGCCCCTTGATCCTTGCAGGGGCAATGCCGATTAAAGCCGCTCAGTGCGGCGACGACCAGCCCTTGTAGCTGCTGACGTTGTCGCGCGTGATGAGCTGGGGCGCCATCTCGATCATCGGATTGGCGGGATTCTTGCCGTTCATGATGTCGTAGCCGACCTGCACGGCCGTTTGCGCCATCTTCCACGGATCCTGGCTTGCCGAGGCCTGCACCAGCGTGTCGCTCTTCAGCGCCGTTTCGATGTCGGGTGCGCCGTCCACCGACGTGATCACGATGTTGCTGCGATGCAGTTGTTTCGCGGCCAGGTCGCTGCCCACGGCCTGCGGGTCGTTGATCGTAAACACGCCGGCCAGTTGCGGGAAGCGCGTGAGATAGCCCTGCATGGCGTTCATGCCGCCTTCACGCGAGCCCTTGCCGTCCTGGTCGTCGGAGAGGATCTTGATGCCAGGCGACTTCGCGAGCACCTGCTTGCAGCCGTTCACCCGGTCGATCACGGCGGAAACCTGCGGGCCGTTCTCGATGATCACGTTGCCCTTGCCGTTGATCTTCTTCGAGAGGTACTCGCACGAGATCTCGCCTGCCTTGACGTTGTCGGTCTGCACGGTGGCGTTGGCGCCAGCCGCGGCCACGTCCACGGCCACCACCACGATGCCCGCGGCGCGCGCCTTGCGTACAGCCGGTTCGATCGCTTTCGGATCGGAGGCGTTCAGCAGGATCATGTCGACGTGCGCCGAGATGAAGTTGTCGATCTGCGTAAACTGCTTGTTCAGGTCGTAGTCGGCGGACACGGCCGTGACTTTCGCGTTCGGGTTGATCTGCCTGGCCTTCGCTTCCGCGCCTTTCACGATGGTCACGAAGTAAGGATTGCCGAGCGATCCAACGGTGATGCCGATCGACTTCAGTTGCTTGTCGGCGGCATGTGCACCTTGCAGGGCGAAGCCGAGCGCGAGTGCGGCAGCGGCACGAACAGCGAAGGCAGCTTTTTTCTTGAACATGAGTATGTCTCCAGGGGGCAGTTGGTGTGTGTCGTGCACCGCGGGTGCAGGAGGGCCGCCTGCACCCGCTTTCGAAAATGATGTCTCGGGTTCCTGACGTGAGCGCGTGAGGCGCATCAGGTACGTGCCGAGCCGCGCTGGCGATAGCGGTCGAGTGCCACGGCGCCGACGATCACGAGGCCCTTGATGATGTATTGCCAGATGTCCGAGACGCCCAGCAGCACGAGGCCGTTCGAGAGCACTGCGATGATGAGCGCGCCGATCAGCGTGCCGATGATCGAGCCCACGCCGCCCACGAAGCTCGTGCCGCCCAGAATCACTGCGGCGATGGCGTCGAGCTCGTACGACTGGCCGAGCTGCAGGCCGTTCGCGGCGTAGAGGCGCGCGGCCGACATCACCGCGCCCAAGCCGGCGAGCAGACCCGAGACGGCGTAGACGAACATCTCGATGCCCCAGACCTTGATGCCCGAGAGGCGTGCCGCTTCCGGGTTGCCGCCCACCGAGTAGATGTGCAGGCCGAGCACCGTGCGGCGCAGCACGAACCACGAGATACCGACCACCGCGAGCGCGATGATCACGAGCCAGGGCACGCCGAACACCGCGCCGTTACCGATGAAGGCGAACGACAGTTGGGGGTTGAAGATGGTGGTGTCGTGGCCCATCAGGCGCGCGATGCCGCGTACCGCCGTGAGCGAGCCGAGCGTCACGATGAAGGGCGGCAGGCGCAGGAGCGAGATCAGCGAGCCGTTGATGACGCCGAAGCCAAGGCCCACGCCGAGCGCGGCGGGGATGCCGAGCCAGCCCCAGCCCCCGATCGTCGAGCAGAGCATGGCCGCGACCGCCGATGCAGCGAGAATCGAACCTACCGAAAGGTCGATGCCGCCCGTGAGAATCACGAAGGTCATGCCGGCGGCGAGCACGATGTTGATTGATGCCTGCTGCGTGACGATTGAGAGATTCTGCAGCGTGGCGAAGCCATCTGTCAGAAATCCGAAGCCGATGCACAGCAGGACGAGCACGGGCAGCATGCCCGCCGTGCGCATGAGGGATTTCATGCGGGCGCGATGGCCGTCGACGGCCGTACCGGGACGCGCGGCCTGAACGGGTTGCGCGGGTTGCGCAGGCTGTGCGGGCGATGGCGCAACGCCATGGCGGGGAAGAATGCTCTTCATGGTGTCATGCTCCTCAATATCTCTTCGACGGATGCGTCAAGCGGGTGCGTCAGAATCAGGCGGCCTCGTCCAGCGCGCCTGGCGAGCCGGTGGCGAGTTCGATGATGGCTTCCTGGGTGATGGCCTTGCCGGTATAGCCGCCCAGTTCTCCGGCGAATACGCCTTCGCGCATGACGAGCACGCGGTCGGCCACGCCGATGATCTCGGGCAGTTCGCTCGAAATCACGATGATGCCGACGCCGGTTTTGGCGAGGTCGTTGATGATGCGGTAGATCTCCGACTTCGCGCCGATGTCCACGCCACGCGTCGGCTCGTCGAGGATCAGCACGCGCGGCTTCGTCTCCAGCAGGCGCGAGAGCAGCACCTTTTGCTGATTGCCGCCCGAGAGCGCGCCTGCGTTCACACGGGCGTCCGGCACGCGAATCGAAAGCGAGCGGATCGAATCGTTCGCGCGGGACGCGCCGCGCGCGAGGTCGAGCACGCCGAAACGCGCGTCGCGTCCGGCCACGGCCACGTTGATGTTGTCGCGCACGCTCATGTCGAGAAAGAGGCCCTGATGCTTGCGGTCTTCGGTCAGATAGACGAGGCCCGATTCGATGGCGTCGCGCGGCCCGTGTAGATGGAGCTTGCGGCCGTCGATGGCGATCTCGCCGCGCACGCGCTGCTCGGCACCGTAAATCAGCCGCGCAAGCTCGGTGCGGCCCGCGCCCACGAGGCCCGCAATGCCGAGCACTTCGCCCGAATGCAGGTCGAGGCTGCAGCCGCGCACGCGGTTGTGGTCGGCGACGTCGCGCACGGTGAGCACGGCGTGCCCCGGATCGTAGGGCGCGTGCGCTTTCTTGTAGAAGCCGGAAATATCGCGGCCCACCATCATGCTCACGAGGCTTTCGGCATTGAGCTCGTCACGTATCAGCGTGCCCACATAGGCGCCGTCACGCAGCACGGAAACGCGGTCGGAGAGCTCGTAGATCTCGGCCATGCGGTGGCTGATGTAGATGATCGCGAGTCCGTCCGCGCGCAGTTGGCGGATGAGCTTGAAAAGGCGCTCGGTCTCGCGCGAGGAGAGCGGCGTAGTGGGCTCGTCCATCACGATGATGCGTGCGTCGCTATGCACGGCGCGTGCGATTTCCACGAGCTGGCGCTCGGCGATCGAGAGCGAACCCACCAGCGCCGTGGGGCCGAAGGTGGCGCCCAGACGCTTGAGTACGTCTTCGCAGCCGCGCTCCATGGCGACGCGGTCGACCAGGCCGAAGCGGCGGCCGCCACGGCGCAACTCGCGGCCCGCATGAACGTTTTCGGCAACCGAAAGATTCGGCGCGAGGCTCAGTTCCTGGTAGATGACGGCCACGCCCAGTTCGCGCGCGGCGAGCGGGCCGTCGATGACGACCGTCTTGCCATCGATCACGATCTCGCCGCCGGCATCCGCCTGATAGGCGCCCGAGAGAATCTTCATGAGCGTGGATTTGCCCGCGCCGTTCTCGCCCATCAACGCGTGCACCTCGCCGGGCCAGACCGTGAGGCGCACCTTGTCGAGCGCGCGCACACCGGGAAACGTCTTGCTGATGCCCCGCATTTCCAGCAGCGGGGGCGTCGACTCAGTGCGCGACATGGCTCACCTCCTGCGCTTGTACGTTAGCTTGTGCGCCGGCGCCCATCAGGATGCCCGCGCGTGGCGAAAAGTTGAAGAACATGGGAAGCGTGGCGGCGCCCAGCGCGCCCGCGTCGGGGCCGAAGGTGCCGCGCACGAGCACGGGCGTGCCGCGCGCCTCAGGCGCGGTGGCCGTCAGGGCCACGCGCAGGCGCTGCATGAGTGTGTCGATGAGGCCCGCGTCCACGTCGGCGTCGAGCACCACGGCCGGCACGTCGAGCACGCACAGCGCGGAGCGCAGCGCGGGCGCGAGTGCGTCGATGCAGTCGTCGAGCCATTCCTCGACGGCCGGATGGCCGCGCGCGATGCAGGCTTCGAGATCGGCGCGGTTATCCACTTGCTCGCCGTGGTACTGCAGATGGCGGCGCAGTGCGATGAGCGAGGCGCGCGAAAGCAGGATGTCCCATTTGGCCGAAGGCTTGTGCGCCGAAGGCAGGGTGCCCGGCGGCACTGGCATCACGGCGAAGTCGCCGGCGTTGCCGGTCAGGCCGCGCACGCAGTCGCCGTCGATGGCGATGCCGCCGCCGATGGCTGCGCCGAGAAAGAGATAAAGGAAGTCGTCGCGCTGGCGCCCGCAGCCGTAGAAAATCTCGGCGATGGCGGCGGCGTTGCCGTCGTTCTCACCGAATACGGGGAGCCCAAGGGCCGCGCCCAGCTCGCCTGCGAAATCGACGCCGCTCCACACGCGGAACGCTTCGGCGGGCAGGCCCAGTTCGCTCAGCCAACTGCCGAGGTTGTACGGTTGCGCAACGCCAATGCCTGCGAGACGACTGCGCTCGGATTGGCTGAGCAAGCCTGAGAGTTCGCGGATATCCTGCTGGACGATTTCCTGCGCCAGGGCCGGCTGCGGCAGCAGCATGTCGTGCGAGCGGCGCTCGATCATCCGGCCCGCAAAGTCCACGAGCACGGTTTCGATGTTGGTCCGGTCGAGGCGTACGCCGATCGCGAACGCGCCGCGCGGCGCAAGGCGCAGAAGCGAGGCGGGCTGGCCGCGTCCGCCGTCCAGACGCCGCCCGCTCATCTCGATCAGACCACTTTCCGTGAGCGAGGCGATGATGCTGCCCACGGCCGTGCTGGTGAGATTAGCAAGGCGGGCGAGATCGGCCTTCGAGGCCTCGCCGGCACGCCGCAGGGCCTGCAGCAGCAGGCGCTCATTGAAGCGGCGGACATTGGCCGAGTTGCTGCCCTGGCCCACATGCGGACTTCTCACGCGTCTCCTCCGGTGATGCCTGCGGCCTGTTTGGCTCACTGGCTACTAAATAAATCAAGTTGATTTATTTAATGTCGGAAAGCGCCGCGTGTCAGCCAGGGGAAATCCCGTCATCAGGCTGGCACGCGTGTGGCAGGGCGCCCGCTACAGGATATCGACCGTATTTTTGCCCCGCCTTGCTCCTGCGACAGGCTTTCTTCGGACTTGATCCGTGTGCGACGACGCGCATACGGTGTGTTCAATTCAGACTGATGTGCGCCGCCGGACGCTGCTGTTTCAAGCTGAGATCGGCCGATTGTAGGTTTCGAGACTGGCGGTGCGAAGCGCGTCGATCATCAGCACTGCAGCAGGCGAAAGGCGTTTTTCGGTGGGTGTAATCAGGCCGAAATCGTCCATCCTGCATTCCATTGCCAGAGGCAGGATCTCGACCAGCCCGTGCTCGGCATAGTAATGCGCGACGTCTTCGGCAAGGACGGCAATCATGTCGCTTTTCTCAACCGCACGCGTGATGAAGAGAAGTGCCGCCGTTTCCACCACGTTGGAGGGCGGCGCAAGGCTTGCGCGCTGGAACATGAGTTCGAACCGGTGACGCAGTACGCTGCCCGCCGGCGGTACGATCCACGCGCTGCGCTGGACTTCGGGCAGCACAATCTCGTCCTTCTCCAGAAGGGGGTGCCCGCGCCGCACGACCGCCTTGACGGGTTCACCGGCCAGGGGTTCGTAGCGCAACTGCAGCATGTCGTGCTCTGCCGACAGCCGTCCGACCACTACGTCGAGCTTGTCCTGCGCCAGCCGCTCGATTAGCGCATTGCTCGTGTCGATTTCGACCGTGATGCGTACGTTCGCATGCATGCGTTTGACGGCGGCAATGGCAGCCGGCAGCACGCGGACGCCCGGGGAGGTGATCGCCCCCACCGCCACATGGCCGAGCCGGCCTGCCTTCAGTGCAATCAGTTCTTCCTGCGCCTGATCCAGGCTGCCGAGCACCGTGCGTGCGTGGCGGACCAGTGCTTCACCGTAGAGCGTAGGCCGCACACCGCGCGGCAGACGTTCGAAAAGGATCACCTCCAGCATGTCCTCCAGCTCGCGCAGCATCTTGGATGCCGCGGGTTGCGTCATGTTGAGCGCCGCCGCGGCGCGGTGAATGTTGCCCTCCTCAGCGAGGGCTACGGCGAGCAAAAGCTGCCTGGTTCTCAGACGTGTGCGGAGGTATCCGGGAGTCGTGTCCAGCATGGTGCGGATAAGTATTTATACCAATACGAAAATGTGTATGGAATGCAGCCAATATTTCATTGGAAGGTTATCAAGTTTGTCCATAGACTGCACTGAAACTTAACTCACCTGAAGACAGGCCATGTCGGATACCAAACCTAAACTGCGCTCCCGAGAGTGGTTCGGCACGATGGACAAGAACGGCTTCATGTATCGAAGCTGGATGAAGAATCAGGGCATCCCCGATCACGAATTCGATGGCCGTCCGATCATCGGCATCTGCAATACCTGGTCGGAACTGACGCCCTGCAACGCGCACTTCCGCCTGCTCGCGGAACACGTCAAGCGCGGCGTCTATGAGGCGGGCGGTTTCCCGGTCGAGTTCCCGGTGTTCTCGAACGGCGAATCGAACCTGCGTCCCTCGGCGATGCTCACGCGCAATCTCGCTTCGATGGACGTCGAGGAAGCGATCCGCGGCAATCCGATCGACGCCGTCGTGCTGCTGTGCGGCTGCGACAAGACCACGCCCGCGCTGCTGATGGGCGCGGCGAGCGTGGACGTGCCCGCCATCGTCGTCACCGGCGGCCCGATGCTCAACGGCAAGCTCGAAGGCAAGGACATCGGTTCGGGCACGGCCGTGTGGCGTCTGCACGAATCGCTCAAGGCGGGCGAGATCGACCTGCATCATTTCCTCTCGGCCGAAGCGGGCATGTCGCGCTCGGCGGGCACCTGCAACACGATGGGCACGGCCTCGACGATGGCCTGCATGGCCGAGTCGCTGGGCGTCTCGCTGCCGCACAACGCCGCGATTCCCGCCGTGGACGCGCGCCGCTACGTGCTCGCGCACATGTCGGGCATCCGCATCGTGCAGATGGCGCTCGAAGACCTGAAGCTCTCGAAGGTGCTCACGCGCGCAGCGTTCGAAAACGCGATCCGCACGAATGCGGCCATCGGCGGCTCGACCAATGCGGTGATCCACCTGAAGGCGATTGCGGGCCGTATCGGCGTGCCGCTCGAACTCGAAGACTGGCAGCGCATCGGCCGCGACACGCCCACCATCGTCGATCTGCAGCCCTCGGGCCGCTTCCTGATGGAAGAGTTCTATTACGCGGGCGGTCTGCCGGCGGTGCTGCGCCGTCTGGGCGAAGCGAACCTGCTGCCGCATCCGGATGCGCTCACCGTGAACGGCAAGTCCATCTGGGACAACGTGCGCGAAGCGCCGAACTACAACGACGAAGTGATCCGCCAGCTCGACAATCCGCTGATCGCGGACGGCGGCATCTGCATCCTGCGCGGCAATCTCGCGCCGCGCGGCGCCGTGCTGAAGCCGTCGGCGGCGACGCCCGAACTGCTCAAGCATCGCGGCCGCGCCGTGGTGTTCGAGAATTTCGATCACTACAAGGCGACCATCGCCGACGAATCGCTCGACGTCGACAAGGACTCGATCCTCGTCATGAAAAATTGCGGCCCGAAGGGTTATCCGGGCATGGCCGAAGTGGGCAACATGGGCCTGCCGCCCAAGCTGCTGCGCGAGGGCGTGAAGGACATGGTGCGCATCTCGGACGCGCGCATGAGCGGCACGGCTTACGGCACGGTGGTGCTGCACGTCGCGCCGGAAGCGGCGGCGGGCGGCCCGCTCGCGGCGGTGCGCAACGGCGACTGGATCGAGCTCGACTGCGAGAACGGCCGTCTGCATCTGGACATCAGCGACGAGGAACTGCAACGCCGCCTGAGCGACGTCGATCCGGCCGCCGCGCAGGGCGTCGCCGGGCAGCTGGGCAACGGCGGCTATGCGCGCCTCTATGTCGATCACGTTCTGCAGGCCGACGAAGGCTGCGATCTCGACTTCCTCGTGGGCAAGCGCGGCTCGGCCGTACCGCGCCACTCGCACTGACGCACGCGCAAGGACTGCCATCATGACGACGACTCTCACCGGCGAGGTGCTGATCGGCGCGCGCGCGAAGCGCGGCGAAGGCGCGGCGTTCCAGGCGATCGACGCCGCGAGCAATACGCCCATCGCGCCCATCGCGCAACCGGTTTTCCACGGCGCGCTGCGAGGCGATGTCGAACAGGCCTGCGAACTCGCGGACGCCGCCTTCGACCCCTACCGCACGCTGCCCGCTGAAAAACGCGCGCAATTCCTCGACGATTGCGCCGCGCGCATCGAAGCGCTCGGCGAACAACTGATCGAACGCGCAATGGCCGAAAGCGGCCTGCCGCGCGCGCGCCTCGAAGGCGAACGCGCACGCACCGCGAATCAATTGCGCATGTTCGCCACGCTCGTGCGCAGCGGCGATGCGCTCGACGTGCGGATCGAACCGGCGCTGCCCGAACGTCAGCCGCCGCGCACCGACCTGCGTTTCTGGCGCATCGGCGTCGGCCCGGTCGCGGTGTTCGGCGCGAGCAATTTCCCGCTGGCGTTTTCGGTGGCGGGCGGCGACACGGCGTCGGCGCTGGCCGCGGGCTGTCCCGTGGTCGTGAAGGCGCATCCGGCGCATCCGGGCGCCTCGGAACTCGTCGGCCGCGCGATCCAGCAGGCGGTCGCGGCGGCGGGCCTGCCCGAAGGCGTGTTCTCGCTGCTGTTCGACGCGGGCCACGAAGTGGGCAGCGCGCTCGTGCAGCATCCCGCGATCCGCGCGGTCGGCTTCACCGGCTCGCGCGCGGGCGGTCTTGCGCTCGTGAAGCTGGCGGCGGCGCGTACCGAGCCGATTCCCGTCTACGCCGAAATGAGCAGCGTGAATCCGAACCTGCTGCTGCCGGGCGCGCTCGCCGCGCGCGGCGAGACGCTGGCGCGTGAATACGCGGCATCGACGACGCTCGGCTGCGGCCAGTTCTGTACCAATCCGGGCCTGATGCTCGGCCTCGCGGGCGCGGACTTCGAGGCCTTCGCCACGAACGCCGCACGCGAATTCAGCGCGGCGGCGGCGGGCGTGATGCTCACGCCGGGCATTCTGCGCGCGTATGAGCACGGCATCGGTCGTCTCGTCGAGCATCCGAAGGTCACGACGCTCGCGCGCGGCGCGGCAGCGCCTGGCCGCGCGCAGGCGGCGCTGCTGCGCGTGAGCGCAAGCGATCTGCTGGCCAACGCATCGCTCGGCGAAGAAGTGTTCGGCCCGGGCAGCGTGCTGGTCGAATGCGCGGACGAAGCCGAACTGCGCCGCGTGCTGCGCCATATCGAAGGCCAGTTGACGATCACGCTGCACGCGGACGCCGCCGACGGCGATCTCGTGCGCGCGCTCCTGCCGCTCATCGAGCGCAAGGCGGGCCGTCTGCTGGCCAACGGCTTCCCAACGGGCGTCGAGGTTTGCGATGCGATGGTGCACGGCGGCCCGTTCCCGTCCACCTCGGATGGCCGCAGCACCTCGGTGGGCACGGCGGCGATCGAGCGTTTCCTGCGCCCGGTCTGCTACCAGAATCTTGCCGATAGCTGGTTGCCCGACGCGTTGCGCGACGCGAATCCGCTGCACGTGAAGCGGCGTTTCGCGGGTCAGCCCGAGCGCGCCTGAAGCGCACCGCCGCCAAAATTCGAAGCAGGACAGACAACATGACTGCAAACCGTACGCCCCGTTACACGGGCATTTTTCCCGTCGTGCCGACCACCTTCACCGAAACCGGCGAACTGGATCTGGCGAGCCAGAAGCGCGCCGTCGATTTCATGATCGACGCGGGCTCGGACGGCCTGTGCATTCTGGCGAACTTCTCCGAGCAGTTCTCGGTCACCGACGACGAGCGCGAAATCATCACGCGCACCGTGCTCGAACACGTGGCGGGCCGCGTGCCCGTGATCGTGACGACCACGCACTTTGGCACGATCGCGTGCGCGGCGCGCAGCAGGCGCGCGCAGGAGCTGGGCGCGGCGATGGCGATGGTGATGCCGCCGTATCACGGCGCGACGTTCCGCGTGCCCGAGCAGCAGATCTACGCGTTCTACCAGGGCGTCTCGGACGCCATCGATATTCCCATCATGATTCAGGATGCGCCCGCGAGTGGCACGGTGCTGTCCGCGCCGTTCCTCGCGCGCATGGCGCGCGAGATCGAGCAGGTCTCGTACTTCAAGATCGAAACGCCAGGCGCGGCCAACAAGCTGCGCGAGGTGATCCGCCTTGGCGGCGAAGCGGTCGAGGGTCCATGGGACGGCGAGGAAGGCATCACGCTGCTGGCCGACCTGAACGCGGGCGCAACCGGCGCGATGACGGGCGGCGGTTTCCCGGACGGCATTCGCCCGATCATCGTGGCGCACCGCGAAGGCCGTCTCGACGACGCCTTCACGCTTTACCAGAAGTGGCTGCCGCTCATCAATCACGAAAACCGCCAGGCGGGCCTGCTCGCCTGCAAGGCGCTGATGAAGGAGGGCGGCGTGATCGACTGCGAGCTGCCGCGCCATCCGCTGCCCGCGATGCATCCGCAGACACGCAGGGAGCTGGTCGATATCGCGCGTCGTCTCGATCCGCTGGTGCTGCGCTGGGGCAAGTGACCAATCGATACGCGATACGAAATAAAACAAGGTTTGGAGATCGGTATGAATGCGTCGTACAGGCTGGGTATCGTGGGCGTGGGCAAGATCGCGCGCGACCAGCATCTGCCCGCCATCGCGGGTAATGCGGGCTTCGAGTTCGTGGCCGCCGCGAGTCGCAACGCGCAGGTGGACGGCGTGCGCAATTACGCCGATATCGGCGCGCTGCTGGCCGCCGAGCGCGACCTCGACGCCGTGTCGCTGTGCGCGCCGCCGCAGGTGCGCTACGAGCAGGCGCGCGCCGCGCTGGAAGCGGGCAAGCACGTGATGCTCGAAAAGCCGCCGGGCGCGAGCGTGAGCGAAGTGGAAGCGCTGCGCGAACTCGCGAAGCAGCACAAGCGCACGCTGTTCGCCACATGGCATTCGCGCTGCGCGAGCGCCGTCGAACCGGCGCGCGCGTGGCTGGCCGGGCGCACGATCCGCGCCGTGCACGTGCGGTGGAAGGAAGATGTGCGCCGCTGGCATCCGGGCCAGCAATGGATCTGGGAACCGGGCGGCCTCGGCGTGTTCGATCCGGGCATCAACGCGCTGTCGATCGTCACGCGCATTCTGCCGCGCGAGGTGCTGCTGCGCAGCGCGGTGCTGCATGTACCGTCCGACTGTTCGACGCCCATCGCCGCCGAACTCGAGTGCATCGACACCGACGGCGTGCCGGTGCGTGCCGAATTCGACTGGCGTCACGGCCCGGTCGAACAATGGGAAATCGATGTGGAGACCACCGAGGGCCTGCTCTCGATCTCCGAAGGCGGCAAGCGCCTTGCCATCGCGGGCGAGCCGGTCGAACTTCGTGCCGAACGGGAATATTCGGCGCTCTACGAGCGCTTTCACCGGTTGATCGCGCATGGCGCCGACGACGTGGACGTGCGCCCGCTGCGCCTTGTGGCCGACGCGTTCCTGCTCGGGCGCCATATCGAAGTCGAGGCGTTTGGCCACTGAGCATTCCGTCACGGAGAGTCACTGTTTCACCCCACGCAAAAGCGTCATCAGAGGAGACATAGCATGACCAGCAACATCCGCCGGTTCACCCTTCGCGCCGTGTTCGCGGCCCTGTGCGTCGCGCCGCTCGGCATGAGTATGGCGGCGCACGCCGACTCGCCCACCAAGATCGGATTTCTTGTGAAGATGCCCGAGCAGGCGTGGTTCATCAACGAGCAGAAGGCTGCCACGGCGCTCGGCCAGAAGGAGAACGTCTCGGTGGTGAACATCGGCACGCCGGACGGCGAGAAGGTGCTGGCCGCGATCGACAATCTCGGTGCGCAAGGCGCACAGGGCTTCGTGATCTGCGCACCCGACGTGCGTCTTGGACCGGCCATTCAGGCGCGCGCCAAACGTTACAACATGAAGTTCGTGACGGTGGACGATCAACTGGTCGACTCGTCGGGCAAGCTGCTCGCGGGTGTGCCGCATCTGGGCATGTCGGCTCTCAAGATCGGCAACCAGGTGGGACGGGCGATCAGCGACGAGATGAAGAAGCGGGGCTGGAAGCCGGAGGAAGTGGGCGCGCTACGTATCACCGACTACGAACTGCCCACGGCGAAGTTGCGCACCGACGGCGCAACCCAGACGCTGCTGGCCGGCGGCTTCAAGAAGGAGAACATCTTCGATGCCCCGCAAAAGACCACTGACGACGAAGGCGGTTTCAACGCGGCCTCCCCGGTGCTCGCACAGCATCCGAACATCAAGAAGTGGGTGGTATTCGCACTCAACGAGGAAAGCGTGCTGGGTGCGGTGCGCGCAACGGAACAGCTGCACATTCCGGCTGCTGATGTAATCGGCGTGGGCATCAATGGCGCGGGCGAAGCGTTCGCCGAATTCCAGAAGAAGGAGCCGACCGGCTTTTACGGCACGATCGCCGTGAGCTCGACGAACCACGGCAAGGACAGCGCGCAGAATCTTGTCGACTGGATTCGCACCGGCAAGCAGCCGCCCGCCGACACGCAGACCACCGGCAAGCTGATGACGCGCGACAACTGGACGGCTGTGCGCGGCGAACTTGGCATCTAAGGAATCCGTAGCAATACGGAGGCGACGGCAAGGGCAGGGATGCAATGACTGAAACCATGACACATGCAGATGCGGCGAACGCCGCAGGTACGCGCCACGCGGGGACTCAACAGGGGCGGCGCGCGTATCTGGAGCTTGACGGCATCACCGTGAGCTTCCCGGGCGTGAAGGCGCTCGACCGCGTCGCGCTCGACGTGCGCGCGGGCGAGGTGCACGGCCTGATGGGCGAGAACGGCGCGGGCAAGTCCACGCTGCTCAAGGTGCTCTCGGGCGTGAACCAGCCGCAGGCGGGCACGTTGAGCCTGAACGGCGTGGAGCAGCGCTTCACGACCACGCGAGCGGCGCTCGACGCAGGCATCGCGATCATCTATCAGGAATTGCATCTCGTGCCCGAGCTGACCGTGGCGGACAACCTGATGCTCGGGCAGTTGCCCAACCGCCTCGGCGTGCTCGACGAGCAGACGCTCGTCAAACGCGCGACGGACGAATTGCAGCGGCTGGGCGAGCGTATCGATCCGCGCACGCCCGTGAAGAATCTCTCCATTGGCCAGCGTCAGATGATCGAGATCGGCAAGGCGCTGATGCGCGACGCGCGCGTGATCGCCTTCGACGAACCAACAAGCTCGCTTTCGGCACGCGAGACCGAGAACCTCTTTCGCATCGTCAACGCACTGCGCGCCGATGGTCGCGCAATCATTTACGTCACGCATCGCATGGACGAAGTCTATGAGCTTTGCGACCGCGTGACGGTGTTCCGCGACGGCAAGCGTATCGAAACCTTCGATTCGGTGGCCGACCTCGACCGCAACCGCCTGATTGCAGCGATGGTGGGTCGCTCGATCGAGGACGTATATGGCTATCGCGCGCGCGAAGCCGGTCCCGTGCTGCTCGAAGCGAAAGGGCTGCTCGGGCCGGGCCTCGCCGAACCCGTGTCGTTCCGGGCGCGGCGCGGCGAGATTGTCGGCTTCTTTGGGCTGGTAGGCGCGGGTCGGTCGGAACTCATGAAGCTGATTTACGGCGCGACGCGCTCAAGTGCAGGTCATGTCGAACTGGACGGCAAGCGCGTGAATTTCGCGAGTCCACGCGACGCCGTGCGCGCGGGTCTCGCGCTATGCCCCGAGGACCGCAAGCAGGAAGGCATCGTGGCAATCGCCTCGGTGGCCGACAACCTCAATATCAGCGCGCGCCGCCATTTCAGTCCCGCGCGTTTCCTGCTGGATGCGAAGCGCGAACGCGCGCTTGCACAGGACTACATCGGGAAACTCGCGATCAAGACGCGCAACGGCGACACTGCCATCGGTACGCTCTCGGGAGGCAACCAGCAGAAGGTGATTCTTTCGCGCTGGCTCGCCGAACGCATCGAAGTGTTCCTGATGGACGAGCCCACGCGCGGCATCGACGTGGGGGCGCGCGCCGAGATCTACAACCTGCTGTACGAGCTCGCGGAAGCGGGCAAGACCGTGATCATGGTGTCGAGCGATCTCGCCGAAGTGATCGGCGTGTCGGACCGCATCGTCGTCATGCGCGAAGGCCGCATTGCCGGCAGTGTGCCGAAAGCCGAAGCCTCGCCTGACGAACTGATCAAGATGGCGCTGCCACGATAAATGTTTTGCCTTACCGGTCGCGCGCACAGTGAGCTCAAGCCCGAAGGGCGCCGCCGATTCGTAACGATGAACCCGAGATGAGTGAAACCATGCAACCACAAGGCACCCCTACCGTCAATGAGGTCACCGCGCCCATTACGCCCCAGCGCGCGCGCGCGTGGGACATGATCAACAAGTCGGGCATCGTGGTGGTGTTCGTGGTGCTGTTCGCAGTGCTTTCTGCAACGGTGCCCGACTTCCTCACGACCCGCAACATTCAGGGCCTGCTGCTCTCCGTCACGCTGATCGGCTCGATTGCCGTCACGATGATGTTCGTGCTCGCGCTCGGCGAAGTCGATCTATCCGTGGCGTCCATCGTGGCATTCTCGGGCGTGGTGGCTTCGACCGTTATCACGCAGTCACATAGCGTGCTGCTCGGCATTATCGCGGGCGTGCTCGCGGGCGGCGCGGTGGGGCTCGTGAATGGCGTGCTCATCGCGCGCTTCAGGATCAATTCGCTGATCGCCACGCTCGCGATGATGGAGGCGGTGCGCGGCCTCGCGTTTCTCACCTCGAACGGCGACGCCGTGATGATCTCGGAAGAGCGCTTCTTCGACCTGGGCGGCGGCTCGTTCCTCGGCATCTCGTTCCCGATCTGGAGCAACATCATCGGTTTCGTGGTGTTCGGCTTCCTGCTGAAGAAAACCGTGTTCGGCAAGAACGTGCTCGCGGTGGGCGGCAATAGCGAAGCGGCGCGGCTTGCGGGTCTGCCGGTCACGCGCATCAAGATTGCAGTGTTCGTGCTGCAAGGGCTCATTACGGGCTTTGCGGGTGTGATGCTGGCCTCGCGTATGAGCCTCGGCGACCCGAAGACATCGGTGGGTCTCGAACTCGGCGTGATCTCGGCGTGCGTGCTGGGTGGCGTGTCGCTCACGGGCGGCGTGGCGACGATTTCAGGCGTGCTGGTTGGCGTGCTCATCATGGGCGCGGTGCAGGACGCCATGAGCCTCATGAACGTGCCGACGTTCTATCAGTACCTGATTCGCGGCGGCATCCTGCTGCTTGCGGTGCTGTTCGACCAGTTCCGCCGCAGCAAGCGCGCAGTCTGATCCTGTCGACGACGCCCGGACACGCCTGGTTATTCAGGGTAATCAAAACGCTCGTGATCGTTTCGACCTGAACCATCCCGGGTTGCCATCCAGACTGTCTGATGGAGGAGAAGGACGTGCTCGATACACGGGAAGCGGATTCACGAAAGCGGGTCTTCGCGAAGGCGCATCGACCTGGCGAGCTTGAATGTGGCGAAGCAGCGAGCGCGCTTCGCCAAACGACGCTGACGCTGTCCAATGCGCATCTGAGGCTCGGTGTCAAGGCTGGAACGCGTGGCGGGATCGTACAGATGGACTGGAATGACCGCGGTATGTGGACGCCCGTCTTGCGGCGGCCAGCCAGGCAGAGCCATCTTCCGGTTTCCCGTGAGCTTTCATGTGAGCCCGTGATCCGGATTCCAGATGTGGCGCAGGTCGTCCAGATTCGGGCAATGTCATCCGGGATGTGGGCAGCGGGTGCAGGTAGACCGCTTCCGGTGTCCAGTGCGGCACTCGTGGATGACTGGGAAGTCGACTCTGCCGCAGAGGCATCACTTCGCCTGCGGACCGGCGTTGCGGAATGCTGTCGGGCGGTCCAGACCTACGAGCTTGACGGTCCTACGCTCGAAATAACCGTCGAGCTCGAGAATAGCGGCTGTACGCCGTTACGGTGCGGAATCGATATTGAGGCTGTCCTGGTGCGGGACCCGCATGCACGCATCAGTGCACCCGCGGGTGGCATCTGGATTGCAGGAGGGGCCGGTAGCGCTCCACGACTCGTTCCCACGCCATTCGCCTGGCAGTTTGGGGTGACCCACCATCTGCCAGCGACGAAAATCGATCATGCCTTCACGCGCTGGGGCGGAAAGGCGCTGGTCGAATGGCCGGCGCGGCAGTTTTCCCTCGCGATTGTGGGAGATACCGACTGCTACAGACTCCGTGCTTATCCCGAAGACGACTCGTTTTCGTTTCAGGTAGTGAATGAGCAGTCGGAGCACCGCTATATCGGGCAGGGAGAGGATGTGCATGGGCTGACGGTTCTCGCCGCAGGAAAGACACTCAGTCGCCGCGTCAGTTTCACAGTCGAACGGCTTGCGTCCTTGACCAGGACCACACGCCAGCCATCGGAGTAAGTGGCGTGCCTTGGTTGCGAGGTTTGGGGCATGGACCGCTATTCCTTCGAGTACCGGTTTGACCTCCGATGTCGCGAATCCCGTATACGCGTATGCGCAAAAAGGATCGACGTTAGAGGAATGTCCGGGATCTGAAGGAACCAAAAAACCCCGTAAGACCATGATCTTACGGGGTTTCTCGAACTACATCGGCTTGCGCCGGAACATCTCTTGGCGCCCAGGAGAGGACTCGGTCACATAAGCGCGACCCCGGCTGCGCTTGCAAGCGCAGCCTTTCGAGTCCTCCCGCAAAGTGCGCAGGCACTTTGCTTCCTGGGCGGAATAACGAAAAAGGCCAGCTAGTCGCTGGCCTTTCAAATTTGGTGCCCAAGAGAGGACTCGAACCTCCACAGTGTTGCCACCGCCAGGACCTGAACCTGGTGCGTCTACCAATTCCGCCACCTGGGCAAGGTGTCGTCTGCTGTACCGTGTGTCGTGCAGCAAAGACGGCAATTATAGCGTGGAAAGTGGGGCTGTCAAGTGTCTCGCGAGCCTCGCGAAGTTTCGCAAAGCGGGCCGCATCGCCTGCCAACGTGGCTGCTCACTCACGACGATCACCGCCGCAGAACGTGCCGGAACACTCGCGCGGCGTCTGCCGCGTCTGAAGCGGGTGATAGAATGCCTCGCAGCAGGCCCGGCGGCAGGTGCGCGCGATATGGGCGTTCCGCCGGACCTCGTCATCCGCTGAAATCAAGCTGTAGCACTCGAAGACCGGGGCGTCGCCCGAGTTTCGCTGGGTGGCGCGGCAGATCCGACATCGACGCAACGAGAACAACCATCGACAAGCCCTTGAGCAAATATCCGTACCCGATTCCCAGCCGTGAAGAGATCCTCGGCGTGCTGCGGACCAGCGAATCGCCCTGCACCGCGAACGATATCGCCGAGGCGCTCGCCATCAAGCGCCAGGAGCGCGAAGGGTTCTTCAGGCGGCTCGCCGCGATGGAACGCGACGGGCAGATCCGGCTCGACTCTCGCGGCCACTATCAGCTTGCGCATCCCTCCAGCTTCGTCGCGGGCCGCGTCCAGGGCCACCGGGACGGTTTTGGCTTTGTCGTGCGCGACGACGGCCAGGACGATCTGTTCCTGTCCTAGGGCGAGATGCAGAAAGTCATGCATAACGACCGCGTGCTCGCGCGCATCGTCGGCTACGACCGGCGCGGGCGTCCCGAAGGACACATCGTCGAGGTCACGGACCGCGCGAATCGCCGCGTGATTGGCCGCTTGCTGAACGAAAACGGCGCGCTGATCGTCGCGCCCGAGGACAAGCGCATCGGCCACGACATCCTCGTCACGCAGAACACGAAGAAGGCGAAGGTCGGCCAGGTCGTCGTGATCGAACTCACCGATTTTCCGAGCCGGCACTCGCAGCCGCTCGGCCGCGTGGTCGAGGTGCTCGGCGACATCGACGATCCCGGCATGGAGATCGAGATCGCCGTGCGCAAGTACGGCGTGCCGCACGAATTCAGCGACGCCGCGCTCGACGAAGCCGCCAAGCTGCCGGACGCCGTGCGCCCGGCCGATATCCGTTATCGCGTGGATCTGCGCGACGTGCCGCTCGTGACGATCGACGGCGAGGACGCACGCGACTTCGACGACGCCGTGTATTGCGAGCCCGTTCAGGTTGGCCGCGGCGAGGGCTTCCGCCTGATCGTCGCGATTGCGGACGTCTCGCATTACGTGTTGCCCGAAAGCGGCCTCGATGTCGATGCCATCGAACGCAGCACGTCGGTGTATTTCCCGCGCCGCGTCATTCCCATGCTGCCCGAGAAGCTGTCGAACGGACTGTGCTCGCTGAACCCGCACGTCGACCGCTGCGTGCTCGTGTGCGATCTGGTGATTACCGCGCGCGGCGAGATCAAGGCGTATCAGTTCTACCCTGGCGTGATGCACTCGGCGGCGCGCCTCACGTACACCGAAGTCGCTGCGGTGCTCAAGAACACCAAGGGACCGGAGGCGATGCGCCGCGCGGCCCTGATGCCGCAGCTGCAAAACCTCAATGGCGTGTACAAGGCGCTCTTCGCGGCGCGCCAGAAGCGCGGCGCAATCGACTTCGACACGACCGAAACGTATATCGTGTGCAACGCGCAAGGCAAGATCGAGCAGATCGTGCCGCGCCAGCGCAACGACGCACACAAGCTGATCGAAGAGTGCATGCTCGCGGCCAACGTCTGTGCTGCGGATTTCATGAAACGCAACAAGCACGCAGGCCTGTATCGCGTGCATGCGGGCCCGAGCGCCGAGAAGCTGGAGAACCTGCGCACGTTCCTGCGCGGCATCGGCCTCACGCTCGGCGGCGGCGACACGCCGCACGCGAGCGACTACGCGGCGCTGATGGCGCACATCCGCGACCGTCCCGACGCGCAGATGCTGCAGACGATGCTGCTGCGCTCGATGCAGCAGGCCGTCTACAGCCCGGACAACATCGGTCACTTCGGTCTTGCGTATGAAGCCTATGCGCACTTCACGAGCCCGATCCGCCGCTATCCGGACCTGCTCACGCACCGCGCGATTTACGCGATCCTGCAAGGCAAGAAGTATCAGCCGCAGGCGCCTTCGGGCGTCGAATTGAACACGGCGCTGTCGCCGCGCGCCCGCGCGCTGCAGGCCGAGGACGAGGAGAAGCGCGGCGCGCGCGGACGCCGGAACAACACGGCCATCTGGGAAGAACTCGGCCTGCACTGTTCCGCCAACGAGCGCCGCGCCGATGAAGCGTCGCGCGACGTCGAAGCCTGGCTCAAGTGCTACTTCATGCGCGACAAGCTCGGCGAAGAGTACGGCGGCATGGTGAGCGGCGTGACGTCGTTCGGCATTTTCGTGCAGCTCGACGCGCTCTTCATCGAGGGCCTCGTGCATGTAACGGAACTGGGCTCGGATTACTTCCAGTACGACGAGATCAAGAACGAATTGCGCGGCGAACGCACCGGCATCCGCTACCGTCTTTCGGACCGCGTGCGCGTGCAGGTCAGCCGTGTCGATCTCGATGCCCGCAAGATCGATTTCCGTCTCGTGCGCGACATGCCGGTCAAGCCGGGCGTCAATCGTCCGGCGCCAGGCGACAAGAGCGCCGCCGAGGGCGGCCCGCGCGTGCGCGCGCTGGCGCCCAATGAGCCGCGCCGCAAGAAGGCCGCACCGGCGCCGGGCATTGCCGTCAAGGAAGCGCGTGCCGCACGCAGCGCGGCCAAGACGGCGAAGAAGCACGCGGCCGCCAAGGCCGCAACGAAGAAGGCCGCCTCGCGCAAGAAGCGCTGAGTGTGCCGGCCGCGCGGCGCTTGCCCGAAGCGGGCGACGCCGCGCTTTCCGTGCCGCGCTGCGGCCGGAGCAATTACATTCGTCCTTGATGCCCGCAAGGCTCGCGAAGCCCGCGATGTCCGCGATGTGTTGAGGACCGTTCATCAGGGGTTGTTTCAGTCATGTCACGTCTCAAGGTTCTTTACGGATTTCATGCAGTGACCGCACGCTTGCGGCACGACGCGTCGACGGTCGAGGATGTCTACTACGATCCGACGCGGCGCGACCGCCGCATGCAGGACTTCCTGCATGCCGCAAAGGATGCGGGCGTGCGCCTGATCGCCGCCGACGAAACGCGGCTCTGGGGACTCGCGCATACGGAGCGCCATCAGGGCGTCGTGGCGCGTGTGCATGACATGCCGCTCGCGCAGAATCTGGCCGAACTGCTCGACGGCATCCAGGGTTCGCCGCTGTTGCTCGTACTCGACGGCGTCACCGACCCGCACAACCTCGGCGCGTGTCTGCGCGTCGCCGACGCTGCGGGCGCACATGCGGTGATCGCACCGCGTGATCGCGCCGTGGGTCTCAACGCGACGGCTGCGAAGGTCGCGAGCGGCGCAGCGGATACCGTGCCGTACATCACCGTGACGAATCTCGCACGCGCGTTGCGCGAGTTGAAGGATGCGGGTGTGTGGGTGGTCGGCACAGCCGGTGACGCGAGCGCGAGCCTGTATCAGACGAAGCTCGATGGCCCGGTTGCGCTCGTGATGGGCGCGGAGGGCGAGGGCATGCGCCGCCTCACGCGCGAAACGTGCGATGAAGTCATGCACATTCCGATGGCGGGCACCGTTGAGAGCCTGAACGTGTCGGTGGCTTCGGGCGTCTGTCTGTTCGAAGCCGTGCGCCAGCGGACGGCCGCGCGATAAGCGAGCGAAACCGAGCGAAACCGAGCGAGCCTGGGCCTGTTCACATGAAGCTGTACCGCTTTACGCTGCGTGCCGCCGCGCTTGCAACGACGCTCGCGCTTGCGGCTTGCGCGGGCAGCACGATGATGGATCGCGGCGCGTACGTGACCGATACGCGCTATCACGCGCAGAGCGTCGACTCGCGTATCCGCTTTCTCGTGATGCATTACACCGAGCTCGACGAAGCCGATTCGCTCAAGGTGCTGACCACCGAAGCGGTCAGCGCGCATTACCTCGTGCCGGACAATCCCCGCATTGAGAACGGCAAGCCCGTGGTATGGCAGCTGGTGCCGGAATCGCAGCGCGCGTGGCATGCGGGCGCGAGCGAATGGCAGGGCGCGACTGAACTGAATGCGGCGTCGATCGGCATCGAGAACGTCAATCTCGGGCCGCGCGATACGGCTTCAGGGCGCGCTTCAGGCCGTGCTTCAGACCAGGCTTGGCAGCCGTGGCCGCCCGCCCAGGTCGATGCGATCATCCGCCTCTCGAAAGATATCGTTGCGCGCTATGGCATCCCGCCGACGCGCGTGGTCGGTCACAGCGATATCGCACCTCAGCGCAAGACCGATCCGGGGCCGCTTTTTCCGTGGAAGCAGCTTTACGATGCGGGCGTGGGCGCCTGGCCGGACGATGCGACGGTACAGGCCGACCTCGCGGGCCGCGCGCCCGACGCGCCAGCCGACGTGCGCGCGCTGCAATTGAAGCTGGCCCGCTACGGCTATGACGTTGCCACGGACGGCGTGCTCGACGAGCGCACGCGACGGGTGATCTCGGCGTTCCAGATGCATTTCCGTCCGAGCGACTATTCGGGCACGCCCGACGCGCAAACCGATGCCATCGCGCAGGCGCTGCTCGACAAATACATGCCCGCGCAACCGGACGAAGCGGGTTCCACGCGTTGAACGCGCGGTGCGGCGTCGGCGGTTGCGGTGGCAACTACCGTAACTGCGGCGGCGGCAGTGGCAGTGGCAGTGGCAACTACGGCCCGCAACTTCGGTAAACTACGCGTTTTCCGCCTTTTTCCGCTATTTCCCTTTCTCCGGGCAGGTTCTCCATGACTCAAGACGAACTCAAACAACTGGTCGGCCAGGCCGCCGCCGATTACGTGAACGCGAACGTGCCGCAGGGCGCCGTGATCGGCGTCGGCACGGGCTCGACCGCGAATTGCTTTATCGACGCGCTCGCCGCAAGCAAGGACCGCTATCTCGGCGCGGTCTCCAGCTCGGTGGCGACCACGGCGCGGCTGAAGTCGCACGGTTTTCGCGTCTTCGATCTGAACGAAATTGAAACGCTGCCCGTGTATGTCGACGGCGCCGACGAAATCGATGCGCAAGGCGCCATGATCAAGGGCGGCGGCGGGGCGCTCACGCGCGAGAAAATCGTTGCGTCCGTGGCCGATGTGTTCGTGTGTATCGCCGATGCGAGCAAGCGCGTCGACGTGCTCGGCCGGTTCCCGCTGCCCATCGAAGTGGTGCCGATGGCGCGCACGGCGATCGGCCGGCGCGTGAGCGAACTGGGCGGCGTGCCCGTGCTGCGCGTGCAGAAGGACGGCTCGCCCTATATCACGGACAACGGCAACGAAATCCTCGACGTGAAGGGCCTGCAAATCAGCGACCCGTGCGGGTTCGAAGCGCTCGTCAACGCGTGGCCCGGCGTCGTGACCGTGGGCCTCTTCGCCTCGCGCGGCGCCGATCTGTGCCTGCTGGGCGCAGAAACGGGCGTCGAACGTATCGACTATCCGAAGCGCTGAAGCTTGCACGAGCGGCGCGCGCGTCGCTCGTGACGGCCTGCGTTTGCATCCGTTTGCATGCGTCTGCATGCGGCCGGCCTGGCATGCCGCTCATTCCATCGGAACGTCGCTAAAAACAGGCAGCCGGCCAGACCGAGAAAGACGCGCGGGGGGAGCCCCGCGCGGCCTCACGCGACGGTTTCCGCCTGATGCAGACGCGGCAGCAAACGGTCGAACTCGCGCCGTACGAGCCCGTAGCATTCGCAGGCGCGCGCTTCGAGCCCCTCGCGATCCAGCACACGGATATGGCCGCGGCTGTGGTGGATCAGCCCTTCGTCGTGCAGCTTGCCGGCGGCTTCCGTGATGCCTTCGCGGCGTACGCCGAGCATGTCGGCGATCAGTTGCTGCGTGACCGTGAGGTCGTTCGACGCCACGCGGTCCACTTCGATGAGGAGCCAACGGCACAACTGCTTGCTGAGCGAGTGGTGGCGATTGCAGGCGGCCGTCTGCGCGACCTGCGTGAGCAGTGCGTGCATGTAGAGCAGCATGAGCCGCCGGATGAAGTCCGAGCGGGCGAACTGCTGCTTGAGGGCTTGTGCGCTCATGCGGTACGCGAAGCCCGCGCATTGCACCTGAACCCGGTTCGGCATGGTTTCGCCGCCCGTGAGCACCGGTACTCCCGTCATGCCTTCGCGCCCGACCGCGGCGATTTCGACCGAGCTGCCGTCCTCCATGGTCGAGAGCATCGAGATGATCGCGCTGGTCGGAAAATAGACGTGGTGAATGCGCTGGCCGGAATCGCACAGCAGTTGTTCGGTGCGCAGGTGGACGAGTTCCAGGTGCGGAGCCAAGGCTTGCCATTCGTTTGACGGCAGCGCTCCAAGCAGATGATTGCCGTGCAGATCGGATTGAAGGGTCAACATGATTGGTCCTCGTCGGAGGCTGCTCGCGCTGCCTCGTTGTTATCTAATCCCGGCCGACGAAACCGTCGTTATGCGCCGTCTCCCGTCCGGCTATCTGTTCGTCGTGCCAGCCCCATAGCCCCGTGCGCTCCCACCCTTTCGGTCCGCGGTGTTTGCGCAAATGTGGTGAGGGGTACATAGCAGGGTGTGTGCCAGATCGTCGCAACCCTCCATGGGGCGCACCTTGAGCGGCGGCCTGGGCAAAATCGCCTTTGCGACTGCGGCAATTTGTTTCAGTTCTGCACGCTGTTTACGCCGCTCCATGTACGCGGTAACTCATACTTTATGATCTTAAGTCATTGATTGTATGAAGTTATTTTTTGTGCTCAAGCCGGTGTACGAAGTTGACTCCCCGCTGAAACATGTCTCGCGCCTGGCCGGTGCATGGGGTGCCGGCGGGGCGGGGGATTTACAGGCGCGATGCAGGACTGGCGCGGCAGGCCCGCCTGGTGCGTCGCAACGTTCTGCCGATGAAACATGACTTGCGTCAAGTCCGGCGGCGTGATGCACACGAACGATTCGCCCGCGAAACAGCACGCGTCAGTGTGTGCGTGCGTACAGAATCGCGTACCGGCGTTTGCTCCAATGAAGGCCCACAGACCGGGTGCGGCGACGCTTTGAGCGGCGTTGAATGCACACCCGGCCAGATGCCTTTTGACGGCGGGAGAGCGAGCATGAACCAGAGAGTGCCGCTAAGCGGCGTGATCGCCGCGGTGCAGGATGTCGAGGCCACGCTCGTCGTGCAACCGGTCGTGCTGGCGGGCGGATCGGGCACGCGTCTGTGGCCGCTGTCGCGCGAACAATGCCCGAAGCAGCTGATCGATCTGCTCGACGGCGAGTCGCTGCTCGAGGCCACCATCAGCCGGCTCGAATGCGCGTTCGCACAGACGCCCGTATGCGCCGAAGCCGCACCGGTGCAAAAAGCTGTGCCGCTCGTGGTGAGCAGCGAGGATCTGCGCCTGATGACGGTCGATCGACTCGGCCGCAGCGGCATGGCCGCGCGTATCGTGCTCGAACCGGTGCCGCGCAACACCGCACCTGCATTGACGGTGGCCGCACTCGCGGCGCGCCGTGAATGCGACATTCACGACAGCGCGGCGACCGATCACGATCCCGTGCTCGTCGTCATGCCGGCCGATCATCTGATCGCCGATCGCAGCGCGTTTTGCCGCGCGCTCGAAGAAGCCGTGATGCACGCGGCGCGCGGCGCGATCGTGACGCTCGGCGTGCCGCCGCAGCGGGTGGAAACCGGTTATGGCTATATCTGCATGGGGCCGCTGCTCGATGCGAGCGGTGCGCGAACGATCGAAAGCTTCGTCGAGAAACCCAACGCCGAACTTGCGGCCAGCTACGTCGCGTCCGGCGACTACTGCTGGAACAGCGGGATCTTCGTGGTGCGCGCCTCCGTGTGGCTCGCGGCCATCACGCGCTGCCGTTCCGCGATTGCCGCGCAGTGCGCGGCCGCATTCGAGCAGGCCACGCTCGATGCCGATGGCAACCTGCATCTCGATGCGGCGGCACTCGCCGCATGTCCATCCGATTCGATCGACTACGCGGTGATGGAGTCGGTCGGCGCCGATGCGCAACTCGCGGGCGTGGTCGTACCGCTCGCGGCAGGCTGGTCCGATGTTGGCGCATGGGATGCGCTCTGGCAGGTTTCGGGCAAGGACGCGTGCGGCAATGTCGCGCGCGGGCGCGTGCTGTTCGAGGACGTGAACGATACGTTCGTCCATTCGGACGGACGGCTCGTTGCGTGCGTCGGCGTGCGCGACGTCGTGGTGGTCGAGACAGCCGATGCGGTGCTCGTCGCCGCGAAGGATCGCGTGCAGAGCGTGAAGGCCATCGTCGGGAAACTGAAAGCCCAGCACAGCGAAGAGGTGCAGCACCATCGGCGCGTGGAGCGTCCGTGGGGCTGCTACGACTCGGTCGACCGCGGCGAGCGCTTTCAGGTGAAACGTATCGTCGTGAAGCCGGGCGGAAGACTTTCGTTGCAGTTGCATCACCATCGCGCGGAGCACTGGGTCGTTGTGCGCGGAACTGCGCGCGTCACGCGCGGCGATGAAAGCTTTTTGCTATCCGAGAACGAATCCACCTATATTCCATTGGGTGTGAAGCATCGTCTGGAGAACCCCGGCAAGACGTCGCTTGAGATCATCGAGGTGCAGTCGGGCTGCTATCTCGGCGAAGACGATATCGTGCGCTTCGACGATCAGTACGGACGCACCGGGGAACACGGTGTGCAGCACGCGGTGCGGTGATACAAGCCGCCGCATCGTCATTACGGCCATCGCGTCGATTACGTTCATCACGTCGATCACGCAGACGGGCAGCGCCGGGGTTGGATAACCAGGCATTTAATTCAATCCGGCGACCCGTGAAGGCTGCGCACAGGGCACGAAAAGAAAGGGCCGGGTCATAACACGATTCGGCGAAGGATGCAGTACGGACACAATGTTTGTGACGCTCACGTCTTGTCAGGAGATATCCTGGCTGGCGCAGCATGCAATCCGAATGCAACGTAACGATTGAGCTCGACGACGCACGAGGACCCGCGGTAACTGGCAAACAGGGGCGATTTCGCCGAATCGGGGGAGTGTCATGGAACTGGGGAACAAGGAACGCTCGCTGGTCAGCAAGGTCATGGACGGCCTGATTGCCGGCATTGTCGAAGATCGCTATGGCGCCGTCCTGCCGCCGCAGGATGTGCTGTCCAAGGAATTCGACGTGAGCCGCACGGTGATGCGCGAGGCGCTTTCCATGCTGCTGGCGCGGCACATGC
The DNA here is from genome assembly GCF_004298475.1 of Paraburkholderia sp. Lineage (GTDB taxonomy): Bacteria > Pseudomonadota > Gammaproteobacteria > Burkholderiales > Burkholderiaceae > Paraburkholderia > Paraburkholderia denitrificans. The sequence continues at coordinate 195,207 of NZ_SCRP01000010.1, read as the reverse complement.
TCGACGTGCGGCCGAAGATCGGCACGCGCATACGGCCAATGCACGACTGGCGCATGATCGACGAAGACGTCGTGAGCTGGCGTTTTCGCTCGAAGCCGGACAAGACGTTTTTACGCGACGTGATCGAATTTCGCGCGCTGATCGAACCGGCTGCATGCGGACTTGCGGCGACGCGCGCGAGTGCCGCGGAGATCGCGGGCATTCGCGACGCGTTCGAGGCATTGAGCCAGACGAGCGCCAGCGATTCGGGCCGCCAGGCTGCCGACGCGCTGCTGCACACGCGCATTCTCGCGGCGAGCGGCAATCAGTTTTATCAGCAGATGGCGGCGATTATTCGCGGCGCGCTGTCGCTCGTGAATCCGATTCTCAACGAGCGCTCGGACGGCTGGTCGAATATCGTGCAAGCGCATGGGCGCATTGTCGATGCGATCGAGCGGCGCGAGGCGAAGGAAGCGGAGGCGGCGGCATCGGCGATGATCGAATACACCGCCGACGAACTGTTGCGCGCGCTATCACCTGAACCGGCCGTGCAGCGCTGAGATTGCCGTGGCGCGGCATGCGCGCCGCGCACGCACGGTGCGATGCGAGCGCGTTGTGATGCGAACGCTCAGTGCCGCGAAGGCAGGGCGAGGCGCTTCTCGAACCAGTGCTGCAGCCATTCGAGCACCTGGCACAAGACCCAGTAGATCGCTGCGGCAGCGAGGTAGAGCGGCAGCGGCTGATAAGACGACGCGATGATTTCCTGTGCGCTGCGCAGCAACTCGGTCACGGTGATCACCGAGACGAGCGAGGTGTCCTTGATCAGGCTGATGAGGCTGTTCGAGAGACTGGGCACCGCAATGCGCAGGGCCTGCGGCGCGATCACGTAACGCAGCGTCTGGCGCCGCGAAAGACCGAGGCTGTACGCGGCGAGCCACTGCCCGCGATGAATGCCGAGAATCGCGCCGCGCATGCTCTCGGACAGATACGCCGCCACGTTCGCGGACAGCGCGATCACGCCGGCAGGCGTGGGGTCGAGCGCGATGCCGATGCTCGGTAATCCGTAATAGACGACGAAAATCTGCACGAGCAGCGGCGTGCCGCGCATGATGCTCACATAAACCCGTGCGATTCGCGGCAGCCCGCGGCGCGTGCTGATGCCCATCAGCGCGAGCACGACGGCCCCGACGAGGCCGAAGATCATCGAGAGCACGGCGAACTTGACGGTCAGCACTGCGCCCTGTGCGAGCACCGGCAGTGACTGGATGATGAGCGTTGTGATGGACATGGGCGACACGGGTCAGGGTTAAAGGAAGCCGCGCGGGACGTCCAAAAGCAAGGGGCGGCATCCTGCGATGCCGCCCCGCGACTTACGCGACGGTGGGGTTCATTGCGCGATCGGCTTGCTGACGTCGATGCCGAACCACTTGTCCGAGATCTTCGTGAAGGTGCCGTCGGCTTCGAGCTGATTCATCGCATCGTCGATGGCCTTCGCGAACTTCGGATTGCCCTTCCTGAACGGAATCGCCGACGGGTTGCCGCTGCCGACGATCGCACCCGTGCGCAGCGGCAATTGCGAGTTCTTCAGCAGGTACGCGAGCATCAGACGGTCGTTGAGCGCGGCGTCGAGACGGTTCGCGGCGAGATCGGCCAGATATTCGGGGGCGCCCGGATAGGTCTTCACGTTGATGCCCGGCACGGACTTCGCCATGTCCATGTAATTGGTGCCGAGGCCGACGCCGAGCCGCTTGCCCTTGAGGTCTTCGAGCGACTTGAACTGGCGCGTGTCGTCCTTGCGCTGGATGAGCTGCGCGGCCGAGTACGTGTAAGCGGGCGAGAAGTCGAGCACGGCCTTGCGCTGGTCGGTGACGCCGACCTGGTTCACGATGACGTCGAATTTGCCGGCCTGGAGACCCGCGATGATGCCGCTCCATTCGGTCGTGATGAACTCGGGCTTCAAGCCGAGTTTCGCGGCGACGGCCTTGGCGATGTCCACGTCGTAGCCGACGAGCTGGCCGTCCGGCGCCTTGGAGTTGAAGGGCGGGAAGGTGCCTTCGAGGCCGATGCGCAGCGTGCCGCGCGCCTTCACCTGGTCGAGCAGGTCTTCGGCGTGGGCGCTGGCCGAAACGAATGATGCGCCGATCAGTGCGGCTGCAAAGACTTTTTTCAGCAGAGCGAGTTTCATCGTTGTCCTCTTGTTTTGCTGCGGTTTTACGACGCTGGCGCCAATCGACGGAGCTGGCCGACGGGGCAGCCGTTGTTGCCAGCCGCTGGTGCCAACACCTGTACGCGCGCCGCGTAATGCACTAATGCACGGAACCAGCCTGAGACTATATCGTCAGGCGCGCGCCGAAGCCAGTGCGCGCACGCATTCGCCAACGAGTGCGGGGCCGCGGTAGATAAAGCCGGTGTAGAGCTGCACGAGGGCTGCGCCCGCATCGATCTTCGCACGCGCGTCGTCGCCCGAAAAGATGCCCCCCACACCGATGATGGGTACTTCGGCGCCGAGTTCGGCACGCAGCTTGCGGATCACCGCATTCGACGCGTCGAATACCGGACGTCCCGAAAGACCGCCTGTTTCCTGCGCATGCGGCAGACCTTCTACGGCGCTGCGCGAAAGCGTCGTGTTGGTTGCGATCACGCCTTCGATCTTGTGACGCAAGAGCGTATCGGCGATTTCCTTGATCTGTTCGTCGTCGAGATCCGGCGCGATCTTCAGCGCGAGCGGCACGAGCTTGCCGTGAATGTCGGCGAGCCGTTGCTGCTTGTCCTTGAGGGCGGCGAGCAGCGCGTCGAGTTCGCCCGCGCCCTGCAACTGGCGCAGGTTTTTCGTGTTCGGCGACGAGATGTTGATCGTCACGTAACTCGCGAACGGATAGACGCGTTCGAGGCAGAAGAGATAGTCGTCGGCGGCGCGCTCGATCGGCGTATCGGCGTTCTTGCCGATGTTCAGGCCGAGGATGCCGCGATAGCGCGCGGCCTGCACGTTCTTCACGAACTGCTCGACGCCGTGATTGTTGAAGCCCATGCGGTTGATGATCCCGCCCGCCTCCGGCAGCCGGAAAATGCGCGGGCGCGGATTGCCCGGCTGCGGCCGCGGCGTCACGGTGCCCACCTCGATGAAGCCGAAGCCGAGCGCGGCGAATCCGTCGATCGCCGCGCCTTCCTTGTCGAGCCCCGCCGCGAGGCCGACCGGATTGCGGAACGTGAGACCCATCACGGTGCGCGGCGCAGCGGGCACGTGCGGTGCGACGAGCCCGGCGATGCCGGTGCGCCCGGCCGCGCCGATGGCGCGCAGCGTCAGGTGGTGGGCGTCTTCGGCGTCCATGCGAAAGAGCTGGCTGCGCAGAAACGGATAGAGGGAGCTGAACACGAGAAGAGGGCGCGGGCGCTGAAAAAGTGGGAACCCGCTATTTTAGCGGCATTGCACGCGGCCGTCGGTGCGCGCGAGGCGCGGGGGTGATTCAGCGCACCTGGTTCGCGAGATCGGGATCGAGTGCGGTCCAGGCGCCGTCGAGCAGACCTTCTATGGGCCGGAAGCGCGACTTGTAGGCCATTTTCGGGCTCTCGCGGATCCAGTAGCCGAGGTACACGTAGGGCAATTGCAGGCTGCGCGCCTGTTCGATCTGCCACAGGATGTTGTAGGTGCCGTAGCTCGCGTGCGGCGTGTCGGGCTCGAAGAACGTGTAGACCGACGAAAGCCCGTCGCCGAGGATGTCGATCATGCTCACCATCCGCAGCTCGCCTGGCTCGTCAGGGGCGGCTTCGTTGGGCTCGCGGAATTCCACGAGGCGCGAGTTGATTCTGCTTTGCAGGAGGAACTGCTCGTACTGGTCGCGGCTGTCGCGGTCCATGCCGCCGCCCGCGTGGCGCGCCGACTGGTAGCGCATGTAGAGCGTGTAATGCGCTTCGTCGTAGTGAAGCGGCGCGACGGTCGCCACGAGGCCGCCATGATGGCGCCAGACGCGGCGCTGTGTACGGTTCGGCGTGAACTGCGCGACCGGCACGCGTACCGGCACGCAGGCGCGGCAGCCGTCGCAGTAGGGCCGGTAGGTGAAAACGCCCGAGCGCCGGAAGCCGGCCTTCACGAGTTCGGTGTAGACGTCGGAGTTGATCAGATGACTTGGCGTCGCCACCTGCGAGCGCGCGATGCGCCCCTCCAGATAACTGCAGGGATAGGGCGCCGTTGCATAGAATTGCAGCGCGGAAAGCGGTGAAAGCGGCAGCTCGTTGGGATGCGTCACGTTGGCAGCTCTCGTGGCAGGTCGGATCGTCGCGAAACCGCATGCGGATGGCGTGTGCGGGCGACGCGTTCTGGTTGCAGTCTAGCATCGACTCCGAACCGGCATCCGACGATTTGCGCCGTACTGTCTCACGCGTGTAACGCGTGAAATGCGTTTCATGCCGCGCGTGGCGCGGCGTTCAGACAACCGGCGGTGCGCCGCCTCCCGTCACCAGATCGGCGAGGACGTGCTTGTCGAAACGCCACGGAATGCGAGGCGCGTCGACCGTCGCCCGCACATGCGCGACGAACGCTTTGCGCGCGATTTCATGACCGCCGAGCGAGGCGAGATGCGCGGTGTTCTGCTGACAATCGATCAGCGCGACGCCGTGCCGGCGCAGATGCGCGACGAGTGCTGCGAGCGCGATCTTGGAGGCATCGGTGACGGCCGCGAACATCGACTCGCCGAAAAACATCGTGCCGAGCGACACGCCATAGAGCCCGCCGACGCACTCGCCGTCGCACCAGGCTTCGACGCTGTGCGCGTCGCCGATGCGGTGCAGGGTCGAATAGGCGTCGATCACTTCCGTGGTGATCCAGGTGCCGCGCTGGCCGCGGCGCGGTGCGTTCGCGCAGGCGCGCATCACGGCGGCGAAATTGGCGTCGACGCGGATCTCCCACGCACTATCGCGCAGCACGCGTTTGAGCGTCTTCTTCAACGACGGCGACACCTTGAACTCGTCGGGGCGCAGGATCATGCGCGGATCGGGACTCCACCAGAGCACGGGCTGGCCGTCGGAGTACCAGGGGAAGATGCCGTGACGATAGGCGTCGACGAGGCGCGAGGGCAGCAGGTCGGCGCTCGCTGCGAGCAGGCCGGGTGCGCCGCTGTCTGCACCGAGGGCGCGCTCGACGTTGGGAAACGGGTCTTCGGGCCCGAGCCAGGGAACCATCGGCGGTGAGGGGGATCAGTCGTCGCGCATGGCGCGCAGCACATCGCCGGTATGCAGGCCGTAACTGCCGGACTCGCGATCGGTGAAGAAGAAACGCAGCGTCTGCACGACTGTCGGGAACGCGAGATCGTCCCACGGAATTTCGTGCTCTTCGAAGAACCGCACTTCGAGGCTCTCGTCGCCCGCGGCGATATCGGTGTCGAGCAGACGCGCGAGATAGAAAAGATGCACCTGATGCACGTGCGGCACGTTCAGCAGCGAAAAGAGATTCTGTATCTCGACGTGCGCGCCGGCTTCTTCGAGCGTCTCGCGCGCTGCGGCTTCGGAGGTTGTCTCGCCCATCTCCATGAAACCCGCAGGCAGCGTCCAGTAGCCGTAGCGCGGCTCGATCGCGCGGCGGCACAGCAGCACCTTGTTTTCCCACATGGGAATGGTGCCGACCACATTGCGCGGATTCTGGTAGTGCACGGTGCCGCAAGCCGAACAGACGAAGCGTTCGCGATTGTCGCCGGGCGGTACGAGCAGGCTGACCGCCTGACCGCAAGTCGAGCAGAATTTCATGGGCACGATAGGGGGAAGGGTGATGCGAGTGTATCACCGCGACGCTCGCAGCCGGGCGGGCGGCTGCACGGGCGGAAACTTTCTCGACGTACGCCAGCCCTATTATCTTATTCTCAAGGATGGTGTCAGGAACGTTATAAGCGCATCAATCTTAAGGGGTAATTTATGACGTTTTGGCCATATTATGTTTAGCTCCAATCCGTCGGTGGAAAGATCCGGTAAAACTTCAACCAGATTATTGTTTTTTAAATCACTCTCAATAAGCCATGTTGCCAATTGTGCAATTCCGTATCCCCCCAAAGCCGCTGCTACTAACGCTTCGCCATGCCCAATTATCATTTCTCCACCTAATGAGCGGCGATTTATTTCATCGAAATTGCGGGGGAAAAGCCAGGGGCTGATGCTGCCATTCTGTTTCTTGTAAACAAGATGACGATGTTTAAACAAGTCATTTACTGACTCTGGAACTCCATTCCGGTGTAAATATTCTGGCGATGCGCAGAATATCAACCTCTCACGACCCAGGTGGCGCTGACCAAGCGATGGATGTTGCCCGTTATTCCCCCCAATGCGAATTGCAAGATCTACACCTTCGTCAGCTAAATCAATAAATCTGTCAGAAAACGAAACGTGAAGGCGAAGATTTGGATGTCGCTCAAAAAAATCGAGGAGTGACGGCAATGCGATCCGACGTCCGAAGGAAACAGGAACATCGACCCTTACACGCCCAATTGGCTCTTTCTTTTGAGCGGCCAACATTGCTTCCGCATCCTGAAGTTCCCCCAGGACTCTCACGCATGTTTCATAAAAGGCTTCGCCAGCGTCGGTTAATGACAGCTTTCTTGTCGTTCTGTTGAAAAGACGGGTTCCCAATCGCCCTTCCAAGCGAGCCACACTTTTTCCGACAGCAGAGTTGGTCAAGTTCAGCCGCTCGGCGGCAGACGTAAAACTGCCTGCCTCGGCAGCAGTAACGAAAGCCTCTATACCTTTGAGTCGCTCAGATGGGATCATGATTCCACAATTATGGAAGAAAATTCCAGCAATATGGGAAATTATATCCTCATTTGATTAGAATTGCGAAATAAAATGATCGCCTATGCCGATGTATCTATGGGAAATGCTGAGAGGTGATTTCATGATCGAAACAGACGTACTCGTAGTAGGTAGCGGTCCGGCAGGTGCATCGGCCGCGGCGTTGCTAAGTTCATATTCGGTTCCCGATGAGATTGGAAATACTGTGGCTTTTGTCTGTAGTGAACTTGCATCTTCCATTACTGGAGCTGCGATAAGAGTGGACGGAGGTGCGGTGAAGGCCTGTTTCTGATTTTTTGAAATTATTAATACCATGTGCACCTTTGTGGTTGAGGCTGATTATGTCGAGTGAATATGTTGATGTTTCTGAGGATGCGGCTTCCGAGCTCAATCGAGATGGAAGTAATGCCTTTTCGATTTTTCTATTGGCGGTTGCTGCCTTCGTTATTGTTACCACGGAATATTCGATTGTCGGGATATTGCCGGGTTTGGCTCGTGACTTGAATATTTCCATATCTGCCGCTGGCCAGCTGGTCACCCTGTTTGCATTTACCGTCATGTTGTTTGGGCCCGCGCTTACGGCATTACTATCGCACGTTGAACGCAAACGGTTGTTTGTAGCTATTTTGTTAATCTTCGCCGCAGCCAACACGCTGGCAGCTATAGCTCCAAACATATGGGTGCTGGCAGTCGCACGTTTTATCCCGGGGCTGGTACTCCCGGTTTTCTGGGGAGTGGCCAGTGAAACAGCTGGACAGCTTGCAGGGTCGCAATTTGCGGGGCGTGCAGTCTCGCGGGTATATCTTGGCATCTCTGCCGCCTTGCTATTTGGTATCCCAATCGGGACTTTGGCCGCTGACTACATCGGCTGGCGTGGTACGTTTTGGGGGCTAGCCGGATTATCGTTGCTGATGGCCTTGTTGATGGTAGCTTTCATGCCGACTCTGGCGCGTCCGCAGCGGCTGCGCCTGGCGGAGCAGACTCGTATTCTGACGAATACTCACTTCATAGCTAATGTGATTATGTCGGTCGTGGTGTTTACAGCGATGTTCACGGCTTACACGTACTTGGCTGATACATTGGAGCGCATAGCGGGAGTGGCTTCAACTCACGTCGGCTGGTGGCTTATGGGGTTTGGTGCCGTTGGCATATGGGGTAACTGGTTGGGCGGGAGACTGGTGGATCGCAATCCATTGCGGGCCACGCTGATCTTCACTTCTCTACTTGGTTTTGGTATGGCTATAAGTGTACCGGTAGCAAATTCCTTGAATTTGTTAATTGGCGCGCTAGCGATTTGGGGAGTCGCCTATACGGCACTGTTCCCGATATGCCAGGTTCGAGTAATGAAATCTGCTTCGCACGCCAAGGCTTTAGCCGGGACTTTAAATGTTTCGGCGGCTAATGCCGGCACTGGACTGGGGGCAATTATCGGTGGATTAGCGATCAAGGAGTGGGGACTGGGCAGTATCGGCTATGTTGCAACGGGGATTGCAATCTTGGCTATTCTAATGGCACCGTGGGTGGCTCGGCGGGCAAGTTAATGCGTGCCATTTACGGAAACGGATAGTTTATTTACTTTGCTGGCGACCGCTACTGTCCCGCTTCTGTCCTGGTGTTATGCGGCGGTTATGCAGTGGGCAACTGGCGACCACACCAACACATTCCAACACATTGTTAGGCAGAGAAAACCTGGGCGCAGAAAAACCCGCAGAAAAACAAAAAGGCCTACCAGCGTATGCGTGGTAAGCCTTTGATTTTTGGTTGCGGGGGTAGGATTTGAACCTACGACCTTCGGGTTATGAGCCCGACGAGCTGCCAGACTGCTCCACCCCGCGTCCGTCGAAGAAAAGATTGTAATCGAACCGTCGCGACATAGCAATACCAAATAACGAATGGCCTTCGAACGGCCCGCAGGAAGCTTGCGTCACGCACCAGGCTAGAATGACGAACTCATTCCGTTGGCACCTGCCGACGTTCACCGGGCGGCGTTGCGGCGCCGTCGTCATTACGGTTCGTCTCCATGGATATCGCTCACGATCTGCAATCGATCGCCGCGCAGGAACAGGCGCTCGTCTTCCCCCATTTCGACACAGGCCGTGCGTGGGCCCTCGGCTCGCATCTGCACGAACTCGCGCTTGCGCGAACGCTCGCCGTCGCCATCGACGTGCGTACGTTCGGTCAGCCGCTTTTTTTTAGCGCACTCGATGGAACGACCCCCGACAACGTCGACTGGGTGCGTCGCAAGTCGCGTGTCGTCGAGCACTTCCGTCATAGCTCGTATGCGATCGGCCTGCGCATGCAGCAGGCCGGCACGACGCTCGCCGAGAAGCACGGCTTGCCGGTTGCCGACTTCGCGCCTCATGGCGGCGCGTTTCCGCTGGCCGTCGCGGGCGCGGGCGTGATCGGCTCGGTCACGGTCTCGGGGCTGCCGCAGCGCTCCGATCATGAACTCGTCGTCGAAGCGCTGTGCGCGCTGCTCGGTGCTGACTACGCGCAGCTTGCGTTAGCGAGGGCCTGACGCAATGCCACAGAGTCCCTGGAGCTGGCTCGTCATCGCCATCATTGCCGAAGTCATTGCTACGTCCGCGCTGCGCGCATCGGACAGCTTCACGCGCATCGTGCCTTCGGCCATCGTCATCGTGGGCTACGCGCTCGCGTTCTACGGGCTGTCGGTCACGCTCAAGAGCCTTCCGGTCGGCATCGTCTACGCGGTGTGGTCGGGCGTGGGCATCGTGCTCATTACGCTCGTCGCGATGGCGCTCTACCGCCAGATACCCGATCTGCCCGCGGTGCTCGGCCTCGGGCTGATCGTGGCGGGCGTCGTCGTGCTCAATCTGTTCTCGAAGATGGAAGCGCACTGAAGCGTCCAGGCTGCACGCGCGGCGCGCGCTTTGGTTCCGGCTTGCTCAGCGCAGCGGCGATCACGCTGCTGCTTTTCACGCCCCCCGACATCACGGGGTCTCCCCACAGGCTGACCGCGCATGCCCGGCATGACTCGCAGCATGCCAGGCGCGCGACAGCCGCACACACGTTCGCGACTGCGCAGCGGGCCGAGGCGTAACATGGACGGTCATGCGCGCCGCCGACCGGTGCGGGGGTTTATTCCGACGAATTGCCCAGCGAGGCTGGTGATGGATATTCATTTTTCTTCCGACGCACCGCTCTATTTCGATTCGAATCTGACTGTCGTTTTTGCGGCGCTCGTCGATGGCGCACGCGTGCCGTGCGCGATTTCCGTGGAGGCGCTCGAAGATCATTTCGGTGCGCTGACCGCAAGCCGCGATGCGTCGATCGAGGCTTTCGACGCGGGCCGCACGCGGATCGAACAGGTCGCCCGCGCTCATCTCGAACTCAGCAACGGCACGCCCGTCCTGCTCAAGAGCGGGCATTTTCCGCCTGGCCGGCTTCGCTCATAACAAGGCGTGGGTGCCGCGGCAAAAGCGCCGGCACCCAACGCATTCGACGCAATGGAACTCCGCGAAGGCAAGAGCCGCTCACACGCCGAACAGCGACAGGCGCTGCGCAGTCGCATTCTCGACGCCGCACGGTGCATCGTGGTGCGCGACGGCTTCGCGGCGCTCTCGATGCGCAAGATCGCCGAGGCAATTGGCTACTCGCCAGCGTCGCTCTATCTCTACTTCGAAAATCGCGACGAAATTGCGCGCGCGCTCGGCCACGAGGGACATGCGCAACTGTTCGCACAACTCGAACCGTGCGTGCGGATCGCCGATCCGGCCGAGCGGCTTCGCGCACTTGCCCACGCGTACGTGGCGTTCGGACGCGCGTACCCGCAGACTTATCGGGTGGTGTTCATCGACGTGCCGGGCATGGCGAACACGCGCGAACGCGGCGAGCAGGGCGGATCAATACCGGCCCCAGCGGGCCTGTTCGCCGAGGCCCTCGATGCTGTGCATGGCGCTGCAAGCGCCGCGCTTGCCGAGGCTTTCTGGGCGACGCTGCACGGCATCGTGGCGCTGTCGCTGACGCAGCCGGAGTTCCCGCACGCACCGCCCGGACAACTCGTGGATGCTGCGCTCGATGCCTGGCTGCTCGCGCGTCCTGAGCCGTCTGCCGAAGCGCCGGGGCACGCCACGAAGAAAACGAAGGCTGCGGCGACGTGATAGCCTGAACCCAGAGGCTCGATGCGTCGTGTGCGCCCGCGCGGAGCCTTTTCATTGCGCTTTCAGTTTCTGCCATCGCCATGCCACAGGAAGCCCCGTCCGCCAGTCAGGCCGATCCGCACGTCGTTGCGCGCGTAGCGAACCGCATCGGCCTCATCGAACTCGAACGCCCCCAGGCGCTCAATGCGCTGTCTACCGGGATGGTCCGCGCCATGCTCGCCGCGCTGGAGCGCTGGCGCGACGATGCAGACGTGCTCGCCGTGGTCGTGCGCTCGCCTCATGCGCGCGCGTTCTGCGCCGGCGGCGATATCCGCTTTCTCCACGCGTCGTACCGCGCGGGCGATCAGGCCGCGCTCGACACGTTCTTCGCCGACGAATATCGCCTCAATCACGCCATCTTTGCGTATCCGAAGCCCTATATCGCTTTCATGAACGGTGTCGTGATGGGCGGCGGCATGGGTATTTCACAAGGTGCGTATCGCACCGGCGGTCTTCGCGTGGTGGGCGCGTCGACGCGCATGGCGATGCCGGAAACGCGCATCGGTTTCTTCCCTGACGTGGGCATGGGCTGGTTCCTCGTGCGCACGCCCGGCGCGATCGGCCGCTATCTCGCGGTGAGCGGCGAGACGTTCGATGCCGCGAGCGCGCTTTATATCGGGCTCGCGGATGTGTACCTCGACGAAGCGGCATGGCCCGCACTGATCGACGCGCTTGAAACAGAGTCGTTCGCAACGAGCGAGGACATCGTCGCGTACCTTCGGCGCGTCGCCGCAACGGGCGCACAGATGCGTAATGCCATCGATACCTGCGCGCTCGCCGGTTCGCGCGAGTGGATCGACCGGCATTTTTCGCAGGCGGACGTGCCGGCCATCGCCGCGTCACTCGCAGCCGCGCAGCGCGAAGCCGAGGGACCCGAGCGCGAATGGGCGGGGCAGATCCTGGACGTGTTGCGCGAACGCTCGCCGCTTTCGATGGCGGTGTCGCTCGAAGTCGTGTCGCGAGCGGAGGGCGCGATGGCGGACGTGTTGCGTCGCGATCTCGATCTCACGCGCTCGAGTTTCGCTCGCGGCGATGCGATGGAAGGGATCCGCGCGCGCATCATCGACAAGGACAACCGCCCGCTCTGGCGGTTCGCGCGCATCGAAGACGTACCGGCCAGCGAGGTCGAAAGCATGTTCGAGAGCCCCTGGACGGTGGACGATCATCCGCTGCGCGATCTGCAGGAGTAAGGGAGTAAGCCCGGCGCGCGCGCTGAAACGCGCGGGTGGATCAGTCCTGCGGGGCCTCGCTCATCAGCGCGCGCATGAATACGAGCGCGCCCCATCCCCACACGGCATTCGAGGCGAACCCCGTCGCGACGCGCGGCAGCATGTTGCCGCTCGGCCAGATGCCGCGCAGCGGATCGACGACGAACAGCATCGCGGCAGTCAGCACGAGGCCGCCGAACACGAACGCCGGTACCCACGGTGCGGGCCGCGAGGGCGACACCTGCAGCAGCCATGCCATCGGCACCGCCCAGATGGCGCTCCAGATCGCGTTCACGAGAAACTCGGGCAAGCCGAACGGAAGGAACGGTTGCGTCGAAAAACCGGATGCATCGATGACCTGTGCCGCGTGCAGCAGCGCAAGCGTCGCTTCGCGAAAGAACAACGAAGCGAGAAAGCCCGATACGAACGGCAGAATCAGTTTTTGCATTTCGAAAGACGAGAGTACGAAGCGTCGGCTCGCGGCGCGCCTCGCGGGTGCGCTGGCAAGGGTGTGCGCCATTATATCGGCGCCTCGCGGCGGCGGCTTTAGCTGTGCAGGCCGTTCTTTGGCCCGCTTTGCCATGAGGATCGTGGCCGGCTCTCGAAGCGGTGCGGGTCGCTGGCGTCTCGTGCGATCGGGATGCCGTCGAGGTGCACGGGCGTAGCCAGGGGGAAGTGCTACGATGAACCGGCCAGTCACGGAGGAGAAAAGATCATGGAGCCGAAGGGCATCGACATGGGTGACTACGAGGAGCACTACAAGGGCTACGACATCGAGGTTGCAGTCGAGCAGGTGCTCACGGGCGTGAAGGCGCACTTTCGCGTGCTGAAGGACGATGCGGTCCTGCAGGACTGGCAACTCGTCCATATCGACCGGCTTTGGTCGACCGAACACGCTGCCGCCGAAGCAGGGTTTGAAGCGGCGCGGGCGTGGGCCGACGCACGGGCGGTGGGGTAACGTGCCTTCGTGCCGGAAATTCCTATACTTGCCCTAAGGTTGAGCACGCGCGGCGCGCGGTTGGCGCATGCGACCGCAGCGGCCTCCACGAAACGACGGTGATCAAGCAGCGCGGGTTGCTTCATGCCCGAACGAGGAGGCAGTCATGGGAGATTCCTCACCGGCCACGCCCGCAGCCGATTCCTCGCACGATTCCGGGTCTCATCCCCAGGCGCCTGGCGCACTCGCGCTCGCTGCGCTCGGCGTGGTCTATGGCGACATCGGCACGAGCCCGCTGTACACGCTTTCGACGGTGTTCGATCCGGGCAATGGGCTTGAGCTCGATGCCTTCAATATCGTCAGCATCGTGTCGCTGATCTTCTGGTCGTTGATGGTCGTCGTCACGCTCAAGTACGTCGTGCTGATCCTGCGCGCGAACAACCATGGCGAGGGCGGCATCATGGCGCTGCTGGCGCTCGCGGCTTCGTCGGTGTCGGACCGGCCACGGCTTCGTCGGACGCTTCTCATCGTTGGCGTGATGGGTGCGGCGCTCTTCTTCGGCGATAGCGTCATCACGCCGGCCATCTCGGTGCTGAGCGCCGTCGAGGGGCTGGAAGTGGCCGCGCCGGAACTCAAGACCTTCGTGATTCCCGTGACGCTCGCTGCGCTCATCGCGCTCTTCATCGCGCAAAAACGCGGCACAGGTGGCATCGGCGCGGTGTTCGGACCGGTGATGGTGCTCTGGTTCGTCGTGATCGCGGTGGTGGGCCTCGTCAATATCGCCGCCGCGCCGATCGTGCTGGTGTCGCTCAATCCATTGCGCGGCCTTGCGTTCGTCATGCACCACCGCTGGCTTGCGTTCGTGGCGCTCGGCGCGGTCGTGCTGTCGCTCACGGGCGCCGAGGCGCTCTATGCCGACATGGGCCATTTCGGCAAGCGGCCGATTCGTCTTACCTGGTTCGGCCTCGTGTTTCCGGCGCTCGCGCTCAATTACCTCGGGCAGGGCGCGCTGCTGCTGACGAATCCCGGCGCTGTCCAGAATCCGTTCTACCGGCTCTTTCCGCAATGGGCGATCTTTCCGATGATCGTGCTCGCCACGCTCGCGACGGTCATCGCCTCGCAGGCCGTGATTTCCGGCACGTACTCCATGGCGATGCAGGCCATGCACCTCGCGTTTTTGCCGCGCATGAACATCGTGCACACGTCGGAGCGCGAGATCGGCCAGATCTACGTTCCGGGCATCAACTGGATTCTGCTCGCCTCCGTGATTGCGGCGGTGGTCGGGTTCGGGTCGTCGACGGCGCTCGGTTCGGCGTACGGCATCGCGGTCACGGGCACGATGCTGATCACGACGTTTCTCACGTTCTTTGTCGTGCGCTACGCGTGGCACTACAACTGGGTGCTCTGCGTGCTTGCGACGTTCTTTTTCCTCGTGATCGACGCACTGTTCTTTTCGGCAAACCTGCTCAAGATCGTGCAAGGCGGCTGGTTCCCGCTCGTGATCGGCACGCTCATGTTCACCGTCATGGCGACGTGGGGCCGCGGATCGCAACTGATGATGGCCGAGGCCCGCGTGCGCGCGGGCAAGAAGCCGCTCAAGCCGTATCTCGCCGCGCTGCTCGCGCGTTCTCCCGTGCGCGTGGGCGGCACGGCCATCTTCCTCACGCCCAACCCGAACTCCGTGCCGCATGCGCTCGTCAACAATCTGCGGCACAACAGGGTGCTGCATGAGCGCATTCTGTTCGTGACGGTCGTGTCGCAGAACGTGCCCCGGGTGCCCGAAAGCGCGCGCCTGAAGGTGACGCGACTCTGCCCGGGTGGGTATCAGGTGATCGTCAACTACGGCTTCAAGGACGATGTGGATCTGCCGCAGGCGCTCGCCGCCGGACAGGCGACCGGGCTCGCAATCAATCCTGGCGAGACCTCCTGGTTCCTGAGCCGTGCGGTGGTGGTAGCGACTCCGGGCGCTGGCATGGCCGTGTGGCGCGAACGGCTGTTCGCGGTGATGCTGCATAACGTCGGCAACATCGCGGCGTTTTTTAAACTGCCGCCCGATCAGGTTATTGAAGTCGGGACGCAGGTGAAAATTCAGCTTTAGTGCGTGGGGAGGGGGGGGCTGCGGGCGTCAAGCTGACTGCGTGGATGCGGGCGCGTTGATTAAGGTTCGGTGGTGACGCGATTCGGGTACGCGATTGCTGTCGCCGCCGTTTCACACGTAACGCGACAATCCACGACTTGGGGGCAGGCGTGTAGAGACGCTGCGCGCCGATGGCTGCGGGAAATGCCCACGCAGCACCTGCACGAATTCCAGAAAACAAAAAGCCCAACCGGTGAGGGCTGGGCTTTTTGTTTAAATTCTCTGGGGTGGCTGATGGGACTCGAACCCACGACGACAGGAATCACAATCCTGGACTCTACCAACTGAGCTACAGCCACCACTGCAAAACTTTTGCGATCACGCTTCAAAAACTTCAGCGGCAATCGAGAAGAAAGATTATATACACACCCTATTACGCTTGCCTAGTCCCTCAGTCAAATATTTCGGCAGACATTTCCGCGGACGCTGCGAAAGTCGCGCGCAGTTCCTGGCGCGCTTCGTCGAAGATTGCCAGATCCGCCTTCGCGAGCTTGCGGCTGTCTGACAGCACGCGTCGCCAGCCACGCGCGCCCGCAACGCCGCGATACAGCCCGAGCGCGTGGCGCGATATCGCACCCAGATACGTTCCGCGCGCAATCTCGTGTGCGCAGTAGTCGATCAGCTTCGCTTCGATCGCTTCGCGCGTGGGCACAGGTTCGGCCGCGCCGTAGAAGCGCGCGTCGACATCGGCCAGCAGGTACGGGTTGTGATACGCCTCGCGGCCGAGCATCACGCCGTCGACATGGGCAAGGTGCGCCTCGACTTCGTCGAGCGTCTTGATGCCGCCGTTGATGACGATCTCAAGCTGCGGGAAATCGCGCTTGAGCTGGTACGCGTAGTCGTACTTGAGCGGCGGGATCTCGCGGTTTTCCTTCGGGCTCAGGCCCTTGAGAATCGCGTTGCGCGCGTGGACGACGAACACGTCGCAGCCGGAGTCCGCCACCGCGCCGACAAAGTCGCGCACGAACGAATACGCCTCGACGCTATCCACGCCGATGCGGTGTTTGACGGTCACCGGCACCGAGACGGCGTCGCGCATCGCCTTCACGCAGTCGGCCACCAGTTGCGGCTCGTTCATCAGGCATGCGCCGAATGCGCCACGCTGTACGCGCTCGGACGGGCAGCCGCAGTTCAGATTGATTTCGTCGTAGCCCCACTGTTCGCCGAGCTTCGCCGCGCGCGCCAGGTCGTCCGGCTCGCTGCCGCCCAACTGAAGCGCCACCGGCGCTTCGGCCGGCGTGAACGCGAGATGGCGTGGCACGTCGCCGTGGAGCAGGGCACCCGTCGTCACCATCTCCGTGTACAGCCACGTGTGCCGGGAGATGAAACGGTGCAGCGAGCGGCAGTGACGATCGGTCCAGTCGAGCATCGGCGCGACGCATACGCGACGGGGGCTGGCAATACGGTTGGCGGACATGGGAAGGCGGACGGCTGGCGTGGAACAACCTCGCATTTTAACTCACGCGTCCAGGCGCGTTGCGCACCGCGCAAAGCAGCGCAGTGCGTTTTCGGCGTGCGCGAGCCGCGGAGAAACCCTCTTGTACTTATGTATTCCTGGCGACCATTCGTGCGTCGTGAAAAGTTTTTTTTGCGGGTCGTATTAGGGTCTGTTCGTGGCTCAGCCGCGCCAGGATTGGCTGACAGAATTGTTTCGGAATTCAGAATAGTAAATTCGTTTGATCGTCATTATTTTCTGATAGTAGGTGTATACACTAGGTCTCGTTGACGCGGCTCATGGGTTCATGACCTCCCAGGTGCGGCGCCTCCCGGAAACGCAACCGAACCTGATATTGGAGTCCACCATGAAGACCAAACTGATCGCCGCGCTGCTGGTCGCAGCTTCCGCTTCTATCGCTGCTCCGGCGTTCGCCAGCGGCTATGGCCCGGCGCCGTTCTACCGTCCGGAAGTCGGCGCGCCGGCTTCGCAGCACGGCATGAGCGCCCAGACCGTTGCGGCTGAGCGTGCACAAGAAGCGAACGGCGCGGCCTACGGCGGGGTCGACACCACGCTGTCGCAGTCGGGCAGCCACGACAAGGCCGGCCCGCGTTCGACGTACTTCGGCCACTAAGCCAAGCCGGACCTGCTTCGCCGCCCCTGCTTCACAGTCCGACTGTCTGGGCGGCGCATACGCCGGGTGTCCACAAGACACCCGGCGTTTCGTTTTGTCCGTCCGGTGGACCAGGTTTGAGCGTTTTGGCGGGTTAGTGGTGAGTGGTTACCTGCTTGTCGATGGCATCGCGCATCCGGTCGAACGATGCGTCGAACGCGTTGTCCTGGTGCCGGAAGCGTCCGGCGGCGATGCCGTCGATCGGCACCTCGGCGGTCAGATCTTCGGTCAGACTGCGGATCCTCTGGGACGAGATGAAAAAGCCGTGCTCGTGGTCGCCATCGACGCCCGCGATCATGTCGAAACCCCTGTACTCATAGGCGCGCTGGTTTTCCATCGCGTGATCTCCTGTCTCGTTGTCGGGCGTGCCCGATTCTGGCACGTCTGCGGACTTCGGCATTTTGCACTGCGCGGGCGCGCTGCAGTCGCCGCCGCGCGGCCGTCACTGGGGCGGCATCGCAGGGCAGTATTACCTCGTGCGCAGCTAGAACTGGGTCGTGGAGCGCGTCGGGCCGTAACTGGCCCTCGGTGCCTCAGGTCACCATGCAGGCCGCCGTTCAGGCCGCCATTAACGTCACCGTTCAGGTCGCCATTAAGGTCGCCTCGCCGCAGCGTATGCCGCGCATAGCCGGGCCGGTCATGCCGGGTCCGGCTTTTTTGCGCGTTATGACAAGACCATCCACGGCGGCTGACGCGGCAGGCCGGTCCCCTGAAAAATCCGCTGCGACGTGGTAGTTTCGCGCTCACCCCCAACTCACGATGGAATGACGCTTCAATGGAATACCGCACTCTCGGAGACACGAACGTCCAGGTCAGCCTGATCGGCCTTGGCACCATGACGTGGGGCGAGCAGAACACGGAGCGCGATGCGCACGAACAGATCGACTACGCGCTCGATCACGGCGTCACGCTGATCGACGCGGCGGAGATGTACCCCGTGCCGCCGCGCGCCGAGACACAGGGTTTGACCGAGCGCTATATCGGCACGTGGCTTGCGAAACATCCGGCAGTGCGCGAGCGCATCGTGCTGGCAACGAAGATCGCCGGGCCGGCGCGGCAGCCGCACAATCCGCGCCATATTCGCGGTGAAACGAACCAGTTCGACCGCAAGAATCTCACTGAGGCGCTCGACGGCAGCCTGAAACGCCTGCAGACCGATTACGTCGACCTTTACCAGCTGCATTGGCCCGATCGCAGCACGATGACGTTCGGCCGCAACGCGTATCCGTGGATCGACGATGCGTACACCGTGCCGATCGAGGAGACGCTTTCGGTGCTCGCCGACTTCGTGAAGGCGGGCAAGGTGCGTCACATCGGCGTGTCGAACGAGACGCCGTGGGGCGTCGCGCAATTTCTGCGGGCCGCAGAAAAGCTCGGCCTGCCGCGTATCGTCAGCATCCAGAATCCGTACAGCCTCCTGAACCGCACGTACGAAACCGGGCTTTCGGAGTTCACGCATCATGAAGGCGTCGGCCTGCTTGCGTATTCGCCGCTCGCGTTCGGCTGGCTCTCCGGCAAGTACGAGGGCGGGGCGAGGCCGGAAGGTGCGCGCATCACGAAGTTCGAGCGCTTCGCGCGCTACAGCAATCCGCAGGCCGTTGCGGCCACGTCGCGCTACGTGGCGCTCGCGAAGGAGCATGACATCACGCCCGCGCAGTTCGCGCTTGCCTTCGTCAATAGCCGGCCGTTCGTGACGAGCAATCTGATCGGCGCGACGTCGATGGCGCAGTTGAAGGAGAATATCGCCAGCATCGACGTGAAGCTCTCGCCCGAGGTGCTCGCCCAGACCGACGCGCTTCACGCGCTGCAGCCCAATCCCGCGCCGTAACCTCGGCACGACACAGGGCACGACACAGGGCACTACGCCGCGCGCCGCCACAACGGCGGCGGCGGCGCGTGTATTCTTGCGGATCGCGGCGAAAGCCGTTGGCGAATCGTGATCCATACACTACGATCCAGCTTGCGCTTCGGGGCCGCATCAAAGAAGAAGCCCCGGCGCCCGCACGCATTTTCTCGGAGAATTCTCGCAATGACGACCGCACGCGAAACGCAGGCCACGCCCTCGTACGGCTGGCGCCTTTTTATCTTGTTGGCGATCGTTGGTCTCTTTTACGTCAAATGGTTTCCGTACTATCACCGCGCATTCACAGCCGAGGCGACGCACTCGATCGGCCACTCCATCCTGATGGGGACCGAAGCGAACGCGCCCGCGCCGTCGCTTTCCGCCGCGCTCGATTACGCGTGGACCTACGGCAAGGCGATCTGGCAGGCGATGGTGCTGGGGCTGCTGCTCGGCTCGGCCGTCCAGGCGCTGCTGCCGCCGCAGTGGGTTGCGCGCGTGCTCGGCCGGCACAGCTTCGGTAGCGTAGCCGCGGGCGGGCTGCTCGCCGTGCCCGGCATGATGTGCACCTGCTGCGCTGCACCCGTCGTGGCCGGATTGCGGGCACGCCATGCTTCGGTGGGTAGCGCGATTGCATTCTGGCTCGGCAACTCGGTGCTCAATCCCGCCACGCTCGTGTTCATGGGGTTCGTGCTCGGCTGGCAGTGGAGCCTGTTGCGGCTCGTGCTCGGCGTGACGATGGTGTTCGGGCTGGGCTGGCTCGCGAACCGGCTCTCGACGAAGGAAGAAGCGCCGGCCGCCGACGATCGTCTTGCCCAACTCACATCCCAGCAGGCGGGCAGCGGCAACATGTTCGTGCGTTGGGCGCAGCTGTTCGTGCGCATGACGGTGCGGCTCATCCCCGAATACATCGTGCTCGTGCTGCTGCTCGGCGCGGCGCGCGCCTGGCTTTTTCCGCATATCAGCCCGGAGGTGACGAGCAGCCTCGGCTGGATCGTCGCCTTCGCGGTGG
This sequence comes from Paraburkholderia sp., assembly GCF_004298475.1. GTDB lineage: Bacteria > Pseudomonadota > Gammaproteobacteria > Burkholderiales > Burkholderiaceae > Paraburkholderia > Paraburkholderia denitrificans. The sequence continues at coordinate 175,058 of NZ_SCRP01000010.1, read as the reverse complement.
CGGGCATGCTGTTCGTGATCCCGACGGCAGGCGAGGTGCCGATCATCCAGGCGATGCTCGTACTCGGCATCGGTGTCGGCCCCGCAGGCGCGCTGCTGATGACGCTGCCGCCCGTGAGCGTGCCGTCGCTCGCGATGCTGGCGGGCTCGTTCCGTCCGCGCGTGCTCGCGCTCGTCGCGGCGGTGGTGGTGCTGTTCGGCATCGCTGCGGGCTACGCGGCGGTCGCGCTCGGATTTTGAAGGCGTTTGCCGTCGTGGCACGCCAGAGCGATTGAACGGGTTTTGCGCCACGCTCGCCATTCGGCATTGGCGCGGCGCATGAACCAGGCATCAACCAGGCATCAATCAGGCATGGATCAGGCATCAACCAGGCACGAATCGCGGACGCTGGCGCGTTCGTGTGCACAGGAGAGGGCCGCGGCCCGGAAAACAGTATGGCTCAGCAGAAGACGAACCCGAAACTCGAACAAGCTCTGACGCGCGGCGACCTCGCCATCCGGCAGGCCAACTCGGCACGTGCGACAGCCGTATTGCGGGCGCTCGGCAAGATGATCGTGGAGGCGTCGGCGACGATCGGCGTCGAGGCCGACACGTTGATCCCCGAAGCCGACCGCATCTACGATCCCGCCGACGGTTTGTGGCCGCAGCAATTGCTGGTGTCGCTCGACGGTCCGGTCGAGGATTCGGATCCCGAGGAAGTCCGCACCGTGTATCTCTTCGCGGACGCCGCAGTGACGACGTTCCGGGTCGAGTGGCATCGCGCTGACGGCAAGCTCGGCCGGCACGAAGGCGGTCCCTTTGCGACGGTCGCATTCATCTCCGACGTGGACATTCCCTGGGGCGACGACGAAGAGTGACTCGCCGGGTTTTTCGGCTTCGCGGGTGCGCTTTCCGCCGCCGCCCGCGTCTTCAGCGCATCATGCGCCGGCGAAACAGCACCGTTGCAATCGCGAACGGCACCGCCACGTAGAAAGCCAGTACGAACAGATGGAGCCCCGCGTGTTCGATGGGGCGCCCGAGCATCGCCGGACGAATCAGTTCGACCGCGTGCGCAAGCGGCAGCATCAGCGTGACGTGTTGTGCGGCCGCAGGCAGTTGCGTGATCGGGAAGAACACGCCTGAGAGCAGCAGCATCGGCGTAAGCACGAGCGTCTGATAAAACATGAAGAAATCGTATGACGGCGCGAGTGCCGTCACGATCATCGCGCAGCTGGCGAACGCGAGTCCGGCGAGCGCGATCACGGGCAGCGCGAGCAGCATCGACGGAAAGTTCGCATAGCCGAGCGCGCCCGCCACGAGCATGATCGCCGCGCCCGAGAGCATCGATTTGCTTGCGGCCCACACGATCTCGCCGAGCACGATGTCGCCGAGCGAGAGCGGCGTATGCATGATCGCTTCCCAGGTGCGCTGGACGTGCATGCGCGAGAAGCCCGAATACATCGACTCGAAGCTCGCCGACATCATCACCGACGACGAAACCGTGCCCGCCGCGAGAAACGCGATGTACGAGACGCCGTCGACGTGCCCGACCATCAGCCCGAGTCCGAAACCGAGGCCGAACAGATAGATCATCGGATCGGCGAGATTGCCGAACATCGATGCGATTGCGAGCTTGCGCCACACGAGATAGTTGCGCCGCCAGACCGCGATCCAGTGCGTTGCGCTCGACGGCAACGCCGCGCGCGGCTCGCGCTGCGGCGTGCTGGCGGGGTGCGCTGGCGGCGCCTTTTCGGTGCGTGCGTCCATGATGTCCTGTGAGTGGGGCTGCCGGGTTTCGTCGTTGCGGTTAGTTCTGTGGCGGGTCGTCGTGCCGCTGTTCGTCCTGCCGCTGTCAGTCCTGCATCTCGCGGCCGGTCAGCCGCAGAAACACGTCTTCGAGATTGGCGGGCCGGTGCAGGTAACGCAGGTCCGCGCGATGGCGCAGCCGCTGATGAATCGGCTGCGGATCTTCGACGTAGCAAAAGAGCGTCTCGCCGCTGATCTCCGTCCGTTCGGCAAAGGGCGCCAGCTCGTCGCGCAGCGCGGCTGGATCGGGGCCGTAAACCTCGACCACGTCGTAGCCGATCTCCGACTGAATCAGCGCATGCGGCGCGCCTTCCGCAATCTTGCGGCCTTCCTCGATCACGCACACGCGGTTGCAGAGCCGTTCGGCTTCCTCCATGAAATGCGTCGTGAGCAGAATCGTCTTGCCGCGCGCAAGCAGCGAGCGCAGACGCTCCCAGATCAGGTGGCGCGCCTGCGGGTCGAGGCCTGTGGTCGGTTCGTCCATGACGAGCACGTCGGGGTCGTTGACGAGCGCGCGGGCGAGCGTGAGGCGTCGCCGCATGCCGCCCGACAGCTCGCCGACGCGCGCATCCGCCTTGCTCTCGAGGCGTGCGAATTCGAGCAGCGGCGCAACGAGCGCACGCGTCTCGCTCGCGGATAACCCGAAGTAGCGCCCGAACACGAGCAGGTTTTCGCGGACGGTGAAATCGGGGTCGAGGTTGTCGAACTGCGGCACGACGCCCACGCGCGTGCGGGCGTGGCGCGCCCGTGCAGGCACCGGCTCGCCGCACAGGCTGATGCGCCCGGCATCGGGCGCGACGATGCCGAGCAGCATGCGCAGCGTCGTTGTCTTGCCTGCGCCGTTGGGGCCGAGGAGTCCAAAGCACTCGCCGGGGACGACGTGGAACGACAGGCCATTAACGACTGTCCTGTCTCCGTAGTGTTTGATGACCTGCTCGAATTCGATGGCGGGTGCGGGCATGGACCGTAGGAGCATGAATCGATGGAAGCGGCGCGCGCGTGGCGCACGGTGAGGCGGCCTATTCTAGAACATTGCCGCGCAGGCGGCAGGCGGCGAACCGCGTCGCGTCGCGCGTGCCTGGGCGGCGGTGCAGGGCGCGCATGCACGACGGGGCCGGACCTGGCGTTTTCCAGCCCTTGCATGTGCAATTGCGGCGCAGCATGATGGGATTGCACGGCGCGCGATCTGTGCGGGCCGGGGAGAAACCATCATGGCGAGCTACAAGAAAATCCTGCTTTGTTATGACGGCTCGCGCGAAGGCCGCAAGGCGCTGCGCTGCGGCGCGGATCTGGCGCTGGACCTGCATGCTGAAACACACCTGCTGTCGGTCGTCGACATGCGCTCGACGATTGCCCAGAGCGCCGGCCTCCTGACCGACGTGGCCTGCGGCCGTTTCGAAGAGACCGCGCGCGAAATTCTTCAGGAGGGCGTGGACTGGCTGACCGAGCGCGGCGTGCGTGCGCAGGGCCATTTCGCTTTCGGGCATCCGATCGACGAGATCGCGAATCTCGCCAACGAACTGCAGGTGGATCTGGTGGTGGTCGGCCATCGCTGCCGCACCGGGCTTTCGCGCTGGTGGATGGGCGCGGGCAACACGCCGCTGCTCGACCGCGTGTCCTGCAGCATTCTTGTGGCGTGTTCCTCGGCGGCCGAGCAGAAGCAACAGCAAGCGGCCGCCTGAGCGATGCACTTGAGGGCTGTGGTTCACGCTCGCAGTTGACGCAATTACACCGCCATCGAGCAGATATCGGGCAATGCCGTTATTGGTCAGGCTCGCTCAATTCGACCGCGCCGAGCTTCCAGGCAAACGGCCCATGACGTTGCAGGACGGCGGAATAACGTATGCCGTTCTCGCTGCGCTGCCAGGTCACCACAAATTCATTGAGCCCGCGGTAGCCCGCTGTGGTTTGCGGGTGACCCGGCTCATTCTTCGCTGAATCTGCCGAAGCCGTTTGTGCGTTGGATTGTGCGCTGGATTGTCCGTTGGACTCTGCGCTTGATTCTGCACTGGACTCTCCCGGCGGATTCCCCGGGGCGGGCGCGGGCGGCGGCTGCTCGCCGGGTTTTCCGCTGGGCGGCATTCCGTTGAGCAGTGCGGCGACGCCGTCCGGCGTCGTATAAGCATCCACGAGCGGTCCGATCAGCGCCGCGCCGATCGCGGCGCCGAACAACAGCAGCGGGTTGCTGCTGTGTTGCGCCTCCACGCGCCGCTTCAGCATGCCGCCAACCTGTTCCTTGAGGCTCACGCGCAACGCCGGATAGTCGACGTATTCGTTCAGCGTTTCGGCATCGCGTGCATCGGCGGCGGCCTTGAGCCGATGCAGCACCAGATACGGCGAGGCATAGCTGTAGCCCACTGCGGTCACGATGAGCGCCACCGCAACCACGATAGCGACAGGCTTGATCCAGCGTTTGTTCGATAGGGATTCGGTCATATTTGAGTTCGGATCGTCGAAGGCACACGTTGTGTGGACCGCGTGCGCGCGGAAACGATCCCGAACTCTCCCGTTGCCTTTACCGTTTTGCCGTTACTTCGCGAGCGCCGAGGGCAGATCTGCGTGCTGTTCCGCGATGCAGCGGTCGATCATCCGGCAGACCGCATCGACCGTACCGACCATGATGAGCCGCGAAGGCCCGTGGTACACGCGTACAGGCGCACGACGGCCGGGTTCGGTGTGGTTCAGCGCGCTGTTGAGCGAAACGCGCGCGAATGCGGGCTGCGCGGACGGCAGCGGCGGCAGTTCGACGAGGCCCGCGGCCAACCCGACTGCGGGTCCAGCCGTCGACCCGACTTCGGACCCCGGTTCGGTGTCGCTCAGACTGTCGAAGAGCGAGCCGGATTGCGCGGCTCCCGACATGCGCGTGTTCTTCGCCGCGCAGCCGGCAAGGCCGCGCAGATGCCGCAGACGGCCAAATTGACGAAAGGGCAGCAAACGGGCAAGGCGTTCCATAACTCCCTCCAGACAGCGTTTAGACGACAGCGTTCAGACGATCAGAATTCGGTGGGGCGAATCAGGCCGACGGCGATGCCTTCGAGCGCGAACTCCACACTGCCGGCCTCGACGAAGATGTTGTCGTAGTCGGGGTTCTCGGCGATCAGTTCGAGCCCGTTGGGCCGGCGCTTCAGGCGTTTCACCGTGACATCGTCGCCAAGGCGGGCGACGACGATCTGGCCGTCCTTCGCTTCGCTCTTCTTCTGCACGGCGAGCAGATCGCCGTCCAGGATGCCCGCGTCGCGCATCGACAGGCCGCGCACCTTGAGCAGGTAGTCGGGCCTGCTGGAGAAGAGCGCCGGGTCGCACGCGTAGTGCTGCGCGATGTGCTCCTGCGCGAGAATCGGACTGCCCGCCGCGACGCGGCCGACGAGCGGTAGCGAGAGCTGCATGATGCTCGGGTGCGGCAGCGTGAACTGGTGCGGGAGGTCGTCCGGGCCGGGCAGGAGACGGATGCCGCGCGACGCGCCTGCGGCCAGTTCGATCACGCCCTTGCGTGCCAATGCGCGCAAATGCTCCTCGGCGGAATTGGCGGAGCTGAAACCGAGTTCGGCCGCGATCTCGGCGCGCGTGGGCGGAAAGCCGGTGCGCTCGATCGCGCGCCGGATCAGATCGAAAACCTGCTGCTGTCGTGCGGTGAGTTTGGTCATGGCGACACTGTATGAATAGACAGGTGACTGTATTTTTATACAGTATCGGATCCTTTTCAAGTGTTACTTGAAGTTCTCCGTTCGGAGGGTGTTTTCGCGGCGTTTGCCCGCTGCCGGGCGGATGCGGTGGCGGCGCAGCCATGTCCGTGTGGCCGGGGTGAGGGAGGGCTTACCACTTTTCGGCATTAAAAAATGAAGAAACATTATTTTTAATGATTTAAGCCGCTCGTTAGACTGCCCTTCATCGTGAGCATGCAGGCACGCAAGGCCCGTGCAAGACCCACGCAAAGACAACACGGAGAAAAATGGATGGGCATTCTGGACAACGGAAAAGCGGGCTGGATCAATCGACTGGCGGCGCGGTTGATCGTTGGCGTGGCGCCGGTCCTCGGCATGGCGGCGCTCGTCGGCATGGCGGCGCACGCGCCCGCAGCGCATGCGGATACGCCGTTGCTGAACGTCTCCTACGATCCGACGCGCGAGTTGTACCAGCAGGTCAACGAGGCTTTTGCGAAGCAGTGGAAGGCGAAGACCGGCGAGTCGCTCACGATCAGACAGTCGCACGGCGGTTCGGGCGCGCAGGCGCGCTCGGTGCTGGACGGCCTGCAAGCCGATGTCGTGACGCTCGCGCTCGCCTGGGATATCGACGCGCTCGCGAAGAAGGGCCTCGTGAAAGCCGACTGGCAAAAGCGTCTGCCCGACAACGCCGCGCCGTACACCTCGACCATCGTGTTTCTCGTGCGCAAGGGCAATCCGAAGCACATCAAGGACTGGGACGATCTCGTCAAGCCGGGCGTCTCGATCGTCACGCCGAATCCGAAGACCTCAGGCGGCGCGCGCTGGAATTATCTCGCGGCGTGGGCGTACGCCGCGCATCAGCCGGGCGGTAACGACCAGAAGGCGAAGGCGTTCGTCACACAGCTCTACAGGAACGCCGGCGTGCTCGACTCGGGCTCGCGCGGAGCGACGACGAGCTTCGTGCAGCGCGGCATCGGCGACGTGCTGATCGCGTGGGAAAACGAAGCGTTCCTGTCGCTCAGGGAGTTCGGTTCCGGGAAGTTCGAGATCGTGGTGCCGTCGGTGAGCATTCTCGCGGAGCCGCCGGTGGCCGTCGTCGACAAGGTCGTGGACAAGCGCGGCACGCGCAAGGTCGCCGAGGCTTATCTGCAGTTCCTGTACAGCGAGGAAGGCCAGGAGATCGCGGCGAAGAACTTCTACCGTCCGCGTTCGGACAAGGTGCCGGCTGCGCTGACGTCGAGGTTTTCGAAGCTGAAGCTCTACACGGTCGACGATTCGTTCGGCGGCTGGGCGAACGCGCAGAAGGTTCATTTCGCCGATGGCGGCGTGTTCGATTCGATTTACCAGCCGCAGTGAAAACTCCCCGCAGCATTCTGAAAGAGCAACAAGCATGACGACGTTACGCTTACGCAAGCCCGGCGCGTTGCCGGGCTTCGGCCTGACACTGGGCATCACGGTGGCTTATCTGAGCCTCGTGGTGCTGATTCCGCTTGCGTCCACCTTCCTGAAGACCGCGACGCTCGACTGGGCGCAGTTCGTGCGCGCCGTGGCGTCGCCGCGCGTGATCGCGTCGTACCGGCTCACGTTTTTGGCCGCGCTCGGCGCCGCGCTCATCAATGCCGTGTTCGGCCTTCTGCTCGCCTGGGTGCTCGTGCGCTACACGTTCCCGTTCAAACGCGCCATCGACGCGCTCGTCGATCTGCCTTTTGCGCTGCCGACCTCGGTCGCGGGCATCTCGCTCGCGGCCGTGTACGCGGGCAACGGCTGGATCGGCCAGTTTCTCGAACCGCTGGGGATCAAGGTCGCCTTCACGTCGCTCGGCGTACTCGTTGCGCTCACATTCATCGGTCTGCCGTTCGTCGTGCGCACCGTGCAGCCCGTGCTCGAAGACTTCGAGCGCGAGCAGGAGGAGGCCGCCGCGTGCCTCGGCGCGTCGCGCTGGCTCACGGTGCGCCGCGTCGTGCTGCCCGCCGCATTGCCCGCGCTGCTCACCGGTTTCGCGCTTGCGTTCGCGCGCGCCCTCGGCGAGTACGGCTCGGTGATCTTTATCGCGGGCAACGTGCCGATGAAGTCCGAAATCACCTCGCTTCTCATCATCACCAAGCTCGAACAGTACGATTACGCGGGCGCGACCGCGCTGGCCGTCGTGATGCTGTGCGTCTCGTTCGTCATGCTGCTCATCATCAATTCGCTGCAGTGGTATTTGCAGCGCCGTACGAGCCGAGGCGCTTCATCGCCTTCGTCGTCTGGGCCGTCTTCATCGTCGTCCGCGCCGCATGACCCGGCGCAGCGCGCAGTCGCTACGGGAGGTGCGCAATGAGCACGCCTCAACGGCCGCCGCGCCGCCCCGATCCGGTCACGGAAGCGCCCTGGGTGCGCTGGCTGCTCACCAGCGCCGCGCTCGTCTTTCTCGCGCTCTTTCTGCTGGTGCCGCTCATCGCGGTGTTCTCGCAGGCACTCTCGAAGGGCGTCGGCTTCTACTTCGCGTCGCTCGCCGATCCCGACGCCGTCTCGGCGATCGAGCTCACGCTCATCACCGCGGCTATCGCCGTGCCGCTCAATCTCGCGTTCGGGCTGGTCGCTTCATGGACGATCGCCAAATTCGAGTTTCGCGGCAAGGCGCTGCTGACCACGCTGATCGATCTGCCGTTTTCGGTGTCGCCCGTGATCTCGGGTCTCATCTACGTGCTGCTGTTCGGCGCACAGGGCTGGCTCGGGCCATGGCTCGCCGACCACGACGTGCAGATCATCTTCGCTGTGCCGGGCATCGTGCTCGCCACGATCTTCGTCACGTTTCCGTTCGTTGCGCGCGAACTGATTCCGCTGATGCAGGCCCAGGGCAACGACGAGGAAGAGGCAGCGCACGTGCTGGGCGCGTCGGGCTGGCAGATGTTTCGCCGCGTCACGCTGCCGAATGTCCGCTGGGGTTTGCTCTACGGCGTGATTCTCTGCAATGCGCGGGCGATGGGCGAGTTCGGCGCGGTGTCGGTGGTGTCGGGCCACATTCGCGGGCTGACCGACACGATGCCGCTGCACGTCGAGATTCTCTACAACGAATACAACTTCGCGGCGGCTTTCGCGGTGGCGTCGCTGCTCGCGCTGCTCGCGCTCGTGACGCTCGGGCTCAAGCTGCTTGCCGAGCGTCATCTCGGCGCGGAACGCGAGGACGAAAGCGCCGCGCCGGCGCTCGCCCCGGATCGCGGCGGGCGCGCGCTCACGCAGATCGCTGCTGCCGCCGCCACCGCAACCACCATTCAACCGGACATGCCACGCGCTGCGCGGCCGGGTGTCGCGCGGCAGGCGCTCGAGTAATCAACGCATCAGTCACACCATTGCATCGGGCCAGCGAAGGCGCCTCGCGGAACACGCTGGCCGAAAACGGAGAGCAGTCAATCATGGGCATCATCGTTCGCAATCTGCAAAAGCGCTTCGGCGATTTCACCGCACTCGACAACGTCTCGCTCGACTTCCCGCCCGGCGAACTCGTCGCGCTGCTCGGGCCGTCGGGTTGCGGCAAGACCACGCTGCTGCGCGTGATCGCGGGCCTCGAATACGCGGACGCGGGCGAGGTCGTGCTGCAAGGCCAGGACGTGGGCGCAGTCGGCGCGCGCGAGCGCCAGGTCGGCTTCGTCTTCCAGCATTACGCGCTGTTCCGCCACATGACGGTGTTCGAGAACGTCGCCTTCGGGCTGCGCGTGAAGCCGCGCAACGAGCGGCCGTCCGAGGCCGCGATTCGCGAGAAGGTGCATGAACTCCTGAAGCTCGTTCAGCTCGACTGGCTCGCGCAGCGCTATCCGTCCGAACTCTCCGGCGGGCAGCGCCAGCGCATCGCGCTGGCCCGTGCGCTCGCCGTCGAACCCAAGGTGCTGCTGCTCGACGAGCCGTTCGGCGCGCTCGACGCGAAAGTGCGCAAGGAGCTGCGCAGCTGGCTGCGCCACCTGCACGACGATCTGCACATCTCGACGATCTTCGTCACGCACGATCAGGAGGAAGCGCTCGAAGTGGCCGACCGCATCGTCGTGCTCAATCGCGGACACGTCGAGCAGGTGGGCAGCCCGCAGGCCGTCTACGACCATCCGCAGACGGCTTTCGTCTACGAATTCCTCGGTGCGGCGAACCGCCTGCGGGGGCGCGTGGAGGCGCAGGGCTTCGTTGTCGACGGCGCGGCGCAGCCGATCGCCGTTGAGGCGGAATTCGTCGGCCCGGCGCTTGCCTATGTGCGCCCGCACGATCTCGTGCTGCATCCGCATTCGGCCGGGCAGCGCGACGGCATCGTCGTGGATGTGCGCCGCGTCGTGACGCTCGGCGGCTCGGTGCGCGTGGAGCTGGCAAGCCATGCGGGCGGTGCGCTCGAAGCCGAACTCGATCGCGAGGCGTGGCGCGCGCTGAGCCTGACCGTGGGCGACTACGCGACCGCCGTGCCGCGCGGCCTGCGCGTGTTTCCTGCGCACTGAGCGGCGCACCGAGCGGCCCGTTTTGGGCATTTACAGCGCCTTCAAATCGCGCGCATTCAACCTGATCAGACCGACCAGTCCGGGGACAAGGACATGAATTTCCAGCAGTTGCGTTTCGTACGCGAAGCCGTGCGTCAGAACATGAATCTGACCGAGGTGGCGAACGTGCTGTACACGTCGCAATCGGGCGTCTCGAAGCAGATCAAGGATCTGGAGGACGAGCTCGGCGTCGACATCTTCATCCGGCGCGGCAAGCGGCTCACGGGCCTGACCGAGCCGGGCAAGGCCGTGCATCAGCTGATCGAGCGGATGCTGCTCGATGCCGGCAACCTGCGCCGCGTCGCGCGCCAGTTCGCCGACCAGGACAGCGGCCACCTCGTCGTCGCGACCACCCACACGCAGGCGCGCTACGCGCTGCCGAAAGTCGTGCATCAGTTCCGCGAGGTGTTTCCGAAGGTGCGACTCGCGCTGCGCCAGGGCAATCCGCAGCAGATTGCGCAGTCGATCGTCAGCGGCGAGGCCGATATCGGTCTTTCGACCGAAGCGCTCGACCGCTATCCGGACATCGTGACGTTTCCGTGCTATTCGTGGCATCACGTTGTCGTCGTGCCGAAGTCGCATCCGCTCGTCGGGCGCGAGCAGGTCACGCTCGAAGAGATCGCGGAGTATCCGCTCATCACCTACGACCAGGATTTCACGGGCCGCTCGCACATCGACCAGTCGTTCGCGAAGGCGGGCGTGGTGCCCGACGTCGTGCTGACGGCCATCGACACCGATGTCATCAAAACCTATGTCGAACTCGGTATGGGCGTGGGCGTGGTGGCCGCGATGGCCTACGATCCGAAGCGCGACACCGAACTCGTCGCCCTCGATTCCCAGCACCTGTTCGAGGCGAGCACGACGCGCGTGGGCTTGCGCAAGGGCGCGTTCCTGCGTCAGTACGCGTACCGGATGATCGAGATGTTCGCGCCGCACCTGACCGAGCAGCATATCGCGAGCCAGTTGCGCGAAGGCAACTGAAGCGCCGTGAAGCGATGTGAAGATCGGGCTGTGCGCGCGCAGCGGCGGATCGCTTAAAATCGCCGCCATGAATACGCCCAATCCGACTTCCTCTTCCGCGGCAGCGCAACCGCTGCCGCGCATCGCCGTGCTCGCCACCGGCGGCACCATCGCGGGCTCCGCGCCCGACGCGGCGAACACCGCCGGTTACCAGGCCGGCGTCATCGGCGTCGCGCAGTTGCTGGCGGCCGTCCCCGGGCTCGACGCCATCGCGCAGATCCAGGCCGAGCAGGTCGCGAGCATCGACAGCAAGGACATGGCGCTCGCGCTGTGGACGACGCTTGCGCAGCGCATCAATACGCTGCTGGCGGGCGACGATATCGATGGCGTCGTGATTACGCACGGCACCGATACGCTCGAAGAAACCGCGTGGCTGCTGCATCTCGCGGTCAAGAGCTCGAAGCCCGTCGTGATGACGGCGGCGATGCGGCCCGCTTCGGCTCTTTCGGCCGACGGCCCGCTGAATCTGCTGAACGCGGTGACGCTCGCGGCGAGCGGTGCGGCAGCGGGACAGGGCGTGCTCGTCGCGTTCAACAACCGGATTCACTGCGCGCGCGACGTGATCAAGATCAGCACGTACGCCGTCGATGCGTTCCAGTCGCCGGAAATCGGCGCGCTGGGGTGGGTGCAGGACGGGCGGGTGGAATTCCAGCGCCGCACGTTGCGTGCGCATACGGTCGATTCGCCGTTTACGGCGAACGGCCCGTGGCCGCATGTGGAGATCGTTGCGAGTTATGCGGGCGTGTCGCGCATCGCCGTCGATGCGCTCGTCGCGGCGGGGGTGCGCGGTATCGTCGTGGCCGGGACCGGCAACGGCTCGATTCATTCGACCTTGCAGCAGGCGCTGGTCGAGGCGGCGGCGAAGGGCGTGGCTGTCGTGCGCGCCTCGCGCGTGGGTTCGGGTCACGTGATGCACAACGGCGCGGCGAAAGACGACGCGCTGGGCTTCATCAGCGCGGGCACGCTCAATCCGTACAAGGCGCGCGTGCTGCTGGCGCTCGCGCTTGCGCGCGGCATCACGGATCGGATTGAGTTGCAGCGCGTGTTCGATACGTACTGATCGAGACGTATCCTTCGTCGACGGAACATCCCGTCTTGCGAGATGGTCTGAGCTTGCCTGTTGCCGCAGTGTGACCACCCACCAGGCCACACTGCGCCACGCACTTCACATTCACAGCCTTACATGGACACCGCCCGGTTTCAGGCCGCCAGATTCAGGCCGCCGAAGGTTGCGTGCTGGCCGGTTCCGCGATATCGAAGTGCGCCATGATTTCCAGCGCGCGAATCATCGCCGAGTGATCCCACGCCTTGCCGCCGTTGGCCGCGCAGACGCTGAAGAGTTGCTGCGCGCTCGCCGTGCACTTCGAGAATGCGCGAGGAGGCGAAGCCGCCCATCAGCGCACGGCCCGGTTACTGGAGTGGCGAGGCGTACTGAGCCGCGTTCGCCGCCTCAGGGGCTTGTTGCTCAGGCTCATCCGACCACGAGCACGCCGTTCATCGTCTCGTGCCCCGAACCGCAGAAGATGTCGCAGAGAAACTGCACCGTGCCCGCGTCGCCCGCTTCTGCCGAGAGATGAACCACGATGCCCGGCGGCACGTCGGCGCGCACGCCGAGCTGCGGGATCGAGAAGCCCATTAACGCATCCTCGGCTGTGAGTTCGAACGTCACGCGTTCGTGCGGCGCGAGGGAAATGCGGTTCGGCGTGAATACGAAACGCCGGGCGTGAACCTTGATCACGCGCGGCGCCGCGCGCGCATCGACGCGCAGCAGCAAGCTCGCGCTCGCCGCAGCAAATAGCAGCCAGCGGCGGCGCGCGGGCAACGCCAGGCGCCTGGCAGCGCTCGAACAGGTGAACATGGCGGTCTCCTCGGCAGGTTTTGTCGTTGGGTGAGTCAGGTGAGATTGCGGATCGGCATTTCGGTCAGCGCATACGCCTGCGGCGGACCATCGACTTCGATGCTGCGCCAGCCGAGCCCCTTATAGGGCGCCGATGCATCCCACGGAACCGGCAGCCGCTGCGCCTGCGAACCGGGCGCGGGCAGCGGGAACATCAGCGAGCGCGCGGCGTGGTGCGCGATTGCGCCCGTCATCGTGTGATGCTCCTGGTGGATATGGCCGTAGAACACGGTGACGTTCTGGTGCTTCTGCAGCACGTTGATTACGGCGGCGCCGTCGCGCGTGGCCCAGTCCCATTGCGGCGCGAGATCGAAAAGCGGCCGGTGCGTGAAGACGACGATGCGGGCGTCCGGGCGCTGACGCGAGAGGTCGTCGGCGAGCCACGCGATCTGCGTGTCGCCCACGCGGGCTGCAGGATCGGACACGTTGTCGAGCACGATGAAATGCACGCCGCGATGGTCGAACGTGTAGTGCGTCTGACCGAACAGCTCGCGGTACGCCTCGCCGTTGTCGAGACTCGCGTCGTGCTCGCCTGGCATCAGATAGAGCGGCTTGACCTTCAGCGCGGCAATGATCGACTGGAATTCATGCATGCGCGTGCGGCGCACGGCGGGATCGTCGGTCGTGTGCGTGAGGTCGCCCGTGAACACGACGAAATCGGGCTTGGCGGGCAGCGCGTTGACGGCGGCGATTGCCTTCGGCAGCGTGCCTTTCGAGTCGGGGTTGACCTTCGGGCCTTCGAAGCCCCAGTGCGCATCGGAAAGCTGGACGAAGAAGAAATCAGCGTCGCGTTCCGCGGCCCAGCCGGGCAGTGCCGATGCGAACGCGACGCCGCCGCCCAGTGCGGCGAGGCGCAGGAAGTCGCGCCGTTTCAGAGTGGTGGGCATGGTCGCCTCCTCACGCGTGGATGTGCCTGTCTTACCGCCCTGGCGCGCTGTGTATTCCCGCTTTATTTTTCGCTGGCGGGCGCAGACGGCGGGAATACACTGGCCGCAGCGACGGTACTGCATGAAGGACGGCCAGTAGTCGAGAAGGCGAGGCGCGATTTGCAGGACGAGGGAAACCGTAAGAGGCACGAGGGGCGAGCGTGGGCGCAAGCGCGAACGAGCATGTCGAGCCAGCGGGAAGCGACGAAGCGGCGCGCAGCAGCCGTTTCCAGGCGCTCGCGCTGCCGCATCTCGATGCGGCCTACAACCTCGCGCGCTGGCTCTCGCGCAATCCGGGCGATGCCGATGACATCGTGCAGGAGGCGTTTCTGCGGGCGTTTCGTTTCTTCGACACGTTTCGCGGCGATCTCGCGCGCCCGTGGCTGCTCGCGATCGTGCGGCGCGTCTGGTACGACGAGTGGCGACGGCGCTCGACATCGGAAGAAGTGACGCCGTTCGACGAGTTGCGCGACGACACGCCGCCCGAAGGCTGGGAGACGGCGAGCGCGGACCCGGAAACGCTCGCAATCCGCGCGGAAGATGCGCGCATCGTGCAGGATGCGCTGCACAGGCTGCCGGTGGAGTATCGAGAGGTGCTCGTGCTACGCGAGATGGAGGATTTGAGTTATCGCGAGATCGCGGTGATCGCCGATCTCCCGGTGGGGACCGTGATGTCGCGGCTGGCGCGCGGACGCCGTCGGCTTGCGGCGCTGCTTGCAGTTTCGCAGGGGCGTGCGCCACGCGACGCGCGGCCCGATGTGCAGCCTGACATGCAAGCGGACATGCAAACTGCGCGGCCAGGCGTGCGCGGCAATGGCGCGGACGATGGCGGCGGGGCGAGCGATCGGGCAAGGCGGCCATCGGTGCGGGGGAGCGTCGGCCGGTTCGCTGGCGAGCCAGCCGTCGACGGCGGACCGCAGCCGCATACAGATGGCCATCCAGATGGCCCTACGACGGAGGCGCCCGATGAACTGTGACGAAGTGCGCCCACTGATCGACGCGAGCGTCGACCGCGAGCTTTCCGCCGCCGACGAACGGCGCGTGCGGGAGCATTTGTCCGGCTGTGCACAGTGCCAGCGCGACGCGCGGGCCGTGCAGGCGATGTCGAAGACGGTGAAGTCCGCGGACTACCACCGCGCACCGGCGGGGCTCGGCGCGCGCATCGTCGCGGCCTTGCCGCCGGGCGTAGCCGGGCATGACACTCGCGCGGGAGAGACCGTCGAACAACCCGGGCGCGGCCGTGTGCATAAGACCGGCTGGAGCGCCTGGCCGTGGCCACGCTTTGGTGGATTCAGTGGATTCGGTGGATTCGGCTCGGGCGCCGGAGGGCGGGCGGCGGGCTTCAGCTGGCTCGCGGGCGCGCTGCTCGTGCTTTGTGCGCTCGGGTTTGCCGCAGCGCTGAACCTGCGCCGCCCGGCAACTGGCGGTGAATTCGTCAACGAGCTTGTGGCGAGCCACGTCCGCGCGCAGATTTCGGGGCGCGACCTCGATGTGATCTCGACGGACAAGCATACGGTCAAGCCGTGGTTCAACGGCAAGATCGACTACGCGCCGCCCGTCGAGGATCTCGCCGCCGAGGGTTTCCCGCTCGTGGGCGGCCGGCTCGACTATGTGGGGCGCGAGCGCGTGGCGGTGCTCGTCTATCACTATCGCAAGCACGTGATCGATCTCTATGTCTTCCCGCCCGGCGAGGCGGGTCCGGCTGCGGCGGCGGGCTCGCCGCCGCGCATCAGCGAGGGCTACGCGCTGGCGCACTGGCAAGCTGGCGGTATGACCTGGTGGGCCGTCACCGATGCCGGGCCGGAGGCGCTCACGGGCCTGCGCGCCGCGCTGGACGCGCGCCTCGGCGGTGCTTGAACGCGCACGCGATGCCTGGGTTGGCGTGCAGTTCGCATGCAGTTGGAGTGCAGTTGGCACGCCGTTCGCACGGAACTGGCGCGCCCCCGACCGGGGGTAAGGCGCGCCAAGTCATTGAAAACACGCCCGAAACACGCCGCGCGCAACCGATTTCAGTTGCGCGCGCCGCCGTCTCGCGTTACACTCTTCGGCTTCTCACTTGCCGCACCGGAGAATTCAACGGGTAATCCGGAGAATTCAATGGCGCCCGGGCGGCTTTAATCCACAAGGAGTGTGTAATGCGTCATTACGAAATCGTCTTCATCGTGCACCCCGATCAAAGCGAGCAGGTGCCCGCCATGATCGAGCGTTACAAAGGCACGATCACGTCGCACGGTGGCCAGATCCACCGCATCGAAGACTGGGGCCGTCGTCAACTGGCCTACATGATCGAGAAACTCGCGAAGGCTCACTACGTCTGCATGAACATCGAATGCGACCAGACCACGCTCGACGAACTGGAACACGCGTTCAAGTTCAACGACGCCGTTCTGCGTCACCTCATCGTCAAGATGAAGAAGGCCGAAACCGGCCCGTCGCCGATGATGAAGGAAGTGCAGCGCGAAGAAGCCAAGAAGGCGGCTGCCCAGCCGACCGACGCGCAGGCTTAAACGATACAAGCCATCAGGATTCGAGCTCAGTTGCTTAACTCAGTTGCCTAAATCAACCGCGTAAGCCCCGTGAACAGGCTGCAACTCAAGGCGAGCGTCGTCGAACGCGAACCGGTGCGATATACCCCCGCCGGCGTTCCGATCGCAAGCTGCACGTTGCACCACCGCACCGAAGTCGTCGAGGCCGGCATTGCCCGCCTCGTGGAACTGACGATGGACGCAGTGGCCGCCGGCGAGGCTTGCGGCAAGCTGGAAGGCTGTGAAATGGGCGTCGAGACGCTCTTCACCGGTTTTCTGGCGAAAAAGCACCGCAACGCGCGAACCCTGGTGTTTCATATCACCGAAATGCAAGGTACAGGAAAGGACTAATCATGGCCCGCCCGACTGGTAAGAAATTCGACAAGCGTCGTCAACAGCAAAACCCGCTCTTCAAGCGTAAGAAGTTCTGCCGCTTCACGGCTGCAAGCGTCGAGCAGATCGACTACAAGGATATCGATACGCTGAAGGACTTCATCGGCGAAAACGGCAAGATCACGCCGGCGCGTCTGACGGGTACCAAGGCCCACTATCAACGTCAGCTGGACACGGCTATCAAGCGCGCGCGTTTCCTCGCGCTGATGCCGTACACCGACCAGCACAAGGCCTAACCCGACGACGCTACAAGGAGCATCCGAATGCAGATCATTCTTCTCGAAAAAGTCGTCAACCTCGGTAATCTGGGCGACATCGTCAAGGTGAAGGACGGTTACGCACGTAACTTCCTGATCCCGAACAAGAAGGCCCGCCGCGCCACGAAGGACGCAATCGCCGAATTCGAAGTTCGCCGCGCCGAACTCGAAAAGGTCGCCGCTGAAAAGCTGGCAGCCGCTCAGGCAGAAGGCGAAAAGCTGAACGGCCTGACCGTTCAGATCGGCCAGAAGGCTGGCGTGGACGGCCGTCTGTTCGGCTCGGTCACGAACGCCGACATCGCCGTCGCGCTGACCAAGCAAGGCTTCGCAGTGGAAAAGGCGCAAGTGCGCCTGCCGGAAGGCCCGCTGAAGATGGTGGGCGACCACCCGGTGCAAGTCGGCCTGCACACCGACGTCATCGTCGACGTCACGGTGTCGGTGCTGGGCGAGCACGTCTAAGCACCCTGGGCGGCCCGGTTGGGCCGCTCGAGCGCTGTCGTTTCAGAAAAGGCAGGAGCCCCGCGGCTTCTGCCTTTTTTATTGCGCGCCGGGTGCGTGTTTAATGCGTGTCCGGCCGCTGCCGTTTTACAGGTTTGCTGCTTGTTCCAGGTGGCTGGCTTGTCCGATAATTGCCCTCCATGAACGCTCCGAACGATCCCCAACTCGAGTCGCTGAAAGTCCCTCCGCATTCGATCGAGGCCGAGCAATCGGTGCTCGGCGGCCTGTTGCTGGATAACGCCGCCTGGGACCGGATTGCCGACTTCCTCGCGCAAAGCGACTTCTACCGCTACGATCACCGCGTTATCTACGAGCATGTCGGCCGCCTGATCGCGTCCTCGCGCCCGGCCGACGTGGTGACGGTCTACGAGGCGCTCACCACCTCGGGCAAGGCCGAGGACGTGGGCGGCCTCGCGTACCTGAACGCACTCGCCCAGAACACGCCGAGCGCCGCGAACATCCGCCGTTATGCGGAAATCGTGCGCGACCGCGCGGTGCTGCGGCGCCTCGTTTCGGTCGCCGACGAAATTTCCTCGGACGCGTTCAATCCGCAGGGCAAGGAAGTGCGCCAGTTGCTCGACGAGGCCGAGGCGAAGGTGTTCTCGATCGCCGAGGACGGCGCGCGCGGCACGCAGGGTTTTCTCGAAATCGGGCCGCTGCTCACGCAGGTCGTGGAGCGCATCGACACGCTGTATCACACCGCCAATCCGAGCGACGTGACGGGCACGCCGACAGGTTTCGTCGACCTCGACCGCATGACCTCGGGCATGCACGGCGGCGAACTGATCATCGTGGCCGGGCGTCCGTCGATGGGTAAGACCGCGTTCTCGATGAACATCGGCGAATACGTGGCCGTCGAGTACGGCCTGCCCGTGGCGGTGTTCTCGATGGAAATGCCGGGCACACAGCTCATCATGCGTATGCTCGGCTCCGTCGGGCGGCTGGACCAGCACCGCATGCGCACGGGCCGCCTGACGGATGAAGACTGGCCGAAGCTCACGCACGCCGTGCAGAAAATGAGCGAAGCACAGATCTTCATCGACGAAACCGGCGCCCTGAACCCGATGGAGCTGCGCTCGCGCGCGCGGCGCCTCGCGCGCCAGTGCGGCAAGCTCGGGCTCATCATCGTCGACTATCTGCAGCTGATGAGCGGATCGTCGACCGGCGAGAACCGGGCGACGGAAATCTCCGAAATCTCGCGCTCGCTCAAGAGCCTCGCCAAGGAACTCGACGTACCAGTGGTCGCGCTCTCGCAGCTGAACCGCGGTCTGGAGCAGCGGCCGAACAAGCGCCCGGTGATGTCGGATTTGCGCGAATCGGGCGCTATCGAACAGGACGCGGACGTGATCCTGTTTATCTACCGCGACGAAGTCTATAACCCGGACAGCCCCGACAAAGGCACCGCCGAGATCATCATCGGCAAGCAGCGTAACGGCCCGATCGGGCCTGTTCGCCTCACGTTCCACGGCCAATACACGAAATTCGATAATTTTGCCGGGGCACAGAACTTCTACGGCGAGTAGCGGCAAATCTTCCAGAACCGATGCGCGCCGCAAGCGCGTTTCGGTCGAGCTTTGCTTATCCCTGCGTTTCTGCAGGCGGCGAGCCGCGCGTGCGTCGGCGGACGTTACAATGTGGCCGCTGTATGACAGACGCATTGCCGCTGGATGACAGTCATCCGAGACCAATTTCCGGGATTCAAATGTTCGGCCGATTCATGCCCACCGAGGGCAAGTTCTTTGAAATTTTCAATGCGCACGCAAAGTGCCTCGTTTCTGCAAGCCGGGAGCTGGAGCTTCTGATCGACAACCTGGCCGATGCGGAAATCCACAAACAGAACGTTCAGGCTGCCGAGAAGGCCGCCGACAAGCTGACCCACGAAGCGATCGACCTGCTTCACAAGACCTTCATCACGCCGCTCGACCGCGACGAAATCCACAAGCTGATTTCGACGATGGACGACGCGCTCGACCTGATGGAAGACGTAGCCACGGCCATTTCGCTCTACGACGTGCAGGCCGTCACCGCCGAGGCGCGCCAGCTTGCCCACGTCTGCACGGCGACCGTCGAGCGGGTCCAGGCCGCGGTCGCGATGCTGTCCGACATGAAGCAGGCTCGCGAGATCCTGCACGCGTGCGAGGAAATCGACCGGCTCGAATCCGAAGCGGACGGGCTGCTGCGTTCGGCCATGTCGAAGCTCTTCCGCGAGGAGGACAACGTCAAGACCGTGATCAAGCTGAAGGCGATCTACGAGCTGCTCGAGTCGATCACGGACAAGTGCGAGGATGTGGCGAACATCATCGAAGGCATCGTGCTGGAAAACGCCTGAGTCTCACGCGATGCAATCGATACAACTCGCCATCTGGATGGTCGCGTCGCTCGTGGCCATCTCGCTCATTTTCGACTTCATGAACGGTTTTCACGACGCGGCGAACTCGATCGCCACGGTCGTGTCGACGGGCGTGCTCAAGCCGCAGCAGGCGGTGGCATTCGCCGCCATGTTCAACGTCATCGCCTATTTCATCTTCCACCTGAACGTCGCGCGCACGGTGGGCAAGGGCACCATCGACCCCGGCATCGTCGATCACTACGTCGTGTTCGGCGCGCTGATCGGGGCCATCGTCTGGAACGTGGTGACCTGGCACTACGGCATTCCGTCCAGTTCGTCGCACGCGCTGATCGGCGGCCTGGTGGGCTCGGCGCTCGCGAAGTCGGGCTGGCATTCGCTGAACTTCGACGGCCTCATGAAGACGGTCGCGTTCATCTTCATCTCGCCGCTGCTCGGTTTCATCCTCGGCTCGTTCTTCATGCTGCTGGTGTCGTGGCTCTATTTCCGCACGCCGCCGAGCAAGGTGGACCGGCGCTTCCGGCGTCTGCAGATCCTTTCCGCGAGCCTCTACAGCCTCGGCCACGGCGGCAACGACGCGCAGAAAACCATCGGCATCATCTGGATGCTGCTGATCGCCACCGGCTACGCCTCGGCGGCTGCCGACGCGCCGCCGATCTGGGTGGTGGGCGTCTGCTATCTGTCGATGGGCCTCGGCACGCTGTTCGGCGGCTGGCGGATCGTCCGCACGATGGGGCAGAAGATCACCAAGCTCAAGCCGGTCGGCGGCTGCTGCGCGGAGACGGGCGGGGCGATTACGCTCTTTACGGCTTCGTGGCTCGGCATCCCGGTTTCGACGACGCACACCATTGCGGGCGCAATCGTCGGCGTGGGCGCGACGCAGAAGCTCTCCGCCGTGCGCTGGGGCGTGGCGGGCAACATCGTCTGGGCGTGGGTTCTGACGATTCCGGCTTCGGCGGCGCTCGCCGCTGCGGGCTGGTGGATCGGCCACCGTATCCTGTAACACGGTGCCCGGCGCTGCGGCATGCGGCGCCGGGTTGCCCTGAGCGCTCGTGCGGGCCGCTCAGATGAGCGGCGTCGAGCAGCCGTCCATCGGGATGAGCGCGCCGGTCACATAGCTGGCGCGGCGGCTTGCCAGAAAGAGCGCCACGTCTGCAATCTCCTCGGGTTTCGCGTAGCGGCCGAGCGGCACCTTGCCTTCGCTGCGCGCGAGCGCCGTCGCTTCATCGATTCCCTCTCTTTCGGCTTCCAGCCGCACCGCTTCTTGCAGGCGTTCCGTGAGCGTCGCGCCCGGATTGATGGCGTTGATGCGGATGCCGTAGCGCGCGTGATAGTGCGCAAGCCCCACCGTGGCGAGCATGAGCGCGGCATTGGCTGCGCCGCCCGCAATGTGGATGTCGCTCGCGAACTTGCCGCCCATGCCGATGATGTTGACGATGGTTCCGGGTTCTTTCGCTTCACCGGCCTTCACGCGTTCCACCATCCGGCGCAGCACTTCCTGCTGCGGATAGATGTACGGGAAGTACTTCGCTTCCATGGTCGCCTTGAAGGCGGCGGCGTCCAGCGCCTCCGGATCGTAGCGGCGGGCCGCGCCCGCGCTGTTGATGAGGACGTCGATCGGACCCACGGCCGTTGAGACATCTTCGACCACGTCTGCCGCGCTGTGCGGTTCGTGCAGATCGGCGCGCGTGAGATGGATGTGCAGTCCTTCGCTCGCGAGTTGCTCGCGCGCGCGGGCGAGATTCGCCGGATCGCGCGACACGATCGCGACCTTCGCCCCTTCCTTCGCGAACGCGCGTGCGCAGGCCAGCCCGATGCCCTTGCTGCCGCCCGTCACCAGTACCACCTTGTTGCCGAGTCCGAGATCCATCGCTGCCTCGCTGCGAAAAGGTATCAGAACGATAGCAGACGCAGCGGGCCGCGAAAACCGCGCCGGCATGTTGCGAGCGGGTGGGCGCGCGTGGTTGTGCGCGAAATCAGAAGGCGCTGTTGGCGAAGCGCGCGATCGGATCGTCGTTCGTTTGCGTGGGTGCACGTCCGACGGGCTGCGCCGTCGAGGCGCGCATGATCTGCACGGGCGGCCTGGAGGTTGCAGCGGGTGTGAGCGTCGTCGAGCCCGCTTGCGCCGCCTGGCGCTCGGCCATAGCGGCGGCGGGCGGCGGCGGCTCGAAGGCGTCTGCTGCTGCGGCGATGGCGTCGGGTTGCGAGTCGGCATCGGGTGCGTTGGCGCTGGCCATTGCGGGCGTTGCCCCGCCAGCCACGCGCGCCTGCATTTGCGCGGCGCCGGGCGCCGCGGGCGGCGGCTCGAACGCGTCCGCCGGCGCGGCGGCTGGCCGTGTGGCCGCGTAGGCAGGTACAACCGGAGCCGGTGCCGCAGCGGGCATCGGCCGGTTCTGATTCACGCTTGTCACGCGAATGGGCACCGCAGCAGCCGCCACGGCAGGCGCGGGCTGGGCAGGCGCGGACGCTTCCCAGGTGGGCGTCTCGAACGGTTGCGGCGTGGCTTTGGGCGGCGCCATGCGGCGTATGCCGTCGAAGCGCTTCGCCCAGTACGGGTTCGTCAGATAGTCGAGCCGTACCGTCCCGCCCGTCGAGGGCGCGTTGACGAAGCGGAGCTTGCCGACGTAGATCCCGACATGCGAATGCGGCCGCCCGGTCGTATTGAAGAACACCAGATCACCGGCGGCGATTTCGTCAGGTTGGATGGACTCGCCGCGTGCGCCCATGTCGGCGGTCGTGCGCGGCAGATCGACAAAGGCCGCGCGGGCGAACACGTATTTGACGAGCCCGCTGCAATCGAAGCCGCTATCGGGCGTATTGCCGCCCCAGCGGTAGGGAATGCCGACGAGCCCCATCGCCTGGATCGAGATTTCTTCGCGGCCGACGCTGTGATCGACGAAATTCGGGAAGCCGGATGGCCGGGTGCGCGAGGCGTCGATGGCCGTGGATGAGCCGCCCCTGCGCGCGTATCTTTCCGGCGTGCTCGAACAAGCTGCGAGAAAAACCATGATCAGTAACGGAAGCCAGAGTCGGCGCATGAAACGCTCGGACGGGCGAGGGTGCCCGCTGCGGGTGGAAGCGGATAATGCGCCGATGGTAGCCCGTCCGGCGCGGCGCTCGCAAGAATTCTTGATAATTTACTTGAAGTTTGGGCGTCAACTGTTGCTTCACTGGAACGCCGCGCAACGAAAAAGGGCTGTATCCGGGGAACCGGATACAGCCCTCGTGAGCGGCTTGCGCTCGATGTTGCGCGACTGTCGCCTAGAGAATGTCCGACGCGTAATCGGCCAGCCGCGAGCGCTCGCCGCGCGCGAGCGTCACGTGGCCGCTGTGCGCCCAGCCCTTGAAGCGGTCGACGACATAGGTGAGGCCCGAGCTGCCTTCAGTCAGATAAGGCGTATCGATCTGCGCGATATTGCCGAGGCAGACAATCTTCGTGCCAGGGCCCGCGCGCGTGACGAGCGTCTTCATCTGCTTCGGCGTGAGGTTCTGCGCTTCGTCGATGATGAGGTATTTGTCGACGAACGTCCGGCCGCGCATGAAGTTCATGCTCTTGACCTTCAGCCGCGAGCGGATCAGTTCCTGCGTGGCCGCGCGGCCCCATTCTCCGGCTGCGTCGTCGGTCTTCTGGAGCACTTCGAGGTTGTCGTCGAAGGCGCCCATCCACGGCTGCATCTTTTCCTCTTCCGTGCCCGGCAGGAAGCCGATGTCTTCGCCGACCGGCACCGTCGCACGCGTCACGATGATCTCGTTGTAGCGCTTGTCGTCGAGCACCTGGGCGAGGCCCGCCGCGAGTGCGACGAGCGTCTTGCCCGTACCCGCCTGCCCGAGCAGCGTGACGAAATCGATCTCCGGGTTCATCAGCAGATTGAGCGCGAAGTTCTGCTCGCGATTGCGCGCCGTAATGCCCCACACGTTGTTCTTGTGATGGCCGTAGTCGCGCAGCGTCTGCAACAGCGCCGTCTTGCCGTTGAGTTCGCGCACGATCGCGTGGAACGTCGGTTCGCCGTTCTGCGGCTCCAGATAGACGAACTCGTTCACGAGCATCGACGCGCACGCGGGACCCGTCACGCGGTAATAGGTCGTGCCGGTCTTGGTGTCCTGCCAGGACTCCATGCCCTTCGCGTGCTTCGTCCAGAAATCCTGCTGCAGCGCGCGCACGCCCGAGTAGAGCAGATCCTTGTCTTCGAGAACCTGATCGTTGAAGTAGTCTTCCGCGGGCAGGCCGAGCGCGTGCGCCTTGATGCGCATGTTGATGTCTTTCGACACCAGCACGACGAGGCGGTCCGGCCGGTCGCGCTGCAGCGCGCGCACGACGCCGAGGATCTGGTTGTCGGCCTTGCCCTGGGGCAGGCCGTCGACCGGATCGATGTGCGTGAGCGTGGTCTGGAAGTACAGCCGGCCGAGCGCTTCGCGGCTGCCGAGGCGCGCGAGCGAAATGCCTTCCGAGATCGGGTCGGCATTCGCCACCAGCTGGTCGAGCGTGCGGCTCACCTGGCGTGCGTTGCGCGCGACTTCGGACATGCCCTTCTTGTGGTTGTCGAGTTCCTCGAGCGTCATCATCGGCAGATAGACGTCGTGTTCCTCGAAGCGGAACAGGCAGGTCGGATCGTGCATCAGCACGTTCGTATCGAGCACGAAGAGCTTGCGCACTTCGATGCTTTCTCCCGGATGCAGGCGTTTTTTCCCGGTGGCACGCTTATCCGTTGCGGCGCCGGCATCGAGCTTCGCGGCGGCCGGTTTGGCACTACGTGCGATCGGCGCGGCCGGCGCTTCGGGCTCGGCGTGCGCCTGTACGGGCTGCAGCAGCGCAGCGGCCTGCTGCTTGCGCTTTTTCGCGGGTGCGGGTGCGGGTGCGACGGGTTCGAGGGCGGCCAGTTCGGCGTTGCCGGAGGAAAGGGGGACCGTGCGCAGCGTCGTTGCGGCGTTCGCAGCCGGGGACATCGGCTCGGCGACGCTCGCGGGACCGAAGTCCGCGACGGCGACAGCGTCCTGTTCGCTTACAGCTTTGCGGTTGCCGCGCGTGGCGCGCGCGCGCGCCTTGTATTCCTCAGGCGGCAGCAGGTTGCCGAGCTTGCTGGGGGGGGTAGGCAAAGGCATGGTGTCCCTCGAAAAATTCGGGTCGAGTGGTCGAGTAGGGTGCGCTTTCGGGCGGTGCGGTCCGGCGCCGGGCAGGCGCCCTGTGCAGCCGCGCTGGGTGCGCGCTCAGGTCTGGAAATGCCGGTTCGCCTGGTTTTCGATCGGCTCCTTGACAAAGACGCGTGACCGCAACGTGTTCCGGCGCGGTGGCGGAACTGCAAACAAAAAAGCCGCCGCCCCGGCTAACGAGGCAAGCGGCTCGACTGCGGCAATGGCGCGGTGCCCCGGATGTGCATCGCCGGTCATTCGACGACCGGCTTCACCTGGGTCACAACCTGGGTCGCAACGCGACGAAAAATGGGGTGGACGGGCACTCATTGCAGCCCAATATAACGCGCCTCAAAGCGCTTGTACAGCCTCCAGGACCTCGTCGACATGGCCCGGAACCTTGATGCCGCGCCACTCGCGACGCAGCACGCCAGCGGCGTCGATAAGGAACGTGGAGCGCTCGATTCCACGCACTTCCTTGCCATACATTTTCTTCAGTTTGATGACGTCGAAGAGCGTGCATAGCGCTTCATCCGCATCGGATACCAAGGTGAACGGCAGTTCGAGCTTGGCCTTGAAGCCTTCGTGCGAGCGCACGCTGTCACGCGAGACACCGATGATCCGCGCACCCGCTTTCTCGAACTTCGGATTGAGGTCGCGAAACTGCAGACCTTCGGTCGTGCAGCCCGGCGTGTTGTCCTTGGGATAGAAGTACAGGACCACCTTGCTGCCCTTGAGGCTCGACAGCGTGAAGTCGCCGCCGGTGGCGGGGGCGGTGAAGTCGGGAACGGGTTGGTCGACTGCGATCGGCACAGGATTCTCCGGTTGTTATTGTCTCGGACGATGATCGGACGATGCGTGCGGCGTAAGCGAAGGGTGCATGCGATGGGTGCATGCGAAGGCTGCATCTGACGGCAGCACGCATCGCATGCAGCCTTCGCGGCGGCCACCTTCGGGATGCGCGTGCGAGCGGCGGATTCAGTCGGGCTGGATGATCAACTGGCCGGAACGGCCTTCGATCTCGCCCCAGGCGACAGGGTACGATGGCAGCGATTCGCGGTCCAGCGCGGCATGGTAGTCGCCCATCGTGGCAAACGTGTGGCCCTGCGCGCGCCAGCCCGCGAGCAGTTGCTCGAACACGGGCGCAAGCTTCTGGCCTTCGAGTTCCGCGTGCAGCGTGAAGACCTGGTCATGCGGATTATGCTCGGTGAGCTTGAGCATCCATGCGGCGACCGTGTTCACGTCGATGCCGTCGACGCCGAGCACTTCGTCGAGCGTGGGCAGCGTGGTCGGCATCTGCACGTGGTTGAGCGTGTGGCCGTCGACGACCGGCAGATAGGGCGAGTGCCCGCGCCCATCGGACGCGTAATGCATGCCCCAGGCGTCGATCTGCCGGAACGCCGCGTCGTTCATCTGCCAGCCCGCCGCGCCGTGCGTAACAGGCGGCGCGCCGAAGATCTGCGTGAAGCGTTCGTAGCTCTTGCGCATCTCGCGTGCGGTCCACTCGCCGTCGCGGTTGCGCACGTTGTCCTGCCAGTACACGTGATCCCACGTGTGAATGCCGCATTCGAAACCGGCTTCGTGGATCGCGCGCATATCGGCGGCGGCCTTCACGCCGATGTCCGGCCCGGGCAGCAGCACGCCGTACATCAGCTGCTTCACGCCGTAGTGCTCGACCACCGACGTGCGCGAGACCTTCTTCAGAAAGCCCGGACGGAACACGCGGCGCAGCGCCCAGCCCGTGTGGTCCGGGCCGAGGGCGAAGAGGAAAGTCGCGCGCGCCTTGTAACGGTCGAAGATGCGCGCGAGATTCGGCACGCCTTCGCGCGTGCCGCGCAGCGTGTCGACGTCGATTTTCAGGACGATACGGGCCAAGTTGCCAGGTCCCCAGTTGCCGCGTGCGCGCGTTACTGCTGTTCGACGAGTGCGCGGGCCTCGCCGACGTGGCCGCGGTACGCTTCGAAGATCTTGCGCAGGGCGTCGTCGAACGTCGCCTTGGGCGCCCAGCCGAGTTCCTGCTTCGTGTTGTCGATCTTCGGCACGCGGTTCTGCACGTCCTGGTAGCCAGCGCCGTAGTACGCGCCCGACGACGTTTCGACCAGCTGCACGCGCTTGGCGGAGTCCGCGTATTCCGGATACTCGGCGGCGAGCGCCAGCATCTTGTGCGCGAGTTCGCGTACCGAAAAGTTGTTGGCCGGGTTGCCGATGTTGTAGATCTTGCCCGTCGCCACGCCGTCCTTGTTCTCGATGATCTTCATCAGCGCGTCGATGCCGTCGCCGATGTCGGTGAACGCGCGCTTTTGCGCGCCGCCGTCCACGAGGCTGATGTTCTCGCCGCGCACGATGTGGCCGAGGAACTGCGTCACGACGCGCGACGAACCTTCCTTCGGCGTGTAGATCGTGTCGAGGCCCGGGCCGATCCAGTTGAACGGCCGGAACAGCGTGAAGTTCAGGCCTTCCATGCCGTAGCCCCAGATCACGCGGTCCATGAGCTGCTTCGAGCACGCGTAGATCCAGCGCGGCTTGTTGATCGGGCCGTAGATGAGCGGCGAGGCGTCCGGATCGAACTGCTCGTCGCTGCTCATGCCGTAGACCTCGGAGGTCGACGGGAACACGAGGTGCTTGCCGTACTTCACGGCTGAACGCACGATCGGCAGGTTCGCCTCGAAGTCGAGTTCGAACACGCGCAGCGGCTGCTTCACGTAGGTTGCCGGCGTAGCGATGGCGACGAGCGGCAGGATCACGTCGCACTTCTTGACGTGGTACTCGACCCACTCCTTGTTGATCGTGATGTCGCCTTCGAAGAAGTGCATCCGTTCATGCTTGACGAGGTCGCCGAGGCGGTCGGTCTGCATGTCCATCCCGAACACTTCCCAGTTCGTGGTTTCGAGGATGCGCTTGGAGAGGTGGTGGCCGATGAAGCCATTCACACCCAGGATCAGGACTTTTTTCATTGACGGGATGCAGATGAGGTGAATTCGGCGAATGCGGCGGGCGTGACGACGGTTTCGTGACCGTCGCCGGATTGCCCTTCGGCTTTTCCGCCTTCGGATGGTCTGGACAGGTGCCGCAGTTCGTGGATCGCGATGGCGCGACCGTCGCCGCAGAGGGCAAAGAGCGCATTATCGCTTACGTGGATGCCCGCGGGCAATCCGGCCAGCGCCGCAGGCGCCGCACCCGGGCGGGCGAGGCGCGCCCGGGCGATCATGAAGCGCTCGCCGCCGATATCGGTGAACGCGCCCGGATACGGCGGCGCGACAGCGCGGATCAGGTTGTAGACCTGCTGCGCGCTCCGGCTGAAATCGATGCGGCCGTCTTCCGGCTTGCGCCCGCCGAAGTAGCTGCCCTGCGCGAGATCGTTCGGCAGATGCGGCGCTTCGCCCGCGATCAGCGCGGGCAGCACGCGCCAGAGCGTCTGCTCGGCGGCGACCGTGACCTTGTCGAAGACCTGCGCGGCGGTGTCGTCGGGCAGGATCGGCACCGGCGTCTGGGCGACGATCACGCCCGCATCGGGCTTCGCGGCCATTTCGTGCAGCGTCGCGCCGGTTTCGTTCTCGCCGCGCAGCACGGCCCAGTTGGTCGGCACGCGGCCGCGGTATTTCGGCAGCAGCGAGCCGTGCATGTTGTACGCGCCGCGCGCGGCGAGCGCGAGCAGGTCGGCGGGCAGCATGTGCCGGTAGTAGAACGAGAAGATGAAATCCGGCCGCGCCGCCGAAACAGCCGCGCGCAGCTCGGCGCTCTTCGGATCGGCGGGCGTGATCACGTCGATGCCGTGCTCCAGCGCCACCGATTTCACGCTGCCGAACCAGATGTTCTCGGTCGGGCTGTCCTCGTGCGTGACGACGAGTTCGACGTCGACGCCGCCCGCGAGCAGCACCTGCAGGCAGCGCACTCCAACGTTGTGATAGGCGAAGACGACGGCGCGCGGCTTCATTTGTGTGCTCCCTGACTGAGCGAGGCCGGTTGGACAGGCGGTGCGAGGTCCTCGCGCGGCGCGTGCGCGATGGCAGGCGCGTTGCGCTGTTCGAGAATCGTCTGCACCAGATAACGGGGACGCGCGCGCACCTGCTGATAGATGCGGCCGATGTACTCGCCGAGCAGCCCGAGCGCGAAGATGATCACGCCGAGCAGGAAGAACGTGATGGCGAACAGCGTGAACACGCCTTGCACTTCCGCGCCGAGGAGGAAGCGGCGGATCAGCAGCAGGACGAACAGGCCCGCCGAGCCGAGCGAAAGAATCACGCCGATGAACGACAGCCATTGCAGCGGCACGACCGAGAAGCCGGTTACGAGGTCGAAATTCAGGCGGATCAGGCTGTAGAGCGAGTACTTCGATTCGCCCGCGAAGCGCTCTTCGTGCGCGACTTCGACTTCGACGGGGTTCTGCGCGAACGTGTACGCGAGCGCCGGAATGAACGTATTGATTTCGCCGCAGCGGTTGATCGTGTCGATGATGCGGCGGCTGTACGCGCGCAGCATGCAGCCCTGGTCGGTCATCTTGATGCGCGTGATGCGCTCGCGCAGGCTGTTCATCGCCTGCGAGGCCTTGCGGCGCCACAGGCTGTCCTGGCGCTGCTTGCGGATCGTGCCGACGTAGTCGAACCCTTCGCGCATCTTTGAGACGAGCTTGCCGATTTCCTCGGGCGGGTTCTGCAGGTCGGCGTCGAGCGTGATGACGATCTCGCCGCGCGCCTGCTCGAAGCCCGCGAGGATCGCCATGTGCTGGCCGTAGTTGCCGTTCAGCAGGATCGCGCGCGTCGTGTCGGGGCGCGCGCGGAACTGGTCGGCGAGCATGGCGGCCGAGCGGTCGCGGCTGCCGTCGTTGATGAAGATGACTTCATACGACGTGCCGAGCTGGTCGAGTGCGGGGTACAGGCGCGCGAACAGCGCGTCGAGTCCCGCTTCCTCGTTGTAGACCGGAATGATGACCGAGACTTCCGGCGTGTCCGGGGTCAAGGTGCCTTGTTCCGTTTGAGTCATGAGTGCGTCTTTTCCGTTTTCATAATGCGTTCGCTCAGTGTGGGCTGGCTGTGCTGCCTGGCGTCCGGCTCAGCCCAACGCGTACTGCGCGCAGATTTCGTTGACGGCGCGGCACACGCGCGCCACGTCGTCGTTCGTCATCTGCGTGAAGAGCGGCAGCGTGACCGTGGTCGCGCCGAATCGCTCGGCGTGCGGGAACATGCCCGCCTTGAAACCACGCTCGCGATAGAGCGTGAACAGGTGAATCGCCGGGTAGTGCACGCCCGAACCGATGCCGCGCTCCTTCAGCTGCGCCATGAAGTCCGCGCGGCTGATCGTGAGTTTCTCGATCGGCAGCGTGATCTGGAACATGTGCCAGTTGCTGTTGGCGAAGTCCGCCACGGGCAGCCCCACGCCCAGCCCGACTGCCGCGCCGCCCTCGAAGCCCGCGAAGTAGGCGCGCGCGAGCGCACGCCGTTGCGCAGTGAAGCGTTCGATGTGCTTGAGCTGGCCGAGGCCCACGCGCGCCGCCACATCCGTGAGATTGTACTTGCCGCCGAGCACGTCGCAGTCCATGCCGTCGAAACCCGTGCGGGTGATGCCCTGCAGGCGGTACTTCTGGGCCAGCAAGGCTTCGGCGTCGTCGTTCAGGACGAGCGCGCCGCCCTCGATCGACGTGAGGTTCTTGTTCGGGTGGAAGCTGAACGAGACGAGGTCGCCGAATGCGCCGATGCGCTTGCCGTTCCACGTTGCGCCGAACGCCTGCGCCGCGTCCTCGATCACGCGCAGCCCGTGCTGGCGGGCAATCGCGTAGAGCCGGTCCATGTCGACGGGCATCCCCGCGAGATAGACCGGCATGATGGCCTTCGTGCGCGGCGTGATGGCGGCTTCGAGCTTGTCGAGGTCGATGTTGCGCGTGACGGGATCGATGTCGGCGAACACGGGCGTCGCGCCGACTTCATAGATGACGTTGCTCGTGGCGACCCACGACGCCGGCGTCGTGATGACCTCGTCGCCCGCACCGACGCCCGCGATGCGCAGGCCGATTTCGAGCGTCGCGGTGCCGGAGTTGAACGTGCGCACGGGCCGGCCGCCGCAGAATGCCGACAGCGCGGCTTCGAACGCCTGGTTCTGCGGGCCGGTCGTGATCCAGCCGGAACGCAGCACCTCGGCGACGCCCTGAATGGTTTCTTCGTCGATCTCGGGTTTGACGAACGGCAGGAACGCAACGTTGGACTGGGTCATGGGTGCTTTGCTCGTGAAGAGTGGGGCGAGGCGCAAGGACGGGTCGGCAACCTTACGATTCGCTTATATGGGCGCGCCGTCCCTGGGTACAAGGGCGGCGCCGGTGCTTGTGCAGCGGCGTGTGTCCGCGTGTGACTTTAGCTGCGTGCAAGTACGAATACGCCGATCAGGATGATGCCGATGCCGACGAGCCGCTGTACCGACAGTACCTCGCCGAACAGATACCACGCTGCGAAGGCGTTCACGACGTACCCGAGCGACAGCATCGGGTAGGCGATCGAGACGTCGACGCGAGACAGCCCGACGATCCACACGACCACGCTCACCACATAGCAACTCAGGCCGCCGATGATCGGCAGTTGCGTCGCGAGCTTCAGGCCGACGGGGAGAATGTTCGCACGGGTGAATTCGAAGTGTCCAACCGCATTGACACCGGCTTTCAGCAACAGTTGCGCGCACGCATTCAGGCCGACGCCGGCAAGGATGCAGAAGAGGGAAATCGGATTCATCGTAGGGAACGGCTCGACATAGGTATTGGGGATCGGTCTGGGGCGGCTCTGGTGACAAGGCACGCAACCGGCATGCAACCGCGTACGCAACAGCGCATGCGCCGAGGCGGAATTATCGCCGATGCGCGCCTGGCGCCGGCCGGCGCTCACGGTTCGGGTGATCTTTCGACCACCACGCGCCGCGCATCGCGTGCAACGACCCGCATCGGCAGGCCTTGCGCGGCCAGTTCGGTGTAGCGCTCCACCGGCATCAGGGCGAGCGCGTAGTGCTCGGCCTTCCAGCGCGTTTCCCACTCCTCGATCGTCGGCACCCATTTCTGCGGTTCCTCGGAAATGCCGAACGAAAGCTCGTCGGTCACCTGAACCATCGTCATGGTGTGGCGCACGTAGAACGGCATCGTGTGGTCGAGCACGCCCACCGAATAGAACGGCGTATCGGGCGGCATTCTGGCGATGGCCGCGCGTACGGCCGGGGCGAGCGGCGCGCCCGAGCTCAGCGTGCCGAAGGCATCGTGGCCGGTTCCGGCGATCGTCGCGAGCAACAGCCATGCCGTGCCGAGCGCGACGGCGCCGGTCGCGGGCGTGCGCGGCGCGCGGTTCAGCCAAAGGCCGATGGCCGTCACGACGAAGCCGACAGACGCCGCGGCGAACACCCACACCTGGAATTCGCGATAGAGCGCGTTCGGATTGCGGGCGTTGCCGAGGCGTGTCATGTAGAACGAGCCGAGCGCGACCGCGAGACAGAGGAACATGTAGCCCGCGAGGTGGCGGCGCCATTGCTCGCGGGTCATCAGCGGCAGGTACATGCCGATGAGGAGCGCAAGCGGCGGGGCGATCGGCAGTGTGTAGGAGATCAGCTTCGAGTGCGAAATGCTGAAGAACAGGAAGATAAAGACGCTCCAGACGAGCATCAGCGTGACGGGCGCGAAGCCGTTGGGCTGGCGCGGCGTGGCGCGTGCGTGGCGCAGGCTCTGCAGGCTCACCGAGAGCCACGGCAGAAAACCGACCAGGATCACCGGAATGAAGTACCAGAACGCGCCGGGGCGGTTCTGCTCCGGCGTGAGGTAGCGGCGGAACTGCTGGACGATGAAGAAGAAATTGAAGAACTCGGGATTGCGCTGCTGCACGAGGATGAACCACGGCGAGACGATCGCGAAGAACACGATCAGGCCGCTTGCGAGATAGAGGCGCTTCCAGAGCGCCCAGTCGCGTGCAATCAGCGTATAGAGGACGAGCACCGCGCCCGGCAGGATCAGGCCGATCAAGCCCTTCGAGAGCACCGCGAGCGCCATCGACCCCCAGCAGACCCACATCCACAGCCGCACCTGGCCCTTTGGCAGCCCCGGACGCTGGGCGAGCAGCAGTGCGCACAGCGTGAGCTGCATCCAGAACGACAGGGCCATGTCGAGCGTGTTGAAGTGGCCCATCAGATTCCAGTACGGCGCGGTGGCCAGTACGAGCGCCGCGAAGAAGCCGGTCGCCGCGTTGAATACGCGTGCGCCCGTGAAGCCGATCAACAGCACGCCCGCGAAGCCGGTGAGCGCGGTATAGAGCCGCGCCTGCCACTCGCCGATGCCGAACCACGCGAACGTGAGCGCGTTGGCCCAGGTCTGCAGCGGCGGTTTTTCGAAGTATTTGTAGGCGTTGTAGCGCGGCGTGATCCAGTCGCCGCTCGCGAGCATCTCGCGCGCCATTTCGGCGTAACGGCCTTCGTCGCTCGGCAGCAGGTGGCGCCAGCCGAGCGGCACGAACCAGATCAGGGCGAGTACGACGATCAGCAGCAGGATCGCAGCGCGGTTGAGCGGGGGCCTCGAAAGCGTTTCGTTCATTGGTTCCAGCCTGTTATTGCATTCGGGGTTCGATACGGCGCGCAAGTGTACGGCATCGCGCCTTAAGGCGCGATTAACCAGCGAGCTGGATCAGCGTTCGATCAGTGCTCGATGAGCAGTGCGGCGGCCACCCTGCGGCCCTCTGCCATCAGGATGTTGTAGGTGCGGCACGCGGCCTTGAGGTCCATCGCATCGACGCCGATCCGGTGCGCGGCCAGCGCCGCGGTCATGCGCGGATGCGGAAAGCGCAGCCGCTCGCCGCTGCCGAACAGGACGACCTCGGGGTCGAGGGCGAGCAGCATTTCGAAGAGTTCGGGGGTCAGGGCGTCGAACGCATTCACGGGCCAGGGAACGACCGGTGAGTCGGGAAAGACGATGATGCTGCCCTGGTGGCGTTCGAGATTGACTTCGACGTAGTCGGCGCCGTAACCGGTGACGGTATTGAGCGCGCCGCTTGAGTCCTGGTGTAGTTTCAAAACGATGTTCCGGGTTGTCGCGGTTCGATGAGCCGAGCGTTCGGATCTGGCCTCCCGCGCCTGTGCCCGCGCCCAAGTCTCTATCAGGACCGGCGGGCGGCGGTGCCGCGCTGCTCCGGCTCGCCCCGCGTGGCCGATGCGGCGTCGCGCGCATTGCTTGTGTGCATTGCGGAAGTTGGCCGAAATCCGCTAAATTATAACTTTTTAGCCGCTGCTGCGGCGCCCCTCGCCATGCGCGCCGTCTGTCACAAGCTGTACGGCGCTGCTGCGCAATCACCCGGCAACGGGCCCGGCCGCGACAAGGCCAGCCTCAGTCCGGGTCACTGTCAGGTCACCGCGCCCCGTGTCTTCTCCCGCTGAAGTGCCGGTCCGGCCGGCCGCAAAGCCGCAGCGCGTCTTCGCTATAGACGGTACAAATAACTGTTCGCCCGTCGTTCGGCCCAATTTAGCCCTTTTAACTGACTGCCCGCCGTGAAACCGATCCTCAAATCCAACAAACTGCAAAATGTCTGCTACGACATTCGCGGCCCGGTGCTCGAACATGCGAAGCGCCTCGAAGACGAAGGTCATCGCATCATCAAGCTGAATATCGGCAATCTCGCGCCGTTCGGCTTCGACGCGCCCGACGAGGTCATTCAGGACATGATCCTGAATCTGCCGGGCGCGTCGGGCTATTCGGACTCGAAGGGCGTGTTCGCCGCGCGCAAGGCGATCATGCATTACGCGCAGCAAAAGGGCGTCAAGGGCGTCGAGCTGGACGACATCTACATCGGCAACGGCGCGTCCGAGCTGATCGTGATGGCGATGCAGGCGCTGCTGAACGACGGCGACGAAGTGCTGCTGCCCGCGCCCGACTATCCGCTGTGGACGGCGGCGGTGAGCCTGTCCGGCGGCACGCCGGTTCACTACACGTGCGACGAGTCGAACGCCTGGATGCCCGATCTCGACGACATCCGCGCGAAGATCACGCCCAACACGCGCGCGCTCGTCGTCATCAACCCGAATAACCCGACCGGCGCGCTCTATTCGGACGACCTGCTGCGCGGGCTCGTTGCGCTCGCGCGCGAGTACGGCCTCATCATCTTCGCCGACGAGGTCTACGACAAGATCATCTACGACGGCAAGACCCACACGGCGCTCGGCGCGCTTTCCGAAGACGTGATCACGGTCACGCTCAACAGCCTCTCGAAGAGCTACCGCGCGTGCGGCTACCGCGCGGGCTGGATGTACATCTCGGGCATGACGGGCGAGAACCGCCGCCGCTCGAAGGACTACATCGAAGGGCTCGGCATCCTGTCCTCGATGCGCCTGTGCCCGAACGTGCCGGGCCAGTACGCGATCCAGACCGCGCTCGGCGGCTACCAGAGCATCAACGACCTGATCCTGCCGGGCGGGCGCCTGTATCGCCAGCGCGAGCTCGCGTACAACATGCTCACGGCGATTCCCGGCGTGAGCTGCGTGAAGCCGGAGGCGGCGCTCTATATGTTCCCGCGCCTCGACCCGAAGCTCTATCCGGTCGAGAACGACCAGCAGTTCATTCTCGATCTGCTCCTTCAGGAGCGCGTGCTGCTCGTGCAGGGCACCGGCTTCAACTGGAAGCAGCCCGACCACTTCCGCGTGGTGTTCCTGCCGAATATCGACGACCTGACCGACTCGATCAACCGCATCGAGCGGTTCCTCGCCGGTTACCGCAAAAAACACGGCACCTGAGAGCGCGGCACCTGAGGGCCACGGGCGCCACAGCATTCCCATTCACATACTTAAAAGACGAACACACGCGGCATGGAACCGATCAAAGTAGGTCTCTTGGGCTTCGGCACGGTGGGCAGCGGCACCTTCACGGTACTGCGCCGCAACCAGGAAGAAATCAAACGCCGCGCCGGCCGCGGCATCGAGGTCGCGCGCATCGCCGTGCGCGACCCGGCCAAGGCCGCCGCGCTGCTCGGCGACGCCGCCGGCACGGTGGACCTCACGACCGACTTCAATGCCGTCGTCGACGACCCGTCGATCGACATCGTGGCCGAAATGATCGGCGGCACCGGCATCGCGAAGGATCTCGTGCTGCGCGCCATCGCCAACGGCAAGCATGTCGTCACCGCGAACAAGGCGCTGCTGGCGGTCCACGGCACCGAGATCTTCGAGGCCGCGCGCACGCAGGGCGTGATGGTCGCGTTCGAAGCGGCGGTCGCGGGCGGCATCCCGATCATCAAGGCGCTGCGCGAAGGCCTCACGGCGAACCGCATCCAGTACATCGCGGGCATCATCAACGGCACGACCAATTACATCCTGTCGGAGATGCGCGAGCGCGGCCTGGATTTCGCGACGGCGCTCAAGGGCGCGCAGGAGCTGGGCTATGCCGAGGCCGATCCGACCTTCGACATCGAAGGCGTGGACGCCGCGCACAAGGCCACGATCATGAGCGCGATTGCGTTCGGCGTGCCGGTGCAGTTCGACAAGGCCTACATCGAAGGCATCAGCAAGCTCGACGCCATCGACATCAAGTACGCCGAGGAACTCGGCTACCGCATCAAGCTGCTCGGCATCGCGCGCCGCACCGACCACGGCATCGAACTGCGCACGCATCCCACGCTGATTCCGGCCAAGCGCCTGCTCGCGAACGTGGAAGGCGCGATGAACGCCGTCGTCGTGTATGGCGATGCTGTCGGATCGACGCTGTATTACGGCAAGGGCGCAGGCGCCGAGCCGACGGCATCGGCCGTGGTGGCCGACCTCGTGGACGTCACGCGCCTGCACACGGCAGACCCCGGGCATCGCGTGCCGCATCTCGCGTTCCAGCCCGACCGTCTTTCGAGCACGCCGATCCTGCCGATCGAGGAAGTCACGAGCGGCTACTACCTGCGCCTGCGCGTGGCCGACCAGACCGGCGTGATGGCCGACATCACGCGCATCCTCGCCGACAGCGGCATTTCGATCGACGCGCTCCTGCAAAAGGAATCGGAGCAGATCGACGCGCACGGCAAGGCGGAGACGGACATCATCCTGATCACGCACATCACCGTCGAAAAGAACGTGAACGCGGCGATCGGAAGGATCGAGAAGCTCGCGACCGTGAAGTCGTCGGTGACGAAGCTGCGCATGGAAGGACTGGACTAAGGGCAAGCCAATGAATTACGTATCGACGCGCGGCGCGGGTGCCGGCGAGCATCACGCATTTTCCGACATCCTGCTGGCGGGCCTGGCGCGCGACGGCGGGCTGTACCTGCCGTCGCAGTATCCGCAGATCGACAAGGAAGAGCTCGCGCGCTGGCGCGGCCTGCCGTACGCGGATCTCGCGTTCGAGATCCTCTCGAAGTTCTGCGACGACATTCCCGCCGATGACCTGCGCGACATCACGCGCCGCACCTACACGGCGGCGACCTACTGCAACGTGCGCCACGGCGAGGACGCGAGCCGGATCACGCCGCTCACCGTGCTCGGCGAAGAAAACGGCACGCAGCTTTCGCTGCTCGAACTCTCGAATGGTCCGACGCTCGCGTTCAAGGACATGGCGATGCAGCTGCTCGGCAACCTGTTCGAGTACGCGCTCGCGAAGGCCGGCCAGCAGCTGAACATTCTCGGCGCGACCTCCGGCGACACGGGCAGCGCCGCCGAATACGCGATGCGCGGCAAGAAGGGCGTGCGCGTGTTCATGCTCTCGCCGCACAAGAAGATGAGCGCGTTCCAGACCGCGCAGATGTTCAGCCTGCAGGACCCGAACATCTTCAACCTCGCGGTGGAAGGCGTGTTCGACGATTGCCAGGACATCGTGAAAGCCGTCTCGAACGATCACGCGTTCAAGGCGCAGCACAAGATCGGCACGGTGAATTCGATCAACTGGGCGCGTGTCGTCGCACAGGTCGTCTACTACTTCGCGGGCTACTTCGCCGCAACGAAGAGCAACGACGAGCGCGTGTCGTTCACCGTGCCGTCGGGCAACTTCGGCAACGTCTGCGCGGGCCACATCGCGCGCATGATGGGCCTGCCGATCGAAAAGCTCGTCGTCGCGACCAACGAGAACGACGTGCTCGACGAGTTCTTCCGCACCGGCATTTACCGCGTGCGCGGCTCGGCGGAAACGTGGCACACGAGCAGCCCGAGCATGGACATTTCGAAGGCGTCGAACTTCGAGCGCTTTGTCTTCGATCTGCTCGGCCGCGATCCGGCGCGCGTCGCGCAACTCTTTCGCGACGTCGAAGAAAAGGGCGGGTTCGACCTCGCAGCGAGCGGCGACTTCGCACGCGTCGCGCAGTTCGGATTCGTGTCGGGCAGCAGCAGCCATGACGACCGCGTCGCGACGATTCGCGACGTCTACACGCGCTATCGCACGATGATCGATACCCATACGGCGGACGGCGTGAAGGTCGCGCGCGAGCATCTGCAGCCGGGCGTGCCGATGATCGTGCTGGAGACGGCGCAGCCGATCAAGTTCGGCGAGACGATTCGCGAGGCGCTCGATCGGGAGGCGGAGCGCCCGGCCGCGTTTGCGGGGATCGAGTCGCTGCCGCAGCGCTTCGAGGTCGTCCCGGCGAACGCGCAACGGGTGAAGGACTACATCGCCGTTCGTACTGCGGACTGAGCGTGGACTGATCGCGTCGCCAGCCCGTGCAGGGCTGGCGGTGCAGCGTGCCAGGGACACGGCGCAATGCCGTGTCCGCGCCGCTACAATATTACGAGACCAACCGTTGCAGGCGGCCCGCGGGCCGTCTCCCACACGCTCCGATGTCCACTTCTCCTTCCAATGCTCCCGCCGCGCGCCCTCCGATGCTTTCCACCACCGATGCGCTTGCGACGCTGCTAGGCGCAGCGACGCCGATCGCGCTCGCCGGTCGCGGAACCGAAACGCTGCCGACACTCGATGCGTTGAACCGCGTGCTGACAGCCGATGTGGTGTCGCCGCTCGACGTGCCGCCGATGCACACGAGCGCAATGGACGGCTACGCGGTGCACGTTGCCGATCTCGCGCAGGGCAGCCGCCGTCTGCCGGTCTCGCAGCGCATTCCGGCGGGCCACGCGCCGCAGCCGCTGGCGGCGGGCACGGCGGCGCGCATCTTCACGGGCGCGACGGTGCCGCCCGGCGCGGATGCCGTCGTCATGCAGGAGCAGACCGAGATCGCCGATGGCGACGTGACATTTCTCCACACGCCGAAGGCGGGCGAGTGGATCACGGCACAGGGCGCCGACATCCGCAAGGGCTCGGTGATCCTGCCGGCCGGCACGCGGCTCACGCCGCAGGCGCTCGGGCTGGCGGCATCGGTGGGCTGCGCGACGCTCGACGTGGCGCGACGTCTGAAGGTCGCGGTGTTCTTCACCGGCGACGAACTGACGATGCCGGGCGAGCCGCTGCGTCCCGGCGCGATCTACAACTCGAACCGCTTCACGCTCAGCGGCCTGTTGCGCAACCTCGGCTGCGAGGTGAGCGATTACGGCATCGTGCCGGACCGGCTCGATGCGACGCGCGCAACGCTGCGCGAGGCGGCCAATGGGCACGATCTGATCCTGACCTGCGGGGGCGTATCGGTGGGCGAGGAGGATCACGTGAAACCGGCTGTCGAGGCCGAAGGGCGGCTCGCGATGTGGCAGATCGCGATGAAACCGGGCAAGCCGCTCGCGTTCGGCGCGGTGCGGCGCGGCGAGGTTCAGACGCAAACGCAGACTCAGCCACAGACGCAGGCAAATGCGGACGAGGCGTTCTTCATCGGCCTGCCGGGCAATCCTGTATCGAGTTTCGTCACCTTCTTGCTGTTCGTGCGGCCGTTCGTGCTGCGTCTGGCGGGTGCGGCCCATGTGAGCCCGCGTGCGCTGTCGCTGCGCGCCGATTTCACGCAGGCTAAGGGCGACCGCCGCAACGAGTTCCTGCGCGCGCGCGTGAATCCGGCGGGCGGGCTCGATCTGTTCCCGAACCAGAGTTCGGCGGTGCTGACCTCGACGGTCTGGGGCGACGGCCTCATCGACAATCCGCCGCATCATGCGATCAGCGCGGGCGAGACGGTGCGCTTCATTCCATTCACAGAATTGCTGTATTGAGCCGGACTTTATGAAGATCCAGTTGAGATTTTTTGCGAGCGTGCGCGAGGCGCTGGGCGTGGCCGAGGAATCGGTGACGGTGCCCGACGGCATCGCGACGGTGGGCGACGTGCGCGGCTGGCTGCGCGCGCGCGGCGGCGTCTGGGCGGAGGTGCTGGCGGAAGGCCGGGCGCTGCGCATGGCCTGCAATCACGTGATGACGGCGCCGGCCACGCGCATCACCGAGGGCTGCGAAGTGGCATTCTTCCCGCCGGTGACGGGCGGCTAAGGCGTAGAGGAGAGCGGCCATGCCCGTGCGCGTACAAACCGAAGATTTCGACCTGACGACCGAGGTCGCACAACTGCGAGCACGCAATCCGGCGATTGGCGCGGTGGCGTGCTTCGTCGGCACCGTGCGCGACCTCAACGAGGGCAGCACGGTTGCGACGATGGAACTGGAGCACTATCCCGGCATGACCGAGAAGGCGCTGGAGAGCATCGTTGCCGAAGCGCAGCGGCGCTGGCCGGGCATCGAGGTGCTGATCGTGCATCGGGTCGGCAAGCTTGCGCCGCTCGATCAGATCGTCCTCGTGGCGACGACGTCGATGCATCGCGGCGACGCTTTCTCTTCGTGCGAATTCGTGATGGATTATCTGAAGACCGAGGCGCCGTTCTGGAAGAAAGAAGAAACCCCGGACGGCGCGCGTTGGGTGGATGCCCGTGTGGCCGACGATGCGGCGCTCGCGCGCTGGGGCATCACCTCGGGGAACGTGGCGCCGGAGAAGGGCTGAGCGCGGCGCCAGCATCGGATGAAAGCGGCCTGGCCGGGTAGCCAGGCCGCTCGCGCATGAGTACGAGTTTCGCGGAATTGCAACTAACCGCCAGTCCTGCGAGCCGTGGCCGAGTGGCGAGGTGAGGTCAGCCCGCACGTTCCGCCTGGCCGACCTGCGTCTTGCCACCACGCGTATGGATCTGAACCCGTTCGCCAGTCCGTTATTCAGTGACCGTGCCCAGAACCCGCCGCGCGCTCGCGCGGCGCAATGCGCGTGAGCAGTGCCTGCTGTTCCGCCGGAATCGTGTAATTCCAGCCGAAGCGGCTCAACTGCAGGCTCTGCGCGATCCGCAGCGCGGGCTCCATGAACTGTATGGCCGCTGCGGGCCGGTAGCGCGACTCGACCGTATCGAGGAACAGGTACAGCCAGTGGCTGAAATGCCGCGGCTCGATGCCGGGCAGCGGCTGATGCGCCTGCTGCACATTGCCCTGGTACGTTTTGCTGCCGAGCACGAGGCTCGCCCAGAAGCGGCACATCTTCGGCAAATGGTCGTCCCACCGGCCAGCCAGCACGCCATCGAACACCGGGCCTAGCAGCGCGTCGCCGCGCACGCGGTCGTAGAACGCGTAGACGAGTTCGCGGATGTTGTCTTCGGTGGGTTCGGTGTGCCGGGTGTCGGCGGTGAGAGCGTCGGTAGTGGTCATCTTGCAGCGTGGCGAAAGCGAAAAATTGAACTGCCGTTGAATCGTGGGGATTCATGATATCGGACAAATGCGCAAACGTGCACACGTGACACATGTTAAGGTATGGACTTGACCGTCGTCGCCACTGCCGATCATGAAACTGACCGACTACACTGACTACTCGCTGCGCGTGATGCTGTACCTTGCTTTGCGCGGGGATGAACTCGCGACGATCCAGGAAATCTCGGACGCTTACGGCATTTCGAAGAATCATCTGATGAAAGTCGTCCAGCAGCTCAGCGAACTCGGCTGGGTGGACACGGTCCGCGGGCGCCACGGCGGGCTGCGCCTCGCGGCGAATTCGCTCTCGCTTTCCGTGGGCGAGGTGGTGCGGCAGACGGAAAACGACGTCGCGCTGGTCGGGTGTTTCCGCGACGACCGCACCGAGCGCGAATGCGTCATCGAACCCCATTGCCGCCTCAAGCACGCGCTGGTGGTCGCCCGCGCGGCGTTCTTCGCCGAACTCGACCGCCACACCATCGGCGAACTGGCGCAACCGACTGTGGAACTCGCCGGTCTGCTCGGCCTTGCACCGGTCGTCTTCATGCCGCTGCCGGAGAAACATCCGGCGTCACGTCATCCGTCGCGCGAACATTGATCGACGGCTGAATCTTCTGCTTCCAGAATGCGAATTTCGGGCGCCGCACTGAGCGCCGGAACGCGTTCGTGCGCCCGATTCAATAAATCGGAAAAAATGACGTATCTGGCGCTTGAAACTCGCACATCGCCCCTCAGATTTGGTGACAGTAAAGATACTGGAGGTCTCGTTCTAAATGAGAATCGACAAACTCACCACCAAGTTCCAGGAAGCCATTTCCGACGCGCAGAGCCTTGCCGTCGGCCACGATAACCAGTACATCGAACCCGTCCACCTGCTTGCCGCGCTCGTCGCGCAGCAGGACGGTTCCGCGCGCTCGCTGATGGCGCGCGCCGGCGTGCAGGTTCAGGCGCTGCAGAATGCGCTCAACGATGCGATCAGCCGCTTGCCGCAGGTGCGGGGCACCGACGGCAACGTGCAGATCGGCCGCGACCTGACCGGGCTGCTCAATCAGGCGGACAAGGAAGCCCAGAAGCTCAACGACACCTATATCGCGAGCGAGATGTTCCTGCTCGCCGTCGCGGAAGATCGCGGCGACGCGGGCCAGATCGCACGCAAGCACGGACTCACGCGCAAGGCGCTCGAAGCGGCGATCGTTTCGGTGCGCGGCGGCGCGCAGGTCAATAGCCAGGACGCGGAAAGCCAGCGCGAAGCGCTCAAGAAATATGCGATCGATCTGACCGAGCGTGCGCGGGCGGGCAAGCTCGACCCCGTGATCGGCCGCGACGATGAAATTCGCCGCTCGATCCAGATCCTGCAACGGCGCACGAAGAACAACCCGGTGCTGATCGGCGAGCCGGGCGTCGGCAAGACGGCGATCGTC
This sequence comes from Paraburkholderia sp., assembly GCF_004298475.1. GTDB lineage: Bacteria > Pseudomonadota > Gammaproteobacteria > Burkholderiales > Burkholderiaceae > Paraburkholderia > Paraburkholderia denitrificans. Next base: position 132,171 of record NZ_SCRP01000010.1, on the reverse strand, counting down.
GAGGGGCTCGCGCAGCGGATCGTCAACGGCGAAGTGCCCGAGACGCTCAAGGGCAAGCGCGTGCTCTCGCTCGACATGGCCGCGCTGCTCGCGGGCGCGAAGTATCGCGGCGAATTCGAAGAGCGCCTGAAGGCCGTGCTCAACGACATCGCGAAGGACGAAGGCCAGACCATCGTCTTCATCGACGAAATTCACACGATGGTCGGCGCAGGCAAGGCCGAAGGCGCGATGGATGCGGGCAACATGCTCAAGCCCGCGCTCTCGCGCGGCGAGCTGCACTGCATCGGCGCGACCACGCTCGACGAATATCGCAAGTACATCGAAAAGGATGCCGCGCTCGAACGCCGCTTCCAGAAGGTGCTCATCGACGAGCCGTCGGTCGAGGCGACCATCGCCATCCTGCGCGGTCTGCAGGAGAAGTACGAACTGCACCACGGCGTCGAAATCACGGACCCCGCGATTGTCGCGGCGGCGGAGCTGTCGCATCGTTACATCACCGATCGCTTCCTGCCGGACAAGGCCATCGACCTGATCGACGAAGCCGCGTCGAAGATCAAGATGGAAATCGACTCGAAGCCCGAGGAGATGGACAAGCTCGACCGGCGTCTCATCCAGTTGAAGATCGAGCGCGAAGCCGTCAAGAAGGAAAAGGACGAAGCCTCGCAAAAGCGTCTGCAACTGATCGAAGAAGAGATCGACCGGCTGAGCCTCGAATATAAGGATCTCGAAGAAATCTGGACCGCGGAGAAAGCCGCGGTGCAGGGCAGCGCGCAGATCAAGGAAGAGATCGACCGCGTGCGCGCCGATATCAACAAGCTCCAGCGCGAAGGCAAGCTCGAAAAGGTCGCCGAATTGCAGTACGGCAAGCTGCCGCAACTCGAATCGCAATTGAAGCAGGTGACGCAGGCCGAAGCGAACGAGCAGAACAACCCGACGCGTCCGCGTCTGTTGCGCACGCAAGTCGGCGCCGAGGAAATCGCCGAAGTCGTGTCGCGCTCGACCGGCATTCCTGTGTCGCGCATGATGCAGGGCGAACGCGAAAAGCTGTTGCAGATCGAGCAGAAGCTGCACGAGCGCGTGGTCGGGCAGGACGAGGCGATCACCGCTGTCGCCGATGCGATCCGCCGTTCGCGCGCGGGCCTCGCCGATCCGAACCGGCCGTACGGCTCGTTCCTGTTCCTCGGGCCGACGGGCGTCGGCAAGACCGAGCTGTGCAAGGCGCTCGCGGGCTTCCTGTTCGATTCGGAGGAGCACCTCATCCGCATCGACATGAGCGAGTTCATGGAGAAGCACAGCGTCGCGCGGCTGATCGGCGCGCCTCCGGGCTATGTCGGCTACGAGGAAGGCGGCTATCTCACCGAGGCCGTGCGCCGCAAGCCGTACAGCGTGATCCTGCTCGACGAAATCGAGAAGGCGCACCCGGATGTGTTCAACGTGCTGCTGCAAGTGCTCGACGACGGCCGCATGACCGATGGTCAGGGCCGCACCGTGGACTTCAAGAACACGGTGATCGTAATGACGTCGAACCTCGGTTCGCACCTCATCCAGTCGATGGCGGGCGAACCGCAGGACGCGGTGAAGGACGCGGTGTGGGGCGAAGTGAAACTGCAGTTCCGCCCCGAGTTCCTGAACCGGATCGACGAGGTCGTGGTGTTCCATGCGCTCGATCGCGCGAACATCCAGTCGATCGCGAAGATCCAGTTGCAGCGTCTGCGCGAGCGTTTGGAGAAGCTCGACATGGAGCTCATGGTGTCGGACGAGGCGCTGGATCAGATCGCCAAGGTCGGCTACGACCCGCTGTTCGGTGCGCGGCCGCTCAAGCGCGCGCTCCAGCAGGAGATCGAGAATCCGGTCGCCAAGCTGATTCTCGCGGGCAAGTTCGGGCCGAAGGATGTGATTCCGGTCGACATCCACAACGGCCAGTTCGTGTTCGAACGCGTCATGCACTAGGCGCGCCGCCGCCAGCAAAAAGGGCAACGGAATTTTTCCGTTGCCCTTTTTTCATGCCCGTGCGCGGGAACGCGCAGCTTATGAAGACTTGTTGCCGCCGAACAGGGAAGCGAGGTTGCCGAGCGTGCCGAGTACGTTGCTGGTGTTGATCTGGCCATCGGCGGGCACTTCACCGTTGGGCGTGGCCGCATTGACGACGTGCGGCAGGACCTGGGCGAGCAGGCCGCTCACCTGATCCGGCTGGATGCCGGCCTTCTGCGCGAGGCCGGTAACGACGTCGGAGCCGAGGACGTTGTGCAGCTGATCCGGCGAAATCGCCTGATTGTCGCCGGTGCCGACCCACGATTGCACGACGTCGCCGAGGCCGCCTTGCTGGAACTTCTGGATGAGGCCGTTCAGGCCGCCCGGCTGGTTGTTGACGAATTCGGTCGCCATCGCGATGAGCTGGGCCTGGTTGCCGCCAGGCTGTTGCGACGATGAACCGAACAGGGAACCGAGGGTATCTAGCAGACTCATGACGTTCTCTCAGGGTGATGGCCGCGCGGGGGGCGAGGCCGAAAATCGGGCGGCACACGCAAGGTGTGCCGTACGTTGCGGACCGGCATCGGCACCATTGGCACAAGCGGCACCATTAGTACCAGCGGCCTGAGCCGGAATCCGCCAACAGACAGGCGCAGGAAATCAGGCGCCTGAAGCGGCTGCATCGGACGCAGCCTTGCTCTTCTTCGACTTGCCGGACTTCTTCGCCTTGGGTTCCGAAGCGGCCCCCGGCGCGGAGGCAGCGGTGCCGGCTTTGGCTGCGCTCGCGGCTTCGGCGGCCTTTTCCTTCTTGCTCATGTGCTTCGGCTTGCCTGCGTTCGCGGCCGATGCCGCTTGCGGCGCGGTTGCCACCGCACCCGTCTGAGCCGATGTCGTCGGATTCGGCGCGGTGCCCGTCGTGGCTGCAGCGGCTGGAGCGGCGCTGGTGGCCGCCTTGCCGCCCTTCGTCGTCGCGGTCGTCTTGCCGCTCGGCGGCGCCGACGATCCGTTGATCGTCAGGCCCGCAGCTTCGAGGTTCAGGATCGACTTCGAACCGATGCCCTTGACGCGGTTCACGAGATCGTCGGCATCTTTGAACGGACCGTGTTTCGCGCGTTCGTCGAGGATTGCCTTTGCGTGGGCCGGGCCGATGCCCTTGACGGATTCGAGCGCGGTTTCATCCGCGGTGTTCACCTCCACGGCGCTCGCCATCAGCGCGGACAGCGACAGCCCAAGTGCGACCAGCAACATCAGCAGCTTTTTCAGCATGACAATCACTCCATTGAGGGCAAATTCTGTAAGCCGGGAACGGACGACGCATCTGCATCTATTGGGTGTGCTGCGCTACAAGGATAGGACAGTTGGCGTATCCGTGGACGGGAAGCGCTCCGATTCTACCGGTCGCTTCGTGACGAATCATTCGCGCTGTGCAGTCTTCGACGCTTCTGCGCATTGTGCACGCGCCGGATGCGGGGCTGCAACGGCGGCGCAGACGCGATGGGGTGCGCAGGGTGAATTACTGCCCCGCGACGCCGCTCGCGCGCGCATGCCGCACGCTCACGCGCGACAGATAAACCGCGAGCCCGGCACCGGCGATCACAAGGCTCGCCATGTTGGCGAGCCAGAAGCCGCGTGCACCGGTGGCCCAGTCGGGGAGCGTGCCGATCACGTTGAAACCGAGCGCATAGCCTCCGCCGAGCCCGACGCCCCAGAGCGCGACCGCATAGATCACGGTCGGCACGACGACGACCTTGTAGGCGCGCAGCGCAAACGCCGTCGTGACCTGGAGCGCATCGAACACGTGATAGAGCGCGACGATCGCCATGAGCGGCATGGCGGCGACGGCCACGGCGGGGTCCGGCGTATAGCCGCCGATGATGAGCGGCCGCAGCACGAACACAGCCAGCGCGAAGCAGCACGCGATCGTCACGGCGGTGGCAATGCCGTGCCGCGCGAGCGTGCGCGCCTCGGCGGGCCGGTTGCCGCCGAGCGCCTGGGCGACGAGCGTCGAGGTTGCGACGCCGATCGAGAGCGGTGTCATGTACAGCACTGCGCCGAGATTGCCCGCGATCTGGTGACCCGCGAGCGTCGTCGTGCCGAGCCGCGCGATGAAGATCGCCATGAAGGTGTACGACGTCACCTCGATCAGATACGAGAGCCCCATCGGAATGCCGAGCTTGAGCAGTTCCGCCTGACGCCTCCAGCTCGGCCAGCAGAGGTGCCTGAAGATGCCGAACGGCGCGAACACGTCGAGTTTCGTCATCATGACGGCGGCGAGGATGGCGAGCGCCCAGTTGAGCGTCGTGCTCGCGAGCGCGCAGCCCGGGCCGCCGAGCGCACTCACGCCGAGCCCGCCGAAGATGAGCCAGCGATTGAGCAGCACCTTCAGCACGAGCGCGCCCACCTGCAGGATCATCACGAGTCGCGGCCGACCGACTGCATTGGCGAGCGAGCTGTAGATGCGAAACAGCAGGCCGGCAGGCAGCCCGAACGCGAGCACCCGCAGATACTCGACGGTGCGCTCGCGCAGCGCGACGGGTGCGTGCGCGAGATCGAGCAGCGGATCGGGAAAATAGAGGATCGTGCAACCGATCACCGCGAGCACGAGCGCGAGCCAGAATGACTGGCGCACTTCTTCGCCGATCTCGCCGTCGCGCTGCGCGCCGTAGAGTTGCGCAGCGATGGGCTGCAGCGCGGTCAGGATGCCGGTGAGGCTGATGTAGACGGAGACATAGATCGACGAGCCGAGTCCGAGCGCCGCGAGGTCGAGCGCCGAGTAACGCCCGACCATCGCCGTATCGATCACGCCGAACGCGATGATCGCGAGCTGGCCGATCAGGACCGGCCAGGCGAGTCCGGCGATGCGGCGGACGTCGCTGGCGAAGGTGCCTGCGACTGTGCCTGCGACGGTGCCAGGCACGGCGCCCTCAGTCCGGGCGCTTGCGCCAGACGCGGCGCTTCGGCGGAGTCTGCGGCCGGTCGATGCGCACATACAGGCGGAATTGCTCGTCGCGGTCGGCGGCGCGGCGGCTTTCCCAGACGAGCTTCCATGCATAGTTCGGCGGCGAAGTGGGCGCGCCGTAGGCCGGGGTGTCCTGGCGCAGGATCACGTCGCAATCGTCGTTGAACGAGAAGTGCATCTTGCCGAAGTAGGCGAAGGTCGCGATCTGGGCATCGCCGAGCCGGACCGGGGAGATGCACGCGTAGTCGGCGGGCAGGTGGGCGGCGATCTGCTGCGCGACGTCGCGATACGTCCGGCTGAAGTTGACGACGGGCAGCCAGAGCGTCATCAGCAGGACCCACATCAGGGTCGTGCCGGCGCTCGAGAGCACGATGCTGCGCCACAACACCTTCGGATGCCGCGACACGCGCCACTGGACGAGTCCTATCCAGAAGAGCGTCACGACGACGGCGCACGCGAACGAGAGGAAATTGAACTGCGGCGAGAAACCGGGCGCGAGGCGCGCGAGATTGCGGGCGAGCGGAGCCGGAAAGCCGGTCATGCCCGCGAGCCACACGAGCCAGACGAACGTGCTGAGGATCGTGAAGCTCAGTACGGCGAACCAGTCGATGGCGTTGATCGCGCCGCGCTTGAGCGTGGGCAGCGCGAACGCGGCCAGCACCGACAGCGCGGGCAGCACGATCATGAAGATGCGGTTCGTCTCGTGGCTCTGCACGGCGATGAGCAGCAATAGCGGCAGGATGACAGACAGTGGAATGGCGACGTGCGGCGCGCGGCGCAGGCCCGCCCAGCTAAACCAGGCCCATAAGGCGAGCGGCCATGCGGGCCACGTGAAGAGCGGCAGGTTCTTGGCGGCGTAACGCAGCACGAAGCCCGGCGGCCCCGAGAAGGCGTTGACGCTCGACCTGATCCACTGGTTGAGGAACCACGCGGCGTCGTCGGGATAACGCTGCAGCGCGAGGATCGGCCACGACGCCGCGATGATCAGCGCGACCGGCAATCCGGCCACGAGCAGCCAGTGCGAGCGCGTCCTCGGTGCGACGACGAGCATCACGAGCGTGCCGGCCAGCAGCGCGCCCGCCTGCACCAGATCGCTCGAGAGCGCCACGACGCCGAGCGCGAAACCCCACCAGAGCGCGCCCTGAACAGGTTTATCGATCGCACGCACGACGCCGTACAGCAACATCGCCATGCCGGCGAACTGCATGAGCTGCGGCGTCGTTTCGTGGCCGCGCTCGGCGAGGCCGAAGCATGCGAGCAGGATCAGGAGCGCGCCGTCGGCGAGCGTGCGGCCGTAGTCGCGCGGTTCGGGCTCGCCGCCGAATGCGTATTTGAATGGCTGGACTTCGGGGCGGCGGCCCAGCAGATACGCGCTGTACCAGACGAACGCGCAGGCGAGACAGAACAGCAACCCGGTGGCGATGCGCGACGCATTGCTCGCGTCCACCCACGGCGCGAAGACGCGGATGCAGAGCGCGCCGAGCCAATAGCCGAGCGGACCGTTTTCGGTGGCGTACTTGCCGACGAGGTTCGGCAGCAGCCAGTCGTGAGACGTGCCGCCCGCCATGGTCCACATCACGCCGAAGCCGGCTGCGTCCTCGTTTTTCCATGGATCGCGGCCAAACAGGCCGAACGACGCGAACGCGATACAGATAGCCAGCAACACCCAGCGCGGCAGGGCGCTGGTGGCGGAGGCGGTCAGTCGAATGGCTGGCTTCATTCAGTGCGAAAAAAACGGATAAGCGGACCGGCTTGCGCAGCCTGGTGGCGTGTCGACCGCGCCACGACTGCACGGCAGCGGCAAGCCGGGGTGCTGCAGCGATTGCGGATCGCCCGGTTCACCGGGATTCGGGCCGCAGGACGTGACGCTCGCGCTGGAGCGGGCGGGGGGCGAAGCATCCGGCATTCTAGCCGGGTGAGCCGCAGCGCGTCACGTTGAGCGTTGCTTCGAAGTTGCGTGGAAGTTGCGTCGGATCGCAATCCGGCAACGTTATGACGCGCGCGTTGCTTGATGTTGCCTGGTGTTGCCTGGCGTTGCGGACGCAGTCAATAGTGGCGGCAACAAAAAAGGGCAGCGACCGCTGCCCTTTTTGCTCCGGGACCGGCGCGAAGGCCGGTTCAGGTGAACTGCGAGGTGATTCGCGAAATTTACTTCGCGACCTTGCCCGTGGCGCGTGCGCCGAACTTCTTGTTGAACTTCTCGACACGGCCGGCCGTGTCCATGATCTTTTGCGTGCCCGTGTAGAACGGATGCGATTCCGACGACACTTCGATCTTCGCGAGCGGGTACGTCTTGCCGTTGAATTCGGCGGTTTCGCGCGTCTGGATGGTCGAGCGGGTCACGAACCTGAAGTCGTTCGAAACGTCGACGAACAGGACTTCGCGGTAATCCGGGTGAATGCCTTCTTTCATGGTTTGTCCTTAAATCTGGCGGTAGCCAACCCGCGCGCCCGCAATTCACGTGCAACCCTGCACGCGCAACTGCTTGTAACAATCGCTTGCGACAAAAAATAAAGCGCGAGCCACTTGCCCAAGGTCGAAAAACGACGATTATGCCAGAAAATCAGTCTGTTGGCGAATTTTTGCGGTGCTACTCGCCGAAACCGGCGAGGGCGCCGACTCTCGCCGGGTCCTGCCGGTAATAACGGGCGAGCAGCCGGTAAAGCTCGGGATACTCGGACTCGAATTCGTGCGGCTTCACAAACAGGGCTTCGCTGCACACGGCGAAAAACTCCGACGGGTGATCGGCCGCATAGGGATCGATCAGCGCTTCGCGCTCGAAGCGCGCCCAGCGCCGCTGCGGCACGGCATCGACTTTCGCACAAAACTGGTCGTAGGCGTTGTCGAAGACGTCGGCCCAGGCGTGCGCGTCGAGCGGCGCGTGCCAGCGGCGAAAAAGCGGTGGATGACCGTCCGCCTCGCCGTTCACCATGTCGATCTTGTGCGCGAACTCGTGGATTACGACGTTGTAGGCGTCGGCGCCGCCGGTCATCTGCGCGTCTTCCCACGAGAGGATCACCGGACCGCCTTCCCATGCTTCGCCGCTCGCGTCCTGCTCGACTTCGTGAATCACGCCGTCCTCGTCCTCGACGGTCTTGCGGATCACGAACTCGCCCGGATACACGATCACGCCGACCCAGCCGCGATACAGATCGAGCGACAGGTTCAGCACCGGCAGCGATGCCTGTACGGCAATCGCGACCGTCATGCGGTCGGTCAGTTCGAGATCGTGCGCGGTCGAAAATTCCTTTTGCGCGAGGAAGAGGCTCGTCAGCTCGCGCAGGCGCGCGAGATCGGCGGCATCGAGATGCGCGAGGAACGGCAGGCCGTCGAGCGTGGCCTGCCAGAGCGCGTCGTCGATCGCGTGCGTGCGCAACGCCTTGTCGCGGCGGCGCGTGCCGAACCACTGGGACAGTTTCGATAGCATCGCCGGGTTGCGTCGTGAGGTGCGTGAGTTGGCGTGAGAGGGTCAGTCGATCTGCTTCTGGCAGGCTGCAAAGATACCACCGCAGATGGCCACGCCGATGAGGAAATAAAACCCGTCGAGCGAACTCAGGAAGCTCGCCTGCTGCGCGACCATGCGGTTGATCTCCACGATTGCGAGGCCGTATGCTTCGCCGGGCGTGTTGCCAAGGGCTTCGAAACCGTGCGTCAGCTTCGCAAGGGTGTTCTGGAACGCGGGATTGAACGGATTCACCGATTCCGCGAGCCGCGACTGGTGCAGCGCGAGCCGATGCTGCTCGACGATGATGACCGTGGCCGTGGCGAACGAGATCGTCAACTGCCGGACGATGTTCTTGAGGCGATAGCCGTGCGTGAACTCCTCGATCGCGAAGATGCTGAACGTGACGTTCGCGACCGGCGCCACGATGAAGAGCAGGAGAAGGCCGCGCAGCAGCAATGGTGCGATGAGCCGCGATTCGCTGACGTCGGGCGGCATCCGCGTCATCCAGAAAGCGACAAGGGCCGCGAGCGCGAAGCCGGGCACGATGATCCATTTCTTGCGTGTCAGGCGTTTCGCGTAGCGGAAGTACAGGAGCAGTGCAGAAGCTGAAACGAGCGACGTGATGCCGGTGAGCCGACCCGCGTTTTCCACCGGATAGTTGAGGCCGCCTTCGAGAAAGCGTGAGATCAGGTAGCTGAGCGCCGTGCTTTGATAGTAGTAAATCATGTAGAGCAGCAGGCCGACCTGAAAGGTCTTTTCGCGTAGCGCATGCAGCCGCACGAGCGGTTTGGGGTGATGCCACTGATGCCAGCCGAACCATGCGAGCGAGCCGATACCGGCCACGGTCAGCACGACCAGCTCGGGGGACCGGCTGAACAGCTCGAAGCGAACCTGTTGCATGGCGATCTGGAGCGCGCCCTGCGCGAACGCGAAGACGATGTACGGCCAGAAATGCGACTCTCCGCGTTCCTCGGGCTCCACATGACCCGAGTCGGGCAGGGCGAAAAACGCGAGTGCGGCGAACAGAACGCCCGCGGGCGCGGTACAGGCGAAGAGCGCACGCCAGTCGAAATGCGAAACGAGCAGGCCACCGGCGAGCGGCGCGAGCGCGGTGGAGAGCACGAGCATCGAGAGAAACGCGCGCGTGGCCGGCGGGCGCTGCTGCGGCGTGAAACTGCTCTGGATGAGGATGCGGCAAGTGCCCATGATCGGGCCGATGAAGTAACCCTGAAAGCCGCGCGCGAAGGCGAGCTCGGACGACGATGCGCAGAGCGCGGCGATTACGGCGCCCGCCGCGTAGAGCAGCAGGCAACTGCTCACGTAGCGCCGGTAGCCGACGCGCTCGACCCACCATTGCTGCTGCAGGATGCCGAGCACGGCCGCGACGGCGTACGTGCTCGACGACCAGACGAGTTCATCGGGAGAGGCGTTGATGCCGCCTGCGATATAGCTTGCGAAGAAGGAAAAGATCGCGTTGTCGAAGTAATCGAGACCGGTTGCGAGCGCAAGCACCCACGGGAAAAAATCGCCCCGCAGCCGCTCGCCGCTGAAGAGCGGTTGGCGCGATCCGGTGGCGTTCATGAAGGGGCGTCGCCGTTTCCGGCCGTGGTCCGGCGTCGCCCGCTGCCCGCGCGGCGGCGTTTCTTTGCGGCGAGCCGCTCTTCGATCACCGCCTCGTAAGGCACGCCCGCGAGGCGCTTGGTCAGGTAATCGAGGTCGTCCGCGAGTTCGGCGCGCACGGTCTGCGCTTCCTTGAGTTCGCGCCGCACGGCGGCGATGCGCGCGTCGAGCGTATCGATCTGCTGCGCCAGGGCATCGGCGATATGCTGAAGCGAATCCTGCGAGTAACGCCGGCGGCCATCGACGGCAGATTCGAGCGGGCGTTTGAGCATCTCCGCGATGCCGTGCAGCGAAAAACCCAGCGAGCGCAACCGCAGGATGCGCGCGAACTGTTCGAGGTTCTGCTCGTCGTAGAGGCGGTAGCGGCCTTCGCTGCGCGTGGGCGTGACGAGACCGCGCTCCTCGTAATACTTGAGCGTGCGCGGCGTGACGTTCAACCGGAGTGCGGCGTCGCCAACGGTGAGCAGCGCGGGGGAGTCAGTGGGGGAATTCGTGTGGGGGGATTTAGCCATCGATGATGCGGGCACGGGCGGCGACGTGTCGATTTGCCGCATTATAGTGCAACGTGAACGTTCACGTACATGTTGTGCCCGGCTGCGCATCGAAAGGTGGAAAGGGCGGCGTGCCGCACAAAAACGGCGGCCGAAATGAAAACGCCCGCTTGGCGCGGGCGTTCGGGGCGAGGCTGACGGGTGTTAGCCGCCGCGGCGCATCATTTCGAAGAATTCGGAATTGCTCTTCGTCTGGCGAATCTTGTCGAGCAGGAATTCCATTGCTTCGACTTCGTCCATGTCGTGGATGAACTTGCGCAGCACCCAGATCTTCTGAAGGATGTCCGGCTTGATGAGCAGCTCTTCGCGACGCGTGCCCGACTTGTTGAGGTTGATCGACGGGTAGACGCGCTTTTCCGCGAGACGGCGCTCGAGGTGCACTTCCATGTTGCCGGTGCCCTTGAATTCTTCGTAGATCACGTCGTCCATGCGGCTGCCGGTTTCGATGAGCGCCGTGCCGATGATCGTAAGCGAGCCGCCTTCCTCGATGTTGCGCGCGGCGCCGAAGAAGCGCTTCGGACGCTGCAGCGCGTTGGCGTCGACACCGCCCGTGAGCACCTTGCCCGAGGCTGGTACGACCGTGTTGTATGCGCGGGCAAGACGCGTGATCGAATCGAGCAGGATCACGACGTCGTGCTTCATTTCGACGAGGCGCTTGGCCTTTTCGATGACCATTTCCGCCACTTGCACGTGACGCGCAGCCGGTTCGTCGAAGGTCGAGGCGATCACTTCGCCCGCCACCGAACGCTGCATTTCGGTCACTTCTTCCGGACGCTCGTCGATGAGCAGCACGAACAGCACGACATCGGGATGGTTCTGCTTGATGGCGTGCGCGATGTGCTGAAGCATCACGGTCTTGCCCGACTTGGGCGAGGCGACGAGCAGGCCGCGCTGGCCTTTGCCGATGGGCGCGATCATGTCGATGATGCGGCCCGTCACGTTCTCCTCGCCGCGCATCTCACGCTCGAGCAGCAGCACCTTGTTCGGGTGCAGCGGCGTGAGATTTTCGAACATGATCTTGTGCTTCGAGGCTTCGGGCGGCTGGCCGTTGACCTTGTCCACCTTTACGAGCGCGAAGTAGCGTTCACCGTCCTTGGGCGTGCGGACTTCGCCTTCGATCGTGTCGCCGGTGTGCAGGTTGAAGCGGCGGATCTGCGACGGGCTGATATAGATGTCGTCCGTGCTCGCGAGATACGACGTTTCCGGCGAGCGCAGGAATCCGAAGCCATCCGGGAGCACTTCGAGTGTGCCGTCACCGAAGATCGTTTCGCCAGTCTTGGCGCGCCTTTTTAGAATCGCGAACATCAGTTCCTGCTTGCGCAGGCGGTTCGCACTTTCGATCTCGAGGCCGTTGGCCATCTCGATCAATTCGGAGACATGCAGAGACTTAAGCTCGGAAAGATGCATACGGAGAACCCGTCGGGGAGGACTGCGACGAAAGAGGTCAGGGGGAAAGAAGCGAGCGGAACCGCTCTAGGACTTTATATGGCGCCGGATAGACGCGTTATAAATTCTAGCATAGCACACGCCAAAAGCTGCCAGTGTTGGGAGCCAGCGTGTTTTTGCGGTGCGTGTTGTCGTCGGACAACACGCACCGTTATTTCATCGCCGCCAGCACGCGGGCCCGTTGAGAGGAAATACGCGACGCGGCGGGTAGGGGGAATTACAGGTGGCTGTCCAGGAACGCGGTCAGTTGCGATTTGGAGAGTGCGCCGACCTTTTGCGCGGCGACAGCGCCGTTCTTGAAGAGAATCAGCGTCGGGATGCCGCGCACGCCGAACTTCACCGGCGTCGACTGGTGTTCGTCGACATTGATCTTCGCGATTTGCAGGCGATCACCGTAGTCCTTCGCGACTTCATCGAGAATCGGCGCGATCATCTTGCACGGGCCGCACCATTCGGCCCAGAAGTCCAGCAAAACGGGTTTGTCAGATTTCACGACGTCCTGTTCGAACGATGCGTCGCTGATGTGCTTGATTTGTTCGCTCATTGTATGAATACCTCTTTCGAATCGAGGCTGACTGAATTGCTCGCCACGATACACCAAAACTGAAAACTTATCCGGGGCCACCAGAACGGCATGCCCGATCCGCGTGGACCCCGCATGAGCCTCATGCGCCGTTGTGCACGGCGCAGCCCATTGCCGACGCCAGTGTAGCCTAAATCCCTATGCATTGCCGACGGCGATAGTGCGTATGCATGCCGCAGCGGTCCGGTCTCGCGGGGCATGCCCGGCGGGTTTTTTTCGGGCTGTGCGCAAGGACTGCGCTCGATCAATGCGCGCGTCGTGATCGCGCTCTCCTCTCTATAGCGGTGGCGCAGTTGCCCGCACAGCGATATTGCGGCGCGCTGCGTTGTTGCCGCTGATGCTGCCACCTTTTTACTGCACCAGCGCGCGCGGTGCGACTTTTCGGATGAGGGTTCTCATTGCAGCGCAACCAATGTTAGAATGCGCCGTGACGGGCCTCCTCGCATGGAGGGGCGGTCAACCTGGTCAGGTCGGGAACGAAGCAGCCACAGCCGTTTTCCGCCAGTGCCGAGGGTCGGGCTCGTCACCTTCAACTTTCTTCCTGCTGTTCTCCAGTTCCCCACTTCGTTACCTCGTCGTTTCCCGTTTGCGTTACCCTTGGTTTTGCCGCGTCCGGCACGGCTTTGGCAACGCTTGCGTGATCGTCGGTGGCCAGCGTTTCGATGGCGAGATTTGCGCACGCGGCAGCAGCCGGATCCGTCTCTTTCGCAGCGCTCGCGCGTGCCGTGCCAGGGCGCCGCGGGCTGTGCGTTTGCGCCTTGCCGAATCATCTGTGCGCGCAGGCGATGCTGATACAATTTCCCGATGACCTACCAAGTTCTCGCACGCAAGTGGCGACCGAAGGACTTCGCTTCGCTCGTCGGACAGGAGCACGTGGTGCGCGCGCTCACGCATGCACTCGACGGCGGCCGCCTGCATCACGCGTACCTCTTCACGGGCACGCGCGGCGTGGGCAAGACGACGCTGTCGCGCATCTTCGCCAAGGCGCTCAACTGCGAGACCGGCGTGACATCGACGCCGTGCGGCGTGTGCCGCGCGTGCCGGGAGATCGATGAAGGCCGCTTTGTCGACTACGTCGAAATGGATGCGGCGAGCAATCGCGGCGTCGACGAAATGGCCGCGCTGCTCGAACGCGCCGTCTATGCACCGGTGGATGCGCGCTTCAAGGTCTACATGATCGACGAAGTGCACATGCTGACGAACCACGCCTTCAACGCGATGCTGAAGACGCTGGAAGAGCCGCCGCCGCACGTCAAGTTCATTCTCGCGACGACCGATCCGCAGAAAATTCCGGTCACGGTGCTGTCGCGCTGCCTGCAGTTCAATCTGAAGCAGATGCCCGCGGCGAACATCGTCGAGCATCTGACGCATATCCTCGGCGAAGAGAAGGTCGAATTTGAGCCGCAGGCGCTGCGCCTGCTCGCCCGCGCCGCCGACGGTTCGATGCGCGACGCGCTCTCGTTGACCGATCAGGCGATTGCCTACTCGGCGAATCAGGTGACCGAGGAGGCCGTGCGCGGCATGCTCGGCGCGCTCGATCAAAGCTATCTGATCCGCCTGATCGACGCGCTTGTCGCAAGCGACGGCGCGGCCGTGCTCGCGATTGCGGACGAAATGGCATTGCGCAGCCTGTCGTTTTCGACGGCGCTGCAGGATCTCGCGAGTCTCTTCCACCGTATTGCGTGGGCGCAGTTCGCGCCGGCGTCGGTGCTCGAAGAGTGGCCGGAAGCGGCGGATCTGCGCCGCTTCGCCGCCGAACTCTCGCCCGAGCAGGTTCAACTGTTCTATCAGATCGCGACGCTTGGACGCAGCGAGCTTGGACTCGCGCCCGACGAATACGCGGGCTTCACGATGACCCTGCTGCGCATGCTTGCGTTCGAGCAGTCGACGGGCGCGGGCAATGTCGGCAGTGCGCCCGCGTCGAAGCCTGCAGCGGCGAGTTCCGGGGCGAGGGCGGCTGCGCCTGCGCTGGCGAGCTCAGCCACCAGCGCAGGGGCACAGGCGCCGCGCCCGGCTGTGAGTACGCAAGCCGCTGCACCGCGCGCGCTTCCGGTAGAAACAGACAAACCCGCCGCTGCGCCGAACGCCGGTGAAGTTGGCGTAGCAGCGACGCCCGCTGCGCTGCGCGTTGTGCCGCCGTGGGAATCAGCCGACGAAGGGCAAACCGAGGCGCAAATCGAGGTGCAAGCCGGCGCGCAGGACGCGTCGCCCGAAATTCGGGGCGAGGCGCCTGTGGCGGCGCCAACACCAGTCGAGGCAAAACCCGCCGAGCCCGAACCGCAAGCCGAGCCCGACGTGGCAGCGAGCGCGACCGAAGCATCCGATGTGCGCGGCGGCGCAAGCGCGGCACTCGATGTGCTGCGCAACAAGGGCATGCGCGTATCGGCCGATCGCGGTGCCCGCGCCGCAGCTAACGCACCTGCTGCCGCGCCCAGATCCGCCGCACCGCGCGCCGAAGTGAAGGTGCCGACGCCGGACCCCGCCCGCCGCGCCGCCGCCGCGCAGGAAGCGCAGCAGCGCCAGCCGGCCCGTGGCGCGAGCGCCCAGGACGCCGCATCCCCTCCGCCGTGGGACGACATTCCGCCCGACGACTACGTGCCCCTCGGCGCCGACGACGCTTATTTCGCCTCGCCCGACGACGGCTTCGTGCCCGCATACGACAGCGAACCGGCAGCACCGCGCGCCGCCGCGCCTGCGGCGACGCCCGCAGCGGCCGTCGTGGACGTCAGCAAACTGCCGCCGGGCATCGCGCTCGACGCGATCGGCTTCACGGGCGACTGGCCCGCACTTGCCGCGACGCTGCCGCTCAAGGGCATCTCGTACCAGCTTGCGTTCAATAGCGAACTGACCGCACTCGACGGCGCGGTGCTCAAGCTGAGCGTGCCGGTGCCGCAATACGCGGAGGCCTCGCAGGTCGCGAAACTGAAGGCGGCGCTTGCCGAGCGGCTCGGCAAGGACGTGGACGTTGCGGTGGTCGTGGGCCCCGCACGCCGCACGGCCGCCGCGCTCGACGCAGCCGCGCGCGCCGGGCGTCAACGCGACGCCGAGCGCGAAATCGGCGCGGACCCGTTCGTCCAGCAACTGATTCGAGACTTCGGCGCGAGCATCGTGCCGGGTTCGATCCGCCCGGTCGCGCTCGACGCGGCGCCGGGCAGCGGCCAGGCCGCCCATTGATTTGCGGCGCGCGGCACACGTGGTGCCGCGCGCTTTTCCGAATACAAACGATCCAGAAGGAGTCACGATCATGATGAAAGGTCAAATTGCCGGGCTGATGAAGCAGGCCCAGCAGATGCAGGAAAACATGAAGAAGATGCAGGAGCAGCTTGCCACGATCGAGGTCGAGGGTCAGGCGGGCGCCGGTCTGGTCAAGGTGACGATGACGTGCCGCAACGACGTGCGCCGCGTGTCGATCGACCCGAGCCTGCTCGCGGACGACAAGGACATGCTCGAAGACCTCGTCGCGGCGGCGTTCAACGACGCAGTACGCAAGGCCGAAGCCACGTCGCAGGAAAAGATGGGCGGCATGACCGCTGGTCTGCCGCTGCCCCCGGGCTTCAAGCTGCCGTTCTGATGCCGTACAGGCGGGCCGCGCGCGCTTGCGCCGCGGCCCGTTTTTCACAGGGCCGCGCCACGCGCCGTCCGCCGTGTTTACCCAGTTGGCGGCTTCACGCCGCAAGATCCATCGATTCGCCACGCTGAATCCGCATGAAACAACCTTCCGCCCTGGCAGCGCTTGTCGAGGCGCTGCGCGCGTTGCCCGGCGTCGGGCCGAAGTCGGCGCAGCGCATGGCCTATCACCTGATGCAGCACGACCGTGAAGGTGCCGAAAAACTCGGCCGGGCGCTCATGTTCGCCACCGGGCACCTGAAGCACTGCGAGAAGTGCAACACGTTCACCGAAGCGCAGATATGCGAAACATGTCTCGACGAGGAGCGCGATCCCACGCTGCTGTGCGTCGTCGAAACACCTGCCGACCAGATCATGCTCGAACAGACCATGACATGGCACGGCCTGTATTTCGTGCTGATGGGGCACTTGAGTCCGCTCGACGGCATCGGTCCCAAAGAGATCCATTTTGATCGCCTCGTGAAGCGAGCCTCGGACGGCATCGTCAAGGAAGTCGTGCTCGCAACCAACTTCACGAACGAAGGCGAAGCCACCGCGCACTACCTCGGCCAGGCGCTGAAGGCGCGCGGCCTGAGCGTCACGCGCCTCGCGCGCGGCGTGCCGGTGGGCGGCGAACTCGAATACGTCGACGCGGGCACGATCGCCCGCGCGATGATCGACCGCCGCTCGATGTAACACGAGAATCTTGCCGCGCGCGCCCGGCGCATAACGTCACGCCGTCGCGCAGCGCGCATCGAAGCAGGTAAGGAGACCCATGAGCGCAGCCACATCCCCCGAATCCGCCTCACGCGAGCGTGCCGCCGGCCCGCTTGCCGGCGTGAAAGTGCTCGAACTCGGCACGCTGATCGCGGGCCCGTTCGCCGCGCGGTTTCTCGGCGAGTTCGGCGCCGAGGTCATCAAGATCGAAGACCCGAAAGGCGGCGATCCGCTGCGCAAGTGGCGCAAGCTCTATCCCGAAGCGGGCGGCACTTCGCTTTGGTGGGCCGTGCAGGCGCGCAACAAGAAGTCTGTGACGGTGAACCTGAAGGCCGAGGAGGGCAAGGAGATCGTCCGCCGCCTCGCGAAAGAAGCCGACATCGTCATCGAGAATTTCCGCCCCGGTTTGCTCGAAAAGCTCGGACTCGGTTACGACGTGCTGTCGAAGGAGAACCCCGGTCTCGTGATGGTGCGTTTGTCCGGCTATGGGCAGAGCGGTCCGTATCGGGATCGTCCGGGTTTTGGCGCGATTGCCGAGTCGATGGGCGGCTTGCGTCACATCACCGGCTATCCGGACCTGCCGCCGCCGCGCATCGGCATTTCCATCGGCGATTCGATTGCCGCGCTGCACGGCGTGATCGGCGCGCTCATGGCGCTGCATCACCGCAACGTGAACGGCGGCAGCGGGCAAATCGTCGATGTCGCACTCTATGAAGCCGTCTTCAACATGATGGAAAGCGTGGTGCCCGAATACGGCGTCTACGGCATGGTGCGCGAACGCACCGGCGCCTCGCTGCCGGGCATCGTGCCGTCGAACACGTACCCGTGCAAGGACGGCAGCATCGTGATCGGCGGCAATAGCGATCCGATTTTCAGGCGTCTCATGAGCGCCATCGACCGAGACGATCTCGCCAACGATCCGGGCCTCGCGCACAACGACGGCCGCGTGCCGCGCACGCAGGAGATCGACGGTGCGATTGCCGCATGGCTTTCGACCCGCACGATCGACGAAGCGCTCGACGTGCTCAACGCCGCCGATGTGCCGGTGGGCCGCATCTACAGCGTCGCCGACATGTTCACGGATCCCCAGTTCATGGCGCGCCAGATGATCCAGCAGTTCCGCTGGCAAGACAAGGTCGACGTCGCGCTGCCCGCCGTCACGCCGAAGCTCTCCGCCACGCCGGGCGATACGCGCTGGCTGGGCCCCGAACTCGGCGAACATACCGACGAGGTCCTCCACGCGCTGGGTTACGACGCCGACCATGTCGCCCGGTTGCGTGCGCAACAGATCGTCTGAGTCGATAAACGAAACGCGGAAACAAACAGCGCGCCGAGGCGCGCTGTTTGTATTCGGGCGCTATGCAAAACGCTCAGGGCTCGATGACGATTTTGCCCGTCACCTGCCGGGAGGCCATGTCCTTGAGCGCCTGCGCGGTCTCGGCGAGCGCATAGCGCTTCGAGACATACGGCCGGAGCAAGCCCTTGTTGATCCACTCGACCATCTGCGCGAACGCGGCCGCGTTGTTCTGCGGTTCGCGGCGCGCGAATTCCCCCCAGAATACGCCGACAATACTCGCGCCCTTGAGCAGCGCGAGATTGAGCGGCAGCTTCGGAATTTCGCCGTTGGCGAAGCCCACGACCAGATAGCGGCCGCGCCAGCCGATGCTGCGAAACGCGGGTTCCGCGTAGATGCCGCCGACCGGATCGTAGATCACGTCCGGGCCTTTGCCATCGGTGAGCGCCTTCACACGCTCGCGCAGGTCTTCGGTGCTGTAGTTGATGGTGGCGTCCGCGCCGAAGCGCTTGCAGACATCGAGCTTTTCGTCGCTCGACGCCGCAGCGATCACGCGCGCGCCAAGCACCTTGCCGATTTCGACGGCGGCAAGCCCTACGCCGCCCGCCGCGCCCAGCACGAGCATGGTCTCGCCGGCGCGCAGCGCCGCGCGGTCGACCACCGCGTGATGCGACGTGCCGTAGGCGAGCGTGAAAGCGGCGGCCGTCGCGAAATCGGCGCCATCGGGCAGCGGAACGCAGGCGGCTTCATTGGCCACGACCTGCTCGGCAAAGCCACCGGTACCCACGTAGGCGATCACGCGCGCACCCGGCGCAAGTTTCACGCCCGCGCCCGCGGCACGCACGACGCCTGCAACCTCGGCGCCCGGCGTGAAGGGCAGCGGCGGCTTCATCTGATACTTGTTTTCGATGATGAGCACGTCGGGAAAATTGACGGCGGCCGCTTTCACGTCGATGACGACCTGGCCCGCACCGGGTGCCAGGTCGGGCAGCGTTTCGAGCGTGAGGGAGTCGGGTGGACCGTACTGGTTGCAGCGAATGGCGCGCATCGTGTCTCCTGTGTGCTGTCGCGTCGTTTATGAAATCGGGACGAACGGACAGTGTACGGCAATCCGTCGATATTCGAACGATCGTACGATTCGATGCCGGGTTCGAAATCCGTACGAACACGTGCCGCAGACGACGCGCCGCGCGCCTGCCCACCCTCGCGTGCGGCCCGGCCAGCGGGCTTACCGGGCTGTCGCTCGCGTGCCTTCTTTCCTCGGTTACAATCGCCGGATGCGAATACTACTCAGCAACGACGACGGTTATCTCGCCCCCGGACTCGCCGCTCTCTACGAAGCGCTCAAACCGCTCGGCGAGGTCACGGTGATGGCGCCTGAGCAGAACTGCAGCGCCGCGTCGAACTCGCTTACGCTGTGGCGGCCGCTATCGGTGCTGCGCTCGGCGACGACCGGTTTCTACTACGTGAACGGCACGCCCACCGACTCCGTTCATATCGCACTCACGGGCATGCTCGAAGAGCGGCCCGACCTCGTGGTTTCCGGCATCAACAACGGCCAGAACATGGGCGAGGACACGCTCTATTCGGGCACGGTGGCCGCCGCAACCGAAGGCATCATGTTCGGCGTGCCGGCCATCGCGTTCTCGCTCGCCGACAAGGACTGGGCGCATCTCGATTCCGCCGCGCGCGTCGCAGCCGAGATCGTCGCGCACTACCTCGCGAATCCGTTGCCGGGGCATCCGCTTCTGAACGTCAACATTCCGAACCTGCCGTACGCCGAACTCGGCGAGTGGCGCGTGACGCGCCTCGGCAAGCGCCATCCCTCGCAGCCGGTGATCCGGCAGACCAACCCGCGCGGCGAGCCGATCTACTGGATCGGCCCATCCGGCAGCGCGCGCGACGCGAGCGAGGGCACGGATTTTCACGCGGTATCGCACGGCCACGTGTCGATTACGCCGCTGCAACTCGACCTGACTCACACGCAGATGTTGTCCGAGACGCACGCCTGGGCGTGTCAGGGCGGCCGCGCTTCATGACCGGCGAGCGCACCAGGCGTTTTCCGCTCGGGCTCGCGGATCTTGTGCGCGAACCGCGCCGTCGTGACGGCCAGGATTCGCGTGGCGGCGAAGCGCGTGCGCCGCTCGGTGGCGCGGGCAAGGCGGGCACGGCGGGCACGGCGGTGGCCAAACCCGCGGCCAAACCTGCAGCCAAACCCGCGGTGCCGCACGTAAGCGGCGGCGTCGGCACGAGCAAGCCGGGGCAATCGCCTGGCGCAGGACTCAAGCGCCCGGCGAGCAGCAAGCCTGCTGCGCCGGCGCGCGCAAGGGATGTACGCGGCAGCGATGCCGCGCCGCGCGCCACGCCGACGCGTTCCAATGCCGCGCAGCGCACGCCTGGAACACCGGGCGCCCCCGGCACGCCGGCATCGGGTGTACCCGGCGCGCCAGGCGTGCCGCTCAACGGCGCGGTTGCCTTGACGTCGGAACGGGTTCGCGAGCGCATGGTCGAAAGGCTTCGTGCGAACGGCATCGTCGATGCGCGCGTGCTTCAGGCGCTTGCGGGCGTGCCGCGCCACATGTTCGTCGATCCTGGTCTTGCGACCCAGGCCTACGAAGATGCGGCGTTGCCGATCGGTCATCAGCAGACGATCTCGAAGCCCTCGGTCGTCGCGCGCATGCTCGAACTCGCGGGCGCGGGGCGGGCGCTTGATCGCGTGCTCGAGATCGGCACGGGCTGTGGTTATCAAGCGGCGGTGCTGAGCGGCATCGCACGCGATGTTTATTCGATTGAACGCATCAAGCCGTTGTATGAGCGCGCGAAGACGAATCTTCGTCCGCTGCGCATCCCCAACATTCGCCTGCACTACGGCGACGGACGGCTCGGCATGCCGTCGGCGGCGCCGTTCGACGCGATCGTGATCGCGGCCGCTGGCTTCGAGGTGCCGCAGGCGCTGCTCGAGCAGCTCGCCATCGGCGGGCGGCTCGTGGCGCCTGTCGCATCGCCCGCAGGAGCCGGTGGCGAGGCGACCCAGGTGCTGACGCTCGTCGAGCGTACGGGCCCGGCGCAGTGGCGGGAATCGCGGCTTGATCGCGTTTTCTTTGTCCCTTTAAAATCCGGAGTGATCTGAAACCGATGAGTATGTTGCGCGCGATGCAAAGAAACCGTCTGAAGATCGATCTGACCGTAGCCCGGCGCGGCGCAGCAGCCATCGCGCTCTGCGCGTTGACAGCCTGCGCGACGCGGTTCGATCAGGCGCCTGTGGTCGACCGCACTGCGCCGTTCGGCGCAGCCGCTGCGCAGCCCGCCGCACCGCTCGGGCCGCCGCCTCCCGGCTACTATCGGGTGAAACCAGGCGATACCCTGTACCGGATCGCGCTCGAAAACGGCCAGAATTACCGCGACATCGCGGCGTGGAACAATCTCACGAATCCGAATCAGATCGAAGTCGACCAGTTGTTGCGCGTCGTGCCGCCGGGTGCGGGCGCCACCGCAATGACGCCGGGTGTCGTCACGGCGCCTGTGCCGGCCGGCAGCGTGCAGAACGTGCCGCCGGTCTACGGTGCGGGCGCGAACGCCGCGCCGACTCCCTCTGCGCCGATGGGCGGCGCGAACGACACCGCGATGCCGTCAGCCGGCATCGCGTTGGGCTGGCCGGTGCGCGGGCCGCTGCTCAACGGCTTCGACGATGCGAAGAACAAGGGCATCAATATCGGCGGCGCATCGGGCGATGCGGTCAAGGCCGCCGCCGACGGAAGGGTGGTATATGCCGGAAATGGGCTGCGCGGTTACGGCAATCTCATTATCATCAAGCATGACGCCACCTTTTTGACGGCGTATGCACACAACCGCGCTTTGATGGTAAAAGAGGGAGATGCAGTCACCAAAGGTCAGAAGATCGCCGAAATGGGAAATAGTGATTCGGACCGCGTGATGCTGCATTTCGAAGTCCGCCGTCAGGGCAAACCCGTCGACCCACTGAAGTACTTGCCGCCGCAATAAAGCGAGCCGACCATGCCGAAACCGAAGCGCCGTCTGCAGCAAACCGAGTCTGACAGCCAAGCCGCCCCGGTTTCGGTTGAGGACAGCGCTGCGCCCGGCGACGACGAGGCGCAGTCCGAACTCGAACAGTCGCATGATTTCGACGAGCGCGAAAATTCCTCCGATGAGGAAGGCAACAGCCGCGAGAGCGCCGAGCCCGCAGCCGACGCCGACGACTTTCGCGCGCTCCTCCAGGCCGAACTCACGGCCGACACCATCCAGCATTATCTGAACCGGATCAGCGTGAAGCCGCTGCTCACCGTCGAGGAGGAGCAGCGCTATTCCCGTCTTGCGAAGGCCGGCGAATTCGAGGCGCGCCAGGTCATGATCGAGCGGAATCTGCGGCTCGTGGTCAGCATTGCGAAGGGTTATCTGAATCGCGGCGTACCGCTGCTCGATCTGATCGAGGAGGGCAACCTCGGTCTCATGCACGCGATCGAAAAGTTCGATCCGGCGCGCGGCTTTCGCTTCTCGACGTATGCAACGTGGTGGATCCGCCAGAGCATCGAGCGCGCGATCATGAACCAGGCGCGTACGGTGCGCTTGCCGGTGCACGTGATCCGCGAACTGAACCAGGTGCTGCGCGCGAAGCGCCATCTGGAAAAGAATTCGCTGAACGCCAATACGGCGTCCGACCGGCGCGACGCGAGCATCGACGACATCGCGTACCTCACAGGCAAGACCACCGAGGAAGTCACCGATATCCTCGCGCTCAACGAACACACGGCGTCGCTCGACGCGCCCCTCGACCTCGATCCTGCGAGCAGCCTGCTCGATCTCCTCTCCGACGATCAGAGCCAGTCACCCGATGCGGAAGTACAGCATCGCGAACTGGAAACGCTGACGCGCGCGTGGCTCGGGCGGCTCTCGGACAAGCATCGGCACGTGATCGAGCGCCGCTTCGGACTGAACCATATCGAGCCCGCGACGCTCGAAGAGCTCGCCGACGAAATGGGCCTGACCCGTGAGCGCGTGCGGCAGATCCAGCAGGAAGCGCTGGTGCGCCTCAAGCGCTTTTTTGCTTCCAACGGCGTGCGTAAGGACGCCGTCCTGTAAATTCCGCCGTTCAACCGGCCGTTCGACTGAATGACACCTGTTCTTGTATTCGACATCGAGACGATTCCCGATGTCGACGGCATTCGCCGTCTCGACGATCTTCCTGCAACGCTCACCGACGCCGAAGTGGCCGAGCATGCGTTCGCCGCGCGCCGCGAGAAGACCGGCAGCGATTTTCTTCCGCATCATCTGCAGCGCGTCGCGGCGATTTCCTGCGTGTTCCGTGACGGCCAGGGTTTTCGCGTACGCTCGCTCGGCACGCCCGAGGACGGCGAAGCTGCGCTGATCCAGTCGTTCTACCGGACCATCGAGAAGTACACGCCGCAGCTCGTCTCGTGGAACGGCGGCGGGTTCGATCTGCCCGTGCTGCACTATCGCGCGCTCGTGCACGGCATTCGCGCGTCGCGCTACTGGGATCTCGGCGAAGACGACCGCGACTTCAAGTGGAACAACTACATCAGCCGCTATCACTCGCGTCACACCGACCTGATGGACGTGCTCGCGATGTATCAGGCGCGTGCAAACGCGCCGCTCGACGCACTCGCGAAACTCTGCGGCTTTCCGGGCAAGCTCGGGATGGACGGCAGCCAGGTGTGGACGGCGTTCCGCGAGGGGCGCATCGAGGAAATCCGCAACTACTGCGAAACGGACGTGGTCAACACGTATCTGCTCTATTGCCGCTTCCAGTTGATGCGAGGTGGCTTCAGCGAGCGCGAATACGAAGACGAAATCACGCACGTCAAGAACGCGCTCGCCATGGAGCCCGCGCCGCACTGGGCCGAGTATCTCGCGGCGTTCGGCGCCTGAGCGGCGTTTAGGCGTGTTTCAGGTTCAGTCGAATTCCAGCACGATCGGCTGATGATCCGACGCTTGCGTCGCGCCGTCGATCTCGCAGTGCCGCAGTTGCCCGAGCAGGTTCTCCGTCACGAAAACGAAGTCGCACGCGAGCGGGCCGGACGACCATTGCACGGTGTCGTAGACTCCGGCGGTCGGCGGCGGTGTTGCGCCCGGATGCAGCGCGGTCCACGCGTCGACGAAAGCAGGGCTGTCGACAATCGGCTCCAGCATGCGTGCGTACGCTTCGCTCGACCACGCGCTGTTGAAATCGCCACAGAGGATGGCGCTCGCGGGCCGCGCTGTTGGGGCGAACGGGCCGTTGTCGTTTTCGGCGGGCGCAGGATGCGCTGCGTGTTGGGCAGCTTCCTGCTGCAGGCGGCGCAATTCGTCCACCTGAGCAAGCCGCTGGTGCAGCGAGTAGTACTCCAGATGCGTGACCAGCACGCGTAACGCGCCACCCGGCACGTCGAGCACCGCTTCGAGCGCAACGCGCTGCATCGATGGTGCAGCAGGATCGGCGGGCCAGGGCAGCAAGTGGCGAAACACCTGGGCGACAGGCAAGCACGTTGCGATGGCGTTGCCGAACTGGCGGCGTGGCGCGTGGGGCGTGCGGTGCGGCGCGGGAAGATCGGCGCCGATGCCCTCGATGATCGTAAACCCGGGCAGCAACGCCGCGAGTTCGGCGAATTGATCGCTTCCCGGGTTGCCCGGCAGTGCGCCAAAACCGCGTGTGATTTCCTGCAGGCACAGCACGTCGAAATCGGCGAGCCGCCGCGCTTCGCGCACGGTGCGCGCGAGGTCGACGACGCCTGCTGCGTCGCGGCCCCACTGTACGTTCCAGCTGAGCAGTTTCATCGGCTCTCCAGTGGTGGACCGATACTGCTTCACTGTAGCCGAAAGACGGGCTTCATCAAGCCCGCCACATCGGCTGTTTGCCGCCGTTAGCGACTGTTAGCGCAGGCGTCCCCGGCAATTGGCGCGTTCGGTTCTGGCGACGCGTTGCTGATCGTCGAAATAGACTGCGAGCGGCACGTTATTGTCCTCGCCGATCGCATACTGGAAGCAGGCATGACCGTCGTCATCGTATTGGCTGTCCGGCGGCCCGAGGCGAGTCATCAGTTCTGTCTGCGTGAGGCCCGGCGTGACCTTGGAGATTACTTTCTCGGGTTTGACGCCCGTGCACGCGGCGAGGGCGAGAAGCGCAGCCATCGCCGCGGCACTGGAAAAATGCTTGCTCAATTCGACTCCAGTAAAAAGAGTGGGGCCTCAAGGATTTAATTCGCTCGCGCTATCGTCCATCGGATTACGCTAAAAACGCGGTGCCGCATGATCGCCTTCATTGCAGGCGCGAAATAGCGGTCGCTATGGTAATGGATCTTCGGTGCGATTCGGTGTTGTCGCATCGCAAGATTGTGCGAAATGTGCGCCATCGCCACCGTCGATGAAACATCTTTCAACCGCGCACGCGGCGTGACAGCACAGCGCGCGGCTTTCGAAACGGCCTGCCGAGGGCGCGGGTGCGGACTTCGTCTACAATTTCGCCTTCGCCCATATCTTACCCACTGTCAGTCAGGAATCCGCTGGTGTCTCAAGCTGCCCCCGATCCTCAAACCGAATCCCTCCACGCCGCAGCTGCACCGGAAACCGTTGCTGCCCCTGTGACCCCCGCCAGGCGCTCGAAGCGCGAGCGCCGGGCCGAACGGCGTGCCGCCACGGAAGCCTCGGTGCTTCATGCCCCGATTCTGGAGATCGTGTCGCTCGACATGGAGGCGCGCGGCGTGGGCCGCACCGTCACCGAGACCGGCGAGCCGGGCAAGGTGATTTTCGTCGAGGGCGCGCTGCCCGGCGAGCGCGTGACCTATTCGAGCTACCGCAAAAAACCGAGCTTCGAGCAGGCGACGGTGGTGGACGTGCTTCGCGAAAGCGCGATCCGCACGAAGCCGCAATGCCAGTTCTTCGGCACCTGCGGCGGCTGCTCGATGCAGCATCTCGACGTGCGCGCGCAGATCGCGGTCAAGCAGCGCGTGCTCGAAGACAACCTCGCCCACCTCTCGAAGGTGCGCGCCGAATCGATGTTCCGGCCGATTCACGGTCCGTCGTGGGGCTACCGCTACCGCGCGCGTCTTACCGTGCGCAACGTGCCGAAGAAGGGCGGCGTGCTGGTCGGTTTCCACGAGAAGAAGAGCAGCTATGTCGCCGACATGACGAGCTGCGAGGTGCTGCCGCCGAACGTCTCGGCCATGCTGGTGCCGCTGCGTGCGCTGGTCGAAGGGCTGTCGATCCGCGATCGTTTGCCGCAGATCGAACTGGCGGTCGGGCAGAGCGTGACGGCGCTCGTGCTGCGCATTCTGGAGCCGCTCACGGCCGCCGACGAAGCGCTGCTGCGCACCTTCGCCGACGCGCACAACGTGCAGTTCTGGCTGCAGCCGAAGGGCCCCGACACGGTCTTCCCGTTCTATCCCCTCGATGCGCAGCTCGACTACACGCTGCCCGAATTCGATATCCGGATGCCGTTCAAGCCGACGGACTTCACGCAGGTCAACCATCAGATCAACCGCGTGCTGGTCGGCCGCGCGTTGCGCCTGCTCGCGCCGGAACCGGGTGATCGCGTGCTCGATCTGTTCTGCGGCATCGGCAACTTCACGCTGCCGCTCGCGCGGCTCGCGCGCGAAGTCGTGGGGATCGAAGGCAGCGAAACGCTGACGGCGCGCGCGCTCGACAACGCACGCGCGAACGGCGTGGATGGTCACACGTCGTTTGCATGCCGCAATCTGTTCGAAGTCACCGCCGATGACATGCGCGCGCTCGGCGCGTTCGACAAGCTCCTTGTCGATCCGCCGCGCGAGGGCGCGCTCGCCGTGTCGCGGGCGCTTGCGGACATGGCGCAGAGCGGCGAAGGCGTGCTGCCCAGGCGCATCGTCTACGTGTCGTGCAACCCGGCGACGCTCGCGCGCGACGCGGGACTGCTCGTGCACGAAGCCGGTTACCGGCTCAAGGGCGCGGGCGTGGTGAACATGTTCCCGCACACGTCGCACGTCGAGTCGATTGCGTTGTTCGAGCGGGACTGAGCGCCTGCGTGGGTGCCTGACTTTGCGCCGCGGCGGATCCGCCATGCGGCGCCAGACGAAAAAAACCCGCACATTGTCTGTGCGGGTTTTTTTCTGACCGTTTTGACCGGATCGCTTACCAGATTTGCCACCAGGACTTGGTCTCCGTACCGGGCCGCGCATGACCGGTGATGTACGGGCTGTCCGGGAAGGTTGCGGCGAGCACGCGGCGCGTGTCGTCGGCGAGTTGCTGCTGGCCGAGCTTCTGGTACGAGAGGATCATGATGTGCAGCGCGTCCTCGATGGCCGGCGCACTCTTGTAATCCTTGATCGCGAGCTGCGCGCGGTTGATCGCAGCCACATAGGCGCCGCGACGGTAGTAGTAGTCGGCGGCGTGGACTTCGTGCGACGCGAGCGAATTCACGATGTAGCGCATGCGCTGCGCGGCGTCCGGGGCGTACTTGCTCTGCGGGTATTTGTCGACCACCACCTTGAACGCGTCATAGGATTCGCGCAGCGACTTCGGATCGCGCTCGCTCATGTCCTGACCCGAGAACCGGCCGAACAGGCCCAGGTCGTCGTTGAAGTGGATCATGCCCTTGAGGTAGTACGCGTAGGCGACGTCCGGGTGCTGCGGGTGCAGCTTGATGAAGCGATCGATCGCCTGGTCGGCGGCGTCGTTCTCGTTATCCTTCCAGTTGCAGTAGGCCACGTTGATCTGCGCCTGCTGGGCGAAATGTCCGAACGGGTCGCGACCCTGCAGCGATTCGAAGTACTTTGCGCACTTGCCCCAGTCGCCACTATCGAGCGAGTCCTGGGCCTCCGTATATAATTTGTTGTTGTTCCACCTTGCCGTTTCGTCGGTCTTTTCCGGCAGGCCGTGGCAGGCTGCCACCACGGCGAGCGCGGCGCCACAAGCGGCGATGCGAAGGATGTTGCCGATCTTGCGGATCGTCGTCATCGTCGTTTCGTCCGATTCCTGTGCCGCCGCGTTACGGATGTTACGGGCGTTACGGGCCATCGCATGTTGGGCCAGTTTCGTAATCGTGTTCAAGGCTCGCATTTTCCAGTTCAGCTTCAGGTCCCAGGTGACCCAGACTCAATGACCCGTTCAGTTCTTCCGGGAGGCGGCGCCCCCGGCGCCCCAAACAGCATCGACCATTATAGCCTGGGCGAAGTGCCCGATGACGCAGCGCCGGGCGACGCTTTCGACGACGATTTCGGCGCGGACGAATCCGCGTCCGGCGTTGCAGATTCGTCCGCCCGCACGAGCGCCAAAGCACGCGCCGAGGAGGCGCCGCGCCGCGCGCAGGTGCCCGACGAGCTCGCGGGTGAGCGGCTCGACAAGGTGCTCGCCAAGGTTTTCCCCGAATTCTCGCGCAACCGCTTGCAGGGCTGGATCGAGGCGCAGCGCGTGCGTGTGGATGGCGCACCGGCGAAGGTGCGTCAGCCGGTCCCGCTCGGCGCGACGGTCGAACTCGTGCCCGACCTGCTGCCCGAGCAGCTTGCATTCACGCCTGAGCCCGTGCCGCTCGACGTCGTCTACGAGGACGACGCAATCGTCGTCATCAACAAGCCGGCCGGGCTCGTCGTGCATCCGGCGGCGGGCAACTGGAGCGGGACGATCCTCAACGGCCTGCTGCATCGCTATGGCGAGAGGGCTTCCGGCCTGCCGCGCGCGGGCATCGTGCACCGGCTCGACAAGGAGACCTCGGGGCTCATGGTGGTCGCGCGCACGCTCGAAGCGCAAACCGATCTCGTGCGCCAACTCCAGGCGCGCACCGTCAAGCGCCGCTATCTGGCGCTCGTGTGGGGCAACATGCCGGACGAGGGCACGATCGACGCGCCGATCGGCCGCGATCCGCGCGAGCGCACACGCATGGCGGTGGTTGCGGGCTCCACGGGCAAGCCGGCCCGCACGCATTTCCGTCGAGTCGACGCAACCCTTTGGCACGGCCAGCCGGTCAGCGCAATCCACTGCGATCTGGAGACGGGCCGTACGCACCAGATCCGCGTGCATTGCGCGCATATCGGCCACCCGCTGCTCGGCGACCCGGTTTACGGGCGTGCGCGCGGCCGCCGCTCCGTGGCCGCGCTGCCCGATGGTTTTGCACGTCAGGCGCTGCATGCGTGGCGTTTGGGGCTCATTCATCCGGTCACGGGCCGCGCGATGCAGTGGCGCGCGGATGTGCCCGACGACATGGACGCGCTGATCGCCGCGTTGGGCTTCGGTGAGGAGAGCGAGGAACACGGCTTCGACGACGAAGTCTTCGACAGCGCGTACACCGACGAAGGCTTCGTCATCGGCAGCGACGAAGACGATTACGAGGACGAGGGTGACGAGGGTGACGACGAGGGTGACGACGAGGGTGACGATGAAGATCACGACGACGAGGACGCGCGCGCATGACGATCACGCCTGAACTGAGCCAGGCGGATCTGGTGCTTCCCGGTTGGGCTGCGCCGTCGAACGTGCGCGCGTTCGTGACGACGCGCGACGGCGGCGTGAGCGAGCCGCCTTTCGGCCGCTGGATGGCCGGTGGTGCGAGCGGGGAAGGGTGCGAGCTGCCGGGCGGCCTGAATCTGGGCCGGCTCTCGGGCGACGAGCCCGATCGCGTCGAGACGAACCGCTCTCGTCTGCTGGCCTACGCGGGCGTCCCTGTGGCGTGGCTGAAGCAGGTGCATGGCGCGGGGGTGGTCGATGCCGTCGACGCGCTGGCAGCCGCACGCGCAGGCGAACCGTTGAGCGCCGACGCCTGCGTGACGGATCGCCCCGGCATCGCCTGCACGGTGATGGTCGCCGACTGCATGCCGGTGCTGCTGTGTGACGGCGTTGGTCGCGCGGTCGGTGCGGCGCACGCGGGCTGGCGCGGACTCGCTGCGGGCGTCATCGAAAAGACCGCAGCGCGTGTCGCAGCGCTCGCGGGCTGCGCGACGCACGATCTGCACGCGTATCTCGGGCCGGCGATCGGACCGGGTGCCTTCGAGGTGGGGGCAGACGTGCGTGACGCGTTCATGAATCACCCGGCCGCCGTTGGCGCCCAGCAACGCGACGCGACTGCCGCTGCGTTCGTCGAACGGCCCGAGGCGCCGGGCAAATACTTCGCCAATCTCAACGCGCTCGCGCGCCTGCGGCTCGCCGCGCTGGGCGTCGAGCGGATCAGCGGCGGCGATCTGTGCACATACACACAGCGTGAGCGTTTCTACTCGTATCGCCGCGAGCGCGTCACGGGCCGCATGGCTGCGCTCGTGTGGCTGACGCCTTAAAGGCGTCTTTAGCGGTTACATCAAGTAACGTTCTTGCTGCGCTGCATCGAATATGAGGAGATGCAGCGCAGCCGTTGAAACGGATGATGCAGCAGCGGGGCTGATCGCGCTGCAAGCGCTTGGGCGCAATGGGTTTTTTTTCACACGCGCATCGGCATGCGCTCGATTGAATCAATTAAGCGTTCTGCTACATCGGGAAAACGATAATTAAAAAAATATCGCGGTGCGGCAAAATCGGGCTCAAGCATTGACATGCTTTGCCGTGGGGAGCAAAAATGTCCCACACCTACGGGACAGGACGTGACGTGGTGCGACGCGGTCGTACCCGTGTACGGACCGCCTGCCTCTCAACCAGTCCTCCAGGACACATCGGTCAAAAGCAGGTATGACGGCATCTCAACGTTCCACGAATTCTCCGGGCGCTAGCGCCTCTACGAGCGGTGCACAGCAATTCACTCCCGATGCCGCCGGAATGCAGCAGATACTCGACGCGTGGACTTCAGCCTGGCGCAATGCCATGAATGCTGCGCAGCAAGCGCAGGGCAAGGTCGCGGGCGCACCGCTGCAAAACGGCTGGTGGCCGCAAGCGGGCAATGGTGCCGCAGCGCCCGCCACACCTTTCGAGCCGCCCAGATTCCCCAGTGCATCCATCGAGCCCGTGCGCCTGCAGCAGTTGCAGGCCGACTACTCGCGCGACGCGCTCGAACTGTTGCGCCAGGCCGCGGATACCGAGCCGAAAGCGCCGGAACTCAAGGACCGCCGCTTTAGCTCCGATGCCTGGAAAGCGACGCCCGCCTACGCATTCACGGCAGCCTGGTATCTGTTGAATGCGCGCTACCTGCACGAACTCGTCGACGCCATCGAAACCGAACCGAAAACGCGCGAGCGCATTCGCTTCGCGGTCCAGCAATGGACGGCGGCGACCTCGCCGAGCAATTTCTTCGCGCTCAATCCGGACGCGCAGAGCGCTTTGCTCGAATCGCACGGAGAAAGCCTGCGTCAGGGCGTAATGAATCTGCTTGGCGATCTCACGCGCGGCAAAATATCGCAGACCGACGAGTCGCGATTCGTCGTGGGCCGCAATCTCGCGACGACCGAAGGCGCGGTGGTGTTCGAAAACGAACTGTTCCAGTTGATCCAGTACAAGCCGCGCACGGCGAGCGTGCGCGAGCGGCCGCTCCTGATCGTGCCGCCGTGCATCAACAAGTTCTACATCCTTGACCTGCAGCCCGAGAATTCGTTGGTTGCGTACGCACTCGAACAGGGGCAGCAGGTGTTCCTGATCTCCTGGCACAACGGCGACGCGTCGATTGCCCACAAGACGTGGGACGACTACATCGAAGACGGCGTGCTCAAGGCGATCGATACGGTACGCAGCATCAGCGGCCGCGAGCAGATCAACACGCTCGGCTTTTGCGTCGGCGGCACGATGCTGGCCACTGCGCTCGCCGTCGAGGCCGCGCGCGGAGAGCACCCGGCTGCGTCGATGACGCTGCTCACCGCGATGCTCGATTTCTCGGATACGGGCGTGCTCGACGTGTTCGTCGACGAGTCGCACGTGCAGATGCGCGAGCAGACCATCGGCGGCAAGAACGGCGGGACGCCCGGTGTCATGCGCGGCGTCGATTTCGCCAATACGTTCTCGTTCCTGCGCCCGAACGATCTGGTCTGGAACTACGTCGTCGACAACTATCTCAAGGGCCGCACGCCCGCGCCGTTCGATCTGCTGTACTGGAACAGCGACTCGACGAGCCTGCCCGGCCCGATGTACGCGTGGTATCTGCGCAATACGTATCTCGAGAACAAGTTGCGCGAGCCCGGCGCGCTCACGGTGTGCGGCGAACAGGTGGACCTCTCGCGCATCGACGTGCCGACGTTCATCTACGGTTCGCGCGAAGATCACATCGTGCCGTGGCGCACGGCGTACGCATCGGTGCCGCTGCTTTCGGGGCCGCTGCGTTTCGTGCTGGGTGCGTCGGGGCATATTGCAGGCGTGATCAATCCGGCTTCGAAAAACAAGCGCAGCTTCTGGAGTGTCGAGACCGATGCGAAGCATCTGCCGGCCGACGCTGACGCATGGTTGGGCGTTGCCGAGGAGAAACCCGGCAGCTGGTGGCCGACGTGGGCGCAATGGCTCGATCAGTACGGCGGCAAGAAGGTGAAGCCGCGCGTCCAGGCCGGATCGGCGGAGTTTCCGGAAATCGAACCGGCTCCGGGCCGTTACGTGCAGCAGCGCGACTGACGCGTCTTGCTGCGAAATGGGTTTTTAGCGGGTTTTTAACTTGACTAACTTGATGGGGTGGCGCGTCCTTCGACATCGCGCTGCCCGAAGGAACTCGAAATGACGGACATCGTGATCGTATCGGCCGCGCGTACCGCGGTGGGCAAATTCGGTGGCACGCTTGCGAAGATCGCGGCTCCCGATCTGGGCGCCGTGGTGATCAAGGCGGCGCTGGAGCGCGCGGGCATCAAGCCCGAGCAGGTGAGCGAAGTGATCATGGGCCAGGTGCTGACGGCCGCTTCGGGCCAGAACGTCGCACGCCAGGCGTTGATCAAGGCGGGCTTGCCCTCCGCCATTCCCGCCATGACGATCAACAAGGTCTGCGGCTCGGGCCTGAGGGCCGTGATGCTGGCCGCCAACGCGATCATCGCGGGCGAGGCGGAAATCATCGTTGCAGGCGGCCAGGAAAACATGAGCGCCGCGCCGCACGTGCTGCCGGGTTCGCGCGACGGCTTCCGCATGGGCGATGCGAAGCTGATCGACAGCATGATCGTCGACGGCCTGTGGGACGTGTACAACCAGTACCACATGGGCGTGACGGCGGAAAACGTCGCACGCGAATACGGCATCACGCGCGAAGAGCAGGACGCGTTCGCGGCGCTGTCGCAGAACAAGGCCGAGGCCGCGCAAAAGGCGGGTCGCTTCGACGCCGAAATCGTGCCGGTCGAGATCCCCCAGCGCAAGGGCGAGCCGCTTCTGTTCAAGACCGACGAATTCGTGCGCCATGGCGTCACGGCCGAAGCGCTCGCGGGCCTGAAGCCGGCGTTCGAGAAGGAAGGCACGGTAACGGCTGCGAATGCGTCGGGCCTCAACGACGGCGCGGCGGCAGTGATCGTGATGTCGGCGAAGAAGGCGGAAGCGCTGGGTCTGAAGCCGCTCGCGCGCATCAAGGCGTACTCGAATGCGGGCGTCGATCCGAAGGTCATGGGCATGGGCCCGGTCCCTGCCTCGAAGCGCTGCCTCGAGCGTGCAGGCTGGACGCCGCAGGACCTCGATCTCATGGAGATCAACGAAGCGTTCGCCGCGCAGGCGCTGGCCGTGAACAAGCAGATGGGCTGGGACACGTCGAAGATCAACGTGAACGGCGGCGCCATCGCGATCGGTCACCCGATCGGCGCTTCGGGCTGCCGTATCCTCGTTACGCTGCTGCACGAAATGCAGCGCCGCGACGCGAAGCGCGGTCTGGCTTCGCTGTGTATCGGCGGCGGCATGGGCGTGGCGCTCGCGGTCGAGCGTCCGTAACGTCTGTGAGGTAGTTGCGCAGCGGGCCGGTGGCGGCTCGCTTGCGCGCCGCGATTGCACAGTGAAGCGTGCGATGAAGCACGCAATCGCGGCAGCGGTGAAAACAATGTGGTGCGGATTAGTGCAGATGTAATGTGCCGAGGGCGGCGTGAGGTACAACCGGGCACAAACTGGCAAAAACGCCGTAACCGAAGCTGCAGTACGGGCGGGACGAAGTAAGGAGCGAGACCTGAGCGGTCGTGTAACGCTCTGGAAAACGATAATGGAGTTTGGCTTATGTCACAGCGAATTGCGTATGTAACCGGCGGAATGGGCGGTATTGGCACGGGTATCTGCCAGCGCCTCGCCAAGCAGGGCTTCACGGTGGTCGCCGGATGTGGTCCGAACTCGCCACGTCGCGTGAAATGGATCGAGGACCAGAAGGCCGCGGGTTACGAATTCATCGCTTCGGAAGGCAATGTCGGCGACTGGGACTCCACGCGCCAGGCGTTCGACAAAGTCAAGGCCGAAGTCGGCGAGATCGACGTGCTGGTCAACAACGCGGGCATCACGCGCGACGTCGTGTTCCGCAAGATGACGCGTGAAGACTGGACCGCCGTCATCGATACGAATCTCACGAGCCTCTTCAACGTCACCAAGCAGGTCATCGACGGCATGGTCGAGCGCGGCTGGGGCCGCATCATCAATATTTCGTCGGTGAACGGGCAAAAAGGCCAGTTCGGCCAGACCAACTATTCGACGGCGAAGGCCGGCATTCACGGCTTCACGATGGCGCTCGCGCAGGAAGTGGCGACGAAGGGCGTGACCGTCAACACGGTTTCGCCGGGCTATATCGGCACGGATATGGTGAAGTCGATCCGTCCCGACGTGCTGGAGAAGATCGTTGCGACGATTCCCGTGCGCCGCCTTGGCGCGCCCGAGGAAATCGCATCGATCGTCGCGTGGCTCGCCTCCGACGAGTCGGGCTTCGCAACCGGTGCGGACTTCTCGCTGAACGGCGGGTTGCACATGGGCTGATCCGGCGTGCCGCAACTGCCTTTCGGGGCACAGGGCAGCGCATGGATCCACAACGGCAGCGTGTCTGTTGTCACACCGGGACAGACGCCGCTGCCGAACAAGGCTCGCACGCGAGGGGCGTGCCGGGCGAACAAGGGCGACATATGACGACTACAAAGAAGACCGCCGAACGACTCATCAAGAAATATCCGAACCGTCGGCTCTACGACACGGAAACGAGCACCTACATCACGTTGAGCGACGTGAAGCAGCTCGTGCTCGATCAGGAGGAGTTCAAGGTCATCGATGCGAAGACCAACGAGGATCTCACGCGCAGCATCCTGCTGCAGATCATCCTCGAAGAGGAGAGCGGCGGCCTGCCGATGTTCTCGTCGTCGATGCTGTCGCAGATCATCCGCTTCTACGGTCATGCCATGCAGGGCATGATGGGCACGTACCTGGAAAAGAATATTCAGGCGTTCATCGATATTCAGAACAAGCTCGCGGATCAGTCGAAGAGCCTCTACGAAGGCAACGCGATGAACCCCGAAGTGTGGTCGCAGTTCATGAACATGCAGGCGCCCATGATGCAGGGCATGATGACGAACTATATCGAGCAATCGAAGAACATGTTCGTGCAGATGCAGGAGCAGATGCAGAACCAGGCGAAGAACATGTTCAGCAGCTTCCCGTTCAAGCCCGCAGCGCCTGGGCAGAGCGCGTCGGAGCATAGCGAGGACGAGAAGAAGTAAGGCCTTGGGAGTTCGGCGCGCGCGGATTCGTCTCGCGCGCTATTCGCTTCGCGGATCGCACTGTGGAGCCGTTGGCGCGTCTGCGGGCCGCGCAGTAGCATCTGCGCGGCGCTGCTCTTTGCGTGACGCCGCCTTTAAATCAACTCGATCGCTTCGCGCAGCTTCTGGCTTGTCTGCGGTAGCCCCGTGGCTTCGAGCTTGTCGAGATACTCGCTGGCCGAGAGCGGCGGCCGCTTTAGCCTTGATCGGACTTCCTTCACAGTTGTCAGGGTCTGTACGGGATCCAGATCGTATTGTGAAGTCAGGAAATCGTCCGGGTGGAGAATTTCAATCCCGTGATTGTGTACGACTTCGTTCGGGAAATCCTTTCTGTTGAAGGTAACGATGGAGTCTGCATGGCCGACAATCGCTGCGGCCAGGACATGGCGATCATTGGGGTCGGGGAGTTCTAGCGACTCGATAAAGGACGCATACCCGGTGATTAGACAGTCTGGCACTGACTGGTCCATCATCTGTCGGGTGCGCTGCAGGGCTTCGGGTTGCAAGTCGTTGCGCTGCTTGAGCAAATTGCGAATCCACTCATTGTGGATGTCTTCGGTCCAACGGGCGCGAAACAGGCCCGCCACGGACAGGCTTAGCATCAAGTCTCGTACCGGGGCGGGATACAGAACGCAGGCGTCGAGCACCGCTGTGTAGGCGAGGGACCCTGCCATCAATATCCCATGCCGAGTTCTTGCGCTTGCTCGGAGAGTGCCGCCAGGGCATCGGCCGAAGCCTTTCTCCGCTCCTCTTTGAATTTCAGCGCGTCTTCCAGACTAATGCGCCGATGCTTCCCGACCTTGTGGAACGGGATCTTGCCGCCTTCCAGTAGTCCCACAAGATACGGGCGCGACACGTTGAGAAGCATCGCTGCTTGCTGGGTGGTTAGATCCATCGATTGCGGCAAGAATGCAACCGGCTGCCCTTGCGATAAGGCTCCCAGCATGTTTGCAAACAGCCGCAGAACTTTGGGGGGCAAGCGGAGCAAAGGCGTGCCGTCTGTGAGGCGTTCAACCCCATCTTCAACGAGCGCAAGGTTTACCGCTTTGGAATGGTCGAGTGCCGCCACGATGCAGCGTTGCGCCGTTTTCGCCAGTTCCGCTTCCTTTTCGTCCAGGACGGTATCGAGCAAGTCATTTTTGCTGAGCATGGCACTTCCTCACTGCACTGATGTTTCGTTATGGCATTTGCACTTTTCTAGCCGTTGACGGCGAAGCACTACCGAGGGCCCTCAATCCCGGTTAGCGAAATATACGAAATAATCGAAATATTCGCAACGCCCGGCGGGGATGAGATGGATGTTGCTGCCAACTGTTCCGTTCCCCCTCCACTACACCTTGCCCATCCCGCCAATGTTGTGAAAGCGCGCCCTCCATCCGGCCCGACTTTCCATACGGCTACCCGGCAAAGCAGCGGCGCGCGCTATGACATACAGGTAAAATGCGCGATTGGCCTGATCTCGCACCGCGCTTTCCCGCAGTGCGCCCCACATCCGGATGTACACGTGAAAAATCCAGTTGAATCAACGACCTTCAGTAATCCTGCGCCGCGAGTCGGGATGGTTTCCCTCGGCTGTCCGAAGGCGCTCGTGGACTCCGAGCAGATCATCACCCAGTTGCGCGCAGAGGGTTATGAAATCTCGGGCACCTACGACGGCGCCGACCTGGTCGTGGTCAACACCTGCGGCTTCATCGACGAAGCCGTGCAGGAAAGCCTCGACGCCATTGGCGAAGCGCTCCACGAAAACGGCAAGGTGATCGTCACGGGGTGTCTCGGCGCGAAGCAGAGCGCGAGCGGCACCAACCTCATCGAGGACGTGCATCCGAAGGTGCTCGCCGTCACCGGGCCGCAGGCCGCCGGCGAAGTCATGCAGGCCGTGCACATCCATCTGCCCAAGCCGCACGATCCGTTCGTCGATCTCGTGCCGCCCGCGGGCGTAAAGCTCACGCCGCGCCATTACGCGTACCTGAAGATTTCCGAAGGCTGCAACCATCGCTGCACGTTCTGCATCATTCCGTCGATGCGCGGCGATCTCGTGTCGCGCCCCGTCGCCGACGTGATGCTCGAAGCCGAAAACCTCTTCAAATCGGGCGTGAAGGAGTTGCTCGTCATCTCGCAGGATACGAGCGCCTACGGCGCCGACGTCAAGTTCCGCACCGGCTTCTGGGACGGCCGCCCGCTCAAGACGCGCATGACCGAACTCGTCGGCGCGCTCGGCGAGCTGGCCGCGCGCCACGGCGCATGGGTGCGTCTGCATTACGTGTATCCGTATCCGAGCGTCGACGAAATCATTCCGATGATGGCCGAAGGCCCGTACAAGGGCCACGTTCTGCCGTATCTCGACGTGCCGTTCCAGCACGCGCATCCCGAGGTGCTCAAGCGCATGAAGCGTCCCGCGAATGCGGAGAAGGTGCTCGAGCGCGTGAAGACCTGGCGCGCGATCTGTCCGGATCTGACGATCCGCAGCACGTTTATCGCGGGCTTTCCGGGCGAAACGGAAGAGCAGTTCGAGACGCTGCTCGATTTCATCCGCGAGGCGGAACTCGATCGCGTGGGGTGCTTCGCCTACTCGCCCGTCGAAGGTGCGACGGCCAACGAACTCGACGGCGCATTGCCCGACGAAGTGCGCGAGGAACGCCGCGCGCGTTTCATGGAAGTGGCGGAACAGGTCTCGGCGAAGCGCATGCAGCGCAAGGTCGGCAAGACGCTGAAGGTGCTGATCGACGAGATCAACCCCGACGGCGGCATCGGCCGCACGTCTGCCGACGCACCCGAAATCGACGGCGTCGTCTACGTCGCGCCTTCGGTGAAGGCGTCGAAGCGCTACAAGGTGGGCGACTTCGTGTCGGTGAAGATCACCGGCGCGGACGGCCACGATCTGTGGGGCGAGGTCTGACGCGCATGGCTGAAACTGCCGCGCAGGTGCTCGCGTTTGGCGAGGCGATGGTGGAGTTCAACCAGGCGTCGGAGGGCAAGCCCGACTATCTGCAAGGCTTCGGCGGCGATACCTCCAATTTCTGCGTTGCCGCTGCGCGCCAGGGCGTGCGCACGGGCTTCGTCTCCGCGCTCGGTGACGACCGGTTCGGGCGGCTGCTGCTCGATTTGTGGTCGAGTGAAGGCGTCGATACGGCCAACGTTCGTGTCGACGCAGACGCGCACACGGGCGTCTATTTCGTCTCGCACGGGCCGTCCGGTCATGCGTTCGACTATCTGCGCGCGGGGTCGGCGGCGAGCCGCTATGCGCCGCGCGATCTGCCGCTCGACGCGCTTGCCGCCGCGCGCGTACTGCATCTCTCGGGCATCAGCCTCGCGATCAGCACGAGCGCGTGCGACGCCGCGTTCGCCGCCATCGACCACGTGCACGCACACGGCGGCGAGATCAGCTTCGATACGAACCTGCGCCTGAAACTCTGGCCGCTCGCGCGGGCGCGCGCGGTGATGACCGAAGCGCTGCGCGTCACCGATATCTGCCTGCCGAGCTGGGACGACGTCACGCTGCTGTCAGGTCTCGACGACCGCGATGCGATCGTCGACTGGCTGCTGGCGCGCGGGCCGCGCGTCGTCGCGCTGAAGCTCGGCAAGGACGGCGCCTATGTGGCGACGGCCCGCGAGCGCCGCGTGGTGCCGGGCTGCGTCGTCGCCGCGGTCGATGCGACGGGAGCGGGCGATTGCTTCGGCGGCGCGTTTATCGCGCGTATCGTGTCGGGCGACGATCCGTTCGCGGCGGCCCGTTACGCGAACGCGGCGGCTGCGCTCTCGACGCAAGGCTACGGCGCCATCGCGCCGATTCCGCACCGCGAGGCGGTCGAACGGCTGCTGGCCAACTAAGCGACCGGCGCCGCACTGCATACAGAACATCAACTTTCCACGCAGACAGACGAGGAGCAAGCGATGCAACGAGAAGTGGTGGTGGTGAGCGGTGTGCGCACCGCAATCGGCGACTTCGGCGGCAGCCTGAAGGACTTCGCACCGACGGATCTCGGCGCGCGCGTCGTGCGCGAGGTGCTCTCTCGCGCGAACGTGGAAGGCGATGACGTCGGTCATGTGGTGTTCGGCAACGTCGTGCATACCGAACCGAAGGATATGTATCTCGCGCGCGTCGTCGCACTCAACGGCGGCGTCGCGCAGCATGCGCCCGCGCTGACCGTGAACCGTCTGTGCGGCTCGGGTTTGCAGGCGATCGTGTCCGCCGCGCAATCCATTCTGCTCGGCGACGCGGACATCGCCATCGGCGGCGGCGCCGAAAACATGAGCCGTGCGCCCTATACCATCCCGGCCGCGCGCTTTGGCCAGCGCATGGGCGACGCACCGCTTATCGACATGATGCTCGGCGCGCTCCACGATCCGTTCCAGTCGATCCACATGGGCGTGACGGCGGAAAACGTCGCGATGAAATTCGGCATCACGCGCGAGGCGCAGGACGCGCTCGCGCTCGAATCGCATCGGCGGGCAGCGAGGGCGATTGCAGAGGGCCGTTTCAAGGATCAGATCCTGCCGGTTGCAATCAAGTCGAAGAAAGGCGAAGTCGTCTTCGACACCGACGAACACGTTCGCACCGACGCCGTGCTGGAAGACTTCTCGAAGCTCAAGCCGGTATTCGCGAAGGAAAACGGCACGGTGACCGCGGGCAACGCGTCGGGCATCAACGACGCCGCCGCGGCCGTCCTGCTGATGAGCAGCGAAGCGGCCGGTGCGCGCGGCGCAAAGCCGCTGGCGCGCCTCGTCTCGTACGCGCACGCGGGCGTCGATCCGGCGTATATGGGCATCGGCCCGGTACCGGCCACGCAGCGGGCACTCGAACGCGCAGGCATCACGGCCGCCGACCTCGACGTGATCGAGGCGAACGAGGCGTTTGCCGCGCAGGCCTGCGCCGTGTCGCAGGAACTCGGCCTTGACCCGGCGAAGGTGAATCCGAACGGCTCGGGCATTTCGCTTGGCCACCCGATCGGCGCGACCGGCGCGCTGATCACCGTGAAGGCGCTTTACGAACTGCATCGGATCGGCGGGCGCTATGCGCTCGTGACGATGTGCATCGGCGGCGGGCAGGGCATTGCCGCCGTGTTCGAGCGCATCTGACGCGTTTGCTCGGCTGAGGGCTGCGCGGCGCACTCGAAGGAAGGAGCCAGATGGAAGTATCGACCTCAACACAACGGGTCGCCGCGTCGCGCGGCGTGATGCGGGCCGCGTGCGCGCTGGCAGCCGTTGCGCTCGCGCTGCCGCTCGGCGCGCACGCGCAGCAGGCCGCCAGCGCGGCAAAGGAAACGGTTGCGCGGTCCACGGTCGCGCAGCCGCTCAGGCCGAACCCCGACTTCGCGCATTTCCCGCGCTACGCCGGCATGCTCGGCAAGCGTCAGATCGTGATGCGGCTCGGCCCGCAGACGGACGACCCGACCGGCGTCCACGGCGAATACCAGTTCACCGATACCGGCGTCGTGATCCTGATCGCGGGCGACCACGAAGGCACGACGCTCGAAGCCGAGGAGTCGAACGACGGCACGCGTATCACGGGCAACTGGGTCGGCACGTTTGCCGCCGACGGCTCGATTGCGGGCGCGCGCATGGAAGTGGACGATTCGAACCCGGTGGCCTTCGAACTGAAGCCGCTGACGGCCGGGCAGCCCGTGCCGCCTCCGTCCGCCGAGCCTGCGGCGGAGTTACAGGACGAACCCGCAGAACCCGCATCCCCGAGCGGCCAGGCAGTGAACGGCGTCAGCAATCTCAAGATCGGCGAGTAACCCCATGAAGAAAAACGACACCAGCCGCGCGTTGCAGACGCGCATCGTCCATCCGCAAGACGAGATCACGCCGGGTTTCGAATCGTTCGCCGCGCCGGTTACGCGCGCTTCGACGGTGGTGTTTCCCGATCTCGCGACGGTGCGCGCGCTCGACTGGCGCGACGACTCGCAATGGCGCTACGGCCTGCATGCAACGCCGACCTCGGCCATGCTGACCCAGCGCCTCGCACAAATCGAAGGCGGCGACTACGCGCTCTTGCAGCCGTCGGGGTTGTCGGCGATCTCGAACGTCTACTTCGGGCTCGTGAAAGCGGGCGACGACGTGCTGATTCCCGACAACGTCTACTCGCCGAACCGCGAGCATGGCGACTGGCTCGCGCGCGATTTCGGCATCACGGTGCGCTACTACGATCCGCTGATCGGTGCGGGCATCGCCGATCTGATCCTGCCCGCCACGAAGCTGATCTGGCTGGAGGCGCCTGGCTCGGTGACGATGGAAGTGCCGGACGTGCGCGCGATTACGACTGCGGCCCGCGCGCGCAACGTGGTGACGGCAATCGACAACACGTATTCGGCCGGGCTCGCGTTCAAGCCGTTCGAACACGGCATCGACATTTCCGTGCAGGCGCTCACGAAATATCAGTCGGGCGGCAGCGACGTGCTGATGGGCGCGACGATCACGAAGGACCACGCGCTGCATCTGAAGCTCAAGCAGGCGCGCATGCGGCTTGGCATCGGCGTGTCGTCGGACGACTGTTCGCTCGTGCTGCGCGCGCTGCCCAGCATGAAGGCGCGTTTCGAGGCCCACGAAAAGAGCGCGTTCGCGCTCGCAAGCTGGCTCAAGACACGTGGCGAAATTACGGCGATGCTGCATCCGGCGTTTGAGGACTGTCCGGGCCACGCGTCGTTCGTGCGCGATTTCACCGGCGCGGGCGGGCTCTTTTCGGTGGTGTTCGACGAACGCTATACGCCCGCGCAGATCGACACGTTCTGTGAGGCGCTCGAACTGTTCGCGATTGGCTGGAGTTGGGGCGGGTCGCACAGCCTCGTGATGCCCTATCACGTCGCGTCGATGCGAACGGCCGCGAGCTGGCCGCATCGCGGCACGCTGGTGCGGTTCTACGTGGGGCTCGAAGACGAAGCCGATCTGCGCGCCGATATCGAGCAGGCCTTGGCCACGCTCGCCTGAGCGCAGGCACGCGGCAGCGCCATAAAGAAAACAGCCGCTGCGCTTTGCAGGCGCAGCGGCTGTTTCATTGGTGTAGCGGCAATCAGAACAGCCGCAGCAATCCGTCGAGCCCGACGAAATTGAACGCGACGCTCGCCGCTTCGCGCACCACGGGTTTCGCGCGGAATGCCACCGAAAGGCCCGCTTCGG
Source organism: Paraburkholderia sp. (assembly GCF_004298475.1). GTDB lineage: Bacteria > Pseudomonadota > Gammaproteobacteria > Burkholderiales > Burkholderiaceae > Paraburkholderia > Paraburkholderia denitrificans. Next base: position 89,308 of record NZ_SCRP01000010.1, on the reverse strand, counting down.
CCATCATTTTCAGATCGTTCGAGCCGTCGCCTATCGCGATGGCGCGGCGCGGTTCGATCCCGAGTTGCGCGCAGGTTTCGACGAGCGTGCGCGCCTTCACATCGGCATTGACGATCTCGCCGATCACGCGACCGGTCAGCTTTCCGTCGACGATCTCCAGCGTGTTCGCGCGCGTGTAGTCGAGGCCGAGGCGTTCCTTGAGGCGCTCCGTGAAGAACGTGAAGCCGCCGGAAACGAGCAGCGTTTTCAGGCCCGCTGCCTTCGCACCGGCGAGCATCTGCGTCGCGCCCGGCGACAGTTGCAGCCGCTTCTCATAGACGCGTTCCAGCGCGCTCGCGTCGAGCCCCTTCAGCAGCGCCACGCGCCGGGTCAGGCTCTCGTTGAAGTCCTTGATCTCGCCGCGCATCGACGCTTCGGTGATCGCCGCGACCTCGGCCTTCAGCCCGCAGAAATCGGCGATTTCGTCGATGCACTCGATGGTGATCAACGTCGAATCCATGTCCATGGCGACGAGACCGAAATCGGCGAGTTCGCGTCCCGCTTCGACGAACGCGTAATCCAGCTGGTGCGTGCCGCAATAGACGTCGAGATCGCCGCGTTGCGCGGGGACGGCGCCTTCGATGCGGATTGCGAATTCGTCGATTGGCGCGAGGCGGCTGCCGCGCGCGAGCGCGAGAAGCGGCTTGTGGTGAACGGCGGGCAGCGAGGCGGGACTCTGGATGACGAGATTCATGACGTGGACGGGGAGCGGGCTGTGAACCGCGCTGTGAACCGGGAGCGGCGCGGCAAATCGGGACATTGTAACTGCTCGCCGATCTGGCCCGGTGCGCCCGCTGGCATGCGGCGCATGCCAGCGGTCATATCACGTCAACGATGAGACAGAACCTGCCGGGTTATTTCCCGTTGTACGCTTGCTGCGAAACCTTTTGCAGAATCTGGTTTGCCGCCCCGTAACTCTTGTTCATGTAGATCTTCGAGAACGAATGCCCCATCACATCGGACAGCGGATGCCAGCCCATTGAGAAGTTCTCCGGCAGCACCGTCTGTACCAGTCTAAGGGCGCCGATTACGCCATCGGAGCTTGACGTCAGATAGCTTGACCCCGGCAATTGGTAGCGCGTCGCGCTGCCCACATTAACCGCGCTGATTGCGCCCTGCGCCTTGTCGGGCCCGGTCACCAGCAAGTTGATTTCGAAGTTCGCGTACAGCGAGCCCTGTGAATGGCCAATCAGCACGACCTTGCGCTTGTCGTTCAGATACCCGCGATACTTGCGCAAGTGATCCGGCAATTCCGGAACGTCGCTCCTGGCCAGGATGGCGATGTACTTCTTCTGCAGTTCCGCATTCATGCCGCTGGCTGGCAGGGAACCCCCGTCGATGGCACGCCAGAAATCGGCCGGACTCGATCCCTCCCTGGCCTTTTGCTTGAACACCGACTTGACGTCGGTGAAGAAACCCTGGGTTGCGTTGTACGCATTGCCGTAGACGTAGGCATTGTTCTTGTCACGCGCGTTGAGCTGCTTTTTCACGATCTGCAGATTGGCCACTGCATCGTCGAATGTGTTGTTGATGCCGTTGACGAACACAATCGCCGAACCGGGAGGCGTCGCGGATATCGCACTCAACGGGGTGAGCAATGCGCTCGCGAGCAGGACGGTGACGGGTGACTTCATGCGGAAATCTCCTTGGGTTTGCACTCAGTTGAGAAGGACGGATGGATCGAAGCGGCACGGCTTAGCTTGTGGATCGTCGAAGAACTGACCACCGGCCAACGCCTGGAAACGCAGATAGGCAACCGTGTCGCTCTCGTCATCGAGCATGACCGCACGCGCGGCCTTGATTCGGTTGAGCATCTCCTGTTGATCGAGATCGACCTTGGCGAGTACATCCTCGCCTAGCGCGCAGGCGATGCCTTGCGCAATTTCATCGCCCGCACGTTTGGCATCCTGCGGATCCCGCACGTTATGGACCGCCTGGCTCCAGCCTTGGGCGATTTGCGTCAGCGCCTCACGTGTCACGGCAGAGTTGGCGTATTGCTGGGCAAGATAGTCGTTGAACCGCTGCGGCAGCGGGCGCGCGGGTGGTAAAGACTGCGTCAGGCGATCGGTCGGCCCGGGATCGATGCCACTGCGTTTGATCGCCGGCAGGACAGGCGCAGGCGTCGCGGACGGCACGGGTTTGCGTGCGATGTCGGTGTCGGTATCGGCAGCAACGATCCATCGTGCTCCGAGCGCAACCAGCACAGCGATCGTCGCGCCGACTCCAGCTTTGAACTGCCACATATCAACTCCCGCGCAATGAGATTGCGTGTGACCGGCGGTTAAGCATCGTCTACGACATTGCCAATCACGCTCGCAATAAATGTTCGCACTGCTATATGACAAGTTAAGCCGAGGTCACTGTAAAGGTTTGTCATATCTTTGGCGTAACGGCCTGGTTTTCACCATTTCTCGATGAATTTGCACGTGTAATGCATGGCAGTGCAAATTTATTTGTCGAAGGAAGAATGAACCCGTCGGGCGAGCATGCCCGTACCGCATATGCAATCCAGCGGACGCATGGCATTGCTCACGCGGCGTGATGGACCGGGACGATTTCTATTGCATTAAGTGGTGGCGAAGAACAGGCATATCGCCCCCGTTCACGGACTTCCGGCAATTGCGGTCTCGCTCGAACGATTCATGGCGCACTTTGCCGTCCCTTTCGTCGAGTGTCCCCGCATTGATCTGACCATTCGCGCACCTTGCTGGATTGAAAGCTCGCTTTAGTTGCACAATGAATATTCGCGCGGCGGTCCGATAGGGGCGGTTGTCGCTTGCCTTCGCCTGGCATCAGCCGTTCGCAGCGCGGCCCGTATCTTGCGAGACCAGATGCGTGATCCGCGTGCCAATGTGCGCAAGGGGAACCGGTATGCAGGACGCTCACAAGAATCAACACGCCACGCTCGCCCGAACGCCGCGCGGCGCGCGTTCCGAGGCTTCCGGCACGGCTGCGCCGGTTTCGCGCGCCGTGTCCGGCCGCCGCCCACGGCGCATCGCCCGCGTTCCCGACACGCCGGCCGATGCCGACATCGCTGGGATCCCGATCACGAGTGCAAGACGCGTCATCGACGCGTCGAGCGGCCTGCGCAAGATCGATGTCATTCGCTATTACGCGCGCGCGTCGCGCTGGCTGCTGCCGCATCTGCTCGATCGGCCGGTTTCGCTCGTGCGCGCGCCGCGCGGTCTCGAAGGCGAGCTGTTCTTCCAGCGTCACAGCGCGCGCTCGCCGATCCCCGAACTCACGCAGCACGAAGGGCTCGACCCCGGCCATCCGCCGCTCTTGACGATCGACTCGCTGGAGGCGCTCATCGGGGCCGCACAGATGGACGCCATCGAACTGCACACGTGGAATGCGTGCGTGACGGACATCGAGCGGCCCGACCGCGTGGTGTTCGACCTCGATCCGGATCCGGTGCTCGGCTGGGATTGCATGATCGAGGCCGCCGACATGACCCGTGCGCTGTTGCAGGCGCTCGGCCTCGAGTCGTTCTGCAAGACGAGCGGAGGCAAGGGGCTGCATATCGTCGTGCCGCTCGCGCCCGAGACGGGTTGGGAAGACGTGAAGGCATTCGCGCGCGCGGTCGCGCAGCATCTGGCCGCGGACTCGCCGACGCGGATCACCGCGACGATGGGTCCCGAACATCGCAGGAAGAAGATTTTCGTCGACTACCTGCGCAACGCGCGCGGTGCGAGCACGGCGGTTGCGTATGGCGTGCGGGCGCGGCCCGGGATGGGCGTGTCGGTGCCGATAGCGTGGGACGAGCTTGCGCAGACGAGCGGCGGCGCGCAGTGGACGCTGCACAACATCGACGAGCGCCTGGCCACGCTCGATCGCGCCGATCCGTGGGCCGCGTATGGGGGGGTGAAACAGCAGGTCACTGCGGAGCTGACGATCGGGCTCGAAGAGAGCGACAGATAGCGCACACACTTCGCCGATATCCCAGCGCAACTGTCGCGCTCGGCATCCCCGCAGTCGACTACGTGCTGATCTTCAACGACACCGACGCCAACTTCCCGGCCGCCGCCGAAGCGATCAAACCGCAGGGCGGCATCGCAACGATCGTCGAAAACAGGGAGCCGGTGCCGGTCGAACTGCTCAAGGCGAAGAGCGCCGCGCTGCACTGGGAGTTCATGTTCACGCGCTCGATGTTCGGCACGCCCGATATGATCGAGCAGCACAAGCTCCTCACGGAGATTGCACGCCTCGTCGATGCGGGGACGTTGCGCACGACGGTCGGCGAAGTGCTCGGACCGATCAACGCGGAAAACCTGCGGCGCGCGCACGCGTTGCTGGAAGCAGGCCGTGCGATCGGCAAGCTCGTGCTGAGCGGGTTCTGAGGCGCAGGCGGCCTCGGGCGGGGCAGGTTCACCTGGCCGCGGTTTGCTCCGCTCGTTGCGCCTGCATCGATTGGTCTGATAATTGCACCCCTAAAATCCGGAGCGTGGCAAGCGGGATAACACCTGGTCTGTAAAGTGCTTGCACTCGAAGCACGCGCCTGCGCGGCGCGCTAGACTAAAGGAACGGATCATCCGCTCATTAATTATGAGCTTCATACCGGCGCGCTTCCTTGAACGGCGGCGCGCGGCAGCACCCGTCAGGAGATCACGCATGCTACGCCGTCGCTCAAGCCGCGCTCACGCGGTACTCGCCTCCTTTGCCTTCGCCGCGTCGTGCACATTCGCGTTGCCGGCGTTCGCGACCACACCCGTCACGGTCACGTCCAAAGCTGCCACGGACGGGCCGATTCGCTACACGGTGAAGGTCACGTCGAAGCAATTCGGCAACTCATCGGAAACGCGCACGCTGCGCTCGGGCGACACCGACGACTTCACCTGGCGCACGACGCCGCCCGGCGGCGCAGTGGCCGCGCCGAAAGGCTGCCCCGATCTCGCAACGCTCCCGCTCGACGCGAACGGCGCCGTGGTGCGGCAGACGCAGCTGCGCCTCTCGCCGATCGTCGACGCGCGCGGCACCGCGAACGTCCAGGTGAGCTTCCGGGCGCAGGCGCCGCATGGCACGCGCAGCGTATCGAGCGGCGGGGCGACGCTCGCGTGCCCCGACGTCAAATCGTTTAGCCAGATCGTTCACTTCACGATGTCGACCAACGGCACGCCGAAGACGATCACGCTGAGCGACGGCACCCAGGTCACGATTTCCGCCCAGCGCTGAGCGCGTTGCTGTTGATGCGTTTTCCGCGCGCTCGTCGTACGTTTCAGTTGTCTTTTCGTGGTCAGGCAGCCCGCTTTTTCGCGCTCGCAGGACGCTCGACGAGCCGCGACGCGAGAAAGCGGTGCTCGGGCGAGAAAACGCGCCGGTACGCGAGCAGCACGGCGCCGACCGTGCCGAGCGCCGATGCCGCGGCAATCAGGAACATGATCACGATCTGGTAGCGCACGGCTTGCAGCGGCGACTGCCCCGCAAGCACCTGGCCCGTCATCATGCCGGGCAGGCTGACCACGCCCACGACGGCCATCTGGTTGAGCGTCGGGATCATGCCCGCGCGCACCGCCTCGCGCGCGGGAGCCTGAGCGGCTTCCCAGCGCGTGGCGCCGAGCGCGAGCGCGCTGTCCACGCGGTCGCGCCGCGCCGTGAGTTCCTGCGTCATGCGCTCGACGCCGAGCGACACACCCGTAAGCGTATTGCCGAGAATCATGCCGAGGATCGGGATCGCGTACTGCGGTTCGTACCAGGGCCGGATACGGATCACGGCGAACAGGCCCACCGCTGCGACGAGCCAAGCACTGACCCAGATCGACACGACGCTATCGGCGCGTTGGCCCGCATACGTGCGCGCACCGCGCTGCGAGCTGGCGATACCGGCGATCAGCGTCATCAGCGCCATGAGCGGCAGCACGACATACCAGCGGGCGTACGAGAAGACCCAGCCCAGCACATAGCCGATCGCGAGCAACTGCACAACCGTGCGCGCGGCAGCCCAGGCGAGCTTGCGTTCGAGGTCGAGCTTGAGCAGGACCGACACCGCGCCGTTGACGAGCACGAGCAGCGCCGCGATGGCGACGTCGCCGAGGCCGAGGTTCTGGAGGACGGAATTCATCGCGAGGCTCCGGTGGCGGGAGCGGTCGGGGCGACGGACTGCGCGGTATCGGCCGTTGCCGTGAGCACGCCGGCATGCATGCCGAGTCTGCGGTTTGCAACACGCGCGGCCTGGGCGAGATCGTGCGACACCCACACGGTTGCGCGTCGATCCGGATTGCGCTCGAACCAGCCGCCGACGAGCGCTTCGACCGCGCGCGCCGAATCGGGATCGAGCGAGGCGGTGGGCTCGTCGAGCAGGAGGACATCGGGATCGAGTTGCAGCACGCGCACGAGTGCGACGATCTGCGCCTCGCCACCCGACAGTTCCGACGCGGGCCGCGCGAGAAAATCCGCGCCGCGTCCGGCCGCTGCAAAGAGCTTCTCCGCGCATGCAGCGTCGAACCGGACATCACGATAGACCGCGAGCGAATACGGATAACGCAGGTTGTCCTCGACCGTGCCGTCGAGCAGTGCAGGCCGTTGCCGCAGATAGGCGATATGCCGGCGAAAACGCGGAATGCCCGTGCGCGCGACCGGCTCGCCGTTCCAGAGCACCGTGCCCGCGTCGAGCGGATCGAGCAGCGCGAGCGCGCGCAGGAACACGCTTTTACCCGAGCCCGACGGACCAGTCAGCGCGGCGCGCTCGCCTGCGCACAGTGCGAAATCCGTCGGCTGCAGCAGCGTCAAACCGCGCTGCGGGTCATGTCGTGTAATCTGGCGGGCCTCGACGAGCGGCGTGCGGCGGGCGCCGTCGCTTACGTCCGGCCGGCGGGAATAAATCGGGCTTGTCATCGAATGATTGCAGACAAAACGTGTAACGTGACGCAGCACGATGGCGAACGCCGGCGCAGGCGGGCAGGCACGTTCGCTGCTTCAGGAACGGTTGAAGAAAACAGCGGGAAAATCAGGGAGTGTGCATGATGTCACCGCAATCCGGGGCTCGCGGCGTCGGCCGCACGCTCGCCCGGATCTTCGCATGGCTCGTGTTGATTGTCGCGATCCTCGGCGCGGGGCTCGCAGTATTCGTCCTCAACTTCGACTGGAATCATGCGAAGCCGTGGGTCAACGAGAAGGTCAGCGAGGCCATCGGGCGGCCGTTCGAGATCCAGGGCGATCTGAAGGTCGGCTGGCGCGCGCCGGTCGGCGAAACGGGCTGGCACGCGTGGGTGCCGTGGCCGCGCTTCTCGGCTACGCAAATCGCGGTGGCCAACCCCGCCTGGGCCCGCGCGCCGCACTTCGCGACGCTCGACGAAATCGATTTTGAGGTCATGGTCCTGCCGCTGCTCGTGCACGACATCGTGATCCCGGCCATCAATCTCGTGAATCCGTCCATCGACGCCGAGCGGCTCGCCGATGGCCGCAACAACTGGACGTTCAATCCGCCACCGTCGAGCGGCCCATCGACCTGGAAGCTCAATCTGCACAACATCGCGTTCGCGAAGGGCACTGTTGCGCTCGACGATCAGCAGACGAAGACCGATGTGCAGCTCACCATCGATCTGCTCGGGCGCGGGATTCCGCTCGGTGAAGTCATGCAGGAGCAGGAAGCGGCCGCGCGCAGCGAATCGGCGAAGACGATCGGACAGGCTGGCGCGCAGCGGCTTGCACAGCAGGCGCAAATGCAGCAGGCGTCCGAAGCTGCGGCGGCGAGTGCGGCTGCAGTGAGCGCGGCCAGTGCCGCCAGCGGCGCGAGCGCATCACGCGCCGCGAATGCGGGCAACGCAGGTAAAGCAGACAACGCGGCTGCGAGCGCCGCCACTGCGTCCGGCGCCGCTCCGGTTTCCGGGGCTTCGGCTGTCCCAGCTGTCCCAGCGAATAAAGTTGCGGCCGAACCTTTCTACGCCATCGGCTGGACGCTCAAGGGCACGTACAAACAAACGCCGGTTTCGGGCACCGGCAAGCTCGGCGGCGTGCTCGCGCTGCAGGATGCGAAGCGCCCGTTCCCGTTGCAGGCGGACGTGCACGCGGGCGACATGCATATCGCGCTCGTCGGCGCGCTCACGGATCCCGCGCATCTGGCCGCCGTCGATTTGCGCCTGTGGCTGCAGGGCGAAAGCATGGCGCATCTCTACAACCTCACCGGCGTGACGCTGCCCGAAACGCCGCCTTACGCGACTGAAGGCCGCTTCGTCGGGCAATTTCATCCGGGTGCGAGCGAGTTTCGCTACGAGAACTTCACAGGCCGGGTGGGCGGCAGCGATCTGAACGGCACGCTCACCTACGTGCAGCGCGAGCCGCGTCCGCTGCTGAAGGGCGAGCTGACGTCGAACCTGCTGCAGTTCTCCGATCTCGCGCCGATCATCGGCGCGGACAGCAAAGCGAGCAAGGCGAAGCGCGGCGACGTGGTGAAGCAGCCCGCCGATCGCGTGTTGCCGGTCGAACCGTTCCGCACGGACCGCTGGCGCGCCATCGACGCCGACGTTGCATTCACGGGCAAGCGCATCGTCAAACAGGGCAGCCTGCCGATCTCGGCGCTCTACACGCACGTCGTGATGACCGATGGCGTGCTCTCGCTCGATCCGCTGCGCTTTGGCGTGGCGGGCGGCACGCTCGCCACGCGTCTCACGCTCGACGGCAGCGGTACGCCGCTCAAGGCGCGCGGCACGGCGCAAGCGCGGCATCTGAAGCTCAAGCAGCTGTTCCCGAACTTCAAGACGATGCAGTCCGCGCTCGGCGAGGTGAACGGCGACGCATCGCTCTCGGCCACGGGCAACTCGCCCGCGTCGCTCGCGGCGACTTCGAATGGCGAAGTGAAGGGGCTCGTCACGCAGGGCACGATCAGCCGCCTGCTGATGGAGGCGGCGGGGCTGAATGTGGCCAACGTCGTCTACGAGAAGATGTTCGGCAACCGCGATGTGAATATCAACTGCGCCGCCGCCGATTTCGTCGCGACCAATGGTGTGCTCAACCCGCGCGTATTCGCACTCGACACCGACGACGCCGTGATCGACATCGACGGCCCGATCGATCTGCGCGACGAATCGCTGGATCTGCGCATCCATCCGCATACGAAGGGTTTTCGCGTGTTCTCGCTGCGCTCGCCGCTGTATGTGAAGGGGACGTTCAAGAATCCTCGCGTCGGTGTGGATGCGGCGGCGCTCGCGCTGCGCGGCGGGGCGATGATCGGGCTTGGCATCATCAATCCGCTCGCTGCGCTCATTCCGCTCATCGCGCCGAGCAAGAATCAGCCGCTGCCGTGCGACGAACTTTTCGCGCAACTGCGCAAGCGTCCGATCGCGCCGCCGCCAGGACAGAAGATGCGCGCGAGCCCGGGCAATGCACTTCCGGCGGCGAGCCGCGCAGGCTCAGCCGGGACGAGTGGAAACAGCAGCAAGAGCGGTAACAGCAGCAAAGGCAGCAACGGCGGCAGCGGCGGCAACGGCGGCAGCGCGCAGGGAACTGCCGCGCCGCAGATGGGCTGGTCGAGTCTCTACAAAGGAAACTGACGCGCCCGTGGCGCGTCAGCGGAGTTAGCGCAGCGAGCGCGGCGTGGCGTCGCCGGCCGCGTCCTGGCGGCGTGTCACGCGCCGCGAGACAACATCCGGGCGCCCTGCGCCGAACTCGGGGAGGATCCGGCTGCGCGCGCGGCTCGCGAACACGAGAAAGCCGAAGCCGTCGGCCTCGTACCAGTAGCCGCCGTTCTCCAGCCCTTCGATGGGCTGTTCGAGTGCATGCGCAATGAACTCGATGCAGCGGCGCCGCAATTCGCTCGTCCCGGGATAAGGCGGCTGTGCGCCGCGCACGCTGCAGAGCAGAACATCGAGCCCCGGCAGGACATGCGCATAGAGCACCGGCTCGTCTTGCGCGCGGGCGCGTGCGATTTTGGTGTCGAGTTGACCGAACGGTTTGAAGTGGCTGAGCACGGCGAGAAACGATTCGTCGCCGTCAGCCTTGATGCGTTTACGCCTTTTCGGGAAGGACATAAAAACTCGCCTGAAAAAGGATTGCAAATCGCGCAGCTGTCCCATGCGACCACTCCCGGATTTGCGCGCCGCACGTCGATCCTTTATAGCATAGGGTTCTGCAGGATTCACGAGGATTCGAACTCAGCCGAAACCCTCATTGCTTCCGCAAAAGCCATGCCGGACCGCTTGCCGCGCTCATGTAAGTATCCCGGCGCTCTTTGTTTCGCAGTTTTTTGCCATCTCCGTCTCAATAATAGACCTGCATGCGCGCGCAGTGTGTCGAAATCGCCTTTAAAAAACGTGCGGTTCCAGACGCTCCCGAAGCTGTGCGGCGTCCGTTGTCATCCAATAATTTCACGCCGATAATGTCCCGGTTCTGGCGTCTGCGGCCATCCCGCGTCGCGGAGCCCGATGTGGGGTCCAGTACGGCAAGTGCTGCGCGGCAAGTGCTGCGCCGGCCGGATCCGCTCATTAGTAGCCAGAAGCGCGCCACACACGCCATGAAACTCTTCACGAAAGGGCTGCTGTTGATCGCGATTCCGAGCGTCATCGAACTGGCGCTGCTCGCGGCCGTGTTCAATACGCAGGAGGCCGCATCAGTCGCGGCGCGCAGCGCGCAGAGCAGCAAGCAGATTCTGTGGCAGGCATCGAGTCTCGTCGATCCGCTCCTGCGCGAATCGGCGCGCGTGCGAACGGGCATCGTGCTCGGCGATCCGTCTTTCATCGACCGCCATGCGGTCTGGACCGAATTTGCCGACCGTATCGCGTTGCTCTCGCGCATGGTTGCCGACAACCCGGCGCAACTCGCGCGCGTCGATCACATGCGTGCGGCTGCCTACGCGTGGCGCGCGCAGGCGGCCGACGTCGCCGACGCATTGCGTGCGGGCCGCAGCATCGCGTGGGCGCGCACGGCGGGCGCGGCGATGCCGCCCGAGATCGAGACCGTGCGCGACGAACTGAAGGAATTCATCGACGAGGAGACGCGGCTCGATGCGTTGCGCAGCGCCTCGTCGAGCATGACGCGTGTGCGTCAGCAGGCCGCGCTGATTGTCGCCGTGGTGGGCTCGATGCTGATCTGGGCCGTGACCGCCATCGTGTTCGCGCGCAACGTGGGCGTGCGGCTCGCTGCGCTTCGCGACAACGCAGAGCGGCTCGGCAACGGCGTGCGGCTCGCACCGGCGCTCTCGGGCAATGACGAAATCGCCGCGCTCGATGCCGTGCTGCATCATACGAGCGCGCGCCTGCGTCTGGCCGATCGCGAGCAGGCCGCGCTCAAGCGGCAACTCGAAGCGCGCGCGGCCGATCTCGCGGGCGCGAACGAACATCTGCGCCAGGAGACCCAGGACAACGAGATGTTCATCTACAGCGTGTCGCACGATCTGCGCTCGCCGCTCGTGAACCTGCAGGGTTTTTCGAAGGAGCTGCAGGTTTCGTGCGACGAGCTGCGCGTGCAGATCGAATCGGCGGGGCTGCCGGAAACGGAGCATCGCCCGATGACCGAACTGCTCGACGGCGAGGTCAACGAATCGTTGCAATTCCTGCGCCAGGCGGTCGCGCGCGCGGCGGCGATCATCGACGCGCTGTTGCGCATCTCGCGCGCGGGCCGGCTCGAATACCGCTGGCAGCGTGTGAACATGGGCCGGCTTGTCGAGCGCGCCCGCGCAGCGGCCGGGGCGCTGCCCGACACCGCGCGCATCGACGCGCGGGATCTGCCGCCTGCCTGGGGCGATCCGGGTGCGCTCGAACAGATCTTCAGCAACCTGATCGGCAACGCGGTGCGCCACCTCGATCCGGCGCGGCCTGGCCGTATCGAGATCGGCGTGCTCGATGCCGCAGCGCAAGCCGATAATGCGCCGCAGGGCGCGCGGGCGCACACACGAACCTACTATGTGCGCGACAATGGCGTCGGTATTCCGTCAGCCTACGTGCCGAAACTCTTTCACGCATTTCAGCGCCTGCACGGCGACGACTCCGGCGGGCCGGGCATCGGCCTCGCGCTCGCGCGCCGCATTGCCGAGCGCCATGGCGGACGGATCTGGGTGGAATCGACGGAAGGCGCGGGCTCGACATTCTTCGTCGATTTGCCGGATCAGCCGCTGCGCGCTGCGTGATTGCGGAGAAGTGGTGAAGCAGCGGTAAAGAAGCGGGGCGTACCCGGTGTGCGCGATCGAATGCCGGTATCCGTTGGAGGCATGACATGACAGACGGGGAACGGGTCAGCATCGTGTTGATCGAGGACGACGACGGCCATGCGACGCTCGTCGAGCGCAATTTGCGGCGCTCCGGCGTCTCGAACGGCTTCGTGCGCTTTTCGGACGGTCAGCAGGCGCTCGATTACTTCTTCGGGGCGCCCGGCGCCGAAGCGGGCGGCGCGTCCGGCGTGCCCGGCGTTCCATCGCGCGACGATCTCGCGAATTTCGTCGTGTTGCTGGACCTGCGCATGCCGCGCGTCGACGGTTTCGAAGTGCTGCGCCGTCTAAAGGCCGATCCGGCCACGGCTTCCGTGCCGGTGATCGTGCTGACCACGACCGACGATCCGCGGGAAATCGAGCGCTGCTACGAACTGGGCTGTAACGTGTACATCACGAAGCCGGTCGAATACGACGCTTTCATCGAAGCTGTGCGGCGGCTCGGGTTTTTCCTGCAGGTCGTGAAGCTGCCGGCCGCGCACCGGTTTGCGCGCCCGTGATGTGCGCCCCTGAAGCGCGCGGGTGAAGCGTATCGCACTCACTCCGATCATCCCGTAATGCACACCGTGGCCAGGAGGCACGCTTCGCGCATGAATGACGACGGAACCCTGTTGGCAGGCGCGCATGTGCTGGTCGTCGACGACGACGACGGCATCCTGCGGCTTGCCCGCAAGTCGCTTGCACGCGCGGGCGCGCGCGTCGACACCTGCACGAGCGTGGGCGAGGCGAGCGCGCTGCTCACCTCGCGCACACCCGACGTGCTCGTGCTCGATTATCAGCTCGACGGCGCGGAGACCGGACTCGATTTTTTCCGCCGTCTGCGCGCGCAGAACGTGCGTGTGCCGGCGATCCTCGTGACCGGCTTTACCGACGAGTCGCGCGTCATCGCAGCGCTGCGCGCGGGCGTCTCGGATGTCGTGCCGAAATCCGGCGACTATCTCGACTATCTGCCCGAGGCGGTCGCCCGTGTGCTGGCGCAGGTCGCCCTGCAGCGCGCCTCGGACGAATCGCTGCTGCTGCGCGACCGCGAGGAGCACTACCGCACGCTCTCAGAGGCGCTGCCGCACCTCGTGCTCACCTGCCGCGCCGACGGCACCTGTGACTTCCTCTCGAAACAGTGGCTCGAATACACCGGGTTCGATACGCGTCAGTCGCCCGCGCTCGAATGGCTCGACGCCGTCCATCCCGAGGACCGCGAAGAAATCCGCCTCACGTGGCAGAAGGCCGTGGGCAGCGGTGCGACCGACTACCGGCACGAGCTGCGCATTCGCCGTCACGACGGCGCGTACCGCTGGTTCGACGTGCGCATCGTGGCGATGCGCGATCCGCGCGGCGGCGTGAACAAATGGTTCGGCAGTTGCACCGATGTGCACGCGCAGCGCGAATCGGCGGAAGATCGCGAGCGTTTGCTCGCCTCCGAGCAGGCGGCGCGCCAGAACGCGGAGGAGGCGAACCGCGCGAAGGATCGCTTTCTCGCCATGCTTTCGCACGAACTGCGCACGCCGCTTACGCCGGTGCTGGCCGGCACGCGGCTGCTCGAACAGATCGATGCGTTGCCGGAGGCCGCGCGCGCCGGCGTGCTGATGATCCGCCGCAACATCGAACTCGAAGCGCGCCTGATCGACGATCTGCTCGACCTCACCCGCGTGGCGAACGGCAAGCTGAGCCTCGCGCTCGACACGGTCAACGTGCACGAAGTGATCGACGCCGTGCTGGAACTCTTTCACAGCGAGATCCAGGTGAAGCAGCAGGACGTGCACGTCGATCTGCGCGCATGCCACCACTACGTGCGCGGCGACCGTGCCCGGCTGCAGCAGATGTTCTGGAATCTCGTGCGCAATGCGGCGAAGTTCACGCCGGACGGCGGCCATATCTACGTGCGCACGCGCGACGAGCGCACGCACGTTCAGATCGAAGTGGAGGATACGGGCATCGGCATCGCGGCCGAGCAGATCGGCAAGCTCTTTCGTGCGTTCGAGCAGGGTAGCCACAACATGACGCGGCAGTTCGGCGGTCTCGGGCTCGGGCTCGCGGTGACGAAGGCGCTGACCGAGGCGCACGGCGGCACCGTGGCCGCAAGAAGTCCAGGCGCGCATTGCGGGGCGACATTTACGATCGTGCTGCCGAGCGCGATGCCGGAGCCCGAAGTGGCGGCCCCGGCGCGTCAGACCGGGCCGCAACAGGCGGGCGTGCTCAACGTGCTGCTGATCGAAGACCACGAGGACACGGCCGAAGTGATGTCGCAACTGATCCGCGGACTCGGGCACGCGGTGGCCGTGGCGGGGAGCGTGGCCGACGCGCTGGCGTTCGCGAGCCGCACGCGCTTCGATCTCGTCGTGAGCGACATCGGCCTGCCGGACGGCACGGGCGTCGACTTCATCCACGCGTTCCGCCAGATTTCAGACGCGCCTGCGATTGCGCTCACGGGCTTCGGCACCGACGACGACGTGCGGCGCTGCCTCGATGCAGGTTTCACGGCGCATCTCACGAAGCCGGTCAACTTCGATCAGCTTGAACGCCTGATCGAGCAGACGAATGCGACGCGCGTGATGGCGCCTCCCGAGTCCTGAATTCGTCGCAATGCGCCGGCGGTGCGTCGCATCTTGTGGCGAGCGCAACAAAAAAACCGTGCGGCGTGACGCCTGCACGGTTTTTTTGGCGGCCGTCTCCGGACGGCTTCAGCGCGGACTGTTCTTCAGCGAATCGCGGATCTCGCGCAGCAGCAGCACGTCCTCGGGCGTGGGCGGCGGCTCGGCGGGCGCGGCTTCGTCTGGCCTGCGCAGCTTGTTGATGAACTTCACCATCAGAAAAATGATGAACGCGAGGATGATGAAGTTGATCAGCACGGTGATGAACGAGCCGAAGCCGAAGACGGCCACGCCTGCCGTCTGCAGATCCTTGTACGAATCCGGATTGCCCTTGTAGCTCGCGGGAATGTCGCCGAGCCGGATGAACTTGTTCGAGAAGTCGAGGCCGCCGGTGACCACGCCGATGACCGGCATGATGAGATCCTTCACGACCGAATTGACGATATTCGAGAATGCACCGCCGATGATCACGCCGACGGCAAGATCCATGACATTGCCTTTGACGGCGAATTCCTTGAATTCTTTGATGATGCTCATGGGCAGGCTCTCCGGGGAAGGGACGGAACACGGCGGTTCAATGCGCAATGATAGCGAACGCGCCCCTAATGCGATAGATATTTGACAATGCCTGGCCTTTCACTGCTTGTGCATCAGATTTATATGCGTTAAGTGCGCCTTTGCGTTCGGTGTGCGCCTTTGCGTCCTGAGCGCGCCTATGCGTCCCGACTGGACGCGTGCGTCGCAAGACCGCTCGATTCCCCTCGATTCCCCTCAAGTCGCCCGCGCCAGATGGCCGCTGAGGGTCGCCGGGTCGGTGTTGGTTCCGCACAGCAGGATGCCGACGCGCTTACCTCGTACCGTGTCGCGCAACGGGCCGAGCAGGCCCGCCGTGGCCGTCGCGCATGCGGGCTCGACCGCGAGCTTCAGTTCGTCGAAGAGCACGCGCATCGAGGCGCGCAGGTCGTCGTCGGAGACCGTGACGATGCGGTCGACGTGACGGCGGCACAGCTCGTAGCTGTACTGCTCGGTGTGCGGCGCCATCAGCGAGTCCGCGATCGAATGCATGTGGCTGATGTGCACCGTGTGGTTCGCGGCGAAGCTGCGGCTCATCGCGTCGGCGGTTTCGGGCTCGACGCCGTAGATGTGCACGCGCGGATTGGCGAGCCGCAGCGCGAGCGAGACGCCCGCAGCGAGACCGCCGCCGCCGATCGGCAGGATCACGGCGTCGAGATCGGGCGCCTGGGTCGCCCATTCGTAGCCGAGCGTCGCCGTGCCGAGCACCGTGCGGTAGCCGTTGAACGGATGCACGAAATAGCGGCCTTCCTCGGCTTCCACGCGCCGCACGATGTCGAAGGCTTCAGCGCTGCTGTTCGCCACCAGGATTTCGGCGCCGAAGCGCCGGCATTGCGCGATGCGCGCGGCGCTCGCGGTGCGAAACAGCACGACCTTCGCGCTGATGCCGAGCCGCATCGCCGCATACGACACGGCAATCGCGTGATTGCCGCCCGAGACGCAGGTGACGCCCGCGCTGCGCTGCGTGGCGTCGAGCGCGAGCAGATGCGTGAACGCGCCGCGCACCTTGAAGCTGCCGCTGGCCTGCAGCAGCTCGAACTTGAAGTTGATCAGCGTGCCTTCCAGCAAAAAAAAGTCGTGGCGGTCGAACACCGGCGTGCGCAGCACCCACGGCGTAAGCGTGAAGTGCTGCGAGGCGATGTCGTCGAGTGAGGGGATTGCTTCGCCGTCGATCGTGCGATCGGTCGGTAGCGGTATGCCTGTGGACATGGTGCGTGAGGAGTGGTGGGCGCCGCGTTACTGCGGCTGCGCTTCGCGGGACAGGCCGGGCAAGCGCTTGCGCAGGCAGCGTTCGCGTAGGGCGAGTGGGGCGGGCGAGATGGATGAAACAGCGAAAAAAGCCGCGGAAGGAAGGGGGTGCTGCGGGGCTTGCGCCGATTCGGCGGCGACGGACATGACGTGACTCCAGCGGGCTGGTGATGTCAATCTTACCTAAAAAGATCGTTCGGGCCAAAGCCGCGAACGCGCACGGTTCTGTGCTGCTGCAAATAACCGGACGATTCGCGCGAGCGGGTTTGTGCGGCGCACACAAAGCCACCCGCGAGCCACCCGCGCGCGCAGCGCGGGTAGTGCGGATGGTGCGGGTAGAGACGCGCTTCGCCTGCGTTCTAGCGCGCCGCCGCCCGCGCGGGCGCGCCGAGCGCGCGCAGCGTTTCCTTGACCGTCGCCACGCGCACCGCGAGATCCGGGCTGCGCGTTTCGATGCGCAGCTTGTCCTGCCCCGCGAGCTTGATGTGCTTGTGCTTCTGCACCATTTCGATGATCCGCATCGCGTCGATGGGCGGGTTCGGCACGAACTGCAGGCCGATCACCGCCTCGCCCGCGTCGATCTTCGTGATGCCGAGCGGCTTCGCGGCAAGCCGCAGCCGGTGCGTTTCGATGAGCGCGTGCGCCTGCGGCGGCATTTTGCCGAAGCGGTCGATCAGCTCTTCCTGGATGCCGTCGATGGAGTCGTCGTGTTCGCAGTTCGCGAGCCGCTTGTAGAGCGACAGGCGCTCCTGCACGTCGCCGCAATAGTCGGCGGGCAGGATGGCGGGCGCGTGCAGGTTGATTTCGGTCGTCGCGGCGAGCGGCGCGGTCAGATCCGGTTCGCGGCCTTCCTTGAGCGCCTTCACCGCGTCGTTGAGCATGTCGGTGTAAAGCTGGAAGCCGATTTCCTGAATCTCGCCCGACTGTTTGTCGCCGAGCACTTCGCCGGTGCCGCGAATTTCGAGGTCGTGCATCGCGAGATAGAAACCCGAGCCGAGTTCCTCCATCTGCTGGATCGCTTCGAGACGCCGCTGCGCCTGTTTCGTGAGGCCCTGCGGATCGTGCACGAGGAGGTAGGCATACGCCTGGTGATGCGAGCGGCCCACGCGCCCGCGCAACTGGTGCAATTGCGCGAGGCCGAACTTGTCGGAGCGGTGGATCAGGATGGTGTTCGAGGTCGGCACGTCGATGCCGGTCTCGATGATCGTCGTGCACAGCAGCACGTTCGCGCGCTGGGCCACGAAGTCGCGCATGACCGCTTCGAGTTCGCGCTCGTGCATCTGGCCGTGCGCGACCGTGATGCGCGCCTCGGGCACGAGTGCTTCGAGCATCGCGCGGCGGTTCTCGATCGTCTCGACTTCGTTGTGCAGGAAATAAACCTGGCCGCCGCGCTTCAGTTCGCGCAGCATGGCTTCGCGAATCACGCTGTCTTCCTCGCGGCGCACGAAGGTCTTGATCGCGAGCCGCTTTTGCGGCGCCGTGGCGATCACGGAAAAATCGCGCAGTCCTTCGAGCGCCATGCCGAGCGTGCGCGGGATCGGCGTCGCGGTCAGCGTGAGCACGTCGACTTCCGCGCGCAGCGCCTTCAGCGCTTCCTTCTGGCGCACGCCGAAGCGGTGTTCCTCGTCGATGATCACGAGCCCGAGCCGCTTGAACTGCACGTCCGACGAAAGCAGCTTGTGCGTGCCGATCACGACGTCGACGCTGCCGTCGTTGATCTGCTGGATCGCCGTGTTCACTTCCTTGCCGGTCTTGAAGCGCGAAAGCTCGGCGATGCGTACGGGCCAGTCGGCGAAGCGGTCGGTGAAGGTCTGGGTGTGCTGCTCGGCGAGCAGCGTGGTGGGCGAGAGGATCGCCACCTGCTTGCCGCCCATCACGGCGATGAAGGCCGCGCGCAGCGCCACCTCGGTCTTGCCGAAGCCCACGTCGCCGCACACGAGGCGGTCCATCGGCTTGCCGCTCGTCATGTCGCCGATCACGGCCGCGATGGCCGCCGCCTGATCGGGCGTTTCCTCGAAGCCGAAGCTCTCGGCGAACTTCACGTAGTCGCGCGGTTCGAGCTTGAACGCGTGGCCCTCGCGCGCGGCGCGCCGCGCGTAGAGGTTCAGCAGTTCGGCGGCGGTGTCGCGGATCTGCTGCGCAGCCTTGCGGCGCGCCTTTTCCCACTGGCCCGAGCCCAGTGCGTGCAGCGGCGCGTTATCCGGATCGGCGCCGCTGTAGCGCGAAATCACGTGCAGTTGCGACACGGGCACATAAAGCTTGCTGCTGCTCGCGTATTCGAGGTGCAGGAATTCCGTATCGCCTTCGCCGAGATCCATCGTCACGAGACCGTGATAGCGGCCGATGCCGTGCTGCGCGTGCACGACCGGATCGCCTACCTTCAGCTCGGACAGGTCGCGCACCATCGAATCGACGTTGCTCGCCTGTTCCTGGCGACGACGTCCGGCGCGGCGCGCGAGCGGCCCGTACAACTCGGATTCAGTGACGATGGCGAGCCCTTCGTTCGCCAGCGCGAAGCCGGTCGAGAGCGGCGCGACGCCCAGCACGAAGCGCTCTTCGGAGGTGAGCCAATCCTCGAAGCTGTCCGCCGAGGCAGGCCGCAGACGGTTCTCCGCGAGCAGTTGCGCGATCGTCTCGCGGCGGCCCGCGGATTCCACCGCGAACAGCACGCGGTTTTTCGTCGTGTCGAGATAGCCGCGCAGCGCGGCGAGCGGATCGTCTGCGTGGCGATTGATCGCAAGGTTCGGCAGCGCGTTTGCCCAGCCGCCCGAACTGGCCGCCGGCAGCGCGAGGCGCGCGAACGGCTTGGCGAGCGTGAAGAAATCGTCTTCCGTGAGGAAGAGGCGCTGCGGCTCCAGAATCGGCCGCTCGCGGTCGTGCGACAGGAAGTTGTAGCGCTGCTTCGTGTCGGCGCAGAAGCGGCGGATCGACGTGTCCAGATCGCCCGAAAACACGAGCTGCGCGTTGGCGGGCAGATAGTGGAACAGCGTTGCGGTCTCTTCGAAGAAGAGCGGCAGGTAATACTCGATGCCCGCCGACGGCACACCGTTGCCGATGTCCTTGTAGATCGTCGCGCGGCTCGGGTCGCCTTCGAACACCTCGCGCCAGCGGCTGCGAAATGCGGTGCGCGAGGCCTCGTCGAACGGGAACTCGCGGCCCGGCAGCATCCGCACGTCCTTCACCGGATAGAGGCTGCGCTGGCTGTCCGGATCGAAGGCGCGGATCGAATCGACCTGGTCGTCGAACAGGTCGAGACGGTACGGGAGCGTCGAGCCCATCGGGAACAGGTCGATCAGCGAGCCGCGCACGCAGTATTCGCCGGGGCGCACGACCTGGCTCACGTGCTCGTAGCCGGCCAGCGTCAATTGCGATTTGAGCCTGGCCTCGTCGAGCCGCTCGCCCTGCGCGAACGAGAACGTATAGCCCGCGAGGAACGACGCCGGGGGCATGCGGTAGAGCGCGGTCGTGGCCGGGACGAGCAGGATGTCACAGCGGCCTTCGCCGAGATCGTGCAGCGTGGCGAGCCGCTCGGAGACGAGATCCTGGTGCGGCGAAAACGTGTCGTAAGGCAGCGTCTCCCAGTCGGGCAGGAGGCGCACGCGCGCCTCGGGTGCGAAGAACGGGATTTCCTGGGCGAGCCGCTGCGCGTCGACGGCGCTGGCGCAGATCACGGCGACGAGCGGGGCGCTCGTGCGCGACGCTTCGCGGTACCGGGCGATCAGGAGCGCATCGGACGAGCCGTGCGTGCCGTCGAAGGCATAGCGCTGGCCCGGCTTGACGAGTGCGACGGGGGACGGAGACTGCGACGAAGCGGCGATATCGGACATAGGCAACAGGGTAACGTCTACAGCGGCCCGGACGTGAGTGCCGGTGACAGCCTCGGGGCGCGCAACCGCGCTGTTGCAGGCTTGCGCGTGGTTTTTCGGACTTTTGCGGGCGTTGGCCGTGCGGGCAAAGGACCTATTATAAAATCCGTCCTTTAATTTGACCCATGCCGATTGCACCACCGTGACCCCACGCCTGTTTGCCCTGATCCCATGCGCCGGTACCGGCAGCCGCTCCGGCTCGGCCATGCCGAAGCAGTATCGAATGGTCGCCGGCCGCGACCTCCTGCACTATACGCTTGCCGCGTTCGACGCCTGCGGCGAATTCGCACAGACGCTCGTCGTGATCGCGCCTGACGACGGCTACTTCGACGCGCGCCGTTTCGGCGGCCTGCGCTTCGCCGTGCGCCGCTGCGGCGGAGCCTCCCGCCAGGCGTCGGTCTTCAACGGTCTTGCCGCGCTGACCGAGTTCGGCGCGCGCGACGACGACTGGGTGCTCGTGCACGACGCGGCGCGCCCCGGCATCACGCCCGCGCTGATCCGCTCGCTCGTCGATGCGTTGAAGGACGACGACGTGGGCGGCATCATGGCGCTGCCGGTCGCCGACACGCTCAAGCGCGTGGCATCGGACGAAGAAGCGGGCGGCCCCGCGCCGCGCATCGCCCGCACCGAAGCGCGCGACGGACTCTGGCAGGCGCAGACGCCGCAGATGTTCCGCATCGGCATGCTGCGCACGGCCATCGAGCGCGCGCAGCAGGAAGGCCACGACCTCACCGACGAGGCGAGCGCAATCGAATGGCTCGGCCATTCGCCGCGTCTCGTGCAGGGCAGCCTGCGCAACTTCAAGGTGACGTACCCCGAAGACTTCGCGCTTGCCGAAGCGATTCTCAGCCAGCCGCCTGCGGCCTGAGCGTTGCATCGCGCGCCCGACAACCCAACCCGGAAATCTCCCATGGACATCAGAATCGGACAAGGCTACGACGTGCATGCGCTCGTGCCCGGACGCCCGCTCGTTATCGGCGGCGTGACGGTGCCGTACGAGCGCGGGCTGCTCGGCCACTCGGATGCCGACGTGCTCCTGCACGCGATCACCGACGCGCTGTTCGGCGCGGCCGCGCTCGGCGACATCGGCCGCCATTTTCCCGACACCGACAAGACCTTTTACGGGGCCAATAGCCGCGTGCTGCTGCGCGAGTGCCTGCGCCGCGTCGAGGAGGCGGGTTTTGCGCTCGTTAACGTCGACAGCACGGTCATCGCGCAGGCGCCGAAGCTCGCGCCGCACATCGAAGCCATGCGCGCGAATATCGCGCAAGATCTGAAGCTGCCGCTCGATCGCGTGAACGTGAAGGCCAAGACCAACGAAAAACTCGGCTATCTGGGCCGGGGCGAGGGCATCGAAGCGCAAGCCGCCGTGCTGCTCACGCGCGCTTAAGGTACATAAAGCGGTACGTAGAGCGGTACGTAGGGCGGCGCGTTAAGCAGTTCGTAAAGCAAATTGCGGCCGATGCGGCGCAAGCCGCGTACCTGCACCCGCGAACGGGCGATGATTGCATCTGCAATCATCGCCCGTGTTTTTCTTGCCGATAAATTTCTGTTTATTTCTGCCGATACTGGGTTCTTGTCGAGACTCGGGAAGGGCAATGACGGCGAACGAAAAGCATGTGAAAGGCCTTGACGGCCTGCGGGCGCTTGCAGTGGTGCTCGTGTTTCTCGCGCACAAGGCCCACGTCGAGGCAGTCGACGTGGGCAAGCTCGGCGTGTGGCTATTCTTTCTGATCAGCGGTTATCTGATCGTCGGCGAACTGCATCGCAACCGTCTGCGCATCGAGCAGCACACGGCGCGCAGAGACGCCGTGCTCTACGTGTTCTTCATCAAGCGCACGCTGCGCATCGTGCCGGTCTACTATCTGCTGCTGATCGCGCTGACCATCGCGCATGCACTGTTCTATCAGCGCGAGGTCGAGCTGGGTCTCGCATGGCATTTCGCATTCCTTTCCAATTACTGGATCGGCGTGGTTCACGACAAATGGCCGGGCACCGTTTCGCATTTCTGGAGTCTCGCGGTCGAGCAGCAGTTCTATCTCGCGGCGCCGTTCGCGCTGCTGTTCTCGCGTGCGTCCCGCCATCTCGCGATTTGCGCGGCGGCGATTGGCTGCGCCGCGCTGATCCATCTCGGGCTGTATCTGCATGGGGCGAGCGCACCGCTCGTCTATGCATTCTCGCCGTGGAATTTCGCGTTGATTGCGCTCGGCGGCGCGGTGGCGATTGCCGGGGCGCGCGTGCCCTCGGCGAACGGCAGTGTGAGCGCATGGTGGCTCGCAGCCGGCTTTGCGAGTCTCGCCGCATTCGCGGTGGGCCGCGCGGATTGCGCAGCGTGCGTCGCACAGCAGCATGCCGTGCTGCCGGGACTGCTCGATATCGGCCTTGCGCTCTCGTTATGTGCCGTGTTCGTGTGGATCGTGCGCAGCCAGGGCAATGCGCTCGTCGCCGCGCTCGACGCGCGTCCGCTGGCTTATCTCGGCACCATTAGCTACGGCTTCTATCTCTTTCACAATCTTGTGCCGTCGAAACTGGGCGAAGATCCCGCGCTCTACACGAGGCTCGGCTTGCCGCCTGCCGCCGATGCCATCCTGCCGCTCGTGCTGCAGTTCGCACTGGCGTTCGTGCTTGCGCTGCTGTCGTGGCAACTGCTCGAAAAGCGGGTGCTGGAGAGAAAGCGCGTGCTCCAGACCGCGATCGATCAGTGGCTGCCGGTGCATGCCGAGGCAGAGTCGGCGCGCTTGCGTGCATAGGGTCTAAAGCGTCGCGCCGCCGATGGGCCGGCCGCTCGGGCATAGCTCGCCGGTTTGCAGGGCGTCGAGCACGCGCAGGATTTCGTCGGGATTGCGCCCGATGTTCAGATGGTCGACGCTCACGTGCTGGATCACGTTGTCCGGATCGACGATGAAGGTGGCGCGCAGCGCCACGCCTTGCTCCTGGTCGCGCACGCCGAGCTGGTCGATCAACTCACCTTTCACGTCGCCGAACGAATAATGGTTCAGGCGGTCGAGTTCCGCATTTTCGCGGCGCCACGCGAGCTTGACGTATTCGTTGTCGCAGCTGCCGCCCATCAGTACGGCTTCGCGGTCCTCGAACGCTTTTTGCAGCCGCGCGAAGCCGACGATCTCGGTCGGGCAGACGAGCGTGAAGTCCTTCGGATAGAAGTAGATGATTTTCCATTTCGACGAGAACGTCCGCTCGGTAATGTCAAGAAACGCCGACTCGCCGTTTTCTTCCGGCTGGTTGAATCCGGGCTTCGCCGCGGTGACGGAGAAGGCTTCGAGTTTGTCGCCCACTGTCTTCATGCTGCCGCTCCAGGTGAGAGAGTGATCGGCTTGATCAAGACGATTGTGACAGCCGCAGCGCTCGCGCGGCACGACGATGTCGATGTGCCGCAGGCGTTGCGCGGGCGAGAGGGAAGCTGCTGATATGGCCGGGTGCGGCGAAGTGCTCTGTGCCGCTCGCTGTGCCGTGTGTTATGCCGCTTGTTGCACCGATTGTTGTGCGGCTTGTTGTGCCGCTTACACGCCCTTGGCGAGCGGAAACTCGATCGTCACCTCGAGCCCGGGGCCGGGCAGGCGGTTGCGCAGGCGCAGCGCGCCGCGATAGCGGCCCACGAGCCGCTGCACGATCGCCATGCCGAGGCCGGTGCCGTTGGCCTGGGTACGGGCGCTGTTGACGCGATAGAACGGGCGCGTCACGAGTGCGATCTGGTCTTCGGGAATGCCAGGTCCTTCATCGACGACCGACAGCTCCACGCGCGAATGCGAGACGCGCGTTTCGAGCATGATGTGCGGAATGCCATCCGAATCGCTTGCGCCGTATTTGCGGGCGTTTTCGATCAGGTTGCCGAGGACGCGGCGCATGTCGGTGTCGTCGGCTTCGATCATGGCGGACGGCGCGAGGCGCGTGATGAGCCGCACGCCGTCTTCGCTCGCCATGCGCGCAGCCATTTCGCCCGCGATCACCGAGAGGTCGACGCGTTCGGTCATGCGCTGCACCGGACGGGCATAGTCGAGGAAACGGCCGATGATCAGGTCCATCTGCTCGATGTCGTCGATCATCGCATCCTTGGTCGCCTGGTCGGACGGACTCATCTCCGTCTCCAGCCGCAGCCGCGCGAGCGGCGTGCGCAGATCGTGCGAGATGCCCGCCAGCATCAGCGCGCGATCCGCTTCCAGCTGTTCGAGATCGCGCACCATCTGGTTGAAGCTTCGGTTGGTTTCGGCGGCCACGCCCATGCCGCTCTCGGGCAGCGGCGCGGGCGACTGCCCGGAGCCCACCATGCGTGCCGACATCGCGAGCCGCGCGAACGGGCGGTTCACCAGACTCGTGATGAATGCCGCGCCGAAGAGCGAAAGCGCCAGCGCGGACACGCCCCATCCGACCCATTGCAGCCCGGTGACGTTGTCGAGCTGATCGCGGTCGAGCGCGACCCAGTAATCGTCGTCGTCGATCTTGAAGCTGATCCACACGCCCGGAATGTCGTTGACCGACTGGGCGATGACGGTGTCGTCGCCAAGGCGCCCGCGAATGTCGTGCTCGATCAGCCGGTTCAGCGATTCGTCGGGCTGGAGCTTGTATTTGTCCGTCGCTTCGCGCGGATAGACGCGCACGCCTTCGTTGCTCTCCAGGTCCTGGAGCAGCGCGCGGCGCAGGTCGGGATCGGAATAGAGCAGCGCGGTGCGCGTGAGCTTCACGACCGCGACGAGCTGCAGCGCCACGCGCTGCGCGCGCGGTTCACGCTCGATCACGCGAAAGCTCTGGAACCACGCTGCAAGACTGACCGCAATCAGCAGTGCGATCAGCAGGAAGGTGCGCCAGAACAGGTCGCCGAACGCGAGCGTCAGCAGACGCCGGTCAATCCGCATGGGACCTTCCTGTCAGACAGAGGAATTGCAGACGCCCAGCCGGTTCAGGCTGCGCCGTCCGGAATGAATACGTAGCCAAGGCCCCAGACCGTCTGGATGAAGCGCGGGCTGCCCGGATCCGGCTCGATCAGCTTGCGCAGACGCGAAATCTGCACATCGAGACTGCGGTCGAACACTTCGTATTCGCGACCGCGCGCCAGCTCCATGAGCTTTTCGCGCGAGAGCGGTTGACGTGGATGGCGCGCGAAAACCTTCAGCACCGAGAACTCGCCCGTGGTGAGCGGAATTTCCTGGCCGGCTTTCGTCAGCGTGCGCGTGGCGAGGTTCAGCGCGAATTCGCCGAATTCGAAGACCTCGGTGGTTTCCGACGGTGCACCCGGCAATTCCGAAGGCGCCTGGCGGCGCAGCACCGCGTGAATGCGCGCGACCAGTTCGCGCGGATTGAAAGGCTTCGGCAGATAATCGTCGGCGCCCATTTCCAGGCCGACGATGCGATCCACATCCTCGCCCTTTGCCGTGAGCATGATGATGGGCGTGCGGTCGTTGCTGCCGCGCAGGCGGCGGCAGATCGACAGGCCGTCTTCGCCCGGCAGCATGAGGTCGAGCACGAGCAGATCGAAACGTTCGCGCACCCACAGCTTGTTCATGGCGGGTGCGTTTTCAGCAACGTAGACATTGAAACCCTGCTCGCCGAGATAACGCCGCAGCAAATCACGCAGGCGCGGGTCGTCGTCGACAACCAGGATTTTCGAGGGGTTCTTGGTTTCCATGGCAGGCATCTTATCGCGATTGGACTGTAGTGCGAGTTTGCACCAATTAAGGGGTTACAGTCAGTTACAAAATTTACCCGTGGTGTGCCACGGCATCAAGAGCTGACGGATAGACTGCTTTACGGAATGCGGCGGTTCGGTAGATACTTCATCCGACTTTAAATTGCCGCTCGCACCGACGCGGGTTTGCACGGATTCAAGGTAGCTGTTTGCCGCGTGACGAAGGGAACAGAATGAAGGGAGGGGTCAGGCCGACAATGCGCCATACTATGATTACACTGGCGCTGGCCGGTGGCATCGTGGCCGCATTGGATCCGGCCTCGGCCGGCGCCGAGCCCTCCATCAACCGGCATGACGGCTCGCACACGTTCTCGCATCCCGTGGGCTACAAGCCGCCTGCGCACCGCTTCCGCAGCGATCCGCCCGATCATTCCGCCTCCGATCCGAACTCGCACACGCCCGGTGTTCCGCCCGACCTCGACCAGCGGCGCCGCGACGGCCACATGACACCTGAAGAGCGCCGCCTGCTGCGCCAGCACATCGAAGACGCGGTGCGCGAGCTTTACAAACGCTGAGGGCATTGCCGCGCGAGACAGCGTTGTTCACGGCGCACGCTCGATCGATTTAATCGCAATTGCCTGGCGCGTACCTGGTGATTACCTGGCGATTGCGTAATCAACATCCATTGCGGATCATTTGCCGGGCCGCGATATTCAACGTACGTGGGTTTTCTCATTGTTTCGCGTGTGACGCGATAAAGCGGTTCGTGTTTGATGCTGCTCAGGTGCAATCGTTTGCCGATCAGTACGATTTGTACGATCGAATGTATGCGCACGCATGCGCGACGATTACTTCGGTTTCAAACGAACGGCTTGCACCGTTGGACGCGAACACGGATGATGTGCGCGCACTGGCGTCGCGGGCGCAAGCGAAGCGCATCGCGCGGCCGAAAGAACCCGTCAATGCATTCGCGCCCGCAACCACGGCGAGCGCATCTCGAAGCACTGCTGATGGACCTGAAGCACCAATTGAAATGAACAGTCGAATGAGGGAGCAGGGCAGTTCGCGCGGCCGCCACGAGAGGCAGGACGCACCATGAAGCGACGCGAGTTTTTGGCGGCGAGCGCTGCGGCGGGAATGTCGCTGTGGCTGCCGGGCGCGGCCCACGCGCGAAGCGGCGCGGCAGGTCCGTTTGCGGCGGGCTACGACAATCTGTTGATCCTCGTCGAACTCAAGGGCGGCAACGACGGACTCAATACCGTCGTGCCGTTCGCCGATCCGCTTTACCACCGCTATCGCGCGAACATCGGCGTGCGCCACGATCAGGCGATCCAGCTCGACGAACGCACGGCGCTGCATCCGGCGCTTGCGCCGCTCATGCCGATGTGGCGCGCGAGGCGGCTGGCGATCGTGCAGGGCGTGGGCTACGCGCAGCCGAATCTGTCGCACTTCCGCTCCACCGAGATATGGGACACCGCGTCGCGCCCGGATCAGTACCTGCGCGACGGCTGGCTCGCGCGCGCATTCGCGAACGCGCCGGCGCCGACGGGTTTCGCGACGGATGGACTCGTGCTCGGTAGTGCGGAGGCGGGCCCGCTCGCGAACGGCGAGCGCGTGATTACGCTCGTGGATCCGGCGCGCCTTGCGCTCGCATCGCGCCTCATCACGCCGACGTCATTGGATGAGCCCGATCCGACGCTTGCCCACCTGCTCGACGTCGAACGCGACATCCTCAAGGTGGCCGACCGGTTGCGTCCGAGGCGCTCGCAGCAGTACGCGCTGAAGACAGTGTTTCCACCGGGGCTGTTCGGCACGTCGATCAAGACGGCGATGCAGGCGCTCGCGTTGGGCGACACGGCACATGGCGTACCCGTGCGGGGCGAAGGCATCGCGGCGATCCGGCTCACGCTGAACGGCTTCGATACGCATGAGAACCAGCCGGGCCGGCATGCGGCTCTGCTGCATCAGTTCGCTGCGGGCATGGTGGCGATGCGCGATGCGCTCATCGAACTTGGCCGCTGGGATCGCACGATGATCGTCACGTACGCAGAGTTCGGCCGCAGCGTGCGTGAAAACCCGGACCGCGGAACCGGCCACGGCACGGCGTGCGCGCACTTCGTGGCCGGTGGCCGCGTTGCGGGCGGCCTGTACGGCCAGGCGCCGCAACTGGCGCGGCTCGATGGCGACGGAAATCTGCCGGCCGGCGTCGATTTCCGGCAGCTCTATGCGACGGTGCTGGGGCCGTGGTGGGGACTCGATGCACGGGCCGTGCTGCAGGACCGCTTCCAGCCGCTGCCGATCCTGCGCGCGTGATCGGGCGATACGTGTTTCAGGCGCGCCGCGCCGCGCGCCAGGCGATCCAGAGCTTGCGGATCGGCGTGAGGACGATCTGCTGATGCAGCACCTGGAAGCGCTCGCGCTCCACTTCCTCCAGCAGTGCAAGCGAAAGCGCCGCGAGCGAGCGCAGCGTACGCTGACCGCGCCGTTCGGCGGCGGGAATGCCGTCGAGTGCGGCGGCGAGCGCTTCGCGCGCACGCGCCGTCTGGAACTTCATGAGTTCGGTGAATTCGTCGCTGTAGCGGCGATTCATCAGATCGGCGGCGGTGACGTTGTAGCGCTGCAGTTCGTCGATCGGAATGTAGATGCGGCCATGGCGCGCATCGTTGCCGATTTCCGGCACGAACTGCGCGAGCATCAGCGCGTTGCCGAGCGGCGCGGCCCATTGCGCGGCGGCGCCCGCATCGCGTGCGCTCACGCGTGCGACGAGCGTGGCGAACGTGCCGCCCACGGCGTCCATGTAGTGCCGAAGGTTGGGGAAGTCGAGATAGCGCGCCTGATCGAAGTCCATCGCGTAACCGGCCAGCAACGCCTGCAGCGCGGGGTACGTCGCCTTGACATCGTCGAGATGGTGCGCGAGCGCCTGCGTCACGGGATGGGCCTGCGCGCTGTTCCCCTCGCTGCTTCCCGCGCCGTTACCGGCAGCAGCAAGCCCGGCCAGTTCCTTTTGCCACCACGCGAGTTTCGTGCGTCCGACGGTGGGATCGCTCGTTTCCTTCGCGGTTTCTTCCAGCTCGCGGCGCAGCGCGAAGAGGGCGGCGAGAAGCGGTTGGCGCGCGGCGCTTGCCTGGCGCAGCGCGTAGTAGGTGCCTGATCCGGGCGGAGCCGCCTTTTGCTGGCAGTAGTCGTCGAAGTTCACGGTGTCTGCGGGGTGGGGATGTGCGCCGCGGCGGCAGGCAACGGGCAACGGCCCGGGCTGTGGCGGCAAACTGGCGATTCTAGCATCGTGCGCATGCAGACAAGCGCCAGGCAATCGGTTAGAATTTCGCGCCTGCGCTTTCGAACGTATGTACGTGAATATCGTGCCCGTCCCGCCCGGCAGCGTCTGCAACGCGAGGTTCATACGGTTGAACGGGTTGAACGGGACGTGAAAGCACGCGAGATCGCAGCGGTCCTCTCGGTGGCCCTGCGAGCAGGCGAAAAGATTCGCGTGAGTGGCGAAATTGGTAGACGCACCAGGTTTAGGTCCTGACGCCCGCAAGGGTGTGCCGGTTCGAGTCCGGCCTCACGCACCAACTCTTTCTTCTCGATATCGGATGCGCGCGGGACACGCGAGCGGCGTGCATCCCGCATGTATCCAGACAGTAATTATTCGAGGCCGGTTCTGCACCGGCCTTTTTCTTTTCCCTGTCTTCCGCACGCCGCGTGGCGATGAAGCCGGCTAAATCTCGTAGGCCTCGATAACCTTGTTGAGCGCGCGCCCCAGCATTTCGCGTTCTTTGTCGTCGAGGCAGGAAAACAAGTCCTCATTCCACTTGCGTGCGATCGGCATCACCTTGCGGTAGAGGGCACGTCCTTCCGGCGTGAGCGATACGAGTACGAGGCGGCCATCTTCCTCGCTCGCGTCGCGGCGCATGAGGCCGCGGCGCATCAGCGCTTCGGCCGCGCGGCTTGCCTGGCTCTTGTCGAGATTCGCATGGCGTGCGAGCTCCATCACAGAGAACGGGCCGAATGCGCCTACGGCGCCAATGAGCCGCGCCTCGGGCAGCGTGATGCCGAGCTTCGCCTGGTAGCGTTCGGTGCTGCCCCGTTCGGAGAGCTTGTTCAGGACATGGAGCCGATAAGTCAAATATTGCTCGAGTCCGGCTTTGCTTGCCTTCATGATCGTCCTGGTTGCGTGGGGGAATGCGCGATGCGTGAGGGGTGCGCAAGACGACTGCGCGTGATGTGATTGTTGCCGCAACCGGCTCGCGGGTCAACGTCGCGTAGTGCGAAATACACGCCACGCAAGAACGTGGCGCGCGCATCTTTTAACCGCTTAACGAGGAAGACAGCGGAGGAAGACAGTTGCGCGTCAGCGCGTGCCGAAACGCAAGCGTGCAAGCTGTTCGGTAACGTTTGTGAGCAGCGTCGCCGCATCGCGGATCGCAGCGTCCAGCGTGATGGGTCCGGGTGCTGGCGAGAAGCAGCCGCTGAAGTGTTCTGACAGGCGAGGCAGCGCGGCGGGATCGACTGCGCCCGACAGCAGCGTGGCGGGCACGCCTGCGGCCTGCGCATGACGGCAAGCAATGAAAGGCGCTTTGCCATGCAACGTTTGCACGTCTGAACGACCCTCACCCGTGATGAGCCAGTTCGCACCGCGCAATGCGGTATCGAGGCCGATCTGACGCGCGACCACTTCGGCGCCCGGTTCGATGCTCGCGCCGAGCATGCGCAGCGCGAAGCCGAGCCCGCCCGCCGCGCCTGAACCTGCTTCATTGCGCACACGACGGTTGAGCGCCGCTTCGACGAGGTCGGCGAAATGCGCGAGTGCCGCGTCGATCAGCGCGACCTGTTCCGGCGTCACGCCCTTTTGCGGACCGAACACGGCCGTTGCACCATGCTCACCCGTAAGCGGATTGTCGACGTCGGACATGGCGACGAACGACGCCTCGGCGAGCCGCGCATCGAGGCCCGACACGTCGACACGCGCCACGCGCGCGAGCGCTTCGGGTGTAGGGTCGACGGGTTGGCCTGCTGCGTCGAAAAGCTGTAGTCCGAGGCCGACGAGCAGACCCGCACCCGCATCGTTCGTACTGCTGCCGCCGAGCGCGACGTAGAAGCGCCGCACGCCTTCGTCGAGCAGCATGCGAATCGCCTGACCCATGCCGATTGTGCTGCGCGCTGCGACCGGCACGCCCATGCCGACGGGATCGGTGATGCCGACGATTTCGGCGGTTTCGACAATCGCGCTGCCGTCCGGCAGCAGGCCGACCGCGGCGTCGCGCATCGGCCCGGCTGCGCCGCGCACGCTGATTACATGGCGCTTGCCGCCTGCGAGTAGCATCGCGTCGAGCGTGCCTTCGCCGCCATCGGCCATTGGACACAGGCGGATGTCCGCGTCCGGGCGGGCGCGGCGGATGCCTTCGGCGATTGCGGCGGCTACGCCGTCCGCACTGAGCGAACCTTTGAACGAATCCGGGGCAATGACGACGACGGGAATGTCAGACGACGGGTTAGACATGGTGTCTCGATGCTGGCAAGGGTTGGTATAGGGTGGGCGGATCTGCCAGACGGGTAGCTTAACAGCGCTGTCGCGCGGGCTGGATATGCCACATACGCTAACGTGGATAGGCGTGGATTGTGCCGGTTGCGTGTGCGTGAATGCCGTGTTCCATCACCATCCCAGAATGAACCGAGCGGCAAATCCATTTGACGGCGGAAATAGTTTGCTAAAATGCTTGGCTCTTTTGACGGAACCGCGTCGCAAATCGCTCATTGCGGTGCAGCAGAGCGCACGCATGGGCGGGTTCCGGAGCGCGCAGGCGGCCTTGGTCGCGCGTGCGTGTGAAAGGCGGCGCGGGGTTGCCAGCGGGAGTTGCCAGCATTAGGCGCAGAAGCACCTGCAAGCGGCGCAACGAGGCGCAGGTGCTGCCGGTGCTATAGGTCGCCTCACAGCGTGCCCGATAGGGCGGCGGACCGCGGCACAGCAAAGATTACTGATTCACTCGAATAAATTTTAGGACGATTGAAGCCATGGCTAACGTTGTTGAAAACCTCGGCAAGCTCGAACGCCGCGTGACGATTTCCCTGCCGAAGGATGCCGTGCAGAAAGAAGTGGATTCGCGCATCCGCCAACTCGCGAAGAACGTGCGCATGCCGGGTTTCCGCCCGGGCAAGGTGCCGCTCAAGATGGTCACGCAGCAGTACTCGGGCCAGGTCGAAGCCGAAGTCCTGAGCGACAAGATCGGCAAGGAATTCTTCGACATCAGCCGCGCCGAAAACCTGCGCGTTGCCGGCCAGCCGAGCTTCGCCCCGAAGACCGAGGTCGCTGAAGGCGCCTACGCGTTCGACGCGACCTTCGAGGTCTATCCCGAAGTCAAGATCGGTGACGTCGCAACCGCCGAAATCGAGCGCACGACCACGTCGATCGCCGATACCGAAATCGATCGCACGCTCGACATCCTGCGCAAGCAGCGCGTGCATTTCCACGCGCGCGGCGACGCGGGCGAGCACGGTGACGGCGGCGCCGACACCGCAGCGAAGAGCGGCGACCGCGTGACGGTCGACTTCGTCGGCAAGATCGACGACGTCGCATTCCCGGGCGGCACGGCAGAAGGCTTCACGTTCGTGCTGGGCGAAGGCCGCATGCTGCCGGAATTCGAAACGGCTGCGCTCGGCCTGAAGCAAGGCGAGTCGCGCGAATTCGACCTGAGCTTCCCGGCGGACTATCACGGCAAGGACGTCGCGGGCAAGACCGCGAAGTTCACGATCACGATGCACAAGATCGAGTGGCCGCACCTGCCGGAGATCGACGCGGAATTCGCGAAGTCGCTCGGCATCGCCGACGGCGACCTCGTCAAGATGCGCGCCGAGATCAAGGACAACCTGGAGCGTGAAGCAAAGCGCCGCACCCAGGCCATCGTCAAGAACCAGGTGATGGATGC
This sequence comes from Paraburkholderia sp., assembly GCF_004298475.1. Classification (GTDB taxonomy): domain Bacteria; phylum Pseudomonadota; class Gammaproteobacteria; order Burkholderiales; family Burkholderiaceae; genus Paraburkholderia; species Paraburkholderia denitrificans. The sequence continues at coordinate 56,300 of NZ_SCRP01000010.1, read as the reverse complement.
GCTCCTGAAGATCTCCGAACTCGACGTGCCGAACGCACTCGTCGAGCAGGACCAGCAGCGCCTCGTCGAAATGGCGCGCGCGGACCTCGTGCAGCGCGGCGTTCCGAACGCCAAGGACGCGCCGATTCCGGCCGAGATGTTCAAGGACCAGGCTGAGCGCCGCGTCAAGCTGGGCCTCGTGCTGGCCGAGCTCGTGAAGGCGAACAGCCTTGAGGCGAAGCCGGAGCAGATCCGCGCCGAAGTCGACGAATTCGCGAAAAGTTACGAAGACCCGAAGGAAGTCGTGCGCTGGTATTATTCGAACCAGCAGCGTCTCGCCGAAATGGAAGCCTTCGTCGTCGAATCGAACGTTGTGGATTTCGTGCTCGACAAGGCCAGGGTGACGGACAAGCTCGTGAGCTTCGAAGAACTGGCAAGCGCAACGGCGCAGGCTTAAGGCGACCGCGCAGCGGCGTGCCGGCTGTCGGGGCTTCCGATGGCGAGCACGCCGTTTTTGCGTCCGCGTAATTTTCCCATTCGGCGAGTGTGGTTGAATTACGCGGGGTCCGCCTCCATACGGGGTAATCAGAAGAGATCTTCCAGACAAGGATGCACCGCATGACCATTCGCGCTCAATCGCTGGATACGTTGACCTCCCACGCATCGCGGGATCTCGAACCGCAAGCGCTCGGGCTCGTGCCGATCGTCGTGGAGACGAGCGGCCGCGGCGAGCGTTCGTACGACATCTACTCGCGCCTGCTCAAGGAGCGTGTGGTGTTCATGGTCGGCGAAGTGAACGACCAGACTGCGAACCTCGTTGTCGCGCAACTGCTGTTTCTCGAAAGCGAGAACCCGGACAAGGACATCAGCCTGTACATCAACAGCCCGGGCGGTTCTGTCTCGGCCGGCATGGCGATCTACGACACGATGCAGTTCATCAAGCCGGACGTTTCGACCCTTTGCATGGGCCTCGCGGCCAGCATGGGCGCGTTCCTGCTCGCGTCGGGTGCGAAGGGCAAGCGCTTCGCGCTGCCGAATTCGCGCGTGATGATCCACCAGCCGCTCGGCGGCGCGCGCGGCCAGGCGTCCGATATCGAAATCCAGGCGCGCGAAATCCTGTACCTGAAGGAGCGCCTGAACCAGCTGCTCGCGCACCATACCGGCCAGCCGGTCGAGCGCATCGCGCGCGACACCGACCGCGACAACTTCATGTCCGGTGAGGACGCGCAAGCGTACGGGCTCGTCGACCAGGTGCTCCACAAGCGCCCCTGATCCGGCCCGTTCTGGCGCGCCGCCCGCAATCGGCGGAGACTTCGGTCTCCGTGGAAAATGGGATTGGCGCTGCCGCGCGAACCGTGTGGAATAATCGGAAAACGCGCTCGCAGCCTGCGGCCCACACGCCGTCACAGCAAGCGGTTCATCCGCCTCCCGGTGTGGCCGGGGGAAACGGCGTATCATGTAAAAGAGTGTCCGGAGGCTCATCTATCCATGGCGGACAAAAAAGGTTCCAGCAGCGAGAAGCTGTTGTATTGCTCGTTCTGCGGCAAAAGCCAGCATGAAGTAAAGAAACTGATTGCGGGGCCGTCGGTGTTCATCTGCGATGAATGCATCGACCTGTGCAACGAGATTATTCGCGACGAAGCCGCAGGCGCTGGCGTCGACGCCGCGCTGTCGCGCTCGGACCTGCCGGGTCCGCAGGAAATTCGCGACATCCTCGACCAGTACGTGATCGGCCAGGAACGTGCGAAGAAGATTCTCGCCGTGGCGGTGTACAACCACTACAAGCGCCTGAAGCATCTCGACAAGAAGGACGACGTCGAACTTTCCAAGAGCAACATCCTGCTGATCGGGCCCACGGGCTCCGGCAAGACGTTGCTCGCGCAAACGCTCGCGCGCCTTCTGAACGTGCCGTTCGTGATCGCCGACGCCACCACGCTGACCGAAACCGGCTACGTGGGCGAGGACGTCGAGAACATCATTCAGAAGCTGCTGCAGAACTGCAACTACGAGGTTGACAAGGCGCAGCGCGGCATCGTCTATATCGACGAAATCGACAAGATCAGCCGCAAGTCGGATAACCCGTCGATCACCCGCGACGTATCGGGCGAGGGCGTGCAGCAGGCGCTCCTCAAGCTGATCGAGGGCACGATGGCGTCGGTGCCGCCGCAGGGCGGCCGCAAGCACCCGAACCAGGACTTCATCCAGGTCGATACGACCAACATCCTGTTCATCTGCGGCGGCGCGTTCGACGGCCTGGAAAAGGTCATCACCGACCGCACCGAAAAGACCGGCATCGGTTTTGGCGCGAGCGTGAAGAGCAAGCAGGAGCGCGACGCGGGCGAAGTGCTGCGCGAAGTGGAGCCGGAAGACCTGATCAAGTTCGGTCTGATTCCCGAACTGATCGGCCGCCTGCCGGTGGTCGCCACGCTCGGCAAGCTCGACGAAGCCGCGTTGATGAAGATCCTGGTCGAGCCGAAGAACGCGCTCGTCAAGCAGTATCACAAGCTCTTCAACATGGAGCGCGTGGAACTGGAAATTCGCCCGGCTGCGCTGCAATCGGTCGCGCGCAAGGCGATCCGCCGCAAGACCGGCGCACGGGGCCTGCGCTCGATCCTCGAGCAGGCGCTGCTCGACGTGATGTACGATCTACCGGCCATGAAGGGCGTGAGCAAGGTCATCATCGACGACAACGTGATCGACGGCGACGGCAAACCGCTGCTGATCTACGAAGACGCGCCGAAGGTGGCAGGATCGAACTAATGGCGGTGATCGGCTAAAGAGTTCCGGAAAGAAGCCGTTCATACAATGAGATGAACGGCTTTTTCGTTTGTCTGGTTTTGTCTGGTGGTCGATGGCGCACTATTTCTGGAGTCACTGAACTTTTCCCACACGCTCGAGGCTTGCAAACGCTGTCGCAGGCCTTACTTATCGAATGAATTGATTCCACTCATGGGGAAATGAAATGTCAGGAACCCAACTCCTCCCGCCGGAACGCACCACGCTCCCGCTGCTGCCGCTGCGAGACGTCGTAGTTTTCCCGCATATGGTGATTCCCCTCTTCGTGGGCAGGCCGAAATCGATCAAGGCCCTCGAAGCGGCGATGGAAGGCGGCAAGCACATCATGCTCGTCGCGCAAAAAACCGCCGCGAAGGATGAGCCGACCGAAAAAGACATGTACGAAGTGGGATGCGTTGCAAACATCCTGCAGATGCTGAAGTTGCCCGACGGCACGGTGAAAGTGCTCGTCGAGGGGCTGCAGCGCGCGAAGACGCTCTCGATCGAAGAGCAGGAAGCGCAGTTTTCGTGCGAGGTGATGCCGCTCGAACCCGATCATGCCGACGGCGCCGAAACCGAAGCGCTGCGCCGCGCGATCGTGTCGCAATTCGACCAGTACGTAAAGCTGAACAAGAAGATCCCGCCGGAAATCCTGACGTCGCTGTCGGGTATCGACGAAGCGGGTCGTCTTGCCGACACCATCGCGGCCCATCTGCCGCTCAAGCTCGACCAGAAGCAGCACATCCTCCAGATGTTCCCGGTCGTGGAGCGTCTCGAGCATCTGCTCGCGCAACTCGAAGCCGAGATCGACATTCTCCAGGTGGAGAAGCGTATCCGCGGCCGCGTGAAGCGCCAGATGGAGAAGAGCCAGCGCGAGTACTACCTGAACGAGCAGGTCAAGGCGATCCAGAAGGAACTGGGCGAAGGCGAAGAGGGCGCGGATCTCGAAGAGCTCGAGAAGCGCATCACCGCTGCGCGCATGCCCAAGGAAGCCAAGAAGAAGGCCGACGCCGAGCTGAAGAAGCTCAAGCTGATGTCGCCGATGTCGGCGGAAGCGACGGTCGTGCGCAACTACATCGACACGCTGATTGGCCTGCCGTGGCGCAAGAAGAGCAAGGTCAACAACGATCTCACGAACGCCGAGACCGTGCTCGACGAAGACCACTTCGGCCTCGAGAAGGTGAAGGAACGCATTCTCGAATATCTCGCAGTGCAGCAACGCGTGGACAAGGTCAAGGCGCCGATCTTGTGCCTCGTCGGGCCTCCGGGCGTCGGCAAGACCTCGCTTGGCCAGTCGATTGCGCGTGCAACGAATCGCAAGTTCGTGCGCATGGCGCTCGGCGGCGTGCGTGACGAGGCCGAGATTCGCGGTCACCGCCGCACGTATATCGGTTCGATGCCGGGCAAGATCCTGCAGAGCCTCACGAAGGTCGGCGTGCGCAATCCGCTCTTCCTGCTCGACGAAGTCGACAAGATGGGCATGGATTTCCGCGGCGATCCGTCGTCGGCGCTGCTCGAAGTCCTCGATCCGGAACAGAACCACACGTTCGCCGATCACTACATCGAAGTCGATTTCGACCTCTCCGATGTGATGTTCGTCGCTACGTCGAACTCGCTGAACATCCCGCCGCCGCTGCTCGACCGGATGGAAGTCATCCGCCTGTCGGGTTACACGGAAGACGAGAAGGTCAGCATCGCACAGCGCTACCTGCTGCCGAAGCAGAAGAAGAACAACGGCCTGAAGGCCGGCGAGGTCGAGGTCGCGGAAGGTGCAATCCGCGACATCATTCGCTATTACACGCGTGAAGCGGGCGTGCGTTCGCTCGAGCGCGAAATATCGAAGATCTGCCGCAAGGTCGTGAAGATGCTTCTGCTGAAGAAGGCGCAGGGCGCGGTGACGGTCGACGGCACGAATCTCGATACGTTCCTCGGCGTGCGCAAGTACGACTTCGGCCTGGCTGCGAAGGAAAACCAGATCGGCCAGGTCACGGGCCTTGCGTGGACCGAAGTCGGCGGCGATCTGCTGACGATCGAAGCGGCGGTCATGCCCGGCAAGGGCAACGTGATCCGCACGGGTTCGCTCGGCGACGTCATGAAGGAATCGGTCGAAGCGGCACGCTCGGTGGTGCGCTCGCGCTCGCGGCGTCTTGGCATCAAGGACGAGGCGTTCGAGAAGCAGGACATCCACATTCACGTGCCGGAAGGCGCGACGCCGAAGGACGGTCCGTCCGCCGGTATCGCGATGACGACCGCGCTGGTGTCGGTGCTCACGGGCATTCCGGTGCGCGCCAACGTCGCGATGACGGGCGAGATCACGCTGCGCGGCGAAGTGCTGCCGATCGGCGGTCTGAAGGAGAAGCTGCTCGCGGCGCATCGCGGCGGCATCAAGCTCGTGCTGATCCCGGAAGAGAACGTGAAGGATCTTTCCGAGATTCCGGACAACGTGAAGAACGCGATCGAAATCGTGCCGGTCCGCTGGATCGACAAGGTGCTCGAACTGGCGCTCGAACGTGTGCCGCAGGCGCTGCCGGAAGAGGAAGTGAAGGCGGACGTTGCAAAGGCCGCAGCGCCCGTCGCCGAACCGGCGGACGCCAGCGCGACCGAAGTGGTCAAGCACTGAGTTCGCTGCAGCAATGAGGCGGCCGGCGCGTCCTGCGCGCGGCCCGCGAAGTACCGAAAACCCGCGGTTCGGCCCGCGGGTTTTTTATTGCACGAACGAGGTGCAAACCCAGCGCAAACTCCGCCCGGACGATTGGCCGCGCCCTGGGGGAATTTCTCGAAAGTCCCGTTAAATCAGGCTGAACCCGGCTTGACACCGTCGATTCCGACCCGTTAAATGAGCGAGCCCGGCACAGCGCCGGGTCCGTCTTTTCCTGAATCCCGGCGCGCAAAGCGTCGCAATGATTACCCAAACACATTCTCGGGGGCTGGAATGAACAAAACGGATTTGATCGATCACATCGCTCAGCAAGCCGACATCTCGAAAGCGGCTGCGGGACGTGCACTCGACGCCGTGATCGGTGGCGTCAAGGGCACGCTCAAGAAAGGCGGATCGGTCACGCTGGTCGGCTTCGGCACGTTTGCCGTGGGCAAGCGCACGGCGCGCACGGGGCGCAATCCCCGCACGGGCGATGCGATCAAGATCAAGGCCGCAAAGGTCCCGAAATTCCGGCCTGGTAAAGCGCTCAAAGATGCGCTAAACTAGCGGGCTCGCTGGCCATCGTTGTGCAGTTTTCACTGTCCAGGTCGGCATTAGTGTGGTAAGTGCAGTGGAAAATGCGGTGAAAAAAAGCGTGCGCATAAATGCGCCGCGAAGCGCACCGAAAAGCACACTGAAAGAAGCACAAAAAGCAGTTCAGGAATCGCAAAGCTGGGTGCTTAGCTCAGTTGGTAGAGCGGCGCCCTTACAAGGCGTAGGTCGGGGGTTCGAACCCCTCAGCACCCACCAGTTTTCGGTTCCTCAGGCATCTGCATAAGTAGTCGCAGGATAGTTGCAGAATGCAACCGCACGGAGCGGTAGTTCAGTTGGTCAGAATACCGGCCTGTCACGCCGGGGGTCGCGGGTTCGAGCCCCGTCCGCTCCGCCAGATCTTTCTAAAGAAGGCGAACCGAAGGCAAACTGCGGTTCGCCTTTTTTATTGTCCTCTGAGGTAATATCGGGCGTTCTGTTTTTGGGCCCTCCCTTCGCTCTGTCACGCATGCTCGACTTTTTCCGCAATCACAAACGGCTGATGATGTTCCTGCTGCTCCTGGTGATCCTGCCAGGGCTCGGCTTCGTCGGCATTCAAGGTTTCCGCGGCTTCTTCGACGAAAGCGCAAATGTCGCAAGCGTCGATGGACACGACATTACGCGTGTCGAGTACGACAACGCCGCGCGTCAGCAACTCGATCAGGCTCGCCAGGTCATGGGCGCGAGCTTCGACCAGGCTCTGTTTGACACGCCGCAGCACCGCAAGGACATCCTCGACGGCATGATCCAGCAGCGCGTGCTCGCTGCCGAGACGCAGCGCCTGCACCTCAGCGCGTCGGACGATGCCGTACGCCGGGCGCTGCTGTCCGATCCGATCATCGCGTCGCTCAAGAAGCCCGACGGCTCGATGGACCTCGACCGCTACAAGGAAATGCTCGCCATGCAGGGCATGACGCCCGAGCAGTATGACGAGCGCGTGCGCTACAGCCTCGCGATGGAGCAGTTGCCCGCCGCGGTCATCAACAGCGCGTTCACGCCGAAGTCGCTCGCACAGCAGCTCATGGCGCTCTCCGAACAGCAGCGCGAAGTCCAGGCGCTTGCATTCCATGCCGCCGACTATGCGGCCAGGGTGCAGCCGACCGACGCGGAACTGCAGGCCTACTACGACGCGCACAAGAGCGATTTCGCAACGCCGGCAACGGCCCAGATCCAGTATCTGGTGCTGTCGGCGGCGGCGGTGGCGGCCACGGTTCATCCGTCAGACGCCGACCTCAAGCAGTTCTACAACGACAACCTCGCTCACTACCGCACCGACGAACAGGTGCGCGCAAGCCACATCCTGATCGCCGTGCCGAAGGATGCGAGCGCCGCCGACCGGAGCGCCGCGAAGCAGAAGGCGGAATCGATCCTCGTCGAAGTGCGGGCCCATCCCGACCAGTTCGCGCAGATCGCGCAGAAGGATTCGCAGGATCCGGGCTCGGCGTCGAAGGGCGGCGACCTCGGCTTCTTCGGCCGCGGCATGATCGCGGGCGGCGAAGCGTTCGACAATGCCGTCTTCAAGCTCAAGAAGGACGAAATCAGCGACGTGATCCAGTCGGACTTCGGCTATCACATCCTCAAGGTCACGGACATCAAGCCGTCGTCGACGAAGCCGTTCGAAGAGGTGAAGGCCGCGATCCTGAGCGACGTCAAGGCGCAACAGGCCACGAAGCTGCTCGGCGACGCTACCGAAGGCTTCACCTCGCTGGTCTATGAGCAGTCGAAGAGCCTGCAACCGGCCGCCGACAAGTTCAAGCTGACCATCCAGACCGCAACGGTCATGTCGAAGCCGAATCCGGCGCTGCCGCCGGACAGCCCGTTGAACAATCAAAAGTTCCTCGCCGCGGTGTTCGCGAACGACTCGGTGAACCAGCACAACAACACGCAGGCGATCGACGTCGGTAACAGCACGTTGATCTCGGCGCGCGTCACGAAGTTCCAGGCAGCCGCGACGCCGGAATTCGCCGCGGTCAAGGATGCCGTGCGTCAGCGCGTCAGCGCGCAGCAGGCCGCCGACCTCGCACGCAAGGACGGCCAGGCCAGGCTCGTCGATCTGCAGAAGTCGAAAGCGACCGCCGGATTCTCGGCGGTGGCGAAGGTTTCGCGCAATGATGCGCAGGGGCTGTCGCCTGCGGCGCTGTCGGCGGTCTTCAAGGCCGATGCGCAGAGTCTGCCGGTTTATGTCGGCGTCGATCTCGGCAGCGACGGTTTTGCGATCTATCGCATCAATGCCGTCACGAACGGCCCGGCCGCAGAAGGTCCGCGTCTCGCCGGTGCGCAACAGCAGCTCGCGCAGGTGAGCGGGCAATCGCAGGTGCAGGCCTATCTCGACGCGCTGCGTGATCGCTCGAAGGTGAAGTACTACGGCTCGCTCGGTCCGGCTGGCCAGTCCGGCGACGGACAACAGTAAGTCAGACGGCACGGTCCGCCGTGCCAGCAGCAAAAAAGCCCCGCAACGGGCTGCGCCGCCAGGCTGGATGCCGATCCAGCTTTGCGGTGCGGTTCGCGATTGCGGGGTTTTTGCCTTTTCAGGGCTTGCAGTGCGCGCAGCCGCTGCGATCAGAGGCAGGCGGTGATGGCGCTGGTGGCGTCGCGACCGTTTGCGACATTGGCGCCGCTACCGGCGCGGTAGCCAACCCAGGTTTTGTTATTCGGCGACCAGGACGGGCGCACTGTTGCGGCAGCGCCGTCGGGCGGCCGCTGGCCCGGCATATAAACATCGATTGCCTGGTTGTCAGCCGTCATCGTCTGCGAGATGACCTGCTGTTGCGAGCGATCAGCCCACTTTTGCGCGATGCACTGCGCAACGGCTACAGACGGATGCAGGCTCGTGCCGACCGATTCCGCACTCATCGGCAGCGGCTGGCTGGCACAGGCGTCAAGCGTCGCCACGACGAAAATAACGCACACGTACTTCACGCTTCTCTCTCCCGCCAGGGACGGACGGGTTCCGGCGAAAGCCACCGATCCCCCCAGGCTTCGTGGCCGCCCGCCCCGGGGCGCGCATGGCACAAACGGCCCTGCGTCGCACCGCGCAGCGACGCCAGCGATACCCGAGAAAAGCGAGCCGTACAGGCTAGTGCTGTGCGCCGCCAGCGAGGAGCGGTTTGAGCGTCGGCCACACGTTGTCGAGCAGCAAAGGCTGTGCCTGCTGCGTCGGATGAATCTGGTCCGACTGGAACAACTCGGGTTTGTCTGTGAGACCGGCAAGCAGGAACGGAACGAGCGGCACGTGCAATTCCTTGGACAAATGGCCATAGAGGCCATGGAATTGCTGCGTATAGTCGAGTCCATAGTTGGGCGGCACGTACATGCCGACGAGCATCGGCTTCGCGTTGCCCTTGCGGATCTGGGCGATGATGGCGCGCAGATTGCTCTCGGTCGTGGTGAGCGGGACGCCGCGCAGCGCGTCGTTGGCACCGAGCTCGACGATGACGATCGAGGGCTTGAGGCGCTGCATCACAAGCGGCAGGCGCGCAAGGCCGCCGCTCGTTGTGTCCCCGCTGATGCTCGCATTCGCAACGGTATAATCGATTCGCTTGTTCGCGAGCCGCTCGCGCATCAGCGCGACCCAACCCGTGTCGCGCGGCAGGCCGTATTCGGCGGAGAGACTGTCGCCGAGCACGACGATCACGGGCTTCGCCGTGTCGGCAGCGGCGGGCGGTGTGGCCGCGATTGCAGGCTGCGCGCCGGTGATCGGAAATAGCGCGCCGATCATGGCGACCGCGGTGACGAATCTGGCGCAGGCAATCGCGCAAGCAGTCGCCCAGGCAGCGCTGAAACCTGCGGCAAACGGCTCGCCGAGCGGCGCCTTGATGGCTAACCTGTGCTTGATCATATGCGAATGAATAGTGATCCAGTCATCGAAGTGCGCGGATTGTGCAAGCGGGTTACCGATGCCACCGGTGAGTTGACGATACTCGACGGTATCGATCTCACCGTCCACGCTGGCAGCAGCGTGGCAATCGTCGGCGCTTCGGGTTCGGGCAAGTCTACGCTGCTCGGACTGCTAGCGGGGCTGGATAGCGCGAGCGCGGGCTCCGTCCGGTTGCTTGGCGAGGAGTTGACCGGCATGGCCGAGGATCAACGCGCGGCGCTGCGCAACGGTTCCGTCGGCTTCGTGTTCCAGTCCTTCCAGTTGATGCCGCATCTCACCGCGCTCGAAAATGTCGCGCTGCCGCTTGAACTGCAGGGCGGCATGTCCACACGCGAGGCATTCGCACGCTCGCGTGCGCTGCTCGAACGCGTCGGCCTCGGACAGCGCACGGGGCACTATCCGAAACTCCTCTCAGGTGGCGAACAGCAACGCGTGGCGCTTGCGCGCGCATTCGTGACGCACCCCGCCATCCTCTTCGCCGACGAACCCACGGGCAGTCTCGACGCCGCCACGGGCCACGCGGTCATCGACCTCGTGTTCGAGATGAATCGTGCGAACGGCGCGACGCTCGTGCTGGTTACGCACGATATCGATCTTGCGCGCCGCTGCGATACGACTGTGACGATCGAAGCGGGGCGGCGCGTAATGCATGGCGAAGTGCTCGATTCCGGCAAGATCGAAGAAGCCGGGCGCTGAGTTACGTGCTCAGTGACGTGCCGCTTCTCTGGCGAAGGCCGGCGTGCGCCGCAGCGCACGCCGGCCTTCGCATCGTCAGGTACCCGCTTATTCCGCCTTATTCCGCACGCTTGAGTGCGGCGCGCGCTCGTGCGATCAACGTCGCCGTCGACGAATCGTGCTGCTTCACGTCGCCGGCAGCGGCGGTGAGATCGGCCTCGACCACCTTGCCGAGAATCTTGCCGAGTTCCACGCCCCACTGGTCGAACGGATTGATATTCCACACGGACGCCTGCACGAGCACCTTGTGCTCGTAGAGCGCGATCAGCGCGCCGAGCGTGCGCGCGTTGAGCGCATCGACCAGCAGCGTCGTGGTTGGCCGGTTGCCGGGGAACACCAGGTGCGACACGAGTTCGGGCTTGTCGGGTCCGGCCACCTTGCGCGCTTCTTCTTCGGTGCGGCCGAGCATCAGCGCTTCGCTTTGCGCGAAGCAGTTGGCGAGCAGCTTCGGATGATGGTCGGCAAGCGGATGTTCCGGCGTGAGCACCGCGATGAAGTCGATCGGCACGATCGTCGGTCCCTGGTGCAGCATCTGGAAGAACGCGTGCTGTCCGTTGGTGCCGGGCTCGCCCCAGGTGACGGCGGCGGTGGGGTAATCGACGAACCGTCCGTCGAGCCGCGCCGACTTGCCGTTGCTCTCCATTTCGAGTTGCTGGAGATAGGCGGGCAGGTAGTGCAGCGCCTCCGAGTACGGCGCGACCAGATAGCTCTGCGAGCCGAAGAAGTTGCGATACCAGACGCCGATCATCCCGAGGAGCACCGGCAGGTTGCGTTCGAGCGGCGCCTCGCGGAAGTGCTGGTCCATGTCGTGCGCGCCTGCGAGCAGTTCGTCGAATTGCGCGGATCCGATCGCGATCATGATCGAGAGGCCCACCGCCGACCACAGCGAATAGCGGCCGCCCACCCAGTCCCACATCTCGAAGACGTTCGTGGCGGCGATGCCGAACTTCACGACCTCGGCCGGATTCGCCGACACGCCCACGAAATGCTTCGCGAGCGCGCTTTCAGGGCAGCCGTTCTGCATGAACCAGTCGCGCATCGAGCGCGCGTTGGTCATCGTTTCGAGCGTGGTGAACGTCTTCGAGACGATGATGGCCAGCGTCTCTTCGGGGTCGATGTGCTCGATCACGCGCCACAGATCGGCACCATCGACGTTCGAAACGAAGTGCGAGCGGATTTCCGGCGCCGCCAGGTGTTGCAGCGCGTGCACGACCATCTTCGGCCCGAGATCCGAGCCGCCGATGCCGATGTTCACGACATGACGGATGCGCTTGCCCGTGTAGCCGGTCCATGCGCCGCTGCGCACGGCGTCGGCGAACTTCGCCATCTTCGCGCGCTCGGCGAGGATCTGGGCGTGGAACGGCGCGTCGAGCCCGGTCGCGCGCAACGCGGTATGCAGCGCCGCGCGGCCTTCGGTCGGGTTGACGATCTCGCCTGCGAACATCGCGTCGCGGCGGACTTCGACGCCCGCGTCACGCGCGAGCTGCGCGAGCAGATTCAGCGTGGCGTCGGTGATGCGGTTTTTCGACAAATCGGCCGCAAGACCGCCGCCGGTGAACGTGAAGCGTTCGGCGCGGGTCGGGGCAGTGTCGTTGGCGGGCGCGAACCAGTCGCGCAGGCGCTCATCGCGGATTTGTTCGTAGTGCGTCTGAAGCGCGGACCATGCAGGAAGCGGATTCGTCATGTTCGTCTGGCAAGGAAGCACGGTGGGAAGGCGGCGGATACCGTCCGCCGGTTGGGCGGAGGCATTTTGCGCGCGGCGCAGGTGCGCGGCCGCGCTCGATGACTGCCGGTGGCGTGGTGAGTCAGTATAGCGGGCTGTCGTGAACCTGCGCAGTCATGGTGGGGTGTGAAGGGGCGCTCCATAGACGCACGATCGTACGTTTGCGAGTTATCGCACATGCCGCGTATCCAGCAAGCGGCGTGCCGCCTCGCTTCGCTTCGCGTGAACTTAGTCGCGTGACGGATAGAACAGCCGGTTCATGAGCCGCCGCACCATCGGCGCGAGTTCGCCCGCCGCGAGACCGGCCGGTCCGCCGCCTTCCGCGCAGAGCGCCTCGGCGGCGAGGCCGTGCAGCCAGACGCCCGCGAGGGCCGCTTCGAACGGCGGCAGCCGCTGCGCGAGCAGCGCGCCGATCAGGCCGCCGAGCACGTCGCCCGTGCCGCCCGTCGCAAGTGCCGCGTTGCCGGTTGGATTGATGGCGATGCGGCCGTCGGGCGCCGCGATGATGGTGCCGCTGCCCTTGAGCACGGCCACCGCGGAGAAGCGCGCCGCCAGCGCGCGCGCAGCCGCGACGCGGTCTCGTTGCACGAAAGCCGTATCCGCAGCAAGCAGGCGGGCGGCTTCCAGCGGATGCGGCGTGATCACGCACGGCGTGCCGCGCGTGGCGATACGCGCGCCGAGCGCGTCGTCGCCCGCGACGAGATTGAGCGCGTCGGCATCGAGCAGCACGGGCACGTTCAACTGCAGGATCGCTTCGACGAGATTGTGTGCCGCAACGCTGCCGCCCATGCCGCAGCCTGCCGCAATCGCGTCCATGGCAGCGGTGTCGAGTGTGTCTGCCGCGTGCAGCATCAACTCGGGATGCGGCGGATCGTAGGGCGGCGCATCGCTGCCGACGAATCCCACATGGACCTTGCCCGCACCTGAGAGGAGCGCGGCACGGGCCGCCAGAATGGGCGCGCCGCACATGCCGGTGTCGCCGCCGATAACGGCCAGCGTGCCGAACGTGCCCTTGTGCGCCGCGTAATCGCGCGCGGGCAGCCAGGCGGCGAAGAGGGCGGGCGCATTGAGGCGCGCGGCCGATGGGTGAGCTTCCGTGTCGATGCCGATCGGTGCGACGCTCACGGCGCCCGCGTGGTCGCGGCCCGCGCCGGTATAGAGGCCGGGCTTGGCCGCGATGAACGTGACCGTGTGGGTTGCGCGCACGGCAGGCCCGCTGCCGACGACGTTGCCCGTGTCGCTGTCGAGGCCGCTCGGCACGTCGAGCGCAAGCACGTGGCCGTGGCGCCTCGCGCGTGCGGAGAGCCGTGAAGCGAGATCCGCGAATACGCCGTCGAGGCCGCGCGCGAGCCCGATGCCGAACATCCCGTCCACAAGCCAGCCATACGCGTCGAACGAGGCGGGCGGCGCGGCGGTGATGGGAACGCCCGCGGCGCGCGCAACGCTCAGCGCCCAGCGCGCGTCGTCGGGTTTGACCTCGACCGGCATGCAGACTTCGACGGCCACGCCCGCCCGATGCAGTTCCGTCGCGACGACGAGTGCATCGCCGCCGTTATTGCCGGGCCCGGCCGCGAACCAGACGGACTTGCCGGCTGCGGGCGAGGGCGCATGCGCGATCTGCTCGTTCAGGAAGCGGGCGGCGGCGGCCCCGGCGCGGGCCATGAGCGTGTGTTCGGGCAAACCAGCCTGCGCAGCGGTTTCGCAGACGCGCAATTCCTCGACGGTCAGGAGCGGCACGGGCCGGTCGTGGGGCGTGAGGAGCGTCGGCGCGGAGGAGGCGGGCAGCGGCGTGGCGGACATGGCGAGGACGGATCGTGATATCGACAGTGCAACGATACCCGAGCCATCGCGTCGTGGGGTTCCGGGTGCTTGTCGAAACCGGGGCTTACCCGCGATCCGGCCGCAGGGCGGCGACGGTGTCGTCCGGAAGATCGGGCTTGAGGCCCGTGATCTGCTGTGCGATGAGCTGTGCCGAGCCGAGCGCGAGCGCCCAGCCTGCCGGGCCGTGCCCGGCGTTGACGAAGAGCCGCGGATGACCGGCGTTGCCAACAGCAGGCAGGCCGTCCGCCGACAGCAGCTTCATGCCTTCCCACGCCAGTGCGGCGGAAATCCGCGCTGCGCCCGGCGCCCAGTCGCGCGAAGCTTCGCCGAGCAGCGTCAGCGCCTGTTCGGTGAGTGCTTCGGTGAGCGGTTCGTCGGCCTGGCGCGCGCGCAGCAGCACGCCGCCGCCCGAAATCCGCAGACGGTGATTCATGCGCGTGACCGCGACGCGCCTGGCGGTGTCGACGATCGTCGTGTGCGGCACGCATTCCTCATGCGCGACCGGCGCGTTCAATGTGTGCACGCGCAACGGATAAAGCGGCAGCTTGACGCCGAATGGCGCCACGAGGCGCGGCGTCTGCGCGCCCGCCGCCACGACCACGGCGTCGCCGGAGATGACTTCGACCTCGCGCGTGCGGGCGTCCTCGGGCAGGCGCGGCGCGAACTCGACGGCAGCGCGGCCGCTCTCGAGCCGGATCGCGCTGACTTCGCGGCCGGTCTGGAATTGCACGCCGCCGTTGTGGTCGAGCAGCTGCTTGAGCTGCTTCACGAAGAGCGGGCAATTCGCGACACGCCCCGAGTCGAAGTGCACGCCGCCCGCAAACGGGGGATCGTCGGGAATGTTGCGCTCGAACGCAACACACTCGGCTGCGCTCAATGCGTGATGCGGCACCTCGAAGCGGCGCAGCAGTTCGAGCGCCGGTTGCGTGAGCGCCCATTCGCCCGTGCTGCGCACGAGGTAGAGCAGGCCCTTGCGCTGTTCGTATTCGAGCTGGAAGTGGTTTTCGGCGTCGCCGAGCGCGCTTTCGGCTGCTTCGATCAGCGGGCGCAGCTGCGCGTAGCGGGCCGCGAAGGCTTCGGAGCCGTGCAGCGTGCGTAGCCGCTTGACGAACGCGCGTGCCTGGCCTCCAAATCCCGTCCTGCAGATTACGCCGCCCGCGCCGTGCCGTCCATCGCGCAAAAAGGTGGGGCCGAACCAGACGTCGAGCGGCGTGGGCAGCACGATGCCGCTGTGGCCATAAGTAGCGCCTTGCGCAACCGTCGCATGGCGTTCGACCACGCAGACGCGGTGACCCGCCGCGCGCAACTGGTAGGCTGTGGCGACGCCGGCGATTCCGCCGCCAATGACGATGACATCCATGACAATACGATCTGCAGGCGGACGGCGCGCCGACGGGAAAGGGGCGCCGTGCCAGGGGTGGGGCGTGCGGCGCGCGTTTTTTCGCGAGCCGATCGGGTGAAACGCGCAATCATAGCAGCCAAACGGGGCGGCTCGCCATGCGCGCAATGGGTAAGCGCTGCGTCTGCCGGGCCGGGAGAGACCTTCCGCGCTATAATTGCGGACTCCCTTTCGCCTTGCCGTCGCCGCCTTGCGCGACTCATCGCCGCCGCGCGAGGCGAATTCCATGACGCAATTTCGACGCAACCTCGACGCAACGTCCCAGTCCATGGCCCACTTCTCGTGTTTCCCCGGTGCTTCGGCCCTCTCCGACTTCCGTCAAACCCGCCTGCTCGAAACGCTTCAGCGTATCGGTGCAAACTTCGATGCCAACATCGTCGGCGTGTACGGGCAGTATCTGCATTTCGTCAATTCGGCTGCGCCGCTCGTCGCTGAGGACAGCGCGAAGATCGAGGCGCTGATGCACTACGGCGCGCCGTTCGCGGCGCCGCAGGAGCGCGGCAGCATGGTGACGTTCCTCGTCGTGCCGCGTTTCGGCACGGTTTCGCCGTGGGCGAGCAAGGCCACCGATATCGCGCATCACTGCGGCCTCGAACAGGTGCGCCGCATCGAGCGCGGCGTCGAATACACGGTGGTGCTGAAGTCGGGCATCCTCGGCGGCAAGAAAACGCTCTCCGACCAAGCGCGCGAAGCGGTTGCAGCGGCGCTGCACGATCGCATGACCGAAAGCGTGGCGGCCTCGCGCGACACGGCGTTGCACCTCTTCGACGAACTGCCCGCGAAGCCGATGCAGACCGTGGACGTGCTCGGCCACGGCCGCAAGGCGCTCGAGATCGCCAACGGCGAACTGGGCCTCGCGCTCGCCGACGACGAAATCGACTACCTCGTTGACGCATTCACGAAGCTCGAACGCAATCCCACCGACGTCGAACTGATGATGTTCGCGCAGGCCAACAGCGAGCACTGCCGCCACAAGATCTTCAACGCGAGCTGGACCATCGACGGCCAGGAGCAGGATCTGTCGCTCTTCGCGATGATCCGCAACACCGAAAAAATGAGTCCGCAGGGCACGATCGTCGCGTATTCGGACAATTCCTCGATCATGGAAGGCGCGGTTGCGGAGCGCTGGTTCCCGCGCAAGGCGGGTAGCGCGGGCGCGCCCGCCGAGCAGTACGGCCGCCACACCGAACTCACGCACACATTGATGAAGGTGGAGACGCACAACCACCCGACCGCCATCTCGCCGTTCCCGGGCGCCGCAACGGGCGCGGGCGGCGAAATCCGCGACGAAGGCGCGACGGGCCGCGGCGCGCGTCCGAAGGCCGGTCTCACGGGTTTCACGGTCTCGAACCTCGAACTGCCTGATGCGCGTGAATCCTGGGAGAACGCGCGCGACGCCGCCACGCCGCTCGCGCACCGCAATCCCGCCGACGAAGCCACCGCCTACGGCCGTCCGGACCGCATCGCATCCCCGCTGCAGATCATGATCGACGGCCCGCTCGGCGGCGCGGCGTTCAACAACGAATTCGGCCGCCCGAATCTCGGCGGCTACTTCCGCGTCTACGAGCAGAACGTTGCAGGCACCGTGCGCGGCTATCACAAGCCGATCATGATCGCGGGCGGCATCGGCAACATCAGCGCGCAGCACACGCACAAGCACGACTTGCCCGAAGGCTCGCTGCTGATCCAGATCGGCGGCCCGGGCATGCGCATCGGCATGGGCGGCGGCGCAGCCAGCTCGATGGCCACCGGCACGAATACCGCTCAGCTCGACTTCGATTCGGTCCAGCGCGGCAACCCGGAAATCGAGCGTCGCGCGCAGGAAGTCATCAACTCCTGCTGGCAACTGGGCGAGCACAACCCGATCCTGAGCATCCATGACGTCGGCGCGGGCGGTCTTTCGAACGCGTTCCCCGAACTCGTCGACGGCGCGGACAAGGGCGCGCGCTTCGAGCTGCGCAAGGTCCAGCTCGAAGAGTCGGGGCTGTCGCCGCGCGAAATCTGGTCGAACGAAGCGCAGGAGCGCTACGTCCTCGCGATCTCGCCCGCCGATCTGCCCATGTTCGAAGCGATCTGCACGCGCGAGCGCTGCCCGTTCGCCGTGGTCGGCGTGGCGAGCGCCGAGCGCGAACTGAAGCTCATCGACACCGACGAAAAGGCGCTGGCCGCGAACGGCAACCACCAGCCGGTGGACATGCCGATGGACATTCTGCTCGGCAAGCCGCCGCGCATGCACCGCGACGTCGAGCACGCGAGCACGCCGCTCGTTCCGGTCGACGTGACCGGCGTGGCGTTCGACGAAGTCGCGAAGAGCGTGCTGCGCCATCCGACTGTCGGCAGCAAGTCCTTCCTCATCACGATCGGCGACCGCTCGGTGGGCGGCACGAGCGTGCGCGACCAGATGGTCGGCCCCTGGCAGGTGCCGGTCGCCGACTGCGCGATCACGACGCTCGACTACGCGGGCTACAAGGGCGAAGCGATGACGATGGCCGAACGCACGCCGCTCGCCGTCATCAACGCGCCCGCGTCGGGCCGCATGGCCATCGGCGAGGCCATCACGAACATTGCGTGCGCACCCATCGCCTCGCTCGACAAGCTCAAGCTCTCGGCGAACTGGATGGCCGCGTGCGGCGCACCCGGCGAAGACGCCGCGCTCTACGACACCGTGAAGGCGATCGGCATGGAACTGTGCCCGGCGCTCGGCATCGGCATTCCGGTGGGCAAAGATTCGTTGTCGATGCGCACCAAGTGGAACGAGCAGGGCGTCGCGAAGGAAGTGGTCGCGCCGGTGTCGCTGATCATCTCGGCGTTCGCGCAAGTCGACGACGTGCGCCGCCATCTCACGCCGCAACTGCGCCGTGTCGACGAGGCTGGCGAATCGGTGCTGATCGTGATCGACCTCGGTCGCGGCAAGAACCGGCTCGGCGGCAGCATCTTCGCGCAGGTCACGCAGCAGGTGGGCCACGCGGTGCCCGACGTCGACAGCGCAGAAGACCTCAAGCAGTTCTTCACGGCAATCCAGCAACTCAACGCCAACGAGCAGCTGCTCGCCTACCACGACCGCTCGGATGGCGGCCTGTGGGCGACGGTGTGCGAAATGGCGTTCGCGGGTCACGTGGGCGTGTCGCTGAACGTCGACATGCTCGCGCTGGATACCGAGCACGAATCCGATTACGGCGATGCGAAGGACTGGACGCAACAGACGAGCGGCCGCCGCGAAGACCGCACGCTGCGTGCGCTGTTCGCAGAGGAACTCGGCGCCGTGATCCAGGTGCCCGCCCAGCAGCGCGATGCTGTGTTCGCGGTACTGCGCCAGCACGGCCTGTCGGTCTGTTCGCACGTGATCGGCCATCTGAACGACCGCGACGCCATCGAGATCTATCGCGACGCGAAGCGCATCTACCAGGCGCCGCGCGCCGAACTGCAGCGCGCGTGGAGCGAAGTGAGCTGGCGCATTGCGCGCCTGCGCGACAATCCGGCCTGCGCCGACGCCGAATACGACGCGCTCCTCGACGCCGCCGATCCGGGCATGACGCCGCATCTGACGTTCGATCCGTCCGACGACATCGCTGCACCGTTCGTCGCCACGGGCGCGCGTCCGCGGGTGGCGATCCTGCGCGAGCAGGGCGTGAACTCGCACCTCGAAACCGCGTACGCGTTCGACCGTGCAGGCTTCGACGCGCACGACGTCCATATGAGCGACCTGCTCGAAGGCCGCGCGACGCTCGCCGATTTCGCGGGCGCAGTCGCCTGCGGCGGCTTCTCGTACGGCGACGTGCTGGGTGCGGGCGAAGGCTGGGCGAAGACGATCCGTTTCAACTCGAAGCTCGCGGACATGTTCGCGGCCTTCTTCGCACGCGAGGATACGTTCGCACTCGGCATCTGCAACGGCTGCCAGATGATGTCGAGCCTTGCCTCGATGATTCCGGGCGCGGACGCCTGGCCGAAGTTCACGCGCAACAAGTCGGAGCAGTTCGAGGCGCGCTTCTCGCTGGTCGAGGTGCAAGGTTCGCCGTCGATCTTCTTCGCCGGCATGGAAGGCTCGCGCATTCCGGTGGCCGTTGCGCACGGCGAAGGGTTCGCGGACTTCTCGCAGCAGGGCGATCTGTCGAAGGTTGCCGTGGCGATGCGCTACGTCGATCACCACGGTCAGGCGACCGAGCGCTATCCGCTCAATCCGAACGGCTCGCCGCAGGGCATCACGTCGGTGACGACGCCCGATGGCCGCTTCACCGTCCTGATGCCGCACACCGAGCGCGTGCAGCGCACCGTGACGATGAGCTGGCATCCGCAGGCATGGGGCGAGGCGAGCCCGTGGATGCGCGCATTCCGTAATGCGCGCAAGTGGGTCGGTTAAGCCGCGCCCCGCGCGCTTGATCTACACGCGAACAAGCAGCCGGCCTTCGGGCCGGCTTTTTTACGCGCTTTTAATCGCTTGCCAGATGCGGTGCACGCGGCAAAAAACAAACCCCGCACCTTTTGCAAAGCGCGGGGTTCTCCGGCACAGCCGCGCGTAGTGCGCGTTACTGAATCTTCGCCTGCTTGGTCAGCTTCTCTTCGAACGCCTGCAGCTTTTCCTGCTGCAGTTGCTGCTTGATCTGGTCGCGCACCTGTTCGAGCGGCGGCGGCGTCATCGCGCGCGTGTCGTCGAGACGGATGATGTGCCAGCCGAACTGCGTGTGAACCGGCGTGTCGGTCATCTGGCCTTTTTGCAGATGCGTGGCCGCTTCGGCGAATTCCGGCACGTAGGCCTTCGGATCCGACCAGTCCAGATCGCCGCCGTTCTTCGCCGAGCCAGGGTCCTTCGAGTATTGTTTGGCCAGGTCTTCGAAGCTCGCGCCGCCCTTGATCTTCGCGATCAGGTCCTTCGCCTGCTGCTCGTTATCCACGAGGATGTGGTGCAGGTGGAATTCGCTGCCGCCGCCTTGCTGCGTCAACTGATCGTAGCGCGCCTTGATCTCGGCGTCGCTCGGCGGGTTGTTCTTCACGAAGTTTTCGATCAGCGCGCGCAGCACGACGGTCTGCTGCGTCATGGCGATCTGCGCCTTCACGTCCGGCCGGTTCGGGATGCCCTGGCGCAACGCTTCCTGCATCAGGATTTCGCGTCGCACGAGTTCTTCGCGCACCTGCATTTGCAGCTGCGGCGTATCCTGCTGGCCTTGTTGCACGAGCTGGTTGATCAGCGCATCGGCGCGCGACTTGGGAACCGGCGTGCCGTTGACGACGGCGATGTTCTGCGCGAAGACGGGCGCAGCGGCGCACGCAGCCAGCAACACCCAGAAGCGGGTTTTTTTCAAGGTCATCGAAAAGTCCTAACAGGGCGAACGAACCAAAAGAACGAACTAAAAGATAGGCTACCGGGGCAGCGCCGCAGCTTCTTCCGGCGTGAGCGCCGTGATTACGAGTGCGTGAATGCCGCGCTGCATCGCATCGGCCAGCGCATCATACACCATGCGATGTCTTGCCAGGCGGGCTTTCCCGGCGAATGCGGCCGCAACGATCGTGACGCTGTAGTGCCCGCCCGCGGCTGCGCCGACGTGGCCGGCATGCTGTGCGCTATCGTCGCGCACCTCGATCGACACGACCGGCGCGAGCGCCGCCGAGAGGCGCGACTCGATCAGCGCCACACGCTCAGCCGGGCTTGCATTGATGAAAACCGCGCTCATTCTTCCTCCTCCTTGATGTAACGCGAGAGCCACAGACTCTGTCCGACGATGAACACAACGAGAATGCCCGTGGCGCCGAACAGCTTGAAATCGACCCATGCGTCCGTCGAGAAGTGAAACGCCACGAAGAGGTTCAAGATGCCGAGCAGCACGAAGAAGATGGCCCAGATGAAGTTGAGCTGCGTCCAGATCCGGTGCGGCAGCGTGATCTGCTTGCCCATCATCGCTTCGATCAGGTTCTTGCCGAAGCCGATCTGCGAGACGAGCAGCGCCACGGAGAACGCCCAGTAGAGGACGGTGGGTTTCCACTTGATGAAGGTTTCGTCGTGCAGCACGAGCGTTGCGCCGCCGAACACGGTGACGATCCCGAGGGAGAGCCAGAGCATCGGATCGACCTTGCGGTGACGGAATGCGACCCATGCAATCTGCACGAGTGTCGCGACGATCGCCACGGCGGTTGCCGTAAAGATGCCCCACACCTTGAAGGCAACGAAGAACAGGATGATCGGAAACAGATCAAACAGGAATTTCATTATCGGCCTGGAAGTCCGTAAAAACAGGGCACAACGCCGTGTGCGGCGTCGCGTTTTGCTTGAGCGTCGTGACGACTGCTGCGGCGCGCATGCCACATCCGCCGCACCCGGCGCTCACTTGGGCTCGAATTGTAGCGCAGCCGAATTGATGCAATACCGAAGGCCGGTCGGCGCAGGGCCATCTTCGAATACGTGCCCCAGATGCGCGCCGCAGTGCTTGCAGCGCACTTCGATGCGCAGCATGCCGTGCGAGCGGTCGGTGCGCTCCTCGACCACCTCGCCGTTGATCGGGCGGAAATAGCTCGGCCAGCCGCATCCGGCGTCGAATTTCGTATCGGATTCGAAGAGGGGCGTGCCGCAGCATACGCAGTCGTAGACGCCGCGGTCCCAGTGATCCCAGTAGCGGCCCGTGAATGGCCGCTCCGTCGCCGCATGGCGCGCGACCTGGTATTCCATCTCCGAAAGCTGCTCGCGCCAGGCGGCATCGTCCTTGTGGCCGGGATAGGCGTCGGAATTGTGATCGTCGTGGCTCATGTGTGGGTTCCTGTCTGTCGAAATGGGCAGCGCCAGTGCGAAGAAAAACGCGAGAGTGCGGCTAAAACGCACGGCTAATGCGGATGGCTATTGCGCACAGCTATAGCGCATGGCTCACGAGGAGCAACTGAGTTCGAGCGATTGCGCCCACTCGGGCGGCTCTGCCGCATAAGCGGCGTGCTCCGGCTGTTCGTCGAACGGACGCGAGAGCACGCGCAAGAGCCGCTCCACTTCGCTGAAGTCCTTCTGCGCGGCGCGTTCGATCGCAGTCTGCGCGAGGTGATTGCGCAGCACGAACTTCGGGTTCACGCGGTTCATCGCCGTGGCCCGCGCGGCATCGTCGCGCGGTTCGAGCGCAAGGCGCGCGCGATAGTCGTTCGCCCATGCGTCGAAGGCGGCGCGGTCGAGAAAAAGATCGCGTACCGGCGCATCGTTGTCCGCGCCGTGCTTCGACAGGCGCGCGAGATGGCGAAACGTCAGCGTGAAGTCGGCCCGGTTCGCATGCATGATCTCGAAGAGACGGTTGGCCAGCGCGTCGTCGCTGTCGTGTTCCGTTTCAAGGCCGAGCTTCGCGCGCATGCGTGCTTCGAGCGCGGGCCCGAAATAGCCCTTGAAGCGTTCGAGCACGCCTTGAGCGTCCGCTACCGCACGCTCGCCGCGCGCCTTGTCGTCAGTTGCGTCGTCAACTTCATTGCGCTTCTGGCCGAAGAGCGGCAGCAGCGCCTGCGCGAGGCAGAAGAGATTCCAGTAGCCGATCTGCGGCTGCATGCTGTACGCGTAACGGCCCTGCGAATCCGAGTGATTGCAGATGTGGTTCGCGTTGAAGCCGTCCATGAAACCGAACGGGCCGTAGTCGATCGTAAGGCCGAGAATCGACATGTTGTCCGTGTTCATCACGCCATGGCAGAACCCTACCGCCTGCCATTCGACCATCAGCGCCGCCGTGCTGCGCACGGCTTCGTCGAGCAGCGCGAGATACGGATCGTCGGCTTCGCGCAGATGCGGATAAAAGCGTGTGATTACGTGATCCGCGAGCGTTTGCAGCGCGGCGAAATTATCGTTCGCGTAGAAATGCTCGAAGTGGCCGAAGCGGACGAAACTCGGCGAGACGCGCGTGACGACCGCCGACGTTTCGATCGTCTCGCGCCGCACCGGCTGATCGGAACCGACTACCGTGAGCGCGCGCGTGGTCGGAATGCCGAGGTGGTGCATCGCCTCCGAGCACAGGAACTCGCGGATCGACGAGCGCAGCACGGCGCGGCCATCGCCCATGCGGGAGTACGGTGTGCGGCCCGTGCCCTTGAGCTGAAGCTCGTAGCGCTGGCCGGCGTGCTCGATCTCGCCGAGGCCGAGCGCGCGCCCGTCACCGAGCTGACCGGCCCACACGCCGAACTGGTGGCCCGAATAGACCGACGCATACGACATCGACTGCGGCGTGCGTTCGCGCGTGCCATTGCCTGCGAAGTACGGCGCGAATGCGGGATCGTCGGCGATAGCGGCGTCGAGGCCGAGCCGCGACGCCATGTCCGCCGAGAAGCCGACGAGATACGGCGCGGGCAGCGGATCTGCCGGCAATCGTGTGAAAAAGGTGGTGCCGAGTGCGCCGAAGGCGTCGTCGCGCGCTGCGGTGAGCGCGCATTCGACTTGGGCGAGCGGACCGTCGCGGACGTCGCGCATCGCGGCGCAGTCCGCCAGGGGAGTATTGGGGCCTGGTGAAAACGACATATTGAGCGCCTGATGAATAGCCGATATTGTAAATCCGCGCCAGCGGACGTGCTGGCCGCCCGCTTGAGCCCGCCATGCGGACCGCGACGGCTCGACCATCCGATCAGACACAAGCAGATCACAGACATTCAAGGCGAGGAGACCGCAACGATGACTGCGCCGCTGTTGGGACAGATGATGGATGTACCACTGACCGTATCGTCGCTGATCGCGCACGCGGCGCGGCATCACGGCGGCACGCAGATCGTGTCGCGCCGCATCGAGGGCGACGTGCATCGCTACACGTATCGCGACTGCGAGAAGCGTTCGAAGCAGCTCGCGCAGGCGCTGATCGCGCTCGGCGTCGCGCCGGGCGAGCGCATCGGCACGCTCGCATGGAACGGTTACCGGCATCTTGAGGCGTACTTCGGCGTGCCGGCCTTCGGCGCCGTGTGCCACACGATCAACCCGCGGCTCTTTCCCGAGCAGATCGCGTACATCATCAACCACGCGCAGGATCAGTACGTCCTCTTCGATATCACGTTCGCGCCGCTCATCGACAAGCTCGCTCCGCAGTGCCCAGACGTGCGCGGCTGGATCGCGCTCACCGACGAAGTGCATCTTCCCGGGATGCGCACGCCGGTATTGAGCTACGAGACGCTCATCGAAGCCGAGGACGGCGAATACGAATGGCCGCTGCTCGACGAGCGCAGCGCCTCGAACCTTTGCTACACGTCCGGCACGACCGGCAATCCGAAAGGTGCGCTGTACGCGCACCGGTCGTCGGTGCTGCACGCCTATGGCGCATCGCTGCCCGACGCCATGGCGCTGTCCTCGCGCGACGCGATTCTGCCCGTCGTGCCGATGTTCCA
Organism: Paraburkholderia sp.; assembly: GCF_004298475.1. GTDB lineage: Bacteria > Pseudomonadota > Gammaproteobacteria > Burkholderiales > Burkholderiaceae > Paraburkholderia > Paraburkholderia denitrificans. Next base: position 31,453 of record NZ_SCRP01000010.1, on the reverse strand, counting down.
TGTGAACGCCTGGGGTGTTCCGTACGCGGCGGCGCTCAACGGCGCGAAGCTCGTGCTGCCGGGCAAGGATCTCGACGGCAAGTCGCTCTACGAACTCATGGAGGCCGAGCGCGTGACGTGCTCGGCGGGCGTGCCGACCGTCTGGCTCGGCCTGCTCGGGTACATGCGCGAGGCGGGTGTGCGCTTCTCCACGCTCAAGCGCACCGTGATCGGCGGGTCGGCGTGCCCGCCCGCGATGTTGCGCGCGTTCGAGGACGAATACGGCGTGGAGGTGATCCACGCGTGGGGCATGACCGAGATGTCGCCGCTCGGGACGCTCGCGAAGCTCAACTGGGAGCAGTCGCAGCGGCCGCTCGAAGCGCAGCGCGCGCTGCTCGAAAAGCAGGGGCGCGTGATCTTCGGCGTGGACATGAAAATCGTCGGATCGCAGGGTGAGGAACTGCCGTGGGACGGCGTCGCGTTCGGCGACCTGCACGTGCGCGGGCCCTGGGTGATCGACCGGTATTTTCGTCAGGAAAACGGTTCGCCGATTGTCAACGGGTGGTTTCCGACCGGCGATGTCGCCACCATCGACCCCGATGGTTTCATGCAGATCACCGACCGCAGCAAGGACGTCATCAAATCGGGCGGGGAATGGATCAGTTCGATCGACCTCGAAAATATCGCCGTGGCGCACCCGGCTGTCGCGGAAGCGGCGTGCATCGCCTGTGCGCATCCACGCTGGACCGAGCGGCCCTTGATTGTGGCGGTACTGAAACCCGGTGCGACGGTCACGCGCGAAGCACTGCTCGCCTTCTATGAAGGCAAGGTGGCGAAGTGGTGGCTGCCCGACGATGTCGTGTTCGTCAAAGAGTTGCCGCACACGGCGACCGGCAAGCTGCAAAAGCTCAAACTGCGCGAGCAGTTCCGCGATCACGTGCTGCCCACGGCGCTTGCCACCGAAAATTGTCCGCTCGGCGAGCCTGGCACCAATCGCTGATAGCGGCTGAGCGCGCGGTTTCATCCATCATCAAGGGTCCAAAGGCGCAACGCGCGGGTTGCGCCTTTTTCTTTGCGCGACGCCGTGTGTGGACCATGCGTGTACCGTGTTTGGCGCAGCGGCCCTCGGTAAAACCCTGATATGTGCGCAGCAATAAGAAATTGAACGAACGTTCTTTTTTGGGTATTCTGCCTTCTGACCGGGAATGTCGGACAATCAAACCGACGACGCACAACGCGGCCCGCACGCATGGAGGCAGCCCAATGGCAGTGGATTACACGACTCGTGACGGCGTCGCCGTCATCACGCTCAACAACCCGCCCGTCAATGGCCTCGGGCTGTCGACCCGGACCGGCATCGTCGAAGGCATCGCGCGCGCGGCGCAGGATCCGGCCGTCACGGCCATCGTGATCACGGGCGCGGGCAAGGCGTTCTCGGGCGGCGCGGACATCACGGAATTCAATACGCCTGCGGCGCTGCAGGAGCCCACGCTCCACACCGTCATCGCGGAAGTCGAGAAGAGCGCCAAGCCAATCGTGGTGGCGATTCATAGCGTCGCCATGGGCGGCGGTCTCGAACTCGCGCTTGGCGCGCACTACCGCATCGCCGCGCCCGGCGCGCAGATCGCGCTGCCCGAAGTGAAGCTCGGCCTGCTGCCGGGTGCGGGCGGCACGCAGCGTCTGCCGCGTGCAATCGGCCTCGAAGCCGCGCTCAACATGATCGTGAGCGGCGCACCGGTCCCCTCCGAAAAGCTCGCGAGTTCGGGCCTCTTCGATGCGATGGCGCAAGGCGATCTGCTCGAAGAAGCCATCGCGTTCGCGCGCAAGGTCGGCGACAAGGCCGGGCCGCATCCGCTCGTGCGCAACCGCAAGATCGCGCATCCGAATGCCGAAGGCTTCCTGCAGTTCTCGCGCAATACCGTCGCGGCGATGTCGAAGAACTATCCGGCGCCGGTGAAATGCGTCGATGCGATTGCGGCGGGCGTGAAGCAAGGCTTCGAGCGCGGCCTCGCATTCGAGCGCTCATGCTTTGTCGAACTCGTGCAGACGCCGGAAAGCCACGCGCTGCGTCATGCGTTCTTCGGCGAGCGTGCCGCAAGCAAGATTCCCGACGTGCCGTCGAGCACGCCTGTGCGCGAGATCGCCCAGGTTGCCGTGATCGGCGCGGGCACGATGGGCGGCGGCATCACGATGAACTTCCTGAACGCGGGCATCGCCGTCACGCTGCTCGAAATGAAGCAGGAAGCGCTCGATCGCGGCCTCGCGACGATCCGCAAGAATTACGAAGTGCAGGTCAAGAAGGGCAAGCTCACGATCGAGAAGCTCGAAGCGCGCATGGCGCTGATCCGCCCGACGCTGTCCTATGACGACCTCAAGTCGGCCGATCTCATCATCGAAGCCGTGTTCGAAGAGCTGGGCGTGAAGGAGCAGGTCTTCAAGCGTCTCGACGAAGTCGCGAAGGCCGGTGCGATCCTCGCATCGAACACGTCGACGCTCGATCTCGACAAGATCGCCGCATTCACGAAGCGCCCGCAGGACGTGGTCGGCATGCACTTCTTCAGCCCGGCCAACGTCATGAAGCTGCTCGAAGTCGTGCGCGGCAAGGACACGGCCAAGGACGTGCTCGCCACCGTCATGCAGATCGCGAAGAAGATCCGCAAGACTGCCGTGGTGTCGGGCGTGTGCGACGGCTTCATCGGCAATCGCATGATCGAGCAATACATCCGCCAGGCGCTTTACCTGCTCGAAGAAGGCGCGCTGCCCGCGCAGATCGACCGCGCAATCGAGAAATTCGGTTTCGCGATGGGGCCGTTCCGCATGAGCGATCTCGCCGGTAACGACATCGGCTGGGCGATCCGCAAGCGCCGCTATCAGGAAAAGCCGGACCTCAAGTACTCGAAGATCGCCGACCGCCTCTGCGAACTCGGCCGCTTCGGCCAGAAGACCGGCGCGGGCTGGTACGACTACAAGGCGGGCGAGCGCAACGCACTGCCTTCCGCGCTCGTCGATGAGATGGTGATCGGCTATTCGAAGGAAGCAGGCATCGTGCGCCGCAAGATCGCCGACGAGGAGATTGTCGAGCGTCTCGTGTTCGCCCTCGTGAACGAAGGCGCAAAGATTCTCGAAGAGGGCATCGCCTCGAAGGCGTCGGACATCGACATGGTCTACCTCACGGGCTACGGCTTCCCGCTGTGGCGCGGCGGCCCGATGCTCTACGCGGACAAGGTCGGGCTCTACAACGTGGCCCGCGCCATTCGCGGCTACGCGCAGCAGACGAATGGCGACGCGTGGCAGATCGCGCCGCTGGTGAGCGCGCTGGCCGGGAAGGGCGGCACGTTCAACTGACCGCGCACGCATTCGGACGCACAAACGGACGCACGAACGGACGGACATCATGAGAAGCGCAGACGACGTGTTGCTGCTGGTCGATCTCCAGTACGACTTCATGCCGGGCGGGGCGCTGGCCGTCGCGCACGGCGACGAAGTCGTGCCGGTGGCGAACCGGCTCGCGAAAGGCTTCAGCCATGTGGTGCTCACGCAGGACTGGCACCCCGCGCAGCACGTGTCGTTTGCGGCCAATCACGCGGGTCGTCAGCCGTTCGAGACGATTGCGCTGCCGTCCGGCGAGCAGGTGCTGTGGCCGACGCATTGCGTGCAGGGCACCAATGGTGCCGCGCTGCATCGCGGGCTCGATGTGCCGCATGCACGCGCGATCATCCGCAAGGGGCATCACGCGGACGTCGACAGCTACTCGGCGTTCCTCGAAGCCGACCGCACGACACCCACGGGCCTTGCAGGCTATCTGCGCGACACCGGCGTGAAGCGCGTGTATTGCTGCGGCCTCGCGACCGACTACTGCGTCGCGTGGTCCGCGCTCGATGCGCGGGCCGCCGGGTTCGAGGTCGTGCTGATCGAGGACGCTTCGCGCGCGATCGATCTGCAAGGCTCGCTCGCTGCCGCGTGGACGCAACTGGCCGCTGCGGGCGTGACGCGCGCGCAGTCAGCCGACGTCGAGCGCGGCGCGGTGTGATTGGCATACTGCGCGGCACCCACGAGCCGTCCGTTTTATTCGGGAAATTTTCGCAGGATCAACGCATTCGCTTGGGATCGCAGCCAGCGCTGAAGCGCCGGCCGCGATCGACACTCAGGAGACACGCATGACCGATGCCGTAATCGTTTCGACCGCCCGCACGGGCCTCGCCAAATCGTGGAAAGGCGCCTTCAACATGACCCATGGCGCCACGCTCGGCGGCCATGTGACGAAAGCCGCCGTCGAGCGCGCCAGGATCGACCCGGCGCGCGTCGAGGACGTGCTCATGGGCTGTGCCAACCCGGAAGGCGCGACGGGCGGCAACATCGCGCGCCAGATCGCCCTGCGCGCCGGACTGCCCGTCACGGTGCCGGGCATGACCGTGAACCGGTTCTGTTCCTCCGGACTGCAGACCATCGCGCTCGCCGCGCAACGCGTGATTGCCGGTGAGGGCGAGGTGTTCGTCGCGGGCGGCGTGGAGTCGATCTCGTGCGTGCAGAACGAGATGAACCGCCACATGATGATGGAAGGCTGGCTCTCGCAGAACAAGCCCGAGATTTACTGGAGCATGCTGCAAACTGCCGAGAACGTTGCGAAGCGCTACGAAATCGCGAAGGATCGCCAGGACGAATACGGCGTGCAGTCGCAGCAACGCGCGGCGGCGGCGCAGGCGGCAGGTCTTTTCAACGCGGAAATCGTGCCGATAACGGTGCTCGCGGGCATCGCCGACAAGGCGAGCGGCCAGCTCGTCACGCGCGAAGTCACGATCGCCGCCGACGAAGGCATTCGCGCCGACACGACGCTCGAAGGCGTGTCGAAGATCCGCACCGCGCTGCCGGGCGGCGTTGTCACGGCGGGCAATGCGAGCCAGTTTTCGGACGGCGCGAGCGCGTGCGTCGTGATGAACGCGAAGGTCGCGGAGCGCGAAGGGCTCGCGCCGCTCGGCATTTTCCGGGGCTTTGCCGTGGCGGGGTGCGAGCCGGATGAGATGGGCATCGGCCCGGTGTTCGCCGTGCCGAAGCTGCTGAAGCAGGCCGGCCTGAAGGTCGAGGATATCGGCCTGTGGGAGCTGAACGAAGCGTTCGCGGTGCAGGTGCTGTACTGCCGCGACAAGCTCGGCATTCCCAACGACCGTCTGAACGTGAACGGCGGCGCCATTGCGGTCGGGCACCCGTACGGCGTGTCGGGTGCGCGCCTGACCGGCCACGCGCTCATCGAAGGCAAGCGCCGCGGCGCGAAATTCGTCGTGGTGACGATGTGCATCGGCGGTGGACAGGGCGCAGCGGGTCTGTTCGAAGTCGTCTGACCCTTGCGCGATGGTGCGCTAGTCGCGCCATCGCCGCGCGCCACACATCGAGAGAAGCGCCGCTCGCGCCGGATGCAGGACAGGTATCATGACGCCTGTCGGTGCGCACCCGGTGCGGCACCCGTTCAATGCAGACTGAAAAGGTGAATACGGTGATTCGTCATATCGTGATGTGGAAGCTCAAAGAGTCGGCCGAGGGCGCAACGCGCGAAGAAAACCTCGTGAAATTCAAGGCTTTGCTCGAAGGCTGCCGCAATCTCGTACCGGGCACGCTGCATCTGGAAGTGGGTCTTGCGCAGCCGGGCCTCGCTTCGACGTTCGACATCGCGCTCGTCTCCGATTTCACCGACAAAGCCGCACTGGACGCCTACCAGGATCACCCCGATCACGTCGTCGTGAAGAAGTTCGCCGGGGCGGTGTCCGAAGGCCGCCAGTGCGTCGATTACGTACTGTGAGTTCGTCCATGACCGATCAGGCGCAGACGCCGCCCGCCATCCTCGAAAGCCCGTTTGTCGATCATCTGGGCGCCCGGCTCGTGAGTGCGACCGACGGTGCGAGTGAAGTGGTGCTGCCGCTGGCCGAGTGGCATCTCAACACCTGGGATATCGCGCACGGTGGCGTGACGATGACGCTGGCCGACATCGCACTCGCCATGGCTGCGCGCAGCGTCGCGGGGGACGGCGTCGGCGTCGTCACCGTCGAGATGAAAGTGAATTTCATGCAGCCCGGGCGCGGCGAGTTGCGCGCGTACGGCCGCGTACTGCACCGCTCGACGACGATGGCCTATTGCGAAGGCGAGATCCGCGACAGCGCGGGCCACTTCGTCGCGAAGGCGCTCGGCACCTTCAAATACATGCGCAGGCTTGCCGTGGGGCGTGAAGTGACGCGCCAGCGGCTGCGCAGCGATCCCACCGCGAAACCGGGACCGAGCGACGGCTGACGCCGCGCGCATCTTCGCTAATTGCCCCGCAAATCGCATCCACCCTACGCGGCCTCGCGCCGCAAAGCGAACGCCATGACCCAGACCAATCGTCAGATTCTGCTCGCGTCACGCCCGCAAGGCGCGGCGGGCGTCGACAACTTCCGTCTCGTCGAGACGCCGCTCGCACCGCTTGCACAAGGCCAGGTGCGCGTGCGCAATCATTACCTGTCGCTCGATCCGTACATGCGTGGCCGCATGAACGACGCGAAGTCGTATGCCACGCCGCAGCCGCTCAATGAAGTGATGATCGGCGGCACAGTCGGCGAAGTCGTCGAGTCGCTCAATCCGAAGTTCAAGGCCGGCGACAAAGTGATCGGCATGTTCGGCTGGCAGGAATTCGGCACGTCGGACGGCTCGGGCCTGAATATCGTCGATACCACGCACGTTCCGCTTTCCGCGTATCTCGGTCCCGTCGGCATGCCGGGCGTCACCGCCTGGTACGGGCTGAACCGCATCATCGCGCCGAAGGCCGGTGAAACGATTGTCGTGAGCGCGGCGAGCGGCGCGGTCGGCAGCGTGGTCGGCCAGCTCGCGAAGCGCGCGGGGTGCCGCGCGGTCGGCATCGCGGGCGGCGAGCAGAAGTGCCGCTATGTGGTCGAAACGCTGGGCTTCGATGCGTGCGTCGACTACAAGGCCGGCAATCTTTATGAGGCGCTCAAGGCGGCGACGCCCGATGGCGTCGACGGCTACTTCGAGAATGTCGGCGGCGAGGTGCTCGACGCGACGCTCGCGCGCATGAACGCATTCGGCCGCATTGCGTTGTGCGGCTTTATCTCGGGCTACGACGGCCAGCCGCAACCGCTGAAATATCCCGCGCTGCTGCTCACGCAGCGCTTGCTCGTGCAGGGTTTCATCGTCAGCGAGCACATGGAGCTGTGGCCGCAGGCGCTCAAGGAACTCGGCACGCTCGTCGCGCAGAAGCAGCTTGTGTATCGCGAGACGGTGGCGGACGGACTCGAAAACGCGCCCGCCGCATTCCTCGGCATGCTCAAGGGCCAGAATTTCGGCAAGCAGCTCGTCAAGCTGATCTAACGCGCTGATTTACAGTCTGATTTACAGCCTGATTCATCGCTTGGTCTGACCCGGCCGGGCCGGCGCGAGGCGCGCTGGCCCGTTTCGTTGACGCTCCCTACCGCAGGATACGCAATGCCTGATCCGTTCCAGTTCGACGGCCGCGTGGCCGTCATCACCGGCGCGGCGAGCGGCTTCGGCCGCGCGTTCGCCGAAAAGGCCGCCGCGCTCGGCATGAAGCTCGTGCTCGCCGATGTCGACAAGACGCCGCTCGATGAGACGGTCGCCGCAATGCGTGCGGCAGGCGCCGAAGCGATCGGCGTGCCGACCGACGTGCGCGACCCGGCAGCCGTCGATGCGCTCGCGAAGGCCGCGCTCGACGCTTTCGGCAAGGTGCATCTGCTCTTCAACAATGCGGGCGTCGGCACCGGCGGCTTCGTGTGGGAGAGCAGCGCGAAGGACTGGGATTGGGTGTTCGGCGTCAACGTGATGGGCGTCGCCAACGGCGTGCGCGCCTTCACGCCGATCATGCTCGCGCAGGGCGAACCGGCGCATATCGTCAATACGGCGTCGGTGGCGGGACTCCTGTCGCCGCCCGCGATGGGCGTCTATAACGCGTCGAAGCACGCCGTCGTCTCGCTCACCGAGACGCTTTATCACGACCTGAAGAGCGTTGGCGCGACGGTCGGCTGCTCGCTCTTGTGCCCGGCGTTCGTGCCCACCGGCATCGCCAATGCCGAGCGCTCCCGTCCCGACGATCTGCGCAACGACGCGCCGCTCACGCGCTCCCAGCAGGCTGCGGATCTGCAACTGCAGCGCGCGGTGCGCTCGGGCCGCCTGACGCCCGCGGACGTCGCGGCGCAGACGTTCGAGGCCGTGCGCGAAGGGCGCTTCTATATCCTCACGCATCCGGGGATTCTCGCGTCGGTGAAAATGCGCCATGAGGATATCGAAACATTGCGCAACCCCATTGATCCGCTTTCGCTGAAACCGGAAGTGAAGCACGCTTCCTGATTTGAACGACCATGACGTTGAACGCGAAGATTGCGTTGGTACTTGAAATGGTGGCCCGCGCACGACGGGCGCCGTATCACACGCTCGCGCCGCACGAGGCCCGTGCGTCGTATGAGAAGAGTGCCTCGGTGCTGGAGATCCCTTCCGCGCCGATGCATTCGGTAGAAGACCTCGATGTGCCGGTGCGCGACGGCGCAACGATCCGGGCACGTCTGTATTACCCGGTCGAACCGCACTGGGCCGAACCGCTGCCCGCGCTCGTGTATCTGCACGGCGGCGGCTTTACGGTGGGCAGTGTGGATACGCACGACGCGCTATGCCGCATGTTCGCGCGCGACGCGCACTGCGCGGTCTTGTCGGTCGATTACCGGCTTGCGCCGGAGCATCTGTTTCCGACTGCGGTCCACGACAGCTTCGACGCCTATAGCTGGCTGCACGCGCACGCGGCCGAATACGCGATCGCTCCAGCGCGTCTCGCGGTGGGCGGCGACAGCGCAGGCGGCACGCTCGCCGCGGTATGTACGGTGCTCGCGCGCGATGCGGGCAGGGCGCCCGTGCTGCAACTGCTGATCTATCCGGGCACGTGCGGGTACCAGGACACGGATTCGCATGCGCGTCTGGCCGATGGCCATCTGCTCACGGCCGAAACGATCCAGTGGTTCTTCAATCACTATGTGCGCGACGCAAACGATCGCGACGACTGGCGCTTCGCGCCGCTCGACGGCACGCGCGAGGCGCCTAGTTTCGCGGGGCTCGCGCCCGCCTGGATTGCGGTCGCGCAATACGATCCGCTAGTCGATGAAGGCGAAGCCTATGCGCAGAAACTGCGCGACGCGGGCAACGCCGTGACGCTCGCGCACTACCCGGGCATGATCCACGAGTTCTTCAAGATGGGCGGTTTCGTGGAGGATGCGCGGCGCGCGCATGCCGAGGCGGCGCAGGCGCTGCGCGAGGCGTTCGGCACGGGCGACTGAGCGCGTCCGGCGGCGAGGGCGGTGTTGAGACCGGCGACAAGGCCGTTAGGGCAGAACGATCGAGAACGCTTCGTGGCGCTCGAAGTGGCCGGGCCGCTCGATGCGGTGCGAGCCGTTGTCGTCGCTGCGTTCGAGTGCTTCGACTTCGATACGCTCGTCCTCTACGCTCACGCGTAGCGCGGTCGTGCCGCGCGTGCCGTAATCGGGTGTGTCGATGAAGGCCGCCGAGAGCGCGCGTTCGCGTGCGAGCGGGATGCCGGTGGCGGGCAGTTCGTCGTCGCGGGCGACTTGCGGATCGCGCATCATCTCGACGAGCCGTTCGAGCGGCGCGGGCTTTGCCGGGCCAGTTTCCGTTACATCCATCGCGCCATTGATGAGTTGCGCGAGTTCGGTGCGCTTCCTCACAAGCTTGGGCCACGGTGTATCGAGCACGGCGTTCGAAATGCCGTGCGTGCCCTCGGGCAGCAGCGCGGGCGCGAGATCGCCGCGATTGCAGTACCAGGCCAGTTCGCGCCGCGTCCAGTCGCCCACCACCAGATTAAAACCGTTGTACAGGCTGCCATCGCGCGCCACTTCGGCGAGATAGCCGAGCGGCGTGTCCGGCTGCCCCTCGGCGCCCGTGAGCCACGCCGAAACGAGCGTGCCGCGCGTGGGCGCATCGGGGCGCATCTCGTGCGGCGCGCGGTAATTCGTGAGCGCGGCGAAGCGGCCGCCGCGCGTCATGCCGAGCCACGTTCCGCCGCCCACCAGATCGCGCCCCGCGAGCACGCCGGGCGCTGCTTGCCACCAGTGCAGCGGATCGGCGGTACGGCGCAGGAATTCGTCGCGATTCGCGGCGAGCGTGAAGAGCGCACCGTCGCGCGCGTGAGGACGCCAGTCGAAGACGATCAGGCACACGGCGTCAGATCCCGCGCGTGCGCCAGCCTATTTGGCACAACCGCGGGCACAAGCGTTGGCACACCCGTTGGCACAAGCGCGGACACAACCGCCTGCGCGCCCGTCACGCCACGCGCGAGCTGACGAAGCAGCGCCAACGCGTCAGGCCTCGGCGGGCAGGGCGTACGGCAGCGGCAGGAAGCGCAGCGCCGGACCATCCGCCGCGCCCAGATGCACGCTGCCCGATTCGAGCGCGGCGAGCTTGATCTCGACGAGCACGTCGACGCCGCCATCGGGCGCCGCAGCCGCGTTGACGATCATCCCGCACGGCTGGCCCGGATCGTCCGAGTGAAAGAGTTCGACGCCCGCACGCGCAACATCGAGGCCCGCCGCAACGCTCGCGAGCGACGTGCGGCGCTTGATCGTGCCGCGATACTGGCTGCGCGCGACGACCTCCTGGCCCGGATAGCAGCCCTTCTTGAAGTTCACGCCGCCGATCACGTCGTAGTTGACCATCTGCGGAACGAACTGCTCGGAGATCGGCTGCGTGATGCGCGGCTCGCCCGCGTGGATATCGAGCCAGTCCCAGACCTCGGGGGCGACGCGCTTCAACTGGCCGTCGAGCGCGGCGAGCCGTGCCTCGACCGCTTCTTTCGGGCCGATCCACAGATAGCGAAGGCGACCGGCTGCATCGGGCACGCGGATCAGCGTACCGGCCGGATCGTCCACCTTGACGTGGACGCCGTCGGGCAGCGCGTTGAACTGTGCGGCGAGCGCGTCGCGTACGTCGCCCGCGAGGCCGACCACGAGCAGTGCGCTGCTGCCATCGGTGAGCTTCGCTTTCGAGCGCAGCACGAACATCGAAAGACGTTTCTGCACGCTCGCCTGCAGGTCCTTCGACATCAGCAGGCGAATCGTGTCGCCGGTCTTCCAGGTGAGGAACGACGCGAGCAGGCGGCCCTTCGGCGAGCAGTAGCCCGCGAGGCGCGCGCCGGTCACGTCGAGATGCTGGACGTCGTTGGTGAGCTGGTTGTGCAGGAAGCTTGCGGCATCGTCGCCGTGAGCGTCGATCACGCCTAACTGCGGCAGGATCGCGTACGCGCCGCGCTTGAGCACGGCGTCAAAGTCGTCGGCAGCGGGGCGTTCGGTGGCGGTGGGCGGGAGCGTTGCAGCAGAGTCGAGCGGGGAGTTCATGGATTCGGTGAACAGTCAATCCTGACGTTGGCGAGGGCAAGCAGTTATTATATGAGGTCCACTTGAGCCGTGTTCCGCATGTCCCTCCTGAAGAAATGCCTTATCGCCGGTGCTGCGCTCGCGGTGCTCGGCGCCGGCGCGGTGGCCGGTGTCTGGTATTGGGCCACCGCGCCTGTCCCGCTCGCCTCCGCACAACTCGACGTCACCATCAAGCCGCGCAGCACCGTGCGCAGCGTCACGGCGCAGTTGCAAAGCGGCGGCGTGCCCATCCAGACCGAGCTGTTCGTGCTGATGACGCGCGCGCTCGGCCTCCAGAGCAAGCTCAAATCCGGCAACTACGAATTCAAGCTCGGCGTGACGCCGTACGAAGTGTTGCAGAAAATGGCGCTCGGCGACGTCAACGAATACGTCGCGACGATCATCGAAGGCTGGACCTTCAAGCGCATGCGGGCCGAACTCGATGCGAACCCCGCGCTGCACCACGACACCGCAGGCATGACCGACGCGCAGATACTGGCCGCGATCGGCGTGCCAGCGGCACCGACGGGCAACGCCGAAGGCCTGTTTTTCCCCGACACCTATCTGTTCGACAAAGATACGAGCGACCTCGACGTGTACCGCCGCGCCTATCGGCTCATGAACACGCGCCTCACCGATGCGTGGGCCGCGCGCGCGCCGGGGCTGCCGTTCAGGTCGCCGTATGAGGCGCTCACGCTCGCCTCGCTCATCGAGAAAGAGACGGGCCGGGCGGATGACCGGCCGCTCGTCGCCGCCGTGTTCGCGAACCGGCTGCGTGCCGGTATGCCGCTGCAGACCGATCCGGCCGTGATCTACGGCCTTGGCGAGCGCTATGGCGGCCGCCTGCACAAACGCGATCTGCAGACCGACAGTCTTTACAATACGTACCTGCGCCCCGGCCTGCCGCCGACGCCGATCTCACTGCCGGGCGCCGCATCGTTGCAGGCGGCGATGAATCCGGCGTCGACCACCGCGCTGTATTTCGTGGCGCGCGGCGATGGCAGCAGCGTTTTTTCTGACAATCTTGTCGACCACAACAAGGCCGTCGACAAATACATTCGAGGGCAGTAAATGGCGCGGGGCCGATTCATCACGTTCGAGGGCATTGACGGTGCGGGCAAGACCACGCATCTGGCCTGGTTTCGCGACAGGCTCGCCGACAAGCTCGCCCCCAGCGGGCGCACGGTGGTCATGACGCGCGAACCGGGCGGCACGCCCCTTGGCGAAACGCTGCGCGAAATCCTGCTGCACCAGTCGATGGACCTCGAAACCGAGGCGCTGCTGATGTTCGCCGCGCGCCGCGAGCATCTCGCGCAGGTCATCGAGCCGGCGCTCGTGCGGGGCGACTGGGTGCTCTCCGACCGCTTCACCGACGCCACCTTCGCCTATCAGGGCGGCGGCCGCGGGTTGCCGCGCGACAAGCTGGAGGCGCTGGAGCGCTGGGTGCAGGGTGGTTTCCAGCCCGACCGGACGGTGCTGTTCGACGTGCCGACCGATACGGCGAGCGAACGGCGCGGCGCGGCGCGCGAGCCGGACCGCTTCGAGCGCGAAACCGAGGCGTTCTTCACCCGCACGCGCGACGAATATTTGCGCCGGGCCGAAGAGGCGCCATGCCGGTTCTCGATCGTCGATTCGACGCAAAGCATCGAAGCGATTCGCAAACAACTCGAAGAAATCATTGCAGCGCTTTGATTTAAAAACGTTATTTGCAGAATTCATGGCTTGGTATTGAGTTCGCCTCAAATCCTGACTTTCTCCGCTAACCGATTGATTCAAAAATGATCTATCCGTGGCAGACCGGCGACTGGGAGCGCCTTCAGCAATTGCGCAGCCACTGGCCGCACGCGCTGCTGCTGCACGGCCAGGCCGGAATCGGCAAGCTCCGCTTTGCGCAGCACCTGGCTCAGGGTCTGCTCTGCGAAGCCCCGAAGCCCAATGGCGAGCCGTGCGATACCTGTCCCGCGTGCAAGTGGCTCATGCAGGGCAACCATCCCGACTATCGGATCGTCGTCCCCGAAGCGCTGGCCGGTGAAGCCGGAATGCCGGGCGCAGAGGACGGCGAGAAGGCTGCCGAGAAAGGCGATAAGGGCGACGATGACGGCAAGAAAAGCCGCACGCCCAGCAAAGAGATCCGCATCGAGCAGGTGCGCGCGCTGCTCGACTTCGCGGGCGTCGGCTCGCATCGCGGCGGCCTGCGCGTGGTCGTACTGTACCCAGCCGAAGCGCTCAACGTGGCTGCCGCGAATGCACTGCTGAAGACGCTGGAAGAGCCGCCCGCCGGTGTCGTGTTCCTGCTGGTGTCGGCGCGCGTCGACCGGCTCTTGCCGACCATCATCAGCCGCTGCCGCCAGTGGCCGATGACGACGCCAGCGCCCGAGGCCGCCGAATCGTGGCTCGCGGCACAAGGCGTGGCTGGAGCGTCGGGCTTGCTTGCCGAGGCGGGCGGTGCGCCGCTCGCGGCACTCGCGCTCGCGCACGACGAGAACCGCACCTTGCGCGACTGGACGATCGTGCAGCTTTCGGCGGGCGCTGCGTGCGATGCCTTTGCGTGCGGCGAAACGCTGCAGAAGCTGCCGGTGCCGCTCGTGCTCGGATGGCTGCAGCGCTGGGTCTACGATCTGCTGGCCGAGCGCACGGCGGGCCGTCCGCGTTATTTCCCGCAAGCAAACGCCGCGCTCGCGCACTGCGCCGCGAAGCTCGACGCCAGCGCGCTCGCACGGTATCTGAAGACCGTCACGCGCCAGCGCGCCGTGGAGAACCATCCGCTGAACGCCCGCCTCGTGTTCGAGGAGCTGTTTCTCGGCTATCGTGAATTGTTCGCCTGAGCCCAGGCCGGGATGGACCGGCCTGCGCGCCATCGGCAGCACGGCGAGCCGTTATCCGAATCTTGATCACCATGAGTCTTGTCTACCGCGATGCCACCCTCGACGATCTGCATGACATCGTCGCGATCTACAACTCGACCGTGCCGTCACGGCTCGTCACCGCCGATCTGGAGCCGGTCAGCGTGGAAAGCCGCCTGCCGTGGTTCCACGCGCACGGCCCCGCGAAACGGCCGCTGTGGGTGGTCGAAGAAGGCGGCCGCGTCGTCGCGTGGCTGAGCTTTTCCGACTTTTACGGGCGTCCGGCCTATCGCCACACCTCCGAAGTCAGCCTCTATCTGGACGAAGCCGCGCGCGGCAAGGGGCTCGGCCGGCAGTTGCTCGCCGCCGCCATCGAAGCCGCGCCGGGACTCGACATCCATACGGTGCTGGGTTTCGTGTTCGGCCACAATGAGCCGAGCATGCGGCTTTTCACCAGCTTCGGCTTTGCCGTGTGGGGATCGCTGCCGCGCGTCGCCGTGCTCGACGGCGTCGAGCGCGATCTCATCATCCTCGGCAAGCGGCTCGACGCCGCTTCAGCCGCCGTCTGAACCTGCGCAGGACTGTCCATGTTTGTCGATTCGCATTGCCACATCAACTTCGAGGGCCTCGGCGAGCGCCTGCCGCAGGTGCTCGAGAACATGCGCACCCACGCCGTCACGCACGCGCTATGCGTGTCCGTCGATCTCGAAACGCTGCCGTCGGTGCTCGATGTCGCCGAGCGGTTCGAGAACGTCTACGCCTCGGTCGGGGTGCACCCCGACCACGAGGACGCGAAGGAGCCGACCGTCACTGAACTGGCCGAACTGGCCGCCCATCCGAAGGTGGTGGCGATCGGCGAAACGGGGCTCGATTACTACCGTCTCGGCGAGCGCACCGTCGCCGACATGGAATGGCAGCGCGAGCGTTTCCGCACCCATATCCGCGCGGCGCACGCGACGAACAAGCCGCTGATCGTCCACACGCGCGCAGCCGCCGACGATACCCTGCGGCTCATGGAAGAGGAGCGCGCGGGCGTGCCGGGCGGCGTGATGCACTGTTTCACCGAGCCCTGGCCGGTCGCCGAGCGCGCGCTCGCGCAGAACTTCCATATTTCGTTGTCCGGTATCGTGACGTTCAAGAGCGCGACCGATGTCCAGGACGTCGCGCGCCGGGTGCCGATCGAGCGTCTTCTGATCGAAACCGACTCGCCGTACCTTGCGCCAGTACCCTATCGCGGCAAACCCAATGAACCTGCGTACGTAAGTTATGTCGGAAGATTCATTGCACAGCAGCGTGGGTTGTCTGACGCCGAACTCGGTGCGGCCACCACACAGAACTTCTTCCGGCTCTTCAAGATTCCCCAGGCCGTCGAATAAGGCATTTCCAGGCTGTCAATACTGTTTATTATCATAACGATAGCGAATAATTTTAAGGCTTGACATGAACTCCAAACCGCTACTTTCCCTCGTCTCTTCCACACGTGCGGCACGCACTGCACGCACCATCGCCGCGCGGCGCGTGGCGGCGGCGCTCGTCTTCGGCATGAGCGCGGCACTGCTGGCGAGCGCGCCCGTTCAGGCCGCATCGATCACCTCGCTCGTGAAATCCGTCAAGTTCGATGACGACAAGGGCGTCGCCAGCGATCTCGGCACGGGCCTCGATCCGAACGCTGTCGACGAGCAGGGCAACCCGCTCATCGTTTTGGCCGCGCGCGAAAAATCCGACAAGGTCGCCGCGCTGCTGCTCGACAATCCGAAGACGAAGATCGACGCGGAAGACCGCGCAGGCGAAAACGCGCTGATGCTCGCGGCGCTCAACGGCGATCTCGACCTCGTAAAGCTGCTGATCACGAAGGGTGCGCAAGTCAACAAGACAGGCTGGGCCCCGCTGCACTATGCCGCGGCCAACGGCAACGACGACATCGCAAAACTGCTGCTCGGCTATTCGGCCCAGGTCGACGCGCTGTCGCCCAACGGCACGACGCCGCTCATGATGGCCGCGCGCGGCGATCACATGTCGACGGTCAAGCTGCTGCTCGACAGCGGCGCGAACCTCAACGCGAAGAACCAGATCGGCATGAACGCGCTCGATTTCGCGAAACAGTACAAGGCGCCGGACGCGATCAAGGGATTGAGCGCGCGCATGGCGCAGCCGGACGGCCAGTCCGGCAATGCGGCGGCCCCGCAAAACGGTGCAAAATAACCGGGTTGCCGGCCGCCCGGAACGGCCTGGAACGGCCGGCAGCCTGCGGCGACTCGAAGGGCCGCCGCACTATACGTCACTAATAAGGAGAATCATGCTGCGGGCTCTGATTTGCGCCAGCGCGCTCGTCCTGCCGCTTTCGGCGTTTGCCTTCACGGCAGGCGATCTCAACCGGCTCTGCATGAAAACCGATGTCGCGTCGCGCAGCGCGTGCGCGGCCTACATCGAAGGCGCCGCAGACGGCGTGTTCAACACGATCGACGCGATCGGCGGCACGACCGGCCCGCGCGTCGGCCAGTATTTCTGCCTGCCGCCGGATGCACGCACGGCGCAGTTGACCGACGCGGTGCGCAGGTACATCGCCGACAACCCGAACATCATCGGCTACAACGCAAGCACGGCTGTTTCGCTCGGTCTCGGTAAAGCATTTCCCTGCAAGCCCGGCAGTTGAGCCTCTCATGGCAGGCTCGATGAGGCTGGCTGATGGGTAGAGGCGGGTAGCGGCGGCAGGCAAGGGGTGCTGCCTGGGTTGGATCCGTGTTTCGTGCAGGGTTTCATGTCACTTCGCGCGATGACGCTCACGACGTACCGACGCGGCGCCTGACGCTGCGCCGTTGTCCGCGGCCGTGGCGTTCGTGTCGCTCGTGCTGTTTCCACGCGTAGCCGCAAGGCTCAGGAGGAACAGGCCGCAGATGCCGAGCATCGACGATCTTTCGCGTATCGCCAACGCGCCGCTGCAAACCTGGCTCGGCACGCTCATCGTCAGTGCCGTCACGCTCGTGTTTGCCGCAGCGGTTCACTGGCTTGGTTCGCGCGTGCTGCGCCGCATCGCCGGGCCGTATCCGCGCGTGAGCGTGATCGTGCGCTACGTCCGCCAGCCCGCGCTCGCAGTCATCCTCATTCTCGCGGCCGAATTCGTCTGGTGGCAGGCGCCCGACTCCCTGCGCTTCATCTCCAGCCTGCGCGAACTCGCCGCCGTCGCGCTCATCGCAGCGATCACCTGGCTTTCCGTGCGCTGCGCAGCGGCGATCGGCGAAGCGATCATCGCGGCCCATCCGATCGACATCGTCGATAACCTCCAGGCCCGCCGCATCCACACCCAGGCACGCGTGCTCGCACGCACGGTCATGATCCTGATCATGATCGTCGGCATCGGCGCGGCGCTCATGACCTTCCCGAATGTCAGGCAGTTCGGCGCGAGCCTGCTCGCTTCGGCGGGCGTGGCCGGTCTCGTCGCCGGTATTGCGGCACGCCCCGTGCTCGGCAATCTGATCGCCGGGCTTCAGATCGCGCTCACGCAGCCCATCCGGCTCGACGACGTGGTCGTGATCCAGGGCGAGTGGGGGCGCATCGAGGAGATCACGGGCACCTACGTGTCCGTGCGTATCTGGGATCAGCGCCGGTTGATCGTGCCGCTGCAGTGGTTCATCGAAAACCCGTTTACGAACTGGACGCGCAACAGTTCGCAGATCATCGGCTCCGTTTTTTTGTGGCTCGATTTCCGCATGCCGCTTGCGCCGCTGCGCGAGGAGCTGTCACGCATCGTCGCACCCGCGCCCGAGTGGGACGGCCGGGTCCAGGTATTGCAGGTCACCGATGCCAACGAGCGGGCGATGCAACTGCGCGTGCTGGTCAGTTCGCCCAATTCAGGACTGAACTGGGATCTGCGCTGTCGCGTGCGCGAAGGGCTGCTTGCCTTCATGAATGCGCACTATCCGCAATTCTTGCCGCGTACGCGCGCGGAGGTGTCGGCGGAACCGGAAAGCAGCGCGGCCGAGATGCCGGCATGGGAGCCGCAGCCCGCGCAGCCTGCGGCATCGAGCACGGCGGCGAACACGGAAGCCGATCCGGTGACCGGCAGCGTGGTGCGCACCAATGTCGCGGGCGATGTGCTACACGCCTCAGCAGTTTTTCCAACCAGCGACGATGCGAGCGGCGCAACGCAACGCACCCGTTAACGGCTGTTATCGGCTGCTTGCGGCTGCTCGTTGCCGCTGGCTGCCATTGGAGCAGGTGCGCGCGTCACACGTGGCACGGCCCATGCTGTGATAAGCGCAAACTCATGCGCGAGCCGAACAACATCGATCGGCATTGGCCGGTGCGGTGCAGATGAACCGCACGCAGGAACGCACGAGCGGAGGAAGGCATAGATGGGCAGATTGATCGTCGTATCGAACCGCGTGGCAACACCATCGGAGGCGAAGGGCGCTGCGGGCGGCCTGGCTGTCGCCGTGTTCGGCGCACTGAAGGACGGAGGCGGTGTCTGGTTCGGCTGGAGCGGCGATGTCGTGAGCGAAGCGGTGGCGAATGCGGGGCCGATGCTCGTCGAGGAAGGCGCCGTGACGTTCGCGACGGTCGGCCTCTCGCGCAAGGACTACGACCAGTACTACCGAGGCTTTTCGAACGCCACGTTATGGCCGATTTTCCACTACCGCAACGATCTTGCGCGCTACGAACGCGACGAATACACGGGCTACCGGCGCGTGAATGCGTGGCTCGCCCACAAGCTCGTGAAGCTCATTCGTCCCGACGACAGCATCTGGGTCCACGACTATCATTTGATCCCGTTCGCCGAGGCGTTGCGCTCCGAGGACATCGAGAACCGCATCGGCTTTTTCCTGCATATTCCGTTTCCCTCGCCGCAGGTGCTGCAGACGATCCCGCCGCACGACGAACTCGTCCGTTCGCTGTGTTGCTACGATCTGCTCGGATTCCAGACCCAGAACGACCAGCAGGCCTTCCTCGACTACATCGCACGCACCGCGCGCGGCACGGTGCGTGCGCTAGGCGAAGGGGCCACGGTGGAGGCGTTCGGGCGCAAGCTGCGTACGGGCGTCTACCGCATCGGCGTGTTTCCCGACGCAATCGCCGCACAGGCCGCGCGTGACGAAGGCCGCGACGAGGTGCTCGACCTCAAGCAGAGCCTGGAAGGACGCAAGCTCGTCATGAGCGTGGACCGGCTCGATTACTCGAAAGGACTCGTCGAGCGCTTTCATGCGTTCGAGCAGTTGCTCGAACAAGTACCGGCGTGGCGCGGCAAGGTCACGCTCGTGCAGATCGCGCCGCCCACGCGCTCCGATGTCGCGAGCTACAAGCAGATTCGCGAAGAGCTGGAGCGCGAAGCCGGACGCATCAACGGCCGTTACTCGGGTCTCGATTACACGCCGATCCGCTATCTGAGCCAGCAATACGACCACGCGAAGCTGATGTCGCTCTTTCGGGAATCGCAGGTGGGCTACGTCACGCCGCTGCACGACGGCATGAATCTCGTCGCCAAGGAGTACGTGGCCGCGCAGAATCCCGACGATCCGGGCGTGCTCGTGCTGTCGATCTTCGCGGGCGCAGCCGCCGAACTCACCGGCGCGCTGCTCGTGAACCCGCACGACGCGGAGGGCATGTCGGAGGCGCTGCAGCACGCGCTGTCGATGCCGCTCGCGGAGCGCCAGGCGCGCTACGAGATCAACATGGCCGCGCTGCGGCGCAACAACCTCGGCGTCTGGCGCGACAGTTTTCTGCGCGATCTCGGCAGCGTCCCGAAGACACCCTGAGCGCACTGCACACGGCCGATGCGCGCGGCATTGGCAGATTCGGACCCCACGACATCACCGGGCACGAAGGGTGCGTCGAAGGGTACGTCGAAGCCGTGATGTATCTGCATGTAAGTCTCGACAGGATTTGAAAAAACGAGGGCGCTCGCACGTGGTGTGCAGAATAATGACCAAATTACGTGATATATGCGCGTAGCCGCTGATCCCGCCCCGGCGGCCTCGCCGTGCCGCGCACGGGCTGACTTAAAGTGAAGCGCCTCGAAGCGGCGAGGCCTGTTGCGGCACGACATACCCGAACGACACCCGATCGCCCCCGATCGCCGGAGACACCTGATGAGAATTGCGCAGATCGCCCCGCTGACCGAATCGGTTCCGCCGAAGCTCTACGGCGGCACCGAGCGCGCGGTGTCGTACATCACCGAAGCGCTGGTCGATCTCGGTCACGATGTCACGCTGTTCGCGAGCGGCGATTCCGTGACGAGCGCGAAGCTCGAACCGGTCTGGCCCCGCGCGCTGCGACTCGATCCGGGCATCCGCGACCGGATCGCACCGCACATGCTGCTCATGGAAATGGTGCGCCGCCAGGCCGATCGGTTCGACGTGTTGCACTTCCATATGGATTACTACTCGTTTTCGGTGTTCAAACGCCAGGAAACGCCATTCGTGACGACGCTGCACGGCCGCCTCGATCTGCCCGAGCAGCAGCCGGTTTTCGATACCTTCGATACCGCGCCGGTCATTTCCATTTCGAATGCGCAGCGGCAGCCGATGCCGCAGGCCAAATGGCTCACGACCGTCTATCACGGGTTGCCCGAAAACCTCTACACGCCGCAGCCCGTCGAGCAGCGCTACCTTGCATTTCTGGGCCGTATCTCGCCGGAAAAGCGCGTGGATACGGCGATTCGCATCGCGCAGCGCTGCGGGTTGCCTATCCGCATCGCCGCGAAGGTCGACGATGCCGACCGCGAGTACTTCGAGCGCGAGATCAAGCCGCTTTTCGCCATGCCGAACGTCGAGTTCGTCGGCGAGATTTCCGACGCCGAGAAGGCCGGTTTCCTCTCCGGCGCGCATGCGCTGCTCTTTCCGATCGACTGGCCGGAGCCGTTCGGCCTCGTGATGATCGAGGCGATGGCGTGCGGCACGCCAGTCATCGCGTTCAATCGCGGCGCCGTGCCGGAAGTGGTGGACGAGGGCGTGACGGGCTTCATCGTCGAGGACGAGATTGGCGCCGTGGCTGCGGTGAACCGCATTGCGAGCGTGCCGCGCACCGGGGTGCGCCGGCAGTTCGAGGCGCGCTTCACGTCCCGCCGCATGGCGCAGCAGTACGTGGAGGCGTATCAGACCGTGATTCGCGCGAACAAGCGCTCGCGCTTCAAGGTGATCGACACGTCCGCGAGCTGAAGTACGCGCACGACGCGCATGACAAGCCGTGTAGCCGCGAGCGTCACAGCGCGAGCCGCGTGATCTTCGTGCCCTCAAGCGACAAATTGCCGATAAGTCCACTGTTCGTGAGCACGAACACTTCGACCGGCCTCGTGGCCGTGACGGTATTGAGGGTACCGTTCGCGCCCACATTCACGATGGCGACCGAAGCGTCGCCGCCGACCGACCAGCCTTCCGACTGGCGGAATTTGTCGAGGGCGTCCTGGGTCATGAAGAGATAGACGACGGACTTCGACTGCACGCCGAGCGTCGCGCCCACGGACACCGACGTCGTACTGAAGTAGCCGGTCGTGCTTCCGCCGACGCGCAATGCGCCGTCGCCGTGCTCGCCGCCAATGGCGACGCCTGCCTGAACCACCGATGGAAACACCAGAATGCCGCGCGCCTGGCCGACGAATTCGCGCGCGCCGGGCACGGTCTGATAGAGCCGCGAGAGCGCGCCGTCGACTGCGGCGTCGATCGACTGGCGGCGGGCGTCGGCGGACATTTCGGCCGGCGGATGAGTGCCGGCGGTCGTGCAGCCGGTGAGGGTGGCGCTCGCGACAGCGATGGCGACGGAAGTTTTCAGAAGGAATCTGCCTGTTTGCATCCTGTCCTCCGTTGTGGTGACCGGAAACCGCCTGGAACCCGCTTTGCGGCGGCTCTGCTCCGGGTGCCGCGCTGCGTGCGGCCGTATCGGCGCTGCCTGCCGACGTTTGGCGTTCGGCGTTCGGCGTTCGCGGCGAGCACGTCGGCAGGGCGGCAGGACGGCAGGACGGCAGGACGGCCCAGTGTTCGCGCCGCATCCGGCGTGCCGCAACAGCGCAGTGGCGCACCGGGAAAAATCGCGGGTCCGATCCCGATCTGGAGGCAAGGCGAGGGCGCTGCGCGCTGCGCTCGCGGCGGCCTGTGTGCATTGAAATACGCGCGCACATAAAAAAGCGCGCTTCGGCCAGAGCCGATGCGCGCCTTGTTTCAACTGCCGATTAGCTCTTCGTCGAGAGGCACTGCTTCATGAACGCCTTGCGCTCGTCGCCTTTCTTGTCGCCGGCCTGCGCGTTGCACGCCTTCATCCGTTCCTGCTGGGTCATGGCCGGCGCCGCCGCGCCGCCCGCCGAAAGGCATTGCTTCATGAACGCCTTGCGTTCATCGCCTTTCTTGTCGCCAGCCTGCGTATTGCATGTCTTCATCTTCTGCTGCTGGGCGGTTTGAGCAGGCGTCTGTGCGAACGCCGGTGCGGCCAGAACGCCGCCGAGTACGATTGCAGCGATAGCGGATTGAATCTTCATCGATCACTCCCTTGGGGTTTCGACGTTGTCGATAGTTGGGCGAGAAGGCATCCAGCATGATTGCAGCCCATCGCCGCAACAGTTATGGCAAAGCCTTCTTGAAAACGGGGCGGTCATGTCGGCGGTTGACACGCGTGCTGAACAATGCGGCCTGTCGGCCTTGCGTGGATTTCACGAATTACGCGGATTGTGAACAGGCCAAAATTTAGGGGAGGTACACGATGCACTGGCTCTTGATGTACGAACTCGTCGACGATTATCTGGAGCGGCGCGCCGCCCACCGCGACGCGCACCTCGCGCTTGCGTGGGCCGCTGCGGCACGCGGCGAACTGCTGCTCGCGGGAGCGGTGGCGGAGCCGCACGACAGTGCGCTGCTGTTGTTCGAGGGCGATTCGCCTGCGGCCGCCGAAGCCTTCGCGCGCGCCGATCCCTATGTCACATCCGGGCTCGTCAAGCGTTGGCGCGTGAGGCCGTGGCAAACGGTTGTCGGCGAGAAGGCCGCCAATCCCGTGCGCTGAAGCGGCAGGGCGCGCGGCTTCTCAGGCGTCGCGCGCGTTGCCTGTGCCGCCTGCGGCCTGATCGAGCAGATAGCGCACCGTGTCGTCGTCGACCTGGTCGAAGTCCAGGTAGAACTGACCGACGCTGAAGAATTGAAGCGGGGTGTGAACGCACACCAGATCGTCGATGACGCCGCCCAGCCGCCCGCGTGCGCCAGCGGGTGCGACTGGCATCGCCGCGATGATGCGTGCGGGACCGAGGCTCGCCAGTGCGCGCGCGGCGGCTTTCAGGGATGCGCCCGTTGCAATGCCGTCGTCGACGATGAGCGTCACGCGGCCCGCAACCGGTTCGAGCGGACGTTCGCCGCGGTAGCGCGCCTCGCGGCGGCCCAGTTCGATGCGCGCGAGGGCCATGGCGCTCTGCAACTGCGCCGCACTCACGCCGGCTTCGCGCACCAGTTCTTCGTCGACGAACTGCGCACCGTTCGAGGACAGCGCGCCCATCGCCAGCTCGGCCTGCCAGGGCGTGCCGAGCTTGCAGACCGGCAGCACGTCGAGCGGTGCGCCAAGCGCGGCGGCCACCTCGTAGGCAACCGGCACACCGCCGCGCGGCAGGGCGAGCACGACGACGTCACGCCGCCCCGCAAATGCACCAAGACGCTGCGCGAGCATCCGGCCGGCTTCACGGCGATCGGTGAACGGACGTTCCATGACGGACTCCGAAGTGGAACGATTCGACCAGTTTGCCACGCGGCGCACGAGCCGGCGCGGGAAAAATAGCGGCGCTGGTGCCTGTGCCTGTGCCTGGGCGGGGCGCGGGCGTCATTTGCAAACACGCATTCGTCATTGGGTGCGGAGCCCGCCCGCTACTATGCCGCGTTCAGTCGAGTTCAGTCGCGAAGAGGGCGTCGAGCAGATTCGACGACTGGTCCGCGAGCCGCGTCAGCGACTCGACCATGCGCACCTGGCAGTCCGCGAGCGCCATCATGCGGATCTGCGGCGATTGCCCGAATTCCGCGTGCGCAATCACGCCGACGCCGACACCCTGCGCGATGGCTGTCTGCAGCGCCTCGCGGCCATCGACGTAGAGCACCGGTTGCACCTGCAGCCCCTTGCGTACGAGTTCGGTTTCGAGCAGTTGCTGCGTGACCGACTGTGCCTCGCGAAACACCATCGGCTCGCGCACCAGTTCCTCGTAGGTCATGCGGCGCTTCCTGGCCGCCGGGCTGTCGGCGGGCACGACCGCCGCGAGCGGTTCCTCGCGCAGCACGCGCGTCTGCAGGCGGCTGTGGACCTGGCGCGCAGCCGTGATGGCCGCATCCGCTTCACTTGCGAGCACGCGGCGCAGGCATTCGGCCGCGTTGGCGATCGACAGCCTGATCACCACGCCGGGATAGCGTCGCCGGAACCCGCCGATCAGCTTGATGGCGAGGTCGGGGGCATCGGCGATCAGCGACAGCTCGCCCGATTCGAGCGCGCCCGCGGATTCCAGCAGGCGCCGGGCGTCGCGCTCGCAATTCACCATCTGACGCGTAATGGCGAAGAGGCGCTTGCCGAGATCCGTCAATTCGACGCCGCGCGGCGCACGCTCGAAGAGTTTGACGCCGAAGCCGTGCTCGAGCCGCCGCACGTGGTCCGATACGGCGGGCTGCGTGAGCGATAGCGCCTGCGCGGCGCGCGAAAAACCACCGTGCGCGGCAACCGCGTGAAAGGCGCGTAACTGGGCGTATTGCATGGGAATCCGGTTGAAATAAGCTTGACTTATAGGCGCATCGATTATATCGATTTTACCGATGCAGCCGCTTCGGCTAGGCTATCCC
Organism: Paraburkholderia sp.; assembly: GCF_004298475.1. Classification (GTDB taxonomy): domain Bacteria; phylum Pseudomonadota; class Gammaproteobacteria; order Burkholderiales; family Burkholderiaceae; genus Paraburkholderia; species Paraburkholderia denitrificans. Next base: position 6,448 of record NZ_SCRP01000010.1, on the reverse strand, counting down.
GCTTCGATGTCGAACGCCAAACCGGAGCCCACCGCATGACCGCCCCCGCCGAACCGTATCTGCTGACTCCCGGCCCGCTCACGACAGCCGCCTCCACGAAAGAGGCGATGCTGCGCGACTGGGGATCGTGGGACGGCGACTTCCGCGCGATGACGGCCCGGCTGCGCCGCAGCCTGCTGGACATTGCGGGCGTTACGGGCAATGCGGGCGACATGGACGATATGGACGGCCAGTACGACTGCGTGCCGTTGCAGGGCAGCGGCAGCTATTGCGTCGAGGCGATGCTCGGCAGCTTCGTGCCGCGCGACGGCCACGCGCTCGTGCTTGCGAACGGCGCGTACGGCAAGCGCATCGCGACGACGCTGCGCTATCTGGGCCGCCGCCACACCGTGCACGACACCGGCGATTACTTGCCGCCGCGCGCAGCCGACGTCGAGCGCATCCTCGCCGCGAATGCCGATATCACCCATGTCGTCGTGGTCCACTGCGAGACCAGTTCCGGCATCCTGAACCCGATCGAGGAAATTGCCGCGGTTACGGCGCGTGCGGGCCGCCGTCTTCTGATCGATTCGATGAGCGCGTTCGGTGCGGTTGCGCTCGACGTGCGCACGCTGCCGTGCGATGCGTTCGTTTCGTCGGCGAACAAGTGCATCGAGGGCGTGCCCGGTTTCGGTTTCGTGATCGCGAAAAAGGACGTGTTGCGCGACACGAAAGGCAACAGCCATTCGCTTGCGCTCGACATCCACGACCAGTGGGAGGTGATGAACCGCACCGGCCAGTGGCGCTTCACGCCGCCCACGCATGCCGTCGCGGCCTTCATCGAGGCGCTGCGTCTATACGCGCTCGAAGGCGGCCAGCCGGGGCGCCTCGCACGCTACACGCGCAATCGCGACGTGCTCGTGGCAGGCATGGATTCGCTCGGCTTCGAGCCGCTGCTGACCGGCCAATGGCGCTCGCCGATCATCGTCACGTTCTTTTCGCCCGCCGATCCGGCCTTCGACTTCGCGCGCTTCTATGAATTGATGAAGGCGCAAGGGTTCATCATCTATCCGGGGAAGCTGACGACGGTGGAGAGTTTCCGCATTGGCTGCATCGGCGCACTCGATGAAACCGTCATGCGGCAAGTGATCGAAGCGTGCCGCAATGCGCTGGGCACACTCGGCGTGACGAGCGGGGCGCCCGCGCCCGCAGCGCTCGGCAAGCGCGAAGCGCTCGCGGCGTGAATGCCGGCCGCCAGTTGCTGATCGCTGATCGCTACTCGATCAGGCAGAAACCTCTCTACGCAGATATTTCGCAAGACACAGGGCAATGAAACACGTTAAAGCGGTGATTTTCGACTGGGCAGGCACGGTAGTCGATTACGGTTCGCGCGCGCCGATGGGCGCGTTCGTCGAGACCTTCGAAGCGTTTGGCGTACCGATCACGATCGACGAGGCGCGCGGCCCGATGGGGATGGCCAAGCGGCCGCACATTGCGGCGCTGATGGCGCTGCCGCGTGTCGCGAAAGCGTGGGAAGCGCGTCACGGACATGTGCCGGGCGAAGCCGACATCGACGCGGTCTACGACATGTTCGTGCCGAAAAATATCGCGGTCGCGGCACAGTACAGCGACGTGATCCCCGGTGTGGCCGCCGTCACCGCCGCGCTGCGCGCGGAAGGCGTACGCATCGGCACGACGACGGGCTATACGCGCGAGATTATCGACCAGATCGTGCCAGGCGCTGCAGCGCAGGGTTTCGAGCCGGACAGCATCGTCTGCACCGGCGACACGCCCGAAGGGCGGCCGTCGCCGTACATGATCTATCGCACGCTGCCGCAACTGGGCGTGTGGCTCGCACGCGAGACGATCAAGGTGGACGATACCGAGGTCGGCATCGAGGAGGGCATCAACGCCGGAACGTGGGCTGTGGGCGTCGCCGTGAGCGGCAATGCATTCGGACTCACCGAAGCAGAAGTGCGCGCGCTGCCACCCGAAGAATTCAGGCGTCGTCGCGAGGCGGCCGTCGAACGCCTGCGCGGCGCCGGAGCGCACTACGTGATCGACAGCGTGGCGGATCTGCTGCCGGTCGTGAACGACATCGAAAACCGGCTCGCGCGCGGCGAGCGTCCCTGAACGGCGCACGACGAACCGCGCGCATCAAGGAACAGGGTGCGTCAGCCGATCGTGTTGACAGTGGGGAATTTATCGCTGAACGCGCGCGGCATCGGCACGACCTTCTTTTCCTCGTAGTCGAAGAACACGAAGCCCGATTTCGCCATGGCGATCAGTGCGCCGTCCGCGGGACGGGTGATGCGGAAAATGATGTCGCCGCCGTATTTGTTGAAATCCATGATGCCGACTTCGAAGCACAACTGGTCGCGCGCATAGGCTTCGGCGCGATAGGTCGTAGCGAGATCCGTGACGATGATGCTCGTGTGGGCGCCTTTTGTGGCTTCCAGACCCGCGTCGAACAGGAATCGGGCGCGCGCCTCCGAGATCATCGAGATCATCGAATCGTTGCCGAGGTGGTTGGCTCCGTTAATGTCGGTAACGCGAACGGTGAGCTGGGTCGAGTAAAAGTACTGGTCTTCCGGAAACTGCAGCTGAATGCGGGCCATGACTGACGCTGTGGATGGGGAATCGGAGATGGCGTCCAAAATTCGTCAGGCGGGACGCATAGCCCGCTATTTTAGCGATTTGGCCAGATCGCGATGCGCTGCATCGCACGCGGACTCATTGTCGTAGTGCTGGAAGCGCGGCTCGCGCTGTGAGTGCGGCGACGTAATTTGCATCAATAAATCGGCTGAGGCGAAAATATTTAGATGCTGAAATCCATTGTCTATTGATGGGTTATATACGTCGATTGTGGGTTATATACGCTTGATAAATAAGACGCAGTTGCGTTGCTCGTGAAAATTGGAGCTAGCAATTTAGATTGCGGCGGGATTTTTGAATCGATTGCTTGTCAAACGATACTTTGCTAGCTATCACATAAACACAGTGGTACGTGACTTCCGACCTGCCGGTGGCGGTACCTTGGGCTGCCGGGAAGTACGACGCGTGTTTCCACCTTATCCATCACTCCGCTGACGTGCAACGCACCGGCGGTGCCGCGTGCTATTTAGGCCGATGAGGCCGTCGTCCCACTGTCGCTCGCCTACTGAGTTGGCGTCAACGTCGCGGCTTTCATGCACGGAGTGAATTCGTGGCTAGTTAGCGTCAAAAGAAAACGGCGCCGTTGAGAACGACGCCGTATCGCATTTACAGGAGACAAGTCCGATGATCTGACACTGACGGTGACTCTCGGGCGTTGCAGCGCTCGAGACCACAACTTCTCTTGCCCTCGAGTAGCAGTCTCGTACTTCGACACGCCGAAGTCAAGGGGAGTTGCTTTCTTTTTTATCCCTTGAACCGAGACTGCAATGACAAGATTGTCTGCATTCCCGCTTGGCGAAATCATTAGGAGACGGCGATCAGCCGCGATGGCCGTCCGCGACCAAAAGAATAAGCTTGCCAACGTGTGGCTGTTCGATTCGCCGAAAATGAACGAGCGCCTGGTGATCAGCGGGGACGTTCCGTTCATGCACGCCGTGCTACTCGAAGCCGATCCTACGGTAGCTGGCTACTTCCTTAGAGACCGAATAGCGCAGAACGGCGGACGGGCTGGCGCTCAGGATATGTGGGTCTACTATGCGGACGGTCGCCATGAAGTCTGGCGGTTCGTTGATCCCGCGCGGCAGCCGACTATGCCGAACCCGAATGACGCGGACGGAGAGCGGGGAGCCAGTGCCGAGCCGAACATCGTGCTGAAGGTGGGCGAGGCACTCGAGTCACACGCAATTAGATTCGACAATGTTCTACATCTTTGCGGATTCGTGAATCGTGCTCGCTCTTGCACGGCATGGCATGAAGCACGGCTCGCCATAGAACGCCTAGAAGCCGGGAAGCCCTTCAAACTGATCGACACACTGCAGCAAGGCGATGTCGATCCAGCTGTTATGCTGGGTTTGCTCGGACACTACATTCTCAATGGCGAACTGCAAGTGGACCTGGCTACGCAACTGCTAGGGCGACTGTCGGAACTGCGCCCTGCACAGCACGACCCGGGATGCGCCAGCGACGTTGCGCCGGCTATCGCCTTGCCTATCATCGATTCCGTCGACGCGCGTGGTTCGGAACGCCTATGTGAGGGACTAAAAATTCGTAGCGCACGCGGTCGTCCTCGTTGCATTGTTTCCGCGGAGCATCGCGACTTTACGCGCTGGCCGGACGTCGACGACCTCACGCTCTCGTTCATGAGTGAAGCCGACAGAGAAATGTTTAAGAGCCGCCGGCTCGCGGTCATGCTTGCCACCAGGGACGTCGAATACGACGAGATCTATCGAAGGACAAAGTGTACGGAACCCGCCGTACGCTACTGGACTAAGCGGTGTTTGCTCCCGGATGGCGCTGGCGGCATCGTCGGGTTTCCTGCACTGATGCGTGGCTATCGTGTCGGTTACAACCGCACGAAAAGCGTGGAGGTTGAGCAAGGCAGTGGCTCCGCCGGCTACGCGGGCGTATTCGGCCAGGTGCTGGCGCGCTTTCCGGACTTGGCGGAGTTCATTAAGGCCAGGTTGTTCCCTGACGGTAGCGAGCGATTGCCGGAGAAACGTGGGCCGTATCGCTCCATCTGGATAGATTTCAAGCTTGCGCTTCGCGAACGAGGTGTAGGTGACGGTGACTGGCCATTTAAGACCGACAATCAAGGTGAAAAGGCAGTTCGCGATTACTGTAAAGAGCTCGAGGAAAATTACCCACATCTCGCTCGTCGGGCGCGCTTGTCGGCCGATGCGGCGCGCCGTGCGGACGGGCGTGGCCCGAGCCCTCTTATCCGAGCCCAGAGGGTCTGCTCGTTCATACAGTTGGATTTCCACTTCACGGACGGTATTGGCTGCATCCTCTTCGAGGATGCGCGGAAGGTACAACACCGGATTCCCGTTGCACGCTTCTATATCGGGTTGATGTGTGACGAAAGCGGCCAATCTGTGTATGGGTTTAATGCGGTTCTTCGGCCGGCTCCCACCGCCCAGAACGTACTCGAAGTGGTCGATAGTGCGATTCGTACCGACCCCGTCGCTTCCGGGCATCCCTTTTTTAGATATGCGCCGGATGGAAGTTACCTGATCGGCTCTTTGGTGCCAGAGGTACGCCGAAGTGGCTTTACGGTGCTGAGGATGGACCGAGCATGGTGCAACACATGCGCTGATGTGACGAACAACCTGATGGATGTGCTCGGATGCGCGATCAATTTTGGTCCTGCACGTGCCTGGTGGGCACGGGCCATTATTGAGCGGATAAATGGAACGCTAACTCGCCGAGGGGTTCAGCGCGTGCCGTCGACGTTGGGCAGTGGTCCAACAGATGGACGTCGAGACGAACCCGTCGGCAAGGCCACTCGCTACGAAATTAAGGTAAGCGATCTTATAGCCATCATCGTCGGTGAAATAAGAAACCATAATATGCAGACTAACGAAGGTTTGCACAATGCCAGCCCGGAGCAACTCGTGCGCGCAGCGGTTGATTTTCCAGATCAGCCGTACCTTCCACAGCCGCTTCCACAACGAAAGGATGACTGGATGCTTTTCGCTCATCTCGAAGAGGCGCGCATCACGGGACGAGCTACCAAAGGTGAGCAGCCGTGTGTGCGGATACACGGCATTCGCTGCGCCTATCGCAGCCGGGATTTTGCCGACAAGCCTTGGCTGATTGGCAAGCCTATTAAAGTTTACATCGACCTGCGGGATATTCGCCATGCAGTTGGCTTTATACCGGACATCAAGCAATCCGTTGAGCTTGTGCCAGAACGAAAGTGGCGCGAGTACAGGGTATCCTGGTCCGATGCACTTTTGATCGCGCGCGACCGACGCATACGCCGCGGAGACGATGAATACCGCGCGGTGGTCAGTATCTATCAAGAAGAACAGATGAAGGCCCTTGCACAGGCCACGAAAACCAAGCGAGGCGCTATGAACGCCAAGAATTTGGCGCTGGATGCGGCACGACATGAACTGAACGAAAAAAAACAAGGAGAGGATCCGGAACACGCTGTTGAAGAGGGGTGGGAATCGTCGATCGACCTTGTTAAAGCCTTGGGTATTTCGATCGTCCCGCTCACCGGACGAAATTGACGCCAACTGGTATTTGCGCGCATCGGACCTCATGATTCACCATCCCACCGTTGAATAGCACAGAGATGGTTAGCGACGTAACGAGCCGAGCGTTTCAGACGATTGACAGCGGGCCAACGGGAGCAAGAGATGAATACGGTTAGTTATACTGAACCAGAAACAGTCGTCAATGGAGGAGATTCCGGCCGCGTCAAGCCATGGCTGCATCCACTGTTCATGAATGTCGATGCCCTTGGAACGCCGCCACTCGATGAAATGTACACCGTCATACGGCTTGTCATGGTGACGGGTGCGACATC
>NZ_SCRP01000009.1 GCF_004298475.1 Paraburkholderia sp. | reverse complement strand
GCCCTGGCCGCTAACCTTGATCCCGGCAGTTCGCGTGTCCATCGGGCGTTTCAATTTCTGAAATCGGATATACCATCAGTAAACGTCAGCGTCCTCGGTGCGCAAGCTGTAATGCTTGCCATGATTGCAAAGCTTGAGTTTGAAGTTTGGCCTCGTCACAGGAGCACGGGAGCTTCGATGAAAATCAAATGCATCGCTGGATTTGCGGTAATAACGAAGCAGCCCGATGCAAGTGCATCGTTGTATCAGGACGCGCTAGGCTTGCCATTCGAGAGACAGGACAGCTATCTCTACATGGACAAGTTTGCTGGATCCAATCACTTCGGCATATGGCCTCTGAAAATGGCTGCGCAGTCCTGCTTTGGACAGAATGAGTGGCCTGCTCATATACCGGTGCCAACAGCAACTATTGAGTTTGAACTCGAGGATGTTGCCGCAGTGGAGTCAGCGGTTCAGGAAATGAAATCAAAGGGCCAGGTTTTTATTCATGAGGTAAGAACCGAGCCGTGGGGACAAACATCCGCAAGGTTCATGAGCCCCGAAGGCGTACTGGTCGGCTTAAGTTATGCGCCGTGGCTACATGAGAAAGAAGCCAGATAATTCGTTCAAGCCGACGCCGCTTTGCAGCGTGGCTTAATTTACGCTTTTAAAGTCCGCTCCCGCCTATGCGTTGCAGAAACAGTTACTCGCTCGTATTCCACTGGTAGCACTCGCGCGTCGAGGCTCGCACGCGGTTGAAAATACCGTCCGCAAGCGTATTCTTCAGTCAGAAGTTGCATGGGTCACGAACACCTCGGGCATACCACGCGCACCGGGTAGCCGGTATGTATTCACGCCGCACGCAGCAACACAACAGCGGCGATGGTGGGGATCACAACCATGCCATGGAGCGCGCTTGTTATCCAGTGTTATCCGGCGTGATCCGGCGCCCTGCACTGCAAGCGCCTAGCGTGACACGGCGACACCCATGCGCGCAACCCAGCGGTGCTGGTTGTAATCGAGAATATCTTCGCCATACCCGTTGAAGTAACCGATCCACAGATACGCGCCCGATGCGCTGCTGAATATTTTGGACAACGGGTAAGTCAATTGGGTATCGACGCTGCCGTAGTGCGATTTGATGCCCTTTCTGAAGGTTGCCGCAAGCTGCCAGCCGTCCGGGCTGCCATATTTCACCAGCAAGTTGACATAGCCGCGATAGTCCCTGATATTCGCATTCTCATTCGCGATGTGCTCGTACCAGTAGGCTTTCGGTGCCACGGTCAGATGGTACGAGTTCACATCACCGAAATCCCAGATCGGCGTCACGAATACAAAGTCGATACCGCGCGATCCCGCACCGCCCATGCCGTTCGACTCATGCTCGTAGCCGGCCATCACGCCCATCCTGCTGAACCACCGGCTTTTCCACCCTGTGTCCGGCAAGTAATAGAAAATCGCGGACGATGCATTCCGGCCAGCGGAGTCCCACGCGAAATAACCCCCCGCAAATGCGCAGCGCAATCGGCGCAATCAGCGCAATCGCGAACACGGCGTCGCTCAATGGAGGGGAGTCACAATGATGAAGCACCGCCTGCTCAGGTCAGGTTTCATCCCTGCTCTCGTGATGCTGGCCGCCATGCAGGCTGCTCAGGCCCGCGTCAACGTACATCTGGGCATTGGATTTCCTGGCGTCTTTTACGCGCCGCCTCCGCCGGTGATCGTCGCGCGTCCTGTGCACTACTGGCCCCCTCCGGTCATGTATAGCCGCTTCGATCCGAGGTGGCACCCGCATCCCCGTTTCGTTGGCCCACGGCACGCTCCGTACCCGGGCTGGCGAGGCTCGCCGCATCGCTGGCACTGAACCGGAGTCCGGCGACGCGCAGTTCGTGTCAGCCGCTCGGGTAATCGACGCCTGAAGCGTCATTCAACCGCGTGCGCCGATTAATCGTGCTTCGCAACGATCAAGGCGCCGCGCCAGCCAATTGATCGATGCGCGTCACCACATACGGATAAAACGGGTTCCACGACAGGCGCGTCAAGAGACCCGCGCCTACGATGAGCCCGCCCGTCTCGCCGCGAATCGATTGTGCGCCGAGATGCACGCCGAAATCGTCGCCAGGATTGGGCGTGCGGCCGTAAAGCGCATCGCTTTCCGGAAACGGAAGCGCCACATGCGAGAGCGAATAGACATCGGCCGGATAATCGAGACCGGTTGACTTGACTTCCGCAGCTGTCGACTCAGCCGGCGTCGTTTTCTCGACGACCAGCGGCGACGTGGACGAAGCGTTGGCGAGAACCGTAAAGCGGTAGTGCAACGGCGGCGCGGGCGTGAGGCGGCGCAGTGCATCGCGCATCGATGCACGCACGAGCGGGCTCAATTGCGTCGTGCGATTGATGTCGAAGAGAACAAGCTCGCTGCCGTTGTCCGGTAATTGTGCATACAACGAGCTGATAATTGCGCTCGTGCTCACCGTGAAATCGAGCACCGACTGAAAGGTCAGCACGGGAGGCAGCGATGCGAGTTGCCTGCGCCGTGCGGCCTGCCCCACTTCCTGCTGCACGAGCTGTGTCACCCGCCACGACTGGCGCGCGCCGTTCACCGGAAACGAGTTGTACTTGAACGGGTTGAATTCGGGAACGACATCGAGCCACGCCGCCTTTTCAAAAGACGGCAATACCGATGGCAATGCAGCAAAACCGGCAAAACGCGCGAATCGCGTAATGCCGATCATCGGCGAAAGCAGAATGAGGTGATCCGCCTGCGGAAGACGCGAGTCTTGCACGGCTTCGAGCGAATATTCAAGCGCGAGCGCACCGCCGTTGGAAAACCCCACGATATGCAGCGGTGCGGGCGCGGGCACGCGGCGGCGCGCTTCGCGCACGGCGAGCCGCGTGGCGGCCTCCCAGTCGTCGGCTGTCACATCGGCGAGACTGGACGGAACGGTGCCGTGCCCCGGCAGACGGATAGCTATGACGACAAACCCGTCACGCTGATAGCGCTGCGCGATGTGGCGCAAGCTGTACGGCGAATCGGTCAAGCCATGCAGCATTACGGCCACGCCGCGCGGCGTGCCCTCCGGGACGAGCGTGTATGAGCGATTCCAGTCGGTCCGGAAATGCCCCGGGTAGACCGGGCTGCCGTCGAAATAGCGATTGGCGGCCACGCGTTCGTCCGACGTCAATTGATCGGTGACATGCCTCCTGACCGAGTCGAAAAGGCGGTTCTCGCGGGCGATGTAATCGTCCCACGTAGCCTGATCGAGCGCGTGCGCATGCATTTCTTCCGGGACATAGGTGTGCCACGGACCCAAAGGCGGCTTGCGCTGCGCGTCGTACATCCGCACACCGGCAATGGTTACGAGCGCCAGCAGCACGATGAATCCCACACGCCGGGTCCATCGGATAACGAATGCTTTCATTCTCGACTTCGCCATATCCGGTCGTTGCCTCGCGAACAAGGTGACTCACAAACCCGCGGCCAGCGCGCGCAAGCCTGCCTCGCAGCATACCTGTAACCGCAACCCGTCGCCTGGTTTGTACGGCAATTTCCCGAGTGCCGGTCGCGGACTCGCAATGGAGCACGCACAGCGCGATTTTCGCCGGAACAAAAAAAACCCGCACAGGTGCGGGCTAAATCCAACCCTCTCGGGGAGGGCATTAACGCGGAGCGGGATTATTACGCATTCGGTTGAAACTTTTGAATGCCCATACGGCGCTTTGTGCGCTTTCATGATGTAGCGCAAACAAGCCATGGCCGCGAAAAATGCGATTCAATGCGCGTCCATCACGGTCATCTCCCGGTGCCTCCAGATGGTGCACAGAACCGCTGCAACTTTTTATCCGTCGATTGTTTGTCCTATTCTGGTGCGTTTTTTATGCCACATTGATCCGATGCCGATGGCGCCATTGCATTGCGCTCGTTGAAGTCCGCCTCGCGCAGGCCTGTTGGCGATAGCGATACGAAATGAACCGATCCGGCGCCGTGCGGAATGCCGATTGCACCCGTGTTGCCCCACGCGAATGGCGCACGTAGCAGGCCGTGCAATTCGATCGTCTTCCCTGTGAGAGCGAGCGCCATTAGCCGTCCATCGCGCGTGGGCACGTAAGCTGTGTTGCCGTTCACCGCGATGCTCGCTTCACGAACCGATGCCGGCAGGCAATCGAGTTTAGCCGTCACATGCCCCTCCTCATCGATCAGCAGTACCGATGAGCGTCCATTGTCGAGCGTGGCTTCGATCACGAAGCGTTCCACTGCGGGCACCCACGCGGCGGCATAGGTGTAGTACTGCACGCGCGCTCCACCGGATCCGCCCTCCGGCCGCACCAGTTTGCCTGTCGCGGGATCGAGCACCGCATATTCGAGCTGCGCAACGATTTCGCCTGGTATGTACCTCTGCCACACGAGCAGCGCGCGCGTCGGCGAGCCTGCGATCATGGGCCACCACTCGCGCACATGCGCGGCTACGTCGACATGCCTTAGAAGGACACCACGGCCGTTGTAGACCTTCACGTACACCCCGCCACCCGTACCGAGATTGTCGACGCCGCCGCCATCCACCCAGTCTTGCGAATAGAACACGACAAACTGCTCGCCCACGGCGGCCACGTGGCCCGAGTGGCCGCCGGATTCGACATCGTTCGGATAGGGCTTGATGGGCGCGAGGTTGGCGCCATAGACGCCATACCGCTGGCTCACCGTGCGCGGCGCATTCCAGCCGTCTTCGAAGCTGACGAAGATGTTGCCCGACGCGTTCTGCGCAACGGACACCGGCTCCTGCGCTTCGGGACGGGAGATAAAAATACGCACATTCGCAAGACGCGTGCGCTGCGGCGACCATTCGCCCACGTAGACGTCATGCGGCCAGTTGCCGTTCGAATTTGCGCCGCGCGGCGGCAGCCCGGAACTGCTGAAGAAGACCCAGTCTTTATCTCCCGCGCGATGTGCCCAGCCGATGCCATGCATGAAGCGCCGCTCGTCGCCGACGCCGGGCGCAGGCAGTGCGACGATCGACCCCGCCTGCGCGTGTCGTTCACTGACGACCTCGATTTGCGCGCCGCGGCCGCGCGGCGAGAACATGCCTGTCGCGGCCAATAGCACAACCACCAGCACAGACAGCGCGACGAGCGCTGGCGGTCTGCGTCGGCGGTTGCGTTGCGAAGTTTCGGATGCACGGTCCATTGGCAGCACATGAACGACATCAGTGCCGTCTGCGTCCACGCAAGCCGCTCACCGGCGCATGGTGTGACGGTCTGTCCATCAATTGTTGCAGCGAATACTGCGTCGGCGGCGTCTGGCCGTATCCGAGCCGCGCGGTCTTGCGCGACTCGGCAGTCCTTTCGGTGCCCGTTCTGGTGTCCATTCCGGCGGGCTGCGCGTCGGACTGCGCGTCGGACTGCGCACGCAGCGCGGCAATCAAGCCATTCGCGTCATGTGAAGCGATAAACACCCGAGGCACCGTACGCCAGTCGCGCCGCGTCGGCCCGACAATCGGTCCAGGCTCGACCGTTAGACCGGCCTTGCGCCGAAGCAGCCGCTGGGTGCGCGATTTCGATGCGAACGGGTGAGCCACGCGCGCGAGAATCAGCCATGTCGTGAGCGCCGACGCTATTGCACTGATGGCGGCGATATAGGAAAGCAGTTCCGGAATGGAGAGATCGCCCTGTGCGAACGGCAGCAGATAGCGGTAAGCGTAGATGGTGATCCCCGCCCACATCGAACCGACGCAGGCAGGACGGAGCAACCGGAACCACAGGACGAGCAGCAGGCCGTGCGCGATGCCTTTGTCCTTGATGATCAGTTGCGGATGGCGCAAGGAGAGATCAATGACGGGCTTGTTGTTCATGCTGGATACCTCTATCAGGGCTGGTCCAGACGGCCCGCTTGCCCCGCCGCCCGAATACGATGGACGGCAGTGCAACGACAGTCGTGACCATGTTGATCAACCAGAACGCGAGCGGATACCAGACGGTGTCGAGAAGATAAAGCAGCAGTTTTTCGTCGTAGCGGCGGTCGATCAGGCAGCCAATAACGATCTGCAGCACACAGGTCGCCACCAGCAGCATTCCATGCCAGTGCGGCAGCAACGAAACGTTCCAGTCGGGCGGCACGGTATAAAACGCATCGACGAGCGCAAGCAGCAAGATGAACGCCATCGAATACGCCCAGGCAATGCCGAGCGCGTACTCGACGAAGAGCGGCCACATCATGATCCGGGGCGTAAACAGCAGCGGCCGCGCGTACTTGAACAACACCTGAATGCCGCCCTTGGCCCAGCGCAGGCGCTGGCGATACAGACCTTTGAGCGTCTCGGGCATCAGGATCCAGCTCAGCGCATGCGGCTCGTATGCAACGCGCCAGTCGTTGCACTGGAGCTTCCAGCTGATGTCGATATCTTCGGTAAGCATGTCGGCGCTCCAGAAGCCGACATCCGCGAGCGCGCTCTTGCGGAACATCGTGATCACGCCGGAGACGGTGAAGATGCGCCCATATACCTGCTGCGTGCGCTTGATCAGCCCGACGATCGACGAGAATTCGCCAACCTGCATCCGCCCAAGCAGCGACGTGCGTGTGCGAATACGCGGATTGCCCGTCACCGCACCCACGTTCGGATCGGAAATCAGGTGCTCGAGCATCCATTCGATCGCGTCCTCGCCAAGCAGCGAATCGCCATCGATGCACATGAGGTACGGCGCATTGGTCACGGCGGCTGCCGTCGTGAGCCCGATCGCCTTGCCTTCGTTCTTCGCGTGGTGGATCACGGTAAGACCCGGTATTTCGACCACCAGCTGATTCAGGATCTCGCCGGTGTGATCGCGGCTGCCGTCGTTGACGGCGATGATCTCGTAGTTCGGATATTCGAGCCTCGCCAGATGACCCAGCACACGGCGCGCATTCATTTCTTCGTTGTAGCAGGGCACGATGATCGCGACCTTCGGCGTCCCGGCCTTCACGATGGCGAGCGACGAGCGGGTCCGTCCGTGTTCCAGCGCGAAGAAATGGACAATTCCACCGATCATCCACAAGTACGACATGAAGAACGGATAGAAAAAGATAAAGTCCTGCAGCTTGTCGATGACGATGTGCATCATTGCGGTCGCATCCTTTCGCTGTTGCCCTTGAGCAGCGCACTGATCGAGGTAGGATCGAGCCGTGCGCGCATCGACATGACGTCGGCCAGCGCGGCCACGGTCGGCAAATCGTGCGCGAAGTTGTCGGGGTAGTACCCGTAACTCACCATGCCGGACTGCCGCAGATGGCGCATCTGATCGGTCAGGTGTTTCGGCGGCACACTGTCGCCCGTTCGGGAATCGGTGGCTTCGAGCAGGAAGACGGTTCGCCGCGGTCCATCCGGCACCGTGCGCACCGTCCGCGACAGAGAATCGAGCCAGCTGTCCACCGATGAAATGCCCTGCCGCGACGGCATGGCAAGCAGGCCGACGAAGTTGTACGCATTCACGAATGCCGGGTAGTTCTGCGCGTAACGTTGTCCAGCGTCCGGATCGGTCAGCACATCCGGAAAAATCGTGCGCACGCTCAGCACGTCCGCACTGTTCTGGCTGTTGAGCACGATCTGCTCGAGTTCCTTCGTGAAATCGAGCAGATGCCGCGTTTTCAGATCCCCCCACCGTTTCATCAAATCGGGAGTCGCGCGAATCTGGCCGATGTCGCGCGGCAGGTTCCAGCTCGCCAGCATCTGGTGGCCCTGATGGCTGTCGTCCTCGAAATCGGTCAGCATCGCGTCTTCGCCAAACAGCAGGCCCGTGATCGCCGAATATTTGCCGAGGTCTTCATAAAGGTCGCGCACATACGCGCGTACACCCGGATCGAACGGACTGAGCCGCCGCACCGCCGATGCACCGGGCGGGAGCTTGCTGCCCGCAGCAGGCCTCACGAATTCGAGGCGGCCTTCGAGTTGAGCGGGCACGGCAAACGCGAGTGTCGGCATCCACGCATACACCGCAACATCCGCACGCGTATTCAGTTGCCATGCAGCACGGCAGAAAAGATCCGAGCGAACCGGCAAATGCCGGTTCGGAAAGTACAGTGCCTGCGCAAAACCCGATCTGTTGGGATCCGAAAATGCCTGCAGGTACACCGAGCTCGGTTTCAGGCGGTAGATACGTTCGATCAGTTGGCCGAGCTTCTTTTCCTGCACGTCCGGCGACGGATCGTAGACATCGTCCAGCGAAACCACCACGACGCGCTCCACCGGATTGACTTCGCCGCGGTTCTCCGCAGGCTCGCGCATCGAACGCTCGAAGCCGCCAACGTCGATGTCGTACATGATGAGGATGCGGCGCAACCGGTCGAGCGGCACGTCGCTCGTATTCGGCCCGGATTCGAGCGTGAACTGCACCGGCATGCCGAGCTTCGACGAGATGCGGCGCACCGGAAGATTTTCCGCGCCGTATGGCCACACCATCGCGCGAACGCCCAAGCCCGTCTGCGCCTTGAGTTGCTGGATGCTCGTGCCGAGGTCGCCACGCACGCGCGATTCGAATTCCGCATCCGTTTCGTAGCGCGACTCATCCTTCAGATACAGGTGCGAGGTCGCTGCCGGCAGCTCGTTGCCCTGCGGATTGGCGACCGCGCCATGGTGCATGTCGTGCGTGTGCGACGCCAGTTCGACGAGGCCGGAGCGTGCCACTTCGCGCACTTCGTTCCACGACATGAATGTATTGCGCGGCACCACCAGCGTGTCCGAGAGGCGAATGCCGGTGTCCGCCGGCGTATCGATCCATGACGTCACGATGCCCATCACGGCCGGATAGTTGAAGCGCTTGAGCAGCGGCAGCACCTTGGTGTAATGACTCATGAAGCCGTCGTCGAAGGTGATCAACACCGAGCGCGGCGGCAGTGGTTTTCCGCCGTTGCGTGAAGCCGCGATGGCAGCGAAGGTGATCGCGTGATAGCCATTGGTTTCAAGCCAGGAAAAAATCGATGTCAGCGTACCCGTATCGATCGCATACGGGTCGATTACGTTGTTCGTATTGAATTCGGCTCGCAGATGGTCGCGGACATCGTGAAAGCAGATCACACGAAATGTCTTGCCGTCGGCAGGATCGGCCGGCGGCAGAATGTCGATCAGCTTCGCTGGCACGAGCGATGAAAACATCGTGCAACCCGCCATCGCGCCGAGACAGCCACAGATAAAACGTCTACGAGAATGCATTGCCGGCCTCCTTGCGAGCCGCCGTCGTCAGAATGGAACCGTGAGCGTGGCGTAGGCAATGCCCGACGTTTCGCGTGTACCGTCGTACGCGTGGCTAAGCCCGCCGATGCCATACGTGAACCTGATGTCGTGACTGAACGTCCACGCGTGTTCGAGACGCACGCCGCCCTCGGCACTCGTGCCGAAACCGCGTTCGTTGTACGCGCCCGCACTCAGATAGATGCGCTGCACCAACGACTTTTCGCCTGCGCGCCAGATTGCCCATTGATGCATGGCGACGAGTTCCGCCGTGTAGTCGCGCGCAGGCGCGAAATACGCCGTATTGGCGCGTGTGTTGCTGCTGGTGTTCAGGTTCAGCGAGAGATTCACCAACTGGTTTGCCGCGGTAAATACGCGCTGTGTGGCGCTACCCGAAATTTCCTGGTTGAAGTTCGAATCGCTGAAGCGCGTGGCTGAATAAGCCAGCTCCGCCGAGCGACGATCCGTGTCGGTGAAATTGAGGGCAATCTGGGCATTCTTCCCCCAGATGTGCTGGACATAGGCCTTCCACGGCAGCGTATTGACGTCGCTGTCGACCGAGACGTTCGCCGACACGTAGTCGTTGAAGGTATACGCGACACTGCCGTTGCCGCCGGTGCGCGCATCCGGACCAATCGAGCGGGTAGCCTCGGCCGTCACGGTAAGCGGTCCCTTGCGGAAATCGCCGCCGACGCCGGTCCGCGTGCGGCTCACGTTGCCGATATCCGTATTCGCATGGCCGAAAAAGTTGTGTGCGAATACACGCCAGTTGTCGTAGATCGGCGGCGAATACAGCGTCGTATCGATACTGTACGAGTTGTCCGCCACCGTGGAGTTGCCATGCTCGCCGTTGAATTCGACCGATAGCACCGGCGCACGGTAGGCCGCATAGTCGCGCTTGAAGCTACGCACGGAACCGTTCTCGGGGAACGTATCGTTGAATGCATCGTTGATGAGACGCGCATTCGCATAGTCGTCGAGCATGAGCGATGTGCGCCCGAGACCTGCGAGCGCCTCGAGGTTTTCCGGGTGATCGGTCAAGGTTGCGCTGTACATGTCGCGCGCGCGGCGCGTACTGGACGCGCCAAGCGTTGCGTCGGCCTGAGCGTTGCGCACTTCCGCGCTGAACGGCACCTGCGCCTTCAGCCGATCGAGTCCCGCCATGCCGGCGCTCGTCTGTCCGATGTAGATCTGGTACTGCGCGTACAGCCGGTAATAGCGCATGTAGTCATCGTTCGCGAGATCCCACGGGTGCACCTGATCGGCTGGCGGCAGCGCGGCGCGTATGTCTTCGAGCACCTGCCTCGCCTGCGTGTACTTGTCCTGGTCGGTGAGCGCGTAGAAGAGGCCCTCGCGCAGATCGATGGGGCGCGTGTGCGTGCCGTACTGGAATCCGCGTGTCGCTTCATCGGTGGTCGACGATGTCTCCTGCTCGATGGCGCGGCGATAAACCTGTTCCGACTTGCCGGGTTCCTGGAGGTAGCTATACGCTTCGCCCACGGCCGCGAGCGCTTCGACTGAAATACCGGACTGCGGCGGAATCGATTCGAACGCTGCAACCGCGTCCTTCATCCTGCCTCGCGCGGCGTAGGCAACCGTCAGGTCACCCGCAAGCGAAGCTCGCACTTGCGCATACTCCGGCGTTTTCGGCAACCGCGCATCAAAGTCGTGTGCCGAATGGATCGCGGAATCGAGTGCGTCGAAGCGATCGTGGCTCGACATCGCACGCACCTTGTCGCGACCGCCGCGCACCTCCTGCCGTATGCTGAGCTCCTCGATCTGTGCGATATCGACAGGCGTAAACACATCGGGCCGCGCCTTCGCCTCGTCAAGCGCGCGAATTGCGCCGCCACTCGTCGCGAGTCCGAACACTTCGCGTCGAAGCGTGTCATTGGGCTGCTCGGCAGTCTGCGCCGGCGCGGTCTGTCCAGGCGCGGCCATAGGCGGCCTGCCTGGCGTGGAGCTGCTATCCGGCGGCGGATTCGCTGGCGTGGTTCCGGCCGTGGGTTCCGCCATGGGTTGCGTGTTCTGGGCCAATTCAAGTGGCGCGGGCTTCCCGGATGTCGTGGGTACCGGGGGCGGCGTTGCCGTCGCCGTATCCACCGCATAGATCGTCGCGCCGATGTCACTCGTCATAACGGGGCGAGAAACCGGCGTTTCATCCGCAGGCTGGTCGACCACGGCAACAACGAAAATGACAGGCTTCGCAACATCCTCTTCCCGCGCGACGGTGTCGTTGCTTTCGAGCGCCGCATAGGCGGACAAAAGCAGCACGGCCGCAGGCGCGCATGCGCCGAGTGGACGTCTGCGAGGCGATATATACAAACGCTTTCTCTTGTTCATTTTCGTATGCCCCTGCCCGCCTAACGTTGATTCGGGTGTGAACGCGTCCGGCGCAAGCGCCATGCCGGAAATGGCAGACGAATCCTCCTGTTTTTTCAACAACAGTAAGCAACCAAATAAATGAACCACTACGTGAAATGCTTGCGAATCCAATAAAACGGTTTTCTGTTTCCTGGCGTTCCCGACAAAAGGGACGCGCCCTCGAACGCGAAGGCGTTGCCATGCCAGCGGACAAAAATTCAAGGCGCGCTCAGTGCTTTACAAGCGCGGCCCATCACGCGAGCGATGTGCAAATCATATGAAATCGGCGCTCGTTTACGAGAGGAACACGAGATGAACGCTCACGATTTCGAGTCGAGGCAGATCAGATATCGCGCACGGGCTGCGTGTCCGCCTGCGACAGCAGGCGACGACATGTACCGCTCGTCGTCAATATCGAGCGGCGGCGTCACCCGCACCATCGGATGAACCGAGCACTCCTGCTTACTTGCCGATACATCATTCTAGACACGCAATAAATTTATCCATGCGGTGATATCGGAATTTAACCTGCGTATCACTTTGTTACATCGAACCCGTCCCCGAGGTGTCCATTCGTCGGCTGTTTGTTGAAGGTTGCATTTCATCATCGCGATTCCTATGCTTGTTGCAAACCAGCGAGGGAGAAGATCATGGGGACCTTGAGCGAACGAGGTCTGTGTATGGTCACAGGCATGCTGCTGATCGCCGGGACTTGCGCACTACCTGCCCATGCACAAATCGCAAGACCATCGACCACGCCGACGCCAATCACAACACCCGCTATGCCCGCCGCAGCGCAAAACTTGCAGACCGCCGCGCCGCAGGCGCCGTCGCGGCCACCCGCAAATCCGGCGTCGCCCCAGGAGATGCTTTATTACGTGTGCGGCAGCCGCGGGCTCGATACGCACGTCACTTCACCGGACCCTCAACACCCGTTCAACCTCGGCGTATCGTTCGTCTCGGCGTCGACCGGCGCGCCGCTCAACGAAGTCTCCGTCAAGGTGCGACGGCATGGCCGCGTGCTGATGGATTTCGTCGCGGCTGGACCGTACTGTCTCTTCTCGGTCCCGGAAGCCGACTACCGGGTTGAAGGCACGTACCGCGGCGAAATGAAATTCGAAATCGTTCAGACCGGCAATATGAACGCGCAAATCAAGTGGTAAGCGCCAGCCAGGTACGGCGATTGCGTGGTTCACGGCGTCACGCCGACGCTCCACAGGCTGCTTTTTTTCACGGCGTGACGCCCACGGATACAGGGAAGTTCGCGCGATGACGATTCTCCATCGATTTCGACATCGTCCCACGGATATCGCCCGACACAGTAAGGGGCAATCCGTGCAGGTCAAGACACCTGCGTCGCTGACGTGGGGCTCCGGTTTGAGCGTGGCGCTGACTGTGACGTTCTATTTGCTCGTCCTGGCAGCCGACGCGGAATTCGACGTCGGAAACCATTTGAGCAGCAACACGAGTAGTGCCGTGCAGGCTTTTGCCGCGAGTGCTGCGGACAGTTCAACCGGGCTGGCCGCTACAACCATCACTTCACCCACCACAGCCGCCAGGTCGACAGATCACATGCTTGCACAAGCACATCAATGTGCGTCGGCCGGACAATGGGATTGCGTATTCGACGCCACGACCCGCGTCATGGCATTGCGCGGGGAAACCCCGGAAACGCTCGCGCTCCTGCAACAGGCGATGAATGGCACAAGCGCGGCACCATCCGCGCCGAAAGCACCGGTTCTCGCGAGCAACCCGCGCAGTACACGGCCGGGCGCGAACGGCTACGTACGGCCAACACGATACACAAGACATATTCGCAAGCATTCCTTACGAGCCACGTTAATCCGATATAGCTTCGTCAGGCGCGCTGCTTCGGCCAATAAAATGGACGATCTGTACCGGCACTAGCGAAGGCAGCCCCGGCGTCCGCCTCCAATCACCTCCTATTGCCTCCCATCCGTATCGGGTAACGTTCACCTCGCGAATACTGCAGACCCTGGGCGACAATTTCGCCGTTAGGGAGTACGCTCCCCGTGCGGCCGCCGTGCGTTCGGCCCGGCTTTGACAGACATCAACGGGACGGTCGCACGGCTTTCACCGCATTTCCCGAATCTGGTTCGCCTCACCTGGCATCGAACGCGCGGCCTTCTGGCCGCGCGTGTTCATAACCGGCCCGCGTGCCGCAGCGAGGAAGTGGGATCATGCTGATTTTTCGACAGTTGATCGACCCGCAGTCGTCCACGTATACCTATCTGCTTGGCGACAGCGAATCGGCCGAGGCGGTGCTGATCGACCCGGTGTTCGAGCAGGCGCGACGCGACGCCGCCCTGATCGAGGAACTTGGCGTGCACCTGCTCTACACGATCGATACGCACGTTCACGCCGATCACGTCACGGGCGCGTGGTTGCTCAAGCGGCTTACGGGCAGCCAGATCGCCATTTCCGCCGCGAGCGGCGCGCAAGGCGCCGACCGCTACCTCGACCATGGCGATCGCTGCCATTTCGGCGCACGCCACCTCGCCGTGCGCGCGACGCCGGGCCATACGCGCGGCTGCATCAGTCTCGTGCTCGATAGCGAAAGCATGGCCTTCACAGGCGATTGCCTGCTCATCAGGGGAACCGGCCGGACCGACTTTCAGCAAGGCGATTCCCGCGTGATGTTCAGATCAATCCATAAACAGCTGTTCACGCTGCCTGCGTCCACCCTGCTGTTCCCTGGCCACGACTACCGCGGATTGACGGTGACGAGCGTCGGCGAAGAGCAGCGCTTTAATCCGCGCCTTGGCGGCGATCTGTGCGAGGACGATTTCGCAGGTTTTATGTGCAATCTGAATCTGCCGCATCCACAGCAGATTGCCGTCGCCGTGCCTGCGAACCTGAAATGCGGCGCTGCGGCGTGCGACCCGACCCAGATCGCGGAACCCGATTGGGCCGTGCTGACCTACACCTTCGCAGGCATATGGGAAATCAGTCCGCAGTCGCTCGAAGAGCAGCTAACGGCCGTGCAGATCATCGATGTCCGCGAGCCCGACGAATACGAAGGTCCGCTGGGGCGCATTCCCCATGCGACGCTGATTCCACTGGGCGATCTTGCGCAACGTGCTGGAGAAATTCAGCTTGATCGCCCGGTCGTAACCGTCTGCCGCGCGGGAGGCCGCTCTGCACAGGCAACGACGATCTTGCGCAAGGCCGGTTTTCCGGCTGTCGCCAATCTGGCGGGCGGAATGCTGCGCTGGCGCGCTGAAGGCCGCATCGTCGAAAACGCCAGCCCCTGAGTTTTTGTGCGGTGCGGGAGCATTTCAAACGCAAATTCGTACGCAAATTCGCACGCAAGCGCAAACACAGACGCAGACACAAATTCGTGCGCCAACTCGCACGTAGATTCGTCAACAAACGGCAAGATACAAAGCAGGCCGCGCGCGTTATAGTGTTCGACAGAATCTGGCGGCTCGGCCGATTTTCGCCAATAATTCCCGAACATCCACTCAACGGTGGCGATTATGGATTTCACTCCCGAAGCCATCCGAACCATCGCTCTCGTCGGCCACGCTGGCTGCGGCAAGACATCGCTCGCGGAAGCGCTGCTGTACCAGGGCGGCACGTTACGGGCAGCAGGCAGTGTGGATCGCGGCACGTCCCTGTGCGATTTCGATCCCCTCGAACGCAAGTATCACCATTCGCTCAGTTCCTCCATCGCTCATCTGCATTACCGCGACACGTGCATTTATCTCGTCGACACGCCGGGCTATCCCGACTTCGCGGGGTTATCGATCGGCGCGCTGCCCGCCGTCGAAACCGCCGCCATCGTGATCAATGCGCGCACCGGCATTGAAATGACCACGCGCCGGATGATGTCGTATGCGCAGGATCGCAAGCTATGCCGGATGATCGTCGTCAACGGCATCGACGGCGAAAAGGTCGACCTGCCCGGGCTGCTCGCGCAAATCCAGGAGATGTTCGGCAAGAACTGCCTGCCCATCAATCTGCCCGCGCACGGCGGACAAGACGTGGTGGACTGCTTCTTCAACCCGGCAGGCGACGCCGATTTTCTTTCCGTGGAGTCCGCGCACAACGCGCTCGTCGATCAGGTGATCGAACTGGACCCCGCGCTCATGGAGCTGTACCTGGAACAAGGCGAAGCGATTCGCCCGGAGCAACTGCACGAGCCTTTCGAGCGCGCATTACGTGAGGGCCACCTCGTGCCGGTCTGCTTCACTTCCGCCGCGACAGGCGCGGGCATTGCGCAATTGCTCGACGTTTTCGTCAACCTTCTGCCGAATGTCACTGAGGGGAATCCGCCGCTTTTCTATCGCGAGGCGGGCGGCAAAATAGAACCCGTGCATGCGGAACCGGTGGCCGATAAACACGTGCTCGCGCACGTGTTCAAGATCGTGATGGATCCGTATATCGGCAGAATGGCCGTGTTTCGCATCCATCAGGGCACGGTCGTCCGGGACAGCCAGCTCTATATCGGCGATGGCCGCCAGCCGTTCAAGGTCACGCATCTGCTGACGTTGCAGGGAAAGGAGCATGCGGAGATCCAGCGCGCGGGCCCCGGCAACCTCTGCGCGGTATCGAAGGCCGAGGACATCGGCTTTGACGCCGTGCTGCACGACGCGCCCGAAGACGGCAACATCCACCTCACGCCGCTCAAGTTCCCCACGCCGATCTACGGTCTGGCGATCGAGGCGGCGCGCCGCGGCAACGAACAGCGCCTGTGGGAAATCCTGCAAAAGCTCGCCGCCGAAGATCCCTGCCTGTTGATCGAACACCCGGCAGGCACCAACGAAACAGTCGTGCGCGGACTCGGCGAACTGCATCTGCGCTACATGCTCGAGCGGCTGACCGAGCAATACAAGCTGGAAGTCACGACAAGGCCGCCGACCATCGCGTGGCGCGAGACCATTGGCGGCAAAGCGGAGGGACATTGCAGGCACAAGAAGCAGACGGGCGGCGCCGGACAGTTCGGCGAAGTCATGTTGCGCGTGGAGCCGCTGCCGCGCGGCGCGGGGTTCGAGTTCGTCGATGCCGTCAAGGGCGGCGCGATTCCTTCGCAGTTCATTCCCGCCGTGGAAAAAGGCATTTTGCAGATCATCGAGAACGGACCGCTGGCAGGCTTTCCGATGCAGGACGTGCGCGTAACCGTATTCGACGGCAAGAGCCATCCGGTCGATTCGAAGGAAGTAGCGTTCGTCACGGCGGGCCGCAAAGCGTTTATCGATGCCGTGCTCAAGGCGCAGCCGATCGTGCTCGAACCGATTGTCGACATCGAGGTGATGACGCCGGAAGCGGCGATGGGCGACATCATCGGCGACCTGTCGTCGCGTCGCGGACAAGTCAATGGCACGCGCGCGCTGGGCGGCAATGCGATGGTGATTGCGGGCAAGGTTCCGCTTGCCGAACTCGACGACTACCAGTCGCGCCTGAATGCGCTGGCGGGCGGGCACGGCAACTACAGCATCCAGTTGAGCCACTACGATGTGGTGCCGTCAAACCAGCAGGAAAAACTGGCGGCACAACACAAGGCGCGCCAGGTTCCTGACGAGTAGCAGCGAAACGGTTTCGCACGCATCTTTCTTGCGCGACCTGCGATGCGACGGGTCGCGACGCTATATGAAGCGCACGAGCCAGTCACCGCTCGCCGCGCCTGCCGTCCTCGCGCGCATGAAACACCGGCAAACGCCAGCCGAAATAGAGTGACGCGAGGCGCAGCAGCACGCAGGCAATGACTGCTATCCAGGCGGTCCAGTTCGACGACCATCCGGCCTCGGTCAGCCCCACTTCGAGCGTCGCGCCGAGCAGCGCCGCCGAAGCGTAAATCTCGCGCTCCAGAATGGCGGGCACGCGCGAGAGCATCATGTCGCGCAATACGCCACCGCCGACTGCGCTCACCATCCCCATCAGAATCGCGAGTTCGGCGCTGTGGCTATACGAAAGCGCTTTTTCGGCGCCGGTGACGGCAAAGAGCCCGAGGCCGATCGCATCGAAGAAGAGCACGGAGTGACGCAGGCGGCGCACCGGACCATAAGCGACGATGGTGACCGCGGACGCGGCCAGCGACACGGCGAGATAGCGCCAGTTCGACAACCCGGCAGGCGGCACGGCGCCGATGCAGATGTCGCGGACGATGCCGCCGCCGCAGGCGACCATGAACGTGACGGTCGCGATGCCGAACAGGTCGAGCCGCTTTTGACGGGCAGCAACGGCGCCGCTGATTGCGAATGCGAAAGTGCCGACGAGGTCGAGCACGGTATAGGCGGTATGAACGTTCACAGGGCCTCGTTGTCGGCGGGTGCCATCAGACTGGTCGCGAGTTTCGCCAGCAGACGGTCGAGCGTATTGCGCTCCCGGTCGCTGAGCGCTGCCGCGAGTTCCGCTTCCAGCGCCCGGCCCAATCGCTCCGATTCCTTTGCGACCTTCGCGCCCTCGCGCGATGCCCGCAGCGCGACGCTACGGCCATCCTGCGCATGCGTCTCGCGAATGATCAGGCCGCGCGCTTCGAGATCCGCAAGGATCTTCGAAAGCAGGGTTTTTTCGACGAGCGCGCGTCGCGACACGACTTTCGGCGTGACGCCCGGCTCCGCGCAGACGAGACGCAGCACGCGCAAGGCGCGCACGTCCAGATCCCATCGCTCGCGATAAACGTTATTGGCCTGCTCGGTCAGCAACGCGCTCGCGAGGTCGAGTCTGAAAGTGAGGAATACCGGATCCAAATGCACGCCTCCGTGACTGAGCCTCGGCTGGTTGGCGGCGAGTATAGAGGATTAGTTGAAAATTTCAACGATATGCCGAACGAGCAGGCGGCGAAGGTCGTTTTTTTGTTCGCCCGGTTTGAACGGGAGCCGTCCTCACATGTGCGCGCGCGATACGCGTAGCGTGCGCACATCTCCGTGGATTCCCTGGTGCACATAGCGGCTGCGGCGGTAATCCGGGTTCGTGCGCGGCCCGTTTGCGCGCCTGCGGGATGCGACCCTGAACGAAGCGGTTTTCAACTTTGGCGCAATCGCGGCGAAATGCAATGTCGGGATCATCGGCCAACTGCCCATATCGCCTCACATCACCCCAATAACGCGGCGCGGCAGGGACAACGCAAGGCATGCGAAAAACATGATCTGGACAGGCGGCAAGCGTCATCCGGCAAGCCAGGCCGCGCAGGCACGATTCTCATTTACGCCCCGGCGCACCCGCATTTCCTGCCCTTCGCGCATGATTCGCTCGCGTGCCTTGCCGGAAAGTCTGCACCAAACGCCAAAAAAAGCTGAAAATAGCGCGACAACCGCCATCAACAACCGTGAGACAGCGAAACATGAGCACGAGCAGTCGCATGCAGTTTGTCACCGAACAACACCCCAATCCCACGCCCGCGGACCAGATCGCCGCCCGTCTGGAGAGCCCCGTCTTCGGTCGTGTCTTCACCGACCACATGGTCACGATCCGCTGGAGCGATTCGCGCGGCTGGCATGACGCCAAGGTCGAAGCGCGCCGTCCGTTCCAGATCGATCCGGCCTGCGCCGTGCTCCATTACGCGCAGGAAATCTTCGAAGGCATGAAGGCCTATCGCTACGAAGACGGCTCGATCGCGCTGTTCCGTCCGCAAGAAAACGCAAAGCGTTTCCGCGCGTCGGCAGCCCGCATGTCGATGGCCGATCTGCCCGAAGAGCTGTTCATGCAAGCCATCGAGGCGCTCGTCGACATCGACCAGGCCTGGGTGCCCGGCGGCGACGGCAGCCTTTACATTCGCCCGTTCATGTTCGCGACCGAGAGCTTCCTCGGCGTGCGCTCCTCGGCGGAGTATGTGTTCTGCGTGATCGCGTGCCCGGTCGGCCCGTACTTCAAGTCGGGCAAGTCGGCTGTCACCGTGTGGGTGTCCGATCAATACACGCGCGCCGCGCCCGGCGGCACGGGTGCAGCCAAGTGCGGCGGCAATTACGCCGCCAGCCTGATCGCCCAGACCGAAGCTTCGGCGAAGGGCTGCGACCAGGTGGTCTTCCTCGACGCAGCCCAGCACCGCTGGATCGAGGAACTCGGCGGCATGAACGTGTTCTTCGTGATGGACGACGGCTCGCTCGTCACGCCGCCGCTTTCCGGCACGATCTTGCCGGGCATCACCCGCGCGTCGATCATCGCACTCGCACGCAAGGAAGGCATCACGGTCAATGAAACGCCGTATGCATTCGACTCGTGGCGCGAAGACGCCGCCAGCGGCCGCGTGAAGGAAACTTTTGCGTGCGGCACCGCAGCAGTCGTCACGGCCATCGGCCAGGTGCGGCATGCCAACGGCGAATTCACGATTGGCGATGGCGGCGAAGGCGAAGTTACGCGCCGTATCCGCACGCTGTTGACCGGCATCCAGCGCGGCAAGGTCGCCGATCCGTCGAACTGGGTCTGGAAACTGGAAACGTCGAAAAAGGCGTAAAGCACACGCCAGTCATGCCGGTCCGGGCGGTTTTTAGCCGCGCATCGCGGGCCGGCCTCGAAGTAAAGCGGCGCGTGTTCCACGCGCCGCTTTACTTCGTGCCGCTTGACTTCGTGCGTCATGCCGCCTCAGGCATCCAGCCGTTGCGCCGAAAGCCGCAACCCATCGAACAGACGCTCAGCGACGCGCTCCGGAAATCCTTCGGGCAGCGCCGATGCAACCTGCCCGATCACTTCCGGCGTACGTTCAATAAAGCGATCGACGAGCAGCCCGGCGTCCGCGCCGTAGTGACACAACTGCGCGGTCGTGTCGAAATGCGCACGCTTCACGTCGCGCATCCGATAGTGGCGCGTTCGTCCCCACACGGCCATGGCGAGCGTCGTCTTGTGCCATGACCATTGGCTGCCGCCATCGCCCTCGACGGGCCAGATCGACATCACGTCATAGAGCGGCGCAAGCTGGAAACGTCCGCCCGGCAGCAGGCGGATGCTGAAATTCTTCGCGTGGCCGTCCGGCGCTGCGAGCATCCAGAACACGATCTGCGCGCCGAGAAACGTTTCGATATCTTCTTGCGGGCGCTGCGATTGCCGCAGGATACCGGCGATCTCGCGCATGCCGGGCCCACCGTGCGACTCGTACTTGAGATGCGGCGGCACGCCGAGCGCCTGACAAAAATCTTCCTGCGGCAGACGCAGCAGTGCGCCGCTGCGCGACCACGCGCGATCGAAGCGCTCGACGCAGAGCACCTTCTGCTCGCGAAAGCGCAGAATCTGCGCCGACGAAACCGGCAACCCATACGCCTTCAGCACCGCGAGACAAAGCCATTCGTTTTCGACCGATGTCTGGAAGTCCACCTTGCGGCGCCCGATCAGGCCGAGCGGCAACTTGAGGATATGCGTGGTGGGCGTCGCACCGCGCGGCAGGCACCACTGGCCTCCGTGATGAAGCAACGCGGTTTTTTCCTGCGCGCCCGCGAGCGAGATGCGCAACTCATCGCTTTCGTCGCCCGCACCCGACACGGCGCCGGACGTTTCGAGCAGCAGGCGCTCGACAGCGGCGTCGCTCATCGGCGTGCCCTCGACCGCGCCGACGTTCTCCGGCACTTCGTCCTCGTCCAGCAACTGCACGGCGCCCACGCAGTCGCGCCCAATCGCCTTGAGCAAGTCGAACGCGTCCACAGTCTGCGTGCTGAAGCGGGTCGCGATACGGCGGCGGATCTGCGGGCTATCGGGCAACAGATTGTCGAAGTAGTTGTGAACGCGTTCGCCGCGCAGCGGGCGCTCGCCCACGCCGAACGGCAGCGAAAGCGACAATGGCCGCCCGGCTGCGGACTGCTTCCAGGCGGCGTCATAGCGCAGCTCCATATCGCCCGAGGGCGTCACGACCCATGCGCCGACCCGTTCTCCGTTGGCCCAGATCGACAGTGCGCGCGAATGCGATTTGCGTCCCATCGGCTACCACTCGGGCTGTTCGGCGCGGCCGGAACTGGCCATGCCGCGCGACTGCACGCAAAGTTCGAGGCCGTAGAGCGCGAGCAACGCCAGCATCTGGTCGAGCGAGATGCTGGCCGTGCCGGCCGTCTCCAGCGCGGAAAGCCGCGGCTGACCGATACCGATGCGCGCTGCGGCCTGGGCCTGGGTCATCCCGCCGGCCTTGCGCGCCGACTGCAGAATTTCACCCAGCCCCGCAGGCGTTTGGACGATGATCTTCATGGAATATTCCTGTGACACATAAATCGATTATATGTCTGTTACCGATAATTCGCCAATATCGCTCACAGGAATAAACCCGGAATATCATCGACAGGCATGAGGCTGCCCTTGCGTGGGCGCGCGAAAAAATCATCTGCGCAATGGACCCGCGAGATCCGCGAATTCGTCTCTCGTGGCGCACGTCCCTCGTGCGACCCGGCGCGTTCATCACGTGCATCCGGAACGTTCGAGTCAGACATAACGATGCCGATATTCCTGCGATAAACGATGAATGCCGCTACGCCGCTGTCGAGCCAGGCGATTTGATTTGATGAAGACTCCCCAGGAATAAACATCGTACTTTCCGACGTAGGCAAACGTCGAATCGACTGCACATTGACGACTGAAGTTTTCCCGCCAATGGCCCATTTCAGGGCCTTTTCCGCGTGCAATGACTTTGAGTACAGGGTTCGATTTTCTACAATTCTAAAAATGGCGCGCTGGACAGATTACGGTCCTGAAGCGCGCCATTCGCAGCAGAGGAGGCCATGATGAGCTATCACCTTGAAGGTCGTCTGCTTGAGGTTTGCACCTGCCGGGTGCTGTGTCCTTGCTGGATCGGAGAAGACGCCGATTCCGGAACATGCGACTCCATTGTCGCGTGGCACGTCGATCAAGGCGCCGTCGACGGGATCGATGTCGCGGGCAATACGTTTGCTGCCGTGTGCCACATTCCCGGCAACATCATGGAGGGCAACTGGACGGCCGCGATCTATATCAGCGACCAGGCCTCGAAGGAACAGGAGGCGGCGCTCATGAAGGTCTTCACCGGCCAGGCTGGCGGTCCGATTGCGGAAGTCGCGAAACTGATCGGCACGGTCGTGTCGGTCGAACGCGCGCCAATTGGTTTCGACGTCGTCGGCGCAAAGGGCAACCTCAGAATCGGCACCGACTATTACGCCGATCTCGAGCCTTATACCGGACCAACCGGCGCGAATACGACCTTGTCGGAAACCGTGTTTTCGACGGTGCCCGGCGCGCCGGTATTTGTCGGAAGAGCGCCGGTCTATCGCTCGAAGAACGAGGCGATGGGTATCGACGTCGACCTCAAGAACCATAACGCCCTGCAAAGCACCTTCATGTTCGAAGCCTGAGCGCGTCTCGGGACATCGGTCTCCACGCCGCCGTGTGCGAAGCACGAGCCGGACATGCACGCCGCCTCGCGACATCGACGCATTTTCCTGCCCGTGCTGGGCGGCGTGATCGCGCTTGCGTGGATCACTTTGTGGCTCTGGGCACGCAGCCCCTATGGGCGTTACATGGACCACGGCGACTGGGCAGCCACGGGACCGGCGGCATTTTTGTGCCAGGCCGTTCCCGGCGGCTCGCCAGTCGTGCAGGCCGCGCTCTACGCGCTGTCATGGACACTCATGATCATGGCCATGATGCTCCCCACCACGCTGCCTCTGTTCAACACATTTGAACGTGTGGTGGCGGGACAGCCCGACCGGTTGCGCCTGTTGTCGCTGCTGTGCCTCGGCTACATTGCGGCATGGAGTGCGTTCGGATTGCTCGCGCACGGCCTGCACGCACTGTTGTTGAGCGGCGTTGCGCGCGTGCCTGCAATGAACGCATACAGTTGGCTGATCGGCGCAGTCACGCTCGCCTGCGCGGGCGCGTTTCAGTTCAGCAAGCTCAAGTACCACTGCCTCGAAAAATGCCGTACGCCGCTCGGTTTCGTGATCAGTCACTGGCGTGGCCAGGCGCGCAAGCGTCAGGCATTTGCGCTCGGTGCGCGTCATGGACTATTTTGCGTCGGGTGTTGCTGGGCGCTGATGCTGCTGATGTTCCTTGTCGGCGCGGGCAGCCTCGGCTGGATGCTGCTGCTCGCCGCTGTGATGGCCATCGAGAAAAACACGCCCTGGGGGCCGCGGCTCAGTGCACCGCTCGGCGTCGCATTGTTGACCTGGTCGGTGCTGCTCGTGGCGAGCCATGCCTGAAGCATCTTTAACGCCATTCGTGCGTGTGAATATCGATCACGTTTTCCGAAGCGTTCACGAACACGGCTCGCATTCACTTCAAGTGAAGTTCCCCGCAAGACGTCCATTGTGCTGACTTACGGTGCGCAACGTCATCGAGACCTCGGTTACCATTCCGCTCATGATCAAACGGTTCGACGCCGTCGCGCCGAACTGCCTCCCGCCTCCCGCACGCTTTTGGAATCGTTCATGTCAAACCAGACCGCGAAGAAAACCTATGCGCTGCGTGAAGTCTGGCTGATCCGCCACGGCGAAACCGCGTGGAGTCTCTCGGGCCAGCACACCGGCCGCACCGACATCGCATTGACCGATCGCGGCCGTGAGCAGGCACGCGCGCTCGCGCCTGTACTCGCCGCGCAACCGTTCGACGCGGTGCTGTCCAGTCCGATGATTCGCGCTACCGACACCTGCCGTCTCGCCGGACTTGGCGACCGCATGATTGAAATGCACGATCTGCATGAATGGGACTACGGCATCTATGAAGGGCGAACCACCGCAGAAATCCACGCGACCACGCCGGACTGGAGCGTATGGCATTCGCCCATTCCCGACGGCGAAAATCTCGAACAGATTCAGTTGCGCGTGCAATCGGTGGTCGAACGGCTCTTGACGATGACGGGACGCGTGGCCGTGTTTTCGCACGCTCACTGCCTGCGTGCGCTGGCCGGGTTCTGGATGAGCGGTGAAGCGGCACTCGGCGCGCATCTGTATCTCGACACCGCGTCGGTCAGCGTGCTCGGCTTCGACCATGAAGATCGCGCCATTCGGCGCTGGAATATGCGGCTCGATTTGAGCTGATAGAAAAATCTGGATTAAATCGTTCAGATTCGAATCGTGAGTGGATAAATCAATACTGCGTATTAAATCAACAAAAAAAACGAGCAACGTATGACCGTAGCCACCCGTTGCTCGCCCGGCCGGAACCCCGCCGCAATGACACGGCAGGCGCACCGGCACTCACCTCTCAAGACAGCGGCAGCGCCGAAGGAGATCGTGAACCGCGCCAGAAGGCGCGGCCATCGTCCTGCGCATCGCGCACGTCATCTGTCTTGACGGCATGCATCACGCCGCGTTAACAGCGTCCTTGAATGCCTTGCCAGCCGTGAACTTCACCGTCTTGGCCGCAGCGATCTGGATTTCCGCGCCCGTCGCCGGGTTGCGGCCCACACGAGCAGCACGCTGGCCGGTCGAGAACGAGCCGAAGCCGACGAGTTGCACGGAATCGCCCGACGTGACCGCGCGCGTGACGACGTCGAGGATCGCGTCGATGGCTGCGCCGGTGGCTGCCTTGGTCTCGCCCGTGCTTGCGGCGACTGCGTCAATCAGTTCCTGTTTGTTCATCTGCTACCTGTATTGAGTTGAGAAAACCTGCATACCCTACAGCACACGGGCGAAACAGGCAAATTACGTTGTATGTCGATACACGTATTTCGCCCGTCCGGCTTGAGTTTTACCTTACGTTTCCGGAAGGTGCCAGTTGCGCGACGCAACTTCACCGCAGTATGCCGTTGCCGGATCAAACGTGCTAACTACATGGCCAGGAACGATTTATGCCCGTTTATGCCCATTCATGCACCTTCGTTCACGCTCGGGCACTGCGGACGCCGTTACAGGAACCAGCGATATTCCCGGCTGTTGATCGCATTCATAAAGTCGAGGTAATCCTGGCGCTTGTTTTCGCAGTAGACCATCACGAAATCGTCACCTAGCCCCTCGCACACCGCCGGATCATGGCGCATCGCCGCGACGGCGGACAGCATGTCGCCGGGAAAATCCACCCCGCTCGACCGGTCGACATTGAGTGGCGCAATCGGTTCGCGGCCCGCATCGAGCCCGTGTTCGATGCCCGTGAGAATGGCCGCCAGCACGAGGTAGGGATTCGCATCCGCACCCGCAAGGCGGTGCTCGATACGCAGATTCGCATCATCCGATTCCGGAATGCGGATGCAGGCATCGCGATCCTCGAAACCCCAGCTTGCCCGGCTCGCGGCATTCACCATGGCGCCGTAGCGCCGGAACGCGTTGTGATTGGGTGCGAAGATCGGCATGCAGTGCGGCAGCAGCGCCAGGCATCCGGCCACTGCGTGACGCAGTTCACGCTTATCGTTCGGTGCGAACACATTGCGGCCTGACTCGTCGTAAAGACTCACGTGTACGTGCATGCCGCTGCCCGGCGCATCGAGCCACGGCTTCGACATGAAGCTCGCACGATAGCCGTGCTTCGTCGCCACACCGCGTGTGCTTCGGCAGAAAAGCGCCGACCAGTCGGCGGCGCGAAGCGCATCGTGACAATGGCCGAAGTTGATTTCGAATTGGCCCGGGCCGAGTTCCGCCGTGATGACCGTTGCATCCACACCCTGTTCACGCGCAGCATCCACCATCTCGTGCAGTACATCCGAGAAACGCGATACACGCTCGATATGCATGTTCGCCTGATCGTCCTCGTCGTCGCACAGCGGATCGTGCGCGTGTTGCGGTATGCCGTCCTTCAGCCTGCGATCGAACAGATAAAACTCCAGTTCGAATGCCACGACCGGACGCAGGCCGCGCCGGGCAAAACGCTTGAGCACGCGCGCGAGGACCTCGCGTGGCTCGAAACCGATGGGCGTATCGGTGCCATCGGATGTGATCAGCATTTGCGCGAGCGGCTGCTTTTCCCAACGCACGCGCTTGAGCGTGCCGGGCACGAGACGGCGCGTTGCATCGGGATCGCCGTCGTGAAGGCAGTATTCGCCAATCGGATACACGCCGCCCTGCGTACCGAGCAGCACGGCGTTCTGCGGCAGCTTCAGCAGAGAACCGGCCGCAACCTTTTCGAGCATTTCGATGGGATAACGCTTGCCATAGAAATGTCCGGGAATATCGAGGCAGATTAGATCGACATAGCGTATATCGGGGTGCGCCAGGCGAAACGCGCGCACTTCATCGACAAGACCGGTTGCGAGAGATGTCACGGTTGTGTCCTCTGTTCCTCAAGGGATAACGGTTTTTCTTCTTTGTTATATGCATTGCTTATCGTTTTATCGCGTCTTCCCGACGCGCGTCGCCTGAGCGGCGCACACCGTATCAGGTGAACACCCACAGCACCCGCGCAGGCTTGTCACCCAGATTCGCATAGCTGAACCGGCAGCGCGCGGGCAACTGGAAACTGTCGTTCGGCTTGAGCGTTACGGGATCGTCTTCACCGTCGATCCAGACCGTCAGTTCGCCTTCGAGCACGAAACCGCCCTGCTCGTCGCTGTCGTCCACCGGACGGTCGCCGCTCGTCGCGCCCGGTTCCAGCAGACTCTCCAACATCGAAAACCGCGACGACATGCTGGGCGACACCAGCACGTCGGTAATGCCACCCGCGTAGTACAGGATGCGCCGCTCGCCCGGACGCGTGACCCAGGGCAGCGCGCGCGGCTTGCTCACGCTGTAGAAGTACGTGGTGGGCGTCTGCAGCGCCTCGCCGATCGCGGTCAGATCCGCCACCGTAGGTCGCGACAGACCGCGCTCGACCTGCGAGAGAAATCCCACCGAGCGGCCGATGCTTCTCGCCAGTTCGCTCAGCGTCACCTTCTTGTGCTTGCGCAGATCGCGAATCAGGATCGCGAGGCCCTCTATCTCTTCCTGCTTGTCCATGCTTGCTTGCTCTGTCACACAACGTCGCGCAGGCGATACCACAGCTTGCCGAGCGCCTCCAGCGGCGCGGCAAACCGTTCGCCGCCCGGAAAGCGCGGATTATGAATGCTCTGGTAGAGCGCTATCAGGCGGTTATCGCCGAGAATCGCATCCGTCACGGCGCGCGCCGCCGCGAGTGTCGGCAGCACGCCGTGACCGGAAAATCCCTGCAGCCAGTACCGCTGCCCTTCACACCCGACATCGGGCGTGCGGCGAATGCTGATGTCGATGTGGCCGCCCCACGCATAGTCGAATTCGACGCCGCGCAACTGCGGAAACGCACGTTCGAGATTCGGCCTGATTGCCGCGGCAATGTCGTTCGGAATGCCGCCGAGATAGGTGCATGCGCCACCAAACAGCAGGCGATGATCGGGGCTCAGGCGGAAATAATCAGGCACGAACTGGTTGTCGATGACACAGCTGTCGCGCGGCAGCAGCGATTTCGCAAGCTGCGGATCGAGTGGCCGCGTCGCAACCTGATAAGTGCCGACCGGCAACACACGGCTTGCCATTTTCGGGTCGAGCTTGTCGATATAGGCGTTGCACGCGAGCACGAGCGTGCCCGCACGCACGGTGCCGCGATTCGTATTAGCGACAAAACCGGAATCGGTCTCGTGCCACGTGAGCACGCGGCTTTGTTCGAAAATGTGCCCGCCCGCCTGCTCGATGGCGCTGGCAAGACCGAGCGCCAGTTTCAGCGGATTCAGATGGCCGCCCTCAGGGTCGTAAAGCGCAGCGCGATAGCGGCGACTGCCGATCCATTCGGGCATTTCTGCTTCTGGAATGAAACGCAGCTTGTCGTAACCCCACTTCTGCACGGCTTCTTCGCGCGCTTCCTCCAGCATGCCGATGCGGTTTGGCTTCACGGCCGCCCACAGGCTACCGGGCCGGTAATCGACATCGAAGCCGTGCCGGGCCGGCAATTCACGCAATTCGGCAGCGGCCCAGCACATGCTGTCCCACAGTTCACGCGTGCGTTCGACACCCAGCGAGCGTTCGAGTGGACCCATGTCGCACGACCAGCCGAGCAACGCTTGCCCGCCGTTACGTCCCGACGCGGCCCAGGCCACACGGCTCGCTTCGAGCAGCGCGACACGCTTGCCTGCGCGGGCGAGCCGCAACGCCGAATGCAGTCCGCTGAACCCGCCGCCCACGATCAGGACGTCGACGCTGCAATCGCCTTCCAACGCGGTGCGCACGGGCAATGTGCCCGGATATGCACGCGCGTAGTAGCTCTCCACATGCTGAGTCGATTCGACAAACATCGCGATGTCCGTGAAAAATTATTGTCTGAATTTCATGAAAAACTATCATGACAATTTCACGAATGCAAATCGCCGTATTGTGCAGTGCAGCCAACCGTAGATGGCGCAACAATTGCTGGAAATGTGCAGATCGGAGAAGGGCGATAAGGCGTGGGAACGTCGCGGCTCGACGTGACATCTATTGGTGTATGAGGCTTGCGGGCCTGAAGTGCTCGCAGGTGTCTCGAGAACCATATGGAGAATTCTTATGAACATCACCCAGGCAGGATTTCTGGCTGCAATCGCCCTCACCACAACGACAGGCTGGGCACAAAGCGCGGGGCCAACCGACCCGCAAATTGCGGCCATCGTCGTGACTGCAAACCAGGTCGATATCGATGCCGGAAAGCTTGCCGAATCGAAGTCCATGTCGAAGGATGTGAAGGCGTTTGCCGAGCGCATGGTGACGGACCATACCGGCGTCAATAAGGCCGCAACCGATCTCGTCACCAGGCTCAACGTCAAGCCGGAGAGCAACCCGACTAGCCAGAGCCTGCAGCAAGGCGGCGATGCGAACCTCGCCAACCTCAAGACGCTCAGCGGTGCGTCCTTCGATCGGGCCTATGTCGATCATGAGGTGGCCTACCATCAAAGCGTGATCGATGCGATGGACAAAACCTTGATACCGGGTGCCCATAACGCAGAATTGAAGTCGCTGCTTGTGAAGGTGCGACCGGCGTTCGTGGATCATCTCGAACACGCGAAACATCTGCAGGCGGAACTCGGCAAGAGCGGTGGCTGAGCGATGCCAGGCAATTGTGACAACCCCGATACGGGCGGCCGGTGGTTCGCGCTGCTGCCGCCATGCGCGCTCATTGCGACGGCGCTCGTCGGTTTCGTGCCGAGCGCCCAGGCGCGCGCCGAAACGAAGGTGGTGACGATCGAAAATATGCAGTTCAACCCGCCCACACTGACCGTGCACCGCGGCGACCGCGTTACATGGCGAAACAAGGACCTCTTTTTCCACACCGCCACGGCCGATACGAAGACTTTCGATTCGGGAAACATTGCAGCGAACGGATCGTGGTCTTATGACGCGAGCAAGAAAGGCCGTTACCCGTATGGATGCAGTCTTCATCCGACGATGCACGGCGTATTGATCGTGCAATGAGAGAGCCGCAATGACGGAACCTGCCGCCTGGCTGGACGCACCGCGCGACGATGATCTGTCGATCGCACGCCGTGTGGCTGCTGGCGACCACACGGCATTTGTACGGCTGATGCGTCGTTACAACCAGCGGCTGTACCGCCTGGCGCGGGCCATGCTGCGCGACGACGTCGAAGCCGAGGATGCGCTGCAAGACGCGTACCTGAACGCCTGGCGCTCGATCGCCGGATTTCGCGGCGACGCTGCGCTGTCCACGTGGCTGAGCCGGCTGGTGATCAATGCGTGTCTCGCACGCATGCGACGTCACGCGCGGCGGCAAAACGTTGTGCCGATTGTGAGCATGGACACCCTTGAAAACGAAGAGATCGAAGCCATGCCTTCATTCGAATCCGACGCACCCGATAGAGCCGTCGCACGGGCACAAATGCGGGCACTGATCGAGCGCAAGCTCGATGCGATGCCGGAGGCGTTTCGGATTGTTTTCGTGCTGCGCTCGGTGGAGGAGATGACCGTCGAAGAAGTCGCACAATGTCTCGACATTCCGGGGGCCACGGTGCGCAGCCGGTACTTCCGGGCGAGGGCCTTGCTCCGCGAGGCCCTCGCGCAAGAGTTCGAACTGGTCGAGCGCGATCTTTTCGAGTTCGGCGGAGCGCACTGCGACCGCGTGGTGGCAAGCGTGCTGTCACGCATTTCCGCGACTAACGGCGTGCAAGGAGATTGCACATAGGCGGGCCTACCTCCGGAGATTCTCCTGCACAAGCAATTCGGGATTCAAGAAACATCATCACCATGGTGAATGAAGCCGCATAAACAAAATAAACTTCATCAATGCCGTCGCCACCGCTAATCTGACGCTTCCTCTCTTCCTTTCCGGCAAAGTTTCCGGTAAAGCGTGCGATGGCGAAACTCTACCTGGTGCGACACGGCCAAGCATCGCTTGGCGCCGAGAATTACGACAACCTTTCGGCTAAAGGCGAACAGCAATGCAGCTGGCTCGGCGAACATTTCGCACGCAACGGCCTGCAGTTTGATCCCGCATCTCGACGACCCGCTGCGCCACGCGTTTCAGACCTACGGTTAAGCGCCGGCCGATACGCACCAGGATCTATGACCCGCGAATCCACCGCAATCTCTCTCGACGTCGATCGGCTGGCTGATTACCTGCAGCAGCACATCCCGGGTTTTCTTGGTCGAGCACTGGAATTTTTATCTGTCATTCAGCTTTTTCCGCCTGGCCGCGATTGCACAGGGCGTCAAGGCGTGCGCCCTAACGCGCTGCAGCCGGGCGACATGCAGGGCATCTACTCGATCACGAAAGCCGCGGTCGTCAACATGACGCGCGCATTCGCCAAGGAGTGCGGCCCGTTCGGCATTCGCGTGAATGCGCTGCTGCCCGGCCTCACAAAAACCAGGTTTGCCAGTGCGCTGTTCGAGAACCGGGAAATCTACGACCGCTGGATCAACGAGATTCCATTGCGCCGCCACGGCGAACCGCACGAAATGGCGGGCACCGTGCTCTATCTCGTCTCGGACGCGGCGAGCTATACGAACGGCGAATGCATTGTCGTCGACGGCGGATTGACGATCTGACGCACCGTCACATAAGCGTACACAACCGTACTCAAGCACACGTAAGGAACCCATCATGAATTTCGCTTACAGCACCAAGGTCGAAGATCTGCTGCGCCGCCTGCACAGCTTCATGAACCAATACATCGTGCCGCGCCAGCGCCAGTGGCTGGACGAAGTGCATGCGGGCCACTATCCCGTGTCGTTCATGGAGGACCTGAAGGCCATCGCCAAAGCCGAGGGGTTGTGGAATCTGTTCCTGCCGCATTTGAAGGACGACGAGCCGGGCACGCGTCTCACGAACCTCGAATACGCGCCGCTCGCCGAGGTCATGGGTCGTGTGTCGTGGGCTTCGGAGGTCTTTAACTGCAACGCGCCCGACACCGGCAACATGGAACTGCTGCACATGTTCGCGACGCCTGCACAACGCGAGGCGTGGCTCGCACCGCTGCTCGAGGGCAAGATCCGTTCCGCGTTCACCATGACGGAGCCCGACGTGCCCTCCTCCGACGCCACGAACATCACGACGTCCATTCGCCGCAACGGCGACGACTATG
The DNA here is from genome assembly GCF_004298475.1 of Paraburkholderia sp. Taxonomy (GTDB): domain Bacteria; phylum Pseudomonadota; class Gammaproteobacteria; order Burkholderiales; family Burkholderiaceae; genus Paraburkholderia; species Paraburkholderia denitrificans. The sequence continues at coordinate 115,971 of NZ_SCRP01000009.1, read as the reverse complement.
TAATCAACGGCCGCAAGTGGTTCATCACGAATGCCGCGCATCCCGACTGCAAGCTGTTCATCGTCATGGGCAAGACCGACCCGGACGCCGAAAGCCATCGGCAGCAAAGCATGATTCTGGTGCCCGCGGGAACAGCGGGCGTGACGATCGTCCGGAACATCCCCGTCATGAATCACGTCTCGCCGGAAGGACATTGCGAGGTGACGTTCAGGAATGTCCGTGTACCAGCTTCGAATCTGCTCGGCGAGGAAGGCAGCGGCTTCGCGCTTGCGCAGGCCCGGCTCGGACCCGGACGCATTCACCATTGCATGCGCTCGATCGGTGCGTCGGAACTGGCGCTCGAACTGATGACCGAGCGCGCGCAGGAGCGCAAGACCTTCGGCAAATATCTGCATCAGCACGGTAGCGTGAGCGAGTGGATTGCGAAATCGCGGATTGAAATCGATCAGGCGCGGCTCCTCGTGCTGAAAACGGCCTGGCTCCTCGATACAGTGGGCGCGAAAGCGGCGCGCAAAGAGATCTCCATGATCAAGGCGCTGGTCCCGCAGGTCTATTCGACCGTGTGCGACCGCGCGATGCAGGTATTCGGCGCGATGGGGCTGAGTCCCGACACGCCGCTTGCCGATCACTGGACCTGGGCTCGCGCATTGCGTTATGCGGATGGCCCGGACGAGGTGCATCTCCAGGCTATCGCGCGCATGGAAGTCGGCGCCGGCAAGGAACGGCTCGGATCGTCGGCGGCCTACCTGAACATTGCGCCGCGCAATTAAAGCGCAATTGAAACGAAACTACAACGAAACTGCGGCGCAGCTGGCTCGTTTATGATGTCTGCAAACGGAGAGTCTGAATGCGTCCACTGAAGCTGGATCTGAATCTGTTCGTCGTATTCGCGTCGATTTATGAAAAGCGCAATCTGACGCGTGCCGCTGAAGCGCTTTTCATTACGCAACCCGCTGTGAGCAATGCGCTCGCGCGCATGCGCAAGGCGTTGAACGATCCGCTCTTCGTCAGCTCGCCGTCCGGAATGGTGCCCACGCCGCTCGCCGAAAACATTGTCGGGCGCGTGCGTGAGGCACTGCAGCTGCTCGAAGCGAGCGCAACGGCGGGCGACGTATTCGTTCCCGCCATATCGCAACGCACTTTCCGGCTGAGCATGCCCGATTTGACGGAGGCGATTCTCTTGCCGGCCCTCGCTGAGCTGCTTCAGCAACAGGCGCCCGGCATGAACATCGAGTGCTACTTCACGCCGCGCAGCGAAGTGGCCGCGGCGCTGGAAACGGGCAAGATAGACTTTGCAATCGACGTGCCCTTTCTGGACGACCCGCATCTGCGCCAGGCGCCGCTCGGCAGCGACCGCTACGCGTGCATGCTGCGTCACGATCACCCGTTCACGGGCGACACGCTGAGCATGGACGACTACCTCGCGCTCGGCCATATTCAGGTGTCGAGCCGCCGCCAGGGAAGCGGCTTCGTCGACGCAGAGATGAAAAGGCTCGGCAAACAGCGGCAGATACGCATGCGCGTGCAACATTACATGGTTGCACCGCTCGTCGCCTTGCGCACCGACCTTGCGCTCACCGCTCCGATGCAGCTTCTGCAACGCCATGACGCGCGCATTTTCGAATTGCCGTTTTCGCTGGCGAGGCTGGAATGGCATTTGTACTGGCATCGCAGCAAGGAGCAGGATCAGGCGAGCATATGGCTGCGAAGCAAGATAATCGAATTGCTGAGCGACCCGAAAATGCCAGACGAAAAACCGAAGCGTAAGCGCAAGGTTTGCGTGTAGCCACCGTGCCTTAAAAAGCGGAAAAACGACGAACGACATCAGCGGAAAAAGCATCGAGTGACATCACGCATGCAGTCCCACGCAACATCAAACTTGGATTCGCGCGTTACGCAGCCTGAGCGCATTTGAGACGACTGAAGCGGAACTCAGGCTCATGGCCAGCGCTGCAATCATCGGCGAGAGCAGCAATCCCGTGAACGGGTAAAGCACCCCGGCAGCCAGTGGAATGCCGAGCGAGTTGTACACAAACGCGAAGCCTAGGTTCTGCTTCATGTTCGCAACGGTTGCCGCCGACAACGCCCGCGCACGCGCGATGCCGCGCAGATCGCCCTTCACGAGAGTCACCTGCGCGCTGCTCATTGCCACGTCCGTGCCGGTTCCCATGGCAACGCCGACATCGGCCTTTGCAAGCGCCGGCGCGTCGTTGATGCCGTCTCCCGCCATCGCCACAACGTGCCCGCCTTGCTGAAGCTTCGTCACCAGATCGAGTTTGTCGGCGGGTTTGACCTCGCCATGGAATTCGTCGACGCCGAGCTTCCCGGCAACAGCCTTTGCTGTCGCCACACCGTCGCCGGTTGCCATCACGACACGAATGCCGTTTTCCTTCAACGTCGCGAGGGCTTCGGGCGTCGTCGCCTTGATCGGGTCGGCCACGGACAACAAACCGGCCAGGCGGCCATCAACTGCGAGGTACATGACGCTCGCGCCCTGTGACCGCATGCTGTCCGCTTCCGTGGCCAGCAGATCGACAGAAACGGAATCAGTCTGCATCAGGGCCGTGTTGCCCAACGCCACCTTCCGGCCGTCAACACGCGCTCGCACGCCGATGCCTGTCGCGGATTCGAAGTCCTCGGCGCGCTCCAGCGCCAGGTTCTTTGCGCGCGCTGCCGCGACAATCGCCGCAGCAAGCGGATGCTCGCTTCCCTGATCGATACTCGCCGCAAGTCGAAGGACGTCGTCAGCGGCGTAGCCATTCGTCCCCACTGCCCGCTCGAAGGCCGGACGTCCTTCGGTCAGTGTTCCTGTCTTGTCGACAATCAGAACATCGACTTTGCGCAGATTTTCAATGGCGGCTGCATCGCGAAAGAGCACCCCGTTTGACGCGCCTCTGCCAGTGGCAACCATGATGGACATCGGCGTAGCGAGTCCGAGCGCACAAGGGCACGCGATAATCAGCACCGCCACTGCGTTGATGAAACCGAATACCCAACTGGGCGCGGGCCCGAGCAGGCCCCACACGATGAACGTCAGCAGCGCGACGCCGACGACCGCCACGACGAACACGCCCGCAACCTTGTCCGCCATCCGCTGCATGGGCGCTCGCGAGCGCTGTGCCTGCACGACCATTTGTATGATTTGCGAGAGCACGGTCTGGGAACCGACCTTTTCGGACCGGATCACAAGGCTGCCGGTCGCATTCATCGTCGCGCCCACCACATGGTCGCCAACGCGCTTCGTCACGGGAATGGGCTCGCCGGTAATCATCGATTCGTCGAGTGAACTCGCGCCCTCGGTCACGACGCCGTCCACGGGGACTTTCTCGCCCGGCCGCACTCGAAGAAGTTCGCCCACGTGCACGTGGGACAACGGAACATCTTCCTCTGAGCCGTCCGCGTTGATGCGCCGCGCAGTTTTGGGCGCGAGACCAAGAAGCGCCTTGATGGCGGCGGACGTTTGCGAACGGGCCTTCAATTCGAGTAGTTGCCCAAGCAACGTGAGGGAAATGATGACTGCTGCGGCTTCAAAATAGACACCGACTCGCCCGTGAGCGCTGTACGTCGCGGGAAATATCCCCGGAAAGACGGTGGCGACGACGCTGTAGAAATAGGCTGCGCCTGTTCCGAGCCCGATGAGCGTCCACATGTTCGGACTGCGGTTGAGAAACGAGCGAACGCATCGCTTGAAGAACGGAAAGCCGGCCCATAACGTAACGGGCGTGGCAAGGACGAACTCAATCCAGTTCCCGGCCGACGTGGACATCAGTTCGAGGCCATGGCCGAACATCGCCAGTACGAAGACAACCGCAGTGAGCGGCAGCGTCCACCAGAAGCGCCGCCGAAAATCGGCCAGCTCCGGATTCTCGCCTTCATCGATGCCGGGTAGAACCGGCTCCAGAGTCATGCCGCACCTGGGACACTGGCCAGGATGGTCCTGGCGTATCTCCGGGTGCATCGGACACGTGTAGATGGTGCCTTCCGGTACAGGTGGCCAAGGCTCGGCGGGCGCGGAGTGATCTTCATCGTGATGGGCATGTCCGTGGTGCTCGTGCCCGGCGCCCGCATGGTGCTCATCCATGTCGTGCACAAGATGCGTGACGGAGGATGAGTGCCCGGGAATCCGTTGTTGAGATGACCTGTCTTCGCTACGTTGACCGCTCATCGTGATACTCCTTTGCCATCTGCGCAGGTACCACTTTCCAATTTGCTGCACAATTCGAATTTTCGCGCGAACTCAAGCGACCGGGTTGTCATTCTCATCGGCCGCTGACGCCGGGCATAAAGAAGCCAACCGCAGATTGCGCTTGATCTTCCCCCAGCGGGAATGTCGACAATGGGGCTGTCGTTCTGGAAAACGCGGCTTACATCATAGACCTGCACGTATAGAGCATGATCTGTTGGCATTGATCGGGCGTTGTCACGGGAACGGTATGCGGTGCGGATGCCCAGGCCAAGGTTGCGCATCGATCCTGCGGTCACGCCGCGGTCCTCTGCGACGGGTCGCCGCAGATGCCGCGGAAGAATCCAGCAGTGCTAGCATCGTAGATAGTAAACATACCCTGTTCGACATCCGAAGCGATTGGGGCTGCCCCATACTGTGTTCCGTTATCAGCAAAGATCGCAATCACAACGAGGAGGTGCATCGTGATGTATCAGTGGAACGGTATGGCCGGATACGGAGCCGCACATTGGCTCGTCTTTGTGATCATGGCTGTGGTGCTGCTTTACCCCATTGGGCGGATCCTCACGCGAATCGGTCTTTCCCCGCTCTGGGCAATTCTCGCGCTCGTTCCGATGCTGAACCTGCTGGGGCTCTGGGTGCTCGCATTCGTCGACTGGCCGCGACAAGGGTCCGGGACGCCCGGTCAGGCGAGCGAGAACCGATAGCGCACGTTGCCATAACGATCCACTGCGACTGCCCTGCGGCCACCGTATCAACAACTCGTCAAGACTGCTTTTCCAGTTTCACGATGGTCGGCGTGCCGTCGATGTTTTCGATGCGCACCTTGACCTTATCGCCTTCATGAACCCGTTTGACCATGTCGGCGTCCTTCGCCTTATAGGCCATGATCATCGGCGGCATGCCGATGTTTTCCAGCGCGCCGTGTTTCAAGGTGATCATTCCGTTCGCGACATTCACCTTCCTGACTTCGGCGTTAGCCAGCGCGTTGTTCATCGCCGGGTGCGTCGCGGAAGACTTCGCCGACATGTTCATGCCTGCCATGGCATCAGCCGCGAAGCAGGGGCCGCCGCAGTGGCTGCAAACGCAGCTGCAAGCGTTGCGACAGCAACAAGCATGTTCTTCATTGAATCTCTCCGGGTTCGGTAATGGGCACTTCTGTGCCGGAAGGAACGGCATCAAGTGACTGTGCATCGTGTCTTTGTCTTACGCGACGGCGCTGCAACAGGAGCCACGCGGCGGGAATGACGAACATCGAGAGAAGCGGTGCCGTGACCATACCGCCCACCATCGGCGCGGCGATGCGCTGCATGACTTCCGAACCCGCGCCATGGCCGATCCACGTCCTGGATACAGGACGACCTCGCCGCGAGCGCGGCGAACCAGTCAGGTTGGGATCAGATGGATCGAGGAGGACGCCAGAAGCCGCCCGGCTCACGGACGGAAAGCGACGCTACGTAGTGGAAGACGGCCTGATTGCCGGCAGGCATGGGATGCATGACGGTTGGCCGCACAGGCGGGTAGAAGATGCTGGCGAACTGGCACTGGGCCATGGCGCTGCAAACGGCGTGCTTCGCCTTGCCCGCCTTCGACGACTTCATCATCATGTCGCAACCGGCCATGGCGGCCGGGCTGGCGCCGTGATCGTGCATCGGCATCGACTCCTGCATCGGAGATTGTCCCGCCAGCCCGGTGGCTGCCAGCCCGCTCATGGGCAGCATCGCGCACAGCAGCAAAACGAGGAATGTCCGAAGAAGATAGCTTTCTGGTTCGGCCACAGGGGCTCAATTGCGACGCGGCATGTGGACAGGTCATCGCGCGCAGCGCAAATTACACGCCGCGTATGAACCGGCGCACGATAAGCAACGGCAGCCGCAACAGAAACCCGGCAACGAGCCGCAGATGCATCCACGTCAACAGCACGTTGTCGCGGACGTAATTGAAATGCGACACGCCGCCTTCGTGTGCCGCGTAATAGCGCACCGGGGCGTCGATGTTGATCGGGCGGACGCCGCGCCAGCACAGTCGCACGGCAACTTCCGGGTCGAAATCGAAACGGCGCATCCATCTGTGTTGATGCATGATCGTCGCCAGCGGCGCGATCGGGTAGACGCGAAAGCCATACAGCGAATCGCCGATGCCCGCCCATAACGTCTCGACGTTCGCCCACAGGTTCGAAAGACGCCGCCCCTGCACGCGCACGCGCGGCGCGCTCTCATCGAACTGCGGCCTGCCGAGCACCATCGCATCGGGGTCGGCCTTCGATGCCGCCATGAACGCGGGAATCAAATTGGCGGGATGCTGACCGTCGGAGTCCATCACGAGCGCGTGTGTGAAGCCGAGCGCGGCGGCGGCGTCGATTCCCGCCAGCACGGCAGCGCCCTTGCCCCGATTGCGCGGCAGCACGACGACGCGCAGCCCCGGATCGCGTTCGGCCATCGCCGCAAGACGCCCGGCGCTGCCGTCGGTGCTGCCGTCCACGATCACCCAGACCGGGTTCCACTGGTCGCGCGCCATGCGCACCGTTTCGTCCACTTTCATTCCAGGGTTGTAACTGGGAATGAGAACAAGGTGAGTGGATGAAACATCGGCGCCCGCCATGGAATCACCCGCGCGACGAGTCATGCGAGACCGCCGTTGATCTGCAGAACCTGGCCCGTGACATAGGCGGCAGCATCGGACACCAGATAGGCGACCATCGCCGCGACTTCTTCTGGCTGGCCCGCGCGCTGCGCCGGAACCAGTTGCTTGATGCGCTCGGACGGAAAGGCCTGCGCGGCCATCGGCGAAGCGACGATGCCGGGCGCAACGGCATTCACCGTGATGCCGCGCGACGCCAGTTCGAGCGCAAGCGACTTCGTCGCGCCGATCAGGCCGGCTTTCGCGGCTGCGTAGTTCGTCTGGCCGCGATTGCCCATCACGCCCGCCACCGACGCAATATTGACGATGCGCCCCCAGCGCGTGCGGATCATCGGCAGCAACAGCGGCTGCGTGACGTTGAAAAAACCGTTGAGCGAGACATCGATCACGCGACGCCACTGCTGTTGCGTCATCCCGGCCATCGGGGCGTCGTCGTGAATGCCCGCGTTATTGACGAGGATCTGCACCGGCGCCTCGTCGGCCAGTTGCGCGAGCGCGGCTTGCGCCGCATCGGCGTCGGTCACGTCGAATGCAATCGCATGGGCGATGCCGCCCGACGCGGCGATGCGCTGCGCGCACGCTTCGGCCTGGGCGAGATTGCGGTTCGCGTGGAGCCAGACCTCATGGCCGGCCTGGGCGAGCGCCTCGCCGATGGCCTGCCCCAGCGCGCCGCTGCCACCCGTCACGAGCGCGCGCATCGACTCATCACTCCCATTTGAGGTGCTCCCCGTGTGAACGACGTGCAGTGTGCTCAGCGCGTGCGATGCGCGGCGATATACGCGCTCAATGCGCCGAGCGTCGCAAAAATCTTTTCGTTATCCGGATTATCTGAACGCAATTCGAAGCCATATTTCTTCGAAATCAGCAGCGCAATTTCCAGAATGTCGATGGAGTCGAGTCCGAAACCGTCGCCGTACAGCGGCGTGTCGGCCGATACGGTTTCCGGCTGGATGTCCTCCAGGTTCAGCTCGCTGATCATTAACGTAGCGAGTTCCTTTTCCAGTTCATTCATGATGCTTGCAGACGGGAATTTTGTGCGAGGGCGCGTGGGCTGCGCAGCTAACCCGGCATTCAGCCCCCACTTGAATAGTATATTTTGGGAACGCTAAATTTGCGTGCATTCTAGCCGAAGGGATATGGCCCGTATAGCGCGAATGGTTACAGACAGTTCGATTCTTTCCCGCGCCGGATGTTCTGGCGCAGATGTACGGAACGCCTCATCCAATGGCAGCCAATACGGGCTCCTCCGGCAGGCGGCCCCGCTGTCTTTCGGGCGATATCCCATACAAAACGTTACAAAATCCGTGCCCGCCCGGTAGTCTCCCCCCCTCGCGGCACTCTAAAATGTGGCCGCTGATACGCACCGGCCAACCCCCGCCGAAAGCCTTTCGTATGGTTCGATGGTTTGACCCGACGTCTCGCGGATCGGTCTAACCCATACCAACCGATTCGAACCGGTTTCGACGTCCTGCCCTGACGTTTCCAGACATGCAGCACAATTTATCCGTTTTTCTACTGGCAAGCCCTTCCCTCTGCCGCAGCCCGTCGCACTGCGGCCGGAAGGACGCCGTGCGGCCGGCGCCGACGCGCGCCGAGGCAACCCGGTGCGCGCGCTGAAGCCCATCGCGCGCGGCGGGGCCGCGTTCGCCGGATTGCTGGTCTACGAGGCCGGCGCGCACCATGCGGCCGCCACGCCGGGCGAACACGGCTTCGGGCTCGCGCTCGTGCTTGCGCCGCTGTTCGTGATCGCGTTCTCGGCTGCGGCGCGCTCGAAGCGGCGAGGCTGGCTGCTGCCGCTGTGGGCACTGGCCTGCGCCGCGCTGTGGTTCGCGCGCGAGCCGCTCGCGCAGCACTTCGCGTGGGGCCTTTATCTGGAGCACGCCGGTTTCAACCTGGCGCTCGCGCTGGTGTTCGGCAGCACGCTGCTGCCCGGCCGCGAGCCGCTGTGCACGCAGTTTGCCGCGATGATGGACGGCTCGCTCACGCCGCCCGTCAAGCGCTATACGCGACAGATCACCGTGGCGTGGACGCTCTTTTTCGTCGTGATCGCCGCGATTTCGACGGTGCTGTTTGCGACGGCGCCAATCGTCGAATGGTCGACGTTCGCCAATTACTTCGCGTTGCCGCTCGTCGGCGTCATGTTCGTGGCCGAGCATGTCTGGCGCCGCTTCGCGCTGCCGGACACACGCCGCGCGGGCATGCTGGATGCTGTCAGGGCATATCGGCGGACGATGGCGCTACGCGCGGGCCGGGCGCCATGATGTCGCCGCGCCCTCCCGCAACCGTTTCTGCTGACGTCATGTCGAGTTATCCGCTGCTATTTCACCCGGCGCCTGGCCGGACAATCGCCTGGCGCGATGGCGCGCCGGTATCCGTGCGCACGTTCCTCGCGGATGTCGCCCGCCTCGCCGCCGCGCTCCCGCCCGGCGGCCACGTGTTCAATGTCTGCGTCGACCGCTACCGGTTCGCGGTCGGCCTGTGCGCGGCGCTCGTAGCCGGCAGGATCAGCCTGCTGCCGTCGACGCAAACGCCGGAAATGGTGCGCCAGCTGGCGACGTTCGCCCCGGATACGTTCTGCCTGCACGATGCCGCCGACTGCACGATCGACTTGCCGCGCTTCCGGTTTCCGGAGCCTGGCGCGTCCGATGCGCACGACGACATCGCCGTGCCGCAGATCGACGCGGCGCAGGTCGTCGCCTACGTCTTCACGTCGGGCTCGACCGGTACGCCGGTGCCCCATCGCAAGACGTGGGGATTGCTCGTGCGCTGCGTGCGGGCCGCAGCCGAACGGCTCGGCCTGGCGACCGGTCCGGATGCCGGAAAGCACACGCTGATCGGCACGGTGCCCGCGCAGCACATGTACGGCTTCGAATCGACGGTGCTGCTCGCGCTGATCGGCGGCCTCGCGTTCAGCAATCGCCAGCCGTTCTACCCGGCCGACGTGCGCGCCGAACTCGAAGCGGTGCCCGCGCCGCGCGTGCTGGTGACGACGCCCGTTCATCTGCGCGCGCTGCTCGCCGCCGACCGGGCGCTGCCGGGCGCGTCGCTGGTGCTCTCGGCCACGGCGCCGCTCCCGCCGACGCTCGCCCGCGAGGCCGAGGCGCGGCTCGCCGCACCGCTGATCGAGATCTACGGCAGCACGGAAACCGGCCAGATCGCCACGCGCCGGACCGCGCAGGGCGATCCATGGCACCTGCTGGCGGGCGTGCGCCTCGACACGAGTCCGCAGGCACACGGTGACGGGCAGGACGACAGCGCGAGCGACGAAGTTGGCAATGAAGCGTGCAACGACGGCGGCCCGTGCGCCTGGGCGTCGGGCGGCCACATCGAAGAACCGGTGCCGATGGGCGATGCCATCGAATTGCTGGACGACAGCCATTTCCTGTTGCACGGTCGCAAGACCGACCTCGTGAATATCGCGGGCAAGCGGACCTCGCTCGCGTACCTGAACTATCAACTGAACGCGATCCCCGGCGTCGAGGACGGCGTGTTCTACATGCCGGACGAAGCGCCGTCGCAAGCCGGCGCGGCTGCCGACGCTGCGGCGAAGTCGGGCGATCACGCGGGCAACTGCGCTGACATCCCCGCGTGCGGCGGACCGGTCGCGCGCCTGGCCGCGCTGGTCGTCGCCCCGCAACTGAGCGCCGCCGATCTGCTGCACGCGCTGCGCGAGCGCATCGATGCGGCGTTCATGCCGCGCCCGCTGCGGTTCGTCGACGCGCTGCCGCGCAACGCGACCGGCAAGCTGCCGCGTAACGTGCTTGCAATGCTCGTCGCACAGCGCCCGAACGAGGCACAACCCGAAACAGCGCCGCCGCAGCGACACGCGGCCTGTAACACCGCGCACACCGCGCCGCTCACGTTCACGATTCCCGCCGGCCATCCGGCCTTGCCCGGCCACTTCCCCGGACAACCGATCGTCCCCGGCGTGGTGTTGCTCGATCACGCGCTCATGGCGATCGGCGCGGCATTGAACCGCTCGTTCGACCGGTGCCGCATCAACTCGGCAAAGTTCCTGAGCCCGGCGGCGCCGGACGAAACGCTCGATGTCGGGTTCGAAAGCACCGCGAGCGGCGCGATCCGCTTCACGGTGAGCGCCGGTCAGCGCGAGGTCGCAAGCGGCGTGCTGTCCGCGCCGAACGCGCCGGACGCGCCGAACGTGCCGGACGCAACCCAGGCCCACGGAGCGGCACGCGCATGAAGCTCAACGGATGGGCCCAACACAAGGAGCGCAGCAATCTCACGCTGCTGCGCGTGATGACGTGGCTCTCGCTGCGCTTCGGGCGGCGTGCCGGCCGCCTCGTGCTGCACGCAATCGCCGCGTATTTCTTCCTGTTCTCGCCGCCGTCGCGCAAGGCGTCGCGCTGTTATCTGCGCCGCGCGCTCGGCCGCCCGGCAACATGGCGCGATGTGTACCGGCACGTGTTCACGTTCGCATCGACGATTCACGACCGCGTCTATCTGCTGAACGACCGTTTCGACCTGTTCGACATCCGCGTGCGCGGCGAAACGCACGTCGTTGACGCACTCGTTGGCGGACGCGGCGCGTTCCTGGTCGGCGCGCATCTCGGCAGCTTCGAAGCGATCCGCGCGGTCGGCCGCACGCAGCCGGACCTGCGCGTCGCCGTCACGATGTACGAAGACAACGCGCGCAACATCAACGCGATCCTCGCGACAGTGAATCCCGAGGCGAGGCCGGAGGTGATCGGCCTCGGGCGCGTCGACGCGATGCTGAAGGTGAGCGAGGCGCTCGACTCCAACACGATGGTCGGCATACTCGCGGACCGCTCGCTGCTGCGCGACGGCGGCTCGTCGACGCAGACGATGCCTTTTCTCGGCGCCCCGGCCGCCTTCCCGGTCGGGCCGCTGCACATGGCGGCCATGCTCAGGCGCCCGGTGATCTTCATGACCGCGCTGTACCGCGACGACAATCGCTACGACATCCACTTCGAGCCGCTCGCCGATTTCACGGACGTGCCGCGCGAGCGTCGCGCGGCCGAGGTGCAGGCGGCCCTTGCGCGCTATGTCGCGCTGGTCGAGCAGTGCTGCGTCGCCGCGCCCTATAACTGGTTCAACTTCTTCGATTTCTGGCAGGAGGCCGACGCACGCCGCCATGATGAAGTCACCCGCGAAATCACGCGCGAAGCCCCGCGCACGCGAACCGTCATGCCACGCGTGACCTCCGACACATGACGCCGATGCAACGCCCTCTCCCCGTGCGCGCGCGCTTTGCCACCGCTGCGGTTGCGCTGTCGGCCGTTGCCGCCGCCGTCTCGCTCGCCCTCCCGTGCGGGGCCGTCGCGGCGGCCCCGGCCAACGCCCCGGACGCATCTAACGCCCCTAACGCCTGGACGCTCGACCGGCTGATGGCCACGCTCGCGCAAAACCGCTCGGGACACGCGACGTTCACCGAGACCAAGTACCTGTCGATTGCATCGCGTCCGGTGGAATCGTCGGGCGAGCTGATGTTCGCCGCGCCGGATCATCTGGAAAAGCGCACCCTCAGCCCGACGCCCGAAGATCTTGTGGTCGAGGGCAACCGCGTGACCGTCGCGCGCGGCGGCCATCGCTACACGCTGGCGCTCGATCAATATCCGGAGGTGGCCGCGTTCATCGAGAGCATCCGCGCGACGCTCGACGGCAATCGCTACACGCTCGAACAGCTGTACAAGGTTGCGATTGCGGGCCAGGGCGATGGCTGGACGCTGACGCTCACGCCGCTCGACGCACGCATGCTGAAGGTCGTCAGCACGATCACGCTCGACGGCACGCGCGACCAGTTGCAGTCGGTGACGATCCGGCAGGCCGACGGCGACCATTCGGTGATGCGTCTGCGAGACGCATCGGCCCGTGCCCGTTAAGACCGGCCCGGTCCCCGCTCAGGTTCGCCAATCATGATGCTGCAGAGCCCGCCACGTCTCACCGCGCATCGACGCCTGCGAGCGTTGCTGGAGCGGCGCGCCGTGCTGCTGTGGCTGCTGTGCCTCGCCGCGTGCGGCATCGCCATCGCTCACGCGCGCTTCACGGCGGACTTGTCCGCATTCCTGCCGCGCTCGCCGGATGCCCGCCAGCAGGTGCTGGTCGATCAGTTGCGCGACGGCTTGCCCTCGCGGCTGATCCTCGTGGCGATCGTTGGCGGCGCACCGAATGACAGCGCCGCCAGCGCCGCGCGCGCAACGCTGTCACGCCAGCTGGCAGCCGCGCTGCGCCACGATCCGCAGTTCGTGTCGGTCAACAACGGCGAGCCCGTGAGCAACGCGCGCGATCAGCAGTTCATCTTCGATCACCGCTACCTGCTGAGCCCGGCGGTCACGCCCGCACGCTTTTCCGCCGCCGGACTGCACGACGCGCTCGGCGAGAGCCTCGAGCTGCTCGCGTCGTCGGCGGGGCTCGTCGAGAAGGCGTTGCTGCCGCACGATCCCACCGGTGAAGTCGCCGCGCTCGTGAGCCAGCTCGACAGCGGCGCGCTGCCCGCGTCGAGCCACGGCGTGTGGGCATCGCGCGACGGGCAGCGCGCCGTGCTCGTCGTGCAGACGGCGAGCGCCGGTTCGGACACCGATGCGCAGGCCCGTGCGATAGCCGCCGTGCAGCATGCGTTCGAGGCGGCGACGCGAGCGCAGCCGGATGCGTCTGAATACCGGCTGCTGATGACGGGCCCCGGCGTGTTCTCGGTCCAGACGCGCGACGCGATCCGGCATGACGTCGAGCATCTGTCGTCGATGAGCCTCGTGCTGGTGGTCGCGCTGCTGCTGACCGTCTACCGCTCGCCGCTTACGCTCGCGCTCGGGCTGCTGCCGGTGCTGTCCGGCATCGCGGCCGGGCTCGCGGCGGTGAGCCTCGCGTTCGGCACCGTGCACGGCTTGACGCTCGGCTTCGGCACCACGCTGATCGGCGAGGCGGTCGATTACTCGTTCTATCTGTTCGTGCAGTCCTCGAATGTCGCCGGGGCGGCTTCGACGCGCGTATGGATCGAACGCTACTGGCCCACCATCCGGCTCGGCGTGCTGACCTCGATTTGCGGCTTCGCCTCGATGCTGTTCTCCGGCTTTCCCGGCCTTGTCCAGCTCGGGCTTTATTCGCTCGCCGGGCTGACGGCGGCGGCGGTCGTCACGCGTTTTGTGCTGCCGTCGCTCGGCAGCCACCGCCGCGCCGTGCGCGACACGTCGCGCGCAGGCGCGGTGCTCGCGCGCGCATTGCGGTTCGCGCCGCGGCTGCGCTGGCCGTTCGGCGCGCTGCTCGTGGCGGCCATCGCGGTGCTCGCGATGCATCGCGGCAGCCTGTGGAGCCACGAACTCGCCGCGCTGAGCCCGGTGCCCGCGCAGAGCCTGGCGCTCGATACGAGTCTGCGCGCCGACGTCGGCGCGCCCGATGTGCGTTTTCTGGTCGTGATCCCCGGTGCGAGCGAACAGGCCGTGCTCGAAGGCGCGGAGAAAGTGTCGGCGCAGTTGCAGCCGCTGGTCGATGCCGGTGTGCTCGCGGGCTTTGAAAGCCCCGCGCGCTTCCTGCCGAGCGACGCAGCGCAGCGCGCGCGCCAGGCCAGCCTGCCGGAAGCCGACGTGCTGACCGAACGCATGCGCACGGCTGTCGCGAACCAGACGATCGACGTGAAACCGGATCTGTTCGCGCCATTCATCGCCGACGTGAGCCGCGCGCGCCAGCAACCGCTGTTGCGCCGCGCCGATCTGCAAGGCACCTCGATGGCGCTCGCCGTCGATGCCCTCTTGAGCGAGCGCGACGGGCACTGGAACGCGATGCTTTCGCTGCGCACGCCCGCGCCAACGGGCGCGAACGCTGCTGATGTCGCGAACGCCGCGCAACAGCCGAGCCTCGACGCCGCGCGGATTCGCGCCGCCGTCGCGAGCGCCGGGGTGCCTGGAGCGCTGTTCGTCGACCTGAAAGCCGAAGCCGACCGCCTGTATGTCAACTACCTGCGCGAAGACCGGCGTCTCGCTCTCGCGGGCTTCGTGGCCATCGCGGCCCTGCTGCTGGTCGCGCTGCGTTCGCCGCAGCGTGTCGCCCGGACGCTGGCGCCGCTCGTCGCCGCCGCGCTGGTCGTGAGCGCCGGCCTCACGCTCGCGGGCACGCCGTTGACGCTGCTGCACCTGATCGGCATGTTGCTGATCGTCGCCGTCGGTTCGAACTACGCACTGTTCTTCAACAAGCCCGCCCAGGCAGCCGATGGCGCGCCGACGATCGCGCCGCAAACGCTCGTCTCTTTGCTGATCGCGAATCTCGCCACGGTGGCGGGCTTCGGGCTGCTGTCGCTGTCCCACGTGCCGATGCTCGCGAGCTTCGGGCTGACCGTCGGCCCCGGCGCGATCCTCGCGCTGCTGTTCTCGGCGATTCTCGCGCCGACGGCCGGGCAAACCGCCAGACAAACCGCAGTGCAAAAGGCAGGCCGCAACGGAGAGGCAACATGAACAACCCGTCGCCGACTGAAGCCGCCGTCGCCGCAACAACGCCCGGTATCGCGCGGCGCTGGCGGCCCACGCCGCTGATCGCGGGCGCGTCGGCGCTGCACGTCGGCGCAGCGGCAGCCGTGGCATTCGTCCCGGCAACGTGGCCGTGGGCGGCGGGCAGTGTGATTGCATCGCATCTCGTGCTGGTTGCGGCGGGACTGTGGCCGCGCAGCGCGTTGCTGGGACCGAACTGGACCGTGCTGCCCGAACACGCCGCCGGCCAGATCGCGCTCACCATCGATGACGGCCCGCATCCCGACGTGACACCCCGCGTGCTGGATCTGCTCGACCGCCATGGCGCACAGGCGACGTTCTTCTGCATCGGCGACGCGGCGCGCCGCTACCCGCAGTGGATCGAAGCGATCGTCGCGCGCGGCCACGCCGTGGAAAACCACAGCCAGCAGCACCGTCACCATTTCTCGCTGCTCGGCCCCGGCGCGCTGCGGCGCGAAATCCAGGCCGCGCAGAATACGCTGGCCGAAATCAGCGGAGTCCGTCCGCTGTTCTTTCGCGCTCCGGCGGGACTGCGCAATCCGTTCCTCGAGCCGGTGCTGTGCGAACTCGGTCTTACGCTGGCGAGCTGGACCCGGCGCGGCTTCGATACCCGCACACGCGAGCCCGCCGTCGTGACCGAACGCCTGCTGCGCGGACTCGCGCCGCGCGACATCCTGCTCCTCCACGACGGCAACGCAGCGCGCGACGCGCGCGGCGAACCGGTGGTGCTCGGCGTGCTGCCCGCGGTGCTCGAAGCCGCCGCTGCAGCGGGCTTGCAGTGCACGACGCTGCGCGCCGCACTCACGTCCGCCACGCTCGCTGCGCAACCGGCCAGCCCCGCCGGAACACGCGTCGCGCCAGACCGGCTTGCTAATATTCAAAGCGACGGCACCCGCACGACCGGGTGCCCGACGCCTCACACCAGCCACGGGAATCGACGACGTTGAAACCGCTCCTGCTCACGCACTTCACAGCCACGAGCTGCCTCGGACGGGGCCTCGACGCCACCCTCGCCGCGCTGCGCGCCGGGCACGGCGGCCTCGCGCGCTGCGACTTCGAGGACGTCAATCTCGACACCTGGGTCGGCGCGGTTGCGGACGTCGATGCACAACCGGTTCGCGCCGATCTCGCCGACTTCGAGTGCCGCAACAACCGCCTCGCGCAGATCGGTCTCACCCAGGATGATTTCGCGGGCCGCGTCGAGCGCGCCGTCGCGCGTCATGGCGTCGGGCGCATCGGCGTGTTCATCGGCACGAGCACGTCAGGCATCCTGGAAACGGAACGCGCCTACCAGCGGCGCGACCCGGCAACGGGCGCGCTGCCCGCCAGCTTTCACTATGCCGGGACGCACAACACGTACTCGGCAGCCGCTTTCGTGCGCGCGTATTTCGGGCTGCGCGGCCCTGCGATGGCCATTTCGACCGCTTGTTCGTCGGGCGCGAAGGTCTTCGCGGCGGCGCGCCGGATGATCGAAGCCGGTCTGATCGATGCAGCCGTCGTCGGCGGCGTCGATTCCCTGTGCCTGACCACGCTGTACGGATTCAATTCGCTCGAACTGCTCTCGCGGCAGCCGTGCCGGCCATTCGACACCGCACGCGACGGCATTTCGATCGGCGAAGCGGCGGCATTCGCGCTGCTCGAACGCACGAGCGATGCGCCGCTCGCCGACGACGCCATCCTGCTGCTCGGCGTTGGCGAGTCGAGCGACGCGCATCACATGTCGTCGCCGCATCCGCAAGGGCTGGGCGCGCGCATGGCGATCGAACAGGCGCTGGCGTCGGCGGGCCTCGACGCGAACGCCATCGACTACATCAACCTGCACGGCACGGCCACGCCGAGCAACGACGCTGCCGAAAGCCGCGCCGTCACCGCGCTGTTCGACGGCACGCCGTGCAGCTCCACCAAGGGCGCGACCGGCCATACGCTCGGCGCGGCGGGTGCGCTCGAAGCGGTGCTTTCGGCGCTCGCCTTGCGCGATCAGCGGCTGCCCGCCGGCATCAACACCACCCAGGTCGATCCGATGCTTGCGCCGCTCGACTACGTGTTGACGAGCCGCGCTGCGCGCGTGGGCGTCGTGCTCAGCAACTCGTTCGGCTTCGGCGGCACGAATTGCAGCCTCGTGCTCGGCCTCGCCGGGCACGCTCACCTCTGAGTTCGCCATGACCCGACTGAGCGCATTCATCGAAAGCGTCGGGCTGCTCGGGCCCGGACTGAATGACTGGCCGCACGCGGCCCAGGTACTCGCGCAACGCGCAGCCTACGCGAGCGCTCCCACGGCGCCGCCGCCGCCCGCCTGCCTGCCGGGCGCCGAGCGCCGCCGCACCGGCGCGGCCGTGCGCGTCGCCCTCGCGGTCTGCCAGGAAGCCGCGGCCGCAAGCGCGCGCGACCCCGCCACGCTGGCGAGCGTGTTCACCTCATCGGGCGGCGACAGCTACAACTGCCACGCCATCTGCGAAGCACTCGCCAGCCACGACCGGCATTTCTCGCCGACCCGCTTTCACAACTCGGTGCACAACGCGCCGGCCGGTTACTGGGGCATCGCATCAGGCGCGATGGCTGCGTCCACTGTGCTGTGCGCGCACGACGGCAGCTTCGCCGCGGGCCTGCTCGACAGCCTGTGCCAGGTCGCGGTGGATGCGACGCCCACGCTGCTGGTCGCCTTCGATACCGACTATCCGGAGCCGATGCGCGCCGTGCGGCCGATTACGGGGATGTTCGGCGTCGCCATGGTGCTGGCGCCGCAAGCTAGTGCACGTTCGCTGGCGCGCATCGAGGTTCAGCTCACCGATGCGCCATCCACCGTCCTCGCAAGCGAGGAACTGGAGCAGTTGCGCGGGGATATTCCTGCCGCGCGCGCATTGCCGCTGCTCGAAGCGCTGGCAACGCAGCGTCGGGCGAGCGTGGTGCTCGATTACCTGCCCGACACGCGCTTGCAGGTCGATGTCGTGCCGTCGGACGTGGCAGGAAACAGCGCGCGCGCATCATGAAATCGCCGGATACGCCACTCGCAACGCTACCCGTGCCGCTCGGCCGCGACTGGATTGCCGCGCACATCCCCCATGCGGGCTCGATGTGTCTGCTCGACGAAGTCGTCACCTTCGATGACGAACGCATTCGCTGCACCGCCACGAGCCACCTGAATGCAGCCAATCCGCTGCGCGCGAACGGGCGGCTTGCGGCGGTCTGCGGGATCGAATACGCGGCTCAGGCCATGGCGGTGCACGGCGCAGTGCTTGGCGCCATGCCAGGCGCGGCGCGCGAGCGTCCGCGCGTGGGCTACCTCGCCAGCGTGCGCAGCGTCGAGGCCTGCGTCGAGCGGCTGGATGACCTCGACGCGCCGTTGACGATCGAGGCCGAGCGCGTGAGCGGTGACACGCATACGATTCTTTATCGCTTCGCGATCCACTGCGGCGCTCGCCTCATCCTGGCGGGCCGTGCGGCCGTGATGCTCGATGCGAATGCAAACCCGAAAGGAACCACTGCATGAAAATCCGGAAAATCCTGCTGACGGCCGCGGTCCTCGCATCGATGAGCCAGGTCGCGCACGCCGATCTCCACGAAGTCGGCCACGATATCAAGACCACCACGGTCAGCGCGGGGCAGAAGGTGGGCCATGCTGCGCGCGACGCCGGCCACGCGACGGCCCACGCCGCGAAAACCGTCGGCCACGGCATTGCGGATGCATCGAAACATGGCTATCACGCCGTCAAGGACGCATTCCACAAGCACGACACCAAATAGCGCATAGCGCACCACAGATGGCGCACCAGCCGGCATCGCTGCGGCGTCAAGGCGAAGCAACGCGAATCAGGACGAACCGCGCTCCATCTCGACTTCGGCCCGCAGACTATCCACGTCGCGGTAAATCGACGCTACCGCGATCACACGTCCGGCTCGCTTGTAGCGCAGCACGCAGTCGCGCGCCGCAATACTGCCCTCGACCGAGAGTTCATCCCAGCTTTCCGCGTGCCCGACGTAGTTGATCGGAACGTCGTAGTGCTGGCTCCAGAAGAACGGCACGGAATCGAATTTCTCGTGTCCGCCGATCAGGTTCATCGCTGCGGTTTGCCCCTGACGTTGCGCGACGACCCAATGCTCGACGCGAATGTCCGCGCCGCTGTGCGGATCGGGCCAGCGCGCGATATCGCCCGCAGCGAAGATGCCGGGCACACTCGTCTGCAAGCAGGCATCGACCACCACGCCACGGTTGATCGCGAGGCCGGCTTGCTCGGCCAGCGTCAGTCGCGGCCGCACGCCGACGCCGGCCACGACCAGGTCGGCCTCCACGCTGCCGCCCGCTTTGAGCGATACCCGCTGCGCGTCGATGGCGTCGACGGTGTTCTCCAGATGAAACACAACGCCGTGTTCCTCATGCAGCTGCCGCACGAAATCACCCATCTCCGGGCCCAGCACGCGCTCCATCGGACGCCGCTCGGGCGCCACGACGTGGACCTCGAGTCCACGCGTGCGCAATGACGCCGCCACTTCCAGTCCGATAAAGCTGGCTCCGATCACGACCACGCGCCGTGCACTCGCCGCGCGAGCGATGATGGCGCGACTGTCGGCCAGCGAGCGAAGCGTATAAACGTGCGGCAAATCCATGCCGGGGATCGGCAAGCGAATCGCTTCGGCACCGGTCGCCAGCAACAGGCGATCGTAGGGCACCCTGCTGCCATCCGCGAGTTCCACTTCCTGCGCGGCGACGTCGAGGCGCACGGCGTTGGCCTTCAGCCGCAAATCGATGCGTTGATCCGCGTAGAAGGCATCGTCGCGAAGCCAGACCCAGTCCTCGGGCGCGCTGCCGGCCAGGTAGTCTTTGGAGAGATTCGGACGGTCCACGGGCGCTGCATCGTCGTCGCTCAGCATCGTCAGGCTGCCTGCGTAGCCGAGCCGCCGTAGACGCTCGGCAGCAGCGAAACCCGCCGCCCCTGCGCCGACGATGACGATCTTCTGCGGCGCGCCAGCGGGCACGGATACGGAACTGGCGGCTGGCGCCAGCTTGTGCAGCACAAAGACCTTGTCGCCGCGAATGGCCGTGGACCAGCACGCGACAGGACTCAGCGCCGGCGCGCGCACCGCCTCGCCCGTACGCAGGTTGAAGCATGCGTGATGCCATGGGCACCGCACCGTGTCTCCGACGATCAACCCTTCGGAGAGCGGCCCGTGATAGTGCGTACAGGCCGCATCGACCGCGAGGAATTCATCGCCGACCCGCGCGATCATGACCGCGTCGTCACCGACATGGCCCGCCAACACGCCAGTTGTGCCGAACGATTCGAGGGACACGCCCTGGGCCAGGTCGGGACCGTTTTCACTTCCGTTTTCACTTCCTGTTTCACTGCTCACGCGAACCTCCACGATTCAATGGTGCAACGTGCCCCGCGCGCGGACTGGCCGGGCGGCGCCTGCCGCGCCCTCGCACGCATGTGCGCCGCCAACGCGCGCGCGTAGATACATTCGACCTCGGGTGGCTTGATGCGCTGCACGAACTCGACGAGGCTTTGACTGCCTCGTGCTCTTAAAACGTGTTCGACCTCGTACGATTTGTCGAAATGGTCTTCAATCACACGTTTTCCGCGCCCCGTCACGAATATCAATTCTGGTCGAGCCAGACGCAACGTTAGCCAACTTCAAACCAGTTCTGCCCGCGAGACCTGCGTTCATTGTAGAACTAGCGTCGACGCGAAGTGAGCACGTTCGATGCGACAGGTCGCGCTCGCGGATTTCCTGCTGGAAGCGCGCGAGTTCGTTCTTTAGCGCACCGTTCTCAGCTTCGGTCGCGGCTTGCGCCTGCTCCAGGTCGTGGATGCGGACCTGCGCCGTGCCGCATCCGCTAATTCGTTCATCGCGTGCGGTGGCGAACTGTCCTTCAGTGGCATCGTGATCTGATGGGGTTGTGCGATTGCGTAACCTGCACCCTCGTTGCAATCTCGCCCGCGTGCCAAAAAACAGACACGCGTGAATAAATATCGAAATGAGTGCACGAAAGGTGCATGCTGGTACGCGCGATGCTGCGTAGTTGTTTAGGGAAACGAGCATTTCTCCACTACGCTACGCAGCGACGTGCCACAACCGGGCGCCCATGCGCAAAACGAGTCGAAGAAGCGAACTGGCTGCGATATCCGTCTCTGCTCGGAACATTGCGCCAAGTTCTCTCGCCATAGACTGGTTTCGAGACCGGATAACAGCCGGGCGCGACCACCGGGACAGAAGTAATGGGGGCAGCAATGAGAGTGAATAACTGGATTGTGGTGCTGGACTGCGCATACATGGAGTACACGAGCTGGCGCGGCAAGAATGTCTACCGGCGCACCGTAGCCTACGATCGGGTCGTGTGGTGTTAAAGCGAACCGCGTGCGTTGCGGGTGAAAGACCCCCGCAACGCATCGTGTTCAAGCCAGTTAAATAATGCGCTGAACGGCCCGGGCCGAGCCTGTGATGTCCTGACCGAAGCCAGCGATCGTATTGCAGCCCGCCAACGAAAACAAAGTGCCCACCAGCAGCGCTATCGCCGCGCAACGCTTAATCATTTGCACCTCATGCCTGATAAGAAAACGGAACCAAAAATCGTTACGTCGTATATAACGGCGCGATGATGCCATTTCTTGACAGGCCCATGCCAGGGCAGCCGAGGCTACGCTGGCAAGGGCATGCGCGGCACAGCGTTTTGGTCCTTTCGGCTCAGCGTTTTAGTCCACTCGGCCCGCCCTTCGGATACGCTCAAGCGACCCAGGCGAACTCGGCGGTGAAGTGCCGCAAGAATTCAGGTTGCTTGACGATCGTCACGCCGCGGATGCTCGCCGCGCTCGCCTTGACTTCGGCGATGACTTCCGCCGCATAGTCGAAGTGCGATTGCGTGTACATGCGGCGCGGAAACGCCAGCCGCAGCAGCTCCATCTTGTGATAAGTCTCGCTGCCGTCGTCGAGGCGTTTGCCGAACATGACCGAACCAATCTCGACACCGCGAATCCCGCCTTCGAGATACAGCGCATTGCACAGCGCCCACGCCGGATAGTGCGCGACCGGCATATCGGGCAGCACCGTGCGCGCGTCGATATACACGGCATGGCCGCCGGTCGGCTTCACGTAGCCGACACCCGCCGCGTCGAGCTTTTCGCCGAGATACTCGGCGGTGCGCAGGCGGTAGCGCAGGTAGTCCTCGTCGAGCCCCTCTTCGAGGCCGACGGCGAGCGCTTCGAGGTCGCGTCCGGCGAGCCCGCCGTAGGTCGGGAAACCCTCCATCATGATCAGGTTGTTGCGGATCGCATCGATCCAGCAATCGTCGCGCAGCACGATAAAACCGCCGATGTTGACCATGCCGTCCTTCTTGGCGCTCATCGTCGCGCCATCGGCATACGAGAACATCTCGGCGGCGATATCGGCAACCGGCGTATTGGCGTAGCCCGGCTCGCGCATCTTGATGAACATCGCGTTTTCGGCAAAGCGGCAGATGTCGAGAACGAGCGGCTTGCCGTATTGCTTGAGCAGCTTCGAGTAAGCGCGAATGTTGGCCATCGACACAGGCTGGCCGCCGCCCGTATTGTTGGTGACGGTCAGCATGCCGAACGGAATGCGGTCGCCCGCCGATTTGAGCAGCGCCTCGGCGCGCGCGAGATCGATGTCGCCCTTGAACGGATGAACGAGGCTCGGCTGCAAGCCCTCGGGAATGACCAGATCGACGGCTTCGACGCCGAGGTATTCGAGGTTCGCGCGCGTCGTATCGAAGTGGCAGTTGTTGGGAACGATGTCGCCGCTCTTGCAGGTCGCCGTGAACAGCACCTTCTCAGCCGCACGGCCCTGGTGGGTGGGCACGACGTGCAGCATGCCGGTGATCTTGCGGATCGTTGCTTCGAGCCGGTAAAAGCTCCGGGCGCCGGCGTAGCTCTCGTCGCCCTCCATAATCGCGCCCCACTGGCGAGAAGACATCGCGCCGGTGCCGGAGTCGGTCAGCCAGTCGATCAGCACGTCCTCGGCGCGCAGCTTGAAGACGTTGAGCTTCGCTTCTTCGAGCAGGCGGACGCGCTCTTCACGCGCAGTCATGCGGATGGGCTCGACGCTCTTGATGCGGAAGGGTTCGATGAGTGTTTTCGGCATGGTGTCTCCCCGATGCGTATTTTTGAAAGCGCCAAAAATATGTCGAGGCGACACGGCACGGTGTCGGTTTTTCGCAACGCTTCGGAAAAATTCTCGATCGTGCGCACGCAGCGCAAGGTCGATGCATCAGGGGATCGACACCGCTTGCAGCCGCCGCTGCGAGCGATCGGGGCTCAGGCATCTCACCTTCGGCGGGCTGCCATGTGGCCTTGGTATTTGCTTTTGTGCCGTCGAGCAATTCGAGTCTGAGCGCTGCGTCGGCACACGTCGGCATTGCACCTGCACCCGCCCCCCGGGTGCAGGTGCTGCCGCTTCGACTAGAAGTGGTGCACGATGCCGAGGTTGACCAGCACGGTCTTCGCGCCCGGCTCTGTACCGCCGGCGACGATCGATGTCTTGAGGCTTTCAAGCGGATCGATCGTGCCAACCGCGCCGGCATCGACGTACGCGACCTGTGCATACAGCATGGTGCGCTTCGACAACGAGAAATCGTTGCTCAGCACCAGCGAACGCGTCGTGCTGTTGTGGCTACCGCGATACCTGTTGTAGTAGCCGGCCAGCCCGGCGTTATTCGAGGCACTCCACTGATAGGTGACGCCCGGACTGATCGACGTCACGTGCGAGATATCGCCACCGTCGATGCCACGGTCGATCACGTCGAAATAGTTGAGCTTGCCCGTCACCGGACCAAACGATTTGGCCAGGCCCACGCTCCACAGGCGGCTCACGTTCTGGCCGGACAAGGAATCCGCAACCTGCTGATAAGCCGCGGACGCGATGAACGGGCCGGTATAGGTCACACCCAGTGAAATTTCGTTGCCCTTGCGCATGCTGCCCGGCACGCCGCCAAACGAATAGGCGGCGCCAAGCCAGACCGGGCCGAGCGTGTTCGAGTACTGCAATGCGTTGCCCATGAAGACGCCGACGTCGTTACTGGGACTGGTGCCCGCGCCCAACGCATTGCCGGGTGCCGCGAGCTCGTTATAGGCCCACGTATACAGGTTCGACAGGTTCTCCGCGAACTCGCGCGGCTCGGTCACGATGGCGGCGAGGATCGCCGGGGTATACATTTTGCCCAACGTAAGCGAGCCGTACGGCGTGGTCAGCCCGACGTTGGCCTGACGCCGGAAGATTTGCGTCTGGTAGCCGGGGCTCGTCATCAGGCTGCCGTTATTGCTGGCGAAGTACGACTCGAGGGCGAAGGTGGCGGCCATGCCGCCGCCCAGATCCTCGGTACCCTTCAAGCCCCAGACGCTCGGATTGACGCCGCCTGTCGCGAGCTGGGTCTGCTGGCCACGGCCGGTCGCAGAACGGTTCTGATAGAGTACGCCGGCGTCGACCGTGCCGTAGAGTGTTACCGAAGATTGCGCTGCGGCCGCGCTTGCGATCGTTGCCAATGCAACGGCCAGCACAATATTCCGAAAGCGTCGAGTATGCATTTTGTCTCCTTGATTTCCTGATTGGTTCAAGCCTTAAAGGCTTCTCTTCTTTTAACCGCGAACCGCCCCACGGGATTGGTTCGTTAAGGAACTTCAACAATCGTCAGATCATTAATATTTCATTCGTATTCCTTTTAGCGCGGGCCGCACGCAGACCGGCGGCGTGGATCACGAAGGCTCAGCGAGCCCTGCAAACCACGGCGTAGTACTTGTCAAAAAGTTGAATTCGTCCGGCGCCGCGTCGGGTCATTCCCGGTGAGCCGGGCAATGAGCGGCGCTGCCCACCACGGGGCGAAAAAGCGATCGAGTATTCACGCCACGTTCCGGCGCGGAGTGAATGTGCTGCGCCCTGCTCATGACCGGGCGCAGCACTGGCCAGAATCAGTCCTGGGACAATGCAAACACGTAGAGCGTGCCGCCGCGCGGCACTTCCTTCGCCGTATCGGCCATCGGGCCGCCCCAGATCGGGTTGGCGCCGCCATAGCCAGCCAGTACCGCTACGTATTCCTTCCCATCGACTTCGAACACCGAAGGCTGCGCGATGACGCCGCTCGCCAATTGCGGACTGGTCCAGAGAATCTTGCCGGTTGCGGTGTCGAACGCATACAGGTGCCCGTCGAGCGAACCGCTGAATGCCAGACCGGTCGACGTCGTCGCTACGCCGCCATTCCAGGGCATCTTGGTCCAGTGGCTCCAGACCTTTTTCCCGGTGTTCACGTCGATGGCCTGCAGTTCGCCGTAACCCTCGCTGCCCGGTTCCGGTTTGATCTCGAAGCCCTCGCCCAGATACGGCAGCCCTTCCATGTAGCTGACCCGTTTGCCGGACAGGCTCATGCACGCGTGCAGGGTCGGCACCACGGCGATATGGCGATCCGGGTCATACGATACCGACCACCAGTTCTTGCCTCCCAGGAAGCTCGGGCAGGTTTCGATGGTCGTGCCGGCCTTCGGAAACTTGCTGGCATCCGCAATCGGCTGACCGTCCTTCGTGTAGCCCGTCACCGATTCCGCCTTGACGAACGCCTTGGCGTAAATCAGCTTTCCGGTATTCCGGTCGATTGCGTGGAAGAAGCCATTACGGTCGGCGTGCACAATCGCGTCGTAGTCCTTGCCGTGGTACGTAATCCTGGCGAGGATCGGCGTATTGACGCCGTCGTAGTCCCACGTGTCGCCACGCGTGTACTGGTAGTGCCACTTGAGCTTGCCGTTCTTCGGATCGAGCGCGAGCAGCGAATCGGAGTACAGGTTGTCGCCCGGGCGCAGCGCCGCGAGCCACGGACCGGGGTTGCCCACGCCCCAGTAAAGCGTGTTCGATCCTGCGTCGTAGGTGCCGGTCAGCCAGGCCGCGCCGCCGCCGTGTTCCTGCATGCCGTCGGGCCACGTTTCGCCGCCCTTCTCGCCCTTGCCCGGAATCGTGTAGCGCTTCCACTGGATCGAACCGTTCTCGGGGTCCAGCGCCGCGATATAGCCGCGAATGCCGTACTCGCCGCCCGACGTGCCGACCACGATCGAGCCGTTCAGCGCGAGCGGCGCGAGCGAGAACGCGTAACCAAGGCCGGGATCGAACATCTGCTTCTTCCAGACCAGATTGCCCGTCTGCGCGTCGAGTGCGGCCACCTCGCCGCTCAGCATCGCGACATAGACGTTCTTGCCATACAGCGCGACGCCACGGTTGACCACGTCGCAACACGCCGTCTTGAACGACTCGGCCCCGAGCTTCGGCTCGAACTTCCAGAGCTGCTCGCCGGTCTTCGCGTCAAAGGCGTAGACGTTGTCTTTCGGCGTGGTCACGAACAGGTAGTTGCCGTTGATGATCGGCGTGGCTTCGAAGCCCTGTTTCAGCTCGTCGGGGAACTTGTAGGCCCATGCCTGCTTCAGGCTTGCCACATTCGACTGATTGATCTGCGAGAGGGGCGAATGCGATTGACCGTTATAGGTGCGGTAGTAGGTCAGCCAGCCCGTGTCGTTCTGCGCATTGGCGAGCCGGTCGAAAGTGACCGCCGGATAATCGGGCGACGCGTAGGCCATGCTGCATCCGAGCATGGCGGATACGGCAAGCCCGATTCCGCACGACGTCTTTCTGAGCGCCGAAACTACACGTTCGTTCATTATTGTCTCCATAAGTATTAGCGCGACCCGTTGAAAACCGGCAAGTACACCGAATACCGAAATGGGCTGTGGCCTGCCAGTGATCGCTAGAATGCAAACATTGTGCCAGCGACACAGGAATCCTTACCGCACAAGGGTTCCAGCGATTTTTTGGTGCCGTGGAGAAACGTCACGCATGCAAAGGCAAGTGCGATAGGTGTTGCATTTCGCCGCAACGAGGCGGCGAAAATGTCACCAAACAGGACAGCAGACGAGCCGGGCTAAATGCTGTGCACCTTATTTGCCCGATCGTTATCGAGAATACGATTTATATAGAAATGAAAAGCGACATGAACTGCGGGTTCGAATGTCGCCGTTCCCTGCCGGCAGTATCGCGTCAGCAGATTGAAAAGATGTGCGTACCCGTCTGCGTCGGCGCCATCCTTTTAGCCGCACGCCAGAAAATCCAAATGAAAGCCGAAAGCTTCATTTCGAATGGAAAAGGTGACCTTGCCCCTGTTTCGCGAATCCCATCACCGGGAGATTTATGCGGCTCGCCCCTGCTGAGCGGCGAACCAGTTTTTCTCGAACGTCATGGGGCTGACGTAGTCGAGCCCGCCCCAATGCGCGCCAACCTCGCCCGCCAACCCCTACAGGAGTTCCGCAATCAACTCTTCGGCTTTCGGCCACTCGCCGTAGCCGGCGCTCGGATTCAGATGCCCGACCGCGCCGACATTCACGAATCGGCTGCCCCATGCCTGCGCCAGCGCCTCGATCCGTTCGAACCCTCCCAGCGGATCGTTGGTGCTGCCCGCGACGATGCTCGGAAACGGCAGGCGCTCGCGCGGTATCGGCAGCCAGCCGTGCTGTTCCAGGACGTCCCGCGTCGGATAGCCTTCGGGCATCGGCGTTTCGAGATCGGCTGGTGCGGCGAGCAGTGCGCCGTGGATCCGGCGCGGATGCCGCTGGGCCCAGTGCACGGTGATCATCACGCCCGCGCTGTGCGCGACAAGCAAGACGGGCCCGCCGATTTGCGCGAGCGCCGCATCGAGCGCCGCGACGCGCGCCGCGCAACCGAGCTTGTCGTGCTCGAGCGGCGGCACGGAGCGCGCGCCCGGCATCTTGCGTTCGAGGCGGGTTTGCCAGTGATCTTCCACGTAGTCGCGCAGGCCTGGAACGATCAGGAGCGTCGGAGTCGAGACGGATTTCATGGTTGCATTCAATTCAGGTAAAGCATCAATGCGAAACCGCAGCCTTTTCCAGCGTGGCGAGGCGCTGCAGATCCGCCTGGTAGTGTCGCTTGCCGACAACGAACGCGAGCGTGGCGGCGAGTGCGGTGAACGGAATCACCTGCAACGCGCCGAGCAGGCCGATGCGGTCGGCAATCATGCCGGTGACGAGCGGGCCGGGCGCGAGACCGAGCAGGTTATTGACCAGCGTGAGCGTGCCGAAGGCCGAGGCATGGATCGCTTCCGGCGTCAGCCTGGCGACCATCGCGCCGGCGGGGCCGGATGTGCCCGCGACGAGGAAGATGCCCGCGGCGATCACGAGGAGCTGCGCGGGGCCGGCATTCAGATGGAAGCCGACGATGAGCAGGACGAACGAACTCAGCGAATAGACGATTGCCGAGACCCACTTGCGAATCGGGAGGACCCGGCTGACCCGGTCGGTGACGATGCCGCACACGATCATCCCGGCGCCGCCCAGCATCAGAAAGACCGCGGCGCCGACGCCGGCCTTGTCCGGGGCGAGGCCGTAATAGCGGTTCAGGAAGCTGGGCATCCAGGCGAGCACCGCGCCCATGATGAAGAGCTGCAGCGCGCTGCCGACATAGGCGCAAATCACGGACACCGTCGAGAACAACCCCTTCAACAGCACGCTGAAGCTCGGGCTCGCGGCGGGTTTCGCCGACGCGTGATGCTCCCCGGTCCAACGCGATGCGCCGACACGCTTCTCGGTCACGGTCAGCCGATACGCGACGACGAGCATGAAGCCGAACGCCGCCATCGCGCCGAACGACCAGCGCCAGCCGATATGCACGGCGACAATGCCGCCGAGCGACATGCCGAACACGGAGCCGAACGCGCCGCCTGCCATAAATGCGCCGGTGAGCGTGGCGCGCAGCGACGGCGGGAAAATGCTCAACACGATCGCCAGGCCGACGCTGCCGTAAGCGGCTTCGCCGACGCCGACGAATGCGCGCGCAAGCAACATATCGCCGTAATTGCGTGAGATCGCGCACCCGAGCGTCGCGAGGCTCCAGAGCGCGCCCATCAGGACGACGCTGCGGACGCGCCCCCAGCGATCGGCGAATACCGAGAGCGGGAAGGTGAGGATGCCGACCATCAGCGCGACGACGCTGCTGAGCGAGCCGAGCCGCGTATCGGACAGGCCCCATGCTGCTTTCAGCAGTGGAAACACCGCGTTCAGAACCTGCCGCGACATGTAGTCGGACAGCAGCAGGCCGAAGGTCAGCGCGAAGACGATCCACGCATAAGTGCGCGAGGCGGCGGCCGGCGTGGCGACGTCGCCCGATTCGGGTTTGACACAGCGCAGGTACAAGGTTGTCTCCTCCAAAAGGTCGCGGGTCGGTTCATCCGCGCACGAGCTTGCATGGGACCGCTCGATGATTGTGTCGGCGCGCTCGTCGAGAGCCGGTGCCGCGACGTGATGATCGGGCTGCGGGGGTGCGGCGGAACGACGGGGCGTTCCGCCGAACCGGCCTCAGGCTGCGCGCAGCGGCACGTTGAGCTGCCCGGGCTTGCGATTGGGCGTCATCCCGAGCTTCGCAAGGGTCTCGTCGGCATCCTTGTACTGGACGCCGATCTTATAGATCTCGCGCGCCTCCTTGCCGTTTGCGACCTCGCGGCCCAGCTCGCGCGCGATCCGCACACACTGTTCGATTTGCTGGACGGACGTCATCCGCCTGCCCTTCTGGTCGATGAGCGTGTCTTCGATCCCGCAGCGCGGATGCAGCCCCATCGCCATCGCCATCGTGTTGATCGGCAGCACGTTCTTCATCAGCGATTCGAGCGTGATGCACGAGCCGTCCGGGCAGCGGCGGATGAACTCCATGAAGTTGTACGGATTCGGGCCGTCGAAGCCGCCGCCGATGCCGACCCACGTGACGTTCAGCGGGCCGCGGTAGACGCCGCGGCGGATCAGCCGGTCGAGCGTCTCCAGCGAATGCATGCCGGTGAGCTGGAAGTGCGGCTGGATGCCCGCGGCCTGCAGGCGCTTCAGATGCTCCTCGACCCAACCCGGACCGGCCGGCACGGTCATTTCCCGGTACGCCTCCCAGTAGGCCGGTTCGTGCAGCGACGTGCCGGCGACCTCGTCGGGAATCATCAACTCGGTGATGTTCATCTGCACCGTGTTGATCGCGATCGTCACCTGGTCGGGCTTCGGCGTGAGCTCGGCGAGCATGTGGCGCGTGTCGTCGGACAGCCATTTCGCGTCGGCGCCCTCGCCTTCCGGCGCGAACGAGATCGAGCCGCCGACCTGCAGGATCATGTCCGGCACGGCCTCGCGCAGACCGGCGAGCAGTTCGTTGAACTTCGACAGGCGCTTGCTGCCCTTGCCGTCCAGTTCACGCACGTGTATGTGCAGCACGGTCGCGCCGGCGTTGTAGCAGTCGACGGCCTTTTGCACCTGTTCGTCCATCGTGACGGCAATGTCTTCGGGGAAGTCCGCGGGCATCCATTCCGGCCCGTAAGGCGCGACGGTGATGACGACCTTGTCCTGGTGTTCGGGGTGCAGCGAATCGTCGAGAAATTGCATGAGGTTCTCCAGTGATCGGGTATCTAATGAGCGTGCGGGTGAGCGAGGCGCACGATCAGCACGGCACGTCGCCGATGATCGCTGCGCGCTCCATCTTGCGCGTGCACGGCGGGTAATCCATCACCGCGTAATGCTGGGTGCTGCGGTTGTCCCAGATCGCGACGCTGTTTTTCTTCCAGCGCCAGCGCACCTGGTATTCGGGGATGTGCGCCTGGCTGACGAGATAGCTCAGCAAGAGGCCCGCGCCCGGGTTCGCGTCCTGCCCGAAGCGCACGCGCCCGGGCGTGTGGTAGTTCGTGAAGTGCGTCGTGAACGCGTTGACGAACAGCACTTTCTCGCCGGTCTCGGGATGCGTACGCACCACCGGATGCTCGGCGTCGGGAAACTGGGCCTTGAGTGCGAGGCGCTTCTCGATCGGCATCGCGGCGCCAAAGCTCGCCTCGATACTGTGGCGGGCGCGCAAGCCCTCGATTTGCTCCTTGACGTGCGCGGGCAGGTTCTCGTAGGCGAGCACCATGTTCGCCCACATCGTGTCGCCGCCGACGGGCGGGCATTCGACACAGCGCAGCACGCAGCCGAACGGCGGCGCGACGCGCCACGTGGCGTCGGTGTGCCACGCGTTCTCGTAGCGGTCGTTCGGCTGGTCCGGCGACTTGTAGATTTGCACGAGACCCGGATGCTCGGGATCGCTGCCCGCGACCGGATGATCCTCGAGCTCGCCGAAGCGCCGCGCAAACGCGACATGTTCGGCGCGCGTGAATTCCTGGTCGCGCAGAAACAGGACGCGGTGCTTCAGCAAGGCGGCGCGGATTCCGGCGAACAGGCCGTCGTCGTGCACGGCGTCGGCAAGATCGACGCCGACGAGTTCCGCGCCGATCGAGCAGGTGATGGGTTCGATTCTCATATCAGTCTCCCTCGACCGCGAACACGGAAGAGCCAGTGGTCTTGCCGGCTTCGAGATCGCGATGGGCCTGCGCGGCGTCCTTCAGGTCGTAACGCTGGTTGATCTCGATCTTGATGCGCCCCGCGGCGACGTGGCCGAACAGCTCGCCCGCGAGTTCCGCCTTCTCGGCAGGATCGGCGATGTAGTCGGCGAGCGCCGGGCGCGTCAAATAGAGCGATCCCTTCATGGCGAGCAGCTGCGGACTGAAGGGTGAAACCGGGCCCGATGCCGTGCCCACGCAAACCATCAGGCCGCGGCGCTTGAGCGAGTCCAGCGAGGCTTCGAAGGTGTTCCTGCCTACGCTGTCGAACACGACGTCGACGCCTTTGCCGGCCGTCAGCTCGCGCACGCGTTTGGCGACGTCTTCGTGCCGATAGATGACGACGTGATCGCAGCCGTGGGCACGTGCGATTTTCGCCTTGGCTTCGCTCGACACCGTGCCGATCACGTTCAGACCCAGAAGCCTGGCCCACTGCGACACGATCAGGCCGACGCCGCCTGCCGCCGCGTGCAGCAGAATGCTGTCGCCTTCCTTGAAGGCGTGGATGCGACGCAGCAGGTAAGCCGCGGTGAGACCGCGCATGGTCATGGCGGCGGCTGTTTCGCACGAGATGGCGTCGGGCAGCTTGATGAGCGGCGCAGCCGGAATCAGGCGCTCTGTGGTGTACGCACCGAGGGTGTCGAGAAACCCGGTGTAGGCGACGCGGTCGCCCACGCCGACGTTGGTCACGCCCTCGCCGACGGCTTCGACGACGCCCGCCGCTTCCACGCCGATGCCGGAGGGCAGCGGCACGGGATAAAGGCCGCTGCGGAAATAGGTGTCGGCGAAGTTCAGGCCGACCGCCGCGTGGCGGATTCTGACCTCGCCGGGCCCGGGCTTGCCGACGTCGATGCTCTCCCAGCGGAGCACCTCGGGGCCGCCGGTTTCATAAAAGCGAATCGCATGTGCCATTCATATCTCCATTTCGATGTGTGCAGGCTGCTGCTTCTGCTATTCGTGCTGGTTTCACAAGCGGGTGGGTGCGTCATGCCCCGCATGATTTGAGATTAGCCCGTCCGCGCTGCCTGAAGTACCTTCACATGACGGCGTCAGCCGACCCTCCAGGACCGCTCGACCGG
Source organism: Paraburkholderia sp. (assembly GCF_004298475.1). Taxonomy (GTDB): domain Bacteria; phylum Pseudomonadota; class Gammaproteobacteria; order Burkholderiales; family Burkholderiaceae; genus Paraburkholderia; species Paraburkholderia denitrificans. Next base: position 83,232 of record NZ_SCRP01000009.1, on the reverse strand, counting down.
AGAGATCGACACGCATCTCATGGTTTTCCCCCTTGTGAAACATCTGCTGGAAAGTATCGTAGTGCCGTCGCCTTCCGGTCACCCCTCTCGCGAGGGGAGGGGCCGCCGGGTGCCGGGGAGAAGGCGTGTTTTCGCGTGGCGGCTCACGGAGCGCCGCGCATCCCCGGCTACGATTTCACGAAACGAATGAGCACCCTGATCGATAGCGCCGCAGCCGAATTCCTGCTGAAGACCGCCGCACCGCGCACGCAGCCGCATCTGCTGATGCGCGCGCGTCTGGCGAGCGACGACCCGTATGTCCGCGACTACCCCGTCGTCGTGATCCAGGCGCCCGCCGGCTACGGCAAGACCTCGCTGCTCGCCCAATGGCGCCGTGAGCAGCTGGCCCGCGGCGTCGCGGTCGTCTGGTTTTCGTCGGACGAGCGCGACGACGCACAGCGTTTCCTGCTGGGCCTCGTGCAGGCCGTCCGGTCGGGCTACGCGCGGCCGTCGTTCGGGCGGCTGCTGATGGACGGCGGCATGGCGTCGCCCGGCGTGCTCGAAGGCGTGACAGCCTGGCTCGCCGAAGTGTCGCAGCTGCCGGGCGATGTGCTTTTGATCGTCGACGAGGCCGAGCGGCTGCCCGACGCGGGCAGGGAGGCGCTCGCCTACATCCTGCACAACGCACCGCCGAATCTGCGCGTGGTGGTGGCGGCGCGGCTCGGGCTCGACGTCGCGGTCGACGATCTGCTGGCCTACGGGCAGGGTGTCCTGGTGGGACCGGACCGGCTTGGTTTCCGCCTTGACGAAACCATTGCGCTGATCGGCAAGCGCTTCGGGGCGCGCATCGATGCCGACGCGAGCGCACGCCTCTTCCAGCTCACCGACGGCTGGCCGCTCGGCCTGCAGCTCGCAATCGCCGCGATGGCGCGCGCAGCCGACCCGCTGCAGGTCGTCGAGGCGATGGCGTCGAATAAGGGTGCGCTGCGCGATCATCTCGTCAGCGCATTGCTCGCCAAACTGTCCGACGACGACAAGGCGTTCCTGACGCGCGTAAGCATCGTCGACCGGTTGCATCCGGATCTGTGCCGCGCGCTGACGGAGGACACGAACGCGCCTGCGCGGCTCGCGGACCTCATCCGCGAGACACCGGTGTTTGTCACGTCCGAGGACAATGCCTGGTGCCGGCTGCATACGCTGGTGCGCGAAGTGCTCGCGGTGCGCGCAGGCCAGTTCACGGACGAAGCGCTGACGCAACTGCACGGCCGCGCGGCTGAGTGGCTGACGCAGCAGGGCATGATCGAGGAGGCCGCGCGGCACGCCCATGCCGCGGGCCAGCTTGAGATTGCTTACGATCTCGCCGAACGGTGCCTCCACGACGCCGTGAAGCAGGGTCGCCATCAGGCCGTGCTCGATTGGCTCGATCTGCTGCCTGAAGCGGAACTGGAGCGCCGCCCCCGGCTGCGCCTCGCCGCCGCGTGGGCCCTTGCGCTTGGCGAACGTCATCAGGAAGCCGAACGGCAGGTCGAGCGCATCGAGGCGGGGTGTGAGACGGAGCGCGAGTTGCGCTACGAATGCGCGTTGATCCGGAGCGCGGCGGCCTATTACGCCGACGAAGTCGACAGCTTCCTCGAGATTTTCGAGCCGTGGGCCGATGAGGCGCCGGAGAGCGCGTCCTGGCTCGCACAGGCCCACGCGAACCGGCTGGCGGCGCGGGCGATGCTGCTTGGTGAACCGGCGCAGGCGCGGCGTCACCTGCGGAACGTGCCGCGCGGCGAGGTCGGCAAAGGAGCCGGCTTTCTGGTGCGCTGGGGCGACCACATCACCGCGTTGAGCTATCTGTGGGAAGGTCAGCTGCATCTCGCGGGGGAAGTGCTCTTGCCCGCGCTCGCAAGCGCGGAAGCCGACCTCGGGCAACGCCATCCGCTGACCTGCATGTTCGCGGCGATGGCCGCGATGCAGGCCTACGAGGCCAATCGCATCGACAGCGCGGGTGCGTTGCTGGCGAACCGGCTCGACGTGCTGGAGCGCGGCGGCACGCCTGAAACGGTGACGATCGCCTACCGCGCCGCGGCGCGCATCGCCGCGGCGCAGGGGCGCGACCATCGCGCGGTGGATTTGCTCGAGGCACTGTTTGCGATGGGCGTCGCGCGCAGGCAGCCGCGCCTGTGCGCCGTCAGTCTCGCCGAACAGATCCGCCTGCATGCAGGGCGCCACCGGGGGCAAACCTGCGACGGCCTGATGCAGCGGATCGACGCGCTGATCGGGCAGGAATCGACGCGCCACGGGCCGATCTGGCAGCGTTCGATGACACTCCTCGCCGCGTTGTCGCGCGCCGGCACGGCAATCGCCTCGCGCGACTGGCGTCGGGCGCTCGAAGCATTGGTCGAGGCTGGCGCGGTCGCTGACGCGATGAGGCTCGGCCACTATCGCGTCGAGATCATGGCGCTGCGCGCGCTGGCGCTCGAGCAGACAACCGGCGACGGGCGGCCGTTGCTGCTGGAGGCGATGAACCTCGCGCAAGCGAGCGGTTCGGCGCGCACGCTGATCGACGCCCATCCGGCGTTGGCCGAGTGGATCGGGCGCGTGGATGGGGAGCGGAGTGAATCGGGGCGGAGCGGCTACGCCGTGCCGGCGCAGCCCGTCGCCCCTGCTCCGGCGCCGCCCCATCGCGCGACGGGCGGGCCGCGCGCGGTGCCGAGCGTGGTGCTGACGCCGAAGGAGCGGGAGATCCTCGAACTGCTCGCGCGCAAGTTCTCCAACAAGGAGATCGCCGTCGCCGCAGCCATCGGCGAAGGGACAGTGAAGTGGCATTTGAAGAACCTGTTCGGCAAGCTCGACGCCAGTTCACGCAGGCACGTGGTGCATAGGGCGCTCGTGCTGGGTCTGCTCGAGAGCGCGTAGGGCTGGCGTGGGCCTCGCGCCGCAGCCCTCCCTCGCCGGGAGGGGAACAGACGGTATCGCGTGAGTATGCTTGGTTGCGTGGATGGCACAACAAGGAACCCACGCTGTGCAAGCACCCTCCGTACATCAACATCTCGTGACGCCTACCCCGTCGGCGTACGACTACCCTCTGCTCGTCAAGCAGCTGCTGGTGAATGCGCTGGCGGTCAGCGCGAACCAGGAAATCACGTATCGCGGCGAGTTGCGCTACGACTACACCCGCTTGCGCCGCCGAATCGGCCAGCTCGCCAGCATGCTGGCCTTGCAGGGGGTGAAAGCCGGCACCACCGTCGCGGTAATGGACTGGGACAGTCACCGCTACCTCGAAAGCTATTTCGCCATCCCGATGATGGGCGCGACGATGTTCACCGTGAACGCGCGCATCTCGCCGCAGCAGATCGCTTATACGCTCAACGATTCGAGTGCAGAAGTACTCGTGGTGCACGCCGAATTCCTGCCGTTGCTGGAAAGCATCCGCAAGGATCTCGTGCAATGCCCCAGGCTCATCGTCGCCACTGACGACGTTTGCGACCCGCCGCTCGCCGCGTCTAGCCTGCCGGTTGCGGGCGAATACGAGCACCTGATGGAAGCCGCCTCGCCTGATTTCGCGTTCGAGGATTTCGACGAGCGGACCCGCGCCGCGCTGTTCTACACGACCGGCACGACCGGCGACCCGAAGGGTGTGAGCTACAGCCACCGCCAGATTGTGCTGCACACGCTTGCGACGGCTGCGACACTCGCCTCGCCTCGCGACGGCCAGCGTCTGCATCGCGAGGACGTCTACATGCCGATCACGCCGATGTTTCATGTGCTCGCCTGGGGCATGCCCTACGTGGCGGTAACGCTGGGACTGAAGATCGTGTTGCCGGGCCGCTATCTGCCCGACGCGCTATTGCGTCTGAAGCGCGCCGAACGCGTCACGTTTTCGCATTGCGTGCCGACGATCCTGCAGATGCTCGTCGACGGCGCGCGGCGCGACAGCCTGGACTTGTCGGGCTGGAAGATGATCATCGGCGGCTCCGCGCTGTCCCCTGCGCTGTGCCGCGCGGCGCTTGCGCAGGGCATCGACGTGTTCACGGGCTACGGCATGTCGGAAACAGGGCCCGTCGTCGCGCTTGCTCAATTCCCGCCGGGTGCGGCACCGGCCGACATCGACGAGAGCGTGCGCACACGCTGCATGGCCGGGCGTCCCGTGCCGCTCGTCGAACTGCGCGTCGTCGACGGCGACATGCGCGACGTGCCACACGACGGCAAGTCGCAGGGAGAGATCGTTCTGCGCGCGCCGTTTCTCACGCTGGGCTATCACGGCAAGCCGGAGGCGTCGGAGCAATTGTGGGCGGGCGGCTACCTGCACACCCAGGACGTCGCCGTCATGCATTCCGACGGCTACGTGCAGATCGTCGATCGCATCAAGGACGTCATCAAAACAGGTGGGGAATGGGTGTCGTCGATCGAGATCGAATCGCTGATCAATGAAGTGCCGGGCGTGCAGGAGAGCGCCGTGATCGGCGTGAAGGACGAGAAATGGGGGGAGCGGCCGCTGGCACTCGTCGTCCGCCGTCCAGGCGATCCCGTCACGGTGCAGCAAGTGCGCGCGCATCTGCTCGCGCTCGCCGAGGCCAATCGCATCAGCCGCTATGCGGTGCCGGAGGCGGCGCGCATCGTCTTTCTGGAGGAGATCCCGAAAACGAGCGTCGGCAAGCTCGACAAAAAACGACTGCGCGAATGGGTCGGCTGACATGACGGCCTGCTGGCGGGCGGACGGCAAGCCGCGCCAGGACAAGCGCATATACCACCAAAAAGGAGACGGCATGAAGATCAAACTGCTCGCGGCGGCGGCATTCGGCGCGCTCGCCGGTGCGGCACACGCGCAATCATCGGTCACGTTGTACGGCATCCTCGATACCGGGTTCCTGTATCAAAGCGCGAACGCCAGTAACTTTCAGTCGAAGGTGAATCTCGGGCACGTCTACGAGCTCAAGGACGGCGGCATCTATTCGAGCCTCTGGGGCTTGAAGGGAAGCGAAGACCTCGGCGGCGGCTACAAGGTCAACTTCAAGCTGCAGGGGTCGTTCAATCTGCCTACCGGAAGAGCCGGGCTGCCCGATGCGCCGACCGCCACCGCGATGTTCAACCAGCAGACCACGATCGGCGTCTCGGGGCCGTTCGGCACGATCGATCTCGGCCGGCAGATCGTGCCGATGATCTACGCGATGGCGGACACCGACGTACGGAACGCTCAATACTTCGGCAGTATCCTGACTGGGTGGCTCGGCCTGAATCAGGCGGCTGGCTGGCCCGGCAACAGCACGAACGGCTCGATCGGCGCACTGTATGACGACAATGCGATCGTGTACCAGTCGCCGAAGTTTTATGGCGCGTCGTTTGCGCTCGAGTACGCGCCGGGCGGCGTGGCCGGCCAGTTTCAGGGCGGTACGCGCGAGTCGGCCGTGCTCAAGTATTCAAACTACGGACTGAACCTCGCTGCCGTGTACTACAACGGACACGACGCGAACCCGTTTGCGCCCAATGGCGCCGTGACGCCAGCCACAGGCCTGAACAACAACCGCTTTTATTATGTCGGCGCACGGTACACGTTCAACGGCTTTTCGGTGTCGACGTCATACAGCATCGGCAAAAACCCCGCGAAAAGCCGCCAGGCCAACTTTGAAATGTTTTCCGGGGGGCTCGGCTACCAGTTCAACCCATTCTTCAACGTGACGTCGGGCTTCTATTACCTGAAAGACAGGAACTTTTCGTCCAACCGGTCGAGTCTTTTCGCGGTGGGCGCCGAATACAGCCTGTCCAAGACCACCCGCGCTTACGCGCAGGTCGGGTACGTCAACAACCGCGGCATGATGAGCCAGACGATCGTCTACGGCGCGCCCGTTCCACAGGGCAGGTCGAGTACGGCGGCGATGATCGGCATCCGTCACGCATTCTGATGCTGTGACCCACGACACCCGGAGCTTTCAATGAATAGAGACCGCACGCTACTGAGGGTATCCGGCGGCTATTGATCGCGCTCGCATCGGTTTGCGCGTGGGGACAGTCGGGCGTGGCGAGTGTGGCGAGCGCGGCATCGACGCGCTCGCCGTGGCCGTTCAGGCGATGAATGCACAGTGTGTATTCATCGATATTGGCCTGATTCAATGGTGCAATCGCACGCGCCTCAAACCGTTTTCGCAGGACGGCCGGTCTTGACGGTTTCAACGGCGGCAATCGCCGCGAGCAGGCGTTTCTCGGACGTCGACTCAAGCAACTGCAATCCGGCACGCAGCAGTTCGCTCTTTTTCACGGTGACGCCCGCATCCAGACACTTCTTCTTGAGGATTGCAATCTTCTCGTAGTCGGTCTTGGGCATCGTGAAACTGTCGCGCACCACCTTTTCCTTCTTTGCGCTGACTTTTTTCGGGTTTTCTTTCTTCGCGCGAGCGGATTTGCCGTTCAAAGCCGGTTCGGCAGCCACGACTTCAGCCGCTTCCGGCTTGGCCTTGGCCTCAGTCGCTTCGGGCTTGGCCGTGGCTTTCGTTGCTTCCGGTTTGGTCTTGGCTTTCGTCTTCACGCGCGTGGTTGCAGCGCCGCGCTTCTCCGATTTGGCCGCGGGCTTCTCCAGCGGTTTTTCTTCATGTGCTTCTGCGGATTTCGGGAAATGAAAAGCCTTTTTCGTGGGCTCACGCAGGTTTGGATTGGTCATGTTGGTCACCCGTATCATGGAAAAAACAGTATATACCGTTTTTTGCGTTTGTAGCTAATTTACACGCCGGACCGGATTCAGCCACGCGTTGCATGCATGATTGAAAGAAACAGGCGGATGTTCCGTCATGAACAAAGCGCCGTGATTTCCAGCCTGATCTGTACTGGAGTGCAAATCAATCAGGCCACGGAAAACCGATACCGCCTCGCCTGCGCATCGCCGCTGGCTGAAAAACCTTAAACTACCTGGATGCACCACTACGCCGCCCTGCTGCGCGCCGTGAATGTCGGCGGCACCGGAAAACTCTCCATGGCCGAACTTCGCGCGATGTGCGAACAGCTCGGCTTTGCTAACGTTCGCACGTATATCGCAAGCGGCAACGTCGTCTTCGAAAGCGCGCTTTCCGAGGCCGATATCAAGGCCGCACTAGAACGCACGCTCAAGGCCTGCGCCGGAAAACCCGTTGGCGTGCTGGTCCGAACCGGCAAGGAACTCGCTGCGATTGTCGACGCCAATCCGTTCGCTTCGGCACAGCCCGACCGAACCGTTGCGATCTTTCTCGACGCAGCACCGCCTGCGAATACGCTCGCCACCGTAAGCGGCATCGATACGGAAGAAATTGCATTGGGAACGCGTGAAATTTACGTCCATTACCCGGACGGAATCGCGCGCTCAAAACTGAAAATCCCCGCCGCCCAAATGGGAACCGCCCGTAATATGAATACCGTTGCCAGGCTGGCCGAATGGACTGCCGCACGTCTGGCGTAAGCGTAGATGGCGGCGAGTATGGCGAATATGGCGGGCGTGTGGTCTGGAGCGAGCACCCGGTTTATAGCGCACGTTTCACGCCGAAATGACACACCGTGTAGTGACTTTCCTCCATCAACGCATTGCCGCCGGCCCCTGCAAAAAGGCGGGCATTGCGCCCGCCCTGCGCTTCACTATGGATCACTGCGGATCAATTCGCCTTGCGTGCGTTCAGTTGCGCGTAGACATCGTGCGACACCCGCAACAGCACGTCGCGGTCGATGCCGCCCGAAAGCGCGTAGCCGAAATCACCATCGACCCAGTAGAACACGTTCACCGGACCATCCTGATACAGCTTGAATGCCGTGGTATTCGAACTGACCTTGTGATGCGAGATGCAAAGCGTGATGCGCTCGCCTTTCGCGTTGTGATACATGAACTGCGCGACCTGCGTGCCATCGTCGCCAGGCAACAGCCTTCCGCCCGAGAGTTCGAAGCCGCTCTTTTCGAGCATCGGCGGGTGAACATGGGTGCCAAGCCGGTTCGACAGCCACTGGACGAAGTCCTGTTCCTGCGAACGGCGGCTCATATTGTTCGGGCGCGCGATCTCGGGCATGTAGACGACATGCGCAAACGCCGCCTGGCGCGCCAAAAGCTCGCTGCTGTCCGCACTGACCGCGTGAATATCGCTGCCGTTCGTCGAAGCCGTCATCGCGTCCGTGCCGAAATGCACGCCCCAGCCGATGCCGATGCCCATCACGAGCGCCGCCGCCATCCCCGCAAAACGCGGCCAGTTCGCGGTCTCATGCTTACGGCGCCCTTCGGGCGCGGAACGCAGTTGCGCAGGCACAGGCTCGCTCAAGATGCGGTCATAGCGGTCGTGCAGCAGATGGTTCAGCGAAAAATAATCGCTCACGCGCGCAGCAGAATCGGGGCGGCGCGCGAGTTCGCGCTCGACGTCCGCCCTGCGCGATTCCGGTAGCGCGCCGTCCACATAGGCGTGGAGTTCCTCTTCCGTAACCGGATTCATTCGATCGCTCATCGCACCACCTTCAGGTTCACCCGCGGAACCGCACCCGCCATGAGCGCCCGCAGCCGCTCACGCCCCCTCGAAAGACGCGACATGACCGTGCCAATCGGAATGTCGAGCGCCAGCGCCACATCGGCATAACTCATTTCTTCGAGGCCGACGAGCAGCACGACCTCGCGCTGCTCGTCGGGCAGACGCTGCAGCGCGTAGTCGAGATCGCGCACCTCCAGCGTGCCCGGCTGGCTCGATGGGACCGCGTATTCGGCCTCCGGGACGCTCTCGTCATCGACGGAAACATGCATGCCGCGCGCCGAGGATTTGCGTACCTGGTTGACGAAGATGTTGTGCATGATCGTGAAGAGCCAGGCACGCAGGTCGGTGCCCGTGCGAAAGAGGCCGGTGCGGCCGAGCGCGCGCTCCAGCGTATCCTGCACGAGGTCGTCCGCCAGTTCGCGGTTGTTGATCAACGCCCGCGCGTAGCGGCGCAGGCGCGGCACGTGTTCGATCAGTTCGTCACGGATGTTCATGTCCCGTTCTCATTCGCTTGCTCAACCTGGTTCGCGCACACTCGAAAAAATCGAAAAAACAAAAAGTGAGATTTACAACCTTTCAATCGCGCAAGGTTCGGATATTCCGCTAACACCCTGTGGAAGGCTTTATTCCTGTCTGCGAACACCTTTAATCGGTCGCTGCGTGCGTGTTTCTCAAGGTTCGATTGCACCGCGCCGTTGCGGGCTGGCGCAACGCGGATTATGCGGGTACGCCTGAGGCGTGTTGCCGCAGCGTCGCGGCCCCCTCCACCCCCGGCTTTCGCCATGCTCCGGCGCACACGCAACGGCAATTGCCGCTCTGCACGCGCTGCGCAACGCGACAGACCTTGCGCGACCAGTCGCAATTTCAACGTCGGCTAGCGCGCGAAAGCACACCCGCGCCGGACACCTACGTGCCCCATTTGTGAGAAACTGGCGCGTTTTCACAGATCTCCCGGCCCGGCGGCTCAACTACGTCCGCGCCCATCGCGAAAGTTTGCGAACGGTGCGTCGTGACCTCGCGGTATAGCAAGGTATCCGCGCGACAAGCTCACGCCGTCCAACCGGGAACCACAATGTCGGACATACCCTATACCCAGCTGCGCCCCACGGGCCGACGCGGACTTGCCACCGGCCTGTTCGCCATGATCCTGGCGGCTGGCACGCTCTATGTTGTCCAGCATCTCGTCGTAGACTTGCGCGCCGTGCGCGAAAGCTCCGCACTCCCCTTTGTCCTCCTCGGTCTCGCCCTCGTCATCGCGCTCGGCTTCGAATTCGTGAACGGATTTCACGACACCGCGAACGCCGTCGCCACCGTCATCTATACGAACTCGCTCGATCCGCATCTCGCCGTGATCTGGTCGGGCGCGTGGAATTTTCTCGGCGTGCTCGTTTCCAGCGGCGCCGTCGCGTTCGGCATCCTGCAGTTGCTGCCGGTCGAGCTGATCCTTCAGGTGGGCAGCCATGCGGGCTTCGCGATGGTCTTCGCGCTGCTCATTGCCGCGATCATCTGGAATCTCAGCACCTGGTATTTCGGCCTGCCCTCATCCAGCTCGCACACGCTCGTAGGCTCGATCATCGGCGTGGGCATCATGAACCAGCTGATCAACGGCCCCTCCGGCACGAGTGGCGTCGACTGGAGCCAGGCGGGCGGCGTCGGCAAGGCGCTGCTGTTCTCGCCGATCGTCGGCTTCCTGTTTTCGGGCCTGCTGTTCATCGTGCTGAAATTCCTCGTGCGCGTGCCGAAGCTCTACAGCCAGCCGCAACGCCACGAGCCGCCGCCGTTCTGGATCCGCGCGCTGCTCGTGGCAACCTGCACGGGCGTATCGTTCGCGCACGGTTCGAACGACGGCCAGAAAGGCATGGGCCTCATCATGCTGATCCTGATCGGCGTGGTGCCGACGGCCTACGCACTCAACAAGGCCGTGACGCCTGCCGAAACCAGCACTTTCGTTGCGGTCGCCCGCCACGCGTCCGCGACGCTCGGACGATATACGCAAGACGCGCCGCCCGAGCACCCGCGCGCGGAAGTCGAGGCGTTCGTGCGCACGCATCGACTCAAGCCGGCCACGCTGCCCGCGCTGCGCCAGCTCACCGACACGATCGCCGACCAGGTGAGCCGCTCGGGTTCGATGGCGGCCGTGCCGCAGTCGATGGTGGATAACGTGCGCAACGACATGTACGTGGCATCCGAGGCGATTCGCCTGATGGATAAAGCCCAAACACCCGCCTTCGCCCCGGAGGATGCAGCGGCACTCGGCGCATTCCGCAAACAGATGGACCACGCAACCAAGTTCATTCCCACCTGGGTGAAAGTGGCCGTGGCGATTGCACTCGGGCTCGGCACGATGGTGGGGTGGAAGCGCATCGTCGTGACGGTGGGCGAAAAGATCGGCAAGCAGCACCTCACGTATGGGCAGGGCGCGTCGGCAGAAGCGGTCGCCATGCTCACCATCGGCATGGCCGACGTGTACGGTCTGCCCGTCTCCACCACGCACGTCCTCGCCTCGGGCGTGGCCGGCACGATGACCGCCAACTGCTCCGGGCTCCAGTGGGCCACGGTGCGCAATCTGATCCTGGCCTGGGTGCTCACGCTGCCCGCGTCGATTGCGTTGTCAGCGGCCCTTTACTGGGTGTTCAGGCAGGTATTCTGAATCGCTGGGCCGGCGGGCGAGGTCGTCCGCCATCCAGGTGCACAATGCGCTGACCGCGCTCGCGACAGGCACGCGCCACCAGATCGGTGCGGCCACATCGAAGCCGAAGCGAAGCGCCGTCTGCGACGCGCCCGCTGCGCGCGCCCAACAGCGAAACGTCACGATATGCCGATGCGTGCGCGCGGCGGCCCGCCGCCTGTGCGGCGACAGTCGCATGACTGCGCGAAGTTCGAGCGCGGAATCGTCTGGCGCGATTTCGCACGACTCGACCGACCACGCCACGCCGCTGCGTTCCTGGCTGCGCAACGCAGCAAGCACGCGCTGCCATAACTGTTCGGGCGACAGCGGCACGATCCGCTCTTGCCCGGCGCGCTGCGCCCGATGCAGTGTGTAGCGCGCCCAGCCATTGCCGTAGACAAGCACCGCACCGCCCATCACGAGCGCCCATTGCAGCAGGCTCGCCAGCCACGGCACTGCGTTATGGAGCGCGAGCGGCGCGAACAGCATCGCGACGAGCTTGTGCGCGAGCAGATAGAGCGCGAAAAACACCGCGACAATCGCGCCGAAACTGAACAGCCAGACATAACGTGGATCGTTGAGATGCACGCGCACGGCACCACGCTGTTGCGGCGCGCCATCGGCCGGATGCGCCGCATCCGCCATCACCTGATCGCGCAATTGCGCGGCCTGCGCACGCCCACGCGCGGCCCGATCGTGCAGGCTCACGAGTTCCGTGAGCAAAGCATCGCGTTCGGCCTTCATGCGCAGCAGTTCGTCGAGGCCGCGCGCCTTTTCCATGTGCAGCGCACCAAGCTCTGCCTGCGCGCGCTCACGTTGCGTCTGCAACTGCTGCAACGCAGCGTGCAGCACGTCGATCTGCTCGCGGCCTGGCATCGAATGGCTCGACGGCGCTTCGTGATGCTCCGACCAGTAACGATCGAGCACCTCGCGCGCGTGCTTCATGTTCTTGAATTGCTCGTTGGCCCAGTGCTGCTGCGCGGGCGTCGCATGCCGCCACTTGTCGGGATGAAGAATCTGCGCGAGTTGCCGGTATTTGCGCGTGATTTCGGCCGCAGACGCCCCCGGCTCCAGGTCGAGCCGATAGTAGAGCCGGTCGTAATCGACCGGATGGCCTGGATCGCGATTCGCCATGGCCGCCGTCTTTCTTCAGTTGAATTGCCGTACGCAGAGGTTGAAGCAAATGCTTCAGTCACGGTAATCCACGTATCCCGGCGGCGCAAGGTCGCTTTACGGGTGTGAACCCCGGCGTATGAACCCCGGCGTGTGAAAACCAGCGCGCGACGGCGAAAAACTCGCCGCCATTTTGCGCAGCCATCTACTCGAAAAATACGACGCCGTGCTACGTGCGCATCGCCATATCGTAAACGCGGTATGTACCCGCATCCGCATGCAGGAAAATTGCGGATACACTCAAGTTTTCCAAACCCACTCCAAACCATCCCATGATCGCAGAATGGATTCTCGAACAGACGACCGACGCCCTCATTTACGCCAGTCGTGATGGAAAGATCGTCCGCTGGAACGCGGCAGCGAGCCACATGTTCGGCTTCAGCAAGGAAGAAGCGCTTGGCGCAAGTCTCGATCTCATCATTCCCGAACATCTGCGCGCACCGCACTGGAAGGGCTTCGATGCTGCCGTCGCGAGCGGTGTCACGCGGCTCGGCGGCCGTCCGACGCTCACGCGTGCGGCTCACAAGAATGGACAGAAGCTTTACGTCGAAATGTCCTTCGCAATCGTCAAGGACGACGACGCTCAGGTCATCGGTTCAGTGGCCATGGCGCGTGACGTGACCGAACGCGTGGAACGCGAACGCGCCGCGCGCGCGGCCGCACAAACGCAGTCGCAATAAGGTTGAACTGCCCACGTGCAGACAACGCGCGGCTGCACACCGTCACGGCTCCAGATTGAACCGCCCGCCCACGTTGGCGGGTAATGAGCTTCGGGGAACCGAAGCCATGCTCGCGCGGCAGCGCGAGTCGCAGGGGGAGTCATCATGTTTCGGCAAGCCGGTGCGTTGCTCTGCATCGCCTGCGCGTGGTCGTCCAGCGCGGGCGCGTTCGCTCAATCCATTCACATCGAGTCGGGCAGCTACGGCGCCAACTGCGGCGCGCACGAGGGCAATGTCACGCGCGATCTCGCTGCGCACTGCAATGCGCTCGTCACCTGCCGCTATGCAGTCGCGTCGGCAGCTAATGGTACAAACGCAGGTACAAACCCGGTTACAGGCCGGCACGACTGCCCGGCCGATCTGGTCGCCGAATGGTCCTGCGGACAAGGCATATTTCATCGCGCGATGGTTCGCGGCGCATCGAGACACAACGGCACGCTCGTGCTGACCTGCGTGCCGTCCACTGGCGCAGGCAAATGACGGGCACACGACGCCGCGCGCTTTCGCCACAGACTGCGGGCCGCCAGCGAATATCACCCTGTGATAATCTTTTCGCTTCCGCGAATATCACCCTGTGATAATTTTTTTCGCTCAATCTCCGCAATGGATGGCCGATGAAAACATCCACGCACGAACTGACCAAATTAAATTTTGAGCAGCTCTCGGCGTTCCGGTATCAGATGAGACGCTTCGAGCGCTTCTCCGAACAGGCTGCCCAGGGCGAAGGCATCACGCCGCTTCAATATTTGCTGCTGCTACACATCAAGGGTTACCCGGGCCGCGAATGGGCGACGATCGGCGAACTCGCCGAACGGCTCCAGGCGCAGCATCACGGCGTGGTCGCATTGGTCTCGCGCTGCGAGGCGCTCGAACTGGTCGTGCGCAAGGTGAGCGACAAGGACCGGCGGCAAGTCGAAGTTCATTTGCTCGATGCGGGCGAGCAAATTCTCATTCGTCTCGCAGAAATGCACCGCGCAGAATTGCGCACACTCGAAGGCACATTCACGATTCCCCAAATCGAGAAGTGAATGTCGCGCACCCACATCGCGCTGCATCGATAAAGATGTCGATCCGATTGCAGGATTAGACGGAAAGCCACAGGAAATTCACATGCATGCCGTTGCCGCGCTCACCTGCGGGCGACGCATTCGGCGACGGCGCAAGCGCACCGCTCGACCACCGGTCGCCCGGCCACGTCGCAAGCGTGAACGGCACGCTGAACTGCGGATCGAACGGTGGCAGCAAGGCGACAACCGGCGGCGGGATGGGAACTTCGGTGCGAGAGCGATCAGGGCCTTGTAGCCCGCGCATAGTCCATTGAGTGCGTTGAACGCCAGTGTGAGGACACGACGCGCCGCAGCATTGAACACCGGAACGCTGCGTCGAGCACACGCCTTGCGCACCGGCCTGCACGCACGGTACTGCGAATAAGGCAACGGCAAACGCCAAAGCTGTCACCATCGCCATGACACCCGGATGGCTCGACACGCACCCTGAATTCACTGCGTCTCCTTTTCCTGGCCGGAACGCTCGCGTCATGACGTCCCGCGCGAAAGTGTCTTCTGGCATGGCGGCGCGCGGCATCGAGCGGACCACGCCGTCCATGCCACGCCACCCTGACCGGCAGCGCTACAGTCCCCAGATGATGTCTGCGTGCACCGTGTCGGCCGCTCTCATCATCGTGATAAGGGGCCATGCACGCTGAGAGAGTTCGTTCGCGGCTGTGCGATTGCGACCGCGCGAGTATTGCAGTGCGGATTCATGGCGTTCAGCGTCTGCAATTTCCGACTCCATGCGTTCTATCGCATGATGTAGTTCGTCATGCAGAATAACGCCGCGCGTATCGAGCCGCCTGCCCATGAGTCCCAGCAGATATTGCGCGAGATCCCTGAGCATCACCACGTCAGGTGCGGCACGCGATTGAAACGTCACCAGCATAGTTGTTCTCCCCGGGCGCATAGCGTTTTTTCGCTGCCCGCCAACGGTGAAAAAGCCGGGGCCCAAGGTGGAACGGTCAAGCAGGTCGGCGCAAATGCACATCCCTCGGGGATGCGCACCATCCGTGCCAATCATGTCTGTATTCTGCGGCGAACCGCGTCGGATCTGGGCGCCGCCCACCGTGGGCTTGCTTTTATTTTACGTCATGTTGTGATACGTTCAAGCCTGTGCGCTACGAGCCTCATTGCAAATGCAATGCCTGATTTGCACAAGCGTTGCATAAGCGGTGTATTAGCGCTGCGTTTCATGTATGCCTCTTCCGCGCGTGTTGCGGTGGCGGGCTGGGAAGTTCGTCACACGCAAGTTCCGCCATCGTCACAAGATCCGTTCTTCTATCTTGCGGTGTTTGCGGCAGTGCGGCGAACCTGTCTCCGCGAAGCCGTCACGCGCAGGAGTCGGGATCGGGCGTGTGCACGTATAGTTCATAGGCGAACATGACCTGATCCAGTAGTCCGCGTATATTGGTCTTCCGCATGTAGTCTTTTTGTTCGGCGCACGGCACATGTTTGCTCTTATTTCGGCAATTTGTTCATTCCAGGCGAATCGACAATTGAACCACCCAAGTTACGCGCGCCGCAAATTCCCTATGGCTTAGCCAGCACTTCAACCTGTACATTGCGATTCGGAGGGGACAGCATGAGCTGGCCGAAACGTCGCCGCGTGGCATCAGCCCGCGCAAACAGGCAGTACAGCACGAATAGCACACGTAGCCAGCCTGATCGTATGGCAGGGTTGGATACGAATCGATACGCAATGCGCTAGATTCTGATTTGAAGACCGGTACATCGCCAACACGATATATCCGGGCGTACGTATCGACAACGGGGGAATGCTCGCCCTTCGTGTTTCATTCATTGCCTTTACTTATTTCAGGTCTTCCCATTTAATAAGTACCTGCTTGAACGCGTAGCTCGAACGCGAAACCTGGAGATGCCATGAGTCATTTTCTGGATCGTCTGCGTTACTTCACTACGGCGCGCCCCCAATTTGCCGACGGCCACGGCGCCGTCACAGATGAAGACCGGCAATGGGAAGACGCTTACCGCACGCGCTGGCAGCACGACAAAATCGTCCGTTCGACGCATGGCGTCAATTGCACCGGTTCGTGCTCCTGGAAGATCTACGTGAAAGGCGGCATCGTCACGTGGGAAACCCAGCAGACGGACTATCCGCGCACGCGCCCCGACATGCCCAATCACGAACCGCGCGGTTGCTCGCGCGGCGCGTCGTATTCGTGGTACCTCTACAGCGCGAACCGCCTCAAATATCCGCTCATGCGCAGCGCGCTCGTCAAGCTGTGGCGCGAGAAGCGCCGCACGCTCGATCCGGTAGCCGCGTGGCAAGCCATCGTCGACGACGATGAAGCGCGTAAAAGTTATCAAACGCGTCGCGGTCTTGGCGGGTTCGTGCGCGCCAATTGGGACGAGGCGCTCGAAATCATTGCCGCCGCAAATGTGCATACCATCAAGCACCACGGCCCCGATCGCGTGATCGGCTTCTCGCCGATTCCCGCCATGTCGATGGTGTCGTATGCGGCGGGCTCGCGTTATCTCTCGCTCATTGGCGGCGTGTGCCTCTCGTTCTACGACTGGTATTGCGACCTGCCGCCCGCCTCGCCGCAAACGTGGGGCGAGCAGACCGACGTGCCCGAATCCGCCGACTGGTACAACTCCGCCTTCATCATCATGTGGGGTTCGAACGTGCCGCAAACGCGCACGCCCGACGCCCACTTCCTCGTCGAGTCGCGTTACCGCGGCACGAAGATCGTTTCCGTTTTCCCCGATTACGCCGAAGGCGCGAAATTCGGCGATATCTGGCTGCATCCGAAGCAAGGCACCGACGCGGCCCTCGCGCTGGCGATGGGCCACGTGATCCTCAAGGAATTCCATCTCGCGGGCAAGAGCGCGTATTTCGCCGATTACTGCCGGCGCTTCACCGATATGCCGTGCCTCGTCACGCTTGTCGAGCGCAATGGCCGCTATGTGCCCGACCGCTATCTGCGCGCGAGCGATTTCAGCGACGCGCTCGGCCAGACCAACAATCCCGAATGGAAGACCGTAGCCATCGACTCGACGACGAACGCGTTCGTCGTGCCGGTCGGCTCGGTCGGCTTCCGCTGGGGCCAGCAGGATGGCGGCGACCGCGGCAAGTGGAACCTGCGCGAAGAAACTGCCGGGGGCAACGCGTTCACACCGGCGCTGTCGCTCGTATCGGGCCACGACGATGTCGTCGACGTCGGTTTCCCCTACTTCGGCAATGTCGTGCATCCGCACTTCCCGCACACGGGACACGACTCGATCCTGACGCGGCGCATCGGCGTGCGGCGTGTCGCGACACGCGAGGGCGAGCGCCTCGTCGCCACGGTCTACGATCTGTTCGTCGCGAACTATGGACTCGATCAGGGTCTGGGCGGCAAGGACGTGGCAAAGAGCTACGACGACGACGTGCCCTATACGCCGGCCTGGCAGGAAGCGATCACCGGCGTCAGGCGCGACGACGTCATCAACGTCGCGCGGCAGTTCGCGGAAACCGCCGACAAGACCGAAGGGCGCTCGATGGTGATCATCGGCGCGGGCATCAATCACTGGTTCCACATGGATATGGCGTATCGCGCCATCATCAACATGCTCGTGATGTGCGGCTGCATCGGCAAGTCCGGCGGCGGCTGGTCGCATTACGTCGGCCAGGAGAAACTGCGGCCGCAAACGGGCTGGACGGCGCTCGCCTTCGCACTCGACTGGAACCGGCCGCCGCGCCACATGAACGGCACGTCGTTCTTCTACTCGCACACCGACCAGTGGCGCTACGATCCGATGAATCCAGACGATCTGCTCTCGCCGCTCGCCGATAAATCGGCGTACCACGGCCTGCCGATCGACTACAACGTGCGCGCCGAACGCATGGGCTGGCTGCCCTCGGCGCCGCAATTCATGAGCAATCCGCTCGATCTTGGCCGCTCGCTCGACGACCCGTCGAAGGCCGGCGCCGAAGTCGCGCGCCGCCTCAAGGACGGCAGCCTCAAGCTCGCCTGCGAAGATCCCGACAATCCGGTTGCTTTCCCGCGCAACATGTTCGTGTGGCGCTCGAATCTGCTCGGCAGTTCGGGCAAGGGGCACGAGTATTTCCTGAAGCACCTGCTCGGCACGACGAACGGCGTGCAGGGTGAAGAGGTCACGAAACACGGGCTGCCGCGCCCCGATGAAATCGTGTGGCACGAAGAAGCACCGCGCGGCAAGCTCGATCTGCTCGTCACGCTGGACTTCCGCATGTCGACGACCTGCATGTATTCGGACATCGTGCTGCCCACGGCCACGTGGTACGAGAAGGACGACATGAACACGTCCGACATGCACCCGTTCATTCACCCGCTTTCGGCGGCCGTCGACCCGGCATGGCAATCGCGCAGCGACTGGGAAATCTTCAAGGCCATCGCGAAGCGCTTCTCCGAGATGAGCAAGGGCCATCTCGGTGTCGAGCGCGACGTGGTGCTCGCGCCGATTGCGCACGATGCGCCCGGCGAGCTTGCCCAGCCGTTCGAGGTAAAGGACTGGAAGCGCGGCGAATGCGAGCCGGTTCCGGGCAAGACGATGCCGTCCGTGATCACGATCGAGCGCCACTACCCCGAGACGTATCACCGTTTCACCTCGCTCGGCCCGCTGATGGACGAACTCGGCAACGGCGGCAAAGGCATTAGCTGGAACACGCAGTCGGAAGTCGACCATCTCGGCGACCTGAACTATCGTTCAGAGGCGCCCGAAGCGGGCGACGCGCAGGGACGGCCGCGCATCGAGACGGCCATCGACGCCGCCGAAGTCATTCTTTCGCTCGCACCGGAAACCAACGGCGCGGTCGCGATGAAGGCGTGGCAGGCGCTTTCGTCCTTCACCGGCATCGACCACACGCATCTGGCCGAAGCCCGCGCCGACGAGAAAATCCGCTTTCGCGACATCCAGGCCCAGCCGCGCAAGATCATTTCGTCGCCCACGTGGAGCGGGATCGAATCGGAACACGTTTCGTACAACGCGGGTTACACGAACGTTCACGAACTGATTCCATGGCGCACGCTGAGCGGGCGGCAACAGCTTTACCAGGATCACGCGTGGATGCGCGCCTTCGGCGAGGAGTTGTGCGTCTACAAACCGCCTATCGACACCGGCAGCTACGAGAAGCTGTCCGGCGTGCGCTCGAACGGCAATCCGGAGATCGTGCTCAACTTCATTACGCCGCACCAGAAATGGGGCATTCACAGCACGTATACGGACAATCTGCTGATGCTCACGCTCTCGCGCGGCGGGCCGATCGTCTGGATTTCGGAGCAGGACGCCGCGCAAATCGGCGTGGCGGATAACGACTGGATCGAGTGCTACAACGCGAACGGCGCGCTATGCGCGCGCGCCGTGGTGAGCCAGCGCATTCCGCGCGGCATGGTGCTGATGTACCACGCCCAGGAAAAAATCGTGAACACGCCGGGCTCGGAAATTACCGGCACACGCGGCGGCATTCACAACTCGGTTACGCGCGTCGCAATCAAGCCGACGCACATGATCGGCGGTTACGCACAGCTCTCGTACGGTTTCAATTACTACGGCACAGTCGGCTCGAATCGCGACGAATTCCTCATCGTGCGCAAGATGAAGCGCGTCGACTGGCTCGACGAGGAAACGCCGGTCGGCGCCATGCCGCAAGCACTTCGCCAGGGAGAGACCTCATGAAAGTCCGTGCACAGATTGCAATGGTGCTGAACCTCGACAAGTGCATCGGCTGCCACACGTGCTCCGTGACCTGCAAGAACGTCTGGACGAGCCGCGAGGGCATGGAATACGCGTGGTTCAACAACGTCGAAACGAAGCCCGGCATCGGCTATCCCAAGGATTGGGAAAACCAGAACCGCTGGCACGGCGGCTGGGTGCGCAAACCGGGCGGCGATATCGAGCCGCGTCAAGGCAGCAAGTGGCGGCTGCTCGCAAAGATTTTTGCCAATCCGCATCTGCCCGAAATCGACGACTACTACGAGCCGTTCACCTTCGACTATGCCCATCTGCAGGAAGCAGGCCACACGAATGCGATGCCGGTCGCACGGCCGCGCTCGCTCGTGAGCGGCGAGCGCATGGAGAAGATCGAGTGGGGGCCGAACTGGGAAGAAATTCTCGGCGGCGAGTTCGAGAAACGCTCGAAGGACTATAACTTCGAGAACGTGCAAAAAGAGATCTACGGCCAGTTCGAAAACACGTTCATGATGTATCTGCCGCGGCTGTGCGAGCACTGCCTCAATCCCGCGTGCGTCGCTTCCTGCCCGTCCGGCTCGATCTACAAGCGCGAGGAAGACGGCATCGTGCTCATCGACCAGGACAAGTGCCGCGGCTGGCGCATGTGCGTCTCCGGCTGCCCGTACAAGAAGATCTATTTCAACTGGAAAAGCGGCAAGGCCGAGAAGTGCATCTTCTGCTATCCGCGTATCGAGGTGGGTCAGCCCACGGTCTGCTCCGAAACCTGTGTGGGGCGGATCCGCTACCTCGGCGTGCTGCTCTACGACGCCGACCGCATTCGCGAAGCGGCGAGCGTCGAGAAAGAAACCGATCTCTACCAGGCGCAACTCGACGTGTTCCTCGATCCGTTCGATCCCGCCGTGATCGAACAGGCCACGCGCGACGGCGTTCCGCTGGCGTGGCTCGAAGGCGCGCGGCGCTCGCCGGTCTACAAGATGGCGATCGACTGGAAGATCGCGTTCCCGCTGCATCCCGAGTACCGCACGCTGCCGATGGTCTGGTACGTGCCGCCGCTCTCGCCGATCAATGCGGCGGCCAACAGCGGCGAACTCGGCATGAACGGCTGGCTGCCCGATGTCCACTCGCTGCGCATTCCGCTGCGCTATCTCGCGAACCTGCTGACCGCTGGCGACGAAAAGCCCGTACAGGTCGCGCTGGAGCGGCTGCTGGCCATGCGCGCATTCATGCGCGCGCGCCAGGTCGACCGCGTGGACGCGCCGCAGGTGCTCGATCAGGCCGGGTTGTCGCTCGCGCAGGTCGAGGACATGTACCGCTATCTCGCGATTGCCAATTACGAGGACCGCTTCGTGATTCCGTCGACGCACCGGGAATATGCGGAAGATGCCTTCGATCTGCGTTCGTCGTGCGGCTTCACGTTCGGTAACGGCTGCTCGGACGGGCGCACCGAAGCCAGTCTCTTCGCACCGAAGACCGGGCGTCGCCAGATCCCGATCAAGGAGATCTGAGATGTTTGCAAGCCGTCCTCAACCCATGACCTACCGCCTGATCGCGACGCTCCTGGAATACCCGGAGCCCGCGCTCGTCGAAGCGCTCGACGAAGTCCGCGCGATGGTGCGCGACGAGCGCGCGTTCGGCGCCGAGGTGCGCGAGAAGCTGCTACGCTTCATCGACTATCTCGGCTCACGCGAGTTGCTCGCGCTCCAGGAGAATTACGTCGCACTGTTCGATCGCGGCCGCTCCACGTCGCTTCATCTGTTCGAGCACGTGCACGGCGAATCGCGCGACCGCGGCCAGGCGATGATCGATCTCCTGCAGATGTACGAGAAGCACGGCATGCTGCTGCGCCCCGGCCAGTTGCCCGATTATTTACCCGTGTTCCTCGAATATCTGTCGATTCTCGATGCAGGCGAAGCGCACAAGCTGCTCGGCGAAACGGCGGAGATCCTGCAATCGATCACGGCCGGGCTCGCCCGTCGCAACAGCCACTACGCTTATGTCATCGGTGCGCTGTTGCCGTTTGCGGGATTGGGCAAGACCGAGTTGCCCGAATTCGCACACGACGACGACGCCGGCGCGCCGCACGACAAAGACGGGCTGCGCGCGCTCGACGCCGCGTGGGCCGATGAGCCTGTGCAGTTCATGGGCGCCGGTCAGCCGGCCACCGCGCCCGTGGAATTTCACCCGCGGCGCACCACGCGCTGATTAACCCACCTTGCGCCAATCGCGCGCGCAGCGAGGAGCAGTCATGGGCCAATATCTGCATCAGTTCCTGTTCGGCATCTATCCGTACATCTGCCTTGCGGTGCTGCTATTCGGCTCGCTTGCGCGATTCGACCGCGAACAGTACACGTGGAAAAGCGACACATCGCAGCTGCTGCGACGCGGTGCGTTACGCATCGGCAGCAATCTCTTCCACTGGGGCGTGCTGGTCGTCGTGCTCGGGCACTTCGTCGGCTTTCTCGCGCCGCACTGGCTCACCGCGCCGTTCATGTCGGCGACGGTCCACCAGTTGATTGCGATGATCGCAGGCGGCATCGCCGGATCGTTTGCGATCGTCGGCCTCACGATCCTGATCTTCCGGCGCCTCGGCGACACGCGCATTCGCCATAACAGCAAGGCATCGGACATCGTCATCGTGTTAATGTTGTGGGCGCAGCTTGCGCTCGGCCTCGGGACCGTCGTGCTTTCGTCGCATCACATGGACGGCGCGATGTTCGAACAGCTCACCGATTACGTGAAGGGTGTCGTCACGTTCCGGCCGAATATTGCCGGTCTGCTCGACGGCGTGCCGCTCGTCTACCAGACGCACATCGCACTAGGCTTCACGATCTTCCTCGTCTCGCCCTTCACGCGCATGGTTCATATCTGGAGCGGTATCGCGTCGGTCGCGTATCTGATCCGGCCGTACCAGCTCGTGCGCAAGCGCTAAACACTTCAATCAGGAATCAAGGAACTTATCGATGGACGCAGCACCGCATTCAGGCGCGGGCGAATTGCCCGCGCGCGTCAACGACGTAGAAATCAGCGCCGCGACAATCGACGCCGAAAGCCAGAACTATACGAATGCGCCCGATCCGGCGCTTGCGGCACGTCGTGCACTGGTGGTTCAGGAACTGCTGCGGCAGCGTGCCGCGGCGCTTGAATTGATCGCGCCCGACGGCACGCTCGACGACGACACGCTCGAAACGCTGCTTGGGCGCGAATTGCGCGTCCCCGAAGCCACACGCGAGGACTGCGCACGCTATTACGAGCAGAACCCTACACGTTTCGTACGCAACGAACTCGTATTTGCAAGCCACATTCTCTTCGCCGTGACCGAACGCGTGCCGGTTACGTTTCTGCGCCAGAAAGCCGAAGAAACCCTGCACCAGCTGCTGCACGCGCCCGACACGTTCGAGGCCGCTGCCGGCGAACTTTCCAACTGTCCGTCCTCGGGCGTGGGCGGCAGTCTCGGCCAGCTTGCGCGCGGCGACACGGTGCCCGAGTTCGAGGCGGCACTGTTCGATTGCACCGACGTCGGCATTCTGCCGCATGTCGTGCGTACGCGCTTCGGCTTTCATCTCGTGCGCGTCGACCGCCGCGTGCCGGGTGTGCCCGTCTCGTTCGAAGACGCAGCCGACGATATCGCGCGCTATCTGAGCGAGCGCGTGCGCAACAAGGCCATCCAGCAATACGTATCGATTCTTGCTTCTGAAGCTTCACTCGAGAATGCCGCGCTCGAAGCGGCAACCAGCCCACTCGTTCAATGAAGAGCGTCAGGGCCTGTTCATATGCATAACAGGCCCTGGTTGGAGGCAACATGAATCTGCCCAGCGAATCCGCCCGCCGGGGTCCGGCTGCCCCGGCCAGCGTCGGCATTCAGGCGTGGTCGGTCCTGCTTGTCAGCACGCTCGCATTTCTTGTTTGCTTCGTCGTGTGGATGATGTTTGGCGTGCTCGGCGTGCGGCTGCGCGACGAGCTCGGCCTGAACAGCACCGAATTCGGCCTGCTCACGGCAACGCCGGTGCTGACCGGTGCAGTCATGCGGTTGCCGCTCGGCGCGTGGACCGACCGCTTCGGCGGCCGCATCGTCATGACCAGCCTGCTCGTGGTCTGCGCGATCCCGGTGTATATCGTCAGTTACGCCAGCCAGCTCTGGCAGTTCCTGCTCATCGGGCTCTTTCTCGGTTGTGTCGGCGCTTCGTTCGCGGTGGGCACACCTTACGTCGCGCGCTTTTTTCCGCCTGAACGGCGCGGTTTCGCCATGGGTTTCTTCGGCGCGGGCACGGTGGGCGCAGCGGTCAATCTGTTCGTCACGCCGTCACTGGAGGCGGCCTTCGGGTGGCGCTTCGTGCCGCGCGTCTATGCCGTCGCGCTGCTCGTAACCGCGGTGATTTTCTGGCTGGGTTCCGCACGCGACCCGGGTGCGGGTGCCTCGAAGGGTTCGTGGGCCGATTCATTCAAGGTGCTGCGCGACCCCCGCGTATGGCGGCTGTGCCAGTACTACTCGATCACCTTCGGCGGCTTCACTGCGCTTTCGCTGTGGATTCCGCAATACCTCAAGGCCGAGTACGGCATGACGCTGGTGGTCGCGGCGGCATTCGCGGCGGGATTCTCGCTGCCGGGCTCTATCCTGCGCGCCGTGGGCGGTCTGCTCGCCGACAAATTCGGCGCACACAATGTGACGTGGTGGGGCCTGTGGGTCGCGTGGATCTGCCTCTTCATTCTCTCGTACCCGCCCGCCGATCTCGTCATTCACACGATCAGCGGCGACGCCACGCTGCACATCTCCGTTCCGATCACGGGCTTCGTCGTGCTGGCGTTCCTGCTCGGCAGCGTGTTCGCGTTCGGCATGGCGTCCACGTTCAAATACGTCGCCGATGATTTTCCGGCCAACATGGGCGTCGTAACGGGCATCGTCGGGCTCGCGGGCGGGCTTGGCGGCTTCCTGCTGCCAATCATGTTCGGCGTGCTGCTGGATATCTTCAAGGTCCGCTCAAGCTGCTTCATGCTGCTTTACGGCGTCGTATGGGTGTCGCTGATCTTGATGTACATGTCCGAGGTCCGGCGTACGCCGGTGCTCGAACAGCCGCAGCATTGAGCGGCCGCCGCTGCACGCGCCGGCGGAAATGCAGCGGCACGCGTAGCGGCAGGTGTAGCTGTGAAGCGGCTTTGAAGGTGCGCGGCGCTCACCGGGCACTCACCGGGCAGCGACTTCTTTCCTGTTTTCTTTCCTGCTTCCGGCGAGATGCGCGGCGATGGCATGCTTGACCAGCGGCAGATTTTCGCCGACGTGCAGCATGAAATTCCTGGCCAGCTTCGCCGGAAGGTTGTCGCGGTTATAAAGCGTGGTCACGACGTCCGTCATCAGATACAGCGGACGGGTGCTCCTGCGGTGCCGGCTCTCGTAGCGCTTCAACACGGCATCGTCGGCGAAATCCTTGCCTGCACCGTGCGCGGACAAAATCGCGTTCGCCAGCGACTCGATACTCGACACACCGAAATTGAAGCCATGCGCCGTCACCGGATGCATGCCCACGGCCGCGTCGCCGACCGTCGCGAAACGCCTGGCCACGAACTGCCTCGGATAAACCGCAACCAGCGGATAAGCGTGGCGCGTCGACACGAGCTTCATGCCGCCAAGGCGATGCGCAAACCGGCGCTCGATTTCCGCGTTGAATTCGTGCGCGTCGACTTGCTGGAGCCGGTCGATCTCGCGGCCCGGCAAGGTCACCACGACGGAAGACCTGAAAGCGCCGCTCTCCGGGTCCGGATTCATCGGCAGCAGCGCGAGCGTCTGGCCGTAGCCGAACCACTCCCACGCGGTGTGATCATGCGGCTTCTCGTGCGTCATGTAGCAGACCAGCATCGACTTGCCGAAATCGCGCATGTCGGCCCCGATGCCCATCATTCTTCTCGTCAGCGAGAACCGGCTATCGGCAGCGATAAGCAGACGCGCCGAGAGTTTCCGCCCGCTGGCAAGGCTCGCCTCGATCGTTTCGCGGCCGTTTTCGATCCCGACAACCTCTTCGCTGGTCAGGAGCTCGATCCGATTGCTCGCGCGCCCTTCTTCCACGACATCGAAAGCGGCCTTGCGAATCAGCTGATTCGCGACCAGCCAGCCCAGTTCCTGATGATCGCTCAGTTCGTGCCCGATCTGAAGCGCACGCGACGAAGCACCGTTGAACACCTTTGCGTTGACCAGACGCGACTTCGCGACGTCTTCGATTCGCTCCCACAGCCCCCAACGCTTCATCAGCGCCACCGTGTTGTGCGTCAGCGCAATTTCGCGTCCATCGAATGCGGGCTCGCTCAGCGCGTCCCGCCCCTGCTTCTCCACGAGCGTGATCCGCAGTCCGGCTCCCGACAACGCGTGGGCAAGGCACAGTCCGACTGGACCTGCGCCGACAATCACAATGTCCGCATTCACGATGGCTTCCTGATTCGCTTTGATCCGACCTGTTTAATCCGATTTACATAAAGCCGCCAGGGCAGGCTCCGAGCCGCCCTGGGCTTCAGCGTTGTTGTCGTCGGCGGGAATCTCGATGCCCCAATCGCCATGCAAATACCAGTCGTCGCCAAGCAGTTCGATCGGATGCTGAGTTCGACTTTGACCGTTGCCGCAGCGCATATCTTCAGCCGGACAGTAGTGGTCGCAACCCCAGCACAATCTTTCAGGATGACTGGGGATCAGCGGAAATTTCTTGGCCATCTTCGAACTCCCTCCAGAACGCAGGCGATATGCCCGGGCAAACGGCGGCCTGCGCCGGAAATGCCGTGGTTGAAAGTATCGGGAAGTAGATCGAGATAGCTTTTCGCAGCCGGACACGCGGGCCATGACCGCATCATGCCGGATATCAAGCCGTCACGCGAATTCGCTGAAATTGGCCCACTCTCATCCGGGGAATGCCTTGACATGAGAAAGCGCGCGGCATTTCAACGGTTTGAGCCCGACGACAACGCACTGGATGCTAATTCACCTGCAGCAAGCTGTGTTTTAGCAGCGAGTGAGTTTGCACAACAATATTTGATTTAAATCAAATGCGGCCGCCGGCCACGCAGTGCTGCGACGGAGGCTAACGCGGTGTTAAAGCGGGAGGGTGTTAAAGCGGCGGCGTTAGAACATCGCGCGGCGACTTTCAGGAAAACGCAGGAAATTGCAGGAAGCGCGCTATTCGTCCGCGGCAATATTTCTCGCGGCGCCACTCGCTCCCCCGTTGCCCTCGCGCTCTTTCGCATAGAGCGCAATCTGCACGCGGCTCGTCATCTTCAGCTTGCGCAAAATATTGCGCACGTGAATTTTCACCGTGCTTTCGGCCAGATCGAGCGTGCGCGCGATTTCCTTGTTGCTCGCGCCGCGCGCCAGTTCGCGCACGATCTCCTCTTCGCGCGCGGTCAGCGCTTCGCTCGTATCGCCTGCGCGCGGCACGGGTGCCTGAACCGGTCTGCGCATCTGTTCGAGAAGCTTCGCCGTCATGTGCTCGGTAATCACGGGGTGACCGGCCGCCGCCCTGCGAATCGCGTCGGCCAAAGTATCGGCCTCGATGTCCTTCAACAGATAACCGCACGCGCCGGCGCGCATGGCAGCGGTCAGGTCGTCCGCATCCTCGGAGACCGTCAGCATGACGAACGCAGTGCCAGGCAGGTCCTGTGCGAGCAGCTGCAACGTTTCGATTCCCGAGAGCCCCGGCATGTTCAGATCGAGCAGCACCACGTCCGGCGTGTGCTGCTTTGCCCGCTTGATCCCTCCTACGCCGTCGGCCGCCTCGTCCACCACCTCGAAATCGGGCTGGCGCTGCAACAGCGCCTTCACGCCCGAACGAAAAAGCGTGTGATCGTCAATGAGCAGAATGCGTATCGTCATGTGAGCGTAAGTTTAAAAGTCATTCACGTCACGCAGCCATGCGGGCCTGGGCGCCGAGAATCAGCTCCACGCGCGCGCCGTGGCCCGGCCTGCCGTCGAGATGCAGCGCCGCCGCAAGGCGCTTGGCACGCTCGCGCATGATGTGGAATCCGACGTGCGCTTCACCGGCTGAATCGAGCTCGGCCGGCTCGTAGCCAATGCCGTCGTCCTCGATAACCAGCCGGAAATCGCGTCCGTTGACCACCGTAACGCGCACCGACTGCGCCTCGGCATGCTTGCGCACGTTCGAAAGCGCTTCCTGCAGGATGAACAGCACCTGCAACTGCTGATCGGACGGCAGCGGCGGGCCGCCTTCGTCGCGATAGTCCAGCGTCACCTCGGCCTCCGACTGCCGCCGAAAGCGCGCGACCGTATCTTCGACGGCGGGCCGCAACGCCCCCGGCCCGATCCGCGTGCGGAAGTTTAGCAGCAGCTCGCGCACGTCTTGATAGCTTTCCTCAACTCCGCCCGAAAGAAGCGGCACGAGTTCCCGGATTTCATCAAGATTGCCCGCGCGCCCTGCCTCGCCGAGCAATTGCACCTGCATCTTCAGATAACTCAGGCCCTGTGCAATGCTGTCGTGCAAGCCCTGCGCGACGAGATTGCGCTCTTCGGATACGGCAAGCTGCCGCGCCAGCGCGACCAGACGGCGGTTCTTGAGCGCGACGCCGAGATGCCGGCCGAGCGTGCGCAGCAACTGGATTTCGGACGCCGGAATCTGCCGCGGCCGCTTGAAGTGCAGCGAGAACGTGCCGAGCGTCTCGTCCTGCGAAACAATGGCGAACGCCGCAACCGTGACAAAACCGGCCTGCACGCAGCGTTTTACGAGTTCGCGGTCGTCGCCCATCATGATGCGCAAATCGCCGATCACCGGTTCATCCGTAAACGACGCCACGCCGCAGATGCAATTGTGCGCGGACATGCACCGCTCGGCATTCGCCAGTTCCTCCGTCAATCCCTCGGCCGCGAGCAGATGCAGGTTGTTGTCCTCGGCCGATATCACGCGCACCGTACCGCCGTCGGCGTTGAATTCGCGCATCAGGCGCGTGAGGAAGTCGTGGCACAGCACTTCAGCCGTTTCGGGAGAATTGAGGCATGCCGCCATTTCATAGAGCAGCGCCAATTCACGATTTTGCGCGGCAAGCTGCGCCGTCTTCGCCTCCACGCGCGCCTCGAGTTCGAGGTACAGCGCCTGCAGCTCCGCGACCATCCGGTTGAAGCCGTTCGCAAGTTGTCCGAACTCGTCTTCGGTGTTGACCGGCAGCCGCGTGTCGAACTCCCGCGCCTCGATGCGCGAAAGCCCATCCTGCAGCCGCTGCACCGGCACGACGAACCACAGATAAAGCATATAGACGATGGCCGCGGTTCCGACGCACGACAGCGCGGCGAGCGCGAGCTGCGACATGCGCAGCCACGCCGTTTTGCGCGAATTTTCATGCTCGATCAGGCTGACGAGCCGGTTGGCTTCGGCAACGAAACCCGGCAGCAGCGCGATATACGCACCCGGTTCGCGCATGGCCAGATCGCGTTCGTGCAGCGCGGCGGGCCTCAGTTCGTCTTGCCATGCCGCCGCCACGCGCGCGAACTGCGCGTGGATGACCTTGTCGTTGGGCAGGAAGAGCGGACGCGCCGGGTCGCCGCCGCGCAACCGGCTGAGCGTGGTGTCCATCTGGCGAATCTGGTCATCGAGCTGGGAGGCCTGGCCGAGGCGCGTCTCCCACAACGCGATGGCCACCGCGTTTGCGCGCATGCGCAGGCTGCCTGCATCGTTGATCGCCGCGCCCGCGCCTTCGAGCTGCCACGACAGCCAAAGCGTGCCGCTGATCATCGAGAGCACGAGTGTGAGCGCCACCGCCGAGAGGACGATGATGCGGGTCGAAAGCCGCTGACGAAACGGCGCACGCGGCGCAGCGTTGCGAGAGTTCGACGACACGGCGGTGGACTGTGGCATGGCGGATTGGATCTGTGTGCGGCTCAGGCTGCATTATCCGCCGAAGCGTCCGTAACGGCGTACTCGGCCGCTCTCTCGCCGATGAATGCGGCAATGCGCGCCACATCGTCGAGTGCGAAGACCGGCAAATGCGTGTCGGGAACGAGATCGGACGCAATCGCGACGATGCGCGGATCGTGCGGGTAAAGCGCTTCATAGCCACTGCCGCAGCCGCTGCCGCCGCGTACGACTTCGAGCCGCGGCAGATCCACGCACGTGTAGCCTTCGACCAGCGTGAGATCGGCCGGACCGAGCCGCGCCAGGAGCGCGTCGAACGACGGTTCCGGTCCATCGTGCAGGATCGCCCACGACGTGGGCGACACGATCAGCACCTCGCCCGCGCCCGCCGCGCGAAAGCGCGCGCTGTCCTTGCGCGGCGGTTCGAGTTCGAGCCTGTGGTGGCTGTGCTTGATCACGTTGACGACGAGCGCGCGCGACCGGTAATGGGCGAGCAGCGCCTCGATCAAGGTGGTCTTGCCCTGCCCCGAACGGCCTGCAATGCCAAAGAGACGTGCCATGGCGCCCACACTCCTGAAAAAAAACCGGGTGATCGCGCGAGGCTGATCACCCGGGTAAATTGCGGCCCCGGCACTGCGGGCCGTCGATGGTGATTAACGGCTACGCACGAGCTGCCATGCCCGCGAAAGATAACCGACTGAAGCAAAACCGCTCCACACGTGCACGAGACGCGTGAACGGGAAGATCACGAAGAGCGACATGCCCATGAACAGATGGACGCGGAAGATGAGCGGCGCTTCGCTCACATAGCTTGCCGCATTGCCACGGAACGTGACGATGTGCTGGGCCCACGTTATGAGCCGCACCATCATCGTGCCGTCCATGTGGCTGGCCGATTCGGCGATCGTCGAAAGACCGAGCAGCAGCGTCACGAGAATCCACAGCAGCAGCACCTTGTCGGCGGTGCGCGTGACAGCCGACACGCGTTCGTTCGACAGACGACGATGCAGCAGGATCGCGAGCCCGGCGAGACACATCGAACCCATCACGCCGCCCGCGACCATCGCGACCATCTGCTTGGCGCTGTGCGGCATGCCGAGGGTGTCCCACACGACAACGGGCGTCAGCAGGCCGAACATGTGGCCGAAGAAGAGTCCCAGAATGCCGGCGTGAAAGAGGATGTTGCCGAGCCGCAGCTGTCCCCGATAGAGGAGCTGCGAGCTGTCCGTCTTCCACGTGTACTGCTCGCGCTCGAAGCGTGCGAGCGAGCCGAACAGAAAGATTGCGAGCGCAATGTACGGATAAATGCCGAACAGGAACTGGTTGAACGTATTCATTGCATTTCCTTTGCACGGGCCGTTGCATTGAGCCGCTCGGCGCGCGGGTGAAAATGGACGGGCTGCACCTCGCTGCGCATGATGAGCGGCTCGACGCCATCCTCGCCGACGCCGAACACCTCCAGCGCTTCGTCCATGTCGCGCACCGGTGCCACGGTGAGCGGCTCGGGCGTAACAGCGGACATCTCGCACAGCACGGTGAAGATACTCGCGTAGGCACTGCCGGAGTCCAACAGGTGCTTGCCGATCGCAGCGAGCACATGAACCGCTTCGCCGAGCAGCGCCGACGCATCGTCTGCATCGATGAGGCCGAGCACTTCGAGAAAGAGCGGCACGTAATCGGGCAGCTCGTTGGTCGAGATTTCGAGGCCGAAGCGGCGATACTCCGCGAGCAGATCGACCATCGCCTGGCCGCGGTCGCGGCTCTCTCCGTGCACGTGCTCGAACAGATGCAGCGAGTGACGCGGATTGCGGTCGAACGTCGCGACGTATTCCTCCTGGGACTCGATCAGCGAACGGCCGCGCAGCTCGCCGACGAGCGGCGCCAGCTCGCGCGCCGCGTCGGGATGCGCGGCGAGCGCCGCGTCGATTTCGTCGAGGGCATCGAGCAGCGGCTGCTGCGGATAATCGAGCAGCGCCGCAAGAACGGGATAGATCGACATCGTGTGGCTCTCCCCTTACGTGCTCGGCGTCAGTTTGCGGCGCGACTTCGGCATGTCCGCGAATACCACGCTGCCTTGCGTCTTCGAGCCGAACAGCGACCCTTCCGTCACGCCGCCCGAACAGCCGTTGCCGAACGAGAAACCGCAGCTTCCCTTCTCGTTGAAGCTGTCCTCGACCATCTCCTTGTGCGACGACGGCACGACAAAGCGGTCCTCGTAATTCGCGAGCGCCATGATGCGGTACATGTCTTCGACCTGCGCGGCCGTGAGCCCGGCCGCCGTGAGCAGCGCGGGATCTTCGACCCCGTCGACGGCCTGCCCGCGCTTGTACGCGCGCATCGCGAGCATGCGGCGCAGCGCGGCGACAACCGGCGCTTCGTCGCCTGCGGTCAGCAGATTCGCGAGGTAGCGCATCGGAATGCGCAGGCTCTCGACGTCGGGGATCATGCCGTCGCTGCCGATGTGGCCCGCGTCGGCCGCCGACTGGATCGGCGAGAGCGGCGGCACGTACCAGACCATCGGCAGCGTGCGGTACTCGGGGTGCAGCGGAAACGCGATCTTCCACTCGCACGCCATCTTGTAGACCGGCGAGCGCACGGCCGCATCGAGCCAGCTTTGCGCGATGCCCTGGCGGCGAGCTTCGGCCTGAACCTCCGGATCGTGCGGATCGAGGAACACGTCGAGTTGCGCCTGGTAGAGGCTCTGCTCCGATTCGACCGATGCGGCTTCGCTGATGCGGTCCGCATCGTAGAGCAGCACGCCCAGATAGCGGATGCGGCCCACGCAGGTTTCCGCGCACACGGTCGGCTGACCGGCTTCGATACGCGGATAGCAGAAGACACACTTTTCGGCCTTGCCGGTCTTCCAGTTGAAGTACATCTTCTTGTACGGGCAACCGGACACGCACATGCGCCAGCCGCGGCACTTGTCCTGGTCGACGAGCACGATGCCGTCGTCTTCGCGCTTGTACACCGAGCCGGACGGGCACGATGCGACGCACGCCGGATTCAGGCAGTGCTCGCACAGGCGCGGCAGGTACATCATGAACGTGTTTTCGAAGGTCGAATACATCTCCTTCTGCACGTTCTCGAAGAGCGCGTCACGTCCGCGCGATTCGAACTCGCCGCCGAGGTCGTCTTCCCAGTTCGGACCCCAGTGGATCTTGTCCATCTTCTTGCCGGTGATCACCGAGACGGGACGCGCCGTGGGCGGCGTCTGCGAAAGCGGCGCTTTTTGCAGATGCTCGTAGTCGAACGTGAACGGCTCGTAGTAGTCGTCGATGGCAGGCAGATTCGGGTTCGCGAACAGGTTCGCGAGCACCTTGAGCTTCGTCCCCTGGCGAGGCTCGATGCTGCCGTCGTCATTGCGCTTCCAGCCGCCGTTCCACTTCTTCTGGTTTTCCCACTCTTTCGGATAACCGATGCCGGGCTTCGTCTCGACGTTGTTGAACCATGCGTACTCGACGCCGTCACGCGACGTCCACACGTTCTTGCAGGTCACCGAGCACGTATGGCACCCGATGCACTTGTCCAGGTTCAGGACCATCGCCACCTGGGCGCGGATCTTCATGATGCTGCTCCTTCGACGAGCGGCCCTTCGAGCCACTCCACCTTGTTCATTTTGCGCACGATCACGTATTCGTCGCGATTGCTGCCGACGGTGCCGTAGTAGTTGAAGCCGTACGCGAGCTGTGCATAGCCGCCGATCATGTGCGTGGGCTTGAGCACCGTGCGCGTCACGGAGTTGTGAATGCCGCCGCGCATGCCGCTCGTCTCCGCGCCGGGCACGTTCACGATCTTCTCCTGGGCGTGATACATGAGGCACATGCCGCGCGGCACGCGCTGGCTCACCACCACGCGCGCGGTCAGCGTCCCGTTCACGTTGAACACTTCGACCCAGTCGTTGTCCTTGATCCCGGCTTCCTTCGCTTCGGATTCCGAAACCCAGACGTGCGGGCCGCCGCGCGACAGCGTGAGCATGCGGATGTTGTCCGTGTACGTCGAGTGGATGCCCCACTTCTGGTGCGGCGTGATCCAGTTCAGCACCAGCTCGTGTTCGCCGTTCGGCTTCGCACCGAGCATCGGCCCAACGGTCTTCGTGTTGATGGCCGGCCTGTAGCTGCACGAACCCTCGCCGAAGTCGAGCATCCAGCGGTGATCCTGATAGAACTGCTGCCGCCCGGTCAGCGTGCGCCAGGGAATCAGCTCGTGCACGTTCGTGTAGCCCGCGTTGTAGCTGACTTCCTCGGATTCGAGGCCCGACCACGTCGGCGCCGAGATGATCTTGCGCGGCTGCGCCTGCACGTCGCGAAAGCGGATCTTGTCGTGCTCGCGGCCTTCGGCCAGGTGCGTATGATCGCGGCCCGTTATCTTCGAGAGCGCGTCCCACGCCTTCACCGCCACATGACCATTCGTTTCCGGTGCGAAGGTGAGGATCATCTCAGCCGCATCGATTGCGGTTTCGAGGCGCGGACGGCCCTGGGTCACACCCTCGTGGCGCGACGTGCCCGTGAGATTCGCGAGCTCGCCCACTTCGTGCACGGTGTTCCAGTTGATGCCCTTGCCGCCGTTGCCGAGCTTGTCGAGCAGCGGCCCGACCGAGGTGAACTTGTTGTAGATCTCGCGATAGTCGCGCTCCACCAGCGTCATCGCAGGCGCGGTCTTGCCGGGGATCAGGTCGCATTCGCCATGACGCCAGTCCTTCGGCTCGAACGCCTGGCCGAGTTCGCCCGGGGTGTCGTGCATGAGCGGCGTGCAGACGAGGTCGGTGCGCGTGCCGAGATGCGCGCCGCCGATCTCCGAAAACTTCTTCGCGATGGTCTTGTAGATTTCCCAGTCGCTCTTGCTCTCCCACAACGGCTGCACCGCCTCCGAAAGCGGATGGATGAACGGGTGCATGTCGGACGTGTTCAGATCGTCCTTCTCGTAGAACGTCGCCGACGGCAGCACGATGTCGCCATAGAGGCAGGTCGTGCTCATGCGGAAGTCGAGCACCGTGAGCAGGTCGAGCTTGCCTTCAGCGCCCTCGCGCACCTTCACTTCCGATGGCTTGATGGCGTCCGCTTCGTCGCCGAAGAGCGCGTTCTGCGTACCGAGCAGGTACTTGAGGAAATACTCGTGGCCCTTACCCGAGCTGCCGAGAATATTCGAGCGCCACACGAACATGTTGCGCGGGAAATTAACCGGATTGTCGGGGTCGTCGCACGAGAAATCGAGCGCGCCCGACTTCAGTTTCTCGACCGTGTAGGCGATCGGTTCGCGGCCTTCGCGCTTCGCCGCGTCGACGAGGTCGAGCGGATTCGTGCCAAGCTGCGGCGCCGACGGCAGCCAGCCCATGCGCTCGGACTTCGCGTTGAGGTCGAGCATGCTGAGGCCCTCGTAGCGCTTATGATCGGCGCCCGGGCTGAGAATCTCGTCGAGGCCGACCTTTTCGTGACGCCACTGGCTCGTATGGTTGTAGAAGAACGACGTGCCGTTCATCTGGCGCGGCGGGCGCGACCAGTCGAGTGCGAACGCGAGCGGCGCCCAGCCAAATTGCGGACGCAACTTTTCCTGGCCGACGTAATGCGCCCAGCCGCCGCCGCTTTGTCCGATACAGCCGCACATCATCAGCAGATTGATGATGCTGCGGTAAATCATGTCGTTGTGATACCAGTGGTTGAGCGCCGCACCGAGAATCACCATGCTCTTGCCGTGCGTGCGATCCGCGTTGTCCGCGAATTCGCGCGCCACCTGGATCACGAGCTTGCGCGGCACCGTCGTGTGCTTTTCCTGCCAGGCGGGCGTGCAGGGCACGTCGTCGTCATACGACGCGGCGACGTTCGGGCCGCCGAGGCCCTGGTCGACGCCGTAGTTGGCCATCTGCAGGTCGTACACGGTGGCGACGAGCACGCTCGTCCCGTCCGCCAGCGCGACGCGCTTTGCCGGCACGCGCCGTGCGAGCAGCGCGCCGTGTTCCCCGCCGAAATACGGGAAGCTCACTTCGACGACTTCGTCGTGCTCCGCGACGAGCGACAGGCGCGGATCGATTTCGCGACCGCTGCCGCCGTCCTTGAGTTCGAGATTCCAGCGGCCGACCTTCGCGCCGTCGTTGTGTTCCGACTCGCCCCAGCGGAAGCCGACCGAACCGTTCGGCGCGACGATGTTGCCGGTCGTCGCATCGATCGCGAGCGTCTTCCACTGCGGGTTGTTCGCTTCGTCCAGACCGCCCGCGAGCTGCGACGCGCGCAGGAACTGGTCCGGCACGGTCGCGCCGTCGCGCTCGGCGAGCGTGACGAGCAGCGGCATGTCGGTGTACTGCTTCAGGTAGTCGCGGAAGTACGCGGACTTGCCGCTCGCGTGGAATTCCTTGAGCACGACGTGGCCCATCGCCATCGCGAGCGCCGCGTCGGTGCCCTGCTTCGGCGCGAGCCAGATGTCGCCGAACTTGACCATCTCGCCGAAATCCGATGACACCGCAACGGTCTTGGTGCCCTTGTAGCGGACCTCGGTGTAGAAGTGGGCGTCGGGCGTGCGCGTCTGCGGCACATTCGAACCCCACACCATCAGATAGGTGGAGTTGTACCAGTCGGCGGATTCGGGCACGTCGGTCTGCTCGCCCCACACCTGCGGCGAGGACGGCGGCAGGTCGCAGTACCAGTCGTAGAACGACAGGCACGCCCCGCCGATCAGGCTCAGGTAGCGCGCGCCGGCCGCATAGGAAACCATCGACATCGCCGGAATCGGCGAGAAACCGACCACGCGGTCCGGGCCGTACTTGCCGATCGTGTAGGCGTTTGCGGCCGCAATGATTTCGGCCGCCGTGTCCCAGTCGGCGCGCACGAAGCCGCCGAGCCCGCGCACGCGCTTGTAGCGCGCAGCCTTCTCGGGATTCTCGACGATCGAAGCCCACGCTTCGACCGGGCCGAGCGTGCGGCGCGCCTCGTGCCACAGGTCCATCAGGCGCCCGCGGATCATCGGGTGCTTCACGCGTTGCGCCGAATAGACGTACCAGCTATAGGAAGCGCCGCGCGGGCAGCCGCGCGGCTCATGATTGGGCAGGTCGGCGCGCGTGCGGGGGTAATCGGTCTGCTGGGTTTCCCACGTGATGAGGCCGTTCTTCACGTAGACCTTCCACGAACACGATCCGGTGCAGTTGACCCCGTGCGTCGATCGAACGATCTTGTCGTGTTGCCAACGGCTGCGATAGCCGTCTTCCCACTTGCGGTCCTCGTCGACGACCGCGCCATGACCGTTTGAGAACGTCGCCTTCACGCGCGACATGAACTTCAGACGGTCCAGAAAGTAACTCATCTTGTTCTCCGAAACTAAAGCTGCGCCCAGTGAGCTGTCTGCGACCGCGTGGACTCAGCGAATTCGTGCTGCATGAGTATGACCAGCGCGCGCCCGCCCGCCTATTCGCCAGCAGGAGCAGCCCGCAAACGCATTAGGACTAGCCCGCCCGGCCCGAACTACGCCTGAAGGACTAGTCCACCCATGCGCGCACGGCTTCCCGTGCGAATCAGAATCAGCAGGGCATCGGCGCGTTGCGGCGCGCGTAGAAGAACCACGTGACCGCTGCGCACACGACATAAAAGCCGATGAAGCACAGCAGGGCCGTGACCGGCGAGCCCGTGACGTCGATCGACGTACCGAAGCTCTTCGGGATGAAGAAGCCGCCGTAAGCGCCCATCGCACCGGCAAAGCCGAGCACCGCAGCCGATTCCTTGCCGGCCTCGGCGAGCGCGCGCTGTTGCGCATCGGGACCCTTGCCGTTCGCGGCGCGCTGATGCTGCGTGAGGAAGATCACCGGAATCATGCGGAACGTGGAGCCGTTACCGATGCCGGTCAGCGCGAACAGCACGATGAACATGGCGAGGAAGCCGCCGAAGTTGCCGGCCGAGCCCGCGGCCGGCAGGAAGGCGATCACGCCGGCCACCGCCGCGATCATCGCGATGAACGTGAGGAGCGTGACGCGCGCGCCGCCGAGGCGATCCGAGATCCAGCCGCCGAGCGGACGCGTCATGGCGCCTGCGAGCGGCCCGAGGAACGCGTAGGCGGTCGGGTTGATCGCGGGGAATTCCGCCTTCGTGAGCAGCGCAAGACCCGCCGAGAAACCGATGAACGAGCCGAACGTGCCGACATAGAGGAAGCACATCAGCCAGTTGTGGCTGCGGCGGAAGATGACGGCCTGTTCGCTGAACGATGCCTTGGCGTCGGCGATGTCGTTCATGCCGTACCACGCGGCAATGGCTGCCACGATGATGAGCGGAACCCAGACGAAGCCTGCGTTTTGCAGCCAGATCGAGTGTTCGACGCCCTTCGCGACGTACGTTTGACCGCCGCCGAGAATACCGCTGAACGCGGCGGTGGAGATCACGATCGGCGTGACGAACTGGACCATCGACACCCCGAGGTTGCCGATGCCCGCGTTCATGCCGGTGGCGAAGCCCTTGCGCTTCTTCGGGAAGAAGAAGCTGATGTTGGCCATCGACGAGCTGAAGTTCGCGCCGCCGAAGCCGCACAGGAGGGCGAGCACGAGCAGCATTTCATACGACGTCGACGGGTCGCGCAGCGCGAAGCCCATGCCGAGCGCCGGAATCAGCAGACTGGCCGTCGAAATGGCCGTGAAGCGCCGTCCACCGAAAATCGGCACGAGGAACGAATAGAAAATGCGCAGCGTCGCACCCGAAAGCGCGGGGAGCGCCGTGAGCCAGAAGAGCTGGTTCTTGGTGAAGTGGAAGCCGCCCTTGTCGAGATTCACGACGGCGACGCTCCACAGCGACCAGACGACGAACGCCAGCATCAGCGCAGGAATGGAGATCCAGAGATTGCGGTTGGCCACCTGCTCGCCACTCGCCTTCCAGAAACCGGCATTCTCCGGCTCCCACTGCGTTAACAGATATTTGGACATGTTGTTTGCTCAATCAAAAAAGCGCGCCGCAAGTGAGACGCGCGTGGGAATCAGTCGGCCAGCGCTTCGTGTGCGCGTACCGCGTCTGCTGCCTGTGCCGGGCGTGCCTCTTTTTGCTGGGCTGCGCGCTCCTCTGCGGCGCGCGCCGTGGCGAGCGCTTCGGGGCGGAACGAGAAGTGCATGAACAACAGGCTGACTGCGGTGGCGCCGAACATCAGCATGAAACAGGTTGTGCGCACACCGGTCAGATCGACGAGCAGGCCGAACAGGATCGGCAGCACGAAGCCGCCCAGGCCGCCGGCCAGGCCGACGACGCCGGACACCGCGCCGATGTTGTCCGTGTAGCTGTCGCCGATGAACTTGAAGACCGACGCCTTACCCACGGCCATCGCCACGCCGACGATAAACATGATCACGGTGTAGAACACCGGGCCCAGACCGAGATGGAACGCAATCGGGCCGTGCGCGCTGTGGATCACGAAGTCGGTCGACGGGTAGCTCAGCACGAAGAAACCGGCAAGCGCGACCCACATGACGGCCCACGTCGTGCGATAGGCGCCGAAGCGGTCGGAAAGCCAGCCGCCCATCGCGCGCAGCACGCCGCCCGGCAGCGAGAAGCAGGCCGCGAGAAACGCCGCTGCCTCGATGCCGAAGCCGTACTGGTTCACGTAGTACTGCGGCATCCACAGCGAGAGCCCGACGTAGCCGCCGAACACCACCGAGTAGTACTGCGCGTAGCGCAGGACGCGCGGATCGCCGAGCACCTTGACCGGATTCCCGGCCCGCGTCCCGCCGACGACGCGATGCGCCGGATTGCTCGACGAAAGCAGAAGAAAGCCGAACGCCGTGACGAGCATCGCGACGGCGTAGACCTTCGGCACGATCGTCCACGTACCGGCCGCGACAATCAGTACCGGCGCAACGAACTTGTTGAGTGCGGCGCCGGAATTACCCGCGCCGAAGATGCCCATCGCGAGGCCCTGGCGCGACTTCGGAAACCAGCGCGCGACGTAGGGCGTGCCGACCGAGAACGAAGCGCCCGCAAAGCCGACGAACAGGCCGAGCACGAGGAACTGCCAGAATTGCGTCGCATACGAAACGAGCCAGATCGGCACGACGGTTGCGAGCATGATCAGGAAGAACACGATCCGGCCGCCGAAGCGGTCGGTCCAGATGCCGAGCGGCACGCGTGCGAGCGAACCGGTCAACACGGGCATGGCGGCAACGAGGCCGAATTCCGCGTCGGTGAGATGAAGCTGCTTTTTAAGCGGAATACCGAGAATCGCAAACATCATCCAGACTGCAAAGCAGATGGTGAAAGCGAAAGTGCTCGATCCAAGCACGCGCTATGCGGCGCCTTGATTATTGCTGTTATTGCCGGGGATATTCTGCGTGATCATTTTTAGGCTTGCTCACGGATTTAACTGTAAGCCAGCTTACGCAGTATTCGGCGCTATTCCATTACCCTTGCGGATCGTGTGACAAACGGACACTACTCCGTTCTGATTACTCCTCCACCCCCCATCCGGATTAGTACGGGCGGGCGTTCGAGGGTTTTTTCACGCGTCTCGCGTGTTTGACAAACTGTGCCGCCCTTTTCTGATAATCGTTGTGCGGGCAAATAGTGCGGGCAGTGAGGCGAAATGAACGGTATCGGCTAATCCGCCACGCCGGTTCTGCGCCTGTTCTGATTAACCGGTATTATTACTCACATTGTGATCTATTTGTGTTGCGCACTGGCGACAGTGCTGCACACGATATCAAGATCACGAACCCGATCAGGCGCACCGCCTCGATCCCTATATTGAAGCGGCGAGGTTCGCCATGCCTGCAAACATGTCTCGTCACGAAGAGCACACGGAGCGCCATGGAAAATGAAGCCGACGGTCTCTCGACCAGGCGCGGCGATACGCCGCGGGAGAGCAGAATGCCGGACCCCAGGCGACCGTTGCGTGGAATTGCCACATCCGCGCTACGGCTGCATCGCATATAAGATTCATATAAAATCAATCTATTTGCTGGAGAGCAAGCATGGCCCTCATCCGAATTGACGAACAGCCGCGCGAAAAGCCGCGTGAACAGCCACGCGTCGCTCCGCCAGCGCCGCCAGCTCCGCCAGCTCCGCCCGCTCCGCGCGGTTTCGCACTGTGGGCGCTTGGCTTCCGCCCGTTCTATCTGGGTGGCGCACTCTTCGGCACCGCCGCCGTCCTCGCGTGGCTGGCCGAACTCGACGGCTTTCCGATAGCCGCACTGCACGCGTATCTGCCGGGCTCGCTGTGGCACGTCCACGAGATGATCTTCGGGTTCGCCTCGGCAATCGTGGTGGGCTTCCTGCTGACCGCCGTGCGGGCATGGACATCCGTGACGCCCGCCGCGGGCAAATCGCTCATTGCGCTGTGCGTGTTGTGGCTCGCGGGCCGCGTCGCGGTGGCGTGCGCGCCTGCCGCCGTCGCCATGACCGTCGACATCGCGTTCCTGCCGGTCAGTGCGATCGTTCTGCTGCGCGTGCTCGTGCATGGGCAGAACAAACACAACATCTTCCTGCCCGCCGCGCTCGCACTGCTGGCAACCACGAACTTCGCCTTCCACTTTTCGGCGGCGAGCGGACACATGGACTGGGCGCTGCGTAGCGCCTACATGGCGGTCGGCCTGCTCGTGCTGTTCGTGACGATCATCGGCGGGCGCGTGATTCCGACTTTCACCACGAACGCCATTCCCGGACAGACGATCAAGAAGTGGCGCTTCGTCGAGGCCAGCATCATGCCGCTGACCTTGCTTCCGTTCGTGCTCGATGGTTTCGGCGTGTCCGGCCCCGTGCTCGCGGTTGCCGCCGCTGCCGCCGCCGTCGTCCAGGCCATGCGGGTGATCGGCTGGCGCGTCTGGCATGTCGGCAATCGTCCGATCCTCGCGATCCTTCATATCGCCTATTCGTGGATTGCCGTCGGCTTCCTGATGCTCGCTCTGGCGGCATTGGGCGTCGTCCCGCATTCGCTCGCGATCCACGCGTTCACGGTGGGCGCAGTCAGCGGCGCGATCATGGCCATGATCACGCGCACGGCGCGCGGCCATACCGGCCGGCCGCTCGTGGCAGGGGCCGTCGAGAAAACCTGCTATGCGCTGCTCGTGCTCGCGGCACTCTTTCGCGCGCTGGTTCCGGCGCTCGCTCCGCAATTGACGTTCGTCGCGATCAACGTGTCGGCGGTTTGCTGGATCATCGCGTTCGGCGCTTATTTCGCGCGCTATGCGCCCTGGCTCTTGAGGGCGCGCATCGACGGCAAGGAAGGCTGACGCGCATCGTCCCGTGACAGGCCGGTATGTTTCCGGCCCCGGAACACGCTGAATGCCGCAGTAACCATCGCAGCAACCATCGCAGTCACTCTCCAGGCCAGCGCGAGTCCGGGTGCAACATGCACTCGCCTCGCGCGCGCCACTTGCCGTGGCGACGGCTCTTCCTTCTTCCGTACAGATCGCACGCGCAGTTCAAGCACCCTTTCACCCGGCTGCGTGCACGCGACAACGCTCGCTGACCAATACGCCAGCCTCGCGCCGGTTTCATCGCGCCGCGTTACAACACGTCACAGAATCGGGTCGTTGTAATACGCGAAAATCTTTCAAATTACTGACGTTTCGAAATCCACGCCCAGGTTAGTTAGACTTCGAGTCTGAGCCTTCTCCGCGTAGCCCGTCTGGCTGCGCGGCGGCGACATAACAACCATGAGAATGCGTATGCAGCGATCCGAAAGCTCCGGGCATGCCGTCGACACGATACGGCCACCGCGTTCAACACGCCACACGGAATCCGCGCTTCCGATGCCCGCCGCTCCCGCGTGCGAACAGGCACGCCGACTTTCAGTGACCGCTTACCGATGGAGGCAAGCGTGAGCACCGCGCCAACCCCGCAATCGCAGCCGAAATCGCAACCGGAATCGCAAAAGCAGCCGCAAAAACCATCGCAGCCGCCGGAACAGCCGCCCGGCCCGCCACCCGCGCAACCGCCGGCACAGCCGCCACGCAAACGACGCGGCCCGCTCGTGATCGCCCTCATCGTCATCGTCCTGATTGCGCTCGTGGTCGTGCATCTGCTGCGCGGCAAGAAGCCCGCAGGCGGGCCGGCCGTGCAGGTCGTCACCGTGGCCACCGTCGCGCTCGGCCCGATGCCCGTGACGCTCAACGCACTCGGCACGATTACGCCCATCGCCACCGTCACGGTCCTGCCGCAATTGAGCGGCTTCTTGACCGCCGTGGGCTATCACGAAGGCCAGGACGTCGAGAAAGGCCAGTTCATCGCGCAGATCGATCAGCGCCAGTACGAGATCAGCAAACAGCAGGCCGAGGCGCAACTCGCGAAAGACCAGGCCGCGCTCGCCCAGGCCCGTGCCGACCTGCAGCGCTTTACGCTGTTGCACGAACGCCAGTCCATCGCCGAGCAGACGTTCTTCAACCAGCAGTTCGTCGTCCAGCAAGCCGAGGCCGCCGTCAAAGCCGATCTCGCGAGCATCGCGCAGTTCAACCTGGACATCGAGTATTGCCACATCACGGCGCCGGTGACCGGACGTGTCGGCCTGCGGCTCGTCGATCCGGGCAACTTCGTGACCGCGTCGAGCCAGCCCGGCATCGTCGTGATCACGCAGATGAAACCCACCACCGTCCAGTTCGCGGTACCGCAGAATGCGCTGGGCAACGTGCTGCAGCGTGTCAACGCGGGCGCGAAGCTGCCGGTCGCGATCTTCAGCAGCGACAACACGCGGCAGATCGCCACCGGCGAGCTGTTCGCGATCAACAACCAGATGGCGACGGCCACCGGCACGGTCACGCTGCGCGCGAGCTTGCCCAATAACGACGAAGCGCTCTTCCCCAACGAATTCGTGAACGTGACGCTGCTGGTGGACACGCTGCAAAACGCCGTGCTCGTGCCCACGCCCGCCGTGCAGACCGGCGCGCCCGGCGATTACGTCTATCTCGTGAACGCCGACGACACCGTCTCCGTCCACAAAGTCACGCTCGGGCCGAGCGACGGCAAGCACACGGTGGTCGTCTCGGGCCTCGCGGCGGGCGAGCGCGTGGTGACCGACGGCCTCGACCGCCTCGCGGACGGCGCGAAGATCAAACCTTCGACCGGTCATCCCGCAGCGGCGAGCGGCGCGCACGAGGCGAGCGGCGCGCACGCGAGCCGCGCGGCGTCGCCTGCATCGTAAGCCTCTGCCCCGGCGCCGATGAATATTTCCCGCCTGTTTATCCTCCGGCCCGTCGCGACATCGCTCCTGATGATCGCGATGGTGCTCATCGGCCTCGTGGCGATGAAGTTCTTGCCGGTCTCGTCGCTGCCCTCCGTCGATTACCCGACGATCCAGGTGCAGACCTTCTATCCCGGCGCGAGTCCTTCGGTGATGGCGACCACCGTCACCGCGCCGCTCGAAGTGCAGCTAGGCGAGATTCCGGGCCTGCAGCAGATGGTTTCGTACAGTTCGGAAGGCGCCTCGATCATCACGCTGCAGTTCGACCTCGCGCTGAATCTCGACGTCGCCGAACAGAACGTCCAGCAGGCCATCAACTCGGCCAACAGCTTCCTGCCGGGCGGCCTGCCCGCACCGCCGACCTACGCGAAGGTCAATCCCGCGGATCAGCCGATTCTCACGCTCGCGATCACGTCGAAGTCGATGTCGCTCACGCAGTTGCAGGACGCGGCCAACAACCGCCTCGCGACGAAGATTTCCGAAGTGCCGGGCGTGGGTCTCGTCACCACGGCAGGCGGCAACGTGCCCGCCGTGCGCGTGGAAGCCGATCCGCAGAAGCTCGCCGCCTACGGCCTGAATCTCGACGATCTGCGCACGCTGCTCGCCAATGTGAACGTGAGCAACCCGAAGGGCAACTTCGACGGCCCCGAGCTCAACTACACGATCAATTCGAACGACCAGATCTCGGCGCCGCAGGATTACGAAAATACGGTCGTCGCCTACCAGAACGGCTCGCCCGTGTTCATGCGCGACGTCGCGCGCGTGACGAGCGCGGCGCAGGACATCGAGCGCGGCGCCTGGTACAACCACGCGCCCGCCATCGTGCTGAACGTGCAGCGCCAGCCAGGCGCAAACGTGATCGCCACGGTCAACCACATCATGCAGCAGTTGCCGCA
This sequence comes from Paraburkholderia sp., assembly GCF_004298475.1. Taxonomy (GTDB): domain Bacteria; phylum Pseudomonadota; class Gammaproteobacteria; order Burkholderiales; family Burkholderiaceae; genus Paraburkholderia; species Paraburkholderia denitrificans. Next base: position 38,668 of record NZ_SCRP01000009.1, on the reverse strand, counting down.
GCTCGAATCGACGCTGCCCGCAGGCATGCAGGTCACCGTGGTCTCGAACAGCGTCGGCGTGATCCGCGCATCGGTGGCCGACGCCGCGTTCGAACTCGTCCTCGCCGTCGTGCTGGTGGTCGCGGTGATCTTCGTGTTCCTGCGCAACGTGCCCGCCACGATCATTCCGAGCATTTCGGTGCCGGTCTCGCTGATCGGCACGCTCGCGCTGATGTACGAACTGAACTACTCCATCGACAACCTCTCGCTGATGGCGCTCATCATCGCAACCGGTTTCGTCGTGGACGATTCGATCGTGATGATCGAGAACATCGTGCGCTACCTCGAAGAAGGCAAACGGCCCTTGCAGGCGGCGCTCGAAGGTGCGGGGCAGATCGGCTTCACCATTCTCTCGCTGACCATTTCGCTGATCGCGGTGCTGATTCCGCTGCTGTTCATGGGCGGCGTGATCGGGCGGCTCTTCAGCGAATTCGCGGTGACGCTCGCCGTGACCATCGTGCTCTCGGCCGTCGTGTCGCTCACGGTCGTGCCGATGCTCTGCGCGCGTATCCTGCGCGCGCAGGCCGAACGCCACCCGAGCCGCTTCGAGCGCATCAGCGAAGGGATCTTCAACAAGACGCTCGCCGCGTACGAGCGCGGCCTCACGTGGGTGCTCGATCACCAGACGCTCACGCTGCTCGTCGCCGTGGGCACGGTCGTCCTCACGATGGTGCTGTACATCGTGATTCCGAAGGGGTTGTTCCCGGTGCAGGACGTGGGCGTGATCCAGGGCATCAGCGTCGCTGACAATTCCGTGTCGTACCAGGCGATGGTGCGCCGCCAGTCCGCGCTCGCCGACGAGATCCTCAAGGACCCCGACGTGGTTTCGCTCACCTCGTACGTGGGCATCGACGGCGTCAACACGACGCTCAACAATGGCCGCTTCCTGATCAACGTCAAGCCGCACGACGACCGCTCCGGAACCGCCGCGGAAATCGCGCGGCGCATTCAGGAAAGCGTGGCGAAGGTGCCCGGCATCCGGCTCTATCTGCAGCCGGAGCAGGATCTCACGCTCGACACCACCGTTTCGCGCAACCAGTACACGTTCGTGCTGCGCGGCCCGAATCAGGAAGCATTCAACCAGTACGTGCCCGCGCTCATCGCGCAGATGAAGCAGATTGCCGCGATCACCGACGTAACGAGCGACCTGAACACCGAAGGCCTCTCCATCGACGTGGAAGTGAACCGCCAGCTCGCGGCGCGCTACGGCATCACGGCGGCGACCATCGACAACGCGCTTTACGACGCGCTCGGCCAGCGCATCGTCTCGACGATCTTCCAGCAGTCGGACCAGTACCGCGTGATTCTCGTCGCGAAGCCGGAGGCGCTGCCCACGGTCGATTCGCTCGGCGACCTCTATCTGCCGAGCCAGACGAGCACCTCGGGGCAGGTGCCGCTCAAGGGCATCGCGACGATCCACATCACGCGCTCGCCGCTCGCCATCAGCCACCTCGCGCAGTTCCCCTCGGTCACGATCTCGTTCAATCTCGCGAAGGGCGCGTCGCTTTCCGCCGCCGTGCGCGACATCCGCAAGGCCGAGGCGGCCGCGCAACTGCCGCCATCGATCACCTCGACATTCCAGGGCGCGGCGCAGGCGTTCGAGGATTCGCTCACGAGCGAGGTGTATTTGCTGATCGCCGCGCTCGTGGCCGTCTATATCGTGCTGGGCGTGCTCTACGAGAGCTACGTGCATCCGGTCACGATTCTGTCGACGCTGCCCTCCGCCGGCATCGGCGCGCTGCTCGCCCTGATGATCGCGGGCAACGACCTCGACGTGATCGGCATCATCGGCATCGTGCTGCTGATCGGCATCGTCAAGAAGAACGCCATCATGATGGTGGACTTCGCGCTCGAAGCCGAACGCGTGCACGGCAAGCCGCCGCGCGAAGCGATTTTCGAAGCGTCGCTGCTGCGTTTCCGCCCGATTCTCATGACCACGCTCGCGGCCATGCTCGGCGCGCTGCCGATGCTGCTCGGCAGCGGCACGGGCTCGGAATTGCGGCGGCCGCTCGGTCTCGCGATTATCGGCGGCCTCACGCTGAGCCAGATGCTCACGCTGTTCACGACGCCCGTGATCTATCTGTTCTTCGACCGTCTCGCACAACGCTTCGGCCGCAAGCGCCCGGCGGCCGGTGCGGACGGTTCAGGCGGTGAAGGCAATCAAGACGGCGGCGCGCCGCCCGCCCCCGAGGGCACGCCGTGAACATCTCGGCGCTCTTTATCCGGCGACCGGTCGCGACCTCGCTCCTCGCAATCGCGATCCTGATTTCCGGAGCGCTCGCGTTCTTCCGGCTGCCGGTCGGGCCGCTGCCGAACATCGCGTTTCCCGTGATCGTCGTGCAGGCCAGCATGGCGGGCGCGAGCCCCGACATCATGGCGGCCACGGTGGCCGAGCCGCTGGAGCGCAGGCTCGGCACCATCGCAGACGTCTCGCAGCTCACGTCGATCAGCTACGTCGGCTCGTCGATGATCATCATCGTGTTCGGGCTCAATCGCGACATCAACGGTGCGGCGCGCGACGTCGAATCGGCCATCCAGGCCGCGCGCGCCGATCTGCCCACCACATTGCGCAGCAACCCGAGCTATCGCCAGTACAACCCGGCGAGCGCGCCGATCATGGTGCTCGCGCTCACCTCCGACACGCTCACGAAAGCGCAGCTTTACGATTCCGCCGATTCCGTGATCCAGCAGCAGCTCTCGCAGGTCGACGGCGTGGGCCAGATCACGCTCGGCGGCGGCGCGCTGCCGTCCGTGCGCGTGGAACTGGAGCCCGGCAAGCTCAACAGCTACGGCATCGGCATGGAGGACGTGCGCGCCGCGATTGCCGCGGCCAATGCCAACAGCGCGAAAGGCCATATCGATCAGGGCGACCAGCGCTACCAGGTCGTGTCGAACGATCAGATCACCCGGGCCGCGCCGTTCAAGGACGTGGTGATCGCGTATCGCCAGGGCGCGCCGGTGCTGCTCAAAGACGTGGCCGAAGTGCTCGACTCGAACGAGAACATCCGCAACGCGGGCCTCTACAACGGCAAATCGGCCGTGCTGGTGATCGTCTATCCGATGCCGGGCAGCAATGTCGTGAAGACGGTGAAACAGATCGAGGCGCGCCTGCCGACCATCGAAGCGGCGCTGCCCGCGTCGATCCATGTGCACGTGGCGATCGATCGCTCCGAGTCGGTGCGCGCCTCCGTGTCCGACACGGAACGCACGCTCTTTATCGCGGTGCTGCTCGTGATCGGCGTGGTGTTCGTGTTCCTGCTTTCGCCGCGCGCGACGCTGATTCCCGCCGTCGCGCTGCCGCTTTCGATTGTCGGCGCCTTCGGGCCGATGTACCTGCTCGGCTACAGCATCGACAATCTCTCGCTCATGGCGCTCACGATCGGCACCGGCTTCGTCGTGGACGACGCGGTGGTTGTGCTGGAGAACATCGTGCGCCACATCGAGGCCGGCGTCGAACCGAAGGAAGCCGCGCTGCGCGGCGCAGCCGAAGTGGGTTTCACCGTGGTGTCGATGAGCCTCTCGCTCATCGCGGTGTTCCTGCCGATCCTGCTGATGCCGGGCATTGTCGGCCTGCTCTTCCACGAGTTCGCGATGACGCTGTCCATCGCGATCCTGATTTCGCTCGTGGTCTCGCTCACGGTCACGCCGGCCATGTGCGCGTACGTGCTCAAGCGCGAGCGCACGGAACGTGCCCCCGCACGCTGGGCCGTGTGGATCGAGGCGCAGTTCGACCGCTTCAAGCACGCCTATTCGCGCTCGCTCGATGCCGTGCTCGACCACGCCGCGCTCATCATCTTCATCCTGATCGGACTGCTCGTCGCCAACGTGTTCGTGGCGCGCCTGCTTTCCGCGACCTTCTTTCCCGAGCAGGACACGGGCATCCTGATCGGCCAGATCATCGCTGACCAGAGCATTTCGTTCGCCGCGATGTCGAAAAAACTCGAACAGTTGCAGGCCATCGTGCAGCAGGACCCCGCCGTCGCCTCGGTGGCGGGATTCACGGGCGGCCGCGCGCTCAACTCGGCCACGGTCTTTATCGAACTCAAGCCGATCGGCGTGCGCCGCGCCTCGGCAACCGAAGTGGTGAACCGGCTGCGGCCCAGACTCAGCGCCGTGTCCGGCGCGCGGCTCTTTCTCCAGGCGCAGCAGGACTTGCAGATCGGCGGACGGCAGTCGGCCGCGCAATACCAGTACACGCTCACGAGCGACAATGCCGGCGCGCTCTTCACGTGGGTGCCGCGGCTGGTCGACGAGCTGAACAAGCACCATGCCCAGATGCTGGACGTGAACTCCGACCTGCAGCAAAACGGCCTGCAGGCGTACGTGACCTACGAGCGCAACACGGCGAAGCGCTACGGGTTCGAGCCGAACCAGATCGACAGCACGCTTTACGACGCCTTCGGCCAGCGCACCGTATCGACCATCTACAACGCGCTCAACCAGTATTTCGTCGTGATGGAAGTGGCGCCGAAGTACTGGCAGTTTCCGCAGTCGTTCGACCGGATCTGGCTTTCGACGGCGGCGGGCAACGCAAGCGGCGCCGCGCAGACGCAGATGCCGGGCGGCGCCGTTTCGGGCATAACGCAACGGATCGTGAAAAGCACGGCAGCCGGTGCGGCCGCAACCACCAGCACGCTGAACGCGAACGCCGTGGCGAACCAGCTCACCAACGCAATCGCGAACAGCAAGGGCGGCAGTTCGAGCGGCAGCGCGGACAGCACCGCCGCCGAAACCATGGTGCCGTTAAAGGCCCTCATGTCGTGGACCACGAGCCACACGGCCACGCAGGTGAACCACCAGAGCGGCCTCGTCGCAGGCACGATCTCGTTCAATCTGCCGAAGGGCGGCTCGCTCAGCGATGCATCGAAGATCATCGAGCAGGCGCAACGCGACATCGGCATGCCCGCTTCGGTGCACGGCGCGTTTGCAGGCGCAGCGCAGGCGTATGCGCAGTCGATGGGCACCGTCCCGCTCCTGATCCTCGCCGCGCTCGCCGTCGTGTACATCGTACTGGGCGTGCTCTACGAAAACACCATCCACCCGCTCACGATTCTCTCGACGCTGCCTTCCGCCGGGATCGGCGCGACGCTCGCCATGCTGATCTTCGGCACGCCGTTTTCGGTAATCGCGATGATCGGCATCATCCTGTTGATCGGCATCGTCAAGAAGAACGGCATCATGATGGTCGACGTCGCCATCCAGTTGCAGCGCAACGAAGGCATGGATGCGCGCCGCGCGATTCACGAAGCGGCCGTGGTGCGTCTGCGGCCGATCATGATGACCACGTTCGCCGCCGTGCTCGGCGCGGTGCCGCTCGCGATCGGCATCGGCCAGGGCGCGTCGCTGCGCCAGCCGCTCGGCGTGACCGTGATGGGCGGCCTGCTGTTGAGCCAGGTCTTCACGCTGTACACGACGCCGGTCATCTATCTGTTCCTCGACCGCCTGCGCGCACGCCTTGCGCGCTGGGCCGAGCGCCTGCCCTGGAACCGCCAGGCCGATGAGAGCGCATCATGATGAATATCCCACGCATGCGGACGCAACCAATCTCCCCCGCCACGCTCATGCGCGCCGCGCTGCGGCTCGCACCCTTCGTCTTCGCGATGCTGACCAGCGGCTGCATGGTCGGCCCCGACTACCATCGTCCGCAGGTCGCCGTGCCCGCCACGTGGAAGCCGCTGCCGGGCTGGACCCAGGCCGAGCCCGCCGCCGAAGGTCCGAAAGGCGACTGGTGGACCGCGTTCAACGACCCGCTGCTCGACGAACTGGAGCCGCTCGTCGTGGTGTCGAACCAGACCGTGCGGCAAAGCTATGCGAACTATCAGCAGGCGCTGGCCGAAGTGCGCGTGGCGCGCGCGGGCCTCTTTCCGACGCTTGGCGTGACCGGTTCGGTCACGCGGGAGCGTTCGGCCACGGGCACGCTCGGCAGCGTGAGCGGTGCAAGCGCACTCGGCAGCAGCGCCGGTTTTGCCCGCATCAACAACGCAGGTTCGCTGGAGGGCAACGCCAGTTGGGATCTGGATGTGTGGGGCGAAGTGCGCCGCCAGATCGAACAGAATTCCGCGACTGCCCAGGCGAGCGAGGCGACGCTCGCGAATGCCAAGCTATCCGAACAAATCGCACTCGCCGACGCCGTGATCAACCTGCGCGTGACCGATGCCGACATCGATCTGTTCACGAACACGGTCGCCGCCTATACGGCGTTTTTGCGCGTCGTGGCCGATCAGGATTCCGCCGGCACGGTTGCACCATCCACGCTCATCCTCGCGCGCACGCAACTGGAGGGCGCGCAATCGAGCCTGATCGCGCTTGGCGTCGCGCGCGCGCAAAATGAACACGCGATTGCGGTGCTCGTCGGCCGCAATCCCGAGGACATCGAGATTCCGCACAGCGAGAAACTGCCTGCCCTCCCCGTGATTCCGGCGGGTGTGCCCTCCACGATTTTGCAACGCCGTCCCGATGTCGCGACGGCCGAGCGGCAAATGGCGGCCGCGAACGCCTCGATCGGCGTGGCGACGGCAGCGTACTACCCGGCCATCTCGATCTCGGCGCTCGACGGCTTCACGCAATCGCCGCTCTCGGGTTTGCTCCATATGAGCAACTACGTGTGGTCGCTGGGCGCCAGCGCGACGCAGACGATCTTCGACGGCGGATTGCGCGGCGGCAAGGTCGCCGCGGCGCGCGCCGGTTACGACGCGGCCGTGGCGAACTATCGCGGCACGGTGCTGACCGCGTTCCAGAGCGTGGAAAACGATCTGTCCGCGCTGCACATCCTGGAGCAGCAATCCGCTGTGCTCGACGCCGCCGTACGCGATGCCATTCACGGCACGCAGATCGCGCAGAATGAATTCGCGGCGGGCACCGTCGATTACACGACGGTCGCGACAGCCCAGACCACGCAACTGAGTCAACAGCAAACCGCGTTGAACGTGCAGCAGCAACGGCTTCTGAATACGGCCGCGCTGATCGGCGACCTGGGCGGCGGATGGTCCGGTGCGCTGCACGACACGACGGCTTTCCCGTTCACGCGGGATGCATCCGGTACACCATTCAAAAATTTGACTGGTTGCTCGAAAACTAATCGTTTCTCCCAGGATGACAAATTGTGCACGACCGTATAAAAATGAGCCGAATCGTGGAAGCAACCCGGTAAAAGTTTCGTACACAACCAGTCCGCGGAGGGACGCACGTTGAACGAGAACCCGCATCTGCGGCTTACCGCATGGACTCCAAAACCGTACCCGACGCCGCACCGCCCGCACGGCGCCCGCGCCGCGGCATACCGTGCACACCCGCGCGAGCCGTTGTCATTCGTCCTGGCGCCACAAGCGCATTCGCCTCTCCCGCCTGCATATTGACTGCAGGATCGGTTCCGGATTTTCAAGCGCCATAAAGATGTCGCAATGATGCGACACCACCACATCGAAGCAGCTAATAATATTTAATGAGGACGACGAAATGCGCGACAGGAAAGGCATGAGTAAAAAACGGCTTGTACCGGCATTGACCGTAGCCGGACTGCTGGGTGTTTCGGGTGCGGCGCAGGCGCAAAGCAGCGTGACGCTGTATGGCATTGTCGACGGCTCTATCCTGTACACGAGCCGCACCGCAACCGCGAACGGCGGCCACCAGTTCTCGATGACCGACAGCGGCATGACCGGCTCCAGCTTCGGCATGCGCGGCAGCGAGGACCTCGGCGGCGGCATGCGCGCCATTTTCGAGCTCGAGAACGGCTTCAGCGTCGCGAACGGCCAGTTCAACAATTCGAACGGCGGCCTGTTCGGCCGCCAGGCGTGGGTCGGCATCGATAGCAAGTTCGGTACGGTGAAAGCCGGTGTGCAGTACTCGCCGTTCTTCCTGGCGCTCTACGACATGGACCCGCGCGCCATGTCGTACTTCGGCACCGGCCTCGTGAGCTACCTCGACAACGTCCTGATCACGGGCCTCTTCAACAGCAACTCGATTACGTATACGTCGCCGGAAATCGCCGGCATCCAGGCGTCGGGCCTGATGGCGCTCGGCGGCACGGCGGGCAACTTCCAGGCCGGTCGCCAGTATTCGGCGAGCTTGCGCTATCACATCGGCGGCCTCACGATCACCGGCGCAATGTATAACGGCAACGAGGGCGGCACCGCAGTTCCGATCAGCACGGTTGCATTTGTCGGCCGCACGCTTGGCGCGAGCTATCGCTTCCCGAACGACCTCGCGATTTATGCCTCGTATGCGCTTTACAAGGTCGCAGGTTCGTTCAGTAACAGCGTGTACTCCGGCGGCTTCAGCTACTTCGTCAAGCCCTACCTCAACGTGAATGCCGGCGTCTGGTACACCCACGACGGCGCCCATATCGGCGGCGAAAGCAACCACTCGATCATGGCGTCGAGCGGCGTGCAGTTCTTCCTCTCCAAGTGGACGACGCTCTACGGGCAGGTTGGCTACGTCAACAATAGCGGTCTCATGAACTCGGGCTTGTCGGTCAACAATGCACTGTTCGGCGTGCGCGGTTCGACCGTGGGCGCGAGCCTCGGTATCCGGCACATGTTCTGATCGACGTGCGCAGGTTCGCCTGCGTGAACGCAATCGAATGCAGCCGAATGCAAACTACGCGAAGTCCGCTTTCACCCGCCGCGCGGCGGCCCGAAAGCGGACTGCGTCATTTCTGGAGGCGCTGTTAGCTTTGGGTCGTTTCGCGCGCGGAGACTGGCGCAGGGACTGGCGCAGAAACGGGCGCGGGCATGGCCGAGGCCGGCAAGCCGAACACGTAGTCGAACGCGAGGTTAAACACGTAGGCGTAGGCGAGGAAAAACAGGGAGAGACCGGCGTCCATGACGAACGCCTCCACCAGCGACACGCGCAAGATCAACGCCAACATCGGCACCAGCATCACGAGAAGGCCGCCTTCGAATCCCACCGCGTGCGCGATGCGCCTCGCAACGCTGCGGCCGCGCTTCGTCTGGCGCGCTTCCCAACGCTCGAAGTACATGTTGTAGACGAAATTCCACAGCGTGGCGATCACCGACGTGAGCACCGCCGCCGCACCCGCGCGGCCAGCGTCGCTGCCGGCCATCGACGAGAGCCCCACCCCGGTCGCCAGAATGCCCAGCCCCTCGAATACGGTGACATAGACGATACGTCGTTTCAGACCTTGCATGAATCACTCCATCGTGCACTGAACCTGGAACAGGTCTGGATTGCAACCGGGCCGCGCTGTCGAACCCGCTGTCGAATCAAGCTGCGAAAGGCACAGCCTGCACAAGGCAGGCGCAAAACGTCAACGCCTGCCTCGCGAACGAACCTTAAGCGAGAACGCCAGCAAGCGCGACATCGTACAGCATGCGCACGTGCTCGCGCGCGGCGCCTGCATCTGATCGGCGAGTGACATCGGACCAACGCCCGTGCGTCACGGCGCACGCACCGTGCCGGCGCTATGCTACGGCTTCCATCCACCGTGATTTCGCCTGCAGAAGGAACGCCCATCATGAAACAGCACACCGGACCCATGATCACCTTTACCCGCCCCGACGGCCAGGCGCTGCAGGGCTATCTCGCGAGACCGGAGAAGACCGAAGGCGCGCCCGCCATCGTCGTGATCCAGGAATGGTGGGGCTTGAACGACCAGATCCGCGGCGTAGCCAACCGCCTCGCACAATCAGGCTATCTGGCACTCGTGCCCGATCTCTACCGCGGCAAGGCGACGGTCGAGGAAGAAGAGGCCAATCACCTGATGAATGGGCTCGATTTCGCCGACGCCGCGTCGCAGGACATCCGCGGCGCCGTCGATTTTCTGTTGACGCTGACCGACCGCGTCGGCGTGACGGGCTTTTGCATGGGCGGCGCGCTGACGCTGCTCGCTGCGACGCAGATTCCGGGTCTATCCGCCGTCGTGGTGTGGTACGGCTGTCCGCCGCTCGACTATATCGACGCCACGAAGATCACCGCGCCCGTGCTCGGCCACTGGGCCACGCAGGACATGTTCTTCGAGCCGGATATGATCGATGCGCTCGAAACGAAGCTGCGCGATGCGAAGGTCGATGTCGAGTTTCACCGCTATCTCGCGCACCACGCATTCGCCAACGAAACCGCCGAGGGCCCGGGGCGCATCGCGGCCACGCAATACGATCCCGTCTGGGCGCAACTGGCGTGGGATCGCACGCTGACGTTCTGGGGCAAGACGCTCTGGAAGCGGTAAGGCGCGTGCCGGTTCAACGGGGGCGCTGCCATACGCCCCCGCGCCCCCCGCGCCCCCGCACCGCAGCGCGCCGCAAGCCGCGCCGCGTGTCAGGCGGCGACGGCTCGTTGCGCGTGCATCGGTTTTGCCTTAGCGGATGCGGAACACGGCCATCGCCGTGCTCAAGCGGCGCGCCTGGTCCTCGAGCGACGCCGCAGCGGCTGCGGACTGCTCGACGAGCGCGGCGTTTTGCTGCGTCACCTGATCCATCTGCGAGACGGCGATATTGACCTGGTCAATGCCGGTGCTCTGCTCCGAAGCCGCCGAAGCGATCTCGCCCATGATCGCGCTCACGCGGGCAATGGCGTCGACAATCTCCTGCATCGTCGTGCCCGAACGCTCCACGAGCCCCGCGCCGGTTTCGACCCGCGCATTCGACGTTGCGATGAGGTCCTTGATCTCCTTGGCTGCCGCTGCGCTGCGCTGCGCGAGCGAGCGCACCTCGCCTGCGACCACCGCGAAGCCGCGCCCTTCTTCCCCCGCACGCGCCGCTTCCACAGCGGCGTTCAGCGCGAGGATATTGGTCTGGAACGCGATGCCTTCGATCACGCCGACAATGTCGCCGATACGCCGCGAATCGCTGACGATGTGCTGCATCGTGCCCACCACTTCGCGCGTGAGGTCGCCGCCCTGGGCTGCGAGCCCCGAGGCGCCCTGCGCAAGCGAGCTTGCTTCCTGAACGTTGCCGGTCGTCTGCCGCACCGTGGACGTGAGCTGTTCGATGCTGGCCGCCGTCTCTTCGAGCGATGCCGCCTGCTGTTCAGTGCGTTGCGACAGGTCGGTATTGCCGGTCGCGATCTCGCCCACGCCCGTATCGATCGAGGCAACGCCGTCGCGCACCGTGCCGACCATCGTGACCAGCGATTCCTGCATGCGCTGCAAGCCCGCCAGCAGCTTGCCCATTTCATTGCTGCTCGTCACGGCAACCGACTGGGTGAGGTCGCCATTCGCGATCCGCTGGAACTGGGTCACCGCCGCATCGATCGGGTCCACGATTGCACGCATCAGCGCGATGCGCGCGATCCATGCGAAGACCAGCGCACCCACGAGGCCGATGGCAACCGCCACGCAGACCACGACAAAGCGGTCATGCGCATTCTGGAAGCGCTTCGCGCCGTTGCCGGCCTGGTGCTTTTCGAGGGCGGCCATCGCCGTGTCGTAATCGGCGTAAAGCGACGGCAGCGTATGCGCCTGCAGTTCCGTGAAGCTGTTGTAATCGCCGGACTTCAGCAACGCGAGGCCCTTGTCGATGCCCTCGTGCAGGAACGTATCGCGCTTTTCCAGCATCGCCTTCAGGAGGCTCTGGTTTTCGGCGTCGTCCGCCGAAGCGATCGACCGGAAATGGTCGAGCCGGTCGTTCGAATTCTTGAGGTACGGGTCGATGTGTTCGAGCACGCCCTTCGCCCCGGGCTGGTCGCCGATGGCCATGAACGACGACGCCGTGGCGAGCGCAAGGCGCAAACGCAGAAGCTCGCTCGAACTGCCCTCCAGATCGGTGACGGCCGGCACGTCAACCGTGTACATATCCTGCAGTTCCGTGTCGCTTTGCCGGATCGACAAGAGTCCCACGGCGGCGCCGACAACCAGCACGAAGCCAATAAACGTGACCATCAGCGTAAGGCACGTGCGAATCGACAGCTTGTTGAGCATTTCCCATCTCCGGCGGGTCGAAGTCAGCCGTGGCACACCCTCGATCCTATTTTTTGTCTGTTGGCGGGCGCGCATGACCGCTTGCGATTCGCAAGATCGATGGATTTACGGCTCCGGATTATGACAACGGCACGAAACTACAAAACTTTAGGCGCGCGGCATAGGGCAAGGCATGCCGTCCGCCGCGCACGGATCCCCTGGGCCGCGCGCCGGATCCAGCACGGGCGGGCGTGGGTGCGAACGATAGCGGCAAAGCGCCGCGCGCTACGCAGAAGCGAACTCGATTGTCGGCTCGCAAAGGATGGGGAAATTGACCGAGTTCGCCACGTAGCATTTCGCATGGGCGGTGTGGTGAAGCTGTTCGGCCAGTTCGCGGTCGTCGCCGGGGCGAAGCGTGACGCGCGGGCGCAGGACGATCTGCGTGAACCGCCCCTCGTCCGGAGTGTCCAGCATCGTGCCTTCCGCCTCGTCCGCATACGCGAGAACGCGAATGCCCGCATCCGCGCACAAATGCAGATACCAGAGCTTGTGGCATGCCGATGCCGCCGCCACGAGCAGGTCTTCGGGATTCCAGCGCGCGGCGTCGCCGAGGAATGCCGCATCCGATGAGCCGGGAATCTCCGGTTTGGCGCCCGCGCGAATGATGTGATCGCGGCTGTAGTCGCGATATCCCGATGTGCCGGTGCCCTTGTTGCCCGTCCATTCCACCGTGACGCTGTACTTGTGCTGACCGTATGCCATCGCGCATTTCCTTGAAAACGAAGCGTTGAATCCGGACGGCGGGGCTTCGAGGGGCTTCGAGGCGCATCGCCCGCCGGTCCGGTCCTCGGGCGTGATTGTGACGGACCTCGTGCAACCCTGTCGCTCCCGGCAGACCCGAGTATCATCGAGCCCCACGATCGATCTCCGAAAACCGAGTCTGTTTATGAATTTTCCTGCCGATAGTTCCTCGCCGCGCGCCCTGCGTGCCCTTACGCAACTGGAGGCGCGCATCGTCGGCGTGCTGGTCGAGAAGCAGCAGACGGTGCCGGACACTTACCCGCTGTCGCTGAATTCGCTGACATCGGGCTGCAATCAGAAGACTGCGCGCGCGCCCGTGATGAACGTCACCGAAACCGAGGTGCTGGGCGCGATCGAGGACCTCAAGCATCTGAGCCTCGTGTTCGAGGGCAGCAGCAGCCGGGTGCCGCGCTTCGAGCACAACCTGAGCCGCGTGCTCGGCATTCCGAGCCAGGCCGTCGCGCTGATCGCGGTGCTGCTGCTGCGCGGCGCGCAGACCGCCGCCGAACTGCGGCTGAATTCCGCTCGTCTGCATGGATTCGCCGACGTTTCGTCGGTCGAGGCGTTCCTTGGCGAACTCGCCGACCGCGAACCGCCGCTCGTCGTAAAACTACCGCGCGCGCCTGGCGAGCGCGAGAATCGCTGGGTGCATCTGTTGTGCGGCGAGGTGGACATTGGCGCGGTGGCGGGCAGCGTTGCGATGAGCGAAATGGAACCCGCGCGCGACGGCGTTTCGTTCGCGCAATTCGATGCGCTCAAAAGCGATCACGAGCGCCTCGCCGACGAAGTGGCCCGACTGCGCGCACTGGTCGAGCGGATGGCGGCGGAACTGGGCATCTCACCGGACGAGTCGTCGCCTGCTGCTTAACCGCGACGAACACCGCATCGCGGGCCGCCCCCGATAGCGCCCCGAATCCGCGCCGTGTTTCCAGTTAAACTTGCGCGATGGACACATGCCGTTACTGCGGAAAAGCCCGTGACGAATGGGATTGTCACGGCGAGGATTGCCGCACGGCCATCGCGCGGGCATTGCAGCGTCAGCGCAAGGGCCTGCCGATGGTGGCCAACGTGATCCGCAACGAGATCCCCGCGGGCGCGAGCACGGGCGAAGTCATCGCCGCCTTGTCGCGCCAGCGCATGCGGGCGCGACGCGGCAACGAGGAGCGCCGCGACCGCAAGGCGCTCGACGGCGCCGACGAAAACTGAGTCCGCCCGCCATAACTGCATCACGCGCGCTTTCCACACGCTTCACGCGCCTGCCGGCTCCTGCGCGGCGATGCCGATTCCGAACTGCGCGAACGCCTCATTGCCCCGCTTATTACCCCACTACTAGCGCAGCGGCGACAGCCTCGCCGACGTCCGCGGTATTGGCCGTGCCGCCCATATCGGGCGTGCGCGGCCCTTCCACGAGCACCTTCTCGATGGCGCGCATGATCGCATCGTGCGCCTGCGTGAAGCGCGCGTCGCCGTTGCCGAGGAACTCCAGCATCATCGCGCCCGACCAGATCATCGCAACCGGATTGGCGATCTTCTTGCCGAAGATGTCCGGCGCCGAGCCGTGCACCGGCTCGAACAACGACGGAAACGTCCGCTCCGGATTCAGGTTCGCCGAAGCCGCGAGGCCGATCGTGCCCGTGCAGGCGGGTCCGAGATCCGAGAGGATGTCGCCGAACAGGTTCGAGGCCACCACCACGTCGAAGCGGTCGGGCTGCAGTACGAAACGCGCCGAGAGAATGTCGATGTGCTGCTTGTCCCACGTCACATCCGGGTACTGCTCGCCCATCGCGGCCACGCGCTCGTCCCAGTACGGCATGCTGATCGCGATACCGTTCGACTTCGTCGCCGCCGTGAGCTTCTTGCGCGCGCGCTTGCTGGCCGCCTCGAAGGCAAACTTCAGGATGCGGTCCACGCCGTGACGCGTGAACACCGACTCCTGCAGCACGAACTCGCGCTCGGTGCCCTCGAACATCTTGCCGCCCACCGAACTGTATTCGCCCTCGGTGTTCTCGCGCACAACGAGGAAATCGATATCGCCGGGCTTACGGTTCGCGAGCGGGCACGGCACGCCAGGCAGCAGGCGCACCGGGCGCAGGTTCACGTACTGGTCGAAGTCGCGGCGGAACCTGAGGAGCGATCCCCACAGCGAAATGTGATCGGGCACCTTGTCGGGCCAGCCCACCGCGCCGAAGTAGATCGCGTCGAAATCCTTGAGCGTGGCAAACCAGTCGTCGGGCATCATCTTGCCGTGTTCGAGGTAGTAGTCGCAGCTCGCCCACGCGAAGTGCGTGAATTCGATCGAAAGACCGAATTGCTTCGCCGCCGCCTGCACCACGCGCAGCCCCTCCGGCATCACCTCCCGACCGATGCCGTCGCCCGCAATGGCGGCCACCCTGTACGTCTTGCTCATGTCTCGTTCTCCGTTGCTGGCGCGAACCGGCATTGATCCGCGCGTTATGACCGCCAGCATGCCTGAAAACGCCACGGAAACAAGCTGCGTTCGCGTGGCGCCATTCAACACGAAACGTGGATAATCCTGAGCGCGCGTCCCGCGTGTGTCCCTTTGGCGCAGCGGCCCAAACTCGCCTACACTCCCACGCTGCTTCGTCACGATCTCGTCGCGATGGCTTCGCATCGCCCACTACCCGGTAACGTCCCATGTTTGCACTCGACAGCCCCCTCCCCGCCGACAAACCCGCCCTCTACGAAACACTCGCCGCCCAGGCGCGCGCGATGATCGAAGGCGAGCCCGACGTCATCGCCAACGCGGCGAATTTTTCGTCGCTCGTGTTCAACTCGCTCGAAGGGCTCAACTGGGCCGGTTTTTATTTCTTCGACGGCAAGGAACTGGTCGTCGGCCCGTTCCAGGGCAAACCCGCGTGCGTGCGCATCGGGCTGGGCAAAGGCGTGTGCGGTACTGCAGCGCAAACGCGCGAAACGCAGATCGTGCGCGACGTGAACGCGTTTGCCGGCCACATTGCCTGCGATTCGGCGTCGCAATCGGAAATCGTTGTGCCGCTCGTCGCGCCCGATGGCACGCTGATCGGCGTGTGGGACGTGGACAGCCCGCAGATCGCCCGCTTCGATGACGAAGACGCGAAAGGCATGGAAGCGCTGTGCCGCGTGTTCGTCGAATCTGGCTGGAAAACCGCCGCACGCAAGGGCGATTGAGTCGATCAATCCGCTGCTGTAACCCTGAACGGGCCGCGCGAACGACCGGCGGCCCTGCTTCATTCCTTACGCGTTCTCATTGCCGAATTCCAGCATTCGGCAATGAGGTCTGCACTGCAGAATCACTGCAAAAGACTTCATTCGAGCACCAGCCGACCTGGCCGTAATGCCCGCGCAAGCCACGGCCACAAAACGTTCGCCATCCCGCCCTGCAAAGCGATCCGCACAAAACGAACGACCATTCGGTATTTCCCCCAGGCTGACTGCATAGCGGAATCCATTGCCAAATGATGCCCTGACGCGCGCCATCGCCATGCCCGCATGCGGCCACGACGACAGCGCGAATCACGCGGTAACGGCAGTCAATAGCAGTCATAGCGGTCACAGTGGCAACAGCCTCAGCAGTACACCGGTTTCCCGTTTTCAGGAGGATCAGGGTGGATCTGTTCTTGCAGCAGGTGCTCAACGGCTTGACGCTTGGCGGCGTCTACAGTCTCGTCGCGCTGGGCCTCACGCTCGTGTACGGCATCATGGCGGTGCCGAACTTCGCACACGGCGCGTTCTACATGGTCGGCGCCTTTGCCGCGTTCTTTCTGACGACCCGTCTCGGTCTGAACTACTGGGTCGGCATGGCCGCCGCCGCCGTGTGCGTAGCGGCCCTTGCCGTCCTCGCCGAGCGGCTCGTGTTCCATCCGCTGCGCAACGCTTCGGGCCTCGCCCCGATGATCGCCGCCATCGGCCTGATGCTGTTCCTGCAGGCCGCCGCGCAAGTGCTCTGGGGCACCGACTTTCACCGCATGTCGCCGCCGTGGTCCGGGGTCGTCGAATTCTCCGGGGTCATCGCGCCGATTCAGCGGCTCCTGATCATCGGCGGCGCATTTGGACTCGTGCTCGCGCTGCAGTTGTTCCTGCATCACACGGTCGCCGGATCGACCATCCTCGCCGTCGCGCAGAACCGCGAAGGCGCCGCGCTGATGGGCATCGATCCGCGCAAGGCCGGCATGGCCACGTTCGCGATCTCCGGCGCGCTTGCTGCCGTTGCCGCCGCGCTTTACGCGCCGATCAATCTCATCTATCCGGCCATGGGGCAGCTCGTGATCCTCAAGGCATTCGTCATCATCATCCTCGGCGGCATGGGCAGCGTGCCGGGCGCCATCGCGGGCGGCCTCATCATCGGGCTCGCCGAAAGCTTCGGCGCGTTCTACGTTTCGCCCGACTATCAGGATCTGATCGCCTTCGTGCTGCTCGTCGCGATCCTCTCGTTGCGCCCGCAAGGTCTCTTCGCCAGGGAGGTGCGCGCATCATGATTACCGCACGCCACGCCGGATGGCTCGCGCTGCTCGCGCTCGGCCTCGCACTGCCGCTCCTGGTGCACAACGACTATTCGTTGACGGTCATGTCTACGGCCTACATCTTTGCGCTCGCAACGGTCGGCCTGAATCTCATCACCGGCTACGCCGGCCAGTTCAATCTCGCGCATGGCGGCTTCATGGCCATCGGCGCGTATACGGTCGGC
Organism: Paraburkholderia sp.; assembly: GCF_004298475.1. GTDB lineage: Bacteria > Pseudomonadota > Gammaproteobacteria > Burkholderiales > Burkholderiaceae > Paraburkholderia > Paraburkholderia denitrificans. The sequence continues at coordinate 21,293 of NZ_SCRP01000009.1, read as the reverse complement.
ATCCTGACCGTGGATTACCACGTGCCGTTCTGGATCGCGTTCGCGCTTTCGGGCGTCGTATGCGTCGCGATCGGGTTCTGCGTCGGCATCCTGTCGCTGCGACTGAGGGGCAACTACTTCGCGATCTTCACGCTGTGCGTGGGCTACATCATCTTTCTCGTCATCGAGAAATGGGACAGCCTCACGCACGGCGTAGTCGGCATCATGGGCATCGCCGCGCCGCCCGGGTTTGGTCCCATATCGTTCGACAGCCCGCGCTCGCTCTACTACCTCACGCTCGCTTTCCTCGCCGCCGGGCTCTGGCTCATGCACCGCATCGTCCATTCGTTGCTCGGGCACACATTCATTGCCATCCGCAACGGCGAAAACCTCGCCCAGGCGCTCGGCATCGATCTCATGCGCAACAAGCTGCTGGCGTTCCTGATCTCGACGTTCTACGCGGGCATCGCCGGCGGTCTCTATGCGGGTTTCGTCCGCTTTCTCGGCCCCGATCTCGCAGGCATCGACCATACCTTCGACATGACGATGTACATGATGGTGGGCGGCGTGGGGACGCTGGCCGGTCCGTTGATCGGCGCGCTCGCCGTGCCGTGGATCACGCAGTATCTGCAGTTCATGCAGGACTACCGCTTTCTCGTCTTCGGTCCGCTTCTGATCGCATTGCTGATCTTTCTGCCGCGCGGGCTGGTCGGCTTTTACGAGAGCGCCCGCAGCCGCCTCGCGCTGCGCCGCATGCCGCAGGCCGCCGCCGTGCGCCGCGCACCGCAAGGAGACGGCCATGCTTGAAATCGACAATCTCACCAAGCGCTTCGGCGGCCTGTGCGCCGTTACCGGCGTCAGCACGAAGATCGAGCCCTGTAAGGTCAACGCGATCATCGGTCCCAACGGCGCGGGCAAGACGACGTTCTTCAATCTGATCAGCGGCATGTACCGGCCGACGGGCGGCGCGATCCGCCTGCGCGGCCGGGACGTGGCAGGACTGCGCGCGGACCAGATGGCGCGCCTTGGCGTGGCGCGTACGTTCCAGGCGACGACGCTCTTCGAAGGCGCGACCGTCCTCGACAACCTGATCGTCGGGCACCGGCTGCGCACGCGCTCGGGCCTGCTCGACGTGCTGCTGCGCACGCGGCGCTGCAAGGCCGAGGAGCGCGCCTGCCGCGAGAAGGCGCGCGACGCGCTGAATTTCGTCGGCCTGTCGAATATCGAGGCACGGTCGGCCGGCGACATCACCCAGGAGGAGCGCAAGCGCGTGGCGATTGCGCTCGCGCTGGCGACCGAGCCTGCGTTGCTGCTGCTCGACGAACCCGCGGGCGGCATCAATCCCGAGGAGACGGACGGGCTCGCCGAACTGATCCGCAAGATCGCGACCGCGGGCATGACCGTGTGCCTCGTGGAGCACAAGATGAACATGATCATGAATCTCGCCGACAAGATCATGGTCCTCGACCACGGCGAAAAGATTGCCGAAGGCACGCCGGCGGAGATCCGCACGAACCAGGCGGTGATCGACGCCTATCTCGGGAGCGACCATGCTGACGTTCAATGACGTGTGCCTCGACTACGGCAGTTTCCGCGCGCTGCACGGCATCACGCTGCATGCGGGCGAAGGGGAACTCGTCGTGTTGCTGGGCGCGAACGGCGCGGGCAAAAGCTCGATCTTCCGCGCGGCCAGCGCGCTCACTCGCGCAAGCGCGGGGCACATCCGGCTCAAGGGCGTCGATCTCGTCGGCAAGCAGCCCGCCGATGTCGTGCGCGCAGGCGTGGTGCATTGCCCCGAAGGCCGCAAGCTCTTCCCGGGCTTGTCGGTGCTGAAGAACCTGATGCTCGGCGCGTACACGCACCGGCGTGATCGCGCGGGCAATCGCAGCCGCCTCGACGAAGTGTTCGCCCTCTTTCCCGCACTCGAAGAACGCAAGGACGACGCAGCCGGCGCGCTGAGCGGCGGGCAGCAGCAGATGGTCGCGATCGGCCGCGCGCTGATGAGCCGGCCGCGCGTGCTGCTGCTCGACGAGCCGTCGCTCGGGCTCGCGCCGCTCATCGTCAAGCAGACGTTCGAGGTGATCCAGCGCATCAACCGCGCGGGAACCACCGTGCTGCTCGCCGAGCAGAACGCCCATGCCGCGCTGAAGATCGCGCATCGCGCGTATGTCGTGGAAGCCGGCCGGATCGTTCTGGAAGGCACCTACGAGAGCCTCGCCGGTAACGAAGCGGTGCGCCGCGCCTATGTGGGCGGCTGAACGCGGCGAACGCCGGTCACAACAACAGCAACTGAAACTCCGTGGAGGAGACAGACGATGACCCTCAAGCAGCTATCCCCGGCATTGATCGCGGCCCTTGTCGTCGCGCACGTAGCGCAGCCGGCCTTTGCCGACGATACCGTCCATATCGGCTATTCCGGCCCGCTGAGCGGCGGCGCGGCCAAATACGGCAAGGAGGTGCTCGAAGGCATGCAGATGGCGGTGGCCGAGATCAACCAGGCCGGGCTCGTCGTGGCGGGCAAGAAGGTCAAGGTGGACATCGTTGCGCTGGACGATCAGTACAACCCGAGCGAAACCGCCATCAACGCACGCCGCCTCGTGCAGGAATACCGTGCGCCGGTCGTGCTGGTGCCGCACTCGGGCGGCTGCTACGCCGTGCAGACCATGAACGAGCAACAGAAGCTGCTGCTGCTCGCCTATACGAGCGTGCCGGAGCTGGCCGCACGCGGCAATCCGCTCACGCTGCGCATCCCGCCCGAGTTCACGTCGTATACGGGATCGTTCGTGAAGTATGAGATCGGCAAATTCGGCAAGGGCGTTGCACTCGCGAACACCGACACCGATTACGGCAAGGCATGGACCGCCGCATTCAAGCCGGTCTGGCTGGCTGCGGGCGGCACGGTCGTCGCCGACAACCCGATGTCGTATAACCGCGCCACCGACTTTTACAGCGGCGTGAGCCGCGTGCTCGCGTCGAAGCCGAACGTGATTTTTGTCGGCGGGCCGTCCGAGCCCACCGGACTCATCATCCGCCAGGCGCGCGAGCTGGGCTTCAAGGGCGGCTTCGTCGTGATGGACCAGGCCAAGCTCGACGAAGTCGCGAAGGTCGCGGGCGGCTACGGCGCGCTCGATGGATCGGTGGGCGTGATGCCCGTGTCCGACGACCCGTCGCCCGCAGCGAAGACGTTCGTCGCGCGCTTTGCGAAGACGCACGATGGCCGCATGCCGTCGCAGGAAAACTCACTCAACTACACGGCGGTCTGGGCGACGGCGCTGGCGATGAAGCAGGCGGGCACGACGACCGACGCCGTGGCGATCCGCAAGGCGTACGACGCGGCGCTCAAGAACCTGGCGGCGGACAACAATCCGAACGGGCTGACCGGCGTCGACGCGCACGGCGGCTTGACGATGGGCCACGCCGTCGTGGCCGTGGTGGACGGCGGCGCGATCAAGCCGCTGCCGGCTGCCGAGCTGAGCGCCGCGAAGTAACGCGGCGCAACGTTGACCAGGAATCGTCGGGGCACGCACCGCGCCCCCGACATGCCGGCGCGTTAGCGATGAATTCCACGAATCCATCCGTCGATTCCACACTGCAGATGCACGGGCGATTCTATGGCGAGCCCACAAAAAGCCCGCACACCCGAACACGGCGCTCGCGGGCGGGCAAAACCGGCTCGTGAGCCTGGGCTGCAAAACGCGCGCAACAATGCGCGCAGCATCTGATCGAGATCCACACGGCCCTGGCTGGCCGGTGCTAAATTTCCCGCTGCCGCTTATTTTTCTGCCGAAACGCCCGCATGCGGGCAAACGTTTCCGGGCACACGGCACGGCGAGACCCGGCTGGTATTGAGAAGATCAAAAAAGATGACACCCGAATTGCTGAGCAGCAGGCTCATGGCCCCGGCCAACGATGCGTCGAGCGGCGTACCGGACGGCTACACACTCTTCGAACACGGCGGCCCGTATTTCCGCGCGCTCGGCCCGCTCTACACGCGCCCGGCTACGGCGGGCGGGCTCATCGTGGCGGTGCGCGTCAAGGCCGCGCATACGAACCCGCTCGGCATCGCCCACGGCGGCATGCTGCTGACGCTCGCCGACGGCACCCTCGGCATCTACCTGAGCCAGGCGCCGCACGCACAGCGCGGTGCGCACGTCACGGTGACCACCACGCTCAACAGCGAATTCCTCTCGGCGGCCCATGTCGGCGACTGGCTGGAAGCGCATGCGCGCGTGCGCCGCAACGGCCGGCGCATCGTGTTCGCGGAATGCACGCTCAGGGTTGGCGAGCGCGAAGTGCTGCATACGAGCGGCACGTTTTTGCCCATCGACCGCTAATTCCGCTAATTCCGCTAATTCCGCTGGCACGCGGCGAGGCCGCCCTCTTCGAGCTGCGCCACGATGTCCAGCAGCCGCGGCTTCACCTCGCCGAGCAGAAACTCCTTCGACAGCGAACTCGCCGGGCCGCCCACGTTAATCGCCATGACCGGCAAGCCGCCGCCCGCCTGAAACGCGCGGGCGATGCCGTTGACGTCCTTCTACCACTCGCCGAAGGAACATGTCACGCCGAGCGTGCGATGGTCTTCGATGCCCTGCTCGATGCCGGGCCGGATGCGCGGCCAGGCAACGTCGTCGAGTTCGCGGATCTGCTCCATCACGTCATGTCGTTCGCGCGCCGCAACCGTGGCAAGCCAGGCGCGCCCGATCGCCGAGGTGGCGAGCGGAATGCGCGAGCCTACATCGAGCGTGAGCGCGAGCGCCGCCGTGCCGCGGCAGCTTTCGATATACAGCATCGAGAGCCGGTCGCGCATCCCGAGCGACACGGTGCCGCCCGAAAATTCCGCCAGCTCCTGCATCAGCGGGCGCGCCATCTTGCGCACGTCGAGCCGCGCGAGAATCGAACTGCCGAGCGCAAGACAAGCCGTGCCGAGCCGGTAGCGCCCGTTGTCTTCGAGATGAATCAGGTAGCCGAGCTTCGTGAGCGTCATGGTGAGACGCGAGACCGTCGAGCGCGGCAGCTTGCAGCGTTGCGCGATTTCCTGATTGGTCAGCATCGCATCGCCGCCGCGAAAGCACGCCAGCACTTCGAGCCCGCGCGCTAGTGCGGTCACGAAATGCCGGTCTTCCTTATGAACCGCTTTTTGAACTGCGGGCCGGGCTGTCTTGTGCTCGATATCAGCCATCTTGATATGAGAAAGTGCGTTCGGAGTTCGCCTGAAGCGGAAAGCGCCGCGCCCCAAACACCCAGCAGCGGCGCGACATTGCCGGAATTATATTCTGAGATGCAGAACGGCAAGCGGCATCGCCACAGGCACAACCTGCGGCCCAGATCCCTTGTTCTGGAACATGTGTGCGACGGAACGGCTCTCGACGCACGGGCGGGAACTGGATAGATTCACGGTCGATCCAGGCCCGCCGCCTGTCGCCCCTGCGCGACCGACCGCATGGCAGGCCGCCAATGCGCATTGCACAGGAATTTCGACTCCGCTACGTTCGCACGTGAATCCCCGGAGCGGATCGTCTTTGTCAAACAAACACCGACCCCAGCATGCTGCCATCGATACTTTTCTCAGTCGTTGACGACGTCCGCCGCCGTGCGCCGCTCGTCCACTGTCTCGCGAACCTCGTCACCACCAATATGACCGCCAACGTGCTGCTCGCGGCAGGCGCGTCACCCGCCATGGTGGTGGCGCGCGAGGAAGTCGCGGAATTCGTCACGCTGGCCAGCGCGCTCTCCGTCAATCTCGGCACGCTCGACGCCGCGCAGGCCGAGGCGATCCAGTTGGCCGTCGAGGCCGGACGCGCGGCAGGCGTGCCGTGGGTGCTCGATCCTGTGGCAGTCGGCGCGCTGACGTTCCGCACCAGCTTCGCGCGCAAGCTGATTGCTGCGCAACCGGCCGTCATTCGCGGCAACGCTTCGGAGATCATCGGCCTTGCGGGCGGCCCCGCGAGCGGCCGGGGCGTCGATAGCACGGCCAGTACCGACGACGCACGGGGCGCCGCCCGGGCGCTCGCGCTCGATCTGCATGCGGTGGTGGCCGTGACGGGCGCCATCGACTACGTCACGGACGGCAAGCGCAGCATCGAACTGGCGAACGGCGACGCAGTGATGCCGCGCGTCACGGGAACCGGCTGTGCGCTCTCTGCGCTCGTCGCGGCTTTCATCGGCGCGGGCGGCTACGAGGGCAATCTCTGGATTCCGGCCGTCGCCGCTGTCGCCCTCGCCGGTGTCGCCGGTGAACTGGCCGCCCGCGAAACGGCCGGACCCGGCAGCTTTACGCCTGCCTGGCTCGACCGGCTCGCGACGCTCGACGCCGCGACGTTTGCCTCGACGCTGCGCTACCGCGAGTGCCGATGACAGTCAACGGCCCTACAGCGCCGTCGCACGGAAATTTTTCGATATGTCGGCCGGCAATGCATACGCGTTGATCCAGGGCAAATCTTTCACGTCCTGCACTTCTATCGCCGATGTGCACAACCTATAGTCCGTGGAATTCCGTCCCGCACGACATGTAGTTTACGTCCGTGACCATCCAACCGAGTTACGCCAGCAACCACGATGGCCGCATCGTGCCGTTCGAATCCACCCGGATTGCGCAGCAACGGATGCACGCCGGAAGACTTGCTGGTGCGGCCGATCCCCGCTTCGTATCCCGGCGACGACACACTGAGGCGATTGCGCGAACAAGTGCCGGCCATGGCAGTCCGGCGGCCCTGATCTGCGCTTCGCACCGGCGCCGGCATGCTTTCACGGAATGCGACTGAAACCCGATCCAATGGATAAGCTAAAAATACCCGAACTAGTTTGCCCGGCAGGCAGCCTGCCCGGACTGCGCGCAGCGATCGACGGCGGTGCCGACTGCGTGTATCTCGGACTGAAGAACGACACCAATGCGCGCGCGTTTCCGGGCTTGGGCTTCGACGAGCGCCAGCTCGCCGACGGGGTGCAATATGCCCATCGCGCCGGACGCAAGGTGTTGATGGCGATCAACACCTATGCTCACGGCGACGATCTCGTGCGCTGGACCAAGGCGATCGACACGGCGGCGACGCTCGGCGCCGACGCCATCATCGTGGCCGACCCGGCCCTGATGGCCTACGCGAAGCGCGTCCATCCGGACCTGCGCCTGCACCTCTCGGTTCAAGGCTCGGTCACGAGCTACGAAGGCATCAACTTCCTGCAGCGCGAGTTCGGCATCCAGCGCGCCGTGCTGCCGCGCGTATTGTCGGTCGAGCAGATCGAAAACGTGCTCAACAACACGACGGTGGAAATCGAGGTGTTCGGCTTCGGCAGCCTCTGCGTGATGGTCGAAGGGCGCTGCGCCCTCTCCGCGCACGCGAGCGGCGAAGCGCCGAACCTCGACGGCGTCTGCTCGCCCGCGCGCCACGTGCACTGGTCCGAGCGCGAAGCGAAGGACGGCACCTGGCTCGACGCGCGTCTCGGCACGGTGCTGGTCGACAGCTACCGCTCCGGCGAGCCCGCAGGTTACCCGACCATCTGCAAGGGACGCTTCGACGTCGACGGCAAGCGTTACTACGCCCTCGAAGAACCGACCAGCCTCAACGTGATGGAAATCCTGCCGACGCTCGCACGCATGGGCGTGGCGGCGATCAAGATCGAAGGACGGCAGCGCGGCCCGGCCTACGCCGCCTCGGTCACCCAGGTGTGGCGCTCGGCACTCGACGCACTCGCAAAACACGGCGATACGGCCACGGTCGACGAAGCTTCGCTCAAGACGCTCGGCGCTCTTTCGGAAGGGCAAACCGATACCCTCGGCCCGTACTCGCGCCCCTGGAAATGAACGCAATGAAAATCTCCCTCGGCCCTATCCTGTACTACTGGGATCGCAGCGACATCATGCGGTTCTACGACGCCATCGCGCTCTCGCGCGTGGACACCGTCTACCTCGGCGAAGTGGTGTGCTCGCGGCGCCTCGGCATGCGCCAGTCCGACTGGCTCGGCCTCGCGCACGATCTCGCGTCGCACGGCAAGGAAGTCGTGCTGTCGACGCTCGCACTGGCTGAAACCGAAGCCGACCTGCGCCGCATGCGCAAGATCGCCGACACCGACGAATTCCTGCTCGAAGCGAACGACATGTCGGCGCTCGCGCTCGTCGCGCACAAGCGCCCCTTCGTGATCGGCCCGCACCTGAACTGCTACAGCGCGCAGATGCTCGACTGGCTCGTCGGGCTCGGCGCGCGCCGCTGGATTCCGTCGATCGAATGCACCGGCGAGACCGTGCGCACGATCCATCAGCAACGCACCCAGCCGTGCGAAATCGAAATGTTCGCTTTCGGCAACGCACCGCTTTCGCTGTCGTCGCGCTGCTTCACCGCGCGCCATCACAACGTGCAGAAAGACAACTGCGAACAGCGCTGCATCAACGACCCGAGCGGCATTAGCGTCACGACGCAGGACGGCAAGCCTTTCATCCTGCTGAACGGCATCCAGACCCAGACCGCGCAGGTCATCAACCTGTGCCGCCAGCTCGATCAATTGAAGGAAGCCGGCGTTTCGGTGCTCCGTATCAGTCCGCAATCGCTGCACACGCCGCGCATCGCCGATCTGTTCGCGAACCTCGCACAAGGGGATATCAGCGCGGAAGAAGCGTTCGGCAGCCTGAGCGAACTGCACGCGGGCGACGCGACCAACGGCTTCTGGTTCGGCCGCCCCGGCGTACAGGGCATGCAGGACGGCGCATCGGCCGACGGCAAGACGGCTAACGAACATACCGGAGCTTCGCGATGATGAATCTGCTTCCCGCTTTCCCCACGCCCTGGCTGCGCGCCTGCATTGGCCGGCTGCCGGTGCGTCCGCCCTCGATCGCGTGCTGCGCACTGATGAACCAGCTGGTGCTGCCCGTGCTCGACGAAGATACGCGCGCCCTGATGCAAGGCCGCAGCTACGTGATGGAAGTCACCGATATCGGACTCGTCGTGGGCTTCACGCTCGGCAGCACGCGTTTTGAAGCGCGTCCGCCGGAAGCCAGGCCGGACCTGCGGATCGCATCGAGCGGCATCGACTTCGCCCGGATGGCCGCGCGCGAAATCGATGCGGACACGCTCTTCTTCAGCCGCCGCCTCGTCATGCAGGGTGACACGGAGCTGGGACTGATCGTGCGCAACGCAATCGACGCCGTCGATTTCGACGAGACGGCCAGCGGAAGGATTGCCCAGGCCGCGCTGCGTCGCGGACTGCGTTTCGCCGCCATCATCGAAAAGCAGCGGGAATCCCGCTAAAAACCTGCGGACGATCGCATCGCGATCGTCCGCGCGTTGTCCCCTCACGGCCGGACGCCATTCAGATCATCCGTGCCGCTGCGCATCATCTGGCCAGTTCGTTATCGCCTGACAACGAACGGCATCTGTCTCGCACATCGACATTGAAATAACACGCTCCTCGCACGCCTGGCCGCTCGCGGCTCACATGCGCGCATCTTTTTGCGGGCGCGTATGTGGTCGACCACACATTCAAGACCATAGCTGGGAAATCATGTGTTGACGGTGGTGATGGGATCGATTGCGGGTTTCCCGCACGTGGTATCGGCACTTTTCCTCTATGCCTTCGTCGAGGGCGAACCGTTCGAGGCAAGGCTCATCGGCTCTCGTGGGATGCCGGACAAGCCGGAGCGCCAGGCGCCGCGGTCGCGGCAGCGGATCGGCTGGACCTCCGTTTGCATTCGCATCGACTACTTGCACTTCGTTCGCGCGCCATCGGCTGGCCAGGTCGCTCGTTGAACAACTCCATCGCGCTGCAAGGAGGCAACCATGCAGAAACGGATTACGCGGAGTCTGGCTGGCATGGCCTTCGCCACCGTGATCTACGGACCCGCAGCGCATGCCGACGGACCGCCCGAGGCCTACGACAACGGCGCCCCCGTGCAGCGGAGCCTCCAGCCCGGGGATTACCTCGTTAATGCCGATGGCGCGAAAGAGGATCCGAGCGCGAAGATGAGCGAAATCGCGCGCGCCTATCGCAACGGCTGGATTCACCGCGGCAACACGGACGACCGGATCCTGAAGGGACTCATTCGGAAACATCACGATGAACAGGTGGCCGCAGCCCGCGCGGCGCCCCGGCCGGTGAACGCACCCCGGCCGGCAGTGCGGCGGTACTTGCCGCCACCGCCGCCATCGTATGCGGACGTCCCGCCGCCTGGACCGTACGCGCCGCCGATGTACGCACCGGCACCGCCCCCTCCAGTCCAGCCGGTTCAGTACGTACCCGTGTATGCGCCGCCACCGCCGCCTGTTCCGCCGGTGCAGTACGTGCCCGTGTATCAGCAGCCCGCGTATCAGCAGCCCGTCTATGCGCCGCCGGGTGTCACGGTAGCGACGGCGTACCCCGTGGTGCAGGGGTATTACGGCACACCCTGGTGGTACGGCGGTGGTTATCGCCGGTGGCGCCAGTGATGATCGTGATGACGTTGTGAGCGAGCCCGGGCGGGTCGGCATCGATCCGGGCTCCCCTCCCGTGCAAGGATAGCTTCGTCCAAGGAGATGCGGGCCTGGCCGGCGTACGCTGGCGTGCTATCCCTCCCCGGCCGGCCGGTCGGGTGCCCGCGCAATACAATGAACCTGTACTTACGGCCTCTCGCCGCAGCGTCACTGGTGGCAGTATGTGGTTCGTTATCCTTACCCGCTATCGCCGACACGAGTCCCGCCACCATGACGCCGGCGGAGTTGAGGGCGGTCAAGGAGGCCTATGCTGCCGGTTACAAGGCCGCACATGCCGACATCGCGGCCAGCCCGTCCGGTGGCGCAACACAGGCGGCGGCGGGCGCGCGGCCCGCGCGCAAAATCGTCGACCTGAAAGAGACTTACAGCGATGCGGGGGACGTCGAAACGGTACAGCAGATTCCGGTCTCGAGCGCCCCGTTGCCGGATGACCAGCAACCTGCGCAAATGGCGCCGGCGCCGGCACGCCACGCTGCGAAGGTTGCGCAAGCACCGAAATCCACGGCGGCGTCCGCGCGGGCGCCATCGACAGACCAGTTGGTCGCGGAGTTCTGTTCGGCAACCACACAGGCTCGCGCCACGGGAAATCCGGCACCGCAGCCCGCACGTGCGACCCCGGTAACGGCGCGCGAAGATCAGGTTCCCGACGATGGGGATCAGGAGGTTCAGGCCGTCACGCCCCAGCAGTTCGAGGCCGACGCGCGGGCTTACGCTCGGGAGATGGCACGGAGCGAGGACACGCAGGGGGATGCGTCCGCGGCTGCGCAGCCGGAGATGCAGACTGCCTATACCGAAGCGCCGCCGCGTCCGGCTTCTGCTTCGGCTCCGCCGCGGCGTTTCTGGTCCGAGCAGTATCACACCTGGGTCACCGTCAGGAATGCAGGCCAGTGATCGGGTTTGGGGTGCCGCCGGTTGTGGTGCGGCGCCCCTTTTCGGATTCTTCTGGTTCTGGTTATGTGCGGTGGGGGGCCTTTTGGGTGCCCGGCTAGTTGTTGTTGCCGAGGTCATGTGGTGCCGTTAGTGAACATCGCCACTGTGCAGCACCGTCCTCGTTTGAGTCGCGTGAACGGATGCTCGGGCGGAATCGCTCCGAACAGCGAACTATGTGAAAGGCATCAGACGACCCACCCCGGTCAGACAATTTTCTCCAAACCGGTCAATCAGCCAAATCCAGATTTTGCAAACTGGAGTGCCACTAAGCGGCAGTTGGCGACCTTACCCAATCGGCCATGAAGAGTCATTCGCTTGCTCCGCCGTTACGACCCTCAGACTTCGGCTCCATCCAGCAAACGGCCGTTCAACTGGCGAAGTCGAATGTTGCTTCATCAGCCTTTTCGGCTATTGAAGCCCGCCAGCCCGATGGCGATCTCGTCGGTATTGCCAGCTGGGCCAATTTGATCCATGCGCTCGCAACTGTGCCCGGGAAAACCATGCCGTCACAAATGCCAGACGACAGTGAGCTGTGCGAGTAGCCCTGGACGTTGCCGCGGGAGAACCTCATCGTAAGCGACGGTGTCGTGCATCGTTGGGGTGTCATCGAATCGGAAGAAGCGCGCCGCGCGAACCTGACCACTGCCGAAGGCATGCCTGGCGTGAAACGCATCGAAATCCATCTCGGGTGTCCGGGCATCATTCCGACTTATGTAGCTGAGACCGGCGACGCGACTCAGTCTGTCGAAGCCTCTCTCAATTTGTCGGAACATATCTGCGCCGCAGATTACCCCTGTTACCGCCCGCGGCGCTGTTTACCCATGTCGGTCTTGCTCCTGGAAAGGTGGTATCCAACGCTGAGGAAGGCTAATTGTATTTCCGGGATTGTTCCCTATCCTTGAAAGTGATGGTACGTGCGCCCCAGGCGTAACCACGCAGACAGAGCGCATGCGGTTCAATTCTTGCTTGCGAGGCGGCCATGAACAGCAACCCACGCATTGCCAGGTTCCAGCGCCTTCCCGCGCGCGACAGCGGTTCCCTCATCGATTCACGGCGCCGCCGCCTCATGCAGGCGGCAGCAGCAGCCGCGCTCGCCACCGGACTCACCCCTTTGGTCGGTCCCCGCCCCGCGCATGCCGCCACCAGGCGTACCCTCAGAATTCTCCAGTGGAATCATTTCGTGCCGGGCTACGACAAGTGGTTCGACGGCACCTACGTGAAGGAGTGGGGTCAGCGCCACGATACTGAGGTCATCGTCGATCACGTCGGCATTCCGGCGCTGGCCACGCGCGCCGCCGCCGAGGTCTCGGCCCAGAAAGGGCACGATCTCTTCATGTTCCTCTCACCGCCTCCGGTGTACGAAGAGCAAGTAATTGACCACCGCGAAATCTATGAAGAGTGCCAGCGCAAGCATGGCAAGCCGGTTGACCTGGCGGTGCACAGCACCTACAACCCCAAGACCCGAAAGTACTTCGCGTTCTCCGACAGCTTCGTGCCGGATCCCGTGAATTACCGTAAAGACCTGTGGGATGAAGCCGGTTTGCCGTCGCCGGACAGTTGGGACGACGTGCTGCGCGCTGGGCGGAAGATCAAGCAGACGAAAGGCATACCAGTGGGCATTGGCCTGTCGGCCGAACTGGATACCGCCATGGCCATGCGCACCATACTCTACGCCTTCGGCGGTTCCGTGCAGGACGCGCACAGCAACGTGGTGTTGAATTCGCCCAGCACGCTGGAGGCAGTCAAGTACGTCCAGGCGCTGTATCGCGACACCATGACGCCGGAAGTGTTGGCGTGGGATCCATCCTCGAACAACCGCGCCATGCTGGCGGGCAAGATTTCGCTATGCCTGAACGCCATTTCCATCACGCGCGAGGGCGAAAACAAGAACATTCCGGTCACACCCGACATCTGGCTGACGCAGGCCCTGCGCGGACCGGCGCAGCGCATCTGCCTGGAACATGTGATGGACTGCTACGTGATCTGGAAATTCGCCGAGAACATTGCCGGCGCCAAGCAGTTCCTCGTGGACTATATTGACAACTTCCGCCAGGGCTTCCTGGGCAGCGAGTTCTATAACTTCCCATGCTTCCCCAGCACCGTACCTGACCTCAAAAAAATGATTGAGGACGACTCCAAGGCCAAGCCACGCGACAAATACAAGGTGCTGGGCAGCCTGATGGCGCAGGCCACCAATGTCGGCTACCCAGGCTACGCCAACGCCGCCATCGACGAAATCTTCAATACCTGGGTACTCAACACCATGTTTGCGAGGGCTGCAACTGGCGATGCCACGCCAGAGGACGCTATCCGCGACGCCGAGGCCGCATGCAAGCGGATCTTCGCCAAATGGCAAGCCAGAGGGCTGGTGTAGACGGCGATCGAGGGCCGCGAGCGCCGCAAGACGCCCGCAGTCCGAAGCGATTGGCACCACGCCCCTCACAGAGCAACACCCGGACCGCCATGGCGACAGTGGAAACCCGCTCGCTGACAAAGCGCTTCGATGGCACCACCGCCGTCGACGGGATCGACCTCGCTGTGCGCGAGGGCGAATTCCTGGTGTTGCTCGGCCCGTCCGGCTCGGGAAAAACCACCCTGCTGCGCATGATCGCCGGGCTGGAGGTGCCCACCTCCGGCGATGTCCTGGTTGGCGGTCGCATCGTCACCGGCCTCCCACCGCGCGCGCACAACATGGCTATGGTCTTCCAGAGCTACGCGTTGTATCCGCACTTGACAGTGGCCAGGAATATTGCCTTCCCGCTGGAGGCCCAGCACACGGCACGCAAGACTATCGCGATCAAGGTCAAGTGGGCCGCAACACTCTTCGGCATCGATCATCTGCTGACACGCAAGCCGCGCGAGCTTTCCGGCGGCGAACGCCAGCGCGTGGCGCTCGCGCGCGCGGTCGTGCGCGATCCCGTGACCTTCCTGCTGGATGAACCGCTGTCCAACCTTGACGCCAAGCTCCGCGCCTCTGCGCGCGACGAACTGCAGCAAATCCAGCGCCGCCTGGGCACTACGACCATCTACGTGACCCATGACCAGATCGAAGCCATGGCACTCGGTGACCGCGTGGCGGTGCTGGACCACGGCCGCATGCGTCAGCTTGACACGCCGCAACAAGTCTATCGGCATCCGGCCGATCACTTTGTCGCCGCGTTTATTGGCTCACCCCCGATGAACCTGATCGCCTCCGACAGCGTGGAAACCGGCTTCCGTCCTGAACATTTCCTGCCACTTGAACTCTTCGAAAACGATGCGCAACTTGAACGCCTCCCGGTAAGCATCACGCGCATCGAATACCTTGGCGCGGATCGACTCGTGTATGGGCTGCTGGAACCGCCGCAGCCGCCGGTCAAGGTCATCTCCCGGATACCATGTACGGCAAACATGGCGCTGCAGGCTGGAACCCGGCACCTCTTCGCCGTGCGACGCGCCGATCTGTGCCGCTTTGACGCGCGTTCCGGCGCGCGCCTGGACACGATCCCCAATTCGCCATGAACGCGTCCCAAAGTACCCCACGAACTTCAGGCCGCCGCATTGCGCACGCTCCGTGGGACGATCGCTGGCTTGGTCCCCTGATGCTGGCGCCCGCGCTCGTCTATATCGCTCTGTTGCTCGGCTTCCCGTTCCTGTTGTCGATCTGGTACAGCCTGACTGATGTCACTGTTGGCAGTCAGGTGGCTCGATTTGTCGGGTTGGAAAACTTTCGCCACGTCATGCAAAGTCCCCAGTTCTGGAAGTCGCTGCGCAATGCGCTGGTGTTCACGCTGATTTCGCAGGCACTGGTGGTGGTGCTCGCCAAGATCCTTGCGGTGGCGCTGGCGCGCGATTTTCCTGGCAAGTGGCTGGTGCGCCTCATGATCCTGCTGCCGTGGGTCGCGCCGATCTCGCTGGGGTCGATCGGCTGGCTATGGATTTTCGACCCGGTCTACAGCATCATCAACTGGACGTTGCGCGCGCTTGGCGTGGTCGGCCCCGGCGTGTGGCCGATATGGCTGGGCCAGCCCGATCTGGCGATGGCGTCTGTCATCGTGGTGGATGTCTGGCGGTTGCTTCCGCTCGCCACCGTCATCATCCTGGCCGGCATGCAAGGCATCCCGCACGAACTGCACGACGCTGCCGCCATGGACGGCGCGGGCTTCTGGCGGCGACTCTTCCGGATCGATATTCCACTGTTAATGCCGGTCATGCTGGTGGCGCTGTTGTTCGGCATCGTCTTTACGTTGACCGACATGATCATCATCTACGTGCTCACGCGTGGTGGCCCCTACGATACGACCCAGGTGCTGGCCAGTCTGGCCTTTTTCACCGGCATCCAGGGCGGCGACCTGGCCGAAGGTGCGGCCATTTCGCTCTTCCTGTTCCCGTTGCTGGTGGCGGTGGTCGCGCTCCTGCTAACGGTGGCGCATCGCGCCGAGGTGATCTGACATGCCCGCCGACTCGGCAACGGAAGGTTGGAAGGCCGCATGGACGAACGCACGCTGGCGCACGCGCGGTGCGCAACTCGCGGCATTCATGACGCTGGCCGCCTTTGCCGTGTTCTGCGTCTTTCCCTTCTACTGGATGCTGATTACCACCTTCAAGGACGTGCACGACCTGATCAATACGGCAAACAACCCGTTCCTTTTCAACCGGCCGCCCACGCTGGAGAATCTACGAGTCCTGTTCCAGGAAACCCAGTACGTGCGCTGGCTCGTCAACACACTGCTGGTGGGCGTGCTGGTGGTGATCATCACGCTAGTGCTGGCCGTACCAGCTGGCTACAGCCTGGCGCGGCTCACCGGGCGGCGGGGGCGGCAACTGGCGATCGCCATCTTCGTCACCTACCTGATCCCGCCCACCATCCTCTTCATCCCGTTTTCGCGCATCATCGGCGCGCTAGGGCTGCAGGATTCGCTGTGGTCGCTGGTGGTCGTATACCCAAGCTTTACCGTGCCTTTCTGCATTTGGCTGATGATGGGCTTTTTCAAAGCGGTGCCTCGCGACATTGTAGAAGCCGCAATGATGGATGGTTTGAGTCGCTTCGGCGCATTCCTGAAGGTTGTCGTACCGCTTTCGTCGGCCGGTATCCTGACCGTCGTTATCTTCACCTTGACACTGGTGATGCAGGAGTTCGTCTATGCGCTCACGTTCATCACCAGTTCTTCACAGTACACCGTCAGCGTTGGCGTGCCAACCTTCCTGGTGCGCGGCGACGTCTACTTCTGGGGCTCGCTGATGGGCGCATGTCTTGTCGTCAGCCTGCCGGTCGCGCTGCTCTACAACGTCTTCCTTGACCGATTCGTGGCCGCTTTTACCGAAGGCGCAGTGAAGTAACGGTGCCGTGACGCTCTTCGACCGCCAGGACCTCTACGCCCCCTCTGAAGCCGCGCAATTCGCAACTTGCCTAGATATACAATCACACCGTTCCGAGCCATATCACAAGCACAATCCGTTGCGCCTGGCGCACCCAGCGCCTGCCACACCTTACGGCATAGTTAGCCTAAACTCAGTGCGTGACGCATTTCGCAACAAGCTCGGACGTGCCCCTGGAAGCGCCTGATTACGCGAATTGCAGACGTTGCCGAGGCACGGCGCGCGCAGACTTGCCGCCACGATCGCGCTGCGCAGCGAAGAGGACATCGTCCGTCATGTGCGTGAATCGCTGACGGCGCGAGCGTTCATAGAGTATCGGATTCAAGCGCCTCAGCACCGCGCGGCCCGCCGCCGGTGCGTCTGCCGAAATCATACGACGGATGCAACAGATGGGGACCCGTCGCCTCATGCTGAGGGGGCGGCCATGCGCGCACTCGACATCATGACTCCGTCCGTCGTCACCGCCACACCGGACATGACGATCCACGACGCGGCAAAACTGTTCGTCGACAACCATATCAGCGGGATGCCGGTCGTCGACGCGATGGGACAGGTCGTCGGCATTGTCAGCCAGGGCGATCTGCTGCATCGCGCGGAAAACGGCACAAGCCACGCAAAGCGTCCGTGGTGGTTCGAATTCCTGTTGTCATCGCCCCGCGAGCAGGCCGCGAGGTATGTGAAGGAGCACGGCCATCTCGTCGGCGACGTGATGCGTGACCGGGTGATTTCGATTCCTGAGGACATGCCACTCGTACAGATCGCAGATCTGATGGAGCGCCGGCATCTCAAACGCATGCCAGTGCTGAAGAACAACAAGCTGGTCGGAATCGTCAGCCGCTCGAACCTGATCCGTGCACTCGCGAGTGTCGTCCCGACCGTGGACTCGGCTTCGCACGACGACGCGAGTCTGCGCGACGCGATAGTTCGGGAAATGCATGGTCAGCGCTGGGGGCTGCCAAAACAGGGCGTAATGGTCAAGGACGGCGTCGCGCATCTATGGGGCGCGATCGAGTCCGAGGAGGAAAAGCACGCGATCCGCATTGCGGCCGAGGCCGTGCCCGGCATCAAGCGCGTGGAGAGCCACCTGGAGTTCCCGAGCATGATTCCGACGCTGTAGTTCGCACGCCGTCGCCAAACGCGTGCAGAATCGCACGCGGTTATCCGCCGAAGTACGGTCGAACATGTCTTCGGTACGCTCAAGCACTGGATGGGTCCTGCACACTTCCTGACCCGAACGCCCGGACGAGCGAGTACAGAGATGAGCCTGCAGGTATTAGCCTACAACCTGAAGCGTGTCATCAGCATACTGGGCGTGGCAAGGACTCTGAAGGCCATGAAGTTGGCGAGGGGCTAAAGCCCCTAGGGGCGTTGTTGTACCGTGCGTGATGTTCGATCGATTCAAACTCGCCGAAAAAAACTTGACCGATCTGGCCGTCCATTGCTCGCGCCGCAGAAAACAGCGTTTTCACACGCTCTGGGTCGGGTAACGCCATAAATACGCCTGACAAAAAACGGGCTTACCAGTAAGGTGTTCAGAGGTGTTGAATCAACGATGTAAAAGTGAGTGATCCGTTAGGGGCAAACATGACGCTAGGGGACGCTATTTTCAGGGCTGGGGCATTGGCGGTAGTGCTGTACGCCATGAATCACCTTAGAAAGGGACGGGGCGTAATGGACAACGCGCCCAAGCCGAAGAATGTCACGACGCAACGTGTTGCTGGCGTATTGACGGGCTTCTTTATATTGGGCGTGAGCGTCTATTTTCTAAGGCACCAAATCGCCGCGACTTTTCATATTCCCTGATTCGCTGCCAGGAATTTCGACGGAAATGCGTCGCCTACAGCCCCTGCGGCCTGAACGTCTCTTCTCGGACGCATAAAAGGGCTGTTCAGGATCGATTTATGCCTTTCGCATAGATTCGCCCGGCGGCGATCGAACCGGCGCGAGCCATCGGTCGAAGTGCGGCCAGGAAGTATCATTCGCCCGAGGCGACGCCCGGACATTGAGACGTCGGCTCCCCTCCAAGAAGCGGCCGAACGATTCGAGAAACCTATTGCATCCACCGGTTGAATCCGCAACCCGACGCGGACAGTCGACTCCCTCCCTTGCGGCCGTTCACCACTGGTCGTGGCGCGATGAGGTGTTAGAGTTCTCAGGGTAAAGTGGACATATAAGCCGCCAGAGCAAATCCCATCACATTGACGAGACCGGCCAGTCTCCCTCCATGTTCTCCGATGGGCAGTTCAAACTCCTCCACTTGTGGGCGGCTAAATTCCCCCAGGCAGGACGAGTGGATTATGTGTCGGATTCCACAGCCGACGTACTGCCTTGCCTTCACGACACCACACGGACGATTGATGATAAGTATTTCGAGTTTTGATGAACTTCTTCGCGTCGCACGGCAACAACCGGAGCCACAGCGTCTGCTATTCGTATTTACCTCAGTTGAGTTGCCCGATGATTTCACGCCAGACCAGCTGACCCGCTTCGAAGCGGGTCAGGGTGGCGCGTTGACACCACTGATGTGCGTGGACAAAACACCTGAGGAACTGGGTACGTTTAGCGATCTGCTCGCGGAATCACGACAGGTGCTCCAGGAATGGGCAATCGTCTTCGTCGCGGCACTCTCGGGTAAAAACGGGTGTGTGCCGCGAACTGAGGATGCAGAAGCGCCGTTGAACAGGATGGTGGAATCGATCAAGACTGGTTCTGTCGGGATGTTTATTCCGTTCGATACCCATGGTCATCCAGTCCAATTTGGTCCCTCCTCTGAACAGATCTCTCATTGACGGTGATGGTCTCGCCAATGACGCATTCTCCACAGAGCGGGTCAGGACGCAACGAAACGATTGATTCAGCTGCGTGCTTAGGGAGACGCAGCATGGCTATGCAGAGACGTTCACCGGATGCGTCGCCCAGACATTCAGCGGGTGGCTTCGCTCGGTCAGTCGAATGACCGTTGCGTCTTCAGGAGCCGCCATTGGCTGGGGGCGTGCTTGAACGGCAGTACAGGGTCGGGTTGCGTCAGTCCGCTCTTCAAATTCATCGCCGGAAAGCGGCCAGTGGAGTTCCGCTTCCCGGAAGCGGCCAGTCGGCAGTGAGTACTCCCGACCCTTCTCGGTCGCACGACCTCTTTTCGCGAACGACTCTTTTGTGAGTTAGACCACTCGCTCGCCGGAAGTGACGGTAATGAAGCGGTGAGCGAATGAGCGCTCGCTCAACTTCCGACACAACTTGGATATGGCGGACGTTCTCCAGCGACGATTGGACACAGCTTCAAAGGCATGAGACTTTTTATCCGCCCGGCCCATAAGTTCACGTCGATGTCCTTCGGCGTCGGCGTTGCGTCAGCTCGTTGAGCCCACTGCAACGTATAGAAATCATTTTCTCCCTTGACCACGGCGATAACGGCTGTCTCGCTGTGTCCAGCACTAGTCGGCGCGTTACCGCAACCGACGACCAGGATGAACGTGTCTTGCGCGTTCAATTGCCCCTCGTAAATTCCTTTTGCTGAAAACGATGTCGGACACGTGCGTTGGAACCGGCTGGCGATGGCACCGGCGAACGCTTTAGGTGTGGCCTCGGGATGCCTTTGGCTGACATTTTGTGCACCTGTGAGGGTTATCATCTGTGTCCAGTTCGAAACGCTCTCGCCCGACAAAACCCACTCATGGATGTAGCGATCTCCGTGCGTTTCTTCGAATACAGATACAAAGCTAACAGGTACGCGAAAATATACAAGCTGACGGAAAATTGGCGCGACCGCGCCTACTGAACCCCCTGCATTGTGCTCCGGAGAGGTATCCGCTCGCGCGAACCAGTTCGCACAAAATGAAATCGCAACGATGAAACCCAAAGGCGTGACGAAAGATCGTAAAAGCCGCATTTTTTCCTCGTTGTAATGGCACGGGCAATCTGATCCGATTGAGCAGACGAACTATCGGCCTCAATATGTCACATGCTCGCCAAGGATGAACGTTCGCTTTGGCACGGATTTTGGTCATTCGGCGCGAAACTACCACCGTCTCATCATGGCCGGGTTGAGGCAGTGTCACCGGAAATTTGCTCGCCAGAAACCGGCCATTGAGCGGGGGCGGATGAGCCCCTGGCTATTCAAAATGGATGTCGACCTCGACTGGCGGCTCGTGGCCGAGGGTGTGTAAAAACCCGGGCGACCACCTAGACTGAATCAACCTGTTAGCGCGAGAAGCGGAGATGGGGCGATTTGTCGAGGGTGCGAACCGCAATCAGGCCACGTTGCTGCCGGAATGTCTCGAAGACTTTATTGCTGATGACAATCCCGTGCGGATCGTCGACACATTCGTAGACGAGCTCGATCTGGCTTCCATGGGCTTCGAAGGTACCACGCCCGCGATCACGGGGCGACCGTCTTACCATCCGGCCGTTCTGCTCAAACTCTACATGTTGATTTGCACGGAATCCTGACCCACAAATTGCATTGAATTCTGACCCACCCGTTGGACCAGCTTTACGGGTTATTCGGTGGGTATCTGGGTCTTCTTTCTCTCCTTCTTTGGCTGTGTCGTGCTGTTTCTGAAACGGTAGCTATCG